>NZ_WVID01000040.1 GCF_010091925.1 Nostoc sp. B(2019) | reverse complement strand
CCATACACATCGGTTAGATGCTAAACGCAACAACAGGTCTGCGTCAATCTTCTCCGTAGCTTGGACAAATTTGGCGTTGCCGTAGCCTCGGTCATAAGCAGCAAGTGGTCTTTTGCCTAACTCACGGGTTACAAGTTTTAGTTGGAATGCGGCTTTAGTTGTTGGCGTTTCAAAGCTGGTTATCCGTTCATGTTTCAACGGTAATGCCCAACTCCCATCTGCCTCTGGTATCCACGCTAACGTGCTGTAACTTTGTCCGATGCCTATACTTCCCGCTCTGTCCCCATGAAAAGTTCTTTCTTTTACTGTCTTCGCTTCTGGTCTTGCCCAAAAACTATGATCTCCTGCTAGAAATGGCTGTTCATCCGTCGCTACCTCCTGTACTAGCAGTTTCATCAGCAACATTTTTGGTGGACGACTATCATGCAGTGCTGCATAAATGCTCGACCATTGCCGTCGAAATACTGGGCTTTGTGACAAGCTTACAAATGATGGGATACTCGGACTTGTTATGTTAATACTGCATCCATCAATTCAAATACTGCATCTTTGGCCTTCCCCAAACAATCGTAGATAGCTTGGCGGAATTTTTCTAGTTGTGTCAGGATCATCACGTCAATGATTTATCGATTACTTTCATTGACTTTACGGCAGTCAGTGTTACTGCTGACTGCTTTTCTCTAGCCTTTTAGTCCAAAGTCCAGTGAGAGTAATAATTGGGGGGTATGGACACAGATGAACAACTCAGTAATACGTGGTGGCAACGAGTTAAATATTATGCTCAATTAGTAGCCCAGAGAGTAGAGTGCGGGATGGAGATGGTACAAGTAATACTCAGCACCCTCACAAGTGACGAGCGTTGAGGGGTGATAGTAGAGTTTGAGGAGGTAAAATCGGATAAATTTGGCCAGTTGATTGCATTTGCTTCCGATTGTGTGGAATGGATGGCGTGAATTGTGGCGATCCCTATGAAGCGGTGGTTAATCAATTCTCAAGTAGCGATGGCGAAGAATTTAACAGGGAAAGCTCTCTCATCACAAACTATGCTCAAATACTTAGGGATTGCATTAAGCATGGGGTTGAGGCTGTTAAGGGCATCCTCAAGCTATATGGTAAAGCGAATGGCATCTTAAGCTTTTGTTTACGAATCAGCTCTAAAACAAGTTTCCTAACATAACTAAGATATTTAGTTATTTTGTACTAGCAATAACTTTGTCAATCTCTACTAATTTTTGTTGTAAAAGAGAGCGCATCTGGTGAAGTTGTTCACTACTACTTTTTGATAGCAAATCTGATGATATTTCATTTACTTTCTCAAGTATGCCTTTTAGCTGCTTCAAATCTGGTTTTTGAGACTTCAAGTATTTAGTTTTAATTTGTCTAATTAATTCACGAGTTTCTGGAACAGTAAGATTTTTCTTTAAAACTTCATTAGTTGCTGTAACTCGTTCATCAGTAGCTTGATTTTCCGATATGTCTAATGCCTTAACTGAAAGTGTTGCTAAGGCTAGAGCATGAGCGCCCTTAAGCCCCTGTTGCCGAATAGCCTGTTTCAAATCTAGAGGCAGGTACAGCATTGGTATAAGATTAGCTTTTACAGAACTGGGATTTAAACCTAGCTCTAACAGTACTAACAATAACTTCTTTTCTATATCTGTAACCTTGAGTAGTTCTAGCCTTTGTTCCTGTTCCTCAGCACTATAATTTACTAACTTTGCTAATTCTTTACTGTTGTTATCTCTCTCTATTCTTTTAATTACTGTTCCCAATATTGTAGAAACTTCATCAATTTCTAACTCAAGAGACTTCGTTACTTCTTTGAAGACTGCTTCAGCTTTATCTAAAGGGTTCAAATCTTCAAAACCAAGGAATGTTAACAGTGCAGATTGATCTAAGTCATCAGGCATTGAAACTACTACAGCCCGAATAGATTTCCAACCAAGTAATTTTGCGCCTTCAGTACGTAGTTGCCCATCTAACAGTATGTAACGACCATTACTCTGCCGTACTAAGATTACTGCTGAAATCTGCCCATGTTTTTTAAGTAGTCGTGCTTTTGCCTGTATTAATTCTGGTGTAATTGTCTGCCGAGGCTGATTAGGATTTGGGTCAATGAGATTTAAATCAATTTGTACTTCTCCTGATTGATTTTGAAGTTGTTCTCGGAGCTTTTGCAATTCACTCTCTAATTCAGGAGATTGTGCGGCTCTAAGTCTTTCTATCTCTACTTGAAGTTCAGTAATTTTTTGTTCTTGCTCAGTTTTTTGAATTGCGCTGCTAAATTTACTAGCAATTTTAGGCAAAGCCATGATTATTTTTTCTCCTTAATCAAAGCGACTAAATCATCCGTAATTTGCTTAAAATCCTTACAAGCAGGATGTTTGGGTCGGTATTTTTGTAAAGGTAAGCCGTGGGCACTAGCATTTTTGAATTCATTTGAGTTACGAATTTTGGGGTAAAGCTTCAAATGTAAATGCTTGGCGATCTCCGGTAATTGCTCTAAATATTGCCTGTGCATTGCCACCGTATCATCATACATACTTGGTACAAATCCCAAAATTGGTGGACGAGGTTCTAACTGTAACTCATCACCTGTTGAAATGCACCATTCCACCAATTCTGCTGAACCAGAAATGGCTTTCATTTCCAATTGCACTGGTACTAGTACATGGGTTGAGGCAGCTAAAGCATTAACGTTAAGCATTCCCAATGTAGCTGGACAGTCTAAGATCACCAAGTTATGAGGTAATGGGTGGTTTTTTAAGCGATCGCTAAGTGCGTACTCTCCCCGTTTCCTAATCACTAATTCATTAGCGATCTCAGCCATTAATGGATGTCCTTGGCAAACTTGAATTTTTGATTCTTCCCAAACCGAAACTAATTTCCAATCACCCTTAAAATCTTTGGATAACACTTTGACTAGAGTATTTGATACTTCAGCAGGTGGCAACCCACAAAATACATCTAAAGAGCGTTGTGGATCTAGATCAAGTACTGCTACAGACAAGCCACGCCGACCCATTTCATATGCAATGTGTACACTGAGTGTAGTTTTACCTACACCTCCTGCATTAGCTATAAGTGAGAGAACTATCTGCTTCATATTGATTTTTCCGTGTCGTATTTCAAAATCCGACATTGAGCTTTGAAAAATGTACATTATGCAGTTCAATTTGTCATCCTTTGATGTCGAATCTTAAAATACGACATATCTCTTGATAAGAGAGAACTATTATAGTGAGTAAAAGATAAAATCTACACAGCGCCCATCCAAACCAACCCAACAGCAACCAAAAAATAGCACCCCAAGACCAAAGCCTAAACCCCACTTGACACCCAACAGACATAAAGGAGTGAAGAGAAACTTGCTGTAAGTTATTTTCCTCTAACCGGGGCGTTGCAGAATAGAAATATGAATTAGGGCGATCACTATGAAATGTCCAAAGTGTGCATCAACTCACATTCGGAAGAATGGGCGGCAGCGTGGTAAACAAAATTACATTTGTGTCAAATGCAAACGTCAGTTCATTGAGTTTTATGACCAGAAAGGATATACGGAGGATATCAAGCGCGAGTGCCTAGAAATGTATGTTAATAGTTCTGGTTTCCGCGCAATAGAAAGAGTTAAAAAAGTACATCATACTACTGTTATAAATTGGGTGAGGCAATTGGGTAGTACTTTACCAGATACACCTTATAGAAGTGAAATACCATAAGTTACAGAAGTTAATGAACTCGAAACATTTGTTGGGCCAAAAAAAATAAAATTTGGTTGTGGACAGCAGTAAATCATAGCCTTTCGGGGATTATAGCTTGGTTTTTGGGTGATAGAAGTTCAGAAACTTTTAAACATTTGTGGATAGTGATAAGGTGTTGGCAATCTTATTTCTACGTAACAGATGGTTATCCTGTTTATTCTTGCTTTATTAGCAATGAAGACCACATCGTTAGTAAGACGTATATGACAAGAGTTGAAGGGGAAAATAGCCGTTTAAGGCATTATCTAGCTCGACTACATCGGAAAACTTTTTGTTACTCTAAAACCGAAGAAATGCTTAAGTATTCAATTCGGTTAGTAATACATTATCTTAAGTATGGCTCAATGGCGCTGCGGGCGCTACACGCCCGCAAGCTTGAGGCGATGGCTACGCCCGCCGCAGGCATCACTTGATTCATATTTTGGTTCAGCAACGCCGGAGAAAAAGCACCTTACTCTCAAGCAAGGATGGTATGAGGTAATACCCGAAAAATTCTTAGAGGAAACTGAATGCCACAAACAAGCTGTGCAAAAGCCAAAAGGCAGACAGCGCAAAGGATGCTTGTACAAATACCTGGAAAATAAGAAGCTGAAAAACGGAACCATAGCCAGCTACCCGCGTGTAATTGGTGACAGAAAGCCTGATAATCCTACTCATTGGCGCTGGGGCTTTAACTGGGAAGAAAAGATTGACGGCGAGTGGAAAGGCCGCAGTATTGGCTCTGTGCCAGTGGGGCTAATTCCTATGATTCAGTCAATGCAGAGAGAAGGAGCTAGTTTAGAAGAAATAATCGGTTTTATTAAAAGAGCGAAGCGAAAAGTCGGAGCGCCGATTTCCGGCGTTAGCGAGTCCGCGAGCGTCTCTGAACTTTTCAAGAGAGGCTAAGAAATAAATTCAAAGAGGATGAGATGATACTAACCGAATCTGAAATCCAACAAGTTTTAGAGCAAGTTAAAGCTGCTTTTCCTAACTTAACTGACTGGGAATACAACAATGAAAAAAATGCGGAGTATTTTGGCTTCTCCATTTGGGGACAGTTTGTTATTAACCCCGAAGAACTAATGCCACGGCGGTTTTTTATTACACTCGATACTTATGAAGATAAATGGCAAGGATGTTTAACGATAGGTCAACACAGCTATTTGTGGTCAAGTGCTGATGTAGGGGATGCCCATCTAGTAGATACAGAGCGTTGTGAAACTTTAGAAGAGGCGATCGCTGCACTCAAAGCAAAGATAACAGAACTATTTCAAGCTTTTTCTTAGAGGATGAAGGGGCGATCGCGCATGAACGGGCGGGTACGCCATCGCACCACTTGTACCCCAATGTAGATGCGCTCTTAGATTTAGAGTAGTAAGCAAGGATGATACACTTACTGCAAATATTACTATGACTAACTCTCAACCTCCACTGCCACAACCCCAGCTAGAGCCGGCGGGAATTACCTTTGACCAATATGTAGAATTTACCCCAGAAAAGTTGGAACTGTGGGACGGATATCTGGGCTACGGCGGACAAAACCAACTTGGCTTTCATTTGGCTGCGTTAAGAAATATGGGGCTACTGGCAGCAATTCGTTACACAGAATTGTCATTATGGATAGAAGCTCTAGACCGTCATCTCAAAGAAAAACTAGAAACTGTCAGCGCCCAACCGGAAGTAGCCGAAGCTTTGCTAAATCGCCTGAATCGGGCAATGGAAGATTTAGCAGCAGTGGCAGAGTATTTGGAGGGATAGCAATATAAAAAGCATCTTTGCTTAGGTATTAGATAAACGTTACACGGCAATTTGAATTAAGTTAGGCTTGTCTTCAAGAATATCCATTTCAACTTGAGAAAGTACTTTAGGTTTCATTTGTTGCAAGTCACTCAGAACGATTTCAACATTTTTAATGTCAAATTTATAGTACTCAGTTAAAAACCCAATGGGATAATTAAAATCTCGATAATGGTGTTTAAAATACAGTTCAATATTCCCCCGATGTTGCCAACTTCATAATACCTTAATTGCAACAGTTTGGTAGTGTGCAAGTAAATCTATTTCTACTTCTGCTACTCGCTTGATAACGGGTCTTTGGGTTACTCCTATCTTGTACAGAGCTCCAATATCTGTTTGAATCTCTAAAAAATATATAGTTAAAGTTGCTCCTACAAGTGTGCTTCAACTTTTCAAAAATGTATCTATCTTCTGTACTAGTAAAATAGGTACTAAAGAGAAAAAATCTTCAAAGCAAATAGTAATACAATTGTACTAGTAATTTTAATGGTGGAGCTAGAACTATGACCTACGCCTACAGCATGGATGACGCGGTGCAGGTAGCAAAACTTGCTGCTGCTGATATTGAGGCGTGGTTGTGGGCAAAACCAGAAACAAGGAGCGTCACCAACGTTGAAAATGACCCAGACTATCAACGCAGAGATATTGACCTCATCTGGACAACGCAGACGGGTGAAATTTTGATTGAAGTGAAGGGTGACAGGTGGAATAAAACTCGTAACTTGTTCTTTGAAACTCACAGTAATTTAGAGAAGGGAACCCCCGGCTGCTTCATGTACACGGAGGCAAACTGGCTATTTTATTACTTTGTCAACACTCGCCAGCTGTACAGGCTACCGATGCCAAAAACGCGGGAGTGGTTTTTGATTACCATGAAGCGGTTTCGGGAGCGTTCGACTACAACGCCAGTAAGAGACAGTCACTACACGACTGTAGGGCGGCTTGTGCCGATTACTACGGTGATGATGGAAGTGGCAGGGGTGAAGATGGAGCAGCTGTAGGGGCGATCGCATAGTAAATCTTAACTGCACTTTTAGAAAAAATAGTGCAACGATTTAGGGTAAGCGCTAAAATATCTAGGCTTAAGCTGGCAGTTTAAAGGTTGACTATTCTGATTATTCTTTTATGACGAACGGCAATGGCAAGATAGACTTTTGGGTAAGTGAGACAGTATCTCTACTTACTTTGTCATTGCTGCATAGCGTAGGATATTGGACTATCAGAAACATTGCGCTAGCAGGTTTAGGCTTCAAGCAAGTACTTCAAGCCGAATCAAGTACTGAATTCATTACTTATCTCGTGCAGGCTAAGTGTAAAAATATCAATCAGATTACCAGCCAGATAGGTGAAGACTGGGTAAAATTTCGAGAAGAAACATGGAGCAAAGCTGTCAAACTCTATCGCCAACTTGAAGCTGAAAGAATACAAGTTATTCACTTTGGGCAAGATAATTTTCCTCAATCTCTGCGCGAAATATCCGACCCTCCAAAATGGTTGTTTGTTCAAGGTGATATTTCTATCTTGCATCAACCAGCTTTAGCTATTGTAGGTACAAGAAAGCCTTCGGAAGATGGGTTATTTCTTGCTAATTACGTTGGAGCCTGTCTTCAGTACTTTAATGCGGTTACAGTCAGCGGATTAGCACTGGGTATTGACCAAATAATTCACAAAAAATCTATTAGAGCTAAAGTTCCTACAATTGCATTTATTGGAACTGGTATACTTCAAAACTATCCTGCTGGTTCTGAAAAATTGCGCCAGGAAATTTGCGAGAATGGCGGTGCAATAGTCTCAGAGTATTTACCAAACCAAAGCTATAGTGCTGAAAACT
This sequence comes from Nostoc sp. B(2019), assembly GCF_010091925.1. Taxonomy (GTDB): domain Bacteria; phylum Cyanobacteriota; class Cyanobacteriia; order Cyanobacteriales; family Nostocaceae; genus Komarekiella. Next base: position 38,343 of record NZ_WVID01000040.1, on the reverse strand, counting down.
TTGTGCATCGTAATCGGTTGCAAGCTGGCTTGAGTAACGTTATTATACCAGTGGAGTGGAAAGAAAAAGGCGGAACATCACACACTGTTAAATTTGCACACAAAGCTCAGAAGCGAATAGTGTGCCTTAAATTACCTGATTGGTCTAATGATCACAGTGAATTATTGTTTGCTGAAAAGTTAGGTGCGGATATTTTTACCATTCCAGGTGAAGAACTAAAATTTATAACTGCTCTCAATGAATCTTTAACTAAAAATAATAGTTTTGCAGCCCACTCCCAAGAAGCGGAAGAAGAATTGCAGAGTAGTGTAAATGGTCAGCAAGCTAAAAATGAAACTCCAGAGTTTAAGAATAAACAACAGGTTGATAATCACCCTCAGCAATTATCCCTCTTTGACTTCAACTAATGACTAAACTCAATAAATATGGTTCAAATATTGAAAGGAATTATTTTAGGAATTGACAATATCTTGGCGACTGGCAAGGAAGATAATGCACAAATTGACCCATCTATTTTGAATGAAACGGGTCGCCTAATTAATTTCCTATATCAAAATGGTATTCAACCAGTTGTGTTAGCCAATCGTGATTGGTCTATCAATGGTCAAAGACTAAAAGATTTATTCACAAATAAATGGGAAGATTTTAAGTGGTTTATTGCAAATATTGATAGTACGCCTCATAAACCTTCAAAAGATTCTATTAATTACGTCTTAAATGTCATGAGGTGGAAGAAGAATGAAACTGTTTATTTGGGTAATACAGATGTAGATATGAAGACTGCTGTTAATGGTGGTCTTCTATTTTTAAATGCAACATGGTATACACAAATTAATAGTTATGGTTTTGAATTCTTATCGCCTAAAGATGTTGCTAGATTTATTGATATATTCTGTTTACGTAAACACTTTTGGAATTTTAATATTAATTATCAGAACTTAGAATACTACGCTCTAGGAATCTATGGTACTCGTGAAGAGAAATATTCTATCTATTCTTCTGATGCACGAGAAGCTGCAAAATTTGGTAGAGGGCATCCTGATTTTTGGATCAAGTATTTACTATCTGCTGTATATTTTTCGGGGTTGCATGAACGAATAGACTATATTGCTCCTTATCCTGGTCATCAAAAGGGTTCTACACCTACTGTGATGGAAGAAACTTTAGTAGCTTTTGCTAAATGCTTTAGAAAAAAATATTTCAAAAACTTAATTATTCGACATACTACTTCGAGAAAATCAGCTTATGCGAGAAGTTCGGGTGAAATAATTGATCATCTGAATCAGTTGAATACTATTTATATTAATAAACTACCTTCTTACGGGGATAATAAGATTTATACAAATCCTCCTTTGAAAAAGGGTAAGACAGTTTTACTTATTGACGATTTTTGCACACAAGGTTATTCCTTAGAAGCTGCTCGTATTTTCATAGAAAAAACAGGAGCTAATGTAATCTGCTTATCGTTACTGAAAACAATTATTAAAGACTATGAGCAAATTGTTAGTATAGAAAATTTTAATCCATTCCAGCCCAATCAATTCTCATCACCTGGTTCAATTGTTAGACATCCTTATAACAACTGTGTTTTAAGTCCTTCTGCCTATGAAGAGATAGGCTCTAAGCTGCAAGCTTATGATAATTGGCGTTGGCCTAATGGTATTTGAGAGATTGCGATCGCCCCCAGCACTCCCCTAGTTTTCCTCTAAGAATTTCAGTTCGACATCACTTAAAAAATTGCCCTTGTTAAAGCCAAAAATGATTTACGTGTATATACGGTTAGGCAATCGGCTTTAGCATGGATAATATGTAGCAAATAATATAGCACCAGCTACTTAAGTTATTGAATCAAGTTTAGAAGTTAAATGACTATCAAAAAACCCTTGGCTATCAACCAGCCAGAGGTGGGGCAGATCATTCGTGATTTGCGGCTTTTGGCTGGGCTAACGCAAGAACAATTTGCAGCCACTCTAGGCGTTACTTACACCACGATTAACCGTTGGGAAAATGGGCGCTCTAAACCGTCACCGCTAGCGATGGGGAAGATTGAGGGGATGTTGGAAGAGATGGGCGCTCAAGGTCAGGATTTACTGGCGAAGTATTTGCCGAATTAGTTGTTTGCTCAGTTTTGATGTGGGCGATGGGTTTTGCCCATCGCAGATTTAAGCTGCTTTCTTCAGATTAATTACGGTCGATACACAGCAAGGGTTTGGGAGAAGTAACTTTTTAGTCAAGGAAAATACTGCAATGAAGGGGCGACTACTCCAACTAGATGATGTAAGGCACATAGATACTCCAGAGAACGTAGCATCTTTATTTCAAAAAATTGGCTACAACGCTTCTGCTCAACAATTAGCTATTGATGACTTGGAGCTACCTGCTCGGAGTGCAGAAGCCATTTGGAACGCATACATGATTGCCGATCATCAAAAAGGTAGTGAGTCGCTGCAAGTTTTGCTGTTTCAGCTTCAAGAAAACGAGTGGCAATCTCCCAGTGTTGCTAGTAACCGGATGCGATCGCTAGCTCAAAGTCTTTGTAGACGACCCTCTAATTTTCTGCTGTTGGGTACAAAAAACTATGACCAGTTGATGTTGGTCAATCCCCGCAAAACCTTTGATGCTGACCTGAATTTAAAAGTTAGCATCCGCAAGTTACTGATTGACAGAGCTAATCCTACCAACTACGACCGTGACCGCCTAGATGCGATCGCTGCTCGTAATCTTTCTCCTCAAGAACTGTATAAAGTGCAGTGTGAAGCCTTTGATGTAGAAAAGCTGACTAAAGAGTTCTATCGGGGTTATCGAGAAATCTTTGAGGAGTTGCAACAGGTTATCAAAGCTAACAACCAGCATTCCTACTTTAATGACCCCAATCGGCTGCACCAGTTTTCTCAACGGCTCTTGGGACGAATCATGTTCCTCTACTTTTTGCAGAAAAAGGAGTTTTTGGGAGGCGATCGCAATTTTCTTAAAAACCAGTACAACAAGCTACGTTCTGAACTAGAAGATACAGATTTCTATACCCAGGTGCTAGAGCCGTTGTTTTTTGAAATGCTCAACAAACAGCGCCCAAATATGGATTCCCCTTGGGGTAAGATTCCTTATCTCAATGGTGGACTGTTTGACCGGGATTATGGGACAGGTGTAATTGATACTGCTGGCGTGGAAACACCCCTTCAAATCGAATTGCCTAATTCCCTTTTTGACCCCAGTGGCGACAAAGGTATTCTTAGGTTCTTTAACAGCTATAACTTCACCGTCTCAGAAAACGTTCAGGGTGATGAAGATGCAGCAGTTGACCCTGAGATGCTGGGTAAAGTGTTCGAGAATATGCTGGCATCTGAGGAACGGGGGCAAAGCGGCACTTTCTACACTCCCAGAGGTATTGTCCAGTTCATGTGTGTAGAATCTCTGAGTCGCTATCTAGCTTTGCAGAGCGGCATGGACTTGGAAGCAGTCAGAAAGCTGACAGAATATGACTCTGAACTACCAGGACAGGATATTAACCAACTGTTGACTAAAGAGCAGGCGAAACAGTTAAAAAAAGCTCTAGACTCTGTGAAGATTTGTGACCCGGCTGTGGGTTCTGGTGCATTCCCAATGGGGATGATGCAGGTAATTTTGTCAGTCAAACAAGCGATCGCTCATCGGGAGGGCATGACTGTAGAGCGGGGTAGTCTCACTATCAGTCAATGGAAGCGGGACATTATTGCTAATAATCTCTATGGTGTGGACATTAAGCCCGAAGCGGTTGAAATCGCTAAGCTGCGGATGTGGTTATCGCTGGTGGTAGACATTCCTGATATTGATGATGTGGAACCACTGCCTAACCTTGATTACAAGTTGATGTGTGGGGATTCACTAATTTCTACTATTCAAGGTGAGCAGTTAATTCCTGACCCCACCAAAGACCAACAGACAATGCTGAATGTCACCCCTATACAATCAGCTATTCAACCTTTAATAGACTTGCAACACCAGTACTTTGAGTCTCATGCCCAGGAGCGCAAGATTCTTAGAGGAAAAATTTTAGAAGCTGAGAAGAATGTGTTTCGAGTTGCGATCGCAGACCGTCGTTCCTTTGGGTTAGGGAAGCAGAGGGAATTAGAAAACAAAATTAAGCTGATGAAGGGCAAAGTCAGCAAGGCTCAGGAAAAGGAACGTCAACAGATTGCTGATAAGTTGGCTGAGTTGGGTAAGTTTGCGGCTGAGGTGGAAAAGGGGATGCGATCGCTTAATTTCTTCCAATGGCATCTGCACTTTAATGAGGTGTTTCAACAGCAGGGTGGGTTTGACATTGTAATTGGGAATCCGCCTTATGTGAGACAAGAGCAGATTAAAGAACTCAAGCCAGCCCTTCAGCAAGAATATGAATGTTACACCGGGGTGTCTGACCTCTTTGTTTACTTTTATGAGCGTGGGTTTAGGCTGCTCAAGTCTGGAGGGCATTTGTCTTACATCACGTCTAACAAATACTTCCGTGCAGGCTATGGTGAAAAACTACGTCAATTCTTGGGGGAAAAGTCACAAGTTCAGGTGTTGATTGATTTTGGTGATGCACCAGTATTTGAAGCGATCGCATATCCGAGCATTATTTTGGTTAGCAAGAGTAAGCCAGATAATCATCAAGCCCGTGTGTTGAATTGGGAAGTTGGCAAATCTGTTGATGAGTTTAACTCGGTATATAAGAACCAAAGTTTTTATATGCCTCAGAAGGAATTAGGGGCTGATGGGTGGCGGTTAGAGTCTACTATGACTCTCAAAATTCTCGAGCAAGTAAGAGCCAATGGTACTCCTCTACGTGATTTTATAAAAAGTAGAATTTATCGAGGCATAGTCACTGGCTTAAATGAAGCTTTCATAATTGATCGAAAAAAGCGCGATGAGCTAATTGAGGAAGATTTGAAAAGCTCTACGCTAATTAAGCCTTTTTTACGAGGCAGAAATGTGACTTATTGGAAAATAAATTATGACGATATTTATCTAATTTTTACTAGAAAAGGAACTAATATTGAATCTTATCCGGCAATCAAAAAACATTTAATAAAATTTAAAGAGGGATTAGAGAAAAGGTTAAATGTAGTTAGAGATGGAGATGATTGGTTCCAAATTCCTTATGCTATTACTTACTTTAAAGAATTTGAAAAAGATAAAATAATTTATCCAGATATTTCAAAAAAGTGTAATTTTGTATGGGATACTGAAAATTTATTTACAGATTGTACTCTTTCTATAGTTCCTAATGGAACACTAGAATTATTGGGAATTTTAAACTCTACAATAGCTAATTTCTTTTTTTCTCAAATTAGTCCTAGAGTTCGTGGTGATTTTATGAGATTTAAATCCATATATGTTGAGCAAATACCTATCCCCACCATCCTTGAAGCAAACCGCCTAGCCATCTCTGCCCTAGTTCAAAAATGCCTTGATGCTAAAGGTCAGGGTGTAGAGGAGTGGGAAGCAGAGATAGATGATAGGGTAGCTTATCTGTATGGGCTGACTGCTGAAGAAATGAAGATTATTAAAGGAGAGTAAAAATTATGGATTCATCATTTCCAAATATTCCTTTATCAAAAGATAATTTTATTAACTGTAACTGGGAAGAAGTTGTTAACAATTCAGAAGAAAGAACTTGCAATCACTATTCACGTTTATTTTGGCTTAAATCCCAAGAAGCTGAACAACAGGGTAATACTCAACTCCAAGTTACTTTAGCGGTACTATCAGGAATTACATCTCCCACCTTAAAATCCGAGTCTACTGAACAGCCTTTCTATTACATGGATTTTATTAGTGATATTAGTAATGAATATTTAGCAGTTTTGAAAGAGTGGGTGTCAGAAATATTTGATTACGAACTTCAAGGGAGAATAGCAGATATTATTTGGATACGTAACCGTGACTATCGCATGGCACAAATTGCAATTGATTCTTATTTAGAAGCTGCTAAATTATTAGATAACCCAGAGCGTTGGACATTATCAGTAGAGAGAATTGAACGGGCAATTCGTTTAGCTTATCAAGCTAATCAGAAGACTCACAAGGATAAAGTTATTACTTATATCGAAAGTGTATTGGACAAGTATAACGGAGAAGACCTTTCTTTTCTATCTGCAAAATTGATGGAACTCCTACAGGAATTCAAAAAAGGAGATCCATTAAAATATGCCTCTATTTCAGAAAAGGCAGCACGTCGAGCCGAAACAGAGCATAACTGGCATAAAGCAAGAAACTATTGGGAAATAGCCATTGGCTGGCATCGGAAAAACCAAAATGCTAACCAAGAACGCTCTGCATCTTTATCTTATGCCGAAACTTATGTAAAAGAAGCAGAAGATAAAATCAACCAAACATCTCCAAGCTGTCTAGCCGCATCTCATTTCTTAATCAAGGCTATTGAGGCATTAACAAATATCGGAGGTAATCAAACTCGTATACAACAAATACATACAACTTTACTAGACTATCAACAAAAATCTACTACAGAACTACAATCTTTTTCTCAGCAGATAGATATTAGTGATATTGCTGGACAAGTTATGCAACAAGTTAAGGGTAAAGAGTTACATGAAGCCCTTTTTACTTTAGCATTTTTATTTAAATCCCCTAGCGTATCTCAAATTAAACAACAAACTCAAGAAATAATCACTACAAGTATATCTAGAAGCATTTTTCCTCCGGTCTATATCAATGAAACAGGCAAGATAATAGGACAGAACCCATCTTTAGAAGACGAAATGTATACAACTGCTATTAGGTATCAACAGATTCAGGTTCAAGCTGTTATTGAGCCAGCTAGATATCAAATTAATTTAGAACATTATATTAAAATTAGTGATTTTTATGAAATTGTTACTAATAATCCTTTTGTTCCCAGAGGACGCGAAGAGATATATGCTAGAGGACTTCATGCTGGTTTAACTGGTGATTTTTTAATTGCAGCACATCTTTTAATTCCTCAAATAGAACATTCTCTCCGTTGCCTTGTCAAACGCAGAGGAAATATTACATCTTGGCTCGACAAAGGCATACAAGATGAATACATAATGAGCGTACTATTTGATAAGCATGAAGCAGATTTACAAGCAATTTTTGGAGAAGATATTGCTTTTGATTTAATAGGTTTATTAAACCGCAAAGGATTTGGCTCTAATTTAAGAAATTTAATGGCTCATGGCTTAATTAGCCTCAATGGTTTTTATACACCACTAGTCGTTTATTTATGGTGGCTTACACTACATTTATGTTATTTGCCTATAGTTTCAAACCGTGAATCTTCACAAGAAAATGAGTAGGAATAAATACTAGAATAAATGCCTCTACCAGACTACATAGACAACTCCCGCTACAAACTAGAAACCATCCTCAAAACCTTAATTGAGGATGAAAACCAGATTATCCTCGATATCGCCACCGGCTTTTTCCGCATCGAGGCATGGGTACGGTTAGAAGCTGCTATGAACCAGCTAACAAGTCTGCGGCTGCTGATTGGACGCGACCCAACTATTCGACCAGCAGAGAGCGATCACATCGACCTAATCCGCTACTTCCGCCGCGACATTCAGCAAGAACTAGAGGAGGAGGACTTTAAGGCAGGCTATAAACAGCAGATTGACCGGATGATTGCATATCTGCAACAAGACCACATCTTGGTCAGACTGTATGGGGCAACTAACGGTGAATTTTTACACGCCAAAGCTTATATATTTGATGACTATAGTATTGTTGGCTCTAGTAACTTCACCCCGGCGGGGATTGACACCAACCGAGAACTAAACATAGTCAACAAGCAAAGAGCCATTGCCCAAGACTTACGCCATAACTGGTTTACAGAGTTTTGGAATCACGAGAGTGTTGATGTTGATTACAAAACCAAGTTAATTGACGCCCTCAACGCCTCCAAGTTTGGCAGTAAAGCTTACACCCCCTACCAAATATTTCTCAAAGCCCTATACGAACTATTCAAAGAAGATACCATCATTGGCGAGAGCGATCGCACCTCATTAGAACTGGCCAGTTTCCAACAAGAGGGGTTTGAAAGAGCAGTCAGACTCATAGAAAGACATGATGGCTGTGTTATTGCTGATGCTGTTGGTTTGGGGAAAACCTTTATTGGTTTGCGGCTGCTGGACTATTACCTAATTAAACTTAAGAAACCGAGATTTGTCCCCCGTGCCTTGGTGGTTTGTCCGGCTCAACTCAAAAGATTAGTGTGGGATAAAAAACTAGATGAATTTGGTATTAAAGCTGATGTAATTTCCCATGAAGAAATCAGCCGCCAAAACTTTAACTTACATAATTATGCCCGTTACGACATTGTGGTAGTGGATGAGTCTCATAACTTCCGCAACAGTGCCACAAATCGCTACCGTAATTTATTGAAGCTAGTCAGTAGTGGTAAGCGCAATAAACGGGTAGTGTTACTGACTGCTACCCCCATCAACAACAGCATATTTGACCTTTACCATCAAATCTTGTTGTTAACTCGTGGCGGTGAAACCTATTACCGAGAATGGGGTATTTCTAATCTAAAAACTTATTTTAAAGCTCTAGCTAAAGGTGGGGTAGAAATTACAGAACTTCTCATGCAAACAATGGTGAGGAGGAGCCGCCAGGATGTGATTAGAAGGCAACAAGCAGGTGAAGAAATTCGCATTAATGGGAAATTAATTCACTTTCCTAAACGTCAGTTAGAACAGTTTACCTATAACTTTGAAGATAGCTTTGCTGGACTGTATACGGGGATAGCTACTCAGATTGACAAGCTTAACCTACCTGCTTATAACATTAAGGCTTTTAAAAAGCGCAAGGATAAAGAAGAGGAAAAAGAAGTTAAGCGCAATGATGCCCTAGTTGCCCTACAAAAAGCCCTTTATTTTAAACGATTTGAAAGTTCACTGCTGGCTTTTAAAAATAGCATTCGTAACCAGCGAGACTTCCAGACTAATTTTTATGAAATTCTTACCCAACAAGGAAAGTTGTTAGATAGTAAAAATTTTCGCAAGTTGGTATTAGCTGTTGAAACAGATGAAGAGGAAAGTAACTCAGTTAATACCATTATTGAGTCACTAGATGAAGTTGAATCTAAAGACTATAACCTCAACCAACTGCAACAGCAGATTGAAGCTGACCTGAAAATCTTAAACAACATTATTATCACTTTAGACAAAATTGAATCCTCAGCCGCAGCTAACACAGACTATGACTGCAAGTTAGCAGCATTCAAACACCTGCTGACAACTCAACTGCAAGGTCAAAAGATTTTAGTATTTAGCTACTTCAAAGACACGGCTAATTATTTATACAAACAACTGATTATAGATACAGATTGGCTATCCCAAATGCAAGTCAACGGTCAAGTGCCGGTGATTGAGTTATTGACTGGTGCAACCCCCAGCAAACAACGGGAAGAGAAAGTTAAGCAGTTTGCCCCCAAAGCTAACGCTCAAAGTGATGAAGAACTAACCCTATTACAAGAAAATCCTATTGATATTCTCATCTGTACCGATGTTTTATCAGAAGGTCAAAACCTGCAAGATGCCGGGGTGTTAGTTAATTATGACCTGCACTGGAACCCAGTACGCATGATTCAAAGGGCAGGACGGATTGACCGCTTAGGCACTGATTATGACGAGCTATTTATCTACAACTGTTTCCCAGAACAGGGACTTGAGGATTTACTAGGGTTAGTCAAAAGACTACAACAACGCATTGCCACCATTGACCGGGAAGTAGGGTTAGACAGTAGTGTACTGGGTGAAACTGTTTCTGATAGATCCTTAGAAGAACTGTACAGACTAAAAATGGCTGACACTGATGCCCAAAAACAAGCCATTTTAGAGGAACTAGAACAATCAGCAGATTTGGTATCCCTAGATGAAATGAGATTACCTTTACTAGAGTTTCTACAACAGGCCAGTAAGGAAATAATTGATGATATTCCCTTTGGCATTCATAGCACCTGGAATAAACCCATTCCCCACCGTGATGTTCCCGATGGTGGCATCTTTCTAGCCTTCCGTGCCAATGATAAACACTTCTGGCATTTTTACCCACGCATTGATGGCGCTATCTCGCTAGACGAAAACAAACTAATAAGTGACAAACGTACCATTTTCAATTGGCTTAAATGCCAACAGTCAGACTTTCCCAAACCTGACGACCTCCCACCAGTTCAGTTTGATAACCGCATTTTCCCTGTTTTAGAAAGAGCCATAGGCAATCTGTTTACATCTTTCCAAAAACAGCAGACGGGCAAAGGTATCAAACCACAAATGTCTAAGCTATTACAAAGCATTCATCATGCCCTAACCCAGCCTGACTTATTTCAAGTGGAACCAACAGATGAAGAAGCCAAAGAACGGGTGTTAAAAGTTATCACTACAGTTAATTCTCGGAGTTATGAGCGAGATGTTAAAGCCGTCTGGGATAAGTTTAAAAACCACAAAAACATTAGCTTACTTGTGGCTGAACTAGATGAATATTTTGTTGACACTGACCAATATGAGGAATTGGAAGATGAACAAGATATAAGACCAGTAGAAATTATCCAGCAAAAAGACATTAAGTTAATTTGCTATCAGTGGTTTAAACCAGATTCTTAGAGGAAAAGTTAAGGATGCGATCACTTGCTTAACATGACATTAAAGATAACTAAAAATGGTTCAGGGAATAGAGCATCAAGTCAAGGGTAATTCTCTTGTCCCAGTCGGGGGAAAACTTCCGTATTACTTAGAATTGCAGACAGGTAAGCTATTAGATTTACTAGTTGTAATTTCTAGACAAAATAATAATGATAAAAACTTAAGAACAAAAATTAACAGATATTTGTATTCAAAAACTAGACCTGGATACTATTTAGAGTTTAACGAACATTTGCACCTAGCTTATGCAAACCAGCGTGATGGACATGGTACTCAGCACTGGTGGCGATTATTTTTTGATAGTTATTACCAACAACAAGTAAAGCAGTTCACTCGCCAAAGTGCCTTGGCTGTACCAGGAATAGATACACCACAAAATGACACTGACTCTGGACAAGAAGTTAAGACTGATGTAAACCCTCTGTATGAATGGGGGGGAATGTACTTTCGCTCCAAAGCCGAAATCAAAATTGCCGAAGAACTGGATAACAAAGAGGTCTTATTCTTTGCTAATGCACGGGGTCGAATTGGACGACAAGGTTCTCCTATCTCTGATGTAAGTGGTTGGCTGACAGGACGCATTGAAGTTGATTTTTTGGTGTTTTATAAGGGCAAGTGCATGATATTGGAGGTAGATGGTAATCACCATCAAGAATCTTTACAAACAACTAGAGATTATGTGCGAGATAGGGTGCTGTTGCGAGAAGGTATTCCTACAGTTAGATTTGCAGCTAAAGAATGCTTTGAGCAACCTGAAAATGTTGTGATTGAGTTCCTGAATTTGTTTTTGGTCTAATTTATGAGTCAATACCCAATAATTCTGATTCCAGGGGAAATTCAGAGAGTCAAATCAGCTAAGCCACCGGAACCCATATTTACAGAACCGCTACCTCAGCAACCAGGAGTAGAACCGCAAAAACTGAACACAACAGTTATTGCTGTTGAGGCAACTGTCGCCACCGTGCCTAGTGTCGCTATAGTATCTCAAGGTGGAACAGTGCCAGGGTTCTTGTTGTTTTTGGCAGCAGCAGGAGCGATCGCAGGTCATGCATGGCATCAAATCACCACCTATCCCCAGCGCAAGCAAAAGCATGACCGTGAGGTAGTAACCTATCCCAAGAAGGTAGAAATTTACGAAAAAAAGAAGCGCCAGCATTATGAGGAAGTAAAAGCCACCCAAAGTCCTGAACGAGTAGCTGAGTTTCGCTACAAACTGCTACTAGAAGTACTCAGTCAAACTGTACCTCATGATGGCAATGGTAGTGGGGCAAGAAGAGGTCAAGCAGAAACTCTATTTGGTAATCATCTCAACCGATATTTCCCTGGCAAGATTCACAAAGGGCTAACTCTCAAAATCCCTGACTTTGAGCATCCATACACCCCAGACTTTGCATACATCGAAGAAGGGCTGAATCTTCACATCGATATTGAGATAGATGAACCTTACGTTTATCGCACTGGCTCACCAACTCACTTTGCTGGAGCTTGGAAAGACAGCAAGCGCAATAATTTCTTCACTAATAAAGGCTGGATTGTAATTCGCTTCAGTGAGGAGCAAATTGTACGGTGGCCCCAAAGTTGCTGCAAGGCCATCGCCCAAATTATCGCTCAAGTTACAGAAGATAACTCGATTTTAAATCAGTTTGCCAGTTTTCCAGAGCTACAACCGATGAAGCAGTGGACAGAATTTGAGGCAACGCAGATGGCAACAAGTAGTTATCGCAATAAGTACTGTAAATAACTTTCCTACTGGAGGTGCGATCGCCTAACCTGCACAATTCTTAGAGGAAAACGGGAGAGGAAATAGATAATTTTTTACCAAGCAACCTTAGAAGAACTAGTTAAGACTAGAGTCAAATTTTTAGTATTGTCAGTGCGATCGCCCACACAATTCTTAGAGGAAAACCCAAGAGCGATCGCCTACGGTGGGCGGGTACGCCATCGCACATTTACTATGTGTTTTCTAGTAAATTACTAGCCAGTTGTAGAGAAGCGATGACCGAGTGCTGTAAGTTGCCTGAGAAGTTATTCTACAGCGTTGGGTCAACAACTGGCGATTTGTGGTTGTTCTGTTCTGTTGATATCTCATTTAAACGGCAAAACACAGACAAGTTATGCCAAATTGCCAGAACCTTTGAACGTGCCGATGTAACTTTAACTTTTTCTTAGAGGAAAGCTCAAAGAGCGACACCGATAGCAAAGCGTTAGCGAGTCTTGTCTGCGACACGCTACTCGCGTTCGAGCGTCACAGCCCAACCTAGGCATCGCTAACTATCAGCAAGCTTATACGCTCGTTGCAATATAAGTGCCTTCTTCACATTACTCTGCTATCAATCGGTAGTGAGAAGTCACCAGACCATTCATTCCAAGAGCCAAAATAATTTCTGGCATAAATTCCTGCCACTTGCAGAGCAATCAGAGTATTCGCCGCCCTAGAACCTTTAAAACAGTAAACGTACACAATAGAGTCTTCAGTAATACCTACAGATTGACAAATTTCTAGGATTTCCGCTTTTGAGCGGAACATAGAGATTTCCGAATCAGATGTCATCAGACTATGCCATTCTAGCCATACAGCGTTAGGGATTCTACCTTTGCGAGGACAAAAATCAACAGCGTAGGGAGAAGAACTCAACCCAAGCCATTCTTCGCTATCGCGCACATCTAATTTAATAATTGTTGGATTATCAATTGCTTGCAACATCTCGGCGGTAGTCACCATTATGTCAGCCTTGGGATGCAATCTAAATATGCTGCTTTCACGTAATGGTACTTCCGAGGTAGTAGGTAATCCCGCTCTGAGCCACGCTCTATATCCTCCGTGTAAGATAGATACCTGAGCGCAACCCAAATACTTTAGTAAGAAAGCTGCTCGACAAGATTGGCCATAACCTTTATTTAAAGCATCTTCATAAACAATTAACCATTCTGCACCAGATATTCCTACCCCGCTCATAATTTCTGCAAAATAGTTTTGCAATTTCTTTAATCCTGCTGGGTAAGAATTCTCTAAAAGATAGGTGAAAAAATCTCTAATATTTATAGATTGAGGAATATGAGAAATAGCATAATCTTCTGGACTTCGCGTATCGATAATGACAGTATTTAATGCCTTTTGGGCTAACACAGACGTGAGTGATTGAGGAGAAATGAGGAGTTTTGTATTCACGCTTTCATGCTGATGTTATTGTACCATCAGGCATTATCGCGCTCGGTAGATTTGGGTTTTGGAATGGAAATTACAGAAGAATGAATGTTGAATGTAACCAGAGAACTTTTGTGGCTGTGTTGTTTTAAAGTTGATAACCTCATTCATTGGTAAAGTGGTAATTCTAGCTGACCAGGTGAGGTATTTGACCGCCCTCGCGCCCGACTATGCAGTGAAATATGGCATGGGGTGCAAAGCGGAATTAGGTTTTCAAGCCGGTTATCTTCAGGCGTAAAATTAGCATGGTGTACCGAGAGCGTCATTACTGTCCATTGGGAGCGGGACAGTCCTTCTGGCTTTTCGCCAGGACGCAAACACTCTTGCCCACAGTGCCGACAGCGCCAAAGGGCTGCTTCTTTGATAGCCAGCGCTATTTCGTTCCAATTGTTTGCGTAGCGTTTTCTGTAGATGGGCATTGCCTACAATACAAACAAAGCCGTTGGGTAGTCTTACTAACTCTACCAATTTTTGAGAGCAGCGATAACAGCCAAAGCGATCGCCTATTATTCATTGTTCTTAGAGGAAATATGCCAGTAGGAGCGATCGCTCCCCCTCACAACCCCAAACCCTGCTAAAATCCCTGTATTCAATACACCAACTACCATGTCTGGCAAAGGATTTGGGCAACGCCAACCTACAAAAATCGATAAACTTGTTGAATCTGCGGTGCGTTGCTGCCACAAGCGACACCCAGAAGCATTAGACCAAATTTTTGACAACCTGCCTGTAAAGCTCAACAAACAGGTGTTAGATGCTACAATAACAGCTTTAGAAAAAGATATTGATAGCCTCAGTTGGTTGTGTGGTTACTTTGCATCCGAAATTAACAGCACTTCAGACAACGATAAACCTTATCATCCCATTACGTTGTTATCAAAACTTTTGATTAAATCTGGAATGCAGCCATTCGTTGACTTTATGCCCTACATTGGTTGCCGCATTTCCATACTCAACAACGATAAATTTGAAGCGTTACCGCCTAGAGTGCAGGCAGCAGTTAAAGAAGCCTTTGATGTGGTAGAAACCAGTGGCGAAGAAGCACAAAGGATAAATGAGGCACTGCTACGAGAGTTGGAAGTGTAGTAGATAAATAGTGGCACTGATTGATGAGCGATCGCCATACACTTTTTACTTATTTATTGATATTAGGCGTTAATGTGCAGCAGGCTTGTTGTAAATATATGAATATCAACTGATGTAGTATCTAACAATTAGGATTGCTAAAGATGGACTCCGACCCGATTAAAGACCTAGAGATTATTGCTCATGTCTTGACAATTGCTAAAACTCATCAAATTAGTGTTCAAGAAGCTTTGCAGTTTTATATCAACAAAATAAAATTAGAAGTCGAACAGAAACAGCAAGACAAAACAAGCTTATCTTCAGGTTTAAAAGAAACTTTAAGTCCAGAGAAATGGGAATCAGTGATGAATTATGTACGGAATCATCTCACCAATGAAGAACTTTCCCAAGCATACTACCAAGCTAAAAATGAGGGAAGATTGAAGCTAGCTAAACTGTTAGTGGGGGGAGAATTTTATTTTAGAAATTCTGACTTTGTAGGTAATAAGTATCTAGAACCAGGGATTACAGTTGAAGCTGAAGTGTACGATAACACAATTGGTCATATTTGGCTCTCACCAATTGAGTGCGAATTTGTTTTTATAGATGAACTGGAATTTTTGGCATAAATTTGCTGCTTTGTATCATATCAGGAACGCTCTAATTTAATCATCTGGAAATTGCCAAGATGAAATACTTTCTACATCTTTGCTACCGCATTTAATACAAGTAGCATCAAATGTTGAATCCATCCACTCATAACTGCAAGTACGACAGTGACAAAAAATATTATTGCGATTTGCATCTTTTATACCCTGATGCCATTGCTGTAGTTGGTCAGGATTTTGAAAAGGTAAATTATCAGACATTCTAACAGGCCTTTTATGGTAACAAAAAAAGTCTACCCAAACGGTTGCCCCCAACGCTCCCACATTTCTTTATTAAAGGGTGACTTCCACTTTTGAATTAACGCCTGCTCTAATTCCTGCCGGGATTTTCTATCAGTTGGTGTATCCCACCAAAACGCGATATTCACTGCTGTCTGCAACTTATACCGATAATGTAAGTCCTGATAGCTAGCGATGTAATCTTTACACCCGTGTAACCCTTTCCACCGCTTGTTAGAGCGGCACGTCTCGCCCACATACAGGATGAGGTTAGCAGCAGAGTCAACAACAAAGTACAGACACGCATCGCCGGAGCTGTCTGCTGGCACTCTCCAAAATGAGAGCGATCGCACTTCCAACTGTAATGGGTCAATCTTGTCTGGGTCGCAGTGCGCTGGGGCAAGGTCAAATAATGTTACCTGCTGTGGTGGCTTGCTCTGTCTCACTTTTTGTTGATAGTCAAAAATATGGGACTTCCACCCCAGCAGTGCCTCATGGCTCATCACCAGTGTCTCGGCTCTAAGTGCTGGGTTTAGTTGGAGATTTGAGAATAGGTCAAGCTGATTTGGTTCCAAGTGTATTTCAAGAACTTATCGACTAGATGATTATCTCCTAGTCAAAGCTAGATATAGTTATTTGGTGCGATCGCACTCACAATTTAGGAGCTAACCTGCTGAATTGTCTGTGCTATCGTTTTAGCAACCTTTTTGCTGCTCCAGTAAGTTTGATGCGCGCTACCGCCATAAAGAACCGCTAAAATGGTTTGACTCAGGGGTAAGAAGAACGTGGAGAATCCATCATCTCGTACAATCAAATCTTTAATGTCAATGTAGTTATCCCCACCGACTAAAGACGGCATGGCTTTTGCCAGAGGATAGGCAATGATATCTCCTGGATGGATATAATTGCGCCAAGGTAATTTTCTCCCATTAGAACCAAACCCCAGATTCCTGAGCATATCCTGCAACTGTGGAGTAATGTTATGGGTACTGCCACCTTGAATATCAGTTCCAGCAATATTAATCAGGTTAAAGAAAACGATGGGTGATCCCATAGTGTGCATACTTACCAAGCGTATTCCATCGCTTGGATTTGGAGATAAACCAAATATACGATTGCGAATAAATTGAACATCATCATGACCAGGGACATTTTCATCCCACCTAGCAGAGAAAAATAAGTCAAATAAAATAAACCCTCCTAAACTATGACCTACTAAGTGCAGACGGTCATTAGAATTAGCATTGCCTAGTTTTTCTCGAATTTGAGCGGCTAGTTTCTGAACAGCTAAGTAGCCGACATGGCGGCTGATATAGAGAACTGCATCTCCTGCAAACTGCATAATTTGGTTTTCACGAAAGCTTTTCATCCAAACCTGATCCCACTCTGGTGATTGCAGTTGCTCTCTGAGTTTCTTTTCTGGGTCTTCCATGACATCTCCCCAATAAAGTTGAATAGGTTGAAATGGGAGATTAAAGGACTGTTCAACCAGTTTAATTAGTGGTTTTGCATACTCAGGAGGTACTGAGGTAACTCTAGTACTTACACCATGAATAAACATTACATAATCAGTGGCCATTGCAGACTCCTTAATTAGGAACTTGCTAATTAATTATGTAATAGTTTATAAATTTGTTTGCACAAATAGTTATATAGCTTTACAGTGCATTAGATATTACGGGTAAACCTCAACAGAAGCATAGACCAGTTGGCAAAGGAAGCGATCGCATTCTGCCAAGTCGATGTCTGTGGCAATGTTTAGCGCATTATTTTTCAACTGTTTTAGTAGTAATAGCTTCTAAGATAGCGTTTACATTCTGTGACTTCCAATCATTACCGAAGAGGGTTGAGCCTGCTGTAATTTTGCTTGGGAAGGAAGGCGATCGCAGAGCTATTTCAACTTTTAACAAGCTTTGGAAATTGATTCTGACAACAATCCCGACATATCTAAAACACGTTGCGACCACGAGCCAACCTCAGCTTGAACCTGGGTTAAAGCTGTAGCATCAGACCTAATTTTTTCCCAACTAAATAACCAACGTGTTAGAGTCCGTCCCAACTCTACTAACTCTGCTGCTTGGTCAATGTCTATCTGCACCATGTTAGGAGCCGTCCACTCAATAAAATACAGGCTCTCTTTTAAAAGACTGGCTACTACATCTTGAGGCGTTACATCATCACAAAAAGATTTAATTCGGGCTAAGTTTGTAGCTAAGTGACCCAAGCGAGTGGGGATATTATATTGCAGGAAGCGTTCTTGTTTTTTAGTCCAGTCAGTCATACGTTACCTAACAACTCTGTAATAATTTGGGCAACTTGTTCTCTAATGGTAGCGTCAAGTATCTCCATTGAACGATTACTCTGACTGGGACGAATATTGATTAGTGAATCATAGCTAATTTTCTGACTAATAGGCATAAAGCCCGCTCCCCAGATATTTTTTTGAGAACTTCCATCCTCAAGCAAAGCTTGTTCACAAAAGTAGTGCATTTCACCGCCACCAGCAAGGATACGGCGTTTGATGTCAACTGCCAGTTTAATATAAAACTTATGCTCCTCAAGCATCTGTTCTATTTGTTCTGGAGTGGCACGATGACGTATTATAATTATCAAGGTTTTTACTATTATTTAGTTTTAGTAAATAATCGGTTAAATATCACTATTTATATTATTTTAAATCATTAATGTAACCCTTTTTAGAAATTTTTGATTTATATTGGAGATTAATATTAATTCTTTGAAGTGTGTTCGCATCCTATCAACAAAGTAAAATCCCCACACTTAATCGCCGGGGACTATGGCTTACTTTAAAGCATTAGAACAAAAGTACTAAGAATATTTGCCCAAGGCAAGCACCTACGCCCTAGTCAACTAAGATACTTTTGGTTGCTGCCATAAGATGAGGTTCAATTGAGAGCAGTTGCAAGCCCCATTACTAATTTCTTCTTCGTGGTCAGCTAGCCAATCATAAATTCGTGCAGCTTTTGCCAATGCTACTTTTTCTGAACGATAAAGCCGAGGACTAGGGCAGTAGGCTTGGCCATTGATGTGTACAGCTGCAATCTGCCAATAGTCGCTGTCTTCACCCTCTGGTACAACGTCTAAAAATCCGCTATTGTAAGACTCGATTATTCCTATGTTCATCTACAACCATCAAACTTTCTAACGAAGTCCACAACAAAGCCGATGCCAGCCAAATATGAGCGAGTCAAAGCTGGAATCACCAGGGAATGCAGTAGCAACCCCTACTAATGATTTTGTGTTCATGACCAATGGAAATCTGAATTATTGGTCACTTTTTGGCTTTATTTCGTTATTGGCAGCAACAATGGCAAGAGCAATAGGCACTTCCCTAGGCTAAATTACTCCTCGGTCAGTAATGCAGTTTCGATATTCTTAAAGGAAAAATTGGGAGTGCGTCACCGATAGCGTAGCGTTAGCGAGTCTTCTCCTGTCGGAGACGCTACTCGCGTTCGAGCGTCACAGCCCAACCTAGGCATCGCTACCTGTACTGGATAAACTGGTGCTATGCCGAAATTACCCAACTGCGATCGCTGCCAGTTCTACTCCCACGATTACCAGATTGTCTGTGCTGTCCACCCCGGCGGGCCAGCTAGTGACACCTGCCTTGACTTCCGCCCCGACCCTCAATTAGAAGGTAAGCAGTTTGTAGATTTTTTGGGGATTGGGGAAGTTTATGAAAACCCCTACAGCAGTGACCCAAACCAAGAGCAGTGGGAAGTAGAGGGTGCAAGCTACTACAACGGCGAACTGATTCTGCAACCCAAAGAGCGCTGGAGTAGGGAGCAGCAGCTAGAACTGATTGACTGGCATCCGATGTTTACTGGCAAATGTCCCCAGTGCGGGTATGAGTTTGACCGTGACTGGTCAGCGCGTGTTCATTGGGATTGTTCAGAATGTGGTTGGATGGATGATACGGTTTAGTAAATTTTTGTTACTCTGGTAAAGTTCATCAGACACTTCTTTGAGTTCTGGTTCAACTAACGTTAAATGTTGTTCTAAAATTGCCAAATTGCGAATATTAGACTTATAAAAAGCATCAAATAAATCACCCACAAGAGGCACAGTACCCACTACTGTTTCTAAACCAACATTAAAAATCATTTTGGCTAAATCTTGACGCGGGATGCCAAACCGAGTTGCTAAAAATATGATGTAAGCTGAAAACGCTGTACTGATTAAATCACCAGCACCAGGAACCAAACCGATAATTGGGTCTATTCCAATGCGAAAACCTGTCAAAGGGATACGTATAGATGTATCCATCAGGCGGCTGAGTTGGCGGATGCGGTTGAGAGTAGCAAGGCGTTTAACAGCGTCCATAATTTCCTATATTTGCACTACTCTTAAGTTGCATCATTTTTAGTGATTCGTCTTGTACCGTAAAGAATAGACCTGAAGTGCAGATTTGATTAATAATCAGCCTTTTTGAAGGTATTTTCATACTTTTAATTGATTACTTTTACCTCTGCGGTAACTAATTTTTGCGCTCGCACTCTTGCGCTTGTGTTGACGCTTCAAGCGAGTCAAACCAAAAGTGTCATACATGAATACATGAGGCGATGCCTGCGGCGGTAAACTACGCATCCTTGCACGCATCTGTAAACTAACTCACAGGATGATATAAAAGAGTATTTTCGTTAAATTCCCACCCCATACCCGATGTATCCTTGCCCTTGCACCATGCCACAAAAAGCGGTGGTGGCAGATTAATTCGCTCCTTACGTATAGTTTCTATCGCTAAACCAAGTCTTTTAGCTAAACCTTCTTCCGTTAGCGGTTGAATACGGGGAGTACGCCCTTGATAGGATGAATTGTTGTAGTACGATTTATTGGGCCGCCTCGGTTGGTTGTTGAGATGATTTTGAATTTTAATAATCGCCTCGGCGAATTGTGCCATTCGGGCTGTCATCCCCTCAACTTTTTGTTCTAAATCGGCGAGATACTTGGTTGAGGGTGTTTCGTTGCTATTAGATTCCCCGAAATTCTGTGACTCTAGCTTATCAAGTCGTTCGCAAATAGCTAATAGCGTTTGATTCGTAAAGTTGGCGCTACTAGTGTTACTGTCCAACGCCAGTATTAATTCATCCAAAGAGTGAAGCAACTCGCTTGTTCGTCCTTGTCGGTGTAGCCGGGATAACTCCCTAACTGCTGGAATCAGGGGAGTGGGTACACGGATCATCTCGCTGGGTTTGTTCTCGTCAGGCATAGTGATATCACAATTGATAGCAACAGCTATCGATATCAAGTAGATAGCAATGCTATCAACATATCAGGGATTGGTGATTCAAGCACAAAAGAGTTCGGGAATCGTCCGCCGTGTTTTGGGCTTTCACCCAGGAGGAGAGCTTGCTACTTTTGTGCAGGCTTTGGGAATTATTGACGCAGAGAGCGGGCAGTATATCCACGGCGCTGTCGTAGAATATAAAAGCTTCCTGAAACTGCACTTCCAGGAAGTTAGATGTTTATGGTCGCGTAACCCTAAAGACCAGATGGATGTTACTAATATTGAGGTCGCCCAGGTCGAAATTCTGCCTACTACTCCACAAGAAAGTGTAATTAAAAACACGAATGCTCAAGTTACGCCGGATTTGGTAGAGGAGGTAATTCGGCAATATTATTACCGTACACCTGCGGTGGGTGATGATGAAGAGTTAATTTTAGCTTGGGCGGGGTCGCAGAACCGGGAGCAAACCAAGCGAAAATACTATCGATTTGGTCAAAAATTGCTTAATTGGGTACGCAAAGAAGGCATACCTGATTTAAGATTGCTACAGCAACCAAAGTTACTCGAATTTATTGCTAGTTGGGGTGAGGTTTCCCCTTATACTAAATCTAACCAAGTGCTGATGTTGCGGTCGCTCTGGAGTTACGGGTCGGCTGAGAATTGCGGTTATTTTTTAAGGAATATTGCAAGTACCATAAATTACGATAATTTCAGTAATTTACCGAAGGCGCAGCGGTATCTAGAAGATTTCGAGATGAAGAAGCTAGCTGATGCCGCTAAGCAGTTGGGGGGTAAGCACTGGCTGGTTTTTTGTCTGCTTTTTTATAGCGGTATGCGAGTTGGTGAACTCGGCAGAGTAACAGTTCCGGGTGATGAACCAGGTCAACCTAAAGAAGATTATCCGGGGTTATATTGGCATAATTTCCAGTGGTATCCCGACCCAACACCAGAGGATAGAAACCGGGGATACTATACGATTAAGTTCCGAGGCAAAGGTGGCAAGTACCGCGAGATTGGGTTAGACCATCAGACTTCGCTCGTTTTTAAGAAGTATCGGGGGATGGCTAGTGACAAGATGCCAGTATTCCCAAATATCTCGCCTGACCCGAAAAAGCGGGGTTTGCCGTTGAGCGACAGAGCTATAAAACAGCTAATTCAAGATATCTCCGAGGTGGCAAAGTTAAAATTCTCTTGCCATTGGCTACGGCATTCTCACGCTACAAGAGCAGTCGAGCATAAAAATGTTTTTGAGGTGCAAAACCAGTTGGGGCATAGTAAAACCGATACAACAAAGGCTTATGTCCGCACGAAGAAAGACGCGGGCACGGGTACAGTATTGCCGAGGTTTTGATAGTAAGAATTTGGAGTTATATTGCAAAAATGGCTAGATTTATTTAAATAACACTAAAATCCTTGTAATTGCCATGAATCGCATTCTGACAGCATCAGAACATTTGATGTGGTTGTCATACAAGAACAGCCCGGAAAATGTTACCTTGTCGGCAACCATTAAAGGGTCATTTACCATTGATTTATTAACTGAAGCTCTGGCTTGGCTACAACTGAGGCATTCTCGGTTAAAAGTAAAAATAGTCACTAACAATCAAAATCAGCCACAATTTTCCTTAGAAAATGTTCCGCCTATTCCACTGCGAATAATTGAGCGACAAGGAGAAGAACATTGGTGTCGGGAGATGGTAGAAGAATTACGTCATCCTTTGAGTTGGAGCGAAGAACCCTTGCTGCGCGTATTGTTGCTGCACTCACCTGATGTTTCTAACCTAATAATTACTTTTCATCATTGCATTGGTGATGGTTTATCAGGAGCTTATCTTATCCGAGATATCTTGCAATTTATTGGTGAACCAGACAACCCTCGTGAGCTTTTACCAGACTTACCTCCTGTTGATGAAATTATCCCTGATATTACAAAAAATTTGGTTGAGGAAGATTTAGATAATTCGATAGAAGCGGAGTCTATATTAACAGCCATTTATCAAAATAATCATAAAATAAATACTTCAGAAACATTTCCACTTCGCCTGTTTCATTGGACGCTATCTTCTGCGGAAACTACCAAGCTTCTAGCTCGCTGTCGAGAAGAGAAAACTTCTGTTCACGGTGCTTTATGTGCTGCATTTCTTCTAGCGATCGCTGCTGAAATAAAATCTCCTAACGAGATTATTCTTAGGTGTCATACACCAGTAAATATCCGCAACTATTTGACAATTTATGTTGGCGAAAATCTAGGAGAATACATTACTCGACCAGTCACCGCTCATCGATTAAGCCAGAAAACCGATTTTTGGGATTTAGCCCGTGAAGTTAAATATAAGCTCAATCAAGTGGTAGCAGACGGAAAATTATTTGACGATGTACTAAAAGCAAGAGCTTTATTATCTAGTAACTCTAACAAAGGTGAGGAAACTTCAGATGCCAGAGATATAGGGGGAATGGATATTGCAATTACTAATTTGGGGAATTTAAATATTAAACAGCAGTTTGGAAAATTACAGCTACAGGAACTTTATTTGATGGCTACGGGGCCAAAATCTCTACCACTTTTAATAGGTGTAGCAACACTTCAAGAGAAGATGTGTTTTATTTGTCGTTACCAAGAGTCTCTTGTGCCTGGTACAAACGCCTACAACATAAAAAACATAGCTATGGAACAATTGCTTACAGCCCTTGTAGAGGTTGGGTAGTGAGTAGCACTCGCAGCTCTCAAAAAAAACATCTTGACAGTAAAACTAAGCGAGGACAGATTAAGTTTACCAGAGGGCAGGTTATTGAAAAAGACTTTTTTACTGCAAGCACTAGTATAAAGATAAATCAAGAAACAGAAAACGAAAAAGTTCTATGTTCTCATTGTCAGCGCACAGCTACGAACGGTATTAAATGTAAAGGAATTTGTGTGGCTGATAATGACTATTAAGGCATGAATTTTAAACAGTCGCCTCCAACATTGCGCGGAGTGCGATCGCTTTACCGGAAGTTTCCCCCAGAACTGAAATTGATTATCAGCAGGTGCGCGACCGCATCCTCAAAAAAGTTCTGTCTGACAAGTTAAAGGCAGTAGCCAAAGCGTTGGATAAGTTTATAGCGGAGTTGGAGGCATGAGTAATGGGGGCAATGATAGAGAAAGTGTCATGCAATTTTAATTGTTTCATCATTTACTGCTACGGCGATTTTTGCTCTTGGGTTTGGGTTTGGGTTTGCTTCTAGAATGTCCCTTGACAGTTATCGTTCTTTTGTGGGAACGAACAGGTGTGGTTTTTTCCTCTTCTTTTTTCTTAGTTATAAACCAAATTATTCCAGCAATAATTAAAACGATTATTAATGGGATAAGATTAGGTAGGTTCATTTTTTTATATTAGATAGATGAAACATTATTAAACATCAAATTATTTCAGTTTCTTTGATTTCTACCGAACATTGATTTAACAACAAACTACTCGAAAGCCAAGGTAACTTCCTTTCTCATCAATTCGAGCTTTTTTGCGAGATGCTGAACGGCAACTTTCTGGAATATCATTCCAAGAACCTCCTCTAATTACACGAAGTTGGTTGTCTCTATTGTTGACCCATGCTTTACCATCATTGGGCGCTTTCTTGTAGCTATCATGCCAGTGATCCATGCACCATTCCCAAACATTACCGTGTATATCGTATAGCCCTAAGAGATTTGGAAACTTAAAGTTATCAACAGGAGTAGTTTGATTATGAAAAACTTCTCTTGAAGATTTAGGATCTTTATAATCTTGATAGTTTGCCAACTCAGGAGTAATAATGTCTCCAAAGTGGAATAAAGTTGTAGTCCCAGCACGAGCTGCATATTCCCATTCAGCTTCACTGGGCAATCGGTAGTCCCGACTTGTCTTTTGGGAAAGGCGATCGCAGAATTCAACAGCATCGTCCCAGCAAATTTGTTCTACGGGATAGCTGTCTCCCTTGAATTTAGAACAATCAACTACTAAGGGCCGATTGATCTGTGGTAAGCAAGCTACAGCTTTCCATTCTTTTTGAGTAATGGGGTATTTCCCTATAAAGAAGGAATTAACAGACACCAGATGTTGAGGAACTTTTGAGCTACTTGTATTTTTTTCTTCAGATGATCCCATAAAAAAATTTCCATCAGGAATAGCAATCATCTCTAATTCCACACCCCCACCTAAATCTTCGACAAAATACTTAGCTTCCTTGCGGTGAGAGTTGATGATTGGTTTTCTTACGAATCCAAATAGTCCAGAAGGCTTAACGACTTCTGCATATTCAAACCGATACTTTCGGAGGCTGGGCTTAAGTTTAGAACGCGCTCTGACTTCTTTCTCTGGTTCCGCATTGAAATCATATTCTTTGTTTTGTAAAGTGTTTTTAGTTTCTTCAACAGATTTTACAGAGGCGTTTATCACTTCTTCAGAAGAATAATTATGATTGATGATCAAGGTATTGTTATTGCCATCAATTACTATATTGCTATCACCCAAAAATGCCCTATTGTTATCCCCTTGAACTGCTCGATTTTGATTACCTTGAACTGCATGATTTTTGGAACTATCAGCCTGTTGCTGTTGTGGTTCCAAATTTTCAGGCGGCTGACTCATAAATGCGTTCTACAATCCCAATAAAGATGAACCAGCCGCCGCACCTAACCAGCCTGCAACTTTCACAATAATCGGCTTGGCTGCTGTCCAAAGTTTCTTACCAGAATCAACAGTTTTAGTTGTCTTTTCTAGAGTTTCTGTCACATTTTCCAAGCGAACCAATGCTCGTTTTTTATTTGGTTCTTCTTTATCCGTTGCATTTTTAGCTGCATTCAAATCTTCAATTACTTCTTCTTTGGTATCGGCTGGTAATTCTGCACCTTGAATCAAAGTTTCTAATTGTGTCAACAACTTTACAACCTCATGTTTAGTAAGCGATTCTGCGGTATCTGCACCAACTTGATTCTGTTGCGTCACTTGATTATTGTCACCAAGGACAGCCTGATTATTACAGCATTCACGGCTGTTATGAGGTACAGTAGCAGCAACTAGCAAACCAGTTTCTTAAATGTTGAGGATTTATTAAGTCGAGTGCAACTGAGATTAGTTTATCAACTATTTCTGTTGTAGTTGGAGCAAAACTGCGTAAAAAAGATTTAAGTTGTGACCACCATAATTCAATTGGATTAAAATCGGGGGAGTATGAGGATAAACAAATAACTTTCGCACCTACAGCTTCAATCATTGGCACAATTGAATCTAGTTTATGTGCGGATAAATTATCCATTACTACTACTGCTCCTGACCATAAATTTGGCACTAAAAACTTCTCGATAAATAATTCAAATGCAATGCCATCCATTGAACCATTCATTGTCATTAATGCAACTACTTTTTTAATACTAATTGCTCCAATTACTGTAACTTTTGAGCCTCTATAAAAGGGGTTAAGAGAGTAAGCTCTTGTTCCCATTTGTGAACGGGCATGAGTCCTCGCTAACCCAAGTAGGACACCAGTTTCATCCAAAAATACTAAGTTCTCTGGCTCTATATGTTTGACCTTTTCCCAATAATCTAATCTTAAATTCAGGACTCTCTCTGTCCCTGCTTGGGTACTCCGCTTCGTTTTTTTTTTCGATTTAATCCTAATTTTTGTAACGCCCGACACATTGCACTTTGACCTACCCAATTGCCAGTCTTGTCTGCAAATAATTCACACAACTCTATCAATGTTGCATCTGGATATAATTCAACTAATTCTCTCAACTCTGTGTCAGCATTTGTTAAATGACTAAATTGTGGCTTTCCTCGCGGCTTGGATTGTAAATTTCCTTCAAGTCTTTGTTGTTTTACAAGCTTTTGTACTAAACTCTTTGAGACGGAAAAGATGTTAGCCACTTTTCTGATTGAGATGTTTTTCTCAAGATGTGCTGCAACTATTTTTTCTCGAAGATCGACAGAGTAGGACTTCATTTAAAAGTATTTATATTTTAATCTAGTGTACCTCATAATAGACGTAAGTGCTGTATACTTCTATATCTTTGATACAAGTAATTGTAAGCATCATAAAAAGTAGTACGCATGATTCTCTGGACTT
The DNA here is from genome assembly GCF_010091925.1 of Nostoc sp. B(2019). GTDB lineage: Bacteria > Cyanobacteriota > Cyanobacteriia > Cyanobacteriales > Nostocaceae > Komarekiella. The sequence continues at coordinate 11,214 of NZ_WVID01000040.1, read as the reverse complement.
TATACGTTTTTTCTGGATTTATTAATATTTTCTTAAAAAGAATAAGATACCCAAACATTAGCAGTATAAATAGGAATTAATATATCTCCTAAGGCAGAAATAAACAGGAGATGAAGCCTGATTCTTAGAGGATGGAGCGATCCAAGCACCCTACTGTAATCGCCTTTGTTTTTGGCGCGTCAAATCGCACCCAGCATAAATGCACCAGCACCGCAGGTTGGGTCAGAGGAGTAAGGGAAGCGACCAGCTTCTTAGAGGAAAAGGCGATCAAGCGTGCGATCACCCTCATTTACCGCATCCATTACATTTCCTCTAAGAAAAAGTATTCATATAAATATTTGCGTACTCAAAAACGCAAATGTCCAAAATTAGCTACCATCTCCAAGGCGTTGGCGCAGCGATCGCTCATCCCCAAACACTGTGCAGTAGACAAACACATACTACAACTGTATTATTGATATTAATCTTAATTACAAATACTACAAAAATGATAAGCAGATTCTCCTCAACCATTAGTAGCGCGATGCATTGCCAACCCAACAAGGGTTTAGGCAGAGTACTTGTGCTGTTTGCGTTTGAGGGAATGTATTTGTTCGTCGGCGGTAAATTGCAGCGTGAAAGTATTTTTGGAGCAAGTGCCGGATGGTTAAATCTAGACCAACTTATTCAAAGCGGGAGGTGCAAGTGTATTACAGCACCAACATAAGGCAAAAAGTATCAACTACTTGACCCCCGCTTTTGATGACCAGAAGCGGGGGTTATTTTTTTAGGAGTGAATCAACGTATGGAAGCTCAGCAGCAGAGCCAGCAACCACACATATTACAAAATTCGGTAGTAGTCTTTTCCAAGAACTACCTGCCACTGGCACGCATCAATATCAAACGAGCAATCGTGCTGTTAGTTACGGGTCAGGCAGAGTCATTAGAATTCAGCAGTACAAAGCTTTGGGAAGTTCGCTCTCCTAGTGTTGTACTACAAGTTCCTGAACATATTCGCTTAACGGTTGGTAATCCTGAACGGCACTGGAAAGTACCACCTGTAAACCGACGTGAGGTGTTAAAGCGAGACAACCATACTTGCCAATACTGCGGCAGCACCAAGCATCTAACGCTTGACCATGTAATTCCTCGCTCGAAAGGTGGACAACACAGTTGGGACAATGTTGTAACAGCGTGTGAAAAGTGTAATTCAATCAAGAGCGATCGCTTACCTCATGAAGCGGGAATGGTACTGAAAAACAAGCCTAAAGCTCCAATTCACCCAGCAGTGGCATTTGCCGAACAGTTTTGGAGCGCACAACGCCTTACTGAAAACGAGTAATTTACTTCAACTCTAGTCAGAGAGGGCAATACAGCGATTACAGAACTAAGCGCCCTCTCAGTTTTCAAAAAAGTTTGTAGTATGCCCTTGACACTTTTGTAGTATTTATGTAGTATAAATGTAGTGAAGCACTACAGCCTCTCAAAAAGGCATAGCGCAAACACCCTGAACCATGAAAACTAAATAATTGCCATCCAACGTGGGGGTGTAGCTTAGTCCGGTTCAAAGCGATTGCCTGTCGAGCGAAAGACCGTGGGTTCAAATCCCATCATTCCCGCCTTGTAGCCTTGTGGACAAATAGACAAGTCGCTGTGCCTCTCAAGCATGTCCAAGCGGGTGCAACTCCCGTCAAGGCTTCCAAATGTGTCCAGGTGGCCAAATGGGAAGGCGTTGGTCTGCAAAACCGACTGTGCGAGTACCCTTCGGGAAGCCGCTTCGTGTCTACAATTCTCGCCCTGGACTCCAAGCATTGCAGTGTAGCGATTTATGGCAAAGCCCCAAGCTCATAACTTGGTATATGCGAGTTCAACTCTCGCCACTGCTACCAATGCACAGATGGTGTAACGGCAGCACCAGGGTCTCCAAAACCTTTGGTCAGGGTTCAAATCCTTGTCTGTGCGTTCTAGTTCTACTCCCTGCCCCCGTGGACGAACGGTTAAGTCGCTGCTCTTTCAAAGCGGAAATTGCGGGTTCAAATCCCGTCGGGGGAATTATCTGGGTCGGCTCGCCTATTGGTGTGGGCAACTGTCTGTAAAACAGTCGCGTTCAGTTTTGCTGGTTCAATTCCAGCCTGACCCATTACGGAGAGATTGCTATTGGCAGGGCAAGCTGTTTGCTAAACAGTTGTGGGATTCATCATCTCACTGTGGGTTCAACTCCCTCTCTCTCCGCCTTTGAGAACGTGGTGTAACTGGATAACATCTCAGATTACGAAACTGAAGATTGGGAGTTCAAGTCTCTCCGTTCTCGCTTTATCCCCCGGTAGCTCAGTTGGTAGTAGCGCTTGTTTGAAGAACAGGAGGCCATCCGTTCAATCCGGATCTGGGGGACTGGCTGGCATATTGCCTCATAGCTCAATGGCAGAGCAACGCGCTGTTAACGCGGGGGTTGTAGGTTCAAGTCCTACTGGGGCAGCCATTTATTTTATTGCCGAGTAGACGAATTGGTAGAGTCACCTGTCTCTGAAACAGGAGTTTGTAGGTTCAAACCCTACCTCGGCAGCCAATCATTGCCCTGTGGTGTAACTGGTAACATCCCTACCTTTGAAGTAGAAGATTCCAGGTTCAAACCCTGGCAGGGCAGCTAAATTATACTCCTGTAGCCCAACTGGAAGAGGCGCTGGTTTTAGAAACTTTCTTGTTGTGGGTTCAACTCCCACTCTTCTGTATCATCCGGGTGTGGTGTAGCTTGGCAGCACTCCTGTTTTGGGAACAGGCGGTCGTAGGTTCAAATCCTACCATTCGGATTCATGGGTCGTTAGCTCAATGGCTAGAGTTGCCGCCTTTTAAGCGGACTGATCAGAGTTCGACTCTCTGGCGACCCACCAAACATGGGCGTTTGGCAGAACGGTTATGCTCCTGACTCTTAATCAGGCGCTCCACAGGTTCAACTCCTGTAGCGCCCACCAAATCCACTGATGGTGTCTGAAGCCAAAGCGGTCGCGGCACTGGTTTGTGGAACCAGTCATAACGGGTTCAAGCCCCGTCAGACACCCCTTATATGGAAGATGCTGCTCAAGGGGGGCAACTAGTCTTGAAAACTAGAGCAGGGTAATACCTGGGGGTTCAATTCCTCCATCTTCCGCCTTCCACCTGAAGCCGACTCATTGAGGCGCTGTGCTGATAACACAGATTATTGAGGGGCAGTACCTCCCTGGTGGATTTCCCTTGCGTAGACTCTGACGCTGTTCTATCGCTACCCTATGGGATAAAGAGCGAGAGAAAGCCGAGTGCTTCGGCATGATTATGCAGGTAATCTAAGGCTAACTTCTTAGAGGAAAAGGCGATTTGGTCAGACTGCGGCTGCGATCGCCTTTTTGGTAGACACCCTTCAATATTTACTGAAGCTTTATTTAAAGTAATAACTTTTATGCTGTACTTTTTATTTAAATAAAGAATTAAAGATTTGTTGAAAATTACCTATTTAAAACTGTGATGTTGTTAACAACATACACACATTTTGATACTGTTTAACCCATATAAAAACAGGTGATCAAAATGAAAGCAACACAAATTTTAGGATTAACAACAACATTTCTTGCAGTAAGCATCATTTCTAATATCAGATCTGCTGAAGCCGCTACTATTAAAGTAATCGATCAAGTAATAACTGGTGTGGTTGTAGCAGGTAATCCTGCAAGTGCGACAGCAATAAACCCTGATCCTAAAGTAGCAGGTCAAGGTTACAATGAAATAATTACTTATAACTGGATTGTAGATAGTTTAACGAACTCAATGGAGAAGTTCTTGACATATGACCCTGCTAAAGAATACATAAAAACAACAACAACACAGAGCAACCTTCCTGTAATTGTTAAACCATTTCAAACATTGACACAATATGCATGGGCTAATACAAATTGGGTAATAGCTAATACATCTACACAGAATCAACCCTTTCAACTTGCAAAAATAACTATAACTAATGAAGTTGCTCCTGTTCCAGAACCTCTGACTATTCTAGGTACAGGAACAGCATTATTCCTTGGCACTTTTTTCAAACGTCAATTCTCTAAAAATAAAGAAGGTGTACTTTAAGATAATTAAATATCTAAACTTCACCAAATACGCTTCGGCATCATAGGTAAAGGCTGATTTTAGCAGGAAAGGCGAACGCTGTGCGTTCGCCTGCATTATGGGTATGCGGATACTCAAGTATTTAAGTATCCGGTAACTTATTCGTTATTGGGTAAACAAGCCTCCTTTTTGAGTTGAACATTAGGCCAAGGTGACATCTCAAAGGCTAGATAAACTCCACAGTTAGATGTTCCTACAACCCAGAGAGAGGCTAAGGCAACCAGACCACCAACAAAGATAATGACAGTTGACCTATTATGAAAGTGTTTTGGGGTAAGCATAACTTATTCCTTAAATGTGACGTTTGTTTAATGCTGCTGGTTTGGTAAAGTCGCAAACTACCAGACCAGCTTTAACTGATGTAACAGGGTGTAACTAGCGTTTAGTAAGCAAAGATAACCACCTCCTTTAATTACTTTGTCAACTTGGCTTAACTGTTATTTCCACTTAGTATTTCTGTGGTTTTTTGGTCAAAAGCTCAGTCTCCTTTTGCCCTAAGTTGCCCATCTGGTTTAATGGGGATTCTGAGTTGAGTATCACCACCTCCTATAGAAACTTTGTCAACTTGGCTCAACTGTTATTCCCTACTAGAGAATTCCCGCAAAAATTTTTGTGAGGTTTGAGGATATAAAAAAGGCGATCGCAGTTATCACAACCGGATCGCCTCATAAATACTTCTTAAATAGAACCTTACTCTTCTACGTCTAAAGCTTCATCCAGCAAAAGCCTCACAATCTCGGCTTTTTTCCTCCCTGTCTTCGCAGCTAACACAGACAGCTTACGGTGCATTGATTTGGGCAAGTCTACCGTGAGTCGAATAATCCCGTTTGGTAAATGAGTATTGTTGAAAGCAGGGGCAAAATGCTCAATTAATGCAGCTTCAATCTCTGGTAATAGCTCTTCATCATCAACTTGTAACCAAGCTAGTCGGATATTTTCACTTTGAGATTTAAGCTGCACCGCTCGGTGATGGCTTTTCCATCGGTTACGCAAATTGCTACTTCTACCAATGTATAAAATCTCATTATTACTGGAGATAGCAAAATATATTCCTGGGCTGGCTGGTAAGATTTTGCGCTCTTGAAAAGACACAAACGGCAATTCTAAAGGATTTATCTTTAACATTTTATAAACGTAGTAACCTATTAGACCTTTATAGTATTTTATCTTAAAAGTGTTAGGCTATTAAGGTATTAAATATGAAACTCTAAGCAAGTGTTGAAAGTCGCAGTATTCAACTTTAAAGGCGGGACAGGCAAAAGCACCACCACGATAAATCTAGGAGCCGCCTTGGCTACTTCCAAGCGTCAGGTGCTACTGATAGATTTAGATGGGCAAAGAACTGCTTCATTTGGTTTAGGCATGGACGGTAAAAGTCCCACTACTTTGAACTGGCTGACTGATAACAAGCCTATTACTCCCCTAGCAACTCAAGTAAAACACCTGTCGCTTATTCCTGGGGATATTGGGATGTTTCGCTTAACAGCCAAGGATGATTTATTTACTCCAGCGTTATCTAAATTGACTGGCTTTGATGTCTGTTTAATGGATTGTCCACCTAGTTTAGGGGTGGCATCTGTGCAGGCGATTCTTGCAAGCTCACGCGTTCTGATTCCAACTTTATGCGAACCAGCTGCCCTAAAAGGGTTGTCAGAAGCAGTTGAATTAATTCGAGGTGAGAGGGCAGACATCAAAATTGATGTGCTGAGGGTGCGTTATAAACCACGGTTAGTTCTGACTAAAGAAGCTGATGATTTGTTGATTGAGGCAGCAGCAGATTTAGACTATCGTCTTCTTCATACGACAATTCCAGAGAATATTGCTGTTGCTGAATCGATAGCACAACAAAAACCAGTTAATGAGTACGCCCCTAAGTCCAGCGGTGCTAGGGCTTATCAGTCATTAGCTAAAGAATGCTTGAAATCGTGGAAGTAGTATCTTATTAACAGTTCATTAGTTTATAGTATAAAGGTATAATAGTATATGGCAAAAAGTAAGATGGGCGGGATGAAACTCAGCCAGTTTTCTGGTATCAAAAGCAATGAGACAGAAACACCTACCGAGTCACCACAAGAATCTACACCTGAAACTGTATCAGTCAAAGAGTCAACGCCAAAGGAAAAGCCAGTTTCCATCAACATCAAAATCAGCCGCGAACAGCATGAATGGTTAAATGATACCGCCCGTACAGTTCGAGACAATAATACAGAGCCAGTTCCCCCAGGCGATCGCGTTTATCCTCAGCATCTAATCGGTGTAGCTGTCGAACTGTTGCAAAATAGTGATGTTGATTGGAGTCAAGTAAAAAATACAGAAGACTTGAGACAACAGCTTAGACTCTAAAGTTATTATAATTTAATGCTATAAAGGTCTAATAGTATTAATTGTATATACAGCAATACTTTAGCACTTTCAGCCTGAACTAAACGAGCAAAGAGCATGGAAGCGAAATAACCCTAACTATCGCATGTATATATAAAAGCACCATCTCTCATTAAATTATCAACTATTCAATTTGCTGTCTAAGGGATGGTGTCAAAATCATGATTCCTCTAACAACCTCTTCAGGGGTAGCCGTGCCGTTGATTACCTTTGGTGCGATCGTCATTACTTCTAGAGCTAGGTTTGTTGGTATTCCCTTTGCTTCTAAGCGCTTCAATTCCAAAACGTCAATGCCTGCTGCCAATCCATCTAAATACTCTTCTACAGTCACTCCCAAGTTTTCAATCTTCGACATGGGTATAATTGGTTTTTTGTTCAACCTCTATATTATTAGGTGGAGATCGCACTGGTAGTTTGTGACGGGGTGGGTAGACGCTTGCGGCTAGTTGTTGGACATCACATTTTACCGCTGATAGTAAAAATGCTTGAAAAAAGCCTAAAGTAAGAAATTTATTGTTAGAGTTTTTTACTTCAGTAGCTACAGTCAAGGGCTTTGTTGCGTTAAACAGAAAAAAGACACACTTTCTCTCAACAAAGTTAGTAATTAGTCTTCCACTTTATAACTGTCGGGTTTGCCCAACTGAATCATGCGGTTAAGGGCAGCACATTGCAAAAATAACTCAACGGCTTGATTGTTAAAAAAGCGTCGTCTTAACTTACCGCCAAAAATAATTTTAAGTCGAAACATAGCCGTTTCAGACAAAGAACGCCGATGATACCTGCTTTCTTCTTTCCATTGCTGGCGACCAATTTGATGTACCCGACGCAAATTTTCATCTCTTGGATGTGGGGGTAGTTCAGAATTATTAGGCTGTTGTGGGTCTTGGGGCAGATATAGCCCAACGTCACATCAATATCAGGCTTATGCTCTGAGCGTTGTGAACGACATAAGAGCCAATACGTGTAATGAAGGGCGAAAATTATTGATTCCACCTATTTAGGAAAAGGTGGAATAGGAGTTCAGCCGCAGCCGGAATACATGGCCGCGGCTGAACCTCGACATCGCTTTTGATGTTAAGTCCTGTAACTCAAAAATGATGTGTGTAATCTTGTTACTTGGTCGGACACTGCAAGGCGATCGCCTGCCCAAAATTCCTCCCCCAACGCTCATATCAAAGGGCGGCGCTGCGCGGTATGACGAAGCCCAACCACAGCTTGAGATTTCCTCTAAGAAAAAGGGGGGAAGGTTTTGGCAAGTTGGCAAGAGCTAATATTACGTGTTGAACCAGAAAATGTAGTTCACTTAACTGTAATTGCGATCGCCAGTGCAAGTTTCAAGCTTGAGGAATGTTTAAACATCAATGTAGTGCATGAATACTGGATTAAAAAGGATGCTGGTGATTTGACACCTTATACTTCTGATGAAATTGTGCAAGTTGAAGCTGATCACCCTAATGCAACAGCTGTTACTTTTATTTGGTATGGGTAGCGATCACAGCAATGACAAATCACATTTCAGCTTATCCTCTCACATCGGCGACTATCTACCCTAGAACCCCCTGGTACGAGCGCAAAGAAGCACGATTTTAAGTCAAATTTGCTGTTGCTCGTGATGACCTACTCAATGAACTTAGATTACTAAATGTTGATAACTTCGTTATCTCCAGCAATGTACAATTACGCCAGGACGGATTACCCTATGCAAATCGTGTAGAACCAGACGATCCAGGCGTTGCGGTTTACTTTCAAATTAAAAAGAAAAACGGCGTTGCATAGTTGCGGGATGATTTAGCAACTTCTAAAATACTCCCCTGCTTCCCCTGCATTGTCCTAATTCATCCCACTGTTCTGCAACGCCGGAAAATGACATGGCGATCGCACCCCAGAGGTGTGATGAATGCGTCATTCTTCTCTACTCAAGTGGTGGCGGGTTTAGACGGATTTGCTCTGGGCAAAGAGTAGACATATTGAAAGATTTCCACTCTTCTGTTACGTACTTAAACTTACCAATAGCTATATCACCGACTGTGTATTTGCTCCACACACTAGTTAATTCAAACCAGTAATCGCCGCCCATGCTCAGCAAATAGCGAGCTTGAGAGCGATCGTCCTCTCCTTCGGTATTGTCAAGTACCAACCGCGCTTGAACAGTGGTAAACATACCTGCCACATCGTTAGGATTAATTGTAACCCGACCAGTTTCACACCAGAAGTGAAAGTTGTGTCCATTACCTGCTTTAGCTGAAATACTACCATCCTGCTCGCGACGAATATCTGTGGGTTCGCTAGCATCATTGGCAAAATCCTCTCGATATGCAGCCCCTTTAACTGCTGTTGAACCTTGGAGAAGATCCCATGTATCATCTGGCGTGAGCATGTAAGCCTTGATATCTTTTATCTGAACCCGCGTATTAGTAGCAGGATTACCTTCGGCAGCTTCATATAGTTGTCCCCATGCAATCATGGCTTTAAAACCTCGTGGATTGTTCCCCATCTTTATACGAGGAGCACATGCCCAATCAAAAGTTTCTGGAACCCCATGCGGTATTCCTTCATGAGGCGATTCCATATCGTTGATGATAGTTGCGATCGAATTGTTTGTCATATAATTCTATGCATCCACTTTGAAGCTAAAACAACAGCTAAGAGTAATGACAAAGATTTAGAAAAGTACAGACAATTTTTTGATTCGCATGTCACTCATCTTTAATTATTCTTTGGGAGAATAACACGACTCGTGGTTCATTTGGTATAAATGAAGCTATTTTTATCTCTGACTACCTGCGATCATATAGCTGTACCTTTTGCCCAGCAATCTTTTGAGAGTAGCTGTACTATAGGCAAGGTATAGGCTTGCGGTATTGACAAGTCTCCATAACATCCACGCCATTGCTCTTGTCATGAGAAAGTTTATTTAGTTTGAAAGGTATTTTATACCATTTTTAATCTGCACTTGCAGCCGCTTTATCCAACTCTGCAAACTCACTGGGGTTTAGCTCCTAACTTAATGCCCCAATATTATTCCTTACCTGTTCTAAGGTCTTCGCTCCAAGGATAGGAATAGTTCCTTTACAGATGCATCAGTTAATTACTACCTGCGACATAGACTTGTTTCTTGAGGCCGCAACCTCTCGTAAACGTGTTCAAAGCGATCGCATTCCTGACAACAACTGCCTAAACAGTAGACCTCGGATACCTTTGGGAAAAGGACCTTTCTCGAAGATGAGAAAACTTAGTAAGCTAGTACAAGATTTGGCATTCTCAATTGATTTAGAATGTGCTGAATGGAAATACGAAACATCTACAGATATCCCCTGCGATGATTAAAGTCCTAAGACCGTAATTCCCGCAAAAAAAGTTATTGTTCTCTAACCTGAGCTTGTCTGGTAAAACTTCACAATACAACCCGTAATTTCACCACACTGTATACCAGACTGTATGCCTGAAAATAGATGAAAAATCGGCATACAACCTTACTTTTATGGCAGACACTCAACCTGACAACCTACAAAGTGATGTAGAAAATTCCAAAATTTCCATATTAGAATTACAAAAAAAATACGAGATTGGGCGCGATCCGCTGTACGCTCGGATGCGCTACCTACAAATTAAGACTTGGAAACTATCAGGTAAGGCTTACTTGTATGCCGATCAAGTGGCTCACATGGACGGGCTGCACGAACATATCAAAGCTACTGGACGCATAGAAGGCTACCCAGTGCCAGAGGCATCGGGGCCAGTTGAAGAGGAGCAGACATCTAGTAGTTTGACAGTGACAGAAACTTCTTCGCTATCCACCACACCTAGCTACGCACCTCAGCAAAAGCGATCGCAGTCTTCCCAAGTAGACGACACCGCGGCCATTGTGCAATCTGCCCAAAACAAAGCAGCTGGTACACTCATTGCTGAGAACATACTAGCTAGACACTTCATTGAGAATCCTGACTTACTGCCAGATAACCTTAAGGAGAAAATTAAGGAGTCGGGGGAAATGCCAAGCATAGACCCTTTCGCCTACGCCAACTCATTAATCAATCTCGCCAACGTTTCTGGGGTGGCTGTTTAAAGTTCCTGGGCATGGTGGCGACAGGTGCGATTATCGCAATCAATGGGCTAAATCCCTTCTCATTACTGGCTTTAGGTATGGGAGGAGCGTTAGCGCAGCTCGCCGTAGGCATCGCTTTCATTCCAAAAGTTTCCTCTAAGAATGAGATAGCTCATAACTCATCACTAATTACTGAGGACATATCCGCGCCTGGGGCATTCAAAATTTACCGACAAGCCGAACTCAACCGCACTACAGCTTCACTACTCGCTAATGGGGCTATCTTGATCGCTGGTGAGGATGGGAGTGGTAAATCTGTACTAGCTAATGCAGTAGTGGAGAAGTTGCAAGACGATGGCTTTATGGTGGCGTTTATCGAGCCTGCAACACCAAAACAGATGTTGCTGGAAATTGCTCACCAGTTTGACATTCCAACCGAAGATTTGGAGGGTAAATCACTAACAGCTGATAAGTTAAAACGGGCGATCGCCGATTTCTTAGAGGAAAACACAGCTTTCCTAATCCTGGACGATGCCCACGCCTGTGATGCCAAATTTAGGATGTGGCTTAAACAGCTAAAGCGAAACGGTGTACCCTACATTCCGCCCTTTGAAGTGTCACAATCGTGAATTATGACCTCAAGGCATTACAAAGCGGGTCAACACACTAGA
>NZ_WVID01000003.1 GCF_010091925.1 Nostoc sp. B(2019) | reverse complement strand
CTAAACTGCCAACCACTTCAGCACTTTGGCATTTTGCTCGCGGCATGGCACACGTTGCCACAGGCAAACTTGAGGAAGCAGCAGCCCAAAGCCAAGCATTATTAGCCGCTAAACAAGTAATTCCCCCCGAAGCAACCATTGGACTTAGTCCCGCCAGTCGGATTTTAGACATTGCAACACAAGTTCTAGACGCCAAAATTGCCAAAGCCAAGCATGACTATGAATCTGCTATTAAATTGCTAGAAAAAGCCGTAGCAGCAGAAGACGCCCTTGATTACATGGAACCACCAGACTGGTATTTGCCTACGCGGGAATCCTTGGGTGGTGTACTTTTGGCTAAGGGTGACTATGCACAAGCCCAGAAAGTCTTTCGTGCAGATTTAGAAAAGTATCCCCACAATGGACGTTCTCTATTTGGCTTGCAGACAAGTTTGCAGGCACAAGGCAAACATGAGGCCGCTAAACTTGTACAAGCCGAATTGGCAACCGCTTGGAAAGATACGGATACTCAGCTACGCGTTGAGAATCTCTAACACTGGGGACTGGGTACTGGGGTAAAGGGGAAAGGTAAAAATCATCCCTTTAACCTTTTCCCTCCTTCCCCTGCCCCCTGCTCCCTGCCCCCTGCTCCCTGCCCCCTGCTCCCTGCCCCCTGCCCCCTGCTCCCTGCTCCCTGCTCCCTGCTCCCTGCCCCCTGCCCCTTATATTTGCCGCACTAGTGGCTGACCATCTTTGACTTCGCCAATTAAAACTAAATCGACACAGTTGACAAAAATACCATTTTCTAAAACACCGGGAATGTTATTCAGCGTTTTTTCTAGTCCGGCTGGATCATCAATAGAGTCAAATGTGACATCTAATACGAAGTTGCCTTGGTCGGTGATTACTGGGCCGGCTTTTTTTACACCCATGCGGAGTTCCGGTTTGCCACCTAGTTTTTTGATAGCATCAGTCACGGGAGTAATTGCCATTGGGATCACTTCCACGGGCACAGCGAAACTAGAACCCAAGCGGTCTACTAATTTCCCACTATCTACAACAACAATGAACTGATTTGCCAAGTAATCTACGACTTTTTCGCGGGTATGTGCTGCACCGCCGCCTTTAATCAAATTCTTCTGTGGATCTACTTCATCCGCCCCATCAATGGCAATATCGATGTGGTCGATAGCGTCCAGGGTGGTGAGAGGGACGCCGTACTGTTTTGCTAGAACTTCTGACTGAAATGATGTGGGGACACCAACGATATCTTTAAGTTCGCCAGACTTTAGGCGATCGCCTAAAAACTGAATTGTATATGCTGTAGTTGACCCCGTACCCAATCCGACAATCGAGCCTGACTTTACAAGAGCTGCTGCGGCTTTGCCAACTTCTTGCTTCATCAACTTCACGGGATCTGCTGCTGTAGTCATTCCCAAAACTCCTGAAAAACTGACTATAGTCCATAGTAATGGTCGGGTAACGCGAAAAGATAAAAGGTAAAAAACAAGTTTTTTCTGATTCCTTCTCCCTTCATCTTTCCCTTTCAACCTTTTGCCTCATAGTGAGTTAGAACAGCAGAGTAGACACCTGTTCTAGTGAACTAATACAAAGTTGATTCTAAAGATACTATTTACTAAAGTTGCAAGTAAATATTTAAATTTTAGATAGTTTATTAGTTTAAACATTATACCTGAAAGCACCGTGTCACAACTAGTAAACCATACTTGATAGCTATGCAAGCAACATTGCTCAGCCTAGATTCGTCACTAGATGTCAAAGAAATAGCTGAGTTACAGAATTTAGATACACTAAACTTGTAATTCACCTAGGTAGCGCAGTTTTTTCATTCGCAGTAGCAGTTAAAATTGATTATGGTAATGCATCAGCTTTCAATTACTCTGTCGTTAGTGGCAATACTACAATTGCCAGTAATTGCTCAGTCCCCAGTGCCAGCAACATCTTCAGCAATACCATCTGATTCTATTCAAAAGGTAGTTGCTACTAAATGGATGACAAATTTTTCCGATGGTAAGTTTTATCCACAAAGGTTGCTGACTAGGGCAGAATTAGCCTCAATTATGGTAAAAGCATTTCGACTAGATAAGAGACAAGCTGTTAGCAAAGAAAATTTGGTAATTCCAGATGTTACTCCTACTAATTGGGCATTTGATGATATTCAGATAGTCTTAAAAACTGATATTATGAAAGGCTATCGAGGTAATATGTTTTTCCCTAACCAAAGAGTAACAAGGGCAGAAGCTTTTGCAATTTTTGCCCAAGCTTATGGCATATTTCAATTTCCTGATGACACTGTGAATGAAACTTTAGCCTCAAGTCCAGATCAGGCGTCTATTCCTGCTTGGGCTAGAAAAGCGATCGCCACAGTCGTTACTGAGGGATTTATCAATACAGATGCTCAAGGCAATATTGCCCCATTACGACCAATGACTAGGGGAGATATGGCTTATTTATTGAGTAAATATTTGCAACGACAGCAGCAACAACCAGAAACACCAGAAGTTCCGAGTATTCCAAATAGCCCAGAATCCCCGTAAGAAGAGAAGAGGAATAGGGCGCTCAAGAAGCAAACTGACAACTCATCAGTTACTAAAGTTATACTGTCCACTACAACTAACTTAGTCACAATGTAACAGTGTGAGATTGAGCGAGCAACCCGACCGTGGGAAAATCAGAATACCGAAACTAGAGACTTAGAGAGGAAAACCGCATAATATGCATCTGAGCGAAATCACTCATCCCAATCAGTTGCACGGTTTATCTGTTCGACAACTGCAACAGATTGCCCGTCAAATTCGAGACAAGCATCTCCAAACCGTAGCAGCAACAGGGGGACACCTAGGGCCAGGATTGGGTGTTGTAGAATTAACGCTAGGGCTTTACCAAACACTGGACTTAGACCGAGATAAAGTGATTTGGGATGTAGGACACCAAGCTTATCCCCACAAGCTACTCACAGGACGCTATAGTAACTTCCACACTCTTAGGCAAAAGGACGGAATTGCTGGTTATCTCAAGCGCTGTGAAAACAAGTTTGATCACTTTGGCGCTGGACATGCTTCTACCAGTATCTCAGCGGCCTTGGGTATGGCTTTAGCGCGAGATCTCAAAGGGGAAAAATTTAAAGCCGTTGCGGTGATTGGCGATGGGGCACTAACTGGGGGGATGGCTTTGGAAGCTATCAACCATGCTGGACACTTACCGAAAACTAATTTGTTGGTTGTTCTCAACGACAATGAGATGTCCATATCTCCCAACGTCGGCGCAATTCCCCGCTACCTCAACAAAATGCGCCTCAGCCTACCGGTACAATTTATTAAGGATAATCTTGAGGAGCAATTCAAGCAAATTCCCTTTGTTGGTGAATCTCTGTCTCCAGAATTAGGACGCATCAAAGAAGGTATGAAGCGCTTGGCTGTCCCCAAGGTAGGGGCAGTTTTTGAAGAACTCGGCTTTACCTACATTGGGCCAGTGGATGGGCATAATCTAGAAGAGTTGATTTCCACTTTCCAACAGGCACATCAGATACCGGGCCCAGTTCTGGTACATGTGGCAACGGTAAAGGGTAAAGGCTATGAAATTGCTGAACAAGATCAAGTCGGCTACCACGCCCAAAGCCCTTTCAATGTGGCAACTGGCAAAGCCGTTCCCTCCAGCAAACCTAAACCCCCTGCTTATGCCAAAGTCTTTTCCCACACTCTAGTTAAACTTGCCGAACAAAATCCCAAAATCATTGGCATTACTGCGGCAATGGCAACGGGGACAGGCTTAGATAAACTTCAAGCAAAATTGCCCAATCAATATATTGATGTCGGTATTGCTGAACAACATGCTATTACTCTAGCTGCGGGACTAGCAACTGAAGGTATGCGCCCTGTAGCTGCTATCTACTCTACCTTTTTGCAACGCGCTTATGACCAGATAATTCATGATGTCTGCATCCAAAACCTCCCAGTGTTCTTCTGCTTAGATAGGGCCGGAATTGTCGGTGTTGATGGCCCCACCCACCAAGGTATGTATGACATCGCTTATCTGCGTTGCATTCCCAATATGGTAATGATGGCCCCCAAAGACGAAGCAGAACTTCAACGCATGATAGTGACTGGCGTTAACCATACCAGCGGCCCGATCGCCATGCGCTATCCTCGTGGCAATGGCTACGGTGTTCCCCTGATGGAAGAAGGTTGGGAACCTTTAGAAATCGGCAAGGGGGAAATTCTCCGCACTGGCGATGATGTGTTAATCGTTGCGTATGGCACAATGGTCTATCCAGGGATGCAAGCCGCTGAAATTCTCAGCGAACACGGCATTGAAGCGACTGTGATTAATGCTCGTTTTGCTAAGCCCTTGGATACCGAGTTGATTTTGCCTTTAGCTGAGAAAATCGGACGCGTCATCACCCTAGAAGAAGGCTGTGTTATAGGTGGCTTTGGTTCTGCGATCGCTGAAGCTTTAATGGATGCTGATATTCTAGTTCCGGTGAAGCGGTTTGGTGTACCAGATGTCTTGGTAGATCATGCTGAACCAAATGAATCTAAGACAGAATTAGGTCTAACTAGTCATCAAATCGCAGAGAGAGTATTGCAATCTTTCTTTCAGCAAAAACTGTCTCCCGTTAGCTAATAAAATTTTTCCTCCACTAGATTTATTAGCAGTGAGTGGAGGATTCTCAGTTATTGCTGGTTGATAATTTCTGAGAGACGGCCTAAAACATTAATGTCTTGTCTAATTCCTGGTTGATGGTCGTCTCTTAAAAATTTCTTTGCTATTAATCCTAGTGAACTTTCGAGTTTGCTCTCAAATATAGCCTCTTTAGCTTGTGAAAAAGAACTAGATTTAAAGTGTAAATAACTTAAACAGACACATAATAAATATTAAATAAAAATTAAGTATTCACTAAAAAATTATTTTAATTTCATCAAAGATAAGTTTATTTATAATTATGTAAAAATTACCTATTAACTCATCTTTTATTAACTTAATAAATCAGAGTTTAATAACAGTTTACATATTGATGGAACACACTAATTCTAGTTTTTAGCCCCTTACCCTACCAAAGTGTATTGCACACAACAGAGAAGCGTTATAAAGTTGAGTCGCCAGCATATTCCACTATTGAGTTAGAAATATTTATGCTGATATACAAAATTGCCATTTAAATCTCTTGCAAAAGTCTGAAAACGCTCATACTGGGCTTTGCCCTGCTAACACTAACAGATCAAACCAGATGTTAATGCAACTCTAGGGCAGAGATATGACTAATTTTTTGCTAGCTTCCGTATTATCTAGACCAATTAAAGAGCCAGTACCGGTTTTTCTGATGATTTTGGGGATTATGCTGATCGCACCCCTGCTATTTGAGAAAATCCGACTACCAGGTATTGTGGGATTAATTCTAGCGGGGGTCATAGTCGGCCCTAATGGACTGGGATTATTGGCGCGGGATAACACGATTGTGCTTTTAGGTACAGTCGGCTTGCTATTTCTCATGTTCATGGCAGGACTAGAAACTAGCTTAGATGATCTGAAATACAACGCTGATAAAGCAGTCATATTCGGACTAGCTACCTTTGGTGTGCCGATGGCATTAGGTACTGTAGCCATAATGGCGATCGGCTATGGTGTATTACCTGCCATTCTAGTTGCTTCTTGTTTTGCTTCTCACACGCTACTAGCACTACCGATAGTCAGTAAATTGGGACTTATGCGCTCTCAGGTGTTAACTACCACGCTCGGAGGCACGTTAATCACCAATATTTTGGCACTTTTGGTTCTAGCAGTAGTAGTCAGAGCGCATCAAGGCAGTTTAAGCCTTGAATTTTGGTTATTCCTGATTCCTTCACTGATTATCTACACCTTTTTGACGCTATGGGGTGTACCTCGCCTCGGTCGCTGGTTTTTTCAGCGATTTGGACACGACGAAGGGGCAGAATTTATATTTGTCCTAGCGACGCTATTTGTGGTTTCTTATGGGGCAGAATTAATCCAGATTGAACCGATTATTGGTGCTTTTTTAGCTGGAGTTGCTATTACTCAGCTAATTCCGCAGCTTAGCCCCCTAATGAATCGAATTCAATTTATTGGAAATACGCTGTTTGTACCTTTTTTCCTAATCTCTGTAGGAATGTTGGTGAATCCCCTAATTCTGATTCAAGAACCGCGATCGCTCCTAGTATCAGCTGTCATGGTAACTGTTGCGATTATTGCCAAGTTTATTCCTGCATGGGGTTCAGGCAAGTTATTCGGATTCAGCTTTGATAATATCATGTTGATGTTTGGGCTATCTGTGGCTCAAGCTGCCTCTACTCTGGCTGCGATCACCGTTGCTTATAAAATCGAGTTGGTTGATCAGTTAACAGTGAATGGCACGATCGCCATGATTTTAGTTACCTGTATCACTTCTCCTTGGGTAACAAATCAGTGGGGACAAAAACTCAAGCCAGGAGAAGTTAGTAATCAAAGCCGCGAAACAGGAAATTTGGGCGATCGCGTTTTAGTCCCAGTTGCCAATCCCAGCACTGAAGATAACCTGCTAAAGTTGGCAATACTCCTAACAAAATCAGCTACCGGCACTTTATTGCCACTCCACATCTTACTAGAACACAGTTCCTTCATCTCTCCAGAAGATAAAGCTAGGCAAAGCCAATTACTGTCAACCGCAGAAATGATTGCCCATGCTGCGGTTGTCAATGTTACTCCCATTGGTCGGATTGACGAATCAATTGACAAAGGAATTGCTCGCGTGGCAGAAGAGAAGCAGGCTAGTGTGATTGTCTGCGGCTGGAAAGGTTACTCTACCTATCAGGAAAATCTCTTTGGCGGTGTGATTGACAAGATTGTACATCGCAGTGCAGTACCCGTTTTGGTAACTCGATTTCCATTACCAATTGAGCATACAGCACGAGTATTTCTCGCTTTCACCACCCAACAAGCTTATGCTAGTTCTTTCGGGCAGAGTATCCAATTAGCCAAAAGTTTATCAACGGAACTTAAAGCATCTCTACAACTTTTACAAGTTGTATCAGTACGGGGAGTATCTATAGATCTGACTGATGCTGAATTACCAGAAAATACACCCATTCAAAAAGTGCGGGGTAATTTTGTGCAGCAAGTTTCTCGTTTACTCAAAACCAACGATCTGTTGGTATTAAACGGGTATGTTGAGCAAAAAACGCAACTACTTTCACTTTTAGGTCGTATACCAGAGGCGATCGCTCATACTCACCCGAATGTTGCTATGATTATTGCCTATTTTCCCCACGAGCATTAGCAGTCAACCTAATTCATAATTAATAATTACTAATTCATAATTGCAATCAGCGCAAAGTCTGAGCGCCGGCTTCCGGCGAACAGACGACAGTTCCTTTAAGCGGGGGAACCCCGCCAACGGACTGCCTCAACTTTGTAAGAGAGTGGGGACTTGAACCCATTTAATTATGAATTATGAATTAATAATTATTTGGTCAAAGGGACTGGTGTAGAGAAAACTCTTTCCCAATCCCTAATTCCCAGTCCCTAATCTCCAATATCCTATGACATCTTCTACAAACCAGGTTTATCCCGTTATTTGGCACAACAATTCAGTATCACTAATTGACCAAACCCGTTTACCCAACGAGTATGCATTTGTGGAAATTCACCGCAGCGAAGATATGGCGCGGGCGATTAAAACGATGATTGTCCGAGGTGCGCCGGCAATTGGTGTAGCAGCAGCTTATGGAATGTATCTTGGGGCGAGGGAAATTGAGACAAGCGATCGCCATGAGTTTTTAGATAGCTTAGATAAAGTTGCCCAGTTGTTGCGTTCTACTCGGCCGACGGCGGTAAATTTATTTTGGGCAATTAGCCGCATGATGAAAGCCGCCTACGAAACCCTGGGAACAGTCGAAGAAATCAAACAAACCCTCTTCCAAACTGCCCAATCTATTAATGTTGAAGATTTGCAAACTTGTCAGGCGATCGGCGATCGCGGTTTGGCAGTTTTGCCCAAGACTCCAGAAAAGCTGACAATACTCACCCACTGCAACGCTGGGGCCCTAGCTACTGCTGGTTACGGCACAGCTTTGGGTGTTGTGCGTTCTGCTTGGAGAGAAGGGCGTTTAGCACGTCTGTTTGCCGACGAAACCCGCCCCCGCTTGCAAGGTGCAAAACTCACAACTTGGGAATGCGTCCAAGAAGGTATTCCAGTTACATTAATTACTGATAACATGGCTGCTCATTGCATGAAGCAGGGTTTAATAAATGCCGTAGTTGTTGGTGCTGATAGAATTGCCGCTAATGGCGATGCTGCTAACAAAATTGGTACTTATAGTTTAGCGATCGTAGCCAAAGCACATAATATTCCTTTCTTCGTCGCTGCTCCCCTTTCCACCGTAGATTTTGAGTTGTCTGATGGTGGTAAAATTCCCATTGAGGAGCGTAACCCAGAGGAAATATACCAAATTGGCGACACTTTGATCACACCATCGGGTGTAGATTATTACAACCCAGCTTTTGATGTCACACCAGCTGAATTAATTACAGCAATAATTACAGAAAATGGGGCATTTGCTCCAAGTGAGTTAGCAAAATCTCAGTTAAAACAAGTAGTCTAGTGCAATACTCAAGTCCAACAATATCAAATAACTTTTTGCAAAACTAAGCGCACTGGAATCTCAACCATAAATTTTGTCCCCTCCCCTAGCATCGATTCACACCAGATTTTACCCCCGTGCTTTTCCGTGACAATTTGATAGCTGATAGATAAACCTAAGCCCGTACCTTTACCAACATCTTTAGTAGTAAAAAATGGGTCAAATAGCCTACTTTGAATATGTTCTGGAATACCAGAACCATTATCGGCTATTGAAATTAACACATGATTTTCTGAAGAGACTCCGGTACTAATCGAAATGCTCAATATTTTGTTATTAACAAATGATTCTTCTAGAGTATCAATGGCATTAGAAAGTAGATTCATAAACACTTGATTTAACTGTCCTGGATAACATTCAACTAAGGGCAATTGACCATATTTTTTGATAACTTGAATTAATGGACGATGAGCCTGTGCTTTAAGACGGTGCTGTAAAATCATTAAAGTATTGTCTATGCCTTCGTGCAAATCTACAGCTTTGAATTCAGCCTCATCTAAGCGAGAGAAATTCCGCAAACTCAAAACAATTTCCCGAATACGCGTTGTACCTACTGTCATAGATTGAATAACTTTATTTAAATCTTTTATCAGAAAGTCGAGTTCAATAGTGTCAATTTTTTCTTTAATTACTTGCGGCGAATTTGGATAATACTGCTGATACAGATCTATTAATTGTAGTAAAGATTCGGTGTATTCTTGAATATAATGAAGATTAGAGTAAACAAAGCTGACTGGGTTATTAATTTCATGGGCGATTCCTGCTACCATTTGACCCAAAGCTGACATTTTTTCGCTCTGGATCATTTGGGTTTGGGTATCATGTAATTCTTTTATAAGTTCCAAAAGATAAGTATTTTTATCATTTAATTCTTGAGTTCTATCTGCAACTGTCAGTTCTAGATTTTGATTAATTAACTCCAATTTTTCATTAGCTTCTTGTTGCTGTTGCAGAAGTTCTTTAACCCAAGCAATTAGTTGATTAAACGAAGAAGCAAGTACACCTACCTCATCTTCACTTTTAATAAGAGCTTGCAAGTCAAAATTTGACTCCTGAATAGTGCGTTGAGATATTCTAGTAAGAATTTGAATTGGGCGAGCAATAGCCTGAGTCGTCGCAATAGCCAAAACCAGCGCAGTTAATCCAGAAAACAGCAAAGTTCCTACAATAATTTGTAACTGCAATCTTCTAGAAGTTTCGAGGGTTGTTTGTGCCAAGTCATACTCCATATTAGAAAACTTGATGATTTCCACCAAATCTTCTAAAAAACCATCTATTTGGGGATGTATGGGATTTTCATCAAATTGTTCAATTTGTGTGCGAACCGTGTCGATATTTTCGGGTTTTAACTCAGCAAGATTAATTTGCTGTAAAAGTCCATCTAGTTGATGTATGTAAGCCTCTGTAGACCCTCCGTATTCCTCAATAAATTCCCTTGTTCTCTCTGCTTCGCCTGGTAATTCCTTTTCTTCTTCGCCCTTGGTTGCTCCCTCAGAGTCCTTAAATTCTTGCCACGCTAGCTTGAAATCTGAGTAGTACTTCAAAAATAGAGCATACTGTTTCTTCAATTCTTCAGGTTTTTTGAGGAGTGGGATAAATTCATGTTTGCGCGATCGCGTTTGTAGCAAGTCGGTTTGTAAGCGGGTCAAAAGTTGATATTCTTCCAGGGCATCTTCTTCTGTTTCTTGCGCTATGTATTGATAATAGTGCGTCAGTCCTACCCCCAATGTTGTACCAACAATTGTCAGCCCCAAAGTTAGAGCATACCCAAGACCGATTTTTTGTCCAACCTTCAATTTTTCAAACCATTGACCGACTTTGAATAAGGCCATTCGTTTTTTTAAATAAGTGTTTTATATAATTAGCTTTCCCATATCTATGGTGTTTTAATTACAGGTAAACACTTAAACAAAAATATTTTTTACTTAAAGAAGCGTAATTTTTATTAATATTCCAAAAAATTATCTCTTTGGGAGTTGCCAGTTCTTAACAAGCTTGGTTATATTCTTAGAAATTATTGTATCTATCTTGAAAATTCGGGATAACAGCAACCTAATTAACTTCATGAAAAAAACAATTCTGATAATGTCATTAATTATTTGCTTTTTTTGGATTGCGAGTTGCAAAAACTCACAAACTGATACAGTAAAGGAAACTCAAACAAATCAGGTTGAAAAATCTCAAACAGAAACTATACAAGAAACTTCAACAGGCACTCAAAATAAAACTGACACAACTCAGAAGACTGCAACCAAACAACCGAAAATTGGCACAGTCAAAGAGTTGGTGAATGGTGATCTTATGTGTTACGTCACCCTAGTAGATGAAAATGGAACTGAGCATAATGTAGGTGCATCATTTGATATCTGCACAGAACAAGCAACTTTTTTAAATAAGAAAGTACGTGCTTTTTATGAACTAGAATCAGTTAATGATTGTCAAAGTGCTGAACCCTGTGGCAAAACCCGAAAAGAATCTCTGATCACAAAGATGGAGATTCTGAAGCCAAATTAAAAATTGTTTTTGGAATTCTACATTTTTAATTTAAACCACACGAGAGTTACTCTTGAGGTGAGATTCTGATACCAGTTTTGGGATCAAATACAAACAACTCATTTAAATCCAGTTGCAGAGAAAGGCGATCGCCTGGACGCAAACGCACATTTCCACCTGTTTGAATATTCAGCAACGTCGTTGATCTGAGTAAAGCTGCACGAATTAAGGTTTCTCTCCCCAAGGGTTCCACTACCTTAACTTCCACAACTAGCTGACTCTGATTTTCTGCTGCTTGTTGCAGTTCATTAATAAAAATATGTTCAGGACGAATCCCCAAATCAAAACTTTGTCCTTGGGGTAAGCGCAAATTCTCCTGCATATATGAAGGAATTGCTAATACCTGTCCAGAGACCTCAAAACCATCACCCTTATAGATTGCAGGTAAAATATTCATTGGGGGATTGCCTAAAAAAGCCGCCACCATTTGATTAGCAGGACGCGCATAAATCGATTGGGGATCGCCAATTTGTTGAATTCGTCCCCGATTTAGCACCACAATCTTATCAGCCAAAGTCATAGCCTCAACTTGATCGTGGGTGACGTAGATAGTTGTGATACCTAATTCTTGATGTAGCTGCTTTAATTCTGCTCGTGTATCGTCTCGCAATTGAGCATCTAAATTAGACAACGGTTCATCAAGTAAAAATACTTGTGGTTCGCGGGCGATCGCCCTTCCCAAAGCTACCCGTTGTTGTTGTCCCCCAGAAAGTTGTTTGGGTTTGCGATTTAGCAGTTGTTCGAGAGAAAGCGATCGCGCCACCGTCCCGACTCGTTCTTGAATGATTTTCGAGTCAACTTTCCGCATCTGCAACCCAAAGGCAATGTTTTGCGCCACTGTCATGTGAGGATACAGAGCGTAGTTTTGGAACACCATCGCCACATCTCGCTGTCTGGCTGGGACATTGTTCACCAGCGAATCGCCAATAAAGAGTTTGCCAGATGTGGCACTTTCTAAACCTGCGATCGTTCGTAAAATTGTAGACTTACCGCAACCTGATGGCCCAACCAAAACCCAAAATTCTCCATCGGGAATTTCAAAGGTAATGTCCTCGATAGCGGTGACATTGTTAAATCTTCGCTTGATGTCTTCTAGACGAACTTTTGCCATAAGCCGATTTGAAGTTGTGGATTAGTAAGGAAACTCTCCAAACAATTTTATTCGAGTAATTCTATTAATTCCTTTGTTGTAAGTTCAGCATCACATAAGTATCTTGCATAGCAATCCTTTATTGGTGGAATTGAGGGGCAAAAAGTAACATTGAACTCAGGACTATGGGCTTTCATCCGTTCAATCTGACGAAGTATTAGGCTGCGTTGTTGGTGTAGAAATTTGATTTTCCTGCATAATTCTGATCAGAAACCGTAAAGCCTCATTGACAGCATCAGCATTGGGAAACATCTGTACAACATCAGGTTCTAAACGAATTATTGTTTCACCAAAGCTCTTTCGCCCAGAGCCAAATTTTCTGACCCTTAGGCTCTTTAAGTCATACTCTGAACGCAGATCATCTTCCATTTCTGATTTACCCTTCTTCATAAGCTTCTCGCTCTGCTGGCGTTACAAATCTTGCACTAATGAGGAGAATCAAATTTCCTCTCTCCGTATACGACACGATTAATAAGCGTCCCTGATTTGACTCTCCAACAATAAGGTAATGCTCCTCATCATCTGAGTGGTCTGGATCGTAGAAGTCAACATAGAGCGGATCACCGAAAACAGTTTTGGCTTCTTCAAACGAAACTCTGTGCTTTGACAGATTTTTTGCCGCTTTGTTTTCGTCCCACTCAAACTTCATGGAAATATTGTATCATCGTGTATTTCAAGGGATTTTTGGAGTTACTTTACTTATTAATAACTGTTTTGCCAGTTAAATTTGGTAGTTTTGGTATTAAATTACTACCTTTTAAATACCTACAATTTCTGGTATTGTCTCATCAATTTCTGATTCTAAACAAAGTTCAATTACTTCTTTAATATTCACCATTAACTCATCAATTGTTTCTCCCTGGCTGTAACAAGCTTTTAGCTGAGGAACTTCTCCGACATAGTAGCCATCCTCATCTCGTTCGATGATGACGTAGAATTCTCGCTTGTTGGCATTGATCATAATTTCTTTTTACTTAAACCTAAATCATTTTTCTGGATTTGTAGACCAGGCTGGGTGAGATAGTAGAGAAGACATCACTCGCACTCCCCGCAGTTGATTAGAGAGGGGTAAGTGACCTTTAGGGGCACTCAAATCCCAGGTAAACTCATGTGGGTATCGTGTCCAGCTATTGCCGCTTTTCCAGCCGATTTTCGACCAGAAATTGTCCCAATTTTTTCCTAAACTCAACCAAATTTCTCGCTGCACCGAAAAGCCAAACTTGCCCTCAGAGTGAACTAACCACAGGTTGTTAATGGTCTGCAAGTCAACAGCCGGGGCATTTTCTACCTCAGTAAAATACAACCATTTTCTTTGTACAGCCGTTGGCCCTGCTAGTTCACACATTTTCTGTATAGTTTCGCGATCAGCTGCTTGGAAGTCTTGGAGGACAAGTAGCTGTTGCAAGGGATTGTAATTAATCCCGCACTCTGATTTTAGAGGTACAATTCCTTCAGGAAAATTAGTTTGCATGAATTCTTTGGCTTTAGGTGCATCAGAGTTGTAGAGGACTTGGTAGGCTTTGCCATCAACCCAAGTCACTGGGTGATCACGACGTTGCAGTAAAAATTCCATCAACACATCTAGTCCTGCATTATCCAGATCAGCTAACTGTGAGATTATTTGTTGTTGGGCTTTTTCAGACCCAGAGATTAACTGGAGGCGGAGAGAGTCGATGTCATTAGCTGTGCCTGATACAATCATTGAGTCTGTCATGCCATTACTGGTGTTAGCGGTCAGTGAAAAAGTGTTCGCCCTTGAAGGCGTGCCGTAGGCGATCGCCTATCGGGTGTTTTCTAAAGAAAAACACTGATAGCGAAAAGTAGTTTACTATTTTTGATCGTACAAAATTACGATGGTTTCACTGAAAATCCATACCTCACCCCCAAATGCTGTACAAGGGGAATAGGGGAAAAATCTGCGCCTCATGACTTGGTGAACAAAAGACACAGCAATATCTGTAAGCCTGCCAAAAAAAGATTTTCAAAAGTGGCGGCGTATCTATCAGGAGCGTGTGAAGTATGTACGACAAGATTACTCCCCCCACAACCGGAGCAAAAATCACCTTCAAAAATGGTGAACCTATTGTGCCTGACAATCCAATTATCCCCTTTATTCGGGGCGACGGCACAGGTATAGATATTTGGCCTGCTACCCAAAAAGTACTAGATGCTGCGGTAACAAAGGCATACAAGGGCCAGCGTCAAATCAGCTGGTTCAAGGTTTTCGCTGGAGATGAGGCTTGTGATTTATACGGTATTTACCAGTATTTACCTCAAGATACTTTGACAGCGGTTCAAGAATATGGTGTAGCTATCAAAGGGCCGCTGACCACTCCAGTTGGGGGCGGTATTCGTTCTTTGAATGTAGCATTACGGCAAATTTTTGACCTGTATGCCTGCGTGCGTCCTTGCCGCTATTATGCAGGTACACCCTCACCCCACAAAAATCCCGAAAAGTTGGATGTAATTGTTTATCGGGAAAATACGGAAGATATTTATTTAGGTATTGAGTGGCGTCAAGGTAGCGAAATCGGCGATCGCTTAATTAAAATCCTCAACGAAGAACTAATTCCCGCCACCCCAGAACATGGGAAAAAGCGAATCCCCCTCGATTCTGGCATCGGTATTAAACCAATCAGCAAAAGCGGTTCCCAACGTCTAGTAAGACGCGCTATCAGACACGCCCTGCTGTTGCCCAAACACAAGCAACAAGTGACTTTGGTGCATAAAGGCAATATCATGAAGTACACCGAAGGTGCTTTCCGCGATTGGGGTTATGAACTGGCAACTAGCGAATTTCGCGCCTCTACTGTCACTGAACGGGAATCTTGGATTTTGAGTAACAAGGAAAATAACCCTGATATTTCCTTAGAAGAAAATGCCCGTCAAATTGATCCAGGATTTGACAGCCTGACCACAGATAAACAAGTGCAAATTGTCAAGGAAGTTGAAAACGTTCTTGACACAATTTGGGAAACTCACGGCAATGGTAAATGGAAAGACAAGGTATTGGTAAATGACCGAATTGCTGACAGTATTTTTCAACAAATCCAAACCAGACCCGATGAGTATTCGATTCTGGCAACGATGAACTTGAACGGCGATTACTTGTCTGATGCTGCTGCGGCAATTGTTGGTGGGCTGGGAATGGGCCCAGGGGCAAATATTGGTGATGCCTGTGCCATCTTTGAAGCAACCCACGGCACTGCGCCTAAACACGCTGGGTTAGACCGGATTAATCCCGGTTCGCTGATTTTGTCTGGTGTGATGATGCTAGAGTATTTGGGTTGGCAAGAAGCCGCAGACCTGGTTAAGAAAGGTTTAGGGAATGCGATCGCTAATAGTCAAGTTACTTACGATTTAGCACGGTTGCTAGAACCACCAGTTAAACCTTTAAAATGTTCTGAATTTGCTGAGGCGATTATTCAGCATTTTGGTAATGCTTAATAGTAATTAAGGACTTATGAATTATGAATTATTTATTTTAATAATTCATAGTTCTTTCCTTTAAAGAAAATTTTTGAGGATCATTTGTAGCCAAAATCTAAGAAAGTATAGTAACGGACAAAAAGCTTAGGATAACAATGTACCTGCCTTGAAAATAGGGAACTCTTAACGGGAAATAGGGAACAGGGAAGAGGTATTTTCATTGTTTCTTGTGAGTTCCACTCATGGAGTCTCTTGTATAAGTCGAAATTTTTTCAATTGAACCACAGATAAACACCGATATATATCCATGTTCATCGGTGTTTATCTGTGGTTTTTTGTAAGAGAACTATTCTGCTGCCATTTTTTTTTACATGCTTTGTATTAAGCGAAAGTAAATAGAGGGTTTTTGGTGATGAATTACTTTCTGCATCCGGGAACACTAAATCTAGAAGTTCTTAGGATTCAGCAGTATGGTTAGCACCCAAGTCATCATTCCCGGATATCAAGTTAGCGAAGAACTCTACAACGGTTCTAGAACTCTGGTTTATCGTGCTTTTCGAGAGAGTGACCAAAAACCTGTAGTAATTAAACTGTTGAAGAATCCTTATCCTAGTTTCACTGAACTGGTGCAGTTTCGTAATCAGTATACTATTGCTAAAAATCTCAACCTACCTGGAATCATTCAAACTTATAGCTTAGAACCATACCAGAATAGCTCTGCATTGGTGATGGAAGACTTTGGGGGAATTTCCTTAAAGGAATGGTCAGGGAAATGTAAAGATGGGGTGAGTCTGACGGAGTTTTTTGAGATTGCGATCGCTCTGTGCAATACATTAGATTTACTTTATCGCCATCGCATTATTCATAAAGATATTAAGCCTGCTAATATTCTCATTCATCCAGATACTAAACAAGTTAAACTTATTGATTTTAGTATTGCATCTTTGCTGCCACGAGAAACTCAAACTCTAATGAGTCCTAATGTATTGGAAGGGACTCTTGGTTATTTATCTCCAGAACAAACAGGAAGGATGAATCGCGGGATTGACTACCGCACAGATTTTTATTCTTTGGGTGTAACTTTTTACGAATTACTGTTAGGAAGTTTACCATTCCAATCGAACGATGCAATGGAGTTGGTACATTGTCATATTGCCAAACAACCCACTCCTTTGGAGCAATTCAAAATTCCCAAATCGATTTCAGATATTGTGATGAAATTGATGGCAAAAAATGCCGAAGATCGCTATCAAAGTGCATTAGGACTGAGATATGATTTAGAAATTTGTTTGCATCAACTCCAGAAAATTGGCAAAATTGAGGATTTCCAAATTGCTCAACGGGATGTGTGCGATCGCTTCCTGATTCCTGAAAAACTTTATGGTAGAGAAACAGAAGTCAAAACTCTGTTAGAAGCATTTAATCACATTACTAATAATCAGACAGAACTCATGCTGGTGGCGGGTTTCTCTGGTATTGGTAAAACCGCGATCGTTAACGAAGTCCATAAACCAATTGTCCGTCAACGCGGCTACTTCATTAAAGGCAAGTTTGACCAATTTAATCGCAATATTCCTTTCTCAGCTTTTGTACAAGCATTTCGTGACTTGATGGGGCAATTGAGCCGTGAAAGCGATGCCCAATTGTCAAGTTGGAAAACCAAAATTTTAGCCGCCCTGGGTGACAATGGGCAAGTTATTATTGAAGTCATTCCCGAACTAGAACAAATTATTAGTAAACAACCTCCTGCACCAGAACTTTCGGGAACAGCGGCGCAGAATCGCTTTAATTTGCTATTTCAAAAGTTCATCCAAATATTTACTACAAAAGAACATCCATTAGTGATTTTTCTGGATGACTTGCAGTGGACAGATTCGGCATCTTTGAAGTTAATGCAGTTGTTGATGAGCGAGTCAGAGAGTGGGTATTTATTATTAATTGGAGCTTATCGAAATAATGAAGTTTCTAATACTCACCCTTTGATGTTAACTCTCAAGGAAATTGGCAAAGAAAACACTAATATTAACACAATTACCTTAGCACCACTAAGTACAGTAAGTTTAAATCAACTTGTTGCTGATACTCTTAATTGTTCACCAGAAATAGCGCAACCGCTGAGCAATTTGGTGTATCAGAAAACTCAAGGCAATCCATTTTTTAGTACGCAATTTCTCAAAGTGCTCTATGAAGATGGGCTAATTCAGTTTGATTTGGATAATGGAAATTGGCAGTGTGATATTGCAGAGGTGAAGGCATTAGCACTATCGGATGATGTTGTCGAATTCATGGCATTGCAGTTGCAGAAATTGCCAGAAGTCACGCAAGATGTGTTGAAATTAGCGGCGTGTATTGGTAATCAATTTGACTTGGCGACATTGGCGATCGTGTCTCAAAAGTCAGAAACCGAAACTGCAACAGCTCTGTGGAAAGCTTTGCAAGAGGGGTTAATTCTGCCTCAAAGTGAAATCTATAAGTTCTACCTTGGGCGAGAGACACAGGATATAGCTCAAGGTTTACAAGCGGTAATGTATAAGTTTTTACATGATCGCGTGCAACAAGCTGCATACTCCCTTATTCCAGAAAAGCAAAAACAATCTACACATCAAAAAATTGGTCAATTACTACTGCAAAGCACTCCTCAAACAGAAATTGAATCCAACATTTTTGATATCGTCAACCAATTAAATGTTGGCATTTCAAACCTTAAAAATTCATCTGAAAAAGATGAATTAGCCCAACTAAATTTTATTGCTGGACATCGGGCAAAGGCTACTACGGCATACGAGTCCGCTAATAAATACTTGAACTTAGGCATTGAACTATTGAACCAAAATGCTTGGGATTCTCATTATAAATTAATCTTGAGTTTGCATGATGAAGCCGCAGAATTAGCCTATTTAACAGGGCGATTTGAGCAAGTAGAGCAACACATTAACATAATTCGACAACATACTAAATCACTACTCGATCAAGTGAAAGCTTACGAAATTCTGATTCAAGCATATCTTGCACAAAATCAGCTTCAAGAAGCAATTAATACTGCATTAGAGGTTTTACAAAAGTTAGGTATTCACTTACCTAAACAACCGAAAAAAATACAGACATTAGTAGGACTCACCACCACAAAACTGTCTTTAGCTGGGAAAAAACCTGTAGATTTAGTAAATCTGCCTCGGATGAGTAACCCTAACCAGCTAGCAGCAATGCGGATTCTGTCCAGTGCTTTATCTGCTGCATATATCGGGCATCCTGATTTATTACCGCTAACAGTATTTAAACAAGTTAATTTATCCGTTAAATATGGCAATACGTCTTTATCGGCATTTACTTATAGCTGGTTTGGGCTAATTCACTGTGGAATTTTACTCGACATTGAAACAGGTTATCAATTTGGTCAACTGGCTCTCCAGCTTTTAGATGTATTCAATGCTAAAGAACAGCAATGTAAGACGCTATTTATGGTTAATTGTTTTATTA
Source organism: Nostoc sp. B(2019) (assembly GCF_010091925.1). Classification (GTDB taxonomy): domain Bacteria; phylum Cyanobacteriota; class Cyanobacteriia; order Cyanobacteriales; family Nostocaceae; genus Komarekiella. Next base: position 296,750 of record NZ_WVID01000003.1, on the reverse strand, counting down.
ACCATTGGCATGGACATATTAGAGAAACTATTAATCCATTGCTCACAGCCTATCAAAGTGGATTAGAAACTGGTGATGTGGAATACGCATCCTGGGCTATTCTTATCCGTTCCCTACATTTATATTCAATTGGTGAGGATCTGACAAAAGTTGAGCAGGAAACTCGTTTATATCGTGAGGCAGTGAATCAATTTAAGCAAACGAATGCTTTTGTTTACATTAGCATCTATCATCAAGTTGCATTGAACTTATTAGGGCGATCGCTAAACCCTGATTATTTAATTGGTGATAGCTACAACGAAGACAAACAACCTGCACTCCAAGAGCAGAAAGGCGATGGCACTGGGCTTTTCTTTTCTTATGTCAATCAACTCATGCTTCGTTATCTATTTGGTGACTATACCGGAGCCATTGAAAAAGCAGAAATGACTGCTAAATATTTGGAAGCTGGAACGGCACTACAACCTGTTGTTCATTTCTACTTTTATGATTCTCTATCACAGCTTGCTATATATTCAGATGCCTCACAATCAGAGCGTAAACAAATTCAAAAGCGAGTTGCAGCCAATCAGAAAAAAATGAAGTTATGGGCACATCATGCCCCAATGAATTGTTTGCATAAATTCCACTTAATTGAAGCAGAAAAAGAGCGGATGTGTGGGCAAACACATCAAGCAATGGAACTATATGATCACGCTATCAAGGGAGCTAAAGAAAACAGCTATATTCAAGAAGAAGCCTTAGCTAACGAACTAGCTGCCAAATTCTACCTCGACTGGGGCAAAGAAAAGGTAGCTCAATCCTACATGCAAGAAGCCTACTATTGTTATGCTCGTTGGGGAGCAAAAGCCAAAATTGATGACCTAGAAAAACGCTATCCCCAACTCCTTGCTCCCATCCTGCAAGCGCAACAGCATCGCTTCCAACTAGGTGAAACGCGTATTTCCACCGTCACCTCATCTTCATTCCTAAATCAAACCATTCAAACAAGCCGCCCTAGTAGTAGCAGTATTTCTGAATCTTTAGATTTAACAACTATTCTTAAAGCCTTACAAGCCCTTTCCAGTGAAATTCAACTAGAACAGTTGCTTTATACCTTAATGCAAGTGGTGATGGAAAATGCTGGGGCGAAAAAGGCTGTCCTGCTGATACTTGAAGATGGTAATCTCATGGTGGAAACTGTAGCCAGCATGAATGAAAGTGTCACCATGCTGTCTGTACCTTTGGAGTACAGTCAAGCTGTTCCTGCCACAGTCGTAAACTATGTTAAACGCAGCTTAAAAACGGTCGTATTGGATGATGCTACGGTTCATAACGATTTTATGGCCGACCCATATTTGATACAGGAACAACCTAAGAGTGTTTTGTGTACGCCGATTGTACATCAGGGTAAATTAATCGGGTTGTTGTATCTAGAAAATCAGTTGACCATTGGTGCATTTACGAGCGATCGCACCGAAGTTATCCAACTATTATGCGCTCAAGCTGCCATCTCTTTGGAAAATGCCAAACTATATCAAACTTTGCAGCAATCAGAACTCAAAGAACGAGAGAAAGCAATCCAACTTACCCAATCTCTAGCAGACCTTCAGCGAAGTAATGCCATTTTTGTTGCTCAACAAGAAGTTTCCTTTGATGGCATCTTGCTAACTGATGAAAACCGCAATATCAGCGCTTACAATCAACGATTTAGCCGAATTTGGCAAATTCCCCAGGCATTACTTCAAACTAGGGACGACAGAAAACTCTTAGGATTTGTCCTTGATCAACTATCACACCCGGAAGATTTTTTGAGGACTGTTGAGTATCTTTATGACCACCCTAGGGAAACGAGTTACGATGAGATTTACCTCAAAGATGGACGCATTTTAGAGCGGTATTCTGCTCCAGTTTGGTCGGATAGTAATGATTATTACGGTCGGATTTGGTTTTTTAGAGATATCAGCGATCGCAAACAAGCTGAAACAGAAATTCGTCAAAAATCTCAGGAGTTAGAACAAACGCTGCAAGAACTTCAGCAAGCTCAATTACAAATGGTGCAAAATGAAAAAATGGCAACTTTAGGTAATTTAGTTGCAGGAGTCGCACACGAAATTAACAATCCCATTGGATTTCTCAAAGGCAGTCTCAGCAATGCTGAGGAATATATCCAAGATTTATTCGCCCATATACAATTGCTTAAACAACATCATCCTACTCCAGCACCCATAGTCATCGACCATGCAGAAGATATTGACCTAGAATTTCTCTCTGAGGACTTACCAAAACTATTAAGTTCGATGCAGGTAGCGACAGAACGCATTACAGACATTAGCACAAGTCTCCGCACCTTCTCCAGAGCCGATACATCTGAAAAAGTTGCTTGCAACATCCATGAAGGGATTGAAAGTACACTGTTGATTTTGAAGTATCGCCTGAAAGCATCGGACAAACGTCCAGCGATTCAAGTGATTACAGATTATGGTAAATTACCGCCTGTTAAGTGCTTTTTAGGGCAGTTAAATCAAGTATTTATGAATATCCTTGCCAATGCAATTGATGTATTTGATACAGAAAGCGTTGGACAAACATTTGCCCAATTACAAACTAATCCTCAGCAAATTATTATTCGCACCGAAGTATCCAACGACCAGAATACGATAGTAATTCGGATCACAGATAACGGGCCAGGTATGTCAGAGGAGATTAAAGAGCATATTTTTGATCACCTGTTTACCACTAAAGAAGTTGGCAAAGGAACAGGATTAGGATTAGCGATCGCTCGTCAAATTGTCGAAGAAACCCACAGTGGCAAGTTGAGTTGCAATTCTATTCTTGGTAAGGGAACAGAATTTGTAATTGAAATTCCTTTTGCTTAATAGCTAATTTCTGTTTCTCCTTAGACCAATTATGCCGAATAGGGTAACAGATTCAAAGAATGTTACCCAGATTAAATCTGATGCCTCTAAATTACGAATTACGCTAGCTTAGCGGGGCGTAGCCCCAGAGCGAATTACGAATTACAGCGGTTTTTGAGTAGGTACACCAACAGCACGAGGAAAATTAGCTGGTGTAGTTGCTGTTTTACGCAAATACAAACAGTGACGGATGCTTGTACTAATGGGAGTGAAAAATTGCTCTATTGATTCAACAACTCCACCTAGCTGCTTAACAGTACTTTGCAAAGTGGTTGTTTCATCTTCTGTGTAATTACCACGATAAATTATGGCTAACCCACCCTGTTTAAGCAATGGTAAAGCATATTTTGCACAAACGGAAGCAGTACCGACAGCACGGATTAAGGCAATATCGTAAGTTTGCCGATGTTGGGGTTGCTGACCTATTTCTTCAGCTCTACCAATCAGAGTTTTGACATTACTAAGGGCAAGTTCAGTTAAGATTTTTTCAATAAAAGTAATTTTTTTACGAGTAGAATCCAAAAGAGTAATTGTGCAATTAGGTACAGCAATTTTTATCGGAATCCCAGGAAAACCTCCACCCGTGCCAATATCAATTACAGACGCACCCGTTTGTAAAGACGAGATGAATCGCATTTGTGGCGCAATTCCCCGTAAAGAATCCCAGAGATGTTTTTCCCAAAACTCGTGAGGGTCGGTGATCCGAGTTAAATTTAGCTGGCGATTTCCTTCCAGGATTAATTCATAAAGCCTCTGGAATTGCGCCTGCTGTTGAGCAGTTGGTTGCCAATTCAGAGTTTCCTGCCATATTTCTGGCATTTCCGGCAATAAGGGAGTTGTTGGGTTTGTCATTTGTCATTGGTCATTGGCTATTTGTCAAGAGTCAAGGGTCAAGAGAAGCCAGTGCGTTGGGCGGCTCCGCCGACTTAAAGCAACTGGCGTTCAAGAGTCATTAGTTTTCGTTGCCCCTCTGCCCCCTGCTCCTCTGCCCCCCTGCTCCCCTGCTCTCTTTCACGCTGTCGGTTGCGGTTCTTTGACTTTGGCTCTTAGAGTTTCTGGATCAATTGATTCTAGTTCACCGTGGTTGAGTGTCCAGCAACGGTCTGCGATCGCTAAAAGATCGCCAGCATCGTGTGTCACTATCAACAATGTCCAATCTTGTTTCAGTTTCGCTAATAAATTTACCAGTTGCCGACGCATTGACCAATCTAATCCAGCTGTTGGTTCATCTAACAATAGTAAATTTGGCTGGCGAATTAATTGCACTGCCAAAGCTAAACGTCGTTGCTGACCACCACTCAAAGCATGAGGTGCTGCTGAAAGTGATAAATGCTCTAATCCTACTTCACTTAGTGCCTGCCTGACTCGCTCTGACCCCAATTCAGGATGCCCTAAACGCAATTCTTCTAAAATCGAACCACCGCAAAAATGTCGCTCTGGAAACTGAAATACTAACCCAGCCAATTGTTGTAGCTGTTCGGCTATGAGTTCTTGTTCTCGCCAAAAGACTGCGCCAGAAGTAGGTTCGGCTAGTCCCGACAAAATTTCTAGTAAGGTACTTTTACCAGAACCACTAGGGCCAATAATCAGACCCAACTGCTGGGGTGCTAATTCTAGGTTGATTGATTTGAGAATCGCTGTTGGGCAAGCTGTGGGGTGATAAATTAGATTTCTAAGATAGAGCATTTGTTAAGATTACCAAAAAGTCAGCAAATTACTGAATTAACTACACCAAGAGCAACTAGAAGATTCTGAAAAGTATTTATAGCGCATTACCTGTGTTCACACCTTAATCTAGCAGCCAGAATCATCCACCTTCTCCCCGAAGTTATCAGGCGGCAGCGTCCGAGAAGTCCGAGCGCCATTTGTGAATCCTCTCCATTGTGGCAGACTTACCCGTGAATAATGCCTACAACAAGCATGGGAACCTGGAAAAATTACTGAAGTCAACCTGTGTAGAAAGTGTTGGCTGAAATCATCTTTTTGCATTTTAAGTAAGACATACAACTATTTCAACGGCAATTATTCTGAGGGCTAAAATGACTAAACGGTTTTCTTCTCGACCAATTTTGTTTGCCAAACTTACTAGGTTTGCTAAGGCTAGTTTTGCAGGTGCGATCGCCTTTGGCGTTGCCCCTTGGACAATAGCTCTTAATCTGTGGATCAGTCCCTCCCTCGCTGGAGATCCGTTTCGGAGTAACAAACCTCATGAAATTGGAGATCAAACGGAAGCAGCTTTTAAAGCAATTTTCCAACAAGGTAACTATCCAGAGGCAGAGCATTACCTGCAAAAAGCAATATCCAATGAACCAAATGAACCTCTAGCTTATGCCATGAAGGCATCCTTAGCTTATGGAAAAAAGGATTTTGGCAAACTAGACACCTACAGCCAGAAAACCTTAGAAACTGGACAAAAATTGATTTCAAGCAACCCTTTGCGTGGTAATTTATACACTGCCGTTGGTCATTTTTTAGAAGGAGCGGTAATTCTCACTCGCGAGGGTACAGTCAACGGTGCGCCAAGAGCTTTAGGTCGGCTGCGGCAAGTTTATGAATATTTAGACAAAGCCGAAGCGATTTCTGCCAACGATCCAGAATTGAATTTACTCAAGGGTTATATGGATTTGATGTTGGCTGTCAACTTGCCTTTTGCTAGCCCAGATCAGGCAATTGAACGCTTGGAAAGAAATGCTGCTCCTCAGTATCTTGTGGATCGGGGTATTGCTCTTGCCTACCGGGATTTAAAACAGTACTCCCAGGCGCTAGAATATGCCAACCGCGCGATCAAAACTACATCCGATAACCCAGAAATTTATTATCTCAAAGCCCAAATCCTTAAAGAACAGGGGAGACAGGAAAAAAGCCAACAACTTATCCAAGAAGCGATCGCTAATTTTGACAAAGCATTAACTAAAAGATCTCAACTCCCAGCTAATTTGGTAAAACAAATTGAGAGTGAACGCGGTGGTGCTGTTAGTCGCCTGAATAATTCGGGTGTTTAGTTGGGTATTGGGCATTGGGCATTGGGAAGATGAGGGAGCAGGGGAGCAGTTGCAGTAAGTCTTTGCACTCTGCCACTCTGCCTTCTAACTCTTGACCTTTGACTCCTACCTTATTCCAAGCCCTACCCTGATATGCTTATTTTTAGTAAGAGTAGTTAAAATATTTGTCCGCAATGCAGATTCAGTTCCGTGATGTTAATCCATTTGATGTTTGGATTTGGCTGAAGTTCAGCACCATTCCTTCTGGGCGTGAAAAGCAGTATGTAGAAGAGGTTTTTAATTCCTGGTTTTATCTAGGTAAACTGGGTGCATTCAATGCTGAAAATCTGCAAGTGCAGGAAACCGGAAATGATATCAACTACATGGATTATGATCCGCAAGGGTATGATAAAAGCCTGCTAGCGCTGATGCATAATATGGGTGAGTTTGAGTATGAGGGTATGTGGGCACGTTGCTGGTTTGACTTAGGAACGAGTGATGCGATCGCCTTAGATATTTTAATCAACGCCCTCACACAGCTTTCTGAAGAATATGTCACTCTTGAAGAATTGTACATCGGCGGCGAAAATACAGATTGGCCTGTCGAAGATAGTGACAGTCGTTCTCACTCTATTTACGACAATTAGTTACAACAATGAATAAACCAGGTGAAATTCGGCTATTGGCCTTGGGGCTAATTCGGGATGGCGATCGCATATTTGTTTCTGAAGGCTATGATCCAGTCAAGCAAGACACATTTTATCGTGCTCTGGGTGGTGGTGTTGAATTTGGTGAAACTAGCTGCCTAGCTCTAGAGCGAGAATTTCAAGAAGAAATTCAGGCAGATTTAACGAATATCCGCTATCTGGGTTGTATAGAAAATCTGTTTACATTTAATGGTAGACAGGGACACGAAATTATTCAACTTTATCAATGTGATTTTGCCGAACCCAAATTTTATCAACTGGAAAGTTTAGTTTTCTCTGAGTCAGAAACTCATAAACATCGGGCACTTTGGATAGAAATTTCTCGTTTTAAATCTGGAGAATTAAGATTAGTACCAGAAGTATTTTTTGAGTATCTGTAAATTAGCTAAAAAACCGGAGATATTTAGCACATAGGCTAAAACTCCGAAGTTTATTATATTAACTCTTGGTGAATAGAAGTTAAAAAATGGGCAGTTTGGCGATTATTTATTACGTGGCGGTATGAGCGATCACTTACTAATAATATCTACTCTTTTTTGATTTAAAGTCTTGGTTTAGTAGCCAATCCTGATAGTTTTGCCTTTCAAAAAACTCAGATACTTACTAATCGCGAATCGCAACAATATTCTGATAGGCAAAGAGTTCGTAATGAATTTGTCTTCCGCCTAAATATGCCTTCATAGGAATAAGTCCATCTCGCATCATTCTATGAAGACGATACCCTTTTAAAATCTCTTGAAAGTCTCGAAAAAATGTTCGAGACACGATATTCATATCATTAAACTCAAATTGGATCATTTTTATGATGCCACTACTAAGAGGTTCTCTAGCCCCTTTTAAGACGGCTAATTCATGTCCTTCTGTATCTATCTTCAGAAAATCTATCTCTTTAATATCATGCTCTTTGACAAAATCATCAATGGTAGTTATCTCTATTTCGTACTCTATCGATGATGAATAATGCAGCACTTCTATGACATTCTTATACAACGATGCATGTCCTGAAGAATCTTGATCACGGTAGTCATATATCTTTGCTTTGCCCTTATTATCTTTTTTTCTTTTCCTTTGATGTATTTTTTAATAAAAAAGTCTTCTCCTGAATCAACTTTGCTTTCATAATTTAAAATGCCCATTCCTCGAAGCGAAAGATGAAACAGAGCTAAATGAAAATTAAATAAGGATTTCCTGGTAAAAAGAAATTGATAGGTTCGTTTTAGCCACTTCATTACAGAAAGCCTCATCTAAATGTTGTTAAAAATTATACAAATTGCTGTTATATTTATCATGTCTATTTATCAAAAATCAATCCCTCGATCTGTAGATTGATGTCAAATGCATAGTCTTTTGAAAAACACTGAATCAATTAGGATTAGCCCTTTAAAAGGGAATGTATCTTTCTTTGTGTCTTAGAGTCTTAGTGGTTAAAAAGGCAATTTTTTAACTACCAAGACAAGGGCAGCCGTGTGGGTAGGTTTCCCATGCCAGTCCGCACAACGGGAGGAACCCCCGCAAGCGGCTGGCTCGACTTGAACGGACTCCCCGTACTACGACACGAAGGTGAAAAGCCTAAGATTCGGGAAAATATTTGGGATTTTTAGCCACTTTGAAAGGGCTACTAATTAGCATTGTTAACTTGAATCTTTCAAAATAGGTCAGGAGTCTGCTGTATTGTTGACTCCTGCCTTTGGTGATTGCGAATAATGCAAACCAAGTCTGTATCAGCCTACTGGGGTGATTATGTTTCCCCAAAGTCCTATTTTAGTATCCTCAGCTAATATTTACTTGCCGCTATAAAAAAAGGCAATTTCTTTCTCTTTTAAAGGTGCGAAACCAGCATCTACAAGTAATTTGTCGAGTTCTGCTTGGGGAATATGTTTTGCACCAATTCGTACAATACGCGATCGCATTGTATTGGAAACGCCACTACGCTGTCTATTGCCCTCTAGCGTCATGACTTTACCATAAAGTTCTAGCTTGGCTGGCGGAATGGGAGAACCATCAAAATCAATTCCTTGCGCGATCGCTTCATCAATAGCATCAGCACCCGTAGTAGTTTGATTTCCTGGGTTAGTTTCAGTAGGCATGACAATTTGCTCTCAAGGCTATAAGCAGATTTTACCAGCCTTGCTGATCCCTAAATTTTCTGTTTGCCTACTTAATGGTATTTTTCTGTAATCCCCAATCCCTAATCTCCAGTACCTTTTACGCCTGTTCCCTGCTATATATACGCTTGTCAGTTCTCAAGATTTTGGTTTAATCTCAAACCAACGGTGTGGCAATTAGGTGATGCTATGTCTGATGTCCAAACTCCTCACGACAAAGACCGTAAGCTCGAAAAAGGTCTAACCAACAAAATCATAGACGACTATTTTGACAATTCAGAAAGTTGGCTCAGAGCCATTTTGCGGATGTGTATCTTTTCGTTAGCTCACCTGGATGGTTTACCAGTTTTTGTTATCGAATGTCCGAATCAAGCAGTGGCTAAGCGGCTGAGTCGCAAAACTTATCCTTTTCGAGGAATTGTATATTATTTAACTGATAATCTTGATGGTCGCGATCGCAGCCTGTTTTGCTATCAAGAGCGCTCTGGGAAAAATTGGCGTTGTTTTGATACCAGCACTAACACTTGGAAAACTTTGAGTAATTTACAATCGCCTATTGCTCCGACTGATGGTTGATTAAGGAGTCAAGAGGAGCCACTGCGTTGGACGGGTTTCCCGGCATAAAGCAAGTGGCGTTCAAAAGTCAAAAGTCAAAAGAAATTACTGCTGACAAATGACTAATCACGAGTTTGGCGCGTCATTGAACCGCCGACAAATGCCCCTAAGATTGTGCCTGTCCATATTCCTGTGGTGCTACCTTGCCACATTGCTCCTGGTGTTACCCAGGCGTTGCACATCTGCTTGAAGCCCCAAGGCTGGTTTTGACACTTTTGGTTATGCAGCATTAGGGTGGTTTGTCCACCGATGTAACCACCAAAGAAACCTGATGATAGTGCTAATAAGGTGCAAATGAGAACTCTATTTTTAGTCATTTGTCAAGGGTCAAAAACTTTGGATTTTGGACTTTGGAACGCCAGTTCCTACAAGTCGGGGAACCGCAAGGGCGCACTGGCTCCTTTGGACTCTTGACTTTGCGTAGCGGCTCAACCTGTATTTCTCATCCCAGCAGCAATGCCATTAATGGTTAACAATGCTCCTCGCAGTAGTTCACCTTTGCTGTAACGGGAGTGGATAACTCCAGAAGTGGCAGTAGTATTTAGAGATTGTCGTAGGCGCTTGAGCAGGGAAACCTGAATAAATCCCAAGGGTACAATTGTGCCATTGCGTAATTGCACAGATCGTTGCAATACAGGATCACCATCCAAAAGACGATTGTGACCAGTAATTTTTAACACCAAATCCCTTGTGAGATAGAATTCGCTGGCAATTTGCTCGAAAACCTGCTCAAAGCGCACTTTATCTTCCGGTTTTGACAATTCCTCAACATAGTGATGCGCCATTTGTATGTCTACTTTTGCCAAGGTCATTTCTGCCTTGGAAATGACCATCTTGAAAAAGGGCCATTTGACATAAAAGTAGCGCAGCAATTTCAGGTGTTCTTCTGGTTCTCCGTTCAAGAATTCTTGCAACGCTGTGCCGACGCCGTACCAGGAAGGTAGCAAAAAGCGGGTTTGTGTCCAGCTAAATACCCAAGGGATAGCTCGCAGACTGCTTAAATCCTTCTTACCAGATGGACGCCGTGCGGGACGGGAACTAATTTGCAACTGGCTAATTTCTTCAATTGGGGTTACTTGGTGGAAGAAGTCGATAAAATCGGGTTGCTCGTAGATTAAAGCACGATAATGCTGACGCGATCGCGCTGCTAATTCTTCCATAATCTCATTCCAGGGTTCGATATCATCAAACCCAGTCCGCAGCAGACTAGCTTGAATTACAGCAGTGGTGATGGTTTCCAAATTGTACAAAGCTAAGTCCAGTAAGGAGTATTTGGAAGCCAAAACTTCTCCTTGTTCGGTAATCTTGATCCGCCCATTAATACTGTGACCTGGTTGAGCCAAAATAGCTTCATAAGCTGGGCCACCACCGCGTCCAACAGAACCACCTCGTCCGTGAAAAATCCGCAGATTCACGCCATACCCTTCTGCGATTGTCTGGAGTGATTTTTGGGCTTTATGAATTTCCCAGTTACTACTTAAAAAACCAGAGTCTTTGTTGCTGTCAGAATACCCCAGCATTACTTCTTGTAAGTTAGGGGTGAGGGGGGAGGAGGAGGGGGGAGCAGGGGAGGCTGGGGAAGCAGGAGAGGAAGAATCTTCTGCACTTGCTGCTTTTATCTCTTGGTAGCCGCCGGCTAACAAAGCTCGATATAGGGGGAGTTCAAAGAGCTGACGCATGACGCTTCTGGAGCGTTGCAAGTCTTCTACTGTCTCAAATAGAGGAACAACTTGAATCGTTCCTACAGCAATGGCGGGGTCAAAAAGTCTGGCTTCTTTGGCTAACAGTAACACTTCCAGTACATCACTAACTTCGCGGCACATACTGATAATATAAGTGTGGCAGATATTGCCGCCAAACTCTTGTTGCAGCGATCGCATGATGCGGAAGGTTTCAATTACATCGTTGGTCTTTTCAGAAAATGGTAATTCTGCTGGAATTAATGGGCGACGGGTTTTTAGTTCTCCTGTTAGCCAAGCGACTCTTTGTTCTTCACTGAGTTCGTTATAAGGTTGAGGAAGTACTTGCAGGTATTCGAGAATTTCATTTAACGTATCGGCGTGGCGGGATGATTCTTGGCGGATATCCAACTGTGTCAGGTTAAAGCCAAAGATTTCTACTTGACAAATAAGATTTTCTAGTTCTCGACAGCTTAAACCTGTTTCGGTTAAGTTGCGTTGAATCAACCGCAGTTCTGTTAGAAAATCGTCTCCCGAACGATACATTGGGGTGTCTTGATTTTTTGGCGTTTCCCGGTTATATAAGGCTAAATTGCGATCGCGTGTATTTTCTAGCCGTTTCTGCACATAAGCTAGCTTTAGCCGATAGGGTTCTTGCCGATAACGTAGCGCCAGTGCGTCGTATACTTCGCTCAACTGAGACTGATCTAACTCTAAAGATTCCAACAAATCTGGTAAGACATCACTCCAGTGCATCGACACACTCAATAATTCAATCAGTTGCTTCACTGATTCGATGTATCTTCCCAAAACCATTTTGCGCTGATAACAAGCTGTTTGCCAGGTGATTTCTGGTGTTACTGATGGATTACCATCTCTGTCTGAACCTACCCAAGAGCCAAAACAGCAGAAGTTTTTACTCGGCGGTTCCAGCCAAGGAAAGGTAGCAGCTAAAGTGTATTTGAAGCGTTTATAAAGTTGGGGAATACCATCAAACAATACTTCTTGGAAATAGTGCAGGGCATAATCTACCTCATCCAGTACCGAGGGTTTGAACTGGTGAAGTTCGTCTGTGCGCCACCACAAGCGAATTTCTTCGAGTAATTGTTCGCGTAAGTCTACTACTTCCCAAGGATATCCCCCTCCTGTACTACCAGCCCGACTTTCCAAAGCATCGAGTTGTTGCAAGAGTTTTACTACCTGTCGCTGCTTATCCCGGATGGTATGACGGACAATTTCTGTGGGGTGAGCTGTGAAGACTAAGCGCACATCTAGTTGTGAAATTAGGCGTTGAATTTGCTGCGGTGGTACGTTCAGTTTAAATAAATGGGGAAATAAAGCAGCAAAAGTACCTTTTTGTTTGCTTTGTGGTTTGTCCACCCAATTTCTGGTCAGCAAGTCTCCTACTATTCCCCTCTTAACAGGCGCGTCGTCTTCTCCTTGGTTGGATGAATAGATAATATTGGGTAAGGTTTCTTGCTCTGCTGGTTCTGTTTCTGACTCAAAGCGACTCAACTGCTGCTTTTGTTCATATTCCTGCTCTATGATGTTAATCAGCTGAAAATACAGAGCGAAGGCACGAGCCGCTCGGATTGCTTCGTTGATATTCAGTTGTTCAATCAATTTTACGGCTGAGGAGGCTTGGTCATTTGTTGCTTGTCCTTCTGGCGAACACAGATCGCGCAACTGCCGCAACAGAGTTACCATATTTTGACCGCATTCTTGCCGAAGAACTGATTCCCACAATTCTTCTACTACCTGTAGACGATGGCGCAAAAATAACTCCGATGCCGGACATATATTTGCAGCTTGAGACAAAGAGTATAAAAGGGAACCCATATTCTCTATTATTGATAAATCTGATTACTGTTTACACTTCTTACGTTTTGCACCCAATGCTCATGGTATTTTTCCGGAGCAAATAATTGTTTCTAGTATATTTTTCTAACTTTTATCAAGTTCGTTGTCGTCTGGGAAATTGAGAATGGGTAGGCGATCGCCCCGAAATAATTCTTCACTGGCTTCCCCTATAGCTTCTAGCGCTCTTACAGTAGTTTTCTGTGTGGTGAGCAGCAGTAGTATAGACGCTGTACCTATTTGTAAAAGGAAATATTGGGGAATGCTAAACAAAACCAGATTTAATCCGGAGTTAGAAGAGGGCTGTTGGTTGACAGGAGGCATTGCTAATTCTCAGTTATTAGGAAGATGAGTAAAATAAACGCAAAACTTAAGATCAGTCTGACTTGCAACCGTACAAAACTATCTTTGCCCATTTTGCGAGCTACGAAGGTGACAAAAGTGTTAAAAAAAAATGTCAGAGTGTGATAAATCTATGGTTCTAGTTTACAAGTGCAGGCACTATCCCCCAACAATCGCTTCCTGTAAAGTTAACTTCCCATGAAAACAGTATTACCAGACCGTCAGCAATCCTTAGTACAATTGGTAAGCCAAGCAACAGGAATCAACACTTTTGGGGTGAAAGTCCGGTTGCGGGGAAACGACCTGCACATTCTTTGTGAAGGTACAGAGTGTCCGCAACGTTGGCGCACTCTGTCTGACTTGCTACGAGCATTACAGCAAACAGACTTGGATACTCTCACAAGCAACGAACAACCCTCAATATACCAAGTATTTGTCTACGGCCGAAAAAAAGAGCAACAGCGCCCCCAATGGTGTCATCGGGTTTACTTGAATCAAATAGAACGGCATCTAGAGCAGGTGCAACAAGCTCTATTAGAAGACTCGGAAAAATCAAGACAACCTGGTGGGGCGCTGATTGTCTCTAACGAAAGCTTGGCACGACAAGGAAATCCAGATGCTATTGCTCGTTATCTTAGCGAAACTTTGAGTACCTTGGGGGTGGCAGTACAGGTAAAGATTCGGAAGTCTCAGTCAAAACAGAACTCTCAGCCCGATGAAAATCGCCTGTGGATCTTTTGTCAGTCGAGCTACAGCCCCGATGCATCATTGCTAGCCGAACCAGTAGCCCAGAAGTTGCGTCATTTGAAGCTTTCCGGCTACCAGGATGCAGTGATTGTTTCGCAAGTCAGCGGTGAGAGTGCGCCAGATTGGCTATTGCGGGTGGATCTAACGCCACCAGAGGTAATGCTCAAAGAATGGGCGCGTTGGGGAGATGTGCAAGCGATCGCCCGGCTATTAACTGAGTTATTTGCCGAGTCCAAAGTTGCCATCCAAGCTTCTCTCAAAGAATCAACTCTACATGTCTTCTGCACCCCAGCTTTTGACCCTTTAGAAACTGCCCCAGCGCCAGATAAAGCCCAGTGCTTGGAGGCGATTTTACCACTGCTAGAAGCGATCGCTCCTCAAGGTATTCTCGCCGCCACCATCTACGGACAAAAAACAAGCGAGAAGCAACCTGCTTGGATTGATTGGGTTTCTTTACCTGCTACTGAACATCCCGCCCTTGCTGTGTCAGCACTGGAACTGGCGACTACTGGCGATGAACCTGCGATCGTTTTTTTACTGGAGCGCTTACTTAACCCTGACTTAGATTGGCGTTTATTGACAGGTGGTATTCGTGTACTCCTGCTAAGTAAAGGTGATTTATTGCACATTATGTGTGATGCACCCGTTTGTCCAGCACGTAAACAAGTAGCAAACAAAGTTGCTCAGTTTATGCGCCAGTTAAAACTTCCTGGCATTACGGGTGTGCGTGTTTACGGACGCCGTGCTGGCAATAAGGAACCCTTTTGGCACTATGGTGTTGATTTTGATCATCGCCAGCGTTTAGTACCAGAAGCTACCCCAGAATTTGCTGCCACTTCTCAATACGTTAGCGACCTCATCACCTCTGAGACAGACGAGCCAATTTTGCGTCCCGACTTAACAACAGAGGAAGTTCAAAGTTTTGTTACGGGAGTGGCGCGGGATTGGCTGACAACGGCGAGTGCAACAGGGAAAAAATGGCTGTTGGCAACTCAGCTATTTACGGAAAGCAACCAGCCAGCGGATTTCAACTCTGATAGTCAAGGACTTAAGGTCGCTTTAGTCTGGGGGACGTTGGGATTATTGCTCACTCTCCAAACCGATTGGGTGTTGGGTCAAATTATCACACGTACCATGCTGACACCAACTGCTACTAGTGTCTCGCCATCATCTTCTAAGCAAAAAGCATCATTGACGGCTGGGAGAAATCAGAGTGAGAGAACAGCATTTTTAGCCAATACTTCCAAGACAAAATCCCCTCCAAATAATAGTTCTGTATTCAACGCTTCTGAGTTTACTCAAAGTAGTGATGATACTCAGGAAAGAAATTTGGCAGCCGCACCACTCAAAGAAAAGGCAACCGCAACCGCCATCTTGTTAGCAGCGCGATCGCAAATGCCAAGTTTCAATGTCAGACAGTTAGATGAGCAACTAGTGCTGTATAAACAACGTCTGGCTAGAACTGGTACTCCACCTGATGTGTTGATTATTGGCTCCTCCCGTGCCCTCAGAGGAGTAGATCCGGCAGCACTTTCTAAAGCTTTGGCAACTCAAGGTTATCCAAATCTTGACGTGTTTAACTTTGGCATTAATGGTGCTACGGCACAAGTTGTAGACTTTGTGATCCGTGAAGTTCTGGAACCATCAGAACTACCCAAACTAATTATCTGGGCAGATGGAGCGCGTGCTTTTAATAGTGGTCGCGAGGATATAACCTTTAAGTCAATTACTGCATCAAATGGTTATAAACAGGCGTTGCAGAAAAAATTGGCAACTCCAAATAGTGATCAGGCTCTCAAAAATCCTACTGAGGAGCAAAAGACAAAAGCGGAAAAACAAGAGATTAGCATCTATCAAGCTGTAGACGGATGGTTAAATCAGGGTCTAGCTGTTTTCTCGGCTAGCTATCAAAACCGCGACCAGATTAAAAGTTTATTGCAAAAACAATGGAATTCATTGCCATTAGTTAGCGATCGCTCTCAAACAACCACATCAAAAACACAGTCAACAACTGATAATTCAGACGAATATACTTCTCAACAAGCAGTTGACTTTGATGGCTTTCTACCCTTGTCTATTCGCTTCAATCCCGCTAGATACTATCAAAAACATTCGAGAGTTCCAGGAAATTACGACAACGACTATAAATCCTTCCAAATAGGAGGTGAACAAGATGCCGCGTTGCAAGCAGTGCTTCAGTTTACCCAAGATCAAAAAATTTCCTTAGTGTTTGTCAACACGCCTCTCACCGCAGATTATCTAGACCCAGTACGCAAAAAATATGAGCAAGAATTTCAGCAATATATGTTGAGTTTAGCTACTAGTCCCAACTTCATCTATCGCGATTTGAGCCAACAGTGGACAAAAACAAATGACTACTTTTCTGACCCTAGCCACCTCAATCGCTTTGGGGCATACGAAGTCTCGAAAAAGCTAGCTCATGACCCGATGATTCCGTGGCCAGCGAAGTAAGAAGAGGGCAGGGGAGCAGGGGGAGAATTTCTAACCCAGGACTCAGGAATCAGCACTTTTGATCCTTGACCCTTGACCCTTGGCTCTTGACTCTTGACTCTTGACAAATGACAAATAACTAACCGATGAACTTTATATCAATTTTCTATGGACTGTTTTTGCTGAGTGTACTAGGAATTTACTGGTCTTTAGCAAAACAAAAATTACGTTTGTGGACACTGCTAATTGCTAGCCTTGTTTTCTATGCATCTTTGCATGTGCAGTACATCCCATTACTATTAGCACTTACTTTTATCAATTTTCGTTTGGGTCTAGAGATCGGAAAAAACACCTCACCAGGACAACATTCACTTGACTATAAAATTTCTAATGAAGAGTGGCAATTTTCTCAAGGTGACTGGAATCTTCGACGACTCAAGCTGTTGTGGGTGGGTGTGATTTTAAATGTTTTACTGTTATTAGGTTTTAAGTATTTACCACTTTTATCCAAGTTAGTTTTTGATATAGAAATCAGTTCACCAGATAGCTCTTTTAAGTTTATGCCTCTGGGGATTTCATTTTTTACCTTTGAATGCATAGCCTATTTGGTAGATGTCTATCGCGGTGCTCCCGCTACTGATCAGTTTCTCAAATTTGCAACATACAAATTATTCTTCGCCAAATTAATATCAGGCCCAATTACTCGCTACCACAACCTAGCGACTCAATTCAATACGCTACATCTTCCTACTACTGATAAAGTCGCAGAGGCACTGTGGTTAATTGCTAGGGGCGCTGTCAAGAAAGGCATTTTAGCAGACCAATTGGGAATTTTTGTTGATTTATGTTTTGGCAACTTGCAACGAGCGGGTAGTACTGATCTTTGGTTGGCTACATTTGCTTATGGCTTGCAGTTGTATTTGGATTTCAACGGTTATGTAGACATCGCCCGTGGCAGTGCTTTACTCTTCGGGTTGGTTCTGCCTGAAAATTTTGACTTTCCCTACTTCAGCACCAATATTGCAGAATTTTGGCGGCGCTGGCATATCACTCTGGGAGATTGGTTGCGTAACTACCTCTACTTTCCTTTAGGTGGTTCTCGACGGGGTTTAGCCCGCACTTGCTGGAATTTATTGATTGTGATGCTAATTGCAGGTATCTGGCACGGATCTGCTATGGGTTATGTTGTTTGGGGCGCAATCCACGGGTTAGCTTTAGTGGTTCATCGGCTTACAGATGTTATGAGCGATCGCTTTGAGAATCTAGAACAATTCTGGCAAAATCCCCTGGGTATATTTGTAGCTTGGTTGTTGACCCAACTGATGGTTTTTACCTCTTGGATTTGGTTTCGCCTACCCAATGTCCAAGACTCTTCTTTAGTAATTCGGCATCTTTGGGGTTATCCTGCTGATGAACAGTTTGCTCAAAAGGTCTACGTGGAAGCCCTGAATATGAGCCAATACCAACTCACCTGGGTGCTGTTAGCTATAGCTGGTTTCATGGGTGTAGTTTATGTCTTTAACCGCAAATTGAAATTAGAGTTCCATTGGCCTATAAAGCTTGTTTTTGTGCCTCTATGCCTCTACGCCGTTTGGTTATTAGCTCCTGAAGGCAGCTTGCCCTACATCTACTTTGATTTTTAATTAAAACCTAAATAGTAAGCCAGGGTGGACAATGCCCACTCTGCTAATTTTTTAATAAATGTTTTCTATTAAAGAGTTTAAAGACTATTTATTAAGAAATGTAAAGTCAGCTAACTAGGCGATCGCCTTTTTGAAAGCATAGTTTTTTAATGTTGAAAAGGCTTTGAGCGCCTCAATTAACTTTAACTAAGTGGTAAAAAAACTTTACACTTTGGTAAGCTTACTCAACAAATTCATTACAGAATATTAAGTCATATATCGCATCAAAATAAATTCATGTAGACTCAAATACAACAGGCAAACATTCATCTGCCTGATTCATTTTTAACAACCAATAGCACTTATAAAACAATGACTACAACCTTACAACAGCGCTCTAGCGCTAACGTATGGACTCGTTTTTGTGAGTGGATCACCAGCACTGAAAACCGTATATACATCGGTTGGTTCGGTGTTTTGATGATTCCTACTCTACTAGCGGCTACCACCTGCTTTATCATCGCTTTCATCGCTGCTCCTCCTGTGGACATTGATGGTATCCGTGAGCCAGTTGCAGGTTCTTTGATCTACGGAAACAACATCATTTCTGGTGCAGTTGTTCCTTCTTCTAACGCGATCGGCTTGCACTTCTACCCAATTTGGGAAGCTGCTTCCTTAGATGAGTGGCTATACAACGGCGGCCCTTACCAATTGGTAGTATTCCACTTCTTAATCGGTTGTGCTTGCTACTTGGGTCGTCAGTGGGAATTATCCTACCGCTTGGGTATGCGTCCTTGGATCTGCGTAGCTTACAGCGCACCTCTAGCTTCTGCTGCCGCAGTATTCTTGATCTACCCCATCGGTCAAGGTTCATTCAGTGATGGTATGCCCCTGGGTATCTCAGGAACCTTCAACTTCATGATCGTGTTCCAAGCAGAACACAACATCTTGATGCACCCCTTCCACATGTTAGGTGTGGCTGGTGTATTCGGCGGTTCTTTGTTCTCCGCAATGCACGGTTCTCTAGTAACCTCTTCCTTGGTTCGTGAAACCACCGAAACCGAATCTCTAAACTACGGTTACAAATTCGGTCAAGAAGAAGAAACCTACAACATCGTTGCAGCCCACGGCTACTTTGGTCGTCTAATCTTCCAATACGCTTCATTCAACAACAGCCGTTCACTGCACTTCTTCCTAGCTGCATGGCCTGTTGTCGGCATCTGGTTCACCGCTTTAGGTGTAAGCACGATGGCGTTCAACCTGAACGGTTTCAACTTCAACCAATCCGTGATTGACTCTCAAGGTCGCGTCATCTCAACTTGGGCAGACGTAATCAACCGCGCTAACCTAGGTATGGAAGTAATGCACGAGCGTAACGCTCACAACTTCCCCCTAGATTTGGCTGCTGGCGAAGTTGCTCCTGTTGCTTTAACCGCTCCTGCTATCAACGGTTAATACTTAAATACTGTAGAGATGTTGGAATGCAACATCTTTAATTAAATCAAAAGAGTCCTTCGGAAACCGAGGACTCTTTTTTGTTGTCAAAAATATACTTATCGAAACAATAAGCAAAAAAGTCAAATAAATGGGTCAATGATGATCATGTCGTTTGTCGCTTTGTAGTGAGAAAATGCTATTGGTAAACTACAAACGCTGGGCGATACTTCCTCAAAATCATGGGCAATACTTTTGGGCATCTATTCCGCATTACTACTTTTGGCGAGTCTCACGGCGGTGGTGTGGGGGTTGTCATTGATGGTTGTCCTCCACAGCTAGAAATATCAGCTGAAGAAATTCAAGTAGAACTAGATAGAAGGCGTCCAGGACAAAGTAAAATCACGACTCCTCGCAAGGAAGCGGACACCTGTGAGATCCTCTCTGGCGTATTTGAAGGAAAAACTCTAGGAACGCCCATAGCAATTTTGGTACGAAACAAAGACACTCGTCCGCAAGACTACGACGAGATGGCACACAAGTATCGCCCTTCTCACGCAGATGCAACTTATGATGCGAAATATGGCATTCGCAATTGGCAGGGTGGCGGTAGGTCGTCAGCGCGTGAGACAATTGGGCGAGTAGCAGCAGGTGCGATCGCTAAAAAAATTCTCCGTCAAGTTGCCAATGTTGAAATTATCGGTTACGTCAAGCGCATCAAAGACTTAGAAGGCGTAATTGATCCAAATACCGTCACCTTAGAACAAGTGGAAAGCAACATCGTCCGCTGTCCCGATGCTGAATGTGGCGATCGCATGATTGAATTAATTGAGCAAATTGGTAGACAAGGTGATTCTATTGGCGGTGTAGTGGAATGCGTGGCGCGGAATGTGCCAAAAGCTTTAGGTGAACCAGTATTTGATAAATTGGAAGCTGACATTGCTAAGGGTGTGATGTCTCTCCCTGCTAGCAAAGGCTTTGAAATTGGTTCAGGCTTTGCGGGAACACTGTTAACCGGAATTGAGCATAACGACGAATATTATATTGATGAACAGGGTGAAATTCGCACCGTCACAAACCGTTCTGGTGGTATTCAAGGAGGAATTTCCAACGGTGAAAATATCATTTTACGAGTTGCATTTAAGCCAACAGCAACAATTAGAAAAGAGCAAAAGACTGTAACTCGTGAGGGTGAAGAAACGCTATTAGCTGCAAAGGGAAGACATGATCCTTGTGTATTACCGCGTGCAGTTCCAATGGTTGAGGCGATGGTAGCTTTAGTGCTGTGCGACCATTTATTGCGGCATCATGGGCAGTGTAAAGTGTTGTAGGTAACACGCAATTTTTTCAAGCAAATTTCACTATTGTAGGGTGGTGATTGTGCCATCCCTGTTTGTTACTAAGTGTTGTTATAGTAGCAGCTAACACAAATCAAGCAGTGTTATCGCGGTACTTATCAACATGGACAAAGAGTTTCAAAATCGTTTAAAACACTTTACTGTTTTAAAATCAAAATACCAAGCAACTAAGTGTCAAGATTCATCACCCTCTAGTCTTCTATATCTTATCTTGCGAAAAGTTGACTTAGGAATTAAGCTAACTGAATTAGAGTTTGATTGGTTAAGAGAGCGGGAACTTTTTGAAACTGTTGAAACCATTTGCCAACAGCAGCAATATAACTTAGAAGAACTTAGAAAACTAGAAAATGAGTTTTCCCATCTTAAATCTCAGTATCAAGTTCCTAAAAATGGAGGAGCTTTCAAAAATATTTCTATTACTCTGTACCCAATTCTTTGGAAGCTTGATTCAGAAAAAACGCTCACTAATTCAGAAATTGAATGGCTAAGAAATAATCAGCTTGGTGGGACAGTTATTCTTGCTCAAAAGATGGAGTTGGAAAGGCATTTTTTTGTTTTGAAGACAAAGTACCAAGCTACTAAATACCAAGGTTCATCACCTAATAGCCCACTATATAAAATTCTCAATAAACTGGAAAGTAAACAAAGAATAAGCGCTCTTGAATTGGAATGGTTGCTCAAACGAGAACTCTTTGAAACAGTAGAATTTTTTGAGCAACAAGAGTCAGTAAAAGAAGCTCAATTTGCTCAGTTAAGAGATAAATACCAAGCAAATAAACACCCTGACTTATCATTATCCAGTTCCCTATATCCGATACTGCAAAACATTGACGCAAAAAATAATTTGAGTGAGTCAGAAATTAACTGGCTGGAACAGCAAGGGCTTAGCGAAACAATTACCATTGCTCAAGAATTGGAACAAACGCGAGAATTTGCTGCCTTGAGAGCTAAGTATAAAGCAACTGATTATCAGGATTCATCGCCTAAGAGTCACCTGTATAAAATTCTCAAAAGGCTTGAATTTTCCAATCAGTTAGGTGAACAGGATATTAATTTTCTCAAAAAACGCAAGCTGACTGAGATTATAGAAATTGCGAATGAAAAATATGCTTCTACCTTAAAATTTAAGATAGATTCGGGAGAACTACTGAATGAGTCAGAAATTGAGTGGCTGAAAAACAATAAATGTGAAGATATCATTATTTACGCTCAAAAAAAGCACTTTGCAGCTTTGAAATCAAAATATGATGTTTTAGGCTATCAAGATAAATCACACACCAGTCTTTTATACACAATTTTGCAAAAGCTTGAGTTAAAAGAGCGACTTGAACCAACAGATGTTGCTTGGCTTCAGGAGAATAAAACTGAAGTGTCTCAAGCAACATATAGTTATTATAGGTGGCAAGAAAAGCCTAAGTATGAAGGAATTAAATTATTCTCTGGTAAGATTTTGATTGCTTACCACACAATTGAGGCAAATTTCTATGAGCAGGAGTTTCAACTAACTGATAACAAATGGAACTTAGCAAATGCCAGCAGCCATTGGCGCAAAGCAGATAACTCAGAACAGGCATTGCAACTGACGAATAATTTAGAATTCGACAAAATTAAAGAAAATAAACTAAAGTCAGCTTTGCTAACTAGCAGAGGTGGAGCCTTTCGAGATATTGAAAAATTAGATAAAGCCGAAAATTGCGCTCGTCAAGCTATTGAGTATCAACCAAAAAGCCATCACCCTTACACTTTGATGGGAGCTATTTGTTTTGAACGGCATCAATATTCAGATGGTGAGTATTGGTTTCAAGAAGCAATCAAACGTGGAGCTAATCCTAGAGATATGGATTCCGAAATCAAGCGAGTAGTGAAAAATGCTAAGGATGAAAACAAGCGTCGGGAAGTAATAGAGTATCTGCTAAAAAAAGATTCGCAGCGGTATGCTTGGGCGAAGTCCTATATTAAAAAGCCGAATAATAAGGGCTGAATCAACAATTAAAATCTCATTAAAAAACTGAAAGATAGACTAAGAATAATTTGGTGTAATTCAAGTGTTACTCTGGCGTTACACTACAAACTACTTGATATGGTTGCATCGCATGGACTTATTAACAATTCTAGGATTAGCTGCTGCCTCACTAACCACGATCGCTTTCTTGCCACAGATGTTTAAAACTTGGCAAACAAAATCAGCAAAAGATGTTTCTTTCATCATGCTGATTACATTCATGAGTGGTTTGTCTTTATGGTTAATCTATGGAATTTATCTGCAATCTTTACCGATCATTCTTGCTAACAGCGTGACGTTGGTTTTTAACTTCATTATTCTATGGCTTAAAATTAAATATAGATAAACCTGCCCTGCCTCTAACAAACACCTGTGACATCATCTGTATTTGACTCTGAACGCCTCTTATTCACCCCAACCACACCCGACAATGACGCCATACCAGTCATTTTTGCCTTTCCCAATGAGTACAGCGTGGGTATAACTAGCCTTGGCTATCAGGTTGTTTGGGCAACTTTGGCAATGCGTGATGATGTACAGGTGAGTCGCTTGTTCACAGATACTCATGAACAACTACCTAGAAAGCCGGAAATAGTTGGATTTTCTATTTCCTGGGAACTGGATTATGTAAATATTTTAAATTTGCTGGAATCTTTGCAAATTCCCATTCGAGCAACTTCTCGTGGTGATAATCATCCGATAATTTTTGGTGGTGGCCCCGTTCTGACTGCTAACCCTGAACCTTTTGCAGACTTTTTTGATGTAATTTTGCTGGGGGATGGTGAAAACCTGCTGGGAGATTTCATTGAGGCGTACAAAGAAGTTAGAAAAGCTGAGCGACAAACTCAACTCAAAACACTTGCACAAATACCAGGAATTTATGTTCCTAGTTTGTATGAGGTGGAATATCAAGGTATAGATGGTGTGGTTAAGTCTATTAAACCAATTTCTCCAGAAATTCCCGCATTAGTACAAAAGCAGACTTACCGAGGTAATACCTTATCTGCATCAACTGTGGTGACAGAAAAAGCTGCATGGGAAAATATTTACATGGTGGAAGTGGTAAGAAGCTGTCCAGAAATGTGCCGTTTCTGTATGGCGAGTTATCTCACATTGCCTTTTAGAACTGCGAGTCTTGAAGGTTCGTTAATTCCGGCAATTGAAAGAGGTTTACAAGTTACAAATCGCCTTGGATTATTGGGAGCTTCTGTTACTCAGCATCCAGAATTTGAGGCGTTGCTAGATTATATTAGCCAGCCAAAGTATGATGATTTGCGTCTGAGTATTGCCTCAGTGCGAACCAATACGGTGACAGTAAATTTGGCGAAAACTTTAGCGAAACGAGACACGCGATCGCTTACTATTGCCGTAGAAAGTGGTTCAGAAAAAGTCCGGCAAATCATCAACAAAAAGTTAAATAATGATGAAATTATCCAAGCGGCGATAAATGCTAAAGCTGGTGGATTAACAAGCTTGAAACTCTACGGAATGGCGGGAATCCCTGGTGAGGAAGCAGAGGATTTAGAGCAAACTGTGGCGATGATGCGTAGCATCAAAAAAGCTGCGCCTGGATTGCGGTTAACATTTGGATGTAGCACCTTTGTCCCCAAAGCACACACACCGTTTCAATGGTTTGGAGTGAATCGCCAAGCGGAAAAGCGGTTGCAGATGTTACAAAAGCAGCTAAAACCCCAAGGCATAGAATTCCGTCCAGAAAGCTATAATTGGTCGATTATACAAGCTTTATTATCAAGAGGCGATCGCCGACTTTCCCAACTTCTCGAACTTACCCGCGACTTTGGCGACTCCTTGGGTAGCTACAAACGTGCATTTAAACAACTCAAAGGACAAATCCCCGACTTAGATTTCTATGTCCACGCTCATTGGTCAACAGAGCAAGTATTACCGTGGAGTCACTTGCAAGGGCCTCTGCCACAGTCTACACTACTAAAGCATTTGGCTGATGCTACGAGTCATTTCAACTCATCTACAAAGGAACTACAGCCATTGAATTCATAGCTGAAAACTTGATGCAAAACACAGCTGAGTATTACTGCGCCTATTGCGGCGAACCGAACTTAACCTTTATTGATTTGAGTGCTGGGGGACAGCAATCTTATGTAGAAGATTGTCAAGTTTGCTGTCACCCAAATATTTTGTATGTGCGAGTTGATGAAGATACCCTAGATATCGAGATTGATACCGAATACGAAGAATAAATTTTAGGTTTTTCTTTCCATGCTGCACTTTAAACATTCTTCAGTAATTAATGCACCACCAGAAGTAGTTTGGAAATTTCACGAAAGATCAGATATCTTACAACTACTAACTCCACCTTGGCAACCAGTTCAAATTGTTCGCCGTGAAGGGGGACTTGATGTAGGTGCTATCACAGAATTTCGCCTTTTTCTAGGGCCATTACCCTTGACTTGGTTAGCACGTCACACTGAACACGAAAAATATCGTCTATTTACTGACGAACAGATATCTGGCCCTTTTGAATCTTGGGTACATCGACATGAATTTGAACCAGAAAATGGCCAAACCAAGCTGACTGATGCTATTTCCTTCTCCATGCCTGGTGGAGGAACAGTTGAATTTATCAGCGGTTGGTTAGTACAAGCGCAATTAGAAGCTATGTTTCGCTACCGCCACTATGTAACGAAACGCGAATGCGAATAAAATTATTTACTTATCCTTATTTTTCAAGCCTTGCCGAGAAACCCATTTGATCAAACCAGGAAACAAGCGGTACAAACCTTGCGACACATTCGCGGAACCAACCATCACTTCTGACTTATTATTCTTAACTGCATCCCAAATAGCATTTGCGACATCTTCAGGCTTCTCTACAACAGGAGTTTTTACCACGCTGTTGAGCTGTTCGCGTCGAGTTTGGGCATCTTGCTCATCCTTACCTCGAAAAATAGCCCGTTCCATCAAACCAGTGTTGATCAAATTTGGATAAATCCCACAAACATGAATACCTTTTGGCTGTAACTCCGCTTGCAGTGCCTCCGTCAAACCTGTGACGCCAAATTTACTAGTACAGTAAGCAACTAAGTATGGGGTAGGCACTTTACCCCCGATGGAACTTAAATTAACGATGGTTCCACTTCCTCGTTGGAGGAAATGAGGCAGAAGGGCATTAATTGTGTGGATATATCCCCATAAATTAGTGTCTATAACCTGGTGCCAATCGCTGAGAGAAAACTCTTCTACTGGCCCCGATGCAAAGATACCTGCATTGTTCACCAGCACATCGATATAGCCATAATGCTCCAACGCCTTTTGCACTAATGTGTGTACCTGAGATGAATCTGTGACATCGCAAGTAATAGTTAATGGGGCTGTATGACCAAGACCTTGCATCTCCTGGGCTACGGCTTCCAAGCGGTCAGCCTGACGAGCTGCAAGTACGAGGTCATATCCTTTTCGAGCAAACAAAAGAGCTGTTGCTTTACCAATACCTTGCGAAGCACCTGTAATCAAAACTGTAGGAGCCATACTTTAAGTTTGAAAAACATCATTTCTTATCTATATACTCTGGGTAAGAAAATTCAAAAAACCTTCTGGCTTGCGTTAGATTTTTGATTACAACTTGGAGAATATACTGTTGGCATCAATGTATACTCTGGCTATCATTTGCGTGTTAAAAAAGCCCTTACTCAATAGGCTAATAAAAAATTTCTCAAACTTTTGTTGTATAACTATTTTCTAAACTTCCTTAAAATCTCATTCTTTAGAGTTGCTTGTACTTTGAAACTCTAGACAGATAGCGCTAAATAGCTAGGCAGGTAATATGAAGAGTGTAATTAAATTCTTAAGGAAACTTAACAATGGAACGTTATCCTAGTGATAAAACTGAAACCGCATATAATGACAAGGATCGTAATGCCGGTGATGTTGGTATTACTCCTCAGTCTGAACTTTGGAACGGTCGCTTGGCTATGATCGGTTTTATTGCTTACCTACTTTGGGATCTTAACGGCTACAGCGTAGTGCGGGATGTACTCCACCTCATTTCTTATACCCCCCGTTAACGATTGACCGTCTTTAGTTGCAGGCTTTGGCTGTTTACAAAGTACTCACAGGAGGACACTGGTGGCCGCGGATACTGGGGCTAGCAGTGTACTTACTCATGCCACCAACCTCTTAACCGAAAACAGTTTTTGGTTTAGCGGTTAGGTGTGTAATAATATTTAAAGTATCTTAACATTTTTACACACTTTCAAATCCTTGGCCCTGTCTAGTACAAAATACTCGCCGCTAATAGACTTTCTAGCTAGTGGTTAGTAATTTTTGTCATGACTATATTTTGGGAATTTTTATCTGAATGCTAGGCGGAGTAAAAGCGTGATCCAATTAGAACAACCACCAAATCGTCAAATAAAGCTTACCCCAGTATTGAAAAATAAATCCCTATTTAAGGGACTTTTCATTGCTATTGTCATTATTAGCGTATGGGTCATTAGCCTAGTTTTGTTACTTTCACTTGATATCTCTAAGTTAAACTTTTTGATATTACTGCCAACCATTCTTTGGCAAACGTTTTTGTATACGGGATTATTTATTACATCACATGATGCCATGCATGGGGTAGTTTTTCCTCAAAACCCTAAAATTAACCATATTATCGGGACATTGACTTTATCTTTATATGGTCTTTTACCATATAAAAAGTTATTGAAAAAGCATTGGTTACACCATCACAATCCAGCTAGTCAAATAGACCCGGACTTTCATAATGGTAAACACAAAAATTTCTTTTCCTGGTATCTTCATTTTATGAAGAGTTACTGGAGTTGGGGACAAATTATAGCTTTGACTATTATTTATAACGTTCTGAATTACGTATTCTATATACCCAGCGATAATCTAACTTACTTTTGGGTAATTCCTTCACTTTTAAGTTCATTGCAATTATTTTACTTCGGTACTTTCCTACCTCATAGTGAGCCAGTAGGCGGTTATATTCAGCCTCATAAGGCTCAAACTATTAACCGTCCAATTTGGTGGTCATTTATTACCTGCTATCATTTTGGCTATCATGAAGAACATCATGAATATCCCCATGTTCCTTGGTGGCAGCTACCAGAAATTTACAAAATTTCTAAATAATTTTTGTTGCTCTAAATTGTAATTAGTGATTGGCGATCGCTTATTATTACCTATTACCTATCAACAATTCTTCACCGCTATTTAACGGTAGCGGCGGACGTAAACCAAGATAAGTAAGTGGGCCGAGTAGTGGGACAAATGCCACTACCCAAAACAGTTGAGGATTATCCCAGTGGCGACGAGCCATATCATCACCAAGAACTGTGGGAAATAAAAGGTAAAAAAGGCAAAATGCCAAGCTCATGCCATTAATAAAGCGATCGCGTTGAAACTGCTGGACAAAATCTCCCCAATCGCCCAAGCTGAAACTATATGTAAGTAAGCCAAGTGTGCTCAAGCTCAAAATAATACCAAAAAAACGAGAATCTAGCAGCCGCAAAAAAGCATCCTTTTGTCCAGAAAACTCCTGATTTGGTTCACGAAAAGCTAAATACGGTAAAATACCAAGCACACCTGAACCAATTGATGCTAAGGCAAAAGGCCAGAAAGGAATCCATTGCATCCTGCCATCAATAAACAGCAGACCACTGTAAATTAGTAGCCAGATTCCAACAAGACCGAATAAGGACAAAATAATTGGATTTATAGCAACCCATTGAAGAGTAAATATATTTTTCAGCAGCGCCAATGTTTCCTCTAAATGCAGCGGCGGTGCTAACAATATAATATAGGCTATGAACCCAGCCCATATTAACCACAATACAAGTTTTCTCGTCATCATCTTCAGGTGATGTCCATTTAATTTACACCAGAAAAGCGATTAATCACTTCTCTGATATTAGTGAACACTCATATTTTTTTCAATCGGTTTTAATTTTGAATTTTTGAGTTTGCTGCTGGCTGGGTATCGCCTCTGCGCCCATTTCTATTAATGGTGGACGCGTACACAAATAAATTAATGGGCCGAATAGCGGGAGCAATGCTATTAACCAGAAAAACTGCGGATTTTGCCAACTGCGACGGGCCATATCATCTCTCAACAATGCGGGAAATAATAACCAAAGTAGGCAGAAATCTATGCTCATCACATGGATGAAGCGACTGGTTTGCCACTGTCGCACAAAATCACCCCAATCTCCTCCTCGCAAACCATAGGTAACGAGAATAACTGTAGCTATTGTCAAGATAATACCCAGCACGCGGGAATCTAGTAGCTTGAGAAAGACATTCTTTTTACCAACAAATTGTTTATTTGGTTCCCTTAGAGCTAGGTAGGGTAACAACGCAAATATCCCGACTGCAAAAGAGGCGATCGCAAATGGCCAAGCAGATATTTCTTGTCCTCTGCCATCAATAAACACTAGTGCGCTGTAGATTATGGGCCAGATGCCCATGAGGTAAAATAGTGCTACTACTAGAGGGTTAATACCTTGCCACTGACCAGTACAAAGGTTTCTAATTAACTCAAATGTGCCGGGTTGAGTGGGAGGAGCCACAACAAAAGCATAGGCAACAAATCCTAGCCATAATGCCCCAAAGGCAATTTTTCTTACCATAATTACAGTTAATTAATGATTGATTTTGCCGGTAGAAATCGTGCTATCTGCCTGATACGCGCAATCTCTAAGGATTAAAATAACCGAAAGCTTCTGACAGATAATCCGCAGCAGCAGCCACAACAGCGATCGCACTTTCATAATCTAGGCGCGTTGGCCCCAAAACTCCCACACTTCCTACTGGTATTGAACCTCGGCGATATGTAGAAGAAATCAAGGTGCAGGTACGTATCGGTTCTAGTGGGTTTTCTGCACCAATGCGAACCGTTACTCGTGGTTTGCCCGCATCCTCTGCATCTGGCTCCTCAAATATTAATCGCCACAGTTGGTCTTGTTCTTCTTCCAGCAGTTGGATAATCGTTTGCACTTGTTGTAATTGAGAAAATTCCGGTTGGCGCAAAACTTCTGCCACACCCCGAACCATAATTTGTGTCGCAGAAGGTGCAGCAGTGCGCCTAGTCAATTCCGCAACTGAATTTTTCAAGAATTCGCCATAGCGTTGGAACTCCTGATCTAATTGACTCCAGTCGAGGTAAGCTAATTCCAAAAGACTTCGCCCACGCAAGTGGCTATTCAAAAAGTTAGAAACAATCTGTAACTCGCGATCAATTACCTCTGGATCACGTTGTGTTTCTTCCGGTACTGCTGGCAAATCCATCAACCTGGAATGTGTCTCATAACTGTCTGTCACCACAATTAGCATGATCCGTCCTGCTTCAATTTGCACTAATTGCAAATGTCGCAATAAGGCTGTAGTGGTTTGCGGCATCGTAATCAAGCTAATACAACCACTCAAGGTTGCTAAAATTTGTGCAGCTCCTTGCAGCAGAGTTTCTAAACTCCAATCTTCCCACTGGAGGCGCTTTTGCAATGCCACCTCTACCTCTCGCCCTAAAGTTTCTGTTCGCGTAGCGTCTCGCAGAGAAGGTGTAATTAACTGGTCAACATAAATGCGATAGCCAGAGTCCGAGGGTACTCTTCCCGCCGAGGCGTGTGGTTGGTAAAGTAACCCAGACTTTTCTAAAACGCCCATCACATTGCGGATTGTGGCTGAGCTAACACCCAGGTCGTACTCTTCGACCAAAGCTTTTGAACCAACCGGCTCTGCTGTAGCGATATAGTGACGTACCGTTGCCCAAAGTATATGCTGTTGTCGATTTGTCAACTGGACTTCCATAGGATATGTTTTGCTGAAAGCAAACCTTAATCAAACTGCTGAAAGCAAACTTTAATCAAACTTTGAAAAAATTTTTAGAAAATTTGACTACAAAAAAATTATTAATAATTAATTAAGATAACAAATTACTTAATTATATTGTGACAAATAACTTTAAAGTTTACGTCCAGCAGTTCTTGGAATTGCGCTTTAAATAAAGCCTAACTTTTGCTGCCAAAGTTGCTGGTTGTTATGTGTATTTTACCCGTATTTTTGCATAAGTCCATACTAACAAAAGTAGTATTAGATACGTATTGCTCTGCCAATTTATAATGTATTTGGCTCGAAAGGTTCCCTAAGCCATGTACTTAGTGCCAAAAGGGGCAAGTTCTTATCTCCTTTTCGGCTTGAGAAAAAGTTCATGGGTAAGGGGTAGCTCTTTCAAGGTGACTTGTAAAACTTCTTTTTTCTCTCTGTTCTCTCCGCGCCTCTGCCTTGAAAAGTTATGTTCGCCGGTAGCCGGTGCACCCTACGGGATCTTGCTACATACTTTTCGCTGCGGTTTGAAGTAATTTATTTAACTAAAGAAGGGTACATAACACAGAGATAAGAGGTTAGAGTATTTATTTTCGAGAATTTTTACCCACCTTGAAAGGGCTATCTTTAACTCTCAACCGAAAAGTATTGAGTGCCAACTGAAGTTTATGGCTTAGGGAATTACAAGCTAATACTGGGGAACTGAAGAGTCAACCAACATGGAGTAGGCATCAATACCGCCTGCGATATTTTTAACATTTGTAAATCCTTGAGCAATTAACCACTGACACATCTGGGCAGAGCGAATGCCATGATGACATAGCACAAGAGTTTCAGCTTGGGGATTGAAGAGGGTGGGTACTTGATCGCCCCATTCGACAAATTCACTCAAGGGTAGATTGACAAAGCCCTCAATATTAGCGATCGCCAATTCTTGCGGTTCACGCACATCCACTAGCTGAATACCTGGCTCATTAGCAGATAGACGTTGTGCTAGTTCCTCTACACTGATTTGACCAAAAATTTTCCCTGTCATGAGGTTTTTGTAAACAATCCTATATTATTTATGGTGACAGAAAACCTTTAATCTAGCATGAGCATCCATTTTGAGAAGGGTGTGTCTGCTTGTCTCACAGTTCTAAGTGAACTGTATTGATTTACGAGCACGCTTTCCATCTAAGTCGCAATCTACTTAACCTGTCGTTCATCCGCCGCCAAATCGAAATGGTGGATTCCGGGCATTTTAGTTAAATTGCTGTAAACCTTCGCGTTTTATAGGTCTAATGTGAACAGGCAAAGCTCATTTTTTGGTTTCCTAGTAGCTGGTGCGATCGCGCTACTAGTGATTGTAATCGCTGGCTTTTACTGGTTCGTTAAAAGTCCGGTTAACCTCATCGCCTCTACCTCCCAACCAAGTGCTGCCATATTTGTGTCAAAACTTGCCCCTGTTACGGCGTCATTACTGGTGAATCCAGACCGTTTACAGGCGTTGGAGCGTGATGGTGAACTGTCCAAGCTCAAAACTAGTTTATTGGCTAAAAGTCGCATAGATTACAAACAAGATATTCAGCCCTGGCTAGGAGACGAAATTACACTGGCTATCACCACCTTAGACATTGATCGCGATCCAGAAAATGGACAGCAGCCAGGGTATCTAATGGCACTAGCAACCAAGCAACCACAGAAAAGCCGCGAGTTTGTTGAGTTGTTTTTTTCCAAACGGGCATTAGCCGGGGCAAATTTAGCCGTTGAGCAATACAAAGGCGTCAAACTGATCTATGACAATTCTCAACCAGAGCAGGACTTGCTTACAGGTGCAGTTGTCGGCGAAGGCTTTGTATTGTTTGCCAATAATCCGAAAGTGCTGCGAGAAGCCATCAATAATGTCCAAGCTCCCGATCTGAATTTGACTAAATTCCCTGAATACCAAAAAGCTACTAAACAAGTACCCAAAGGTAGTTTAGCTGTAGCTTTTCTGAATCTTCCTATGGTGGCAAAATGGCAAGGCTTAGAACTATCAGAAAAAACCTATGACAGCGAAATTATTTCTCTAGCCTTGAACCCCAAAGGATTACTGGCAGAAACTACATTTCTGGCTTCATCAGAGATCGCCACTTCATCCCCGTTATTATCTAAACCTGTAGAAGCGTTGCAGTACATTCCAGCATCAGCCGATTTGGCAATCTCCGGCTCAAATTTGAGTAATTTGGGCAATAGCGATCTAGCCAAACTCTGGAAACAAGCGACAGCGACTATATATGGTTCGGGGAAAGATGTGATTCCATTGCTAGAACCATTAGCGAATATTCAAAAACGCTGGGGCGTAAATTTGGCAGAAGATATTTTCAGCTGGGTACAAGGAGAATACGCCATAGCATTGTTACCGCAACAAACAACTCCCCATTGGATTTTTGTGGTGGAAAACACAGAAGGTGTACAACAAGGCGTTGCTCATTTGGATGCGATCGCCTCATCAAATGGACTCAGCATTAGTCCCCTCACTCTAGACAAACAAAAAATCTCTGCTTGGACAGAGTTAGTCACTGCTTCTAAACAAGCCGATACCAAAGAGCGACGCTCATTGAGCATCGAGGCAAAAGTGCAAGGAGTACATACAACTCTAGGAAATTACGAAATTTTCACTTCTGACCTAGAGACAATGGATGAAGTCCTCACAGCCAAGAACAATTCCTTAATTGACAATCCCAATTTCCAAGATAGTATCGCTGCCATCCCTCAACAAAACCAAGGCTACATATATCTTGACTGGTCAAAGAGCCAGAATCTATTAGAGCGTCAGCTACCAATTCTGAAGCTAGTTGAAGTATTAGGCAAACCATTTTTCGACAAACTGCGATCGCTCACAATCAGTAGTTATGGCACTGACACGCGAGCGCTCAAAGGCGGTGTCTTCTTCCAACTTGATCACTCGTAAGGGAGATGGGGACAAGGAGTCAAAAGACACAGGGGTAGAGGGGAAAGATTTGCTGCAACTTCCCCCCTGTTCTCACTCCTCAACTTCCATTAACTGCAAAAACTTTAAATGTGGCACATTTTAATGTGGCACACCTACTGGGATTATACGGGTTTTAATAAATAAAATATGTATATATAATAACAATAATAGCCTGTTGGAGGGCTACCATGAAATATCGTCGCCCCCGACTTCAGTTTCGTGCCGGCTTGTTATTGGCTATATTCACCGCCATAACAGCTACCCCTGTAATAGCAGAAGAGACAGCACATTTTGGTAAATTTAGTCTGTCACAAGGCTTTGAAGCAGCTAGAGGAATAGTGGAAGGGTATACAAGTGGTTCCTATTCCTTATCTGCCATTAGTAACCGCGATCAGCACAGGAATGCCTGTATCGGCTTTGCTGACCCCACTCCAGATCACATTATGATTTTGGAAAAAGACTTTTCCCGTCTGAAAATACAAGTCAACAGTAATGGATACGATACGACTTTACTTATCCAAGGTCCAGACAAAAACACAATTCGTTGTGGCGATGACACTGGTAAAAGTAAAGATGCTAGCGTTGACGACAAAAACTGGAAAAGTGGCACTTATCGAATTTGGGTAGGTACATTTAACCCTGGGATGAAGCGTAACTACACTGTGACGGTACAGCAATAAAGTAGGGATTGGGGACTGGGGAAGGAGGGAAAAGGTTAAAGGGCAAAGGGTAAAGGGATGATTCTTACCTTTTCCCTTTACCCCTTTCCCTTTCCCCAATGGCCCATATCCCATGCCCAATCTCCAATCCTCCTTTGAGAGATATGAGAGATAACACTTGGGACGATAATATGAGAGAGTAGCTCGTTTTGCTTTCCGAGGGTATTATCTCGTGCTATCTACTCTGCGTGCTGACCTTCGCATCATCTTTGAACGTGATCCAGCTGCCCGTAACTGGTTGGAAGTTTTGTTTTGTTACCCTGGGTTGCAAGCCCTATTTTTCCATCGGCTAGCTCACTGGCTGCACAGTATTGGTATTCCCTTTATCCCTCGCCTGATATCTCACATAGCTCGGTTTTTAACTGGAATTGAAATCCACCCAGGTGCAATAATTGGACAGAGCGTGTTTATTGACCACGGGATGGGTGTGGTAATTGGCGAAACAGCGATCGTAGGCGACTATGCCCTAATTTATCAAGGTGTCACCCTTGGAGGGACTGGTAAACAAAGCGGCAAACGCCATCCAACTTTGGGCGAAAATGTCGTAGTCGGAGCTGGAGCGAAGGTACTGGGTAATCTCCAAATTGGCAATAATGTCCGCATTGGTGCTGGGTCAGTCGTCTTGAGGGATGTGCCTACTGATTGTACTGTGGTAGGCGTACCCGGTCGTATTGTCTACCGTTCTGGAGTGCGGGTTGCTCCCTTAGAACACAACAATTTACCAGATTCGGAAGCTGAAGTGATTCGTGCTTTAGTAACCCGTATTGAGTCACTTGAAGAACAAATACAAAATCTCCAGCGTACTAATTCTTCTGAAAAAACTCCTGTTTTAGCGGGTAATTTAGTTGTTAAAGAAGATGAGTCGGCACAAAACTCTCGCTCGTGTAACCTTAGAGATAAGGCGATCCAGCAATTTTTAGATGGTGCTGGTATTTAGTCAAGGGTCAAGGGGAGCCAGCGCCGTGGTGTTAGCGTAGCGGTAGCGACGTAGGAGCGTCGGCAGTCCGGTCTTCTCCCAAGGGGAGACGCCAAGGGCGATGGGGGTTTCCCCCATGAGGAACTGCCGAAAGGGTTTCCCGACTTGTACCCCTACGGGGAAGCAAGCTACGCGCAGCGTCTCTTTTAGGAGAGGCGACTGGCGTTAAAGGGTCAAAAATTCTTGGACTATTGACACTGGACTCTGGACTTTTTGACTTTTGACTACTAAATCAAGGATTAACCTCTTGTGTAAACCACTCTTGCTGATCGTTGCGGCAATAAAGCCATCTATTTTGTGGTTCGCCGCGCAATTCTAAATGATCTACCTGCGTTGGATCGAGTAGCAGTAGGCAAAAACTAGGCACTGGTTGAGCGAGATTCGGCGGTGGTGGTTCAAAGGCTGCTTTTTCCTCTCTTGGTTTACCAGGATGAGGCCAAGCAAACTGTAAACGCGCTGCATCACTTAGTTCCTGCCAAGTGGTGATGCGGGCAGAGTGAGAATCATCGTCGCCTATTAGGGTCAAGTATCCAGTAATGCGGAATTGTTCTCGTGTATTGGGGAAGTACCAGCAAACTTCTGCCCAAGGTTGCTGCTGTATCTGCTCGGCTTTATCGCTTCGGGCATCAGTAATAAATTTTAGCTGGTTGGTATCTTCAAGAAAGCCGCGAAAGACCAGGGTACGATTAGCAGGACGACCGTTTGCCCGTACTGTTGCTAGTTGCAGATAACGGGCATAAACAAGGCTGCGGTTGCGATGGAGGGCATGGGCGATCGCACTTCGCCAAGGAGCAAGAGACATACTAATTCGTAATTCGTAATTCGTAATTTTTGAAAGTCAGATTAAATCTAGGTTTCAAAGTTTGAATCTGTTGTCTTATTTTAGGCAATCGGTACAATACAAACTAAATAATTTAGAAATGCTTTCTTTTTTGCGTCTTTGCACCTTTGCGTGAGATAAAAACACTGTATAAATTCGCTGGTGATTTTATGGCAGAAATTCAAATCGGTATTGAGGGTGAAGGCGCACCAGCGGCGGCGGAGGCTTTGCTAGGAATTCCGGGAATATCTGGAAGCTACGAAGTTCCGACGCAAAGAGAGGGAACTTTGGCGGCGATCGCAACTATTATTACCATTGTGGGTGGTGTTGCGGCTTTAGCTGAGCAAATCCGCAAATGGTATCAAGAATGGCAGAAATCCCATCCAGGTAAGCAATTTGATGTGGTAATTCTTGACCCTGATACTGGAAACAGGATTTTACTCGAAGAAGCTACTATAGAGGAAATCACGGAAATCCTCAAATCTCTCAGCAAATAAAGTGCAAACTATCCGCATTCAACTACGGGAAAGTACGCAGGAAACGGTTGAACTCAGGTATTGGCTACCTCAAATAAAGCACTATGAATCACGCCGCCTGAAACTGGCAGAAATCGCTGATTTCCTCAAGCAAGGTGAACGAGATTACTATAAACTGCTGCCCAATTTACCAGGAATCGGGCGGCAGTTATTTTTTTGGTTGGATGGGGATGGACGGTGGTTGAGTCGGGGAATTGCTAACTGTCGCGGTGAGGGGTTGGTAATTGCCATTGATACTGGGAAACAACTGGCACATCTACCTTGGGAAGTGCTGCATGATGGTGAGGATTTTTTGATCAAGCGGGTTAATCCAGTGGTTTTGCCTCTGCGCTGGATTGAGAAAGAAACGGCAGGGTTTTCTGTGGAAGCACGACAATTGCGAGTATTGTTTATGGCAACCGATCCGGAAGGCGTGGAACCAAAGTTAGAGTTTGAACAGGAAGAGGCGAGAATTCTGGCTGATACGCGAGATTTTGCTGTAGATTTGCGGGTGGAAGAAAGCGGCTGCGTCAGCGAGTTGGGTAAGGTGTGGAGTCGCTATTTTAATGACTTTGATGTGTTTCACCTCACAGGACACGCCTCTATTAAAGATGAAGCACCTTACACGCCTTACTTTATCACTGAGACGGAAATCGGCGATCGCCACGAAACCACAGCCGCAGAACTGGCCGAAGTCTTCCGGTTTCGCTTTCCCAAATTGGTGTTTTTATCTGGGTGTCGGACTGGACAAGCACCAGATAAAGGGGCTGTCCCTTCTATGGCTGAGGCACTTATTGCACAAGGGGCGAGGGCGGTTTTAAGTTGGGGGCGGCCTGTGGAAGATCGGACAGCTACAGCCGCCGCCGCGCACCTCTACGGCAAATTGGCAGCCGGATATCAATTAGCCCAAGCACTCGCTAGCACTTACCAGCAGTTGTTTAAACAGAATGTGCGTGACTGGCATTTGTTGCGGTTATATGTCCAGGGAGAATGTCCGGGTGCGTTGGTGGAAGTGTTGGGAGATGTGCCACCCTCTGCGCCGGAACCTGCATACCAACAGTTTTTAGATCCCGATACCCAACTGGTGCGGGTGGCGAAACCCTCTGAGTTTGTTGGGAGACGGCGGACTTTGCAACGTTGTCTCAAAGCAATTCGCACTTCATTAGGGGTACTAATTCACGGACTGGGGGGTGTGGGTAAGAGTACTGTGACGGCGCGACTTCTGGAAAGGATGGTTGGCTATCACAGGCTGGTGAACTTTCGGCAACTGGATGAGGACAAACTGCTCAATACCCTTATTAAACAATGTACTTCGGAACGGGGGCATGAAATTCTTAATGGCAAGTTACCCTTGATGCAGCGTCTCACCAAGTTTTTCACTGAAGGACTGAATGCCAAAGAACAGCGTTTCGTGTTTGTGCTGGATGACTTTGAGGAAAATTTGGAATTACGCAATGGGGTTTATGTCTTGCAACCACAAGTTGTGGATGTACTGCTGGCGTTGCTGAAGGCGATGCAAAATTCCCAACTTCCCCACAAGGTAATTATTACCTGTCGCTACAATTTCACATTGTCGGAACTGAATCATCGTCTGTACCGCGAACCTCTGGGTGCTTTGGGTGGGGCAGATTTAATTAAAAAGTATAATCGTCTCAATTCGTTTAATGGCAGTTGGCAATTTCAGCCAGATTTGCCGGAACGTGCCAAAACAGCAGCTGATGGAAATCCTCGGCTGTTGGAATGGTTAGATAAGATTTTGCAAAATTCCCAGAACCCCACCCCGCCTACGGCACCCCTCCCCGCAAGCGACGAGGGGTATATGAGGGGAGTTGAGATGATTCTGCAAAAGATGGCAGATAAGGAAAAGGAATTTCGTGAGCATATTTTGGCAGAGGTATTGCTGAAGCAGCAAACTCCAGCTTTGCGTCAAATGCTGGGGAAGTTGTTGGTGTATGAGTTACCTGTTCCTCAAGCTGCGATTTCCCCGATTTGTGAGGATATCTCAAGTTGGGAAAGTCATAAGCAACGCGCTGAAATTTTGGGTTTGTTGGAAGTTACCCTCACCAACAACACAGAGAGGTTGTATCGTGTTCCCCGGATTTTGTCACCGTTGCTAGAGTTTCCAGAAAACCCCAAGGGTGAAGAGTTGTATAAACAAGCTCCACAAATTTTGTATCGTCTGTGGTGGGAGGCGGGAGGTGCGACGGAAACACAAAAGTTAGAAATTCATCGCTTGGCGTTGTTGGGGAAGGATGGAGAAATTGCGGTGAAAATAGCTAGTTCATTGGCAGAACACTTGCGGAAACAAAGTCGATTTCGGGAAGCAATACCTCTGTGCAAATCAACCTTAGAAATTACTAAAAACCATAGGGTTCTTAAAGAAATGGCTTATTGTGAACACCAAATGGGTGAGGTTGATCAAGCATTAAACTATTACCAGCAAGCTTTAAATCTTTGTCCCGCAGAAGACGAACAAGAATTAGCATCAATTTATCATCATTTTGGAATGCTGAAAGCCAGCAAATGGGAAGTTGATGAAGCGATCGCACTCTACAATCAGTCTTTAGAACTATGGGAACGCATTGGAGATGTCCAAGGCAAAGCGGCGACGTTGCAAGAACTGGGACGTATCTACGCCAACAAAGGGGAAGTTGATGAAGCGATCGCACTCTACGATCAGTCTTTGGAACTATGGGAACGCATTGGAGATGTCCAAGGCAAAGCGGCGACGTTGCACAATCTGGGATATATCTACGCCAACAAAGGGGAAGTAGATCAAGCGATCGCACTCTACAATCAGTCTTTGGAAATAGAAGAATGCATTGGTAATGTTCAAGGCAAAGCGACGACGTTGCACAATCTGGGATATATTTACACCGACAAAGGGGAAGTGGATCAAGCGATCGCACTCTACAACCAGTCTTTCGAAATAAAAGAACGCATTGGAGATGTCCAAGGCAAAGCGGCGACGTTGAACGATCTGGGATATATCTACGCCGACAAAGGGGAAGTGGATAAAGCGATCGCACTCTACAATCAGTCTTTGCAAATAAATGAACGCATTGGTAATGTCCAAACCAAAGCAGCGACGTTGCACAATCTGGGAATGATCTACGCCAACAAAGGGGAAGTGGATGAAGCGATTGCACTTTTCAATCAGTCCTTAAAAATAAATGAACGCATTGGTAATGTCCAAACCAAAGCGGCGACGTTGCACAATCTGGCAGCTATCTACGCCAATAAAGGGGAAGTGGATGAAGCGATTGCACTCTACAATCAGTCTTTGGAAATAAATGAACGCATTGGTAATTTCAAAACCCAAGCGGTGACATTGCACAATCTGGGATATATCTACGCCAACAAAGGGAAAGTGGATGAAGCGATCACACTCTACAATCAGTCTTTGGAAATAGATGAACGCATTGGAGATGTCCAAGGCAAAGCGGCGACGTTGCACTGTCTGGGAATCATCTACGCCAACAAAGGGGATGTAGATGAAGCGATCGCACTCTTCAATCAGTCTTTGGAAATAACTGAACGCATTGGGGATGTCCAAACCAAAGCGACGACGTTGCACTGTCTGGAGTATCTACGCCAACAAAGGGGAAGTGGATGAAGCGATCGCACTCTACAATCAGTCTTTGGAAATAAATGAACGCATTGGTAATGTCCAAGGCAAAGCAATGACTCTGTGGTGGTTAGGGCATTTGGCAGAACAACAGGGTGAATACACTAAAGCGATATCCTATTTGCAACCAGCTTTAGAGATTTTGCAGCGATTGAAGTCACCGGATGCTGAAAGTGTGAGTGCAAGTCTTGATAGGGTAATGCGTAATTCGTAATTCGTAATTACAGCACCGAAAGATTTTTTATCTCACGCATTCGCCTTTAGGCGTTCCCGCAGGGTAGGCGCAAAGAAGAACGCGAGAGTGTTTTCTAAATAAATGAAAATTGCTGTAATAAGTCTTTGATACTCGTGCGCGAGTTTTTTATACTCGTGGACGAGTCTTTGATACTCGCGGATGAGTCTTTAATACTCGCGCGAGAGTCTTTGATACTCGCGGACGAGCCTTTTATATTCGTGAATGAGTCTTTGAACTCCATTAATGAACCTCGGAGCTTCGTTAATGAACCTCGGAGCTTCGTTGATGAACCTCGGAGCTTCGTTCGTGAACCTCGGAGCTTCGTTCGTGAACCTCGGAGCTTCGTTTGTGAACCTCGGAGCTTCGTTTGTGAACCTCGGAGCTTCGTTCGTGAACCTCGGAGCTTCGTTCGTGAGCCTCAGAGCTTCGTTGATGAACCTCGGAGCTTCGTTGATGAACCTCGGAGCTTCATTGTGGACTTTGTTAATGTAGCAGAATGTTTTTAGAGGATGTTTTAAAAGTGGTCGGCTGTAATTTTAGGCACTTCTAGATCTCCCCTAACCCCCCTTAAAAAGCTACGGTGTACACACAAGTCTTCTAGAGTTGCCCTACAGGCTTTTGATCCCCCCAACCCCCCTTAAAAAGCAGGGCTGATTCATTCGATCTCTTAGGGATTTTGTCAAGAGTATGAGTCAGAAATTTGCTTGAGTGGAAAAAAGAAAAACTACCACCTCAACCAGCAAATTTAAGTGCGTTCACCATTTTCTTGCCCAATCAGATTTTTTAGTCACCTGTTTTTTTTGCTTGAAACGCTTGTAAATCAGCGCCTTTTAGGGAATGAAACAGCCCTGCCTTAAAAAGGGGGGCAAAAACCTCTCAAAGTCCTCCTTTTTAAGGAGGATTTAGGAGGATCTACAATGATTTCGGTTTGGTACAGAGATGTGTGTACACCGTAGCCTTAAAAAGGGGGGAACCGGAATCAATCAAAGTCCCCCTTAAAAAGGGGGATTTAGGGGGATCTAAAACGTTTTGCTACCGACCAGAGAACTTTTAAAACATCCTCTTAGATTAAATCAGGATCTATGCCGAGCGATCGCAATCTTTCCGCTAGCAATTGGGCGCGTTCTTCTGGTGTTAAAAAGCGCTTTCCTTCCGCCTTATACCAGTACAACCACTCCCGCGTAATTCCTAGATAACTTCCACGTTCTATGCCAATTCCTAAACCTATCTCTAGCAACCAAACGGGATTACCATCTTGTAATGCATAGCCATTATTAACTAATTTGTAAACTTCTAAACGTGGCTTGCGGCGACGAAATGGGTTGTAAACTACATAGTACAAAATCCCCAATCTTGCATACTCTGCTTTCTTAGTTGAGTACTCACCGCGATATGTCTGAGATACCACTTCCAGCACTAATATCGGTACTCTCTTCTCTTCCCAAAGCACATAACTGGGGCGGAGGTTTTCATCATAAAATCGCTCTACGCCCAAACTCAAAAACCCATCTGGGACGATCGCTGGTAAATCTGGGTCATAATAAATACCCATATCCACACCAAAAAACCAATCCATACGTTCGGCCCAAGCCATCGCTAAGATGGCTTTGAGTAAACCAGGAATTAAATCTTGTAATTCATTATCCACTGGGGTGTCGTCAGAGTCCGGTAGTTCCTCAGATGAGGGCAAACAAGCTAAGGGATTGTACTCTAGCATGATGGCTTCAGCGATTATCTCTTAATTTCAGATCGTAGACGTAATTAACTGTTATGAGTGTGAGAGAAAGTTACGCACTTGCGATCGCTTATTAATTCTGTCTCTGCATCAGCGATCGCGTTTGCATAAACTTATGTTCTAATTGCAACGTAGTACTTAGCTATGTCGGAGGAGAATCGACATTATACATCATAAATTTCTGTTGCAATTAGTACCGCTTAGAGCTAGCGCAAAGTGGACAATTTGACAATCTTTGATCCTAAATCTACTTGGCGTATAGTCTTGTATCTATCCGCATGCAACAAGACTTGATTTATGGTTCGAGAGCTTGAACAAAAAATTATTATCATGTCTACTAATTCGACAAACGTCCCGCCACCACCTGGAGCAGGAGGTTTAATACCTATACTGAGTTATGGAGGCGTTGCAGTAACAGTTATTATTGCGATGACTTGGTTTGCCCAAATGCAGCTAAAATCAATTACCGATTTGCTGAAAGTGGTAAATAAAAATAGAAAGTAACTAGCTGAAAGAATGTAAGCGATTACCTATACTGCCGCCTAATTTTAAAGTATGAAGCGGAAGCAAGACTCCCAGATATGGGCAAAGCTTACGCCTGCCAGAGTGACCCAAGTTGCTTTAAAAAGCGACAATTGGCTTACGAATGGGGGTATGTGAATTTTCCCTATACCCCCATTGCTCAATTGCTCAAATACTGTTCATAATTACAACTCAGTATAGACATTTCAGCAAGAGAAAAAGACATTATACACTATAATTTTCTGTTGCAATTAGTACAACGTAGAGCTAGCGCAAAGTGGACAATTTGACAATCTTTGATCCTAAATCTACTTGGCGTATAGTCTTATATCTATCCGCATGCAACAAGACTTGATTTATGGTTCGAGAGCTTGAACGAAAACGCCAGAGTGCAAAGTTTCCTGAAACTGCCCCTGCTGCCAATCCCGTATTTTTCAGAACTTACAGCCGCCGTACAGCGGCAGGGTTGAGAGAAACATGGGATGAGGTATGCGATCGCACCCTAACAGGTTTAATCAAGTTGGGGAAACTACGCCCAGAAGAAGTTGCCACACTAGATCTGATGCAACGAAACTTGAAAGCTCTGCCCAGTGGGCGCTGGTTATGGGTTGGTGGTACAGACTGGATAACCAAGCCCAAGAACTTTTCTGGGGCTTATAATTGCACCTCCACTAATCTAGAAGACTGGAGTGCCTTCGGATTGATGATGGATCTGGCAATGATGGGCTGTGGTACTGGAGCCATCCTAGAACCACAATATATTAACCAGTTGCCACCCATCCGCAATCATTTAAATGTCACTGTACAAGGTGAAATCGGTAGCACGCCTAAACAAATACGTCGTGAATATACTGAAACCCATATAGAAGGCAACAGCGTCACTATTCACGTGGGAGATAGCCGTGAAGGTTGGGTTGAATCATATCAAACCCTATTGGAACTCTCTACTGATGAACGATTTGCCAAAGTAGAGACGCAAAATTTTGCGTCTGTACAAGTATTAGTCGATATCAGCGACGTACGTAAAGCAGGAGAAACTCTTAACGGCTTTGGAGGAGTTGCTAATCCTGTTAAATTGCCCGGACTTTATCAGCGTTGTGCATCCATTCTCAATAAAGCTGTAGGCAGACAATTAAATTCAGTTGAATGCTGTCTGTTAATTGACCAAGCTGCTGTAACAATTGTTGCAGGTAATATTAGAAGAAGTGCAGGGATGCGTCAATTTACGGCTGACGACCAACAAGCAGCCAGTGCCAAAGATAATTTATGGCAGCAGGACGAAAATGGCAACTGGCGAATTGATCCAGAGCGTGATGCTCTGAGGATGGCAAATCATACTAGAGTTTTTCACCGCAAACCGACATTAGAAGAATGTCTGAATGCTGTCCGCAAACAGTATTACAGTGGTGAGGGAGCAATTCAATGGGCTGGTGAAGCTGTAGCTAGAGCGAACATTGATTTGCTCTCAACACCAGCATTGAAAGTAGAATTTTTGCAATCTTACGAACAAGGAAAAGCAAAGCAGTGGTTGCAGGAACGCTATCCCAACCTTGATGCTAATGAACTAGAACATCGTTTGGCTCGCTATGGGCTGAATCCGTGTGGTAAGTAATTTTGCCTCACGTTAAACACCGGAGAAAATCGGTGAACCCTGCGATTGGGAATACCGAGGTAATCAGAGAGATTAAAGCAC
Source organism: Nostoc sp. B(2019) (assembly GCF_010091925.1). GTDB lineage: Bacteria > Cyanobacteriota > Cyanobacteriia > Cyanobacteriales > Nostocaceae > Komarekiella. Next base: position 252,345 of record NZ_WVID01000003.1, on the reverse strand, counting down.
CTTTGACACCGTACAGACTAGAGAGTGAACCTTTTTACAATTTAAAATAAATGTGAATTGTAAAAAGAATATAATCTGGGTTTTACTCCCGTTTTTAATAACGGCTCCACGAGTCTCCGGCTACTAATGATACTTTTAATCTTTAGTAGAAAATATAGTCGGATCTACGGGGAATTAAGAACTCGTAGAACTAGAGGATAAAAAGCCCCTAGGATAACAAAAATGGAAATTATCGGCAGTAACTTCCACTGCAATTTGTCAGAAGTCCACCTGAATCAAATAGACCCATATAACTATAAAGAACAAGAGGAAGCTTTCACTGCTGGAGCATTATCTGTAGCAGCACTTTTGAATCACAAATTCTTAGAACTTCGCTATCAATACAGCCGTGAATTAGACCCAATTGTCGGGGTTTCTTTCACAGGTTTATTTGATTTCTTTGTCCATGCTTTTGGCGTTGATTGGCTGCGCTGGTGGGCCGAAGGAAGACCTGCAACTGAACAAGGATTAGCGTTTAAACACCAAGAAGAAAAATATCTAAGTTCTTGGAGAGATATTGTACATCGGGTAGTTTGGGATTACTGCGATCGCCACAATCTTAAACGTCCAAATCGCTGTACCACAGTCCAACCTAGTGGCACTAAAGCTTTATTAACTAATGCTAGTTCAGGCTGGCATCCCCCCAAAGCCCAAAGATTTATTCGGCGGATTACTTTCGGTAAAAATGACCCAGTAGCCTTAGCTTGTATTGACTATGGTTATAACGTCATTCCCTCTCAATCTGACAAAGATGAACAGGGCAATTTGCTCAACGATCCCTTTGATCCACGAGTGAGTGAATGGTTAGTAGAAATCCCTGTTTCTGTACCTTGGGCTGATTTATCTGGTGCTGATGAAGTTGATGTTTCTCAGTTTTCAGTCTTAGCTCAATTTGATTTTGTTCTCCAAGTTCAGCGTTGGTACGTTACCCATAATACATCTGCTACTTTGGAACTGCGTTCTGATGAAATTGAACCTTTGGGACAGAAAATATACGAAGCTATTCAAAATGATGAAGGATATATTTCCGCAGCTCTTTTAGCCCGTTTTGATGACTTGCAATCATTCCCACGTTTACCGTTTGAACCAATAGATAAAATCACCTACGAACGTTTGAATCAAGAAGTGAAAGCACGACGCAAAACAGATGATTTCTGTGCAGTATTAAGCCGCTATGACTTAGGTGAATTGTCAGAGGCCGGCCCTAGTGGTTGTGATTCTGATAAGTGTATGTTTCCCGATCAGCAACCAAGCTCATAAGGTAAACTAACTATCAACTCAGGATAGGTAAGCTGTCGCGCACCTAACTTGCACATCTTTTGGTAATAGTAGTCAAAAGTCAAGACGGTAACGAATCCAGATTAGCCTTGACTTTTGACAATCTTTATGAGTCACTATGCAATTTAAAAGCGTAACAGCTGACTATTACTTGTACATAGTATCCATTGTTACACCGAACTTTACAGCGCTAGACACGTTACGATCAGTTAAAAAGTGATAATTTTTTACGACAGCGCTAGGAGAATCTTAATGTTCATTGATGAATTGTCACCTATATTCAGAGAATTAACTCAGCATCCAGTTTCATTTCTGGGTGGGTTCTTCTCTGGTATACTTCGACTCAACCTTGCAGACGATCCCGTTAAAGGTTGGCTGGATCAACAGATCCGCTCCAACAGTTACACCATCACCATAACTGAGGCACATAATGGCAAGGCCACTGGGCCTCAGCAGATTTCAATTGACTAAAGTTTAGGGTGATTACATCCTCCCGCGTCTAATTGTGACGCGGGATTAACCAAGTTACGCCCAGGTTCTTTATTCCTCAGGCTCTTGATTTCCTTAAATCAGTTTGGCGTTATTAGCAATATTTATGAAAATGACAATGAAAATAATATGAAACTATATGTTTAGACGTAATCAGAGTTTGTAAAACCTCATACTTTGAAAAACGTCACAATCAGTTATTATATGAGCGTACGCGTAAGTTTAGCATGGTAGTTGCTTCACCTGGAAAAACCCCAGCAAAGCACTACATCCAGATAGCACATTTAATTGTAAATAATGTCGCCTGACTTGATTGGTTAGTCTTCCACAACATTCACGAATGGCGAATGCTGTAGAGGAAATTGTGCAATATTTACAATTTTATTAAATCTGTTTTGCCGCTGAACTAATCACTCTTTGTTGACAATTACGTGATCTCACATGACTATTTACGTTGGAAACCTCTCCTACAGCGCTACCGAAGCAGACTTAAGAGCCGTATTTGCAGACTACGGCGAGGTTAAAAGAGTTGTTTTGCCTACTGACCGCGAAACAGGCAGGATGCGTGGCTTTGCCTTTGTTGAGATGAATGAAGATGCCCAAGAAGACGCTGCTATCACCGAGTTAGATGGTGCAGAATGGATGGGCCGTCAACTCAGAGTCAATAAAGCCAAACCGCGAGAGGATAATCGGCGAGATAGTTGGGGTAAAAAGCCAGAGTTCTAATAAACACGAATAATCATCATAGCAAATTGTTTTCTAGTTACGCAATACAACGTCGCTCAACTTTACTAGAAACAATGCAAAATCAAGCAACCTGATAAAACTACGCCCGACTAGTTGCGATCGCCAAACACATCTCACAACTAGTTGGTTTTTCCTCCGACAGAGTAAAATATATAAGTATATCTACTAAAAAAAGTATTTGCTATTGGTGGTTTCTACCCTTAGAAAACAATAAAGCCAAACAGCAAGCCTCTGTGTTTTTATGCTTGGGAAACAGAAGCCGCCAAACATTCATTTCTTTAGTTTATCTAAAATCACATCTAAGTTAGAGACTTACCTTTCTAAGATAGAGGCAGCAACCATAAATTGCCACATACAAAGATCACCCAACTAACAGCCCATCATTAGAGAGAATACAAAAATGGCTAAAGCGCCAGAATCTTTAGATTTGTTGATCAACGATACTACAGATAAAGCTCTAGATCGTGATTGTACAACCTTATCCCGTCACGTTTTACAGCAACTTCAGAGTTTTTCAGCAGATGCACAGGATTTGAGTGCATTGATGAATCGTATCGCTCTTGCTGGCAAACTGGTTGCTCGTCGCCTCAGCCGCGCCGGGTTAATGGAAGGCGTTCTCGGATTTACTGGGGAAGTAAATGTGCAAGGAGAATCCGTCAAAAAGATGGATGTCTATGCCAACGACGTATTTATCTCGGTGTTTAAGCAAAGTGGCTTAGTTTGTCGCTTAGCTTCCGAGGAAATGGAAAATCCCTATTACATACCCGAAAATTGCCCGATTGGTCGCTATACCTTACTGTATGATCCAATTGATGGTTCATCCAATACGGATACTAATTTGAGCTTGGGTTCCATCTTTGCCATTCGGCAACAGGAAGGGAACGATAGCGATCGCAAGGCAACTGACCTACTGACTAACGGACGTAAGCAAATTGCTGCTGGGTATATCCTATATGGGCCTAGCACAATGCTGGTCTATACTATAGGTAAGGGCGTTCATTCCTTTGTCCTTGATCCCAGCTTAGGAGAATTTATTCTCACAGAAGAAAATATCCGCATTCCCAACCACGGTTCTGTTTACAGCGTCAACGAGGGGAATTTTTGGCAGTGGGAAGAATCAATCCGGGAATATATTCGCTACGTCCATCGCACAGAGGGCTATACCGCTCGTTATAGTGGGGCGATGGTGAGTGATATTCATAGAATTTTGGTTCAAGGCGGTGTGTTTCTTTACCCAGGCACAATTCAAAAACCAGAAGGTAAATTGCGCTTGTTGTATGAAACTGCTCCTCTGGCTATGTTGATTGAGCAAGCAGGTGGTCGTGCCACTACAGGACTGGTAGATATTCTAGACGTGGTTCCAAAGAAACTGCATCAGCGCACGCCTCTAATTATTGGTAGCAAAGAGGATGTAGCAAAGGTGGAGTCTTTTATTCAAAACGGTCACTAGTAAAGACAAGTACAAGGCAGAAGGTGCAAATGCTTGAATGTGTATACTTTTTGTCTATTTTTAACGTCGGATTTTTTCCGCCGTCAAAAATAGACGGGGGTGAAAAAATTGTCAAGGATGCATCTAATGTACGCCAGTAATTAGAAAATTAATCAGGGCGTTTTGTGATTGGGAATGCAGAATAGCACTTTAATGAATGTGAATTAAAGATTACCTCAGCTGGTCGATGCAATAAGTGATGGGCAACGTCAGAATTCAAGAGTCACCATCAACCAACATTTGATGGGTTTTACTTGCCTTCACTTGGAAACATCATTAACAGGAGTGAAAAACAACAGCTATGGCAACCAATCATCTACTAGAAATTAAACAATACGGTCAAAGTATCTGGATGGATAATTTGAGCCGTGACATTATCCAATCAGGCGAACTCAAAGACCTGGTTGAAAATCAAGGAATCTGTGGAATTACCTCCAACCCAGCCATCTTTGAAAAAGCGATCGCTGGTAACGTAATTTATGATGCCGATATTGAAGCCGGAGTTCGTGCTGGCTTACCAACATACAAAATTTACGAATCGCTAGCTTTTGCAGATATCCGCAGTGCTTGTGATATTCTGCGCCCTGTATATGAAGCCTCGAATGGACTCGATGGTTACGTGAGCATAGAAGTACCACCCACTATCGCTCATGATACTCAAGCCACAATAAACGAAGCCCGACGTTATTTCCAAGAAATTGGTCGGGAAAATCTGATGATTAAAATTCCTGGTACTGAGGCTGGTTTACCAGCAGTCGAACAGGTAATAGCCGAAGGCATGAATGTCAATGTCACGCTGTTGTTTTCTGTAGATAGTTACATTAACACAGCTTGGGCTTATATTCGTGGTTTAGAAAAACGGGTGGCTGAGGGTAAAGACATCAGCAATATTGCTTCGGTAGCTAGTTTCTTTCTCAGTCGGATTGATAGCAACATTGACGCCAAAATTGATGATAAATTGAAAAAAGGCGTTGATGATATTGCCCAAGAAGCAAAGCTAAAAGCTGTCAAAGGAAAAGTCGCGATCGCCAACGCGAAGATTGCTTATCAAGAATACAAGAAAATTGTTAATAGCGTTAGCGAAGCTTCCCCGGAAGGGGGTCGCTGGCAAGCCTTGGCAGCAAAAGGGGCAAAAGTCCAACGGCTACTTTGGGCAAGCACCAGCACCAAAGACCCCAACTACAACGACGTGATGTATGTCGATGAGTTGATTGGCCCAGATACAGTTAACACCCTACCACCAGCAACAATTAAAGCTTGCGCTGACCACTGCGATGTAGCTAATCGCGTGGAAACAAACGTAGAAGAAGCTTACACGCTGCTCGAAAACCTCAAAGATCCCGACATCAACATTGATCTCGGTAAAGTGATGGACGAACTACTTGTTGAAGGTATTGACAAGTTTGTCAAGCCCTTTCAATCCTTGATGAACTCTTTAGAAGAAAAAATCAAGGTATTGTCACCAGTGTAGGGTCTGGGGACTAAGGACTGGGGACTGGGGAATTTTCCCAATCCCCAATCTCAAATCTTAAATCCCTAATCTCAAATCCCAAATCCCAAATCCCAAACTTCTATGGTCAGTCTGCTAGAAAATCCCTTGCGCGTTGGCCTGCAACAGCAAGGGATGCCCGAACCCCAGATTATAGTCATCTTTGGAGCTTCTGGTGATCTTACCTGGCGTAAACTAGTGCCAGCACTTTACAAATTGCGACGGGAACGGCGCATTCCACCAGAAACCACCATTGTCGGTGTGGCACGTCGAGAGTGGAGCCACGAATACTTCCGCGAACAGATGCAAAAAGGCATGGAAGAGGCTCATGCTAGTGTCGATCTAGGGGAACTGTGGCAAGATTTCTCTCAAGGTCTGTTCTACTGTCCTGGAGACATAGACAATCCTGAAGGCTACCAGAAACTAAAAAACCTCTTGAGCGAATTAGATGAGAAACGGGGTACACGGGGGAACCGAATGTTTTACCTGTCCGTGGCTCCTAACTTCTTTCCTGAAGCCATCAAGCAATTAGGTACAGCAGGGATGCTGGACGACCCATACAAGCATCGTCTGGTAATTGAAAAACCCTTTGGTCGAGATTTGGCTTCTGCTCAGAGTCTTAACCAAGTGGTACAGAAATTCTGCAAAGAAAATCAAGTATACCGTATTGACCACTACTTAGGTAAAGAGACAGTTCAAAATTTGCTAGTATTTCGCTTTGCCAATGCGATTTTTGAACCTCTGTGGAATCGTCGTTTTGTTGACCACGTTCAAATTACAGTAGCAGAAACCGTGGGAGTGGAAGACCGGGCTGGTTACTATGAAAAAGCCGGCGCACTGCGGGATATGTTGCAAAACCATCTGATGCAGCTTTATTGCCTAACTGCAATGGAGCCACCCAACGCAATGGACGCCGACAGCATCCGCACAGAAAAAGTAAAAGCACTCCAAGCTACCCGTCTTGCGGATGTTCACAATCTGTCACGTTCAGCAGTCCGCGGTCAGTATAGTGCTGGCTGGATGAAGGGTCAACCAGTGCCAGGGTATCACCAAGAACCGGGAGTTGATCCCAATTCCACAACACCCACCTATGTCGCGATGAAGTTTCTGGTTGACAACTGGCGCTGGCAAGGTGTTCCCTTTTACCTGCGAACCGGGAAGCGGATGCCGAAAAAAGTGAGTGAAATTTCGATCCACTTCCGCGAAGTTCCCTCTCGGATGTTTCAATCCGCCGCGCAGCAAGCAAACGCCAATATTTTGGCGATGCGGATTCAGCCAAATGAGGGTATTTCTCTACGTTTTGATGTGAAAATGCCTGGGGCAGAATTCCGTACTCGTTCCGTTGACATGGACTTTAGTTATGGTTCCTTTGGCATCCAAGCAACTTCTGATGCCTACGATCGCCTGTTTCTTGATTGTATGATGGGTGATCAAACATTGTTCACACGGGCGGACGAAGTGGAAGCAGCCTGGCAAGTAGTAACTCCAGCCCTTTCCGTTTGGGATGCGCCCGCAGATCCCACTTCCATTCCCCAGTACGAAGCCGGAACTTGGGAACCAGCGGAAGCAGAATTCTTAATTAATCAGGATGGTCGTCGCTGGCGCAGACTGTAAAAATTAGTCATTAGTCATCAGTCATTTAGTAAAAACAAATGACAAATGACTAATGACAAATGATAAATGACAAAATCCACAATTTGCTATGACTCCCCAAGCTCCTACCATTTTTTCACTCCAAGCACCGAAGGATATTTCGCTCTCAGAAATAGACGCGGAACTTAATCAAATTTGGCAAAGCTACGGCATCACCGGTGAAGACGGTGGGCTTCCGGCTGCTACTCGGGCCACGACATTTACCTTAGTAGTTTACGAACCAGAAGAAACCCAGTATCTATTAGCTGCTTTGGGTTTTTACAACGGCCCGATTGATGGGATTTTAGGGCCGCAAATGGACACGGCGCTGCGACAAGTCCAGAAAAAATATGGAGTGTCGGAAACTGGCACAGCAACGCCTGAAACCCTGGCTGTATTGCGGGAAGAATTTTCCAAACGCCAGGGAGGAACTACAGGAGATAATGGTGGTACTTATAGCTTAAATTCTGCAAGCCCCACAATTGCTGATGAGATCGCCCTCCGCAATCCTTGCCGTATCATTGCTCTGTTTCCAATTGCTGGGGAAGATGAAGGGGTCAAAGCTCAAGTTTCTGCCTATTGCCCCATCCAAAAGCAATCATCAAGTACACTTATCTGTTGTGAATATATAACTCTTAGTGGCACTGCTGCTGCTTTAGAACGTATAGGCGGGATGATTCCGGCATTGTTGATTGGTGGCTTGCCGAAGTTTCTTTGGTGGAAGGCAACACCAGACCCTAACAACCCTCTATTCAAACGACTAGCAGCAGTCTGCAATAATGTAATTGTAGATTCTTGCAACTTTAACGAGCCAGAAAGCGATTTACTCAGCCTGCAAGAGTTGGTAGAAATTGGCGTTCCTCTGGCTGACCTCAACTGGCGTCGTCTCTCATCATGGCAAGAGCTAACTGCTGAAGCTTACGACTCACCCAACCGTCGTGCAGCCCTGAAAGAAATTGACCGAGTAACAATTGATTACGAAAAAGGCAACCCCGCCCAAGCTTTGCTTTTTTTGGGTTGGCTGGCGAGTCGGTTGGAATGGGAGCCAGTTTCCTACCAAAAGGAAAGCGGAGATTATGACATAACTCGAATTCGCTTTGTGGCCCAAGATCAACGGCAAATAGAAGCCGAGTTAGCAGGAGTCCCGGTTGCTGATGTCGGTCAGGTTATGGGTGACTTGATTGCCTTGCGCCTCAGCTCAACAAATCCCCAGGCAGACTGTGGTACGGTCATCTGCTCGGAAACTGGTGGTTGTATGCGGATGGAAACACACGGCGGTGCTCAATCCGCAGGTCTATTTCAACAAGTGAGTTCACTTTCGGAACAAAAAGCGGAAGCATTGCTGAGTCAGCAAGTACAACGCTGGGGTCGTGAGTCACTTTTTGAAGAAAGCCTGGCAGTAACAGCGAAGATTTTCAAACTGGATAATTAAATGATGTAATGAGGACTAGGGACTCTCAAGAGTGGGTAAAGGTTAAAGGGATGGTTTTTTCCTTTATCCCTTTCCCTAATCTCTAATACCCATATCCAGTACCCGACAATACCCAATCTATGGCTTTAGTCATTGCAGGAGAACGTAGTGGGGTGGGCAAGACAACAGTCACGCTCACCCTTTTAGCATCTTTGCGCCGTCGTGGTGGCGTGGTGCAATCTTTTAAGGTAGGCCCAGACTATATTGATCCGATGTTTCATCAGCACGTTACTGGACGTGCTTGTCGGAATTTAGATCCGGTGCTGACTTCAGAAGCTTACGTTCAGCAATGTTTTGCTCGTCATAGCCAAGAGAGTGAATATGCCCTGGTGGAAGGGGTAATGGGGTTGTTTGATGGAATTTCGTCATTTACAACTGACAGGGGGCAAATGACTGACTTTGCTAGTACGGCACACATTGCCCGACTGGTAGATTTACCTGTGGTATTGGTGATTGATTGCAGTCGCTTGTCTGGTTCTGTAGCTGCGATCGCCCACGGCTACCGCTGTTTTGATCCCCGAATTAAAATGGCTGGGGTAGTACTCAATCGCGTAGGAAGCGATCGCCACCTCTCCCTACTCAAAGACTCCCTAGAACCCCTACAATTACCTATTCTCGGCGTACTGCGGCGTCAGGATAACATCACAATTCCCGATCGCCATCTGGGTTTAGTCCCCACGGCAGAACTCCCCCAACTCAATGCTTTAATTGATCACCTTGCCGATTTAGGAGATACTTGCTTCGACTGGCAACGTTTATTACCTCTATTAAAATCAGAACAATTTCCCCCCTCTCCAACTCCCCCACCCTCCCCCTCCTCTGTTAAAGTTGCAGTTGCCCGCGATCGCGCTTTTAATTTCTATTACCAAGACAATCTCGACTTGCTGCAACAGTTGGGAGCAGAATTAGTTTTCTGGAGTCCTTTGGAAGATGCTGGATTACCACAGGGTGTGCAGGGAATGTATTTTGGTGGTGGTTTCCCAGAAGTTTTCGCTCAGCAACTTGCAGAAAACACCAGCGTTCGTGATCAGGTGAAAAGAGCAATTCTTGCAGGAATGCCTGCGATCGCCGAGTGTGGAGGATTGATGTATTTGTGCGAACAAATTGTCGATTTTGAAGGTAAATCTTGGTCAATGGCAGGAGTGTTACCGACATCTGCTGTAATGGGTGGGCGTTTAACTTTGGGATATCGTCGCGCAGTAGCTTTGCAAGATAATTTGCTAGTAGCAGCAGGTACAAATGTTTATGGGCATGAGTTTCATCGTTCCCGTTTAATCTCAAATCCCCATCAGCCCTTGTTTGAAACTTATCGCTACGATTGTGAGGAAAATATGGGACGCGAAGGATGGGGTTTGCCTGGGAATGTTCATGCCTCTTATGTTCATCTACATTGGGGAGAAAGTGTAGAGATTCCACAGCGATTTCTCAAGCAATGTCTAGATATTAAACTAAATCCTGATGAGTCAAAATAATTCATAGTTGATAATTAATAATTCATAATTTAAATCAGTTAATGAAAATATTTAATGGAAAATTGACTAGATCATTTTCAACAATTTTTAGCAAACACCGCGTAATCTGGGCTGTTTTACTCCTTGGTACGGCACTGGTGGTAACGCTAGTGCTGTCCCTGTCTCAAGGAGCAGTACCCTTTAGTATCTCCGAATTTTGGCAAGCAATTCTTCACGAAGGCGATAGCGTCAAACAGACAATCCTCTGGGATTTGCGTCTCCCGCGGATTATTGCTGCTCTCATCGTTGGCGCAGCGCTGGGGATGTCAGGAGCATTGCTGCAAGGAATGTTACGCAATAGTCTTGCTGATCCATTTATTCTTGGCATTTCAGCGGGTGCAGGACTAGTAGTCATTCTCATGATCGTGTTGCAAGTATTTCCAGTAGCGATTCCTCTAGCAGCGTGGATGGGAGCAATTTTGACTTCAGCGATCGTCATTTTACTCGGTCGTGCAGGGTCGGGAATTTCAGTTGAGCGGTTAATTTTAGGCGGAGTGGCTGTAAGCGCTTTATTTGGTGCAGTACAAAGTACATTACTCTTACTAGCTGAAGACGGTCAAATTCAAATTGCGCTCAGTTGGCTGGTTGGTACTCTCAATGGGCGGGGTTGGAAGGAAATCTCAACGGCTGGCCCTTACATTATTGTTGCACTGCTAGGCGGATGTTTACTGGCGCGGTCTGTGAATGTGCTGGCGTTGGGAGACGATATGGCTGTGGGTTTGGGGGTTTCATTAACGCGATCGCGCCTTTTAATTGGTGGTGTCGCTACCCTATTAGCCGCAGGTGCAGTTAGCATTGGCGGCTTAATTGGATTTGTCGGTCTTGTCGTTCCTCACGGTGTCCGCCTGATCGTCGGTACAGATCACCGCTTTGTTTTGCCACTTTCAGCGCTAGCGGGTGCATGGTTACTCACATTTGCAGATTTACTCTCTAGACTAGGAGCAGTAGAACTACCAGTAGGTTCTGTCACCGCCTTGCTAGGTTCCCCATTATTTATCTGGTTACTTTATCGTCGTTCTACTGGGTTTAGTAAACTCTGAATACAACGTTCCATAAATTCGGAGCGAATTAAATTTGGCAAAACTCTCCATTCCTCTGCATTTCCTCCGCGTTCCTCTGCGTTTAAAAACGCTTTAGTTTTTATAATTTTGAATTATTAAAATGCCCCTCGAACTGCAAAATCTCACTGGTGGTTACGCCGCAGTCCCAATTGTCCAAGATGTTAACCTGACTCTGCAAACAGGAGAATGGCTAAGTTTAGTTGGTGCTAATGGTTCTGGAAAGTCTACATTACTCAAATTGTTGAGCCGCATCCTCTCACCTCAACAGGGAACAGTACTACTTGATGGCAAAGCAATTCACTCTCAACCACCGAATTTAGTTGCACAAAAATTGGCGTTATTACCGCAACAACAAACGGTTCCTGTTGGGTTGACAGTGCGACAATTAGTAAGTTTAGGACGTACGCCACATCAACCCTGGTGGCAATGGGAATTAAACGCAGAAGATTGGCAAAAAGTTGAAGCTGCAATTCAAAAAACGCAACTTGAAAAATTGAGCGATCGCCTAGTCGAACAACTTTCAGGCGGTGAAAGACAACGCGCTTTTTTGGCTTTAGCACTGGCGCAAGAATCAAAGGTATTACTGTTAGATGAACCTACAACTTATTTAGATATCAACTATCAATTACAACTATTGGAACTGCTCAAAAACCTAAATCGTCAACAAGAATTAACCATTGTCACAGTTTTACACGAACTAAATTTAGCGGCACGCTATAGTTCCCGCATCGCTTTATTAAAACAGGGTCATCTTTGGGAAGTTGGTACACCAGAAAAAGTTCTCAATCCAAACACTATAGAGCAAGTTTTTGGTGTCGAATCTGTGATTATTCACACGCCTGTTGGTTTACAAGTTTGTGCGATCGCTGCTGTATAAACTTCAGATAATACCCAATTTATATACCTTTAAATCCCATACCAGTTTCTATTTCTTGTTTTGCTTGAGTAGAACTCACTTTGCTCAAAGCAACTCTACGAGAATTTTGACGCCGAATGCCAACCTGACTGAGAAATATGCCAACTAAAATCAAGCTACCGCCGACATATTGAGCGAATGTAGGGACTTCGCCTAGTATTAAATAAGCTGCCAAAATGCCCACAATTGGGACAAAAGAGCTAGCTAAGGAAGCAGCAGAAACCGTAGAAGCTCTCAAGCCTTTGATCCAAAATGACTGACCTAACACCACAATTAAAGCACCATAAAGCAACATCCACCGCCATAGAAAAGGTGAGAACACATCCATGAAATGGTCGCTTCCATAGAGTATTAAAGCAAGGAAGAAAAATATTACAGTTCCTAGGGCAGTACGAAAAATACTGTAGATTCCCAGAGGAATATGAGAGATTTGTCCTTTGCTAATAATTGTGGCAGCAGACGAAGCCACTGCTCCTACTACTGCCAAAAGTTCTCCGATACCCACACTGAAACTTCCCATGTTCATCATGGCTGCTTCTGGAGGTTGAAGAATAATAGTTAGAGTAACACCGAAAAAGGCTGCGATCGCCCCGACAATTTCCCAAAGATTCACCCGTTCCCTCAGCAACCAAATGGATAAAGCCAAAGTTAGGGGGAGTTCCAATCTGCCAACCAAAATCACATTATTAACCTTAGTTAGTGCCAGCGCTTGGAAAATTAAACCAGGTGCGATCGCTCCTGATAAAATTGCTACTGCTGTTAGACTAAACCAATCCTTCTTTGACAGCTGCATCAAAGCTGCTTTGTTCCACTGTCGCCAATAGATCAGTATCAGAATGATTAAGGCACATAAATTTCCCACAAACAAAACATTACACAAAGAAATTGGATTCCGACCACCAATAAAATGTTGAGTACCGATTTCTGTAAGCTTGCGAGTAACTGCGCTAGATGCTCCAAAAATCAGGATTGCTAGCCAGAGATAAGTTTGACCTGGGATTTTGTGGATGAGATGATGCGGTTTTCTCAGTCTAGTCACAATAACACTACTACTATTACTATAAAAATACTGTCAACTATACTCGGCTTATTTTATTCAGTGATTAGATAGATATAAAAAAACACTGAAAATAGACTAAAAAATCAAAATATCATACTTGTCTGAGAATATGCTGAATTCAAACTGAATATTCTCAAGGGATAAATTCAGACAATATCTGCCTTGGTTTCATATAAGCTTCAGTACCAAGTGCGATGCTTTGGTTATTCGAGATCAAAGATTAGGAAAAATAAATGAAACTTGCCTCATCACTACTTACAGGTGTTGCCCTAGCTGGTGTTTTGACAGTTTGGGATGTTCCACTTCAAGCTGTGAATCCTTCATTAGTTCGAGCATCAGCTGAGGAAATGAAAGATGTTACAGGTTTAACTGCTCAACAAAAAATCGATATGCTCATCAAGAATAAAGGTAAATTTGGTAGCGGTGATCAGCTACGCCGTTTCTTTTTTGGTGATCTAGAACCGATCGCAGTTCAACCGGGTGGTGCAGGAATGGTAGTCAACCTTTACAATAAAGCCAATAATGTAACGATCGCTTATTGTGCAACTTACGATGTAGTGGTTGCAGTGAAAAATGGTAAAGTCAATAAGTTTGCTGCTAGTGAAGTCAAATAATTCCTAGTTATAAATTATTACCTGGGTTCAATGCGCTAGTAGGGTGGGCATTACAATGCCCACCCCACTGTAGTTTATTCATACAGCAGATTTCAGGTAAATGGAGTACATAAATAAAACCCGAAACCCTGTAGAGACGTTATATGTAACGTCTCTACGTATGATTCATGAAAATGCCAACTGTTGTATAAACTGCCCATATTAAAGGCGTCCCTGCGTGTAAATAAAAAGGGACGTCTTTATGACTATTTAACAATCTCAATTAGCGCCCTTTCAATGCTGGGTTTCTTGTGTCTGTGTGTCGATAATTGCACTCCAGTCATCGTTTTTTACAGCAGCTTCGAGTTGACGCCGGCGCTCGGCTTCAGTTGTATCTATTGTTTCTGACTCTTTAGAAAGAGTTGAGTCAGCCATTGCTTTCCGCAATTTTAACTTTTTCTCCTCGTAAGCTTGGCGTTCCGCCTCTGACATTGCCGCTTTAGCAACTTCGCCTACAGTGCTAGCCCACATTCCGCTTTCGGAACCATTACCATTTGGTATACTATTGAGTTCTGCTATCCACGCATCTCGCAAATCTTCCATTTCTTGACGCTTTGGAAACTTGAATGTTTGCACGCGCACAAAAGCACATTTTTGCTCTCCATTTTGGGCGACATGACCGTTTAGGGATAGCAACACATTCCGGGAATAGCCGATGTACTGCGTGCAACTTTCTGTATCCAAAACTGCGTAAACACCTGCAATTTTTGCATTCTGAGCAGCCGCACACCAAACCGCAAGGGGCATGATTTCAACTCCATTATTTGCCAATTCAGGGGTTATGCTCACCTCAGTAGTGGTGTGTTCGCTGTCGGAATTATACAAAAAATCATGTAGTCCACGGTGATTTGTGGGGACATTTTGATGTTCAATTGGTAAGTTGTTCTGAGTTTCCATTGCAGTTGCTCCGTATGCAAGAATTAGGCGATGCCCTCGGCGGCAAGCTACGCAAATATATGCCTTTAAAATATTGAAGCTTAAATCTACTCACATCCCCAAGTCTTTTATTCTTGAAGATTTTTCCAGAGCAAAAACACCAATATGCGTTACCTTAGTCTAAAAAACGCCACTTATGAATCAATTTAATTCTAAAAATTGGATGTTTATCAAACAACGACTGACTCCTTATTTGTTTTTGTTACCCGCCTTAGTTATTTTGGGATTAACTGTCTTTTGGCCTGCACTACAAGCGTTTTATCTCAGCTTTACCAGCTACGAAGATCTTGCTCAACCGCCGCAATGGATAGGTCTTACTAACTTCTTTCAGCTTTGGAAAGATGCAGTTTTTTGGAAAACTTTAGAAAACACTTTTTTATATCTTGTGGGTGTAGTACCGATTTTGGTAATTGCTCCTTTAGGACTGGCAATTTTAGTTAATCAAAAACTACGGGGAATGAATTGGTTTAGATCTGCATACTACACCCCAGTAGTGATTTCAATGGTAGTTGCAGGGATAGCTTGGAAATGGCTGTATGCAGAAAACGGCTTACTTAATCAGTTCTTGAAAACTTTGGGGATTTTTCCAGAAGGTATTCCCTGGCTAACCAGCCCAGCGAAAATTTTTGGCATTATACCAATTTCTCTGGCCAGTGTGATGGCTGTGACTGTGTGGAAGGGATTAGGCTACTACATGGTAATTTATTTAGCGGGATTGCAATCAATTCCTGCTGATATATACGAAGCCGCAGCCATTGATGGCTCTGATGGTATCCGCAAACACTTGGATATTACCATACCTTTGATGAAGCCGTATTTGGCATTAGTGGCGGTAATTTCAGCTATTTCTGCCACCAAAGTGTTTGAAGAAGTATACATCATGACCCAAGGGGGCCCACTCAGTAGCTCGAAAACAATTGTTTATTATTTATATGAGCAAGCTTTTAATAATTTAGAAATTAGCTATGCATGTACAATTGGGTTGGTGCTATTTTTGATAATTTTAGGGTTATCGATTTTGCGATTATTGATTAATCAGCAAGGAAGCGATAATATTACAATCTAATTTAGCTATTGGTAGCTCAAACAGACAGCACAAAATTTTAGCGATCGCCTACATTTTGAATTGCAGCACCATATTGCTAGAAGTGCCAGATAATACTCTGTCGAACTCACGTTAAATCTAATCGAGATACAATCTTTAACATAGCTGAAACTCTATTTTTGTTCTTATCAATTTGAGTTTCAGCTTTTTTTGCGATTTAAAAAATTCCTCTTCATTATCGTTATTGATTTCATTGTCAATAAATCCTGTGGTATTTCAAACCTCTTAATTCTTCAAACCTTTATCTGTTATGATTTTCAGCCTTTATATCCTGTAGAACTCACGTTAACCTCAATCCCCAATACAAATGAATACCTTGGGAAGAGAGATCCATATTGCCCTAAAATTCTACACGGGGAGTGAAGCTGAATGCTCCCATGATTCACTGTTAGCGGAGGAGTTTTTTGTGGACTTATCTCGTATTCCTGCCCAACCCAAACCGGGTCTAATCAACGTTCTGATTGAAATTGTAGGCGGGAGTAAAAATAAATACGAATACGACAAAGACATACAAGCTTTTGCTCTAGACCGGGTACTTTATTCCTCGGTACAATACCCTTATGACTACGGCTTTGTACCCAATACCTTGGCCGATGATGGCGATCCGCTGGATGGTATGGTATTAATAGATGAACCAACCTTTCCAGGCTGTGTTATAGCCGCAAGACCAATTGGATTCCTGGAGATGATTGACGGCGGCGATCGCGATGAAAAAATCCTTTGTGTTCCTGACAAAGATCCCCGCTACGCTCAAATAAGATCCCTGAAAGACTTGCCGCCACACCGCTTAGCTGAAATTGCCGAATTTTTCCGCACTTATAAAAATTTGGAAAAAAAGGTAACTGAAATTCGCGGGTGGCAGGATGTTGAACAGGTTATGCCTTTAGTAGAAAAGTGCATAAAAGCCGGTAGTGAAAAGGGTCGGGATTCTGATTCTCAAACTACCTGAACGAACCTTCAACAAAAGTTAGGCAAAAGGAAAGCACAAAACTTGACTTAACTTGACTTTAGCTCAATTGCCACAGAACCCATAAACGCAATGCAGCGCACGCTCCTTTTGGCAAAAATTCACAACTGCACCCTCACAGGGGCGAATCTCCACTATGTGGGTAGTATCAGTATCGATCAAATCCTCTTAGAGAAAGCTGGCATCTTACCCTATGAACAGGTACAAGTAGTAAATAATGCCAATGGCGAGCGTTTCATTACGTATGCGATCCCGGCCCCTGCTAATTCAGGAATAATTGAGTTAAATGGGGCTGCGGCACGTCTAGGCATTATTGGCGATCGCTTGATTATAATGACTTACGGGCAGTTCACTTTAGAAGAGTTAAAAAGTTACTCTCCTACGGTAGTCATTGTGGATGAAAAAAACCGGCTGTCGGAAGTCCGGCGCTACGATGACCTGCTCAGCAAGGTCTAAATTCAAGGAAAATGTCAAATTTTGAGTTGTCGGGTTCTCAGAGTTACCTAACTGAAAAGTCAACTACCCTGCTAAGTAACCTATCGGGTGAATTTCTTGTGCAATTCTGGGGTGTTCGGGGTTTAATTCCCACCCCAGGCAGTAACACTAGCTGTTATGGTGGCAATACCGCTTGTGTAGAAATGTATGTAGCCGGAAAACGCTTAATTTTTGATGGCGGTACTGGCCTACGCATACTGGGTAAAACTTGGCAACAGCAACAACCGCTGGAAGCTCATTTATTTTTTACCAACTCTCAATCAAATCGTATTCAAGGCTTTCCCTTTTTTGTCCCTGCATTTATTGCAGAAAATTGCTTCCATATTTACGGTACAGCTGCTTCAAATGGAGCCTCAATCAAACAATGCTTGTGTGACCAGATGCTCCAGCCACACTTTCCTTACCCTTTGCAGGTAATGCAGTCGGAATTGCAGTTTTATAATCTGACTCCAAACAAGGAAGTCAAACTAGATGATGTCACAATTACAGTAGCGTTGATCAATCAAACTCAGCGGTCAGTTGGCTATCGAGTTACCTGGCAGGAATTTAGTGTTGCTTATGTCACAGATTTGCACCAAAATGCCGATGAAGTAGAGCGAGAGCAGATTTTACAGTTTATCAAAGGTGTTGATTTACTGATTGCCAATGCTACCTACACTCCGCCAACGGCTCACAACCATGACTCAGCCGATTTACATTGGCAAACTGCGGTGAATGTAGCTCAAAATGCTGATGTACAACGCTTAGTAATCTCTCATCATCATCCAGATGACGATGATGATTTTCTTGACAAGGTTCAAATTGAAGTTAAATCTGTATTTCCCAAAGCCTTACTAGCTCGTGAAAGTTTGGTGTTACCTGTTGGTAAGTAATTTTAAGTTTATTTTTTTTGACTGATTGATTTTGACCAACATTCCTTGATGGTACAAGCCCCCAGATTTATCTGTGGGATCAATCTAAAATCTAAAATCCAAAATCTAAAATTGAATGACTCATACTGTTACTGTCACCTTCTTAATTAAAAATAGATGATCCTTTTGTGTAGGATGAAAGTCCTTTCTCAAATAATCTGTCGCGCTTAATAATGCTTTGTACAGGAATTTATCTTTAGTAATCCAAAACTTAATAAATTCCCACCAAACTTTTTTATCCAGAAGTTTTTTGTCTTGATACAGCAGTGTAATCAAACCCAAATTCAGAAAAGAGAAAACTAAAATATAGGCTATCAACATCCCCGATATACGCAACAAGTAATTCTTAGTTGCATTTTGCAGCACATCAAATAAAACTGTTTTGTGTTCAATTTCTTCTACTGCGTGCCATTCAAAAAGCTTTTTTAACTGCGGATCAGCTTCAGCCAAGGAATTATCTTCTAAGATAAATTCAGCTATCAAAATCGTTAGGTGTTCAATTCCAGCACTAATAGCTAAATTTAAATTAGTACTCATTCCGCGTTCTAGAATATTAAAAAGAATCCACCGCAGCCAGCTTAAATGAGTGTCAAATTCATAACCTAAG
The DNA here is from genome assembly GCF_010091925.1 of Nostoc sp. B(2019). Classification (GTDB taxonomy): domain Bacteria; phylum Cyanobacteriota; class Cyanobacteriia; order Cyanobacteriales; family Nostocaceae; genus Komarekiella. The sequence continues at coordinate 233,489 of NZ_WVID01000003.1, read as the reverse complement.
TAGTGTAGGTTAGCCCAAAATTTTGTATGCTGAAGCAAGTGTTGCGTTTCTTGACCGATAAAAGCTTGAGCTTCTTGCTTCAGTTGAGGATTGTCGATGAAATTTATTCTTTTTTTGACATTCAGAGTTAAGTATTTTTCGATATCTGTAACGCTAATTGTGAGGCTATTAAACAAGTGTGTTTTGAAAGCACTTTGGTTGAGCCAGTATTTTTCAATATCTTGAGAAAAATTAAAGTTTAATCGCCGTACTGTTATTTGGCTCATATTCGCTAATCCTCTCAACAAATAAATTTAAACAGGCTTCCACTCCTGTTGCAAGATTAATTTTACGACTTAAACGGGCTGAAATATTTCTGCTGACACTGAATTTACTGCTTGACTGAGTTCTTGAAGTTTATTAGCTACTGCGCCACTGGTTAATAATTCTGCCGCTTTGGCTATACCCGATCGCATATCTGGACAAATGCCACTCCGCCATAAGTAAAACCCGCCATTCCACAAAGCTGTTTCCATCAGTTCGCCTGGATTACTAACCAAAACCTGCTGCATATTCGCTACGAGTTCTTCGCTAGTGCCAAGGGGTACGTTCTTGGTGGTAAAACCGTATTCACGCGGTACGAGGTGTAAGCGTTCTAATTCTTGGGGTGTTGATGAAGATAAGCCAATAATCGCAGTGCGATCGCGCGGTAAGTCGCAACTACCTTCCAATCCCTTTACCAATGTAAATTTTGTTACGCCACGCAGTGCCAAAGCTACCTGAAACATCGCTTCCGTAGGAGGGTGAACAAACCCAGTAATTATATGAGCATCACCAGCGTAAGGACACCAAATTAACTCCATTGTTGCCAAAGGCGGACGCTTGCCGAGTTGGTCACGGTATTCCCAAATGCTGTTAGTTAGGGGAAAATGCTGTGGTGTATAGACAAAGCCAATACCTGTTTGCTCAAATACCTGTTGGGTTTTTGTTAGTGGTAAGGTAGTCCAATTGACACCTAATCCCTGCCAAATATCTATCAGGGGTAATCCATACTTTGTGGGTAGGCGATCGCCACCATGCATTACCACTGGTTGCCCAGACGCAGCCAAAATTAAAGCCGTTATTGGGGCAATGGGTGCAGTACGCGTTCTGCCATCATAAGGTAGACCCAAAACTATCGTCTGACGTGCAGAAGTGATTGGTTGCAGTTTTGGCCCTAGTTCGTTGTATGCATCCAACATGCCCGCTAACTCTTCCCCAGTGGGACGCTTAATCCGATGGGCAATCAAAAATGCTCCAATCTGGGCTGGTGTTGCTTCACCTAGCAGCATCATTTTTATAGCAGTGGCGGCTTCAGCACGAGTTAAATTCTCGCCTGTGTGGTTTCCACTGCCTACTTTTTGCAGAAGTTTTCTAAATTCATTGCTCATTTGCCCTTTGTCCCTTGTCCTTTATCCTTTTCCTATCTGCAACTAATGACTAATGACCAATGACCAATGACTAATGACACTTATGAAGCCGATCGCTGCTGGTTAAGTTGCAGTGGGATATTTTCTCGTACCAGTTGCCAAAAGTGTTTGATGGGTGGAATTTGGAGACGGTCTTGAGTTGTTACCATCACTACACGACGAGTCAAACTTGAACTATCAGGTAAAGTACCCGTACTATTACTGGCTAGGGGTCTGACTGCAAGGGTAGGGTCGCAACGTGCTTCGATTAGTGCTGATTGAGGTAGCAAAGCTATCAGTTCTCCTTGGCGCACTACTCCCCGAAAGGCGTCTAAGGTATTTACCTCTAAAGCCGCCTGAAGTTTAGCTTCCAGTCGCTCAAATCTATCTTGTATTAGACGTTGCATTCCATAACCATCTTTAAAAACCACTTGGGGATAAACAATTAGCTCCGACCAAGGGATACATTCATATTTGGCTAGGGGATGATTGGCTGCGGTTAGGACTTCTATAGGTTCATCATAAAGTACTTCTACCACCATTTCTCTGCCAGTGGTTAAAAACCGATTATTCATCACTATCGCTAGATCTACTAATCCATCTTTGAGGACTTTGAGGGCGCGATCGCTACCTAATGAAGTCACTCGCAATTGTACATCTGGATAATCATGGCAAAATTTTTGTAACACTGGCGGCAAGTAAGCGGCACACATTGAGTGAATCGCTGCAATGCAGAGTTCTGGCTGTTTTCCTGCGATCAAATCTGCTAACTCGTCTGTGGCTGTTTGCCACTCTTGGCAAATTTTGCGGACGCGGGGTAGCAATCGTTCACCTGCTAGCGTCAACTTGGCGTGACTTGTTCTGTGAAACAGTTCTAATCCCAAATCTGCTTCCAATGCCTGAATTTGGCGACTGATCGTCGATTGGGTGACACTACATTGCCGCGCTGCTTGTTGAAAGCTGCCGGTTTGGGCGATCGCCAGAAAAGCTTGCAACTGCTCTAGTCGCATTTTTATGTAGCCTGAATTACATTTATGGCTTTCATTAAGTTAACGGTTTTTAATTTGCAATTTAGTCAAGTTTGTTACAAGTCATTTTGTCAAATTTATATAAATATAAATCAGGTTTTACTGACTTCATGGTCAATTATCCGCTTTGCTCAAGATTTTTTGGTAAATATCGCGGAAAATGGCTGTAATCTTGCTAATTTTTTCTACGTGGCTACAACTGAGCACGAAATTAAGCGGTTGTGCGTGACTTCACAATGTTTCTGCGTCTAATTCTTGGGTTTTTCCCGCATAATACTCAGCCATTGCTTCGGCCGCGAGTTTAGCAAGGGTATCCTTAGAACCTGCAAATGCTTTATCCCATCGAATTTCATCTTCGAGTTCTTCCCGCTTAACATACTTGCCTCTGATGCTTCCCTCCATTTGAGCAAAGTCATACTTAGAACGTAATTCGTCTTTCATTTTATTCTCAATTTCTTTGTTCATTCTCTTTGAGAGAATTTACCATTCTGCTAAAGCGATCGCTACTCCTGTTTGCAAATCTGGTGTGAGTGTGGCGTTATTTGCTAACTGCTGTAATTGTTGATGTGCGACTTCCTTATCTAGACTTTTCAGTGCGGCGATCGCGTGCAGTCTTACCGCTGCATTTGCATCAGCTAGTAGCGAAATCAAGGGTTCAATTGCTTGCATGTTGCCTAGCTGACCTAATGATAGGGCGATCGCGCTTTTGATGTTGACAATTTCTGTAGCTGGATGCTTTGATTGCAAGATTTCTAGCAAAATTTCTGTAGCTTGTTGAGTTAACTGCGGCTTTTGTACTCGTCCTAGAACTGTAACGATTTCCTGCCACATTGTCTCTGATAAGTTGTGATTCAGTGCTTGTTGTATGTATTCCAAACCCGATGTTGTACCCATCCAACTTAAGGCGCGGATAATTTCGAGTTGTAGCTTGATTGGTGTATGAGATGATATCAATACCTGAAATAATTGCTTAGCAGCATCATCACAATTCATCCGCGAAAGGGCAACTGCTGCGGCACAACAAACCTCAAGGTTAAAGTCATAAAGCCTAGGTTGCAGTCTCGTCACTAAATTTAATTCTGCACATAAGTCAGAGCGAAAACCTAAACCCATCACTGCTGCACGTCTAACAGTGGCAGCGACATCATCCAAAGCAATCAATAGTACTGGTGGCACACGTTCGTCATGAAAGCTACTGAGGGCTTCAATTGCAGCGGCGCGGATTGCTGCTTGTGAATCTTGGACTACACTCAACAGAGGCGTGATGGTTTTTGGTTGCCGAATACAAGAGAGCGATCGCACTGCTAAAAGTCGTGTATCTTCTGCTGCTAGTAGTTCACAGAGTGCAGCGATCGCAACAGTACCCATTTGCCCAAGTGCTGTTGTGGCGATCGCTTTGAGTTCTTCATTTTCATCGGTTTTCAACAATTCTACCAACGGCGCGATCGCATCTGGGTGCTGAAACTCGCCCAAAATCTTTGCTGCATACCAACGCAATTCTTCTTCTGCGTCTTCATCTTCTAAGATTTCAATGAGTGGTGGGATGGCAATATTTCCCAAGCTAGTCAACACCTTGGCAACTTCCCAACGTTGTTGAAAATCCCCCATCTCTAAAATGGAAATTGCTAATTTCAGGATATGTTCTCGATTTTTAACTATCTCTGAATGTCTAGAGTTTACTCCCAAAACTAACTGTTGCAAATATTGAATCAGTGATGACCAATCAGCTGCATCGTATGCTATTTGGGCCTGCACCAAAAGCTGGTTGAAATTATTCACGACACTTTGCTTAAATTTGGAATTGTCTAGGTTGGCTTAACTACAACTGAATCACCCTCAATCTTAGCGGCGTAAGTTTTTAGCGGTGTTGTTGCTGGGCCTCTTTGCACTTTACCATCAACACCAAATTCCGAACCATGACAGGGACAAGTGAATTTTTTGGCCTCAGCTTGCCATGTTACCGTGCAACCTGCATGAGAACAAGCCGGGTTAACAGCAGTCAGATTCTCGGTTTTAGATGTGCCGACTACCAAAACAGGCCCAACGGGTGAGTTTTTAGCAAGTATTTGACCAGTCTTATCTAATTCTGCCGATGTACCCACAGTTTGCCAATCTCCAGCAATTGTCTGAGAAGAACAAGCTGCCAGCGCTACAGGTAAAGAACTCGCTATCGAACCCAAGCCGACCCAATAAATGAAATCACGACGTTTCATGACTGCGTTTTAGTTAACATACATCAATCCCAAATGCTGTTCAGCAAGCGCTTTGCATCGCTTATTAGCTGTTCTTTATGCAAAAAACGCATATTAATGATACACTTTCAGCAATTTCACTAAAAAACCGTAACAATTTATACGATTTTAACATAAATCCCGTCTTAACTTAGAGGTATCGAAATTGTTACATAAACAGTATTCACACCTTCTTGACAAATTTACAAAATGTAAGGGCGACAGATTTTACCTATTTTAGGTTTCAAGTTGTAACGCTCTTGAGTACAGATAATCAACCGTAACTAAATCAAATTTTTTGATCATTAACCCTCGTAGATCCATTAACTGATGAGATTACGGGCTGGTTGATATTGGGTAAGTAACTCTATAAGTTCTCAGCGGATCAGTTATTTGCAACGAGACTCATCTTCATGACAGACACAGCAACTACCACCACAACAAGCCTTAACAAGTTTGAGAAATTCAAAGCAGAAAAAGATGGACTCGCCGTCAAAGGTGAGATAGAGAAATTTGCTGCCCTAGGCTGGGAAGCAATGGACGAGACAGACCGTGATCACCGACTCAAGTGGGTAGGTGTGTTTTTTCGCCCAGTGACTCCGGGCAAGTTTATGATGCGGATGCGCTTACCTAACGGTATTCTCACCAGCAGTCAGATGCGTGCTTTAGCAGGAGTGGTGCAGCGTTACGGAGATGACGGCAATGCTGACATTACTACCAGACAGAATATCCAATTGCGGGGCATCAGGATTGAAGACTTACCTGATATTTTTAATAGATTTCACGCAGTTGGTTTAACCAGCGTCCAGTCAGGGATGGACAACATCCGCAATATCACAGGCGACCCGGTGGCGGGATTGGATGCAGATGAATTGTATGACACACGAGAGGTGGTACAGCAGATTCAGGATATGCTCACCAATAAAGGTGAAGGCAATCCAGAGTTTAGTAACCTACCAAGGAAATTTAACATTGCGATCGCAGGTGGACGAGACAATTCAGTTCACGCCGAAATCAACGATTTAGCTTTCGTTCCCGCGTTTGAAGAAGGGACTGGGGAAGAATCTTCCCAATCTCCAATATTTGGATTTAACGTCTTGGTGGGTGGCTTTTTCTCAGCCAAACGCTGTGAGGCGGCGATTCCTCTAAATGCTTGGGTGTCTCCAGAAGACGTTGTAGCCGTATGTAGAGCCGTTTTGGAAGTTTATCGGGATCACGGTTTACGCGCGAATCGCCAAAAATCCCGCTTGATGTGGCTAATTGATGAATGGGGTTTAGAAAAGTTTCGCCAAGAAGTCGAAAACCGTTTGGGTAAATCATTGTTACCCGCAGCGCCAAAAGACGAAATCGACTGGGAAAAACGCGACCATATCGGGGTATATAAACAAAAACAACCAGGATTAAACTACGTAGGCTTGCATATCCCAGTCGGTCGGCTGTATGCCGAAGATATGTTTGAAATCGCACGTCTAGCGGAAGTTTACGGTAGTGGTGAAATCCGCTTCACCGTTGAGCAGAACATCATCATTCCCAATATTCCTGACTCGCGGTTGGCAACATTTTTGACAGAGCCGCTGCTAGAAAGATTTTCGATTGATCCTGGTCTACTGACGCGATCGCTAGTTTCTTGCACAGGCTCACAATTTTGCAACTTTGCCCTAATTGAAACCAAAAACCGTGCTTTAGGGATCATTAAAGCATTAGAAGCAGAGTTAATACTCACTGCAAATGTGCGAATTCACTGGACAGGTTGCCCCAACTCCTGCGGACAGCCTCAAGTTGCAGATATCGGCTTGATGGGAACTAAAACCCGCAAAAATGGCAAAGCTGTAGAAGGGGTTGATATCTACATGGGCGGCAAAGTTGGCAAAGACGCCCATCTAGGAGCTTGTGTCATCAAAGGTATACCCTGTGAAGACTTACAGCCAATATTGCAAAATTTACTCATCGAACACTTTGGCGCAAAACCGAAGCAAGAAGCCTTGGTAACTCATTGGTCAGTAGATCACAACTAATCAGTTAACAACTAAATAAAGGACAAATGACAAATCTTTCAAGAAGAAAATTTATTTTCACCGCAAGCGCTACGGCTACCGCTTCTATTTTGGCTCACGGTTGTTCTGCTGGCAGCAATACAGCCTCAACAGGTGGTGACTCGCCCTCTGCTGCTCCCGCCGCCAACGTCTCTACAGTAGCCAACGCACCGAAGGTAGAAGTAACCAAAGCCAAGCTAGGATTCATCGCTCTAACTGATGCTGCTCCCTTAATTATTGCTAAAGAAAAGGGTTTCTTTGCTAAGTACGGCATGACTGATGTTGAGGTGATCAAGCAGAAATCTTGGCCTGTAACTCGTGACAACTTAAAAATCGGCTCAGCTGGCGGCGGTATTGATGGCGCACATATCCTCAGCCCCATGCCTTACTTAATGACCATCAACGATAAAGTGCCAATGTATATCTTGGCAAGGTTAAATACCAATGGTCAGGCTATCTCTGTTGCCAATAAATTTAAAGAACTCAATGTCAATTTAGAAAGCAAAGGGCTGAAAGAAGCTGCGAGCCAGGCCAAAGCTAATAAAAAAGCCTTGAAATTTGGTGTTACCTTTCCTGGTGGTACTCACGATTTGTGGATGCGCTACTGGTTAGCGGCTGGCGGCATCAATCCAGATCAAGATGTGGTTTTGGAACCCGTACCACCACCACAAATGGTGGCGAATATGAAAGTCAACACCATCGATTCTTTCTGCGTGGGAGAGCCTTGGAACGCTCAATTGGTAAACCAAAAAATAGGTTATTCAGCTTTAGTTACAGGCGAGTTATGGAAAGATCATCCAGAAAAAGCCTTTACTATGCGGAAAGATTGGGTTGATCAAAATCCTAATGCTGCACAAGCAATGTTGATGGCAGTTATGGAAGCTCAACAATGGTGCGATCGCGCAGAAAATAAAGAGGAGATGTGCAAAATCTGCTCTGACCGTAAATACTTTAACGTTGCTGCCGCAGATATTTTAGAAAGGTCGAAAGGCAATATCGACTTTGGTAATGGTCGTACTCAGCAAAACTTCCCAAATCGCATGAAATTCTGGGCAGACAATGCCTCTTATCCTTACAAAAGTCACGATATTTGGTTTTTAACAGAAGATATTCGCTGGGGCTATTTACCAAAAGATACTAAAGTTCAAGAAATAGTTAATCAAGTGAATAAAGAGGATTTGTGGAAAAAAGCAGCTAAAGCTATTGCTGTTCCTGATTCCGAAATTCCTAAGAGTAGTTCTCGTGGTATTGAGACTTTCTTTGATGGTGTGAAATTTGATCCAGAAAAACCAGAAGAATATTTGCAGAGTTTGAAAATTAAGAAAGTCTAATCAATTGCAATGGGAGAGGAGAAAAAATAAAATGGCAGCTATCCTTGGAAGTCGCACTATCAAGAAAAATCACCGTAAGAATTTTAATAAATTAGTTTCACAAAAAATTGTGCCGCCACTGGTAGCGTTAGCTATTTTTCTAGTGATTTGGCAACTACTTTGTTTAAATCCTAACTTTAAGTTACCTGGGCCGATAGAAACCTTTTCTGAAACTTGGGATCCTTTTATCATTAATCCATTTTTTGATAATGGCGAAAGTGATAAAGGCTTAGGCTGGCAGATACTCAGTAGTTTAGGTAGAGTTGGTTTAGGCTTTTCTTTAGCAGCAATTGTTGGTATCGCATTGGGGATTTTGATTGGTGCGAATAAATTACTTTATAACGCCTTAGATCCCATCTTCCAAGTGTTGCGGACTGTACCACCTCTGGCATGGCTACCAATTTCTTTAGCAGCGTTTCAACAGGCTAATCCTTCAGCTATTTTCGTGATTTTTATTACATCTGTTTGGCCAGTTGTAATCAACACTACAGTGGGCGTGCAACAAATTCCTCAAGACTACATAAATGTAGCCAGAGTTTTGCGTTTGAAAGGAGTCAAATATTTCTTTAAAGTGGTGTTTCCTGCCACTGTTCCTTATATATTCACAGGATTACGCATTGGCATTGGTTTATCTTGGTTAGCAATTGTCGCGGCAGAAATGTTAGTCGGTGGTGTCGGAATTGGTTCATTTATTTGGGATGCCTATAATACCACCACAGAAACTAACTTAAGCGAAATTATCCTCGCCTTAATTTATGTTGGCTTGGTCGGCTTAATCCTAGATAGAATGGTTGGCTTTATAGCTAGCAAACTTGTACCCGAATAACAAAAGTAGGAAATGGGTTATTTCTCAATTACGAATTACGAATTACGAATTAAAAAATGACTACTTTTGTTGAAGTTGACCACGTTGACCGTGTATTTGATCTCCCAACTGGTGGCAAATATATTGCTCTAAAAAATATTGAGTTGAAAATCCAACAAGGGGAATTTGTTTCTCTAATTGGACACTCTGGTTGTGGTAAATCTACCTTGCTCAACATCATTGCAGGTTTAGATCGAGCAAGTGTTGGCGGCGTTACTTTGGAAGGGCGGGAAATTAAAGATCCGAGTCCAGATCGGATGGTTGTGTTTCAAAACTACTCTTTGCTGCCTTGGTTAACAGTACGGGAAAACGTAGCCCTGGCTGTTGATGAAGTGTATAAAGGTAAGCCCAAAGGTCAACGTCAAAGCATTATTGAAGAACATATCGATATGGTGGGGCTACGCCCTGCGGCGAATAAACGTCCGAGTGAGTTATCTGGGGGGATGAAACAACGGGTGGCGATCGCTCGCGCCTTAGCAACCCGTCCCAAGTTGTTACTGCTAGATGAACCCTTTGGAGCGTTGGATGCCTTAACGCGGGGTAGTTTACAAGAACAGCTAATGAAAATCTGTAACGAACACAACGTTACATGCGTGATGGTGACACACGACGTAGATGAGGCGTTATTGTTGAGCGATCGCGTTGTCATGCTCACCAACGGGCCAGAAGCTCATATCGGGCAAATTATCGAAGTACCGATCCCTCGCCCGCGTCAACGCTTGGAAGTAGTCAAACATCCCAGCTACTACAGTCTGCGGAATGAAATGATTTACTTCCTCAACCAGCAAAAGCTGGCCAAGAAACGCAAAGCACAGCAGACTTCAGTACCAGTAGCTACATTCCACAACGGCTTAGAAAAAATCAATCTGGAAATCGGCTTTCTACCTTTAACTGATGCTGCACCTTTAATTATTGCTCAAGAAAAAGGCTTCTTTGCCCAGTACGGTTTAGAAAAAATCACCCTCAATCGTGCCAGTAGTTGGGAAGAAATAACTCAAGGGGTTGTTAATGGTAAATTAGATGCTGCTCAGATGCTTGCAGGAATGCCCTTAGCCCTAACTTTGGGTGCTGGTGGCAAAAAACCAATTCCTGTAATCAATGCACTAAATATCTCTCGCAATGCTAACGCCATTACTTTAAGCAAAAAATTGTACAGCCAAGGAGTCAGAAACCTAACTGACTTAAAAGCAGCGATTAGCGCTACTCCCGACCAAATTCTGACTTTGGGTGTAGTTCATCCTACTTCAATGCTGAACCTAATGTTGCGTTATTGGCTGGCGGCTGGCGGCATAGATCCTGATAGAGATGTCAGCTTGACAGTGGTTCCACCAATGGAAATGGTTTCTCAACTCAAAGCCGGAAATATTGACGGTTACTGTGCTGGAGAACCCTGGAATTACCTTGCTGTCCATCAAGACTTGGGCTTTGTTGCGGCTACAGCTTTGGAAATTTGGTCAGGACAGCCGAAAAAAGTGTTAGGAGTGCGAGAAGATTGGGCGCAGCAGTACCCAGAAACTTATCTTGCTCTCATCAAAGCGCTGTTAGAAGCTTGCAAATACTGTGACGATTTCCGCAACCGCGAAGAAATTTTAGAAATACTCTGCCGTTCTGAATATCTAGATATAGATCCTGTGTACGTCCGTCCGGGGTTCATCGATCCCTACGATCGCGGCGACGGTACACAACCACAAGACTTCACAGCATATAACCAGTTTTATCTTCATAAAACCAACTATCCCAACCGGACTGAAATTTTGTGGATGGTCACTCAAATGGCACGTTGGGGCTTAACACCCTTCCCAAAAAACTGGGTGGAGGTGATTGAAAGAGTCTGTCGCACAGACATATTTGGTGCTGCTGCACGCGAACTCGGCTTACTCGATATCGGAGAGGATGACCCAATTCACTTATTTGATGGTAAAGTTTTCAACCCATCAGAGCCGATAGAGTATCTCAAAAGCTTAGAAATTAAACGGCAAATACGTATTGAGGAAGTATTTATTTAGTCATTAATCACTTCTCATCATAAGATTACCTACCTCTTCCTTTGCATCCTTGGCGTCCTTGGCGTCCTTCTCTACGAGACGCTGCGCGAAGGCGGTTCGTTAAAAAAAATAGTCTTCGAGCAGAAACAACAACTAAATAAATAACAAATTACTAAATTCATCATGCAAACAGTAAACGGAACTAACAGCAAAACCCAAATCAATCAACTACAAACGAAAAAAGCAGAAAACTTTTTGGTAATTGAAGGTGTAAGCAAAATTTATCCAACTTCCGAAGGCCCTCATACCGTACTGGATGGAGTTGACCTGAAAGTGCGTGAGGGCGAATTCGTTTGCATCATTGGTCATTCTGGCTGCGGTAAATCAACTCTCCTCAACATGATTTCCGGGTTTAACACTCCCACCGATGGCGTCGTCCTGCTGCAAGACAAACCCATCACCGAACCAGGCCCCGACCGGATGATGGTATTCCAAAACTATTGTTTACTGCCTTGGCTGAGTGTTTTTGATAACGTTTACCTAGCTATTGATTCGGTGTTTCCGAAAAAACCCCAGGCAGAGAAACGGGCGATCGCCAGAGAACATTTAGCAATGGTGGGGCTTACAGAAGCGGCTGACAAGAAACCCAATCAGCTTTCTGGAGGGATGAAACAGCGAGTTGCGATCGCCCGCGCCCTCTCCATCCGTCCGCAAGTATTGATTCTCGATGAACCCTTTGGTGCATTAGATGCCATCACCAGAGAAGAATTACAAGAAGAACTCCTGCAAATTTGGCGTGAACATCAAGTCACCGTACTGATGATTACTCATGACATTGATGAAGCGCTTTTCCTCGCCGACAGAGTTGTGATGATGACTAACGGCCCAGCTGCTCACATCGGTGAAATCCTCAATATTCCCTTCTCCCGTCCCCGCAATCGTCGCCGCATCATGGAAGACCCTGAGTACTACGACTTGCGAAACTACGCTCTAGACTTCCTCTTTCGCCGATTTGCTCACGCTGACGAGTAACTGCTTGGCGGAGTCATTGGTCATTGGTTATTTGTAATTTTTCTTTCCCTGCTCCCCCTCTCTGCCCCCGTTGCTGAGCGCAGTCGTTGGCGTAGCCTCCCGTAGGGAAGCACTGCCCCCTTACCTCATCTTCAATAGGAAGGCTTAATGCTTAAAAAATTATTTTCATTCAGCGGACGCTACAGCATATTACATAGGACTTGGTTTGCCTTCTTTCTCACCTTTGTCTGTTGGTTTAACTTTGCTCCTTTTGCAACAACGATTGGTAAACAGCTACAGCTAGCACCTGAACAAATTAAAACTTTGGCTATCTGTAATCTTGCCTTGACTATCCCAGCGCGGATCATCATTGGGATGCTTCTGGATCGTTTTGGCCCCAGACGTACCTATTCAATGCTGCTGATTTTTGCGGCTGTTCCTTGTTTGGCTACGGCACTGTCGCAAGACTTTAACCAACTAGTCATCAGCCGCTTATTGATGGGAATTGTTGGATCTGGGTTTGTGGTTGGTATCCGCATGGTGTCGGAGTGGTTTCCCCCAAAAGAGATGGGAATTGCCCAAGGTATTTATGGCGGTTGGGGTAACTTTGGTGCTTTTGGGGCAGAGTTTGCCTTACCGATACTTGCAGTTTCTACTAGCTTTTTGGCTGGCGGTGCTTCTAACTGGCGGTTTGCGATCGCTCTTACAGGGATCATTGCAGCCATCTACGGCGTAATTTATTACAACAGTGTCCAAGATACACCCCCAGGCAAAGTCTACAAGAAACCTAAGAAAAATGGTTCTCTAGAAGTGACCAGCGTCAAAAGCTTCTGGGCAATGATTATCTCGAATTTTGGTTTGATTTTTGCTCTGGGTTTATTAGCTTGGCGTTTGGAACAAAAGAACATTCACTTCCTGACTTTAAGCCAAATGTATTTGGCTTGGTTGCTATTAGGAGGATTATTTGCTTACCAAACTTACAAAGCTTGGCAGGTAAACCGGGAGCTTTTAATTGGGAAGAAAACTTACGCTGCATCTGAACGCTTTCAGTTTGGTCAAGTAGCTTTACTCGAATTCACTTATGTAACTAACTTTGGTAGCGAGTTGGCAGCCGTTTCCATGTTACCTGCATTTTTTGAAAAAACTTTTAGTTTAGAGCATGTAGTAGCTGGGATGATTGCTGCTACATATCCCTTTTTGAATTTAATTTCTCGTCCTAGCGGTGGTTTAATTTCTGATAAGTTTGGCTCTCGCAAATGGACAATGACAATTATCAGTGTTGGTATTGGTATCGGCTATTTGATGACCCATTTTATTAATAGCAGTTGGCCGATTCCGCTAGCGATCGCAGCTACTATGTTTGCTGCTTACTGTGCTCAAGCTGGTTGCGGTGCAACCTACGGCATTGTACCTCTAATTAAAAAAGAAGCCACTGGACAAATTGCCGGAAATGTTGGGGCTTACGGTAATTTTGGTGGTGTGGTTTATCTGACAATTTTCAGTTTAACCGACGCACCAACACTGTTTACCACAATGGCTATAGCCGCTTTCATCTGTGCTTTTATGTGTGCCTTCTTCCTCAAAGAACCACAAGGCTCATTTGCGGCGGCTGATGAGAGTGAATTACCAGAAACGGCAACTAAAAACTCTACTGTTCTATTAGAAGAATAAGCTAATTGCAAAAGTACTCATGGACTGAAGTTTCAGTTATATAAATGTAGTCCGCGTAGAGAGAAAGGCAAGATTTAGCTTTAGATTTTCGGAACCTTGGAGCGGACTACAGGATCTCAAAGCCTGCCTACAGGCTTTATTCGTTTAAATTTACCTTTTTATAAGGGGAAAATTTTTGTAAATATTTATTGAATCAATATGTAAATTATCACGGCAGCAAATTTTAAAAATTTACAAAAAACATCATTATCAAATTTCAAAAAAATAGGTGTTTAATCAATGATTACTAGAATTTTTATAGAGAAAAACTATTAAAGATAAAACATGGAAAGTATCACGCATTACATTTTCTTTTGCTTAACTAATATTAAATAGGTAAAAACACTAGAGTAAGCATTTACCCAAAGTTAAAAAAATAGAATTTGGCAAATTTTAGCAACTTAAATTATTAGTTTTGATCCAGGAGTAGTTTAAATATTTTCTCATTACCGTCAGTCAAGTTAGTAACGACATAATTCGCTAGAATTGCGCCTCTACAAACCTTGCTTTTCAACATTTAAAAAATCAGCGAACACGGTACAACTGTCATGAGTGAATTTACCAAAACCCTTTGTCCATACTGTGGTGTTGGCTGTGGTTTAGAAGTTTCACCCCCAGCTCAATCTAACAAAGCAACTAATCGAGATAGCCAAGGAAATCCGATTTGGCGGGTGCGGGGTGACAAAGCACACCCATCTAGTCAGGGTATGGTTTGTGTCAAAGGCGCAACGATCGCTGAATCTTTAGATAAAAGTAGACTACATTACCCAATGGTGCGAGACTCTTTGGATCAGGAGTTTCGCCGGGTTAGCTGGGATGAAGCTTTTGATCTGATCACCAAGCGCATTCAAACTGTGCGCTTCACTCAGGGCCCAGAAGCCCTATGTATGTATGGTTCCGGTCAGTTTCAAACTGAGGACTACTACATAGCTCAAAAGCTCATGAAAGGGTGTCTAGGTACAAATAATTTTGATGCCAACTCTCGTTTATGTATGTCTAGTGCTGTGGCTGGCTATATTCAAAGCTTTGGCTCAGATGGCCCGCCCTGCTGTTATGACGACTTGGAGTTAACCGATTGTGCATTTTTAATTGGCACTAATACGGCTGAATGTCACCCCATTGTTTTCAATCGGCTAGCAAAATATCACAAAAAGAACCGCAAAGTCAAAATGATTGTGGTCGATCCCCGTCGCACACCAACCGCAGAAGCCGCAGACTTACATTTAGCAATTCGTCCTGGTACAGATATCGATTTGTTGAATGGGATCGCACATTTATTGATGCGCTGGAACTACATCGATACGATGTTTATGGATGACTGCACCAGTAACTTTCCCGCTTATGCTGAGGTGATTCGGCACTATCCACCAGAAGTAGTCGCTCGTGAATGTGGGATCAGCATTGAAGATTTAGAAACAGCAGCTCGCTACTGGGGTGAATCTGGGCGGGTACTGTCTTTGTGGTCAATGGGTGTGAATCAATCGTCAGAAGGGACGGCTAAGGTCAGAACGATCATTAATCTGCACCTGATGACCGGACAAATTGGCAAGCCGGGGGCGGGCCCTTTCTCGCTTACAGGTCAGCCGAACGCGATGGGAGGACGGGAAGCCGGAGGTTTGGCGCATTTATTACCTGGTTATCGGGTGGTAAAAAATCCTCAGCACCGCGCAGAAGTTGAGGAATTTTGGGGACTCAAGCCAGGACAGATTTCGCCCAATCCGGGTCTGACTGCTTGGGATATGATTACTGGGTTGGAAACTGGCGATGTGGGGTTACTGTGGATTGCTGCTACTAATCCAGCTGTAAGTATGCCAGATTTGGAGCGGACGAAGAAGGCGTTATTGCGATCGCCTTTTACTATCTACCAAGACGCCTATTACCCTACAGAAACCGCCGCTTACGCTCACGTCCTATTACCCGCTGCACAATGGGGTGAGAAAACTGGCGTGATGACAAATTCTGAACGGGTAGTAACGTTGTGTTCAGCATTCCGCCAACCGCCAAGAGAAGCTAAAGCCGATTGGGAAATTTTCGCAGAAGTTGGGCGCAGACTCGGTTTTGCTGGAGAGTTTGCCTTTGCTAACTCGGCTGAAGTTTATGCTGAGTTTGCCCAACTAACTCGCGGGAGGCCATGCGATATGACGGGTATCAGTCATGAGCAATTACAGACACAAGGATCGACTCAATGGCCTTATCCAGAAGAAAAAGCCGAGCCAATATTTATGGATTCCGAAACAGGAATTCTCAGTTTTGAATCAGAAGAAGGCGACGATGAAGAAACTTCATTACACAAAGAAGCCGCGAAGAAACAGAAGTACCATAGACTCAGAACTGGTAAGCGTCTCTACACCGATTTGCGCTTTCATACCCCTGATGGACGCGCTCGATTTGCGGCATATTATTCACGCGGATTGGCAGAACCACCTGATCCAAATTATCCTTTTGTGCTGACTAATGGAAGGCTCTACGGACACTGGCACACTCAGACGCGTACCGGTCGAATTGAAAAAATTTGCAAAATGCACCCTGAACCGTTTATAGAAATTCATCCTCGTGATGCTGCTGTTTTAGGTATTGCAGATCATCAGTTGGTAGAGGTGCGATCGCGCCGAGGAAAAGCTAAGTTTCCAGCGAAGGTGACAAAGGCGATCGCACCTGGCACAGTTTTTGTCCCCATGCACTGGGGTGCTCTGTGGGCAGATGACGCCGAAGCCAACGCCCTCACTCATCCAGAAGCTTGCCCGGATTCACTGCAACCAGAATTAAAAGCTTGTGCGGTGCAGCTAATACCAATTTCTGTAGAAGTTACAGTCAAAAATTATCAACTCCAGTCTTCACAGTGGTAAGCTGCTAAGTATACCTTTCAATAGTAAATTGGTAATAAATAATCTAGTCAAATATCCATAATCAATAGTCAATGGTAATTATTAAGTTTTTTGATTATATACTCTTGACTATAAGCTATTACCATTTTAATAAAGGTAAAATTCTCATTATAAAGAAGCTTGCCTAGTACGAGCTTGAGTTATGAAAAGTAAAAAACTTAATATAAAACTTGCAAAGTACTTTTTTTAATCCTCTAGATTTATCTATGGGATTTTTCTTTTTTTT
Source organism: Nostoc sp. B(2019) (assembly GCF_010091925.1). Classification (GTDB taxonomy): domain Bacteria; phylum Cyanobacteriota; class Cyanobacteriia; order Cyanobacteriales; family Nostocaceae; genus Komarekiella. The sequence continues at coordinate 216,718 of NZ_WVID01000003.1, read as the reverse complement.
ACTTTAAAACCGGGTGCAGCAGATGAAGAAGTTACTTAGGAGAATTGCAGAAGTTACCAAAGATGAAAACTTTATGCACGTCATCGAACACATAGAGGTGATAGTTTCTAAAGTTCTATCTATTCTAATGGTGTTAGTAATTTTGGTAGCGATCGGGGATCTAGTAGTTTTTATTATTCAAGAATTATTTACAACTCCATACGCCAAGTTTAACACAACATTGTTTAAAATATTTGGTTTATTTTTGAATGTTCTAATTGCTTTGGAAATCTTAGAAAACATCACAGCTTATCTGCGAAAACACGTTTTTCAGGTAGAGTTAGTTATCGTAACTTCTTTGATTGCTATTGCCAGAAAAATTATTATTCTTGACTTGGAAAAAGTCACAGGTATTGATATTATTGGTTTAGGAATTGCCATTCTTTCTTTATCAATTAGTTATTTAATAATTCGTTTCAGTAATTCTAAGCATTCCCGCTAAAAGAGGATATTTAAAATTTAGAATAAATTAGGGGTCAGAAGCCAAAATTCTCAATTATGTGTGTTTAAAAGAATCAAGCGATCGCTATTTCCCTGGCATCAAATTTCATAAAACTTATTATTATGCACTGTTAACTTTGAAGCAGCCTTGCATTTAGCTGCTACTTATTAGCTTTATTGCTAGATCATATTAAGTAGAAAAGCTTATAATTAAATACAAGCTTGTAGTCAGCGGCTCTAGCCCTTTGAAGCTTTACATAGAGCGATAAATCGCTAACTACAAACAAAAGTTTTATCTGAAATTTAATTTCTAATTATTGATCATGGCAACTTTCTTTAAATTTGAAAGAGATTTTGTTGATTCCCTACGTTGCATCCCCATGCAAGTACGCTACAAATTAGATAGCTGTGGCATCAAGCTAAAATTGTCTGATTGGAACCAGATGACTCGCGCTGAGCGTGAAGCTTTAGTTGAATTACCTTGCACTACGGAACAAGAAATTCAATCTTACCAAGAGTATCTTCAGCAGTTAATCTTAGAACGCACAGGCACACTAGCTGCAAAATTGCCTATCGAGCCTCATCCTGCATGGATGGACTCTACCACTATACCAGCCAGCATTCAGGAAAAATCTCAAGAAATGGGTATTACCCTCACACCTCATCAGTGGGAAAATTTAACCCCTTTACAACGTTTTGCCCTAATTAAACTTAGCCGATCAGGACATGAAAACAAAAACTTTCCCAGAGCAATGGCAGAATTTTATTTGCTTTAACTTAGTTAATAGTTATTAGTTAAACCAATCTGTACAGTGCGCTACACTTCGCTAAGGCGTCAACCCCAAATGGCGTATACATAGAGATGTGTATGTTGTGATATGTAAAAATTTGTGAATAAGGTAACGCTGCATGTAATCTACTTTAAATTAATATTTACTTTATCAGTGACTTGAGACTATTAACTACTACGTAAGGATACTAAAAAAATGGCTGCGAAAAAGATTTTGATGCTTGTTGGGGATTATGTGGAAGACTATGAGGTAATGGTTCCTTTCCAGGCGTTGCAAATGGTGGGACATACAGTCGATGCAGTTTGTCCTGATAAGAAAGCCGGCGATAAGGTGCGGACAGCCATTCATGACTTTGAGGGCGACCAAACTTATAGTGAAAAACCTGGTCACAACTTCAGTTTAAACGCCACGTTTGCAGAAGTAGAAGCTGAAACTTACGATGCCTTAGTCATCCCTGGAGGACGAGCACCAGAATATATCCGTCTGAATCAGTCGGTGTTAGAAATAACTCGTCACTTTGCTCAAGCAAATAAGCCTATTGCTGCCATTTGTCATGGCTTACAATTATTAGCGGCTGCTGATGTACTACAAGGCAAGAGATGTACTGCCTATCCTGCTTGTCGCCCAGATGTACACCTAGCTGGAGGTATCTACGTAAATATTCCAGTCGATGAGGCAATCGTTGACGGTAACTTAGTGACAGCACCAGCTTGGCCTGCTCACCCGCGTTGGTTGGCAGAATTCCTCAAAGTACTCGGAACTAAGGTTGAACACTCGGAACTGGCTAGAGTTAATTAAGTGCTAGTAAAAGTTAACCCCCAAGTAGCTTGCTTAATCATTCAAGTCTGAGAATTATCAGTAGTCAGCAGTCTGTTGTCAGTGGTAAAAAGAACTGATAATAGACCGCTGATAATTCTATCTTTTTTGAATACGACTGAATGTGGTAAAAACTACTATTTTCTGACAAATTATTATGCGTTTAATTTGCAATGGAGTGTCAGGAGTAGATAACTTATGGACTATGATTAATAAACCTGACATAGACTCAGGAAACGCTACCAACAGCTAAAATGCCTATTAACATTAGTAAAACAATTTTAAATTTTGAGACAAATCGAAGCAATGGCTTCCATCAATCAGAACTTTAAAGATTTTGAATTTATTAGCAGTGAGTGAAGCTATAGTGTATTTAGTAATGTTGTGTTGATGTGGCTAAGGTTAAGTCCTACTGCCAAAGTATTTTAAGAATAATTTTAGAAACGTACTCAACTCGATGACAGGCAAAAACGCAAGACAAAATGCATTTCTGCGGCTAGTGTCTGGTAATGGAGCAGCTTCAGGGTCAGAATCTCGCTACTCGCTCCCTCCCAGTAAAGAGATGGTAATTGGACGCGACCCCAGCTGCCAAGTTGTCTTGGATGCCATGATGCACCGGATGGTATCTCGTCGTCATGCAGTGGTTCGTCCCCTCTCTTCATCACCAGATAGCAAATTCAGCTGGTTGGTTTGTGATTTGAATAGTGCTAATGGCACTTATTTAAATGGACAGCGTTTGTATGGGTGTCAGGAATTGCACCCTGGCGATCGCATTTCTCTGGGTACTGATGGGCCGCAATTCGTTTTTGAGTATGAATTCACTTCCCAAGCAACAGTAATGTCGACTAACCAAGTCACACCACTGCCTTCGGCGACAAACTACTACAACCACACACAATTAAAGCCGCCAGATTCGGTTAGCTTTACTCAACTGTTTCCAATTATTTCCACTGGTAAAGATTTGACTCGCAAAGCTTACCTCATACCAGGAATACTGACGGTAATATTTGTGGTATTGATGTTTGCTACGGTAGGTCAACCCCAAGCCAATCAAGTGATTGTAGCAACTTACATAGCTTCTGCTGCCTACTATTTTGTTTACCAACTTTGCGGTAAACAAAAGCCTTGGTGGGTACTAATGGCTACCGCATTGAGCACAACGCTAATTTTGCTCAGTCCTCTGTTGAATTTATTTATCTTCGTGTTTCGTGGCATCCTACCTGGTAACTTGTCTTCGCCTCAAGACTCTACAACCTTTACAGAATTGCTAGTGCGAATGTTTTTTGGCGCGGGGTTGATGGAGGAATTACTCAAGGCATTACCTGTATTAGGAGCGTTTTTTATCGGGAGAATACTGTCCTCACCTTGGCGGGAACGTATAGGCGTTTGGGAACCTTTAGATGGCATTCTTCTAGGAACGGCTTCTGCTGTGGGTTTTACTCTATTGGAAACTCTCGGCCAATATGTGCCAGATATCACTCAAAATGTTACCCAACAGGTAGACATCGGGACTGGTCAATTGGTGGGTTTACAATTACTTATTCCTCGAATTTTAGGCTCTGTAGCCGGACACATGGCTTACAGTGGGTATTTGGGCTATTTTATTGGTTTGGCTGTGCTTAAGCCCAGTAGGAGTTGGCAAATTCTCTTAGTTGGTTATCTGAGCGCCGCTGCACTCCACGCTTTATGGAATGCTACAGGATCTATCAACGCTCTGCTGTTAGTGGTTGTTGGTGTGTTATCTTACGCCTTTTTGATGGCAGCAATTCTCAAAGCACGGGCGCTGTCACCAACGCGATCGCAAAATTTTGCGACTCGCTTTCTTGGGCCAAAATAGGAGAGGGAAGATGAAGGAGCATGAGAGCACAAGGGGAATAAATACTGACCCTTGACTCTTGACTCTTGACTAACTATTTACGTCTTGGGATAGATAGCGGTATTCTTACAATAAACTTATTGTGAAATTAATCTGGGGTTTCTATGTCTGAAGCAAGAAAATAAGAGAGCTGTAATACTTTCAACACAACCACTACTCCACTTACAGACATCATACATACTTGCCCCTTGAATCTAATCAAAATAATGTGAGATGAAAGGAATAGATGACAAACTGAAGTTATGGTTTAGACTGATAGCTATTAAGTTGATTTAAAGCATAGTAGGCGATCGCTAAACTAACTTTGGCTTGCTCTATTTCTGATAAAGTTGTCCACTCACGATTGTCAAGATTATTAACTACAGATGCTACATTTTGCGGTTCGTTGCTTCGCATAGAGTAGGCAAGGGGACGGGCTAATACCAGTAGGTCTTCTGCTCCCCAGGTTGGTAGTACGCTCTGAACGCACTCAACCAGTTGGTTGCCTATTGATTGGTGAGGCGCAAAAATTTCAGCAGCTTTCTTGGCGATCGCGTTGAGCCAAACTTGGGGGACACAAGCAGCAAAAGTATTTTGTAAAGTTTCTTGAAGATTAACATCAAGTACTTGCTCTGTAGTACGTTCGTAATATAGAGTATCTGGAATACCAGACCAAAGTGTATCTAGATGGTTGTAAAAACCTTCTGATCTTGTTTTAAGTTCATCCTCCAGCCAATCTGGGATAACGAACTCCTGTTCTAGTTCGTGAAAATAAGCTTCTGACTCCTCATCAGCTGGATTCCAGGGATAAGTCACATCCTCTGATTCCAATAACGCTTCTAAAAACTCTAAATCCACTTGAGACGGCAAAGAGTTGGAAGTGTTAGAACTGTTGATTTTATTATTCATTTTTTGCCTCATGATTGATTAATTAGCGGTATTGACAGCTACAACTGCAAGAATCAGATTTCCGCAAAAACAAAGTTGTTTTTCCTTATAGTGAACGCAGGTTCTAAAAGCTGATGTTAATGACTGAAATCTCATTTCTGCTATGACTTGAGCTAAGAGTCTTCAATAATAAACTCCCAGGTTTCGCCTCTAGCACTACCAAACTTTAACTGCATTCCTGATTTCAATGGGACTTCCTCGCGGAGGATTTGCTGCCAACCATTAGGAGCTAAAAACCAAGTTGTGCCGTAGGTAGATAAATCTTGCAAGTAATAAGTTCGCACCAGCGTAGCATCGGTTAGGGTGTTACGGCATAAGATTTCAGCGTGGCGTTTAGAAACCGACGGTTCTGGGATGACAATATCATTATCTCTCGTGCGACCGATGCGAGTGACTCCAGAACGCAAAGACCAGGTTATACCACCTGGAGAAAGTGATCGCAAAGAGGCTATGGGAACCGGGGAACCGATTTCAGGGATAGCAGTATCGGGTAATTCCGTAATTCCTTCATCAAAGCTCTTAATGAGTTCGCCATCAAAATCTGGATGCAGGTAGAGAACAGGCAAAGTCCAAGCTGGTTGATTGAATTTATATAGAGTTAATAATTCTTGCCTAGCCTGTGCTACAGCTTCATCAATTGGCTTGCGCGATCGCAAAGCTTCGGTAAAGGCTTGAATAAAACTGTGGCTTTCGTGATCAGCAATCTCATCACGCATCCCTAAAACAGCAGGCACACCATGACGAATTAGTACCTCTGCTAAACTGCTAGCAGGTACGGCTTGGTGATTGATAGCAGCGGGTTGTGCTCCCCAACAGGCATTGAAAACCGCCAATTTCACACCCGTACGCGTCAATACTTGCGCTAATTCTATACCATTAAGGGTCATCTCTGGGCGTAAAAACAGTAATCCCCCATCTGGGCCAGGCAAACCATGACCAGCATAAAAAAAGACGTTATATGCTTTAGTTTCTAGCTCTTGAATCAACTCGTGCGGGGTTGGTTGCAGAAGTGTCTTTACTATGCATGGTGCATATCTCTGAGAATTGCCAGCCCCAGTCGCGGCATCTGCAAGAGTTTGCTGTAAAATGGCGGCTTCTTGTTCTAGTTGCAGGTTATCATCATGACCCAAAACTAGCAGGATACTTAAAGCCTGGTCAGTTCGCAAATATGGCAGGGGGTCAACTTCACTGCTGGTGCGACTAAATAGCAAATCTTGGGATAAGGACATAGCAGATTGACCAGGTTCACGCTGCATAATTTCCCAAGGCAGAGCGATGAGATCCGGGTCACGAATTTCCAGTCGAAAACGCAATTGTGTATGCTGACCCATAGCAATGCCGCGACTACGTTCCAGACTACCAAGAATTGCTCCGTCGAATACCCAGCGCCATAAACTTATTCCCAAGTATTGCATTAGACGACTACTGTAAGGCCCCGTGGCCTGACTTGAAGGGGGTGAAATCAAGTTAATGGGGAATGGGTTTGCCCGCTCAGATGTTGAAGGGGAAATATCTAAGCGACTATGACCAGCAAACATTTGCTGCCATTCTTGCCAGACTTGAGTTAGTTCAACAGGCCATACACAGTCACGTAGAACATAGCCACTAGGATAGGGAGCTTTGACCACCCAAATGGCGAAGTTGTCAGTGCCAGTGTTTAGGAGACGGGCGATCGCCAGATTCAGGGATGGCATGGATTCATTAAACTACAAGCTAAAAACAAATCATTTCAAATAACAATTTTTCAAGGTAAAAACTTTCACCTTGTAAGTTTTTTATTCTGATTGTTACCTGTATTATTTCAGGTTTCTACCAGTTTATCGAGTATTTGATTCAGTTGGACTGGTATCAGGTGAATTACTAACTGGCGGTTGCGTGATAGTATTACATGGACTTGGTGCGTCCGATGGCAAAACAGAGACTCCAAAACGTTTCAGTTGGGAGAAGTCAATCAATACTGTTTTCTCTTCCGGTAAAGTTGTTGTTGGAGCCGCAGGGGAAGATACTAGTGGTTTGTTTACATTTGCTGTTGGCGTACTTTGATTTGAGCAGAGCCGCAGTTGTACCTCAGAGCCACCAGAAGCAGTTCTAGTACTCGGTATTTTGTCAACAACTTCTAAAAAAGTACCAGAGGGAAGCGATTGGTTGTTTCTTAAGGGGATTGCACGCTGAGTTTGAATTACCCACCCGGCTGCAAGGTTAGCAAGCGATCGCGCCTCAAGTGTTGCTGCGGGAGTTGGCTGTTGGGGTGTCGGACTAGACAACAATGGAATCGAGCCAGATGGCGATCGCAGTTTCATCACGAAGTATCCCAGAGAACCAGCGGCTATAACCAATATTAATGGGACTAAGAACTGTAGCGGTAATTGGGGAGTTTTAGCTGGTTTGCTTTCTGGAATTACCTGAGTTTTCTGATTGGGGCTACCTAAAACTGTTCCACCTGTCCCTCTGGACGCTAAATCAGCAGTTTTTACGGAAGCACTGTCTGGAATGACTGCTTTTACAGCGATTTCTGGTTCCCAGTATTGGACTTGATAATGTACTAAAGCGATGGTGACATTATCGTGTCCATTCTTAGTATTGGCGATTTCTACTAACCTGTCCGCAACAGTTGCTAAATTAACTTCGCTAGCCAGAATTGGCAAAATTTCTGTTTCCCAGGACTCCTCTATGCGATCAAAATCACTCAAACCATCGGATGTGAGTAGAAAAACAGCATCTTCATCGAGGATAAATCGTTGGGAAGTAGGATGCAATGAAGTGCTGGGACTCATCCCCAAAGCCTGCACAAGAGATCCAGAAGCACTCTGTTGCACGGCCTCGCGGTAGACTGCATAGCCTAGCCTTACCTCGCGGGAAGCGACATCATCATCAAGAGTAACTTGGTAACAGCCGTGGCGTGTAATCCAGTAGGCACGACTATCGCCAACGTGAGTAATATAAATTTCATGAGCAACGGGCAATGCCATCACTAAGGTTGTGCCCATGCGTTGACGCCCTTGGCGATTTTCTCCATCGTTGCGCTGACTAATTTTGTCATTGGCAACTGCTACAGCCAATTCTAAGTCAGCGAGCAGCATTGGAGGGTCTATGTGATCGTAGGGAACCTTTGTTAATTGTTGTACCTGCTGCTGGATCGTTTCAATTGCTAAATTTGATGCAACATTGCCTCCCTCGTGTCCGCCAATGCCATCACAAACAATTGCTAAGGCTGTCGGCTGTGGTGGTTTGCTTAGAAGTGTGCCACTGGGGGGGTAACAAGCGTCTTCGTTACGTTGGCGGCTGGGACCAGTGTCAGTTTTGGTCGCAATTGCGATCGTGGGTGTTTGCGATCGCCCTAATTCTGCTAGTCCGCGATCTAAAACTGCGATTAATTGCTCAGGTGAGTTAATCTCTCCTTGAATTAAAGACTGGCTAATAACACTTACAAATTCGGCTATAACTGGTTTGGTTTCGCTGAGCAACTGCTGCCAAAATTCACCTAATTGAGGCAGTTCTGGCGCTGTTTCGGGGTCGAAACGCAATTCCAACAAGCGCACTAATGGCCCTTCTACCCGCAATAAATAAGGATCAAGTAAGCTAGAGACGACGCCTTCACTTAAAAGAGGTTGCCACAGATGAGCTAATTGCCATAGCCAATTTAATTGACGCATCGATGTCGCATCACGCCAAGCTGTAATTAAATCGCTGCATAGATGCACTTGTTGAATATCATCTACAAGCAGTGGCGGTTTTTCTAAAAGTAAGATTTCTTGATGGGAGTGTCCGTCAGTTAAAGGCATTACTCCATATACCTGCGGTACGTTTAAGCGGTAGGGAATTAGCCTCAAATAAGCTCTGATTACTTCTACATCATCTAACTCAGGCGTTTGAGGTAATAAACCTGGCTTCGTATCTAAAACTACAGATTGATTGATGACTAAATAGCGATCGGCTAATATTTCTCCAGAGCTACCCACACTCAATCCATCTACCACAGCCCAGAGATAAATTTTGGGTAGGGGTGTGGAGCATCGCTGACAAAACTTGTGAGTCAGGGGGTTGAGAGCCTGACAGTTTTCATTTGGGCAGTAGAGTGTTGCCGCTTCATTTTCCATAGTTGTCGCACCGATCAGCGCTTGGCAATTTCTTCAACAGCATTGGCAGCGGCAACCTAGACCGCTCATGTTTCTTGAACTTGACATATCCAAACTTTGGATAATGATTTTAGCTGGCAGATACCAGCAGGTGCTAATACTTATTTACCTACTTATCCAAAGAACACGCTCCTAAGTCAACCCTACAGCCTCAATCATAGCTTCTATTGCTCTGTGACTCTGCATCACCAGAGCAACTAACGCTAACCCTGTCACCAAAACATAACCCAAGCTCAGCTATGCTATTTTGTTTTACTAAATTACCCCATGATCAAGAGATAGATAATGTTGGTATTAATTTAGTTTATAAGTAGGAAGGCACTAATGAACTTTAATTAAGAATTAAGATAGGTAATATATAAAGTTATCGCGATTCTAAATAATCTTAAATATTGGTAATAAATATTTGCTAAATTTTAGCATTTACCACGTTGACAAACAACCAAATTAGATCAGTGCTGATCTCTAGTCAACAGTCATAAATTTTGGCTATTAACCAAAGTAGGCGATTTATTTCGTTTTCAGGCTAAAAATTGAAGATTACTACTCTGTCTCGTAGTAGGAGCAATGTATTAGAGCAATTGTTGTCATTAATTACCAATATCCTGGTAATGGTTACGCTCAGGAATGCAAATATATCTATTGATACTAACATCCCTGTTAATTTCTTTACAATTTTGAATTTTAAATAAATCTATTAGTAATTTCTGATTGAGAAAAACCTATTTAGTTAAATTTTTGATGTAATTTTTGAGAAGCGTTTGTATTGAGCAGATTTCTGCAAAACTAGGTTTTTGGAATCGCCTGATTTAGGTTAGTGCTCAATTACAATCAAGTCGTTTTTGTTAAATACTGTTAGCTCATGATTTACATAGTTAATTTTTTACCTTTGGAGAAAAAATTAAGTTATGTCATGAATTAATCATTTATTCTGTTTAAGTTTGCCTATCCATGTCCCGGCTAACATTACCTCAAACTTCTGGTCACTGGTACTGAGCACAATACATTACAACTGGCGTTAAACCTGATACTAGCTCATTGGGTAAGTTAGCGAATTCTCAATTAGGGGATTTTATAAAATTTAATTTGCTGCTGCCAAATTCTTTAAAAGATTAAATTTTCATGCTAGGATTCGTGGGACATTCTCACAAAAATTAAGTTTGGCTGTTCTAGAGGTGAAAACCTTAGCAAATTGTGATGGGATTCTACTATTAACAAGTTGTAAATAGAACAGACAAAATCATAAATATACTGTTTGAGCAGTTTTATGATACATCTGGGTTTTATTCAGAATCATCATTTAAGAGTAAGTTGGGGCATGGATAAACCATGCCCCGATGAGTCAAGAGTTACAAAACTCATAACTCATAATTTGCAAACTCTTAACCTTATTGATTGCCGTCAGCTGCAACTTGGGGAATTCCCATGCTGTAGTTAGTAACACGGGCAGAAAGATTGTAGCTGACTTCACCTTGTTGCAGGAGCGATCGCAAAAAATGCTCCAAGTCTGAACCAATGCGACGCAAGTTATAGTCTGTTAAGTCCACACCGCTAGATGCTTCTACTAGTTCATCAAACTTCCGATAAATCTTTTGCAGTGCATCTTCATTCCAATTGAATTCGTTGTCTGGGTCAACATCTAACGTTAAAACTTGATTACTAGGAAGCAGTTCGCCATCCCGATCCATTTCAGCCGCAAAAATGCGGATATGACGGGTTGTGGACTTGAGCAGCATCGGGTTATCCATAAGAGGGTGTAAGATTTGGGTGAATTACACTGAAATCATTGTAGACGCTATACCTGAGCTTGAATGTCCTTAACTCACAAGCTTTAAGCCCAGCCTTAACTCCCCAAAGGAATATTGAACGGGCTGAAGTCAAAATATCGCCTGGGTTACTTGTTGCTCCGACTGCTGTTAAGGGTTGAAGCAGGAAATCACTGCTAGGATTTAAAGTCGCCTAATTGTTCTCTTACCACAATTATTGGGTAGAGTGTTTTCATTTGAGAAAACCACAAACAAGTCTCAGCGGTCTGCTAGTCTTACCAAAGCTTAACAGCCTAACTTTTCGTACTTATCAGGGACAGAAGACAGTAGGATAAAATACTCGACTGGAATAATTTGAGCGGTGTATATGTTGTCCTTCCAAAAAAAGTTTACCTTGAATAACTTTGCTCATTAACGTTTCCTAAATTTGCTGATGAAAAAAACGTACATCAAGTAGTTTTACGTAGTTGGGGTACATCGACCTCTGGCTCTAATTAAATGGAAAAAAATCAGCGTTTTTACTTACGTATAAACACCAAAAATCTAGTAACAACTCAAACTATTATTGACGTAAAGATAAAGTTGATGTAAAAACCTTTAAAAAGCCAGAACAACTTCTTACAGAAACTTTATTGTATGGAATCTTAAAAACTGAATAATAGTTATGGCTTACCTTAAGCTACATTTGGCGCAGGAACAGCAAAACCTAGACGGTGAGAGTCTAGCTTCCCAAAAAAAAACCACAGGAGAGTGAAATGGAATACAAATGTGATGGATGAAGAAAAATTCTTAATTCAAACACTTTGGATTCAAAAAAAATATAAAGAATTTTTGCTGGAGATCTACTTTCTGACCCTGATAGCCCCCAAATAAAGGAATCCTAAAAACTATGAACTCCAAAGCATTACCACGCCAAATAAATAATCTCGAAGTAGGTGTTTATGAGTGCGAGATACATCTCAAATTTCGGTTGATTGAGGAAAAGAGTCTATTGGGCGATCGCGAGCAACTGTTGCAGGTGCTACTTGATGCTTTAACCGAGGGATCTGACGACTTTCTGGAGACGCTACAAGCGTCTGTTAAAGCCCAGGAAGTATCTGAGTTCAAAGCCTCACCTCAAATGCGACGTCAGCTAATGCGCTTGCGTAATGCTGCTGATAATGCACAAGCTTAAAAGTGTAGTTTGAGTAGTGGCAAATTGTGAATTAAGCATCAAATATTTAATTGGTGTTAAATTTGTCTATTTGCCTATTTGCTCTTATTATGAGTTGGCTTTTGTACAAATTATCCCCACGGCTACGAGCTAGAGCTTACCCCAAGGGAAGCTAAAGAAGCATCTACAGTAGTCTTTAACCTTTACACTACGAATATACTTAGGTGACTTCTAATGCAGTCATACCTTGCTTCCAAGGTTGGTTGCAATTTTTCTAAATTTATATTCCCAGAGAATCCTGAAACCATTGTTGTACTTAGATTTGAAGTAATATTAGCTAGTAACTGATTAGGCTAAATATCTGAACAAATCAAGTATTTTGGATAATATTTATGGTTGATGTTCGGAGCTAATACCGTTACCTAATGTAGGATTTTACAAAGTTGAATAATGCCATTTTGTGCGGCAATAATGAAGAGTCCTGAGCTAATGTGAGCTTATAACGAATGGCATTCGTTATAAGCTCACATTGAGTTAAAAGACCGCTCACTCTAGAAGCGGAGTATCAACCTTCTGGTGACATTCACGATCCGCCTACTTTCTTCCGGGATGTGTACCCTTCGGGTTCAGTAGTCCCCTGCGACGGTAAACCCGTCTTCAGGGCTACTTCACCAAGTACAAAGCGTACTGAGTGGTTTTTCCTCACTCAGGACTCAGCACGCTCGTATGGTCAAGAGTTATTCTGGACTCTGGACTTTTGAGAGAAGGAAGATTTTACGGGCTATCTATTTAGCAAGACCGTGTTCTAGAGCAAAACGAACTAACTCCGTACGGCTATTAGTGCCAGTTTTGCTAAACAAACGACTTACATACTTTTCTACATTACGGACACTAGTTTCTAACCGACGAGCGATTTCTTTGTTCATCAACCCTTCGGCCACCAAGTTTAAAACACTTTGTTCCCTGGGGGTTAAATCAATTTTGAATGGTGCTGGGGATTGAGAAATTGCACTTCTTTGAGTTAACAAGGCCTTAATTTGAGCAATCTGATTGGCCAGTTCAGCAATATCAGGAGTTTCAACTTCTTCTCCTGTAGCTGGAGGCGCGGCGGTGCGGCGGGTCAGTAAGTTTTCGACTATTGCCACTAACTCATCTGGATCAAAGGGTTTGGGTAGATAAGCATCAACACCAGCTTGATAGCCTTGGATGCGATCGCCTGTCATACCTTTAGCAGTTAAGAATACTACCGGAAGCGCTTGGAAGCGGGGGTCTTCTCGCAATTGCTTAAGGAACTGATAGCCATCCACTTGGGGCATCATGACATCAGAAATAACTAAATCAGGTGTATTTTGCTGCATCAAGTCCCAACCCTCACGGGCGTTACTGGCAACTTGAACGCTGAAACCGCTTTCCTGCAAATAGTCTTTCACGGCTTCACGCAATCCTGGTTCATCATCTACCAGTAACAGTTGTGCTGACATTTAAAATTTCCTTGAATTTACCTTTTTCCAATTTAGCGAAAGTTGACAGTCATTGGACAAAAGGGATAAGGAAAAACCCATTGGTTTCTAATGCCACTACAAGAGAAGGACAATGTGCGTAGGCGTAGCCCAACCCAGGCATCGCTCTCGATTATTGCGCTTTGCACACTCCTAGCCATAAAATAGCGCCGGAATTTAGAACATTCGAGGCTTGGAATGTCAATTTAGCATACTTTGTAACTCGATACACTTAATCGAGTAAGTACCTCTGTTACAAAGGCATGGGTCAGAGTATACAGCTAGCTATGCGCCATTACAGCCGCATCTGTTACAAAGATTTTTAAAATGGGATGAGGCTACTCAGAAATCGCACAATTTCACGAAATTTCTGCCAACTTTGCCAGCAGGCTATCTGCTAAATCCAATAAATTAATATCGTCTCGATCAACACTATTTCCCTCACCAGCCAACAGATTTCTAACAGCAGATAACCTGTCATTTACTTCGGGAATTCTGCAACATTCTTCTAAATTTACTGCTAGATCAAACAGGGAACGTTCTCCCAAATGCTGTCTTATTTTTACAGCTACATGATCATCACTTACTAGAAATTCTTTAATAGTATCTAACTGAGAATTACCTAATATTTCGTCATGTCCCCAAGTTTCTAGCCAATCTCCATCCACATCCTCAACATAAAAATTTACAAAATCCAGCCCGTAAGTTAACCAGTTCTGTTGCATTTGTCGGGCTGTTTCTAAAGCTTCAGCAAATTTATCTATTCGATTTTCGTAGCTGTGAGTTTCTCGTTGATTACCCATAAAAGCTGTAATAAGCAGATAAGTATGTAGGCTATGACACAAATCTTGAATATCAAATTCCTGAGAGGATTACGAAAATTTTAAATACTTGCCACCAGAAAGATAATCACTGTTAAATAGTGCTACGTTAACTAACTGGTTGACAAAGTTAGCATTTTTGGGATTGTAACTTAAGAATAATCCTCTTTCTATTTCCCACGATCGCAGTGTATTTTGCCAAGCTTGGTACTTTTGTTGATTGAGTTCTTCACTGACACTGGTAACTTGAATGCAGAGCGGTTGATTATTACGACTACTAATAATTAAATCTGTTGCCATAGAGAGGTCGGCAATATAACGCTGCCAAAAACTACCTTCCCGCTGAACAACATCTTGGGCTATAGATTTAATGATATCATCATCAACCTGATTAAATTCGCCTGACATTAATTTTTGCTTCCAAATATAAAATTTGGAGTCACTTGCATTAATCCATCTTGGAAAGAGATAACCATACCAATATCTCTCATTAGGCGTCATCTGCTCGAACTTTGCTTTTTGTTCTTCTGGCGAAGGTAGGGATTTGATGATCAGCCAAATTGTAGAATCCGTAATCACCTCTAGGAGGAAGGCCAGGACAAATGGTTTAGCAGTCAGATTACCCGGCCTAATATTTTTTACCCAGCGATTGATTTCATCTAATCTTCTCGCTAAATTAGGATCTATCGAGGACGCTTGCTCGATGAGGGATTTTAACTTATTCTTAATCTCTTTTGCTTGCAAACAGATGCCCTACTTCAGAAAATAACGCTTTTTTCACAAATTTACAACTAATTTTAACTGGAAAATGGCTCTGTTAATTTTCAGGTGTGATCAAATATTCTCTTGGTCGATGCCCTGTGCTCTTAAAACCTCACGCAATCTAGCTATTTCTTGCTCTGCTTGTTGGGCGCGTTCTTCTGCCTGTTGTGCTCGTTCTTCTGCCTGTTGGGCGCGTAAACTTTCTTGTTGAGCTAGTTCTTCAGATGAGAGTATCAATTGATTTTCAGTAGTAAAAAATCTTAGTTTACCTTCATAAACTCCTAAGTAAAGTTCTAACTGCTGACTCCATAATTTACCTTCAGTAGTAGGTTGAATTTCTTGATACTTCCCATCTACTAAATGAAATCCCTGAAACTCCATTGTTACAGGATCAAACCAGAAATAATCGGGTGTGCGAAAGGTATCCTGGTAAATTTGTTTTTTTAAGCCTTTATCAACTGCTGCTGTTGTATTCGACAAAATTTCTATAATCAGATTTGGATACTTGCCGTTTTCTTGCCATACTACCCAACTCTTACGGTCTTTTTTCTGGGTTCCCAACACGACAAAAAAGTCTGGGCCTCGAAAATCCTCTGATTTTTTTTGGTTTGGACTATAGTAAACTGTCAAATTGCCGGAAGCATAGAAATCTTGCCGCTCTCGCCACCACAATTTGAGTATGCGAATTAGTAGATCGATTTGGTCACGGTGTAGGTCACTTTCCAAGGGTGGTTCGTCGCTGAGTAAATCGCCTGGAGGAAAAACAACTTCGTCCTCTGCAATATGAGAAGAGACGAATTCTAGGATAGCAGGTTCAGACATAAGCGATCGCCCCTAAGTTTACGTTCATTTTACTGAAAATTTAGTAACTGGCAGATGGCTTTGAGAACTTGTAATAACTTTATTGCTCCCTCGGATTCATTTAAGTTCAATAATGTCATTACCTGATAAGTTAGCTGCTGATCACGTCTTAGATAAACAAATTGATAAAGCTGTCCGTTAGTGACTAAACCCCAAACTGATGGTTGCTGTTCTAAACTCTTAAAAGCATAAGTAAGTAACTGAGGTAAACCCTCAATCACATTAATCGCACTGTTTTTCGTTTCAATCACTAGAACCCAAAAAGGTGGTGCAGTATTAGTTTGCGGACTGCTGATTGCTAAAATGTCCATCCGTCCGGTAATTTTTTTATCTTCATCTTCGACAGCGATCGCAATGCTATCTTCCATTGTCAACCGAATCGGCACGTCATAAAATCCAGCTAACCGCATTAGTGGCGCTATTGTTAAAAATTTCACTAAACCCTCAGAGATTTTACCCAACGTTAGATAACGGCGGAAGTCGTTTCTAATTCGCAATACATCCTGCTGTTCAATGTCTGTCAGCGGTTCTAAATTTAAAAAATCTCCAAAGGAGCCATTTGAAAGCTCTTGCAGTTTAAGAAAACGATGAACATCATTGAGAGATAGGCTGCTGGCTTCGACAGTAAGTGGCATAGTTTCAAGCGTTATTTGTCAAGACTACTTATCATCTTGCAATATTTTCAGCAGAGACATTGCAAAACACATTTTTACATTCGCGCAGCTTAACGAAACTCTAAACACTTTCGCACAAATCTCCGTTAAGAATATAGTTCAGTAACAATACCGTTTGCAGCCATAACTATGTCTCAACCAACTATAGAATCAATCCTACAAGAGAAGCGCCTATTCCATCCTCCTAGCGAATTTTCTCAGAACGCCCATATCAAAAGTCTGGCAGACTATCAGCGTCTCTACGAGCAAGCTAAGGCTGATCCTCAGCAATTCTGGGCAGAATTGGCGGAAAAAGAGTTGCACTGGTTCCAAAAATGGGACACGGTTCTCGACTGGCAACCGCCTTTTGCTAAGTGGTTCGTTGGTGGTAAAATCAATATCTCTTACAACTGCCTTGATCGACACCTCACAACCTGGCGTAAGAATAAAGCTGCACTAATTTGGGAAGGGGAACCAGGAGATTCGCGTACCCTTACTTATGCCCAACTGCATCGGGAAGTTTGCCAGTTTGCCAATGTGCTCAAGCAACTGGGGGTGCAAAAAGGCGATCGCATTGGTATTTATATGCCAATGATTCCCGAAGCTGCGATCGCTATGTTAGCCTGTGCCAGAATCGGCGCACCTCATAGTGTGGTATTTGGTGGTTTCAGTGCTGAAGCTTTGCGCGATCGCTTAATTGATGCTCAAGCAAAGCTAGTGATCACTGCTGATGGTGGTTGGCGCAAAGATGCGATCGTTCCTCTTAAAGAACAAGTAGATAAAGCCTTAGCTGATGGTGCTGTTCCCAGTGTGCAAAACGTCTTGGTTGTTAAGCGCACCGGACAGGAAACTTATATGCAATTAGGTGGACGCGATCATTGGTGGCATGATTTACAAAAAGGTGTATCAGCTGATTGTCCAGCTGAACCAATGGACAGCGAAGATATGCTATTTGTCCTCTACACTTCCGGTAGTACAGGTAAACCGAAAGGTGTGGTGCATACAACTGCTGGTTATAACTTATATACCCATATCACCACCAAATGGATCTTTGACCTGCAAGACACAGATGTATACTGGTGTACCGCAGACGTAGGTTGGATTACTGGACACAGCTATATTATTTATGGGCCTCTTTCTAACGGTGCAACAACTTTGATGTATGAAGGTGCGCCCCGTGCTTCCAATCCAGGCTGTTTCTGGGATGTGATTGAAAAATACGGCGTGAATATTTTTTATACTGCACCTACGGCAATTCGGGCATTTATTAAGATGGGTGAACAACATCCCAATGCGCGAAATTTGTCTTCGTTGCGTTTGCTGGGAACCGTCGGCGAACCAATTAACCCAGAAGCTTGGATGTGGTATCACAAAGTAATTGGTGGTGAACGTTGCCCAATTGTTGATACTTGGTGGCAAACTGAAACTGGTGGCATTATGATTACGCCTCTACCAGGAGCAATTCCTACTAAACCTGGTTCTGCAACTCTTCCTTTCCCAGGAATTCTTGCAGATGTCGTAGATTTGGAAGGCAACACCGTACCCAAGAGCGAAGGTGGTTATCTGGCGGTGCGTCATCCTTGGCCAGGGATGATGCGGACAGTCTACGGCGATCCAGAACGCTTCCGCCGCACCTACTGGGAACACATTCCCCCTAAAGATGGCAACTATATTTACTTTGCTGGTGATGGTGCAAGACAAGATGAAGACGGCTATTTCTGGGTAATGGGTCGCGTAGATGATGTACTTAACGTATCGGGGCATCGTCTTGGTACAATGGAAGTAGAATCGGCCTTGGTTTCTCATCCAGCAGTTGCAGAAGCGGCAGTAGTAGGTAAGCCAGACGAACTCAAAGGTGAAGAAGTAGTTGCTTTTGTGACTCTAGAGGGGACTTATCAGGCGAGTGAGGAACTGAGTAAAGAACTTAAGCAACACGTTGTAAAAGAAATTGGTGCGATCGCTCGTCCTGGAGAAATTCGCTTTACGGATGCTTTGCCCAAAACGCGATCGGGTAAAATTATGCGGCGCTTATTACGGAATTTAGCATCTGGGCAAGAAGTATCTGGTGATACTTCCACATTAGAAGATAGAAGCGTGTTGGATAAGTTGCGGGAAGGCAATTAGACAATTCATCATAGGGGCGTAAGCCCTTGCGCCCCTACTAACGTCCCCTATTTCAATCAATTAGCTTCTCATATTCATCATGTGACCCAATCCATCGATTGGTTTGGTGCGATTGGCAGCAATATCTGCCTCAGCACGTTGTAGCAAACTGTTGAGGCGACCTAATTTTATATCTGCTTCAATTTGTCTGTCCCAAGCGTCATCTAGATATACTTGGAGCCATTCTAAAAGCTTTCGTGCCTGAGTTTTTGGCAGTTTTGCAATCGCTATTTCGATTTCTGGAAGAGAACTCATATTTTAACGTTGGCAGAATATGTTGAACACAATGCAAGAGTTTTAATTACGCATTTACTAATTATGATGATAATCAGGACATTATTAAGGCATTGAGGACAATGAAGCTGAATAGCCAACTAAAATCAGTATTTATTCAACCTCTTAGCTGCATGATGCTGAGTATCATAACTGCAATTGGCATATCACCATCAGTGTTAGCAGTTACAGGAATTTCTCTGCACACACCTCAACAGTCTGCACAGAAGCAACCACAAAAATTAGCCCAGTTTTCCGGTGCGGAACAACCAGCAGAGCGATCGCAGCTGATCCAACAAGCTAATGCTCTGTACAATCAAGGTGACTTCAAAGGTGCAGAAGAAAATTTACGTAAATTTATTAAAAAATTCCCAGAAGATGCATTTGGACACTTTCAACTAGGAAATACGCTCTTTCGTCAAAATCAACCAGAAGCAGCAGTTAGCGCTTACCGAGAAGCCATTCGGATTAGGTCACAATATGCTCTAGCTTATAATGCGATCGGTATGGTTTACGCTAGCCAAAGTCTCTGGACAGAAGCCATTACTGAATATCAGAAAGCTTTAGAAATTAATCCCAATTATGGCGAAGCACTAACTAATGTAGCACTGGTACTGTGGCAAACAAATAAACGAGATGAGGCGCTATCTTCTCTAGAAAAAGCTTTAAATATCTTCAAAGCACAGAATCGAAATGAAAAAGTTAAGCAAATTGAACGTATTTTACGCGAAATAAAAACTTCAGATGATCCTAGTCTTTCATAAAATTCATATTTACAGAAGCTTTGCCTAAAGTTGCGATCGGGTAAGATAGTGATGCGGTATTTGCTACTTAATCTGACATCATAGCAAGAGGTATGTGCTAATACTTCTACTTTAGAAGATCAGAGGGTCTTGGATGAGTTGCGGTAAAGCACGTAGTTTAAACAAGTATCAGATAACTGTGTAGAATCTGTATCGCATGGACAAAATCGCCTAACTTGTATTATGTGAATAAAATTATTTCTGCTGGAATCCCTTTTACTTGATTTATTCTCAAGATATATCACAACAGGGGTTTTGAGAACGTACAAGAAATCTGGATGATTACCGCATAATTAGGCAGGTTTTAAACTGATGACGACAAGCCAGGAGAACGGTGTATGCAAGTAAGACAAGAAATTTTTGACACGTATTGGCGATTTGCTGCTATGCGCCAGGAAGTATTTTTCAACAAAATTAACAATGCACCACCCCCCTGGACAAGCGACTCTATTATTAATACTTATAAATTTTGTAATGCATACCGAGCAAGCGATCGCGTTTCACAATATCTGCTCAAAAACGTAATTTACGATGAAAATAGGAGCAAGAATGAAGAAGAAGTAATTTTACGGATTCTATTATTTAAAATTTTTAATAAAATAGAAACATGGGAATACTTAGAAAATAAAATAGGAGACTATATTACACTATCTAATTTCGATTCAAATACATATTCAAACATATTACAAGAGGCTATGAATTGTGGATATGTTATTTATACAAGTGCGTATATGTCTTGTGCCAGCAAAGAGTTTGGTTATGATAAAAAACACCAGAATCATTTGGCACTAATTGATAAGATGGTTGTTCAAGATAAAGTAGTTAATCGCATAGTCCAAGCCAAAAATTTTGAAGCCGTTTTTCATATTATTCAAGAATATCCATTGCTAGGCAAGTTTATGGCTTACCAATTAGCCACAGATATCAACTATAGCGAAATTATTAACTTTGACGAAAACAGTTTTACTATAGCAGGCCCAGGAGCTGAACGTGGTATCAGCAAGTGTTTTATTGATACAGATGGTAAAACATACACTGATATTATTCATTGGATGACTGAAAACCAAGAGAGAGAGTTTCAACGGTTAGGGTTAAATTTTCAATCACTCTGGGGTCGTCCGCTACAGGCAATAGACTGTCAAAACCTTTTTTGTGAAACTGATAAATACTGCCGAGCAGCATTTCCAGAATTGAAAAGTAATCGCAAAAAGATAAAATCCAAATTTACTTCAACGCCTCAAGCAATTGATTACTTTTATCCACCTAAATGGCAAATTAACGATAAAGTTCAAGAAACTTTAGCACAGAAATTACCAACATTAGAGATTCCTAATTTGCAACTATTAAATAATATTAATTGTCAGCAATTATCTTTGGAGTTAGATTATCTGGGAAAAACAACATCTGAAATACCGAATAATATATCAAAACCACGTAAACAATATGGGCAAGAAACTCCGAGGAAAAAATCAACAATTTTGCAAGATGCAGATACCGAAAAATCTCAACAGTTGTGTCTGTTTTGATCCCGGATTTCGCACTCCTTTTCTCAAAACATTATAAAACTTAAAGTCAGGCGTTTCACGCAGTATCAAAATTATCACTCGTAAAAAATGCCCAAAAGATAGTATAGGCTAAAAATTATGATGAATTCGTTTCCGGGACTTGTAAAAGCTAACAGTGATTTATTTTATTTAGTATAAATCAACAGCAATTCAGTGTAAAACACATGAAAATAAAAAAATATATAGACATGGAAAGAGATGTCAAGTTCGACGACGATATTAGGAGAAAGTATCGCTACTCACTATGGTGTAGATGGGATACAACTTTGCCGCAAGTTACTTTTGTAATGCTTAACCCAAGCAAGGCTGACGAGAAAAAAGGTGATTCCACCCTCACTAGATGTATTAACTTTGCCAAGTTTTGGAATAAATATGGTTCTCTTGAAGTGGTTAATCTATTCGCTTATATTGCTACAAAACCTCCTGAACTTTCCCAACCCCAAGTAGATGATCCTGTGGGGGAAAAAAATAACTGCTATATTCAAGAAGCAACAAAACGCGCTGAATTAATTATTTTGGCATGGGGTACGGGTAAGTATCCCAGAATTAAGAACCGTAATGAAGAAGTGCTAAGTCTAATTTCTGGTCAACAACCTCTTCACTGCCTAAAGCTGACAAAGGATAAAGACCCACACCATCCGAGAGGTCTTAAAAATAATATAGAACCAATTATTTTTCCCTATAAATATAGCTGATTTTGAGACTTTAATGGTGATATTTTTTAAGTATTATCAAATTTATATATCCTCTCAATGATAATCCCTATAATCAAAAACTTTAAAATTTGATCAGTTTCATTATGAATTTTTTTGAGTATCAAACACAAGCACTGAACACAGACCAGATTCCTGCTGTAGAAGGTACTGAACTAATCATACCGCTACTAGGTTTAGTTGGTGAAGTTGGCTCATTGATGACTGAGTATAAAAAACATTTACGCGACGGTGATGCACACAAATTATTTAAAGAAGGCATCGCGGAAGAATTGGGAGATATGCTTTGGTATATTTCCAATTTGGCAAGCAAATTTAACCTTAATTTGGAAGAAATTGCGGAAGAGAATCTGAGAAAGTGCCGTGATCGCTGGGGATGGAGAGATTCAGATACAATAGATGATAAAGCTATAAGCTACATATTTGATAATGACTTCCCTGAACATGAAAGTTTACCACGGAAGTTTGAAGTAGAAATTACGGAGGTAAGCAAAGATAATTCAGTCAAGATGAAGGCATTTATCAACAAAAAACAGATTGGAAATGACCTCACCGATAATTCCTATACAAGCGATGGCTACCGCTTTCATGATGTTTTCCATTTCTCTTACGCCGCAGTTTTAGGTTGGTCAGTTGTTACTCGTAGTATGCTTAAACGTAAGCGCAAAAGTAACTCTAGTATTGATGAAGTTGAAGACGGTGGCCGTGCAGTAGCTATCGAGGAAGGTATATCAGCACTCGTATTTAGCTATGCCAAAGATCACGGTTTCTTAAAAGGCGTTTCAACATTAGATTACCAACTATTGAAGACTATCAAAAATATGACATCCCATTTAGAAGTTTCTCAATGTTCGCTGGGTGATTGGGAGAAGGCGATTCTAATGGGCTATGATGTCTGGCGACAGGTAGAGAAAAATCGGGGAGGAAGGGTAGTCGTTGATCTTGATGCACGCTTAATAACCTATTTGGAAGAGTCTAATACTACGTTTAGCCTCTGTGGAAATAAAACATTGATTTAACGATATCTGATAGGGAAAAAAATGAGTTTCTGGTCATCACAAACTTTGAGTTCTTGTCTTCCCAGTTTAATTGAACCATTTAATGAGGCTCAAATTCAGTCTGCATCATACGAATTGTGTTTAGGGGAAGAAGTTTATATTTCAGCCCTTCCTGATACACCTCTGAAAGAACGGAAAAAAATTATTCTTAGCGATAAACAAACTGTTACTATCCCTCCAGGACAGTTTGCATTTCTGATAACTTCTGAAAGCATCAAAGTTCCTAACAATGCACTTGCATTTATTTCAATGAAATTTAAGTTTAAATCTAAAGGGTTGATCAATGTTTCAGGTCTTCATGTCGATCCTGGATATAGGGGAAAACTAATTTTTGCTGTTTATAATGCTGGGCCTCTTCACCTTCATATAGGAAGAGGTGAGAGAGTTTTTTCTATATGGTATGCAGACTTAGATAAAGATGATGAAAAGCCACGACAGAAGATAGGTTATGATTTAATCCCCACTGATTTAATGAATAGTCCTGATTCAGTTGCTTCTCTTCCTTCTTTGGTAAAACGTTTGGATAATCTGGAGAAAAAAGTAGAGAGTTATTCTATTAAACAGACTTTAGTCTTGACGATTACTATTGGAGTTCTACTTGCTTTTGCAAAGCCAATAGTGGATATATTTATACAACCATTACTCAATATGATTAAATCTTCTCTTGCCATCTATTAATTTTCAATTGGTGAAATGAATCCAAACTGTCGCTATATACTTACACGAAATAAGTGCAAAAGTTCTAAGTATCAAGTCCTCTAGCACAAGAAAGCTTGTTAGATTTATTAGAATAATAAATAAAATACAAATATAATCTTGGTTGTGCCTATGACTTCTTTATCGGCATTAACTTTACCTGACCACACCCAGTTACCAGACTCAGATGGTACGTTCGTGAAAAATCTTCAGGAGCATCCGCAAAGCATCTTAATTACAGATTCGATTAAACCTGTTTTAGAACAACGCCATCCTGACGGTCAATATTGTATTGGACAAGATTCTGGGATTTACTGGCGATTGACAGATCCTCCTGAGAAAGGTGCTGAAGCACCAGATTGGTTTTATGTACCCAATGTACCGCCAACTCTCGATGGTAAAATGCGGCGTTCTTACGTGCTTTGGAAGGAGTATGTTGCACCCTTGATTGTGTTGGAATTTGTTTCTGGAGACGGTTCAGAAGAACGAGATCAAACGCCGCCATCTCAAGGGGAAGGTGGGAATGTTGGTAAGTTCTGGGTTTATGAGCAGGCTATCCGCGTCCCTTATTATGGAATTTATGAAGTAGCAAAAGCGCAGATAGAAGTATATCACTTAATCGATAACGCTTATCAACTGATGAAACCCAATGAACGAGGACATTATCCCATTGCTCCTTTAGGGGTAGAGTTGGGCATTTGGCAAGGATTATATCAGAATGCAGAGTTACCTTGGTTGCGCTGGTGGGATGCACAAGGAAATTTATTATTCACAGGTGAAGAACGGGCTGAAGTTGAGCGACAAAAGCGGGAGAGAATTGTAGAGAAATTGCGATCGCTTTCTGCTGAACAACTCAATACTTTAGGTATTGACCCAGAAATGTTGGATTAGAAAATATTATCATCTATCAATATTACATCTTCATATATTTCTGCGTAGGCGTAGCCCAACCTAGGCATCGCACAACAAAAATTATGAGAGGTTAGCGATCGCCTGATTCAAGAGTTGCGAAAACAGTTCACGATCAGCCGAGGAAATACCCTGCATCGCTTGATCACGCAATTCTGCCGAAATTGGGGGTAAAACCTTTTCTAGTTCCTTACCTGCATCCGTTAGCCATATCCGCCAAATGCGGCGATCGTGAGGGTCACGTTCTCGACGTACCAAGCTGCGTTCTTCCATGCGGTCTAGTACACCAGTTAAAGTCCCTCCTACTTGTTTAAGTCTGTCCCCAATGCTGGAAGTCGGTAAACCATCTTCTTGCCATAAACAGCACAATATCAACCAGTGAAATGGCGTCAGTCCAAACGGTTCTAGCTTCTCTGTAAACTTGCGACTGAGCAATTGTGATAACAATTTGATTCTGTAGCCCATACTGTCTGGTGCAAGAATTTGCTGCCACGACTCCACAGTTTGGGAATGATCGGATGTAGAAACCATTCAGAAAATTGCTTAGTGTACGTAATATTATCATAACTAGACTAATTGGTTTTAGCAATAACTGCTTTCAATATCTTCAGTAGTTCACATTGAAAGCTTATCCCTCTTGGTAAATTACTAAGGAAGGACTTGAATCAACTGGTAGTCTTTGACTGTACCGAGAACGCGGTGAGATGTAGATAATTCAGGGGGCTTTTTTGTATAAATCCAAGCATAGCTAAAAGCAGGCACTTGGGAAATGGTGTCTACTCGTTGGGCGTGAATAGGAGTGTAGAAATTTAGCAGTACAGCGTTTTTCCCACCCACTTGCACAAAATAGATGGGATGAGTTTGAATAATTGAGGCGATCGCTCTTTGTTGTAAAAAAGTTCTATAAACAGGGTTATAGTCACCTAACAAACCCATGCTACCAGCCACAGCCAAAGCTAACCAACAGGGAATTAACCAACTAGCTACCCAGTAACGAGCTGTGAGAAACTTGTAACCAAAACGGTAACGACCAATCCACACCACAGGCATAATTAACCAAGCTAACCCCACAATCAAGCCGAGTGGTGAGTACTTGCGGATATCAGCATTAGCGCTAGCTAAAGCGACTGTACCTCCCAGTAAAAGTACAATACCTAACACACCACAGGCATAACTGAGATTACGGGGAAGATCCCCAGCTATCTTTGCAAAAGGAGTTAATAAATTTTTTCTCCCTTTTAAAAGAAGGGATTGAGGGGAGATTTTTCGGTATGTAAGTCCTATTTGATAAATCCTACCCAACCAATTTAAACCCACCGCCGCAAGCATCGCGATGAAGGGATAAAGACAAAGACTGTAGTGAGGTAAACGAGTCGAGAACAGACTAAGTTCCGCAAACAGTACAAGTGGAAAACCCACCAATATAAGTTGATAGCGAGGCAGAGGACGACGTAACGCCACAACTAAGCCTAAAAGACTTAAAAAAAACCAAGGAAATGACTTTAAAGGAATATTCCAGACATAGAAAAATGCTCCATTGTGGTTACGGTCTTCAGAACCTAAATCCACAACAAACTTAAGCAAATGCCCATAACTCAAATTACCGTAGCGCAGCCAGTTAAACCATAGCCAACCCAAGGTAGGAATTAAACCTACCACTAAACCTAAATACAAAATTGGGTTAGCAAGATGGCGATGACGGCGATGTTCCCAAATTAAATAAGGGAATAAAGCCATGATTGGTAACAAAATCATAAAGCTTCTGACTAAGAAGCCTAAACCTAAACTTAAGCCAGCAATAAAAGTCCAAAAATAACAATATTTAGGATGCAATTCAGCTTTTAATAAAGACCAAATAGCTAAAAGCACCAATAGAATCATCGGTAAATCAGGCGTGCCTAAACGACAGTATTGCAACCAGAGAAATTCCACACTCAAAATCGCACCAGCTAGCCAAGCCACTTTTTTACCCAGTAAAATTTTGCCGATTTCATATACAAGTAATAGGCTAAAAATCCCAGCTATCATAGTGGGAATTCGTCCACTGGCTTCGCTAATGCCAAACAGCTGGTAGGAAGCAGCAATTAACCAATAGGGCCCAGGGGTTTTATGATGGGCATTGCCCCAGGGAGCTATCCAATCGCCAGAATCAAACATCTGGCGTGCGCGCCAAGCATACAGCCCTTCATCATGTGCCATAAGGCTATTCTCCCCAGAACTGAATAGCAATAAAGGGAGTATCCAAAGTAACAAACTAATATATGGTAATGCTCCTGCTAGGCGCATTTGCCGCCACATAGGCTGCAATAACTGTAGTCTATACAACATCGAATTAATCAGAATTGAATGCTGTTACGTAGACTCGCTGATAGCGGTTCTCAGTTGTCTACAATACTCTTTCGTTTAGGAGACTGGAGAATTATATATTTTGGCTACTGGTTGTTTATTCTGTTGAGTTCGGATATTTCATTGATCAGAGAATCGCTATATGTGTCTTGATTTTATTAAAATATGTTACAGAGAACTTGTTCAAAAGAATACCTGAAATTCCAGCAATTTTGGAAAAAAGTTGTGCAAAACAGAGATTTATAATGCTAAGACCGAATCAACGCCTAAAATTAGATGATACAAACGACAAGCTGTTTTATGATTATCCTCGCTTCGTTACTCATGTCGATGAAGGATTTATTCAACAGCTAACGGATTTATATCGCGATCGCCTTCAACCCAACACACGCATACTTGATATGATGAGCAGCTGGGTGTCTCATCTGCCACCAGAGATGCAGTTTGCTCACGTTGAGGGACACGGACTAAATGCTGAAGAACTGGCACGTAATCCCCGTTTAAATCATTACTTTGTCCAAAATATCAACGAAAATCCTCAGTTACCCTTGCCAGATCAGGATTTTGACGCCGTTCTCAACTGCGTTTCAGTGCAGTATGTGCAATATCCAGAAGCAGTATTTTCCGAAATTCATCGGATTCTCAAACCTGGTGGCGTTGCAATTATCAGCTTTTCTAACCGGATGTTTTTTCAAAAAGCGATTCAAGCCTGGCGGGATGCTTCTGAAACATATCGCGTTGAATTAGTCAAGCGTTACTTCGCCTCAGTCCCAGGATTCACTACCCCAGAAGTCATTGTCCATAAGTCAACAGCGCCAGCTGTTTTACAGTGGTTGGGTGCAGCTGGTGGGGATCCATTCTATGCTGTGATAGCTTACCGCAGTGAAGCAAGTAGTGATGAGTGAGGGGTTATAAATTTCACCAAGAAAAAGTCAAAATATATACTTTTCCTGTCTCCCATTTCTTGACTCCCGTCTTTAGATCTCCTCCAATTAATCACAAAGCAAAAAAATAAGTAACTCTAGATACCCAAAAATAATTATCAAAAAGTAAATTTTCTGGGTATAACTGACAGCAGCGCCGATAATTGCCTAAAAGCTCAAGATAAGGATAAGCCAGAGATGATTTTAACCCGTAAGCGTAGAATTTTAGCTGCTTTATTGCTCTCAGTTGTACTACTAACCACAGCTTGTACTCCAAAAGCACCCGGACGTTTTGACCAAGTGCAACAAGAAAGTAGCCAACAAAAGAGTGGTCAAGCGGTTGCTAAGAACGCAACTCAAGGCGAGAAATTTAATAAATTCTTTCCATCTGCTCAAGCTGGCTACCAATCCGTCTATACCCAAGAGAAAAAAGGCTTTGCAGAAGCGAAGTTGAAAAAAGACGGTAAAGATCTAGCTATGCTGTCTATTTCTGATACTACTAGCACACCGACAGCAGCCGCAAAATTTTCAAATAGCACCAAAAAAATTGGTGGTTATCCAGCGGTAGAAGTTGGTAAGACGCAGACTGCTGTTTTGGTAGGTAAGTACCAAGTCAAAGTACTTTCTCGCTCACCGTCATTTACAGCTAGCGATCGCGCCAATTGGATAGAGAAATTTAATCTTAACGGTCTAGCCAAAGTCAAATGATCTGAACTGCGGACATCTAGATAACAAAACCTAAACAAGGAGATTTTTGTGAGCAAATCGATTTTTGAGTTGGTTGATGAACTTCCAACCAATAACTTGACCATTTCTATGTTGAAATCCCTCGATTTTGTCGCTCCTGGTGAGTGGCAGAATACTGTTGGCTTTGTCAACACCATCAAGACCGTTACTGGTGAAACCGACGAAGATTTAATTCAACAAATTGGCGAACGAGCGATTTATCTTTACAACGATCGCTCTCAAGGATATCAAAGAGCCTTGTGGCTTTATCAAACTGTTGATAGTACAGATAGAGCTCTTGGTGCAGCAGCTTTAGCGAACAAAGTCGGTGAGAAAATTCCCCTTTTAGGTTTTTTAAATTCTGTCACTCCCAAACCAGATAAAGCTCAAACCATCGATTTAACATTGAAATTAGTCGCTGAATTGGTAGCATTTTGCCAAATTAACGGCATTCCTGGAGATAGTATTGGCGATTTTGTTGCTTCTTTAGGTGAGTATAGTGGTGAATCACTTATTCGGATGGTGGCATTAGTTTGCGTTGATGGTTTGATACCCCTGGGCCCAGACTTCATCAGCAAAGCAATATCTGGGCTTAATCAGACAAATCCCCAAGAGTTAGAAAAAAACTCGACTTTTCAAAACATCAAAGATGTGATTCCAGGTAACAATTCTGCTGGCAAACTCAACTTTATTGGCGAAAGCTTTGACTCAGTTAAAGGTTGGATGAGTGGTATCGTCAACAGCAATAATTTAACGCCCCAAAAAGTTGTTCACAACTTGCAAGGTTTTGTAGAAATTGCTGATGACAAATTAGACTACTTAGCGGCGTTCTTGGATATGTCAACAAATTACTATGAACATACAGGTACGCAAACTTTAGCACGTCGCTTGATTGAAAGAGCTGTAGCCGAGATTTAGATTGGTAGGTAATAGGTAACAGCTTTGATTAGGGATTGGAAATTAGGGACTCTTGAGACTTGGTTAAAACCCCACCCAAGGTAAAGGTGGATTTCTTCCTCATCACTCCTGATCTCTGGAGGGGCCCCCAAGTTACCCAATCCCTAGTACCCTGTTCCAGTAAGTTGGTGATTTTGCTATGTTTAAGGTACTAACATTTGTTCTTAAACCATTTACTATCAGAAAAATCCTAGCTTTTTTGTCAACAACTTTTTCGTATTGCTCTTAACCCGAAGCTTTAAAATCATAAAATTGTAAATACGCTAAAACCTCACTGGCGCTGAGTCTGGGCTTTACCAATGAGTATGGATTTTATAGGAGAACTACTGGATGGACGCTACAAAATCCTTAAACAACTGGGTGAAGGAAATTTTGGTGAAACCTACTTGGCTAGAGATCAGAAACGTCCCAGCAAACCTGTATGTGTAGTTAAGCGACTCAAGCCGAAGCATACTCATCCAAAGATACTAGAACTTTTTGAGCAGGAAGCAGTGATCTTGGAGAAATTAGGCGAACATCCCCAAATCCCCCGGCTGCTGGCTCACTTTGCTGTCAACAACGAACTGTACATTATCCAAGACTATGTAGAGGGACACACCCTAAGAAAAGAAATTGTGCGGGGAAAGCAACTTAAAGAGAGCAATGTCACGAAGCTGTTACAGGAAATTTTGGAGGTGCTAGTTTTTGTCCATCAACACAATGTAATTCACCGAGACATCAAACCGGAAAATGTGATGCGGTGTCAACAGGATGGCAAGCTATTCTTGATTGATTTTGGCTCTGTGAAAGAAATTGGTACTCTCTCAATAAATCTTCGGAAGATAATTCGTAACACTGTATTTATTGGCACTCTAGGCTATATACCCGCTGAGCAAGCCAGAGGTAAACCTCGCTTATGCAGTGATGTCTACGCTCTAGGAATGATGGGCATTGAAGCCTTGACAGGAATTCCTCCCTATCTTCTGGACGAAGATTCTCGGACTGGTCAACCCCTTTGGCGTGAGTGTGTACGGGTTAGCGATCGCTTTGCCGATATTCTAGACACAATGGTGTCCAATAACTATACTTTGCGCTACCCTTCAGCAGTTGAAGCATTGCAAGCACTCACTGCAATTACAACCGTGTTACCGCTATCATCCTCGCTGCTACTCTCGTCTTCATCACCTCCATCGTCAAACCTCAACTCAATACTTGGGCAATTCGATCTCGATTTATTTGAGTTTGAGACGACAATCTTACCTGTGCAACAATTTGAGTTTGAGATAGCTACTGTCTCTTTAAAACAATCGTTTGCCTCCACAGCTACCTATGACATCAACCGTACTCGTGGCTTTACTCAACACTTTATTGAAGATCTAGGTAATGAGATCACCTTAGCGATGGTATCTATTCCTGGGGGGCAGTTCCTTATGGGTTCTCCAGACTATGAACTAGAACGATTTGATTCTGAAAGTCCACAGCATTCTGTAACAGTCCAATCCTTTTTCATGGGTAAGTTTCCAGTTACCCAAGCACAATGGCGAGCAGTTGCACTGCTTCCACCAATCAACCGCGATCTCGATCCTGAGCCGGCTAATTTTAAAGGGATAAACCATCCAGTGGAGCAAGTTTCTTGGGACGATGCAGTAGAGTTTTGTGCGCGATTGTCTCAGAAAACAGGACGAGCCTATCGGCTTCCGAGCGAAGCCGAGTGGGAATATGCTTGTCGTGCCAGAACCACTACCCCCTTTCATTTTGGTGAAACTCTCACCCCCAGCTTGGCAAACTATAACAACAATATCTACAGTGCTGGCTCCCAAGGGACGAATTATGGCCAAACAAGCTTAGTCGGAAGTTTTCCAGCAAATGCCTTTGGGTTATACGATATGCATGGCAATGTATGGGAGTGGTGCGCTGATCACTGGCATGACAATTATGAAGGCGCACCCTTTGATAGTAGTGTTTGGTTATCTGACGATGGCGGTCAGTCTCGTTTGGTTCGAGGTGGTTCTTGGAAAAATTCTTTGAGGCTATGTCGGTCTGCTTATCGCAGTTGGAATCCTCAAGACGGTCGGGGAAACCTTCTCGGTTTTCGGGTTGCAGTGTCTTTTTGAAAAAGTGCTGCTCCTCCGCTCCCCCTACCTCTAATCTCCACCCTCCTGTTGTTGCGCAATTGCTGTCAACTTAGCCAGGGACTTAGCTACTGCTACAGCTTGTTCTGATGTCTGATTAGCGATACTCGCAACTTCTAGAATAGATTGGCTGGCAGCGGTTGAAGTTTCTACTTGGTTTGTAGATGCTTGAGTTAGTTCCTCAATTAGTGCATTCACTTGGCTAGTAATGGCGTTGATTTGATTAAGTTTTTGCTGAGTTTCTGCGGCTCCTTTAGTCCCGGCGATCGCCTGTTCTTTTCCAGTCTCCATTAACGTTACGATTTCGTTATTTGCTGTGTGAATTTCTGCTACTAGGGATTGGATTTCTGCAATGTCGGCATCTAATTGCTGCGCCAGGTAAAGGACTTTTTCCGCGATAGAAGCATCTCCACCTGCTCCGCCAGTACGGGTTGCTTCCAGGGCAATTTTCATGACATGGAATTTGATCTGTGATGCCACCTGACCGAGCAGGCTCACTCCTTGCAAGAGCTTTTGGGAAGGCTGGTCTAAGCGCTTAACTCTTGCGGCAGCTTCTATAACTGTTGCTCGAATTGCCCAAATACTGTCTCCAATCTGGTTCATGACCTCCTGCCCGTCTTTTAACGTGTGATTGAGTCGCTGCTCTTGGCGTTCAGCTTGTTGGAGACAGAGGAGCATTTCTTGAGCCGAATTAGCCAATGCTTGAATTTGATTGTAGGCAGATGTCACAGACTCCATCTGGCTAAGTGTCTCAGAGGAGAGAGTTTCGACAACAGTTTCACTATCCCTCAGTAGTTCTGATACTTGATGCTGGAGTGCTTCTTTTTGTTGTTGCTGCTCGTAAAAAGCGGATTCAACAGATTGATATGCGTGTTCTACCTGGTCTAGGAGCCTAGCATGGTCAAGGGCAAATCCCACTTGCATGGCTAACTGAGCGAGCAAATCAATCTCAGACTGCTGCCACTCCCTAGGTGCAGAACACTGATGGGCAATCAGTAAACCAAATAACTGGTCATCTTTGAGAATGGGTGCAACCAGATTCGCCTTCACCGCAAAGGGTTCGAGTTGGCTGATGTGACAAGCACTTAGTCCTGCTTCATAAATGTTGTTGGTTGCCCGGACTCGACCTGCTTGATATTGTTCAACATAGCCTTCAGCAAAACAAGGGTCATTGATTTTGGCTCGCAATGCTTTAGGAAAGCCTGGAAGTACTGATTCGGCTATAACTGTGCCATACCAATTGGGATCAAAGCTATAGATTAGTACTCGGTCAGTACTGATTGCTTTGCGGATTTCGTCAACTGTGGTTTTAAGTACATCTTCTTCGTTGAGCGATCGCCGAATTCGCCTAGTAATATCTGCAATCAAATGGGTTTGCATTCCTTCAGCATCAATGCGTTGCAGCAGTCTGGCATGATCAAGGGCAAATCCCACCTGCATAGCTAACTGAGAAAATAGATCAATTTCAAACTGCCGCCACTCCCTAGGCGCAGAACACTGATGGGCAACCAGTAAACCAAATAACTGGTCATCTTTGAGAATGGGTGCAACCAGATTTGCTTTCACCGCAAAGGGTTCGAGTTGGCTAATATGACAAGCGCTTAGTCCTGCTTCATAAATGTTGTTGGTTGCTCGAACTCGACCTGCTTGATATTGTTCAACATAGCCTTCTGCAAAACAAGGGTCTTTGATGTTAGCCCGTAATGCTTTAGGAAAACCTGGAAGCACTGCTTCGGCAACAACAGTCCCATACCAGTTGGAGTCAAAGCCATAGACTAGCACTCGGTCAGTACTAATTGCTTTGCGGATTTCGTCAACGGTGATTTTAAGTACATCTTCTTCGTTGAGCGATCGCCGAATTCGCCTGGTAATATCGGTAATTAATTGGGCTTGGTCGGCTCTGATATCTATCTTTTCTACAAGCCTTACATGGTTGAGAGCAAATCCTACTTGCGTAGCGATTTGGGCGAACAAATTAATCTCAGATTGTTGCCAAAAACGGGGCCCAGAGCACTGATGTCCTATTAGCAAGCTGAATAGCTGGTTATCTTTGAGGATGGGTGCGATGAGATTTGCTTTGACTGCAAATCGCTCCAATAACCCGATATGACAATCTTGAAGGTTAGCTTGATAAATATCATCGATCGCTCGGACACGCCCTTGTCGGTACTGTTCGACATATCCCTCTTCAAAACAAGGATCTGAGACGGTCGCCCACAAAGTTTTTGGTAAACCGGGTGCTACTGATTCTTCTACAAACGTTCCACTCCCACGGTCGTCAAAGCGAAAAATTACTACGCGGTCTATTTTGAAAGCTTCGCGAACTTGTTCAACGGTTGTTCTCAGGACATCTTCTTCAGAGAGTGCTTCCTGAATGCGACGAGTAATGTTCATTAATAGCTGGGAGCGCTCGGCTTCAGCTTCTTGTTTCCAGATCATCTCTGGCAACTGCTCTTGTAGCAAGTTAATATTTGCCTGTAGCGCGACCAGTTCATCTTGGCCAGCAGCGCGAGTCCGAGTTCCCACTTCTTCTCGTCGTAGTCTATTCACTAAAGCAGTAGAAATCTCGGCAGCAGACTGAACTTGACGAGTGGCACGATTTGTCAGGAAAGCAGCGATCGCTCCTGCTGCTACAGCTATCATCCCAGTCTCAAGTAATAGGGATGAACTATGTTTGTTGAGCGCAAGTTCAACTTCTTTAAGATCTGTCTTACTACTTGTAAGTCTAGCTTGGGTGAGCTGTCTAGTAATGGATTGACTACCAAGGTAGCTAGCTATCCCAACTGTCACCACCGGGAGCATAGTCAGAGCGATCGCCCAAACGGTTGCTTTAGACTTCAAGCTCCATTGCTGCTGAGGCAAAAGAGACTCTGAACGGCTTGCGGAACTATTGAGTTTTGTCATACGCCTATCAAGTCTACTCTGGGAATTACTCTTAGCAGCTTTGTCTGGGCGAGCAACAGAGCTAGTGGTAGCGCTATTGCTATTAGACTTATCGAAGGAAGGCTGAGTCATGGATAAAACCTCGCCAAGATAAATTGGCACAGCTAGATTGAGTATATCTGCTTTGCAAATCGGTGATGAAATGTCGAGGCGTAACATTCCTGATTAATTTGCCAATCGTCCTCATGAACTGCGTACACTTTCTGGGTTCACCAGTACGCATGGAAATCTATTTTTATTTCAGTATATTTTTAGCCATTAGGACAAGGTGCTATTGGGGCAAACGCAGATCCGCTGCGATCGCATATAAGTAAGGTTGAAAAATCGCCAAATTTTCTAGTTTCTCAAACCTACCTGTTTGCGAACCTGGATCAAAGGCAGTGGTAATTACGTAAAGTGTAGTACCATCAAACGCAGCATGACTAATATGTTGCTCTTGTACTCCACCTTGTTGTTTGAGTCCAGTAAACCCATAGCGGATTCCCTGAAGCTTACCAATAGGTACTGGTTGTGTCGGATAAACTGAAAAAACTATCTGCTTTCCATAACTACTCTGACGATCTTTTAATAAAAAAGTGTAATAGTCTGCAATCCAAGCCTTAAGTGCTGTTAATACTTGGGTTTGGTACTTGGGACTTTGGTATTCCACCTCAGAACTAGGTGAAATACCCGCTGCTAGTAGCTTTTTTTGAAAATCCTGATTGTTCGCTAGCGGGTAAACTCCGATCTCAACCGTACCTAAAAGTTCTTCTTTAGAAGAGACACACAACAAGGGCGCATTTCCCTCACAAGCAGCGACTTGCCAGCCAGTTGGAGCAGCAGTGTTTCCCAAGATTTTCTTCCAGATATTTCCCTCACTAGGGCTAGGAGGCTCTACCACGGCTGAGGGTTGTGCCACTTTAGTAGTAGAAAAGTAAGGGAGAATCAACTTTGCTCCCAGAGGTATTAAAACAAATAAAATAGAAGCTAGTAAAAGATGGTACAGTCGCAGCATTTTTTCTGAAAATCTATAGCCAAAGATTATAACTCTATAGGTATACAGAAAGATACGTCTGCATTAGTTAATTTTACTTAAATTGATATAGCGGTTCTTACCTCAGTTAACGTAAATTCGACGGCTTACATAGTGTCCGCCTAGTTGGCTGAATCAAAAGACCTCTAAGAGGTTTTACTATGCAAAACCGTCAGTTAGGTACTTTCAGGTAAATGAACCACATCTTTTTTATCTGACGCAAAAAGAAATCTGAGCGGCAAAAGCCAACGCTCAGGACTTTCCAAGACAGGGCCGCACAGAGGAATGTAAGAGTGTGGTCTAAAAATATAAAAGAAGTGAGATGGAATTCTGAAGAGATGCTGGCCGGATGTCAAATCGAAAGGTAAATTTGCTGGGACTTGAGTTAACTGTAGCGAGAACGTTGGTTCCGACGTTGCTTGTGCCTAGCAATTGCTTTACGCTTCTCTTTTTCTATTGGCGTCTCAAAATGACGCTTTTTCCTCATATCCTGGAAAATTCCGGCTTTAGATACTTCCCGCTTAAATCTTCGCAAAGCTGATTCAATACCCTCATTCTCCCCCAAAACTACTTGCGTCATTCTCATTCCTCCTTATGTGGATGAATAGTTTAAGGCTAGGGACAAAATAAAATATTCCAGCAGATATGAGCCTTTGGCTTCATCTGCTGGAGACTCTAGATGTGAATTTTTTAGTATAAGGACTTAGTAACGGTTGCGGCGGGCATTATTACCGCCCCAGCTACCACGAGAGGAATTACTTCTTTCTTCACGGGGTTTAGCTTTGTTTACTTTCAAATCACGTCCCATCCACTCAGCACCATCCAGTGCTTCAATGGCAGCTTGTTCTTGTGTATCTGTTTCCATTTCTACAAAGGCAAACCCACGGGGACGGCCTGTTTCCCGATCAGTGGGTAATTGAACGCGATTCACTGTTCCGTACTCTGCAAAAGCTCGCTTTAAGTCCTCTTCTGTAACCTGATATGACAGGTTTCCCACGTAAATTGACATAGAATGTCTCCGAATTCAGAGAGTGTAGAGAGTTAAATTCGGAGAGACGCTTTTTAGAAATCAAAACGAGTTACTCAACCGAAAATAATCCTTATATCCATAAGTATAGCACAGGCTCAAATGAGCAACTCATACGGAGTAGCTTTCAAGAATAAAACTTTTAGGACAGCTTTTATAAACTGCCAATAATGGGTTCGTGTCGCCTGCTCTATTTGGATTGTTAAATGCAAATATGTGGCTAGCGATCGCCTAAAAGTCTTCAACTTGAAAATGAGGCTGAATCTGAAACCGAAGGATCTAAGAAGTTATGTTTTTTATGAGTGTGTTGGTAATCTTACCATGAACTAATGTCATAAAAGCGCATTTGCACGGAAATTGCCCAGGCTCTAGCTATGTGTAAACTGTGCTAAAGCCTTTTCTGCTTTTTGACATAACATCTCGTGATGCTGGCTGGTGCTAGCAAGTAAACCACCCCACTGATTGATATCACCAGTGTTGTATTGCAGTGGAGTGCCATCGAAGTGAGTAAATTTACCCCCAGCTTCCGTCAGAATTAATTCTGGAGCGGCTATATCCCAGTCTTTAGGAGCAGACTTACCGGAAAGAGAAATGTAGACATCGGCCTGTTGTTCAACGATGGTGGCAATTTTGCACCCTACACTGCCAACAGATTTCTGATTTTGACACGGTAGGTGTTGTAGTAAGTAATTTAATCGTTCATTGCGGTGAGAACGACTAACAACTAAGGTTAAATCTTCAACTCGTTTGCTTGACGAAACATTTAAGGGAATAGATGCATCACGGGTTTGCACAAATGTACCTCCACCTTTTGTGGCGTAGTACAATTTTTCTGCTTCGGGTACTGCTACTACTGCTAGTACTGGGCGTGTCTTGTTTACTAAAGCAATATGAATCGCATAATCTCCAGTTTTTTCAATAAAGTCTCGCGTACCATCTAAAGGGTCAATGATCCATACCCACTCAGGAGTGTCCCCACCCAATTGCGATTGATAGGTTTCTTCGCTGATATAGGCAAATTCTTCATTACCCAAGGCCGCTTGTAATCTTTCCAAAATGTATTGGCTTACAGCTATATCTGCAACTGTGACAGGCTCATTATGTTTATATTGCACTTCTAAGTTAGAATTTTTTGCAGTTTCGTGGTAGTAAGACCGCAGTATATTTGCTGCCCCCAAACCGACATCAAGAGCGATCGCTAATATTTCTTGTAAGTCTTTCATTAATTTAGCCTTATCTAACTTAACTATGTATAACTTGAGTAGGGACACACGGCTGTCATTGGTATCAACTTAAGCTCAGAGCTACATTTTGTATTTCGTTGCTAAAACAGAGTGATTTTTCATGAAACTCGTGATGTTTGTCATAAAACTCGTGATTTTTTCATGAAACTCGTGATGTTTGTCATAAAACTCGTGATTTTTTTCATGAAACTCGCGATGTTTGTCATAAAACTCGTGATTTTTTCATGAAACTCGCGATGTTTGTCATAAAACTCGTGATTTTTTCATGAAACTTGTGAGAATAACTTGGCAATACTTCTCGGTTAAGAACAAAAGCAAGGTAAAGTGATAATTGTTCACTCAGAAGTTTGTTCGCAAAAATTGGTGCTGCTAAAAGATTTCTCCTTGATAACGCCAACATTAAAAGCAGAGTTAGTATTCAAAGCGATAGAAACAGTCATTTCGCCGTCTGTGATTAGAGAAACTCCATCAGAGACAGACAGTTGTGAAGAGCGGTCACGGAAATTGCCATTAATACTTTTTGGTTAAGGGGAAAAGGGAAAGGGTTTTAATTTACCCTTTACCCTTTTCCCAGACATATTATAGGTGAACAATACTTATCCAAGAAGTATTGGATAACTTGGGAATTTTCCTCCTGATTTACCTTAAGTTGAGACTAATGCATGGCTATGCGCCCCTACTTTGAATCCATCCAGCGACGCGTGCCGAAAAATTGACAAGAATCAGCGGCGATATTAGCTGCTTGTGCTAGTGCATCGGTAAAACTTTCTCTTAAAATATAGTTGCAAAAAGCACCGTGGAAAATATCTCCAGCCCCCAGCGTATCAACTGCTTGGACATGTGGCACATCTAAATTGCCAGTTTGATCGCAACTCAAGTACTGAATTGGTTTTTCCCCGTGGGTAATGGCAATATGAGGAATGCCAAAGGCGTGGAGGTAGGCAAAAACGTCTTCCTGAGTTTGGCAATTGGGAGGATAAAAATTAGCAGAACAAACAGCGTAATCAACAAAAGGCAGAACTTGCTCAAATCCAGGTTTCCAACTCCCACCATCGATCGCCACTGGGATATTCTTAGCTTTAGCCATTTGGGCGATCGCACCTCCAATTGTCATTTGATGCCCATCAATAAGCACAATATCGACATTTTGTAAAATATTTACTGGGATAGATGCGCCACTAATTTGAGTTTTGACAGCATTGATCGAAACTACAGCCCGTTCACCTGTAGCTTGGGTGACAATGATAGAAGAGACGGGCGGTGCTGTAGTAGTGCTGGAATCGAGATCAGCGATCGCAACTTTGTAATTTGCCAAATCTTGGCGAATTAGTTGCGTCATCGGGTGAAAACCCACCACACCCAAAACCTTAGCTTGATTACCTAAATAACCGAAAGTAACAGCTGCGTTTGTGGCTGGGCCACCTGCTGCTAAAGTATAGTCAGCAGCAACAATCTTCTGATTATTCATAGGAGCAGAGTCAGCAAGATAAATCAAATCTAAGGTTACTAAACCTACAAATAAACCGTAAAAAGATTTGTCATTAGTCATTAGTCATTAGTCAAAAGTTATTTTATCCCCCCCTGCTCCCCTGCCCCTCTGCCCTCCACTCTCCCACTCTCCCAATTTCTCGCTCATGCAGACCGATCCAAAACCAGGAACACTTTACGTCGTCGGGACACCAATTGGCAACCTGGAAGATATGACATTTCGGGCTGTACGGATTTTGCAAACTGTGGATCTGATTGCTGCGGAAGACACCCGTCATACAGGGAAGCTATTACAGCATTTTCAAATTAAGACACCCCAGGTGAGCTATCACGAACATAATCGTAACAGCCGCATCCCGGATTTATTAGAGCAGTTGGGTAATGCCAAAGCGATCGCTCTTGTCAGTGATGCGGGAATGCCAGGAATTTCCGATCCTGGATATGAATTGGTGAAAGCCTGTATTGAGGCGAATATACCAGTAGTTCCTATTCCTGGAGCTAGTGCTGCTATTACTGCTTTGAGTGCAGCGGGGCTACCAACTGATCGGTTTGTCTTTGAAGGCTTTTTGCCACCAAAAGCTCAACAACGACAAGAACATTTAGAAGCTCTGCAAACAGAATCTCGCACATTAATTTTCTACGAATCGCCCCATCGTTTGCGAGAAACTTTGCAAGACTTAGCAGAGGTTTGGGGAAGCGATCGCCAAATCGTGTTAGGGCGGGAGTTAACTAAATTGTTTGAGGAATTTTGGCGGGGAACAATTGCTGAGGCGATCGCCCATTACAGCCAACGCGAACCCCAAGGCGAATATACCTTAGTGGTGGCGGGAAACCCACCGACTCAACTTTTACTGACTCCAGAGGAATTGAAAGCCGAATTACAACAATTGATTAATCAGGGAATATCGCGATCGCAAGCTAGCCGTCAATTAGCAAAAATGACTTCCCTTCCGCGTCGTCAGCTCTATCAACTAGCTCTTTCTTTAGTCCTCAGTCCTGAATTACCAGATTAAATAAAATAACATTTACGTAATATCAAGTATAAATTTAAAAATGCCAGTATAATTTTGACTACAAAGTCCAGCCCCTAAAAAACGCAAAAATGTTATGAGCAGGCTGTTAATTAAACTCATAGGTTTAATTCTAATTCTCACTGGTATCTACTTCTTCGGTCAAAACATCATCTTTGTTAGTGGCTACTACACAATTTTTTCTCGCAGCTTACCTGCGACTGTCTCAGTTTTAGCAACTATGGCAGGCAGTCTGATACTAGTATTTTTCCGTAGAGAAGCTAGTAACCTTGGATGGATTTTGCTTGGTGTTGGCATAGTACTAGTTTTCTTGAGTGGTGGGGTAATTTTGAGACCAACTAGCTTGTGGAATTTCTTTGTTGCTTTCACCGCATTAGCAGCTGGATATAAATTACTAAATGAGGGCAGAATCAACTTTTAAAATAAGCGGAAATATTAGAGTTTTCTTGTGTTCATTAGTAGTCAATATACTTTGATTATCCGCAATGTAGGACATTCAGTAAAATTTAGTATTATAATTTTTCTATCTTCTCTGCTGCCGCTGAGAGTGTGATGAACACTAGCATTAATTTGTAGCTAAGTACTAATTTCATGAACGATAAGCAGCCTCAACCGGATGAATTTCCTCTTAATTTGGGCTTTAGCCTAGGGGAGTTTGGCTAAGTTTGAGGCTACTATTACAATGGAAACTATTGATGATGAGGACAAGGTAAGAATGACCCAAGTGGTTCTAGGAGAGAACGAAGGAATAGACTCAGCTTTGCGTCGGTTTAAACGCCAGGTTTCCAAAGCTGGTATACTAGCCGACGTAAAATATCATCGGCACTTTGAAACACCGATAGAAAAGCGCAAACGTAAGGCAGTGGCAGCTAGACGCAAACGACGCTTTAAATAAAGCTATTTGGTTTGGTACTGGCGTTGCTTGAGAAGATAGTTCTAAAACAAGTAACAGCGCGTTGCCATTATTCTTACAAAAATTAATCAAAATGTGCCGCACCCCTTATTGGGGTGTCGGTGAAATGCTCTCCCTATGCAAGGTGCGTTAAGATTTTTATTCTGGTTAGATAGAGTAGCTTAAAATCGCTGCCCATCAACCAAAATAAACGCCTTAAAACACCATTTAGCTTCTTTTATCAAACTAATAGAGTAGCATTCACCCACCTCTAAGACTCAGAATTATCGATGGTGCGGCTATTACAAAGATTCATAGCCTTTTCCACTCCCTGTTTGAGGCTTAGTTCTATACACTCAGCCACGAATTGAAGTACAAGAGACATAAGTTGAGTTTCGGCAATGGAAAATCGTCCCAGTACATGGGACACAGTTTCGGAGTTGTCGCTATTAGCTGCACCTTTTGGTTTACCAATGCCGATTCGCAAACGGGGGAAGTTTTGGGTGCTAAGATGGGCGATCGCACTTTTCATACCGTTGTGTCCCCCAGCCGAACCAGACAAGCGCAGGCGAGTTTTTCCCAAGGGCAAATCCATATCATCATAAATCACCAGTACTGACTCTGAAGGTAATTTATACCAACTAGTTACTGCTTGTATTGACTGACCTGAACGATTCATATAAGTCAACGGTTTCAGCAAGCGGATTTTACCTCCACCTGGTGCGATTCCTTCGCCGTACTCCCCTTGAAATTTGCGATTTTCTGTTATGGGAATGTGCCATGAACGGGAGAGAGCATCCACAGCAGCAAAGCCAATATTATGGCGTGTTTGGTTATATTTAGAGTCTGGATTCCCCAACCCGACGATTAGTTGGGGAATTACCATAGCTGGTTTCGTAACACCTTCTGACATTTTGCCTAGAATCAATCGATATGCAGCACTCTCCTAGCTAGCTTGGGAAGAACCAGCAGTATCCTGCTCCGATTTAACAGCCTCAAGTTGCTTAGGTTCCAACTCAGCAGTAGTCTTTACAACTTGTTCCAACTGTTCTGCTTCTTTTTGAAACTCGTTTTGAAACTCCTTAGAAGCATCTTGAAAACTGCGAATAGTTTTACCCACACTACGCCCAATCTCTGGCAATTTCTTGGGGCCGAAGATTAACAACGCCACTACCATAATTACAGCCATTTCTGGCAGACCAATACCAAATATATTCATTTTTTTCTCCTGTAAACTTTAAAATTACCCAAAAACCCACATTTGTAGTTTAGTCAATAGTT
Source organism: Nostoc sp. B(2019) (assembly GCF_010091925.1). Classification (GTDB taxonomy): domain Bacteria; phylum Cyanobacteriota; class Cyanobacteriia; order Cyanobacteriales; family Nostocaceae; genus Komarekiella. The sequence goes on along the minus strand of NZ_WVID01000003.1, from coordinate 174,016 downwards.
AGTACTCAGTGACAAATCATAGACAATTAAAAACTGATAAAAAAACCCGGACGAGCCGGGTGTAGGTTAACTTGTTAGCTAAGCTTAATCGCTTTGTATCAGTTAGCCGCCTAAACTCCGCCAATCGACAAGCACATCCTGAACCAACAGTGATTTATTGTAAAGTTGCAGAATAATCAGCAGAAACACGAAAAATAGCAAAATAAAAACAGCCATTACAGGTGTAGTGCCCCAACCTGGAGCCACCTTTCCATACTCAGAATTCAGGGGCTTCAGGATATCTCCCAACCTAGTCCGTTGTGCCATAGTTCACCTAAGATTACTTGCCAAAGCTTTTTTTAATCTTCTGTAATATTCTATAAGAATAGCACTCATAATCTATCCCTAAATTATGGAACCCGCAATAGTTCTTAGCATTTCTGTAGCTTCTGTGGTAGTTGCCATCACCGGACTGGCAATCTATACTTCTTTTGGCCCTCCTAGCAAGCAATTGAACGATCCGTTTGACGACCACGAAGACTAAGAGGGTCAATAGTCAAGGGTAGCCAGCGCCGTGGGGAGACACTGCGTTGCGCGGGTTCCCCGCGTTGAAGCAAGTGTCGTCGGGTTTCCCGACTTGAGGCGACTGGCGTTCAAGAGTTAAAAACTCAAGATTCAAGACTAGTTGCTCATCCAAGCTTGGGATTAGTTGCTAGTTATCACCTTGAAACTAGCGATCTTCCAGGGTTGTATCGTCAAGATTTGTTGCTCAGATGAGAATTCAGTAGTGGCGCTAGAGGAACGTTCTAACAAATCTACTGTCTCTTTAAGACTCAACTTTAAATCACTTTGCAAAGATAACTCGGCTGTTTCTCCGTGACATTCGTAACACCGCAGAATTAACTGCTGTGGATCATCTTCAGATGGTTTAAGTGCCATCAAGATGAGATTTTCAGATGATAAATCTAGGAACCTCCCCCCTAACCCCTCTTTGCTCGCGGAGAGGGGAGAATTTGGATGTGAATTTTCACCAAACTGATTTAACATGACTTGCAATGGTATATTCAATTCATATCCACGCCGTACTGTGTGAGCTGATTCCCAACTACCAGCATGAGGATACAAGGCATAAGTAAACTCGTGAAAGCCTTTGTCAGCCTTTGGATCAGGCCAATTAGGGCTGCGTAGTAATGTGAGGCGTAGTTGATTCGGTTGGCTATCGTAACCGTATTTACAATCATTTAGCAAACTAATACCGTAGATATCTGCATCTGTTTGTGTGTGCCCAGTCAAATCAGCCCAACGTAAGGCGGGGACTTCCCATTTTGCTTGTTCTGCTGGAGTTTGGGGTTTGGTTGGGCGACGAATAGCGCCACAGGGAATCTCATAGGTAGCGAAGTCTGCTTCAAGGTTCAAAGGAAAAGCAGCTTTCACTAATACTTGACTTTCTTGCCAATTAACTGTGGAGGCAATTTTTAGCAGAGGTGAACCAGCTTGTAAGATATAGTCTTGGCAAAATTCCGATTCACCCAACTGACGCACCACGCGCATACGACTTTGCACAGGGCCTTGTTCTAGCCACTGAATAGATATCAGATTTGTTGGAGGTAAGGGATGCTGGGCATAATTGGGGTCAATATTCCAAGCATCCCAATATTGACCACTGTCTTTAAAAGCTTGCAGTTGATTCCCTGCACTACTCAAAATTTCTCGTTGATAAGTTTTATCAAAAACACTTGATAAATCTCCTGTGTCAGGATTGACGACAACCTGTAGAAATTCATTTTCCAGAACCCAGTTTGGGGGGAGGGGGGGAGTGGGGGAAGGGGGGAGTGAGGGAGTAGGGGAAAGCCAGAATATACGGTAGCCTACGGGTGGAATGTCGCCTGCGAAAAATAGTAGCGTTAATGGTTCAGACAACTGAGATGCAAGCTGTTTTCCAGAAATATCGTAAATCTGCCATTCTTGGGTAGCTGTTGCTGATGTGGGCAAGGAGACAGAGATTACCTCAGAACGCTGCCAATTGAGAGAATTGAAAACGAAAATAGGTAAACTATTGGGTTTTTGTGGTTCTGGTAAGGTAATGTGAGATGCGATCGCTAAAAGTGACTCATGTAATATCTTCGTTCCGACTTGTTCCACTTGCTGCCATTCAGGCAGTGCATCTGTATAAACTTGGGTAATTGAAGAACCAGGCAAAATATCGTGAAACTGGTTAAATAATACCTGCTTCCAAGCTGCTTCGATTTCTGCTTTAGGATATGTCACACCACAGCTTACACTTGCCAAAGTAGCAAATAGTTCTGCTTGATACAACAACCCTTCACAACGACGATTCCAACGTTTTTGATCCGCGTGGGTAGTGTAGCAACCGCGATGGAATTCTAGATATAGTTCGTCATTCCAAGTGGGGAAGGAAGGGGGAGCAGGGGAAGCAGGGGAGGAAGGGGGAGCATCATAACTACTGCCTTGTGCCTCCTGCCTTGTGCCTTCTTTATTGATTTGCTGTAGATACTTTTCAGCCGTCGTAAATTCTAGGTCTGGGAATAAAGGCGACTTTTGCCAGCGTTGGGCGGTTTCTAGCATATCACGGGTGGGGCCGCCGCCGTGATCGCCGACACCGGGGAGCCAGAGGGATTCTGATAAACCTGTTTGGGTTTGCCATTCAAGAGCGTAGGATGCCATTTTAACGGGGTCGATACCTTCACCGATGGGTGCAGACATCAAACTAAATACTTCACTACCATCAGGCGATCGCCACCAAAAAGCACCATAATCAAACTTAGTAGTGTCGTTCCACCGCAACTTTTGCGTGACAAAATACTCAACACCAGCATTAGCAAAAAACTGCGGCAGAGTTGCACAAAAACCAAAAGTATCTGGAACCCAGACAATATTTGAAAGCTTACCAAACTTTTCCTGGATGTAGCGCTGACCATACAATAGTTGACGGGCGATCGATTCACCAGCAATTAAGTTGAGTTCCGGTTCAACCCACATTCCACCGATAACTTCCCAACGTCCAGCGGCTACCGCCTCTTGAATTGCCCTAAACAAATCCGGGCAATGTTTTTCAATCCAAGCATAAAGCGCCGGAGTCGAATGACAGAAAATTAACTCAGGAAAATCTTCTTGCAATTTCAAAACTGATTCAAAAGTGCTTTGTGCTGCATTCCAAGTTTCATTTACAGGCCAGAGCCATGCTAAATCTAAATGAGCATGACCTAATAAATAGATTTTGGATTTTAGATTTTGGACTTCGACTTCGCTCAGTCGAGCGATTTTGAATTGAATTAGCTTTTGGCGTAGGAGCAAGAATGATTTTACTAACTCTTCTTTCTCTTCCTCTGCGCCCTTGGCGTCTTGGCGGTTCGTTACCTCCTCCACCACCGCGGCCAACTCATCCAACCTCTCCGGCGCAAACTTTTCTAAATAAAGTTGGATTACTGCCAATTCATCAGCCACAAAACCCGGATCAGGATTATTATCATCAGTAGATTCATATACAAGGAGCGATCGCACTAAAGCACCATCACAATGTCCCGGACTTACCAACCGCAAAGCAACAGTAAATTCTTCTCCTGGCGTCACTCCCCGACTGAGAAGCACTCTGGGTGAGCAATCAAATAAATCTCCCTCCAGCGCTAACTCTCCATTTACATAAATTTCAGCATAGTCTGCCCACCAAACTAGCGCCAGCCGCAAAGATAACCCTGCTAAAGGATAACCCTGTAAATCTTGGGGAACCACCAATCTTTGCACCAGCCACAGCACTTTTTTTCCACCTGTCCAAGCAATGTGTTCTTTAATATTTAGTGGGGCAATTTGCCAAACAGATAAATCAGATGTGGCAATATCAGTAATAACTTGGTCATGTTCTTGGTATAACCAATTAGACAGAACATTAACTTGGCAACAAGAGCGCAGTTTCTCTATTGTTTCCAAGATGAATTTAGTATGAGATTGAGAGACAGAAGGGGTCATATTTTCGCTAAGATGAAGGCACTTACAATAATTAACAGTTTGTCGTTTTTATTGGTTGGCGGGAGTCTCACAATTAAACAAGACTTAAACTAACAAATCACTACCATGTCTTCTGGTTCTTCTGGTCATTATCAAAGCAGACTATTTAACTTTGTTCACCAGCAATCTCGGCGGGTGACACAACAGTGGGAAAACACCTTTCGGCATTTGCAAGTTGCCACTAAGTGGAGTGTAGAGACACTATTTTACTCAGTATATCTACTGTTCCAGTCATCTGAAACAGATGGAAAAACGCTACATACCAAAGAACCACAAACTAGGCTAAAGTTACAACCAAATGATACCGATTTGTCAGCAGAAACACACCTAACTGTTGACACCCCCATCCAGCACGTATTAGGAGCAGTCCAAAATTTATCATCTCAAGAGCTTACTGCTACTTCCTCAACCGCATATTTAAACCCCTTGGCATTTTTGGGGACTTTGTGGGGAAAAGTTATTTATCATAAATCTACAACTAACGCTAATCCTCCTCAATCCTTAACTATTTCAGATAATCTAGCAGGGAGTCTTAAGCCCTCACAGTCAAAGAATGCTCTCAAGTGCCATTTTCCAGTCGTACGGGGAATTGCCACAAATTTACTGAATCGCAATTTGGTACTTGTTACCGCCGATAATGAAATTCTAGATATTTTGACATCGCAGCAGCAGGCAAAATTAGAAGATAAAATTATTAGCGAAGTTGCTAATTACTGGTCTTATTGGCGGTTAGGTAAAGTCAAAAAAGAAAATGTTTTATTACCAGAAATTGACCGTTTACTAGCAAAGCTCACTGGTAAAAGTACAAGCAAAATTCAGTGTCTTCCTGAAGGAACATCGGAAGGTTTAAATTTAATTAATAAGAGTAAATTGCTGACATTCCTAGATACATCTTTTGCCAAGTTAGAAGCGAAGGCTGTAGTACCTGTGCAACAACGCAGCCGGGAAATTATCCAAGTAGCCCAAACACAGTTAAACATATTTCTCTATGGTAAAGAGCGGTTAGCTGCTAGAGGAGAAATCGCGGTAAGTGTTGATGGTTTGGAAAGTCATACTCTGAATTTTCAGGCTTTAATTGAGGCCGCACTCAATTACTTTTTTGGTGTTAGCGCAGGTAAAAAACTTGAGTCAAACGGCAATGTTAGAGAATTACAAAATAAACCATTACCCCATCGGCGTCTAAAAACTTTACCTAAAAGCTCTCAGTTACATAACCAGGATTTACCAACAGATCCTTGGCTGAAGTTGAGTGATTTATTTGGTGAGTCTAAAACTGTTGCTGATAAGCCAGTTACAGTACCTCAAAGGCTAAATCCTATACTGGCTTCAAGTGTATCACCAGAGATGCCTGTGTCTAAGAAAGTTGTGCCGCCAAAAACTGAATCTGGATCGGTGCAAAAGAAAAAAGACACCCGTAATCTCACCTCAACTCAGAAAACATCGGGAAAAATTATCCTTGCAAAACAAACTCAAGACGGGATTTCCCAATCTAAAAGTGAGAATCCCAAAGGAGACGTTTTCCAGCGGCTTCGTCAAAGCACCCAAATGGAAGCTAAGCCAGATTGGATAGAAACCACAGCAACGTTAATGGGCTATGAGAAACACCCCTTAGAGCAGCTTTTAGAATGGCTTGACAGTTTTATGCTCTGGCTAGAAGAGATATTTGTCAGGATTTTTCATGTATTACAACGGCTGTGGCGAGGTAAATAAGCTGGTAAATATTGTTTAATAACCTATAATAATATTCACAATTTTCCAATTCAGGGAAATGAAAAAGGAGAATTTTGATTATCTATAGTGTTATTAGTGGTTTGCTCAAGTGAAAATTCTTGTTTACTGTAAATACTTCAATTTCAAAAATCCCTTAGATAAACCGAAAATTGAAACATTTGCGGTGAATTTACCTCAAATTCCTAAAGTAGGTGAAACGATTGTGGTTGAGAGAATTTCACCCCAGAAGCAATTTGTGATTATTTTTGAGTACATTGTGACAGCAGTCCAGTTTAATGCATCCAGAGAATTAGCTGATTCAGTTGATGCTCAGGTGAATGCCTTTTTGAACCACTGTTGGGAGGGAACATCAAATTTTAAAGTTACAAACTTTTTAGAAAAGTAATTTTTTACCAAAGCATGTGATTGAAGAAATGACGAAATAGCTTAGTTCCTGTTGGCTCTTGATAGTCTTTTGGTAACAGAGTAAGCATTGCGTTCTGCAAGGCGTTTAAAGCTGTTTCTACTTCCTGTCGTTTCGGTCTGGTAGTTTGAGAAAAACGTAACGGCTCACCTACCCGAATAGTTAACTCTTTTCCTAGATATAGGTCATGAGTTCCGATCAGCGCTAAAGGGACGATCGCTACACCACTCCGTAAGGCGTAAATTACAGTTCCTCGCTTCAGGGGAAGATGTAAGTTACCCTCAGTATTTCCTAGCCGTCCTTCGGGAAACAGAACCATCCCATCGCCACGAGTCAAAATTGCTACAACAATGCGGTCGATCTGTCGCAGTGTGTGTATGTCTTCCCCTGTACTCACAGTTTGTTCAATTGCTGTAGCTAGATCCACAAGGTCTTGTCGTCCTGATTTAGCCGCTGCGATGACGGCGAGTTCTTCTTTCCACACTCGTTCTAAAGGAATGACACCTCCTGCAAATTTGAGGACGAGGCGCTTCCACCACTTGTTATAAAGGGTGCGGGCATCACCTAGGATGTAATAGTAGGGTTGGGTGGGGAGTTCAGCCAGTAGCAGCAATGGATCGATGTGGTGGAGATGGTTGACTGCTAAGATTGCAGGTTCTTGGGGTATTCTTTCAAAGTCTTCAACCCGCACTCGGAAAAATGAATGGATGAGCGATCGCATTACAAAACGACGCAACCAAGGCTTAGCTCTGGGTTCCTGATACCCTTGGTTAATAGCTTCCAACCCATTTAGAGTTTCTTCAATCGTCTGGCGAATCGCGCGATCGCTAGCCGCAGCCACACCTTCTTGTACTCGCTTGATGCTTGCGGTAGTTAAGGGCGGTAAGGTTTCTAATTGTGTTCTATCTTCCTGCTGCTGGTTGGATGTCAAATTGGCTGCTTTTTGAACCGGATGAATTTGGGAAGTTACACCATCAGCTAGGTCTTCTGGAACAGATTCACTAGAGGAACTTTTGATAAAACCCTCCTTGAATTTATAAATAAATCATAGTTCTTGATGCCATATTATTAACCAACCTACAGTTATATAAAAGCAATAGAACTGTCTTATCTAACTCAAATTATCTGTAATTCCTCCCATAGCTGGAGGTTATTTTACCTACAATATACCTTGATGGACTAGTAGCTGGCTGGGAAAAAACGTAAAAAATTCACTTTTATGCTTGACCACAGTGCTCTGGTAGCGTCTTGTAGAGAAGGCACATTCAAAGGTATAGGGGGACTTGACTTATATTACCAAAGCTGGTGTCCAGAGGGTAAGGTGAGGGGAGTATTAGCCGTTGTACATGGACTGGGAGGACACAGCGGACTTTACAGTAACATCGTTCAACATTTGATACCTCTCAAATATGCTGTCTATGCCTTGGACTTGCGCGGTCATGGACGCTCACCTGGCCGGCGAGGCTATATCAACGCTTGGAATGAATTTCGGGAAGATCTGCGAGCTTTTATACAGTTGATTCAAATTCAGCAGCCAGGATACCCAATTTTTCTTTTGGGTCATAGCTTAGGTGCAGTAATTGTCTTAGATTATGTTTTGCGTTATCCCAAGGATGCATCTACATTGCAAGGTGCGATCGCCTTAGCGCCAACCCTAGGTAAAGTTGGGGTTTCACCTTTGCGGGTGCTCATAGGAAAGATGCTATCACGGGTGTGGCCGCATTTCTCCCTAAATACGGGCATTGACATAAGTGCTGCTTCACGAGATCAGCAGATTTTAGCCGCTTATGCTCAGGATACTCTGCGACATACCCGTGCTACGGCCCGTCTAGCTACAGAATTCTTTGCGACAGTTGACTGGATTAATGCTCACGCCACTGATTGGCAATTACCCTTATTAATTCTCCACGGTGGAGCAGATAGGGTAGCTTTACCTGCGGGAAGCGACATCTTTTATCAGCAGTTAACCTGCTCAGATAAACTGCGAATCGAGTATCCAGGGGCTTATCACGAGATTCAGAGTGACCTGAATTACCAAGAGGTGCTAACTGATTTGGAGCATTGGCTGGAGCGACATTTACCATCCCAAACAGTGCAGTTAGTCCAGGGAAGTGTTGAGTTAGAGTTTCCCAGTTCTTAGCGCTCTAGTACTTGAATACTTACTCGATCGACAAAACGCAGCAAGACGTTAGTGTCTACCAGGTACACCACTGTTAAGGATGATCCTCGTAAATACTCTCACGACTCACTGCATAATCTGACAGTACAGGTGTATTTAGCCCAACACATGCTGCAAACTGGTCAGCTAACTGATCTGCAACTGCTTCAAAGTCGTCATAATTCTGCTGATTATGTGTTTGCCATAGCAACGCCTCTACGGTTGGCGCGAATGCGTCAGCTAATAATTTTCGGATGCTTTCAGCGTCACGATTTGCGATGCTTTCGCGTAATTTCTGCTCTAATTCAGGCGATAATTCCAGCTTGATAGTCTTCATATTTTAAAAATTCGGTTTGACTAGTCTTTATCAATGCTATCAGCGCAATTAGCTATCATTCCAGTCAATCTTAGGTTAGGTAAAAAATCATGGAATCCAAACTCTCAAACCGTTTAATTAGGTACACTTTAATAGTGCGATCGCCTTTTTCAGCATAACTGGTATGATGCGGTTCACCTGTATAAATGCAGAGTTAGTTATTTACATTATCAGAAAAATAGATTGCTGAGGACTGAGAGTTTTTTCCAACCAAAATAGGCTCTCCCTTAACTCCTCCACGGGTAAGAGTACAAATTTTATAATAGTTGTTTTCACAGTCAAAGATTGCTAGAACTAGCTCTTTCCCTGTTTGATAAGAAGATGGTAAAGGTTTCCCTACCTCGCATTCTATATCTGTTCCGCTGTCACGCCAGCACAACTTCCAAATCCGCTTTTCGGTTATTGGTGCTTGGACAGACTTAGCAATAGCGCCATACACCTGCTCCGCCTTAACATCATCCTTGGCTGCTGGAACAAAAAACTTCATAGGCTTTGATTATAAATAACGTAGGTTTCATTAGCACCAGCGTAACGTAGTTACCAAGGTAATTTACTACCATCCCACGAGAAAAAGTTACCGCTATCACCTTCTTGAAGTTGTTCAATGACAGCTAGTAATTGGTCAACAGTACGCTCTACTGAGAATAATTTTTCCGCAGGTACATTCGCCTGAAACGGACGAGAAAGGCATGTATCCGTTGTACCAGGATGTAATATCACTACCAATGTTTTAGGGCAGCTTCTTTTATACTCAATTGCTGCCGTTCGCATAAACATGTTAAGTGCAGCTTTGGAAGCACGATAGCCATACCATCCACCAAGTTGGTTATCGCCAATACTGCCTAGTTTAGCAGAAATATGGGCAAAAACGCTGCGTTCTGTGCTTACCACAGCCCTGGAGCCATCGCTATGGCGAAACAAGGGTAATAGGTGTTTAGCAAGTAAGACAGCACCAATACTATTGATTTGGAAGTAGCGCAACAAATTTTCTGAATTGAGTTGTCTTAAACTTTTTTCAGGTTGCAAACTACCCTCATGCAGAAATCCTACACAGTTGACTACCAAATGCAACTTGTTAATTTGGGTACGTATTTTTTGAATAGCTTCAGCAATTTGCAACTCGTCAGTAATATCCATCGACAAACAAGTTAATCGCTCTGAATACTCGCCTGCAAGAGCTATTAACTCACAGGCTGATTTTGGTTGACGATAAGTTGCATAAACTTTGTCAATTCTGTCATCTTGTAGCAATTTTTTAACAAAACCTAAACCAATGCCTCGGCTAGCTCCCACTATTAACGCATTAGCATTTTTAATATCATTAATAAAAGACATTCTGTTAACTTCACCAAGTTATATATTATTCAAATTAGTCTTTTGAAACAACTGCGTAAACTCTCCACTTTGTCTATCACGAACTACTATAAACTCGCTATTTGGCATTCTTAAGTTTGCCGGAATCATTTCGGTTGGTAATTCTATCGTAAATCCACCATCTAACATCCCAACACCAGTAAATGCAATGACCGTAATAACTCCTGCTTCAAAACAACCAATAACTTGAACTGTAATCTCATCAAGCATTATATTCTGAATATTAAATAAAATTTGCAATTGTGCAAAAATATATGTTTATTTTCCAATACAGAACCTACTAAAAATCCTGCCAAGTACTGATTCCGTAACTTCCTCACCTGTGATTTCTCCTAATGCCTGAATTGCACCGCGTAAGTCAATTGTCCAGAAATCAAGGGGTAGTTGTTCAGTAATTGTTGCTTGTACCTGTTTTAAAGAAATTTTAGCTTGAGTTAACGCTGCTGCTTGTCTTTGATTAATCGCTAAATCCATATCAGCCGCTTGAACTTTTCCAGATTGAACTATTTCTAAAATTGCTGTTTCTAAAGTATCAACACCTTGATTTTGTGCTGCTGCTGTGGTGACAACTTGATTAATTATGTTGGGATATTTCAAAGATGCTATGGTTCCTGTCTCTACAAGGTCGATTTTATTGATCACAAGAATTAATGGACGGTGGTGTACTTGTTCGTAAATTTCTTGATCGCCTTGCGTCCAACCTTCTGAGGCGTCGATGGTCAAAAGTACTAAATCGGCTGCACTGGCGGCACGACGCGATCGCTCAACCCCAATTTTTTCTACTTGGTCTGCTGTTTCCCGGATCCCCGCTGTATCTAGCACTTGCACAGGAATTCCCCCAACCACTAGCTGAGATTCGACAACATCGCGGGTTGTCCCAGGTAAATCGGTGACAATGGCGCGATCGCTCTGGCTCCAAGCATTCAATAAGCTCGACTTGCCAACGTTCGGACGCCCAACAATTGCGACTTTCAAGCCTGTACGTAGTAGTTCGCCTTTGTCTTTGGTTGCCAGTAGCCTAGTGATTTCTGCGGCAATTTTGTCGATTTCTGATATGATTGCTTTATCATCCAGCGGGTGTAGATCTTCCTCAAAATCTATCCGAGCTTCGATTTCTGCCAAAACATCCAAACAGTTGGCGCGTAACTGTCGGATCGGATGAGCTAATTTTCCCTGTAAACCAGCTAAGGCCGTTTGAGCAGCTTGGGGCGATCGCGCTCCCACCAAATCGGCAATACTTTCAGCTTGCGTTAAATCCAATCGCCCATTTAAAAAGGCGCGGAGGGTAAATTCTCCCGGTTGGGCTAGTCTTGCTCCTTGTTCCAAACACAGCTGCAAAACCTGTTGCACTGCCATAATCCCCCCGTGGCAATGGAATTCTACAACATCTTCACGAGTGTAAGAACGGGGTGCTTTCATAATCAGCAACAAGGCTTCATCCACCAATTGTTGCGTTTGAGGATGGCGGATGTAACCGTAGAGAATCCGGTGAGTTTCCCAAATTTGCCGCCCAGGTGTGTGAAACAGAGTTTGGGCGATCGCCATTGCTTGAGAACCAGATACCCGCACAATACCAACGCTACCCTGTTGAGGAACAACAGCAGTAGCGATCGCGGCGATGGTTCCAGTAGTAGCAAAGAGTTCCGACATGAGCGCCCTTTTCAGCAAAACATTGTATATATTATGGTTAGCGTAGCAGTAGTGGAATAGACCTTATATAAAAGCTACTTTTGTATAAAGTGGGAGAAGACTTAAAGGGATTAAATTTCTTTTTTCCGAATGCCGCCAGAAGTCTAATTATTAAGGACTTTTATTTAAATGGTAAATACATAGACCAATAGGATGGCAAATGGCAAGGTAAAATTTATCTGGAGGGTAGAAAAACCTCCTAACTAGAGAGGAGGAGTTTACTGTGGAGCAGAAGATTAACTGCGCTGAAGCCTGTGTTAACGGTTGCGTTTTGGGGGATAAATGCCCCAATATCGAATTTAAAGAGGCAACTGTAAAATTCGTTGAAGAAACGTCCTTAGACGAAATGCTGCGAATTGCTGAAGAACGTCTGCGGAAAAGAATAACGGAACCGCCAAAATGGGTTTTTCCTGAAGATCCGTAGTATCAGCATCAACAGGCAAAAGTAAGATATTGTAAAAGCTAAACTGTATCTGGATCAATTCCTAATTCTTGCAGTTTAGCCGCCAAGCGATCGCTGCGTTGTTTTTCTTGTTCAGCCCGCTGTTTTTCTTGTTCAGCCCGCTGCGTTTCCTGTTGTGCAACTTCTTCCGGTGTCAGAACTAGTTCTCCTTCAGGAGTGAAAAAGCGTAAATTTTGTTGATAAACACCCAAGTATAACTCTAGCTGCTGGCTCCACAACCAACCTTGGGGATTGGGTTCTAGCGGTTGATACTTACCAGCTAGTAAAACAAACCCAGCGAATTCTAAATTATTAGGATCGAACCAAAAGTATTCTGGTGTGCGAAAGGTATCTTGGTAAATTTGTTTTTTCAAGCCTTTGTCAGTTGCTACTGTGGAATCTGATAGCAGTTCTATAATCACATTGGGATACTTACCATCTTCTTCCCAGACAACCCAACTTTTACGGGGTTGGTGTTCAGTCCCCAGCACTACAAAAAAATCTGGGCCTCGGAAATATTCTGATTTGCGCTGGCGTGGACTGTAGTAAATTGTAATATTGCCAGATGCATAGAAGTCATTACGATTTCGCCACAACCACTCAAGGCATTGAATGAGCAGCGTCATTTGTAACCGATGCAAGTCACTTTCCAAAGGCGGTTCGTCACTATATAAATCCCCAGGGGGAAATATAACATCTTCTGGGGTTTCTAAATCTTGGGCGACAGACATGGCAGCAAATGTCTCAGTGCTATTAGTTTAACGTAGCAGTGAGGAATGTAGACGCTAACTACAAAAACCGTTCGATGATGATCTCGTCCATATACGTTCCTTTGATTTTGGCGTGTTTTTTCGCCGTCCCGACTACATTGAAACCAAGTCTAAGATAACTAGCTAAGGCGTCTGAGTTATCGGCGCGAACATAGGTAAATATCTTTTCATATCCCTTGCTGCAAGCGCTCTTAAATGTAGCCTCAGACAAACTTTTGCCAATGCCTTGTCTTCGGTATGAGAGATCAACAAATGTTGCAATGATTCCCACATGGTCAAATGCATGTGTGTAGGTTGCAAATGGTTCGAGAGTTTGAAATCCAACCACCTGCTGATCTGAAGAATTTACAGCGATATGGAACACCCCACGCTGAGGAAAATTCAAAATATATTCTAGTTCGGCATCAACTGTGAGCGGCGTATCAAACGCAGTGTACATATCGGTTTCAATGATCGGGTTCAAAATGCCAACAATCGCCTCAGCATCATTTGGTTGTGCTTCTCGAACCAGTAAATTCATTTGCTATTCCCTCTTAAAGGTAAGTAGTTTTATTAGCAATTACACTTACAATATTTGAGGAATTTTAATAAAAGTTTGAACAATAACTTTAGCCTCGATTCTATATATCTAACCCAATCACCGTTAATTCAGGCGGATGTTCAACGGCAAACTGGTAATATATTTCTCGTCCTTCCTGTGGTGGAAGAGTTAACTGCCATTCTAAAATCCCCATTTCACCCAATTGAATTTGGGGGTTACTGCGGATGAGGCGCACCTTAATTTGCTCGGTGCGGCTAACTGGTAATTGTTCAGTTAGTTTGAGATTTGTTTCTTTGTTAAGCAAATTAGTAATTACCAACCGATAACCATAAGTAGTCCGGCGCTGGTTGCTAATTAATCTTTTATCTACCTGACGCTCAACTAAGTTACGCTCAATTTTCAAACCTTCGTCAATCCCTAAGTTAAGTTTGAACTCTTGTCCTGGTGCAATATTCTCTAACTTAGTTGTGCCAACAAAGACATTATCGCGGAAAATATTCGCTTTGCCTGGTAACAGAGTTGCGCCGTTGGGACTATTTTTCACATTAGCTTGAAGATAAGCAAAGCTTACCAAGCGTGGCATTGCGACATAATCGAAGCTACAAGGGTAGTCATCGTTGAAAATTGTAGTTTTATGGGGTGTGGCATCACTGGGAATATTACCGCCACCATTCAGTTTAAAGCTAACTACACTACCTTCTTTAGATATTTCCGCTACAACGGTTTCGGCTGGAATAAGACTAGTTTCTGGCGCAATTTCATCTTGTTCTTGCTCATTTCCTTCACCAGCAGGAGCAGCCTGAGCTGCTATGGTAGGCAATGCTGGACGGACATCATATCGTCGTCGTGCTATTTGTGGGGTTAGAGTACCGATATACCAGGGTTCAAGTTTGGGTGGAAGTGTACCCAATCCTGGTTTAGCTGTAGAAAGAGTGAGAGCCACGTCAATCCAATCTTCGCCACTGCTTTGAGTGACTTCTGCAAGATAGCTTAGATGCACGATATCGCTAGTAGTACTAAAGCGCAAGTCATAAAAAGGAGTCCAACTAGCGCGATTCACCACGTAGGAAAGCTCTAGCTCAAATTCGCCTTCGCTTGCAACTTCAACCGCCACAACCAAGTTCAAACTTTCTTTAGGATGTGGTGTTTGAATTTTTTGCAACGAGCTGCGGAGTGCTTGTAATTGCTTGTCTAATTCTTGCTGTTGGGTTTTGCACTCCCCAGATGCGATCGCATACTCGCTATACTGGCTTCCGAGAAAGTTCAAAAAATCTAAAGTTTCGCTGAGGCTGAGATTTTTTCGTGCAAGACTCTGTGAAAAGGTTTCTTCTGTTTTTTGACGTAAGCCTTCGATAAAATTAGACTGTAATACTAAAGCGTCTACTTGAGCTTGTAGGTGGCGTTTTTCTGCTTCTAGTTGCTGAATTTGCCTTGTTAACTGTGCCACTCGCTCTGCTACAGGTTCGGTAGTGTAAATGCGATCGCTGCTTACTCCTAGCAAGCGCACCCCCACTGTACCTACACCGCTAACCCTGACAGAATCAGTTTCTATAGTCACTGGCAACGAGCTAATGACTAATTCCCGTTCGAGTCCTGTTAAAGATACTACACTCCGTCGTGTAACTAGAGCTTTATCAGTATACACTGTAACAGCTACAATCTGGCTTTGTATTACTTTGCGCCAAGATGGTATTTCCGGGTTAACCACTGCCAGTTTTTCCCAATTTTTAATGGTTCTGCTGGTTAATTGTCAATGTTTCCTGGCCTAACCGTCAACCCCTGCGGGGAATTGAAAATTAAAAATTAAAAATCTGAAATTTTTAATTTTTAATTTATTTATCTCCCCCTATCCCGACTAATGCAAACTAAATGTATATCACCTTAGTTCATGCGTGAGTTTGCTCCACCACATCACTAGTAACAGTAGTGTTTAACGCTACAATTTTCTTTGCTGCATCTAGTAGATACTCATAATAGGCACGAGCGACGATAGATAACTGTTTACCACCTGGGTAAACCATGAACCAATCTCGCTTAATGGGAAAGTATTGTACATCCAAAATGCATAACTCTGCCGTATCTGGCATTAAAGTATGGCGAGATAAAACGGATATTCCTAAACCACCTGCGATCGCTTGTTTAATTGCTTCGTTACTTCCCAATTCCAACTTAACTTTTACTGTTATCCCATGTTCATCAAAGAGGTTTTGGACAGCACGCCGGGTTCCTGAGCCAGGTTCCCGCATAATAAAAGGTTCATTGGATAGACGTTGTATGGGAATGTTTTTTTCCTTAGCCAGTGGATGATTATTTGGTGCAAAAACCACCAAAGGATTTTCTAAAAATGGCTCAAAATTCACATCTAAATTTTCTGGAACTTGACTCATAATATACAAGTCGTCCAAATTACTACTCATCCTTTCTAAAATTCGTTCGTGGTTAGTTACTTGCAGCGAGATATCAATACCTGGGTAAAGTTGGCAAAATGGCCCTAACAAACGCGGTATAAAATACTTTGCTGTCGTAATCACAGCTAAGCGTAATTGTCCCTGTTTTAGCCCTTTTAAATCAGCCACTTTCATTTCAAACTGGGCTATGGTATCAAAAATCTGCCGACAAGTAGCAAATAATTCTCGTCCTGCCTCAGTCAAATACAAGCGTTTCCCCACTTGCTCAAATAGTGGCAACCCTACCGATTTCGTAAGTTGCTTGATCTGCATGGAGACGGTAGGTTGGGTGAGAAACAATTCCTCAGCTGCACGAGTAAAGCTACTGTGCCGTGCCGCCGCCTCGAACACCTTCAACTGGTGCAGCGTCGCTTGGTTCAAGAGAGATTCTCCTCTAATAGCTAATAGCAATTTGTAGATATAAAACTAGTATTACTGAACACTTGCAATTGATACAGCGTTGCTCATACGAAGTTACGAGTCTTTGTATAGATAAAAATCTATTAATGCTATTAAAAGAAAGGTATTTGACTTATGGACTGGAGAAGTTATTATCAGAACAACAAGCAAAGCGTAAGATGCCTTCCAGTTAAAGATGAATGTTGAATATTGAATGAGGATTGCTTACAATTCATGATTCATAATTCATCATTCATCATTCCATAATTCTTCTTGAATTTTTGCAGGTAGCTGAGCTAAATCTGGCAAACCTACCATCTCTCTTTCGCCAACTTGTTCTTTAATATTGATGGGCAACTTTAACGGTTGACGTTCTTCTATCCAACAACTTGCCAGTGGCAAGGTTTGCTCCATTTCATCCAGTGGTCGAGGAATTACCATCACCGCATTCAACTCCCCAATGCGTTCTGCCTCGTACATCCCTGCTTCTACTGCTACTGCAACATTTGCTACGGAACCACGAATAATGGCTGTACACAAACCCGCACCGATTTTTTCATACGCCGCCAAATGGACATCAGCAGCTTTGAGCATGGCATCACATGCGCCTACCATCGCCGGAAATCCCCGCGTTTCTACCAAACCGATTGCTTGATGACTCAGACGGCTGTAATTACCCTCTCGCATTAATTGAGTGAGACGGTTGGTAATTGGCAGAACTACCTCTAAGTTAGGATAGGGTCGGGGAATCACCAAGCTAGAGACTAACTGGCCAAACTGTTCGGCAGTTTGAACACCAGATTCTACGGCAAGCCGAACGTCAGCAATCCCACCCCGGACGATCGCAGTACAATGTCCGCCACCTATTTTTTCATATCCAACTAAGTGAACTCCAGCTGATTTCAGCATCATGTCCGCTGTGCCAACTATCGCTGGAAAACTTTGGGTAGAAACTAAACCCAAAGCAGTGTCCTCGAAGGTTTCGTGACTATGCGCTGCCTGGGTGGGGTTCATAAACCGTTGATTAGATGTTTCCATGTGAATTCAAGATACGGAAAAGGCTGACAACTTACAATTAACACTTACTCTGACTAATCGTCAGAGTTTGAGTCACTCAAGGATTGTCTATGGGGAAACAATGTGGTCAACAGTCTTTGTATACTCCCTTGCCCATAAATTTGAGTCCCGAAACTTTCAGGAGATTCTGTGGCTGGCTGACTGGGTTCTGAATCGTTAGTCACTGAACTTTTAGTTGGCGAAAGTTGCTCAGAGTTCTCGCTGAGGGGTGTAGACGCTTGAGCGGATGAGCGTAGGGTAGAGTCTGTACCATTATTAGGTTCCTCCATGGGAGGAGACTGACTTTGAGGAGTAACGGAAGATTTAAAAAAAGAAATCGACTTGTGTTTGAAATCCACAAAAGCCGACGCTGAGAGGTTAGTTGAGGAAACTACTGTATCCTCGCCTTTTCCTAAGCTATTATCCTTTTCCTTTGGTGGTGCTGCACTTGTAGAAGCGGGGTTGGTTGTTGATGATTCTGGTTGTTTTATTTCACTAATCTGGCGACTGGTATCTCCCAAAATTGAACCAGGTGCAATTACTTGTCCAGGTTCAACTGAATAATTGAAAATTGTTGTCGCTGAACCAATGCAAGCATTTGCTCCAATGTTGCCCTTGCCAACCATCAAAAAACCGGCTCCTAGGTTTGCTCCTGCTTCTACCTCTAGGATTCCTTCATGGACATGGAGAATTGATCCCATGCCAATACAGACCCCTGGGCCGATGATAATCTTGCTGTTTGTAGCTGCTTGGAGTATTACTCCAGGTGCCAATACCGCGCTTGGATGAATAGTCACCTCGCCACTAACATAAGAATCAAATTTGTCGCTGAGGCGCAGTGGCGGCACAGACATGAGAATTATCACCTCGGAAGTCGGAAAAATTGTGAGTTGTCAGTGGTGAGTAATGAAATGCTAAGTAAATTCTACTTCACAAGGAAAAGTTAGCTTTTGATACTAGCGTCAGTGTTCTAACTCGAAAGTCTAAACTCATTACTCAGCACTTTCAACCCAATACTGCTATGGACGTTGGATAATTGTTTCCAATACTCGGCGCTTGGCTTTAGGGTCAATACCAATTAAGCGTACATATTCTCCTTGGTATTCGGCGAGGTGTCCTTCTAGTGCTGCGATCGCTTCTCTCTCAGAAGAAGCTTGAATTTGACCACTGCTAGTCCAAGAACCTGTACGGAACCGCCGCCCGTCTACGTGTTCAATGCTAATTTTATGCCCACCAGCCAATAGCTGCCGTAACTGTTCTACTACTTCAGAATTTAAGCGGGTACTGGTAGCTGTTGCTGTTGCTGTTGCAGATGGCACATTGGCGAATGATTTTTGACTCTGGCTATCGGTACTAGCTTGTCCATTAGGTCGTTGAATAATACTTTCTAAAACTCGCCGTTTGGCTTTGGGTTCAATACCAATTAAGCGTACATATTCTCCTTGGTATTCGGCGAGGTGTCCTTCTAGTGCTGCGATCGCTTCTCTCTCAGAAGAAGCTTGAATTTGACCACTGCTAGTCCAAGAACCTGTACGGAACCGCCGCCCGTCTACGTGTTCAATGCTAATTTTATACCCACCAGCCAATAACTGCCGTAGTTGTTCTACTACTTCAGAACTCAAGCGGGTACTCATAGCCGTTGCTGTTGCAGATGGCGCACTGGCGAATGATTTTTGACTCTGGCTACCGGAAGGGCTAGCTTGATCATTAGGTCGTTGAATAATGCTTTCTAACACCCGCCGTTTGGCTTTGGTGTCAATGCCAATCAAACGTACATACTCGCCTTGATGATTGGTTATACAGTCTTCCAAGGCTGTAATAACTTCATTTGTAGAACTGGAGTTAATTGGCTCACAACTTTGCCATGAACCAGTGCGGAATCGCCGCTCATCTACGTGTTCTGTGCCAATTTTATAACCACTTGCTAATAGCTGGCGGATTTGCTCTACGGTTTCAGTACCAATGCTACTGCCTGAGCCATTGCCATTACCACTACCATTACCGTTGTAGCTACCATTGCTACGATTCGCAGGAGCTTTAAAGGTGGCAGTTGTTTGCACCGTGCCATCTGGGCGTTGGATGATGGTTTCTAATACGCGCCGTTTGCCTTTGGGGTCAATGCCAAACAAACGAACATATTCGCCACTGTGGTCTCTCAGACAGGTTTCCAATGCAGCGATCGCTTCACCTATTGATCTGGTTTCAATCGGCTTACAACTCGTCCAACAACCCGTGCGGAACCGTCTTTGATCTACATGTTCCGAGCCAATCTTATACCCTTGCTCTAGCAGATAGCGTACCTGCTCTATGGTTTCTGCACCCAAGCTATTGCTCGACACTTCACTACTCCTTTCCAACTCTAAGACAGTAACACCATTACTTGTATAAGATTTAGCAATTTCATCCCGAATGGGTGCTATGCATTTGCTATCCGCAGCACAGCGATAACCAGCTCGTAGTGCCTGATTAATCCCAACTACATGATGGGCAAATTCTTGATCTTGCTCTTGCACATCAGGCAAGCGGTCAGCTTGCTGCTGGTTAGTAATTATTGATCCTGAAGGTACATACTTACCTGGGGGAATATCTACGTCTTGGATCAAAGCGTGCATCATTACGATGCAACCTGCACCCACCCTGGCATTAAATACCGTAGAGCGAAAGCCAATGAAGGAATTATCTCCAACATAAGCTGGCCCGTGAATTAGAGCCATGTGGGTAATGCAAGTGTTTTTACCAATCCATACCGAGTATTTATTTTGGTCATCGCCAATTACTCGACCTTGCTCCAACCCATGAATTACCACACCATCTTGAACATTAGTGTTTTCACCAAGATAAAAAGGTGTGCCTTCATCCGCTCTAATCGTAGTCCCTGGAGCGACGATTACATTTGCACCTATTCGTACATCTCCAATAAGATTGGCGAATGAATGCACAAAGGCAGTTTCATGGATTTGGGCTTCAGCTAAACTCTTTGACCACGGGGTTGGGGGTGCCGCCGTGCTGCGGACTGCCATCGCGAGATTCCTCCTGTATGTCATTTGTCATTCGTCAATTGTCATTTGTCATTTGTCTTTAGCTAATAACTTGTAGGTTACGCTCCTAACGTCACTCGCTCACGGGGAGCCACCGCGTTGCGGAGGTTTCCGACGCTCGTTCACCTTTGGCATTGGCTAAGCCTCTCGTAGAGAAGAGAAGGCTTTACGCTGCGCTATCCGTTGTAGCGACTGGCGCCGGGTTCCCCGACTTGTTCACTCTCAGCGTTCCCGCTTTCTTAGCGAGTGGCGTGGAAACCCCCTTCCTTGGCACAGCCTCCCGTAGAGAAGACCGCGCTGACTCAGCTAAGGCGGGCTAACCTTGTTTAAAAATTCTGAACGGCTGGCTTTGCCGCTCAGACTTCTCGCCGTAATGCTGGACTCACCGCACTAGCTCACCAATGACTAATGACTAATGACATTTATCTATACTGGTCTTTTTTGCTGTAAATCAGGCGATCTTCAACGTGAATAGTATCTATTATCGCCACCACCACTGCATCTAATGGACGTTGTTCATTACCAAGAACCTGACGAGCGGCACTGCCACGACTGACAAGCACCCACTCATCAACCCCTGCACCAACAGTATCGGCTGCTACCTCATATTCTGGCAGGATGTTTCCATCTTCATCTACTAATTGCAACAACAGTAGCTTGACGCCTCTAAGACTTGGATCTTTTTGCGTGCTAACTACTGTGCCACGAACTTTAGCAACTTGCATTAGAGATTACGGTCTTCTGCCGAAAGGACGAATTGCGTTGACGTTTTCACGGAACTGCTCTACATCTTCGGTATAACGAATTGGCAAGACGTATTCTAAGTTTTCGTGAGGACGAGCAATGATGTGGGTAGATAGCACTTGTCCACCGTTGACTCGCTTCACTGATTCAACTCCAGCTCCTACTGAAGCTTGTACTTCCGAAACATCCCCTCTGACGATCACTGTAACCCGACCGCTACCGATTTTTTCGTACCCTACCAGGGTAACGCGGGCCGCTTTTACCATCGCATCAGCAGCTTCCACTACCGCTGGAAAGCCTAGCGTTTCAACCATTCCCACTGCGATTGACATTAGTTGTAATCCTTTATTAAAGTTTTTAGACCTGGAAAAAAGTAATTCTCACTCAACAAGGCAGAGAGTATTAATTACTTTGTTTAACCAGTTTTTAAGTACGGAACTGTTCCACAGCTTCCGTGTAACGAATCGGCAAGACGTATTCCAGGTTCTCGTGGGGACGGGCAATGATGTGAGTGGATAACACTTCACCACCATTTACTCTTCTTGCCGCTTCAACCCCAGCCGCAACTGAGGCTTGCACTTCAGATACATCTCCCCGAACAATCACGGTGACGCGAGCGCTACCAATTTTTTCGTACCCTACCAAAGTTACACGTGCGGCTTTCACCATCGCATCAGCAGCTTCCACTACTGCCGGAAAGCCCTTAGTTTCAATCATTCCAACTGCAATTGGCATCGCAGAACTCCTACAAAATTAATCCAATCAGAACCGTGGTTTGAAAATTGTGACGAGGAAGCTCATCTTAAGCTACAAAAATGCTTCCAAATTTAAGCATAGGAAAGCTTGGCGTTCTTGGCAATATAAACCAGTATAATAGTTTATAATAAAAAAGTTTTAAAAAACTTAACAAAAATTTATAGCGGGGTTCTGCTTAATCGGAGTTCAACAATTCCTAGAGCAGTCGCTTATGCTTTATAATTTTTTTATTACATTTACAAAACGACATTCATAACCAAGACTAATCCTGTCTGTCGAAGGACGCTTAAGGGCTGTGTATCATACTCTCTCTGTCTTTCCTCAATTTTCCAGTTTTAACAAGGACTTCGTGAAAAATATATAATTTTTTCAAATATATCGTATAAAGCTCTCTGCTAGAAGTAGAAATATAAATTTACAAACGGAGGTGATGTAACAAAGTGAAATGCTTTTTAATATGTAAATTCATATTTAATTAAACCTTAATAGGGTAAGTTAAAGTAAAAATACTCAGTTAATTTTAGGTTAAAAATAGTTAATAAAACATGGATTTTGATCAAGTTATTTTTTTTAGTAAAAGGTGCTTTAAAATCTGTTTTAAAAAAACCAAAACTGAGTCGTTAAAGGAAATTTAAATGAATCAATTTCTCTTCTTAACAAGTTGGTGGGTGCCTTTTTATAGCTTGATAGGCGCACTTTTAACATTGCCGTGGGGAATGGGGATAATTCAGCGTACAGGGCCAAGACCTGCGGTATATTTCAACTTGTTGACGACCCTTTTGGCTTTTGCTCATAGCCTGTTGGTATTTATAAATATCTGGGACAGAGAACCAGAAAATGTACTTATTAGCTGGTTTAAAGCGGCGGACTTAGATTTATCCTTTTCCTTGGAACTCTCGCCAGTCAGTATTGGAGCAACTGTTTTAATTACGGGGTTAAGCCTGTTAGCGCAAGTTTATGCCCTGGGTTATATGGAAAAGGACTGGTCGTTGGCGCGTTTTTTTGCGCTGTTCGGGTTTTTTGAAGCGGCGCTGAGTGGCTTAGCAATTAGTGACTCTTTGTTTGTCAGCTATGCGCTTTTGGAAGTTCTGACGCTTTCGACTTACTTGCTAGTAGGATTTTGGTATGCTCAACCGCTAGTAGTGACTGCGGCGCGGGATGCGTTTTTAACCAAGCGGGTGGGAGATTTGTTGTTGCTGATGGGTGTGGTGACGCTTTCTACTTTAGCAGGCAGTTTGAACTTTTCTGATCTATATGAGTGGGCGCAAACAGCTAACTTAAGCCCAATGACATCAACATTATTGGGGTTAGCGTTGATTGCGGGGCCCGCGGGTAAATGTGCTCAATTTCCGCTGCATTTGTGGTTAGATGAAGCGATGGAAGGGCCCAACCCCGCTTCGGTAATGCGGAATTCGCTGGTGGTAGCTGGCGGTGCTTATATGCTGTATAAAATGCAACCACTCTTAGTACTGTCGCCAGTCGCATTGAATGCTTTAGTAGTGATGGGCACAGTAACAGCAATTGGTGCAACACTAGTATCCATAGCGCAAATTGACATTAAGCGATCGCTATCTCATTCAACTAGTGCATATATGGGTTTAGTCTTTCTAGCAGTGGGATTGCAGCAGGGGGGTGTAGCCCTGATGTTGTTGTTAACTCATGCGATCGCTAAAGCACTATTATTCATGAGTTCAGGGTCAGTAATATACACTACCAGCAGCCAAGACTTAACAGAAATGGGCGGACTGTGGTCGCGGATGCCAGCAACCACCACTGCCTTTGTTGTCGGTTCAGCGGGAATGGTGACACTGCTACCACTAGGAAGCTTTTGGGCAATGCTAGCATGGGCTGACGGCTTTGTGAATATTAGCCCTTGGGTAATTGGGGTTTTGATACTGGTTAATGGCTTGACAGCATTGAATTTGACCAGAGTATTTAGATTAGTCTTTTGGGGGAAACCGCAACAGAAAACCCGCCGTACTCCAGAAGTCGGTTGGCAAATGGCATTACCAATGGTGTCTCTCACGATTGTGACTCTGCTACTACCCCTGATGCTACAGCAATGGTACTTGTTACCCGATTGGGAAAGTATTAATTGGTATGTGGTGCTAGTGTTGTTTTCTTCTACCGTAATGGGCGTAGTTGTAGGAGCTACAGTTTATCTGCATAAAGCTTGGTCGAGATCTAGGATACTGGCATGGAGATTTGTGCAAGATTTATTGGGTTATGATTTTTATATTGACCGCGTTTATCGAGTGACTGTAGTGAGTGTAGTAGCGCTGCTTTCTAAGATTTCAGCTTGGAGCGATCGCTACTTGGTTGACGGTCTAGTAAACTTGGTTGGTTTTGCAACAATTCTCAGTGGGCAAGGTTTAAAATACAGCATTTCTGGTCAATCCCAGGGGTATATGTTGACTATCCTAGCGGTCGTCAGCGTCCTGGGTTTTTTCATTAGCTGGTCATTGGGTTTACTAGATAAATTGCCTTTTTAATAGCCGACGCACCCTGCGGGATCTTGCTAGATACTTTTCGCAGTGTCTTAGTGGTTAAAAGTCAATCAAGACACTAAAACACGAAGCTGAAAAATCCAAAATTCGGTAAATTTTTTTTGGGCTTTTTACCCACTTTGAAAGGGCTAGAGTCAAGAGTTATTAGTCTTCCCCTTCTCCCCCTTCTTCCCTCTTCCTACTTAGTTCTGCTTATGCTTAGTGCTTTGATTCTGCTGCCGTTGTTAGGTGCGGCTTTAATTGGTTTCTGGCCCTCTAACATCAGTGGGAAATTCGCCCGTGGGTTAGCTTTGGTTTTTGCCAGTATCACTTTCTTGTGGACAGTTGTAATAGCAACTCAGTTCCATCCAGGAGAAGTTACTCAACAGTTTGCCGAGTCTCTGCCCTGGATCGAGGTCTTAGGCTTGAATTATAATTTGGGAGTAGATGGCTTATCTTTGCCGTTGCTAGTTTTGAATGGACTATTGACTTGCATTGCTATCTACAGCAGTGATGAATCTCTTCAACGTCATAAGTTTTATTACTCTTTGATACTACTGCTAAGTACTGGGGTGACTGGAGCTTTTCTAGCACAGGATTTACTGCTATTTTTCCTGTTTTACGAACTGGAACTAATACCGCTGTATCTGTTAATAGCTATTTGGGGTGGCGAAAAGCGGGGTTATGCCGCTACGAAATTTCTTATTTACACTGCCGTTTCAGGAATCCTGATTTTAGCCAGTTTCCTCGGCATCGTTTGGCTGAGTGGGGGTTCTAACTTTGCATTAGCAACTTTGAATACTAAAACTCTCCCTCTAGCCACACAGCTTTTACTGCTAGGAGGGATTCTAGTAGGCTTTGGGATTAAGATTCCTTTAGTTCCCTTCCATACTTGGTTGCCAGATGCTCACGTTGAAGCCTCCACACCGATTTCTGTGCTGTTGGCTGGGGTACTGTTGAAGTTGGGAACTTACGGCTTATTGCGATTTGGCATGAACTTATTGCCAGAAGCTTGGGCTTACCTGGCTCCTTGGTTGGCGAGTTGGGCGGTGGTAAGTGTGCTATATGGTGCGTCCTGTGCGATCGCTCAAACTGATATGAAAAAAATGGTGGCATATAGTTCCATTGGACACATGGGCTATGTGCTTTTAGCCGCAGCAGCCAGTACACCTTTAAGTATATTAGGCACTGTCATGCAAATGATTAGCCACGGCTTGATTTCTGCAATGCTGTTTTTGCTGGTGGGGGTTGTGTATAAAAAAGCTGGTAGCCGGGATTTAGAAGTTGTCCGGGGACTGCTGAACCCAGAAAGGGGTCTGCCGGTAATTGGCAGCTTAATGATTGTGGGAGTCATGGCCAGTGCTGGGATACCAGGAATGGTAGGATTTATTTCTGAATTCATTATTTTTCGAGGTAGTTTCCCCGTTTTTCCACTACAAACTCTGCTGTGCATGATTGGTACTGGCTTAACTGCGGTTTACTTCTTAATTCTTCTCAACCGTGCCTTTTTTGGGCGTTTGTCTGTACAAGTTGCCAACTTACCACGGGTGTATTGGAGCGATCGCGCCCCAGCTCTAGTTTTAGCTGTATTAATTGTGATTTTCGGTATCCAACCAGCTTGGTTATCGCGTTGGACTGAACCAACAATCACAGCAATGGTAAATACACAAAACGTAGTGGCAACGGTGTCCTTGGATAAGGCAATCAGGGCTGGAGATTAGAGACTTTTAACAGGCAGGGGGCAGGGGGCAAAAGAGTGGAGCAGAAGGGAAGATCTGTTTACTCCCCCGCTTCTTTAACAATACCTAATGCCCCATGCCCCAATCCCTATAATTTTTGGAGAACTGGCAATGGTAAATATTAAAAAGAAGCCTGCTAATAGTCCCTTACTTGAGTACATTGAGCGGCTGCAAAAAGGGGAAGCATTAATTCCTGATAGTCCAGAAAATGTGCTGGAAGTAGTTGGGATTCTTAAAAGCTATGGTGTAGTTTTAGAGGCCTATTCAAAAAATCTTATTTACATAGCTGAACATCAATTTCTAGTATTTTTTCCATTTTTTAAATATTTTAATGGAGAATTTTCTTTTCAAAAATTACTCCGCCACTGGTGGCATGACCGTATTAATTTTGAGTATGCTGAGTATTGCCTGAAATCAATGATGTGGCACGGTGGCGGTGGACTAGATGCATATTTAGATACACAAGAATTTCAAGAAAGAGCACAAGCCGTTATCGACGCTAAGTTTAAAAATAATCCCTTAATTCTGGGTATTAACCAATTGTTTCCAGACTTCCTAACAGAACAGTTGCGCGTCTCTGTTTACTACACTGGATTAGGTCAATTCTGGCAGGTTATGGCTGATATTTTCCTCACCCTATCAGACTACTATGACCAAGGCAAAATTAAGTCAATTCCCGACGTTGTAGATCACATTAAAGTAGGGTTGGTAACAAGTGCATCAAAACCAATTACCTACGCTGTCAAAGTTCAGAATAAAGTCTATGAAATCATTCCCAAAAGTGTTGGTTTAACCTTTTTAGCAGATACAGCAATACCTTATGTAGAAGCGATTTTCTTTCGGGGAACTCCCTTCCACGGCACAGTTTCATACAATGCCCAAGCATATCAAATCTCCCCAGATCAAAGTCGATTTCAGTATGGTGCATTGTATGCCGATCCTTTACCTATTGGTGGTGCAGGTATTCCTCCCACTTTGCTAATGCAGGATATGCGTCACTATCTTCCAGAATATTTGCACGAAATTTATCGTCGCGGTCTTCGGGGTGAAGATGATTTGCGGGTAAAAATTTGCATAAGTTTCCAAAAATCGATGTTTTGTGTGACAACAGCGACAATTTTAGGACTGATGCCTCATCCTATAGATACCAAAGATCCATCTGAGCAAAATGCTAATCGAGTTTATTTAGAAAAGTGGATGGCTCGGTTCGTGACTTCGCGCTTGAGGGAAGTGAACGATATGGCTGGTAATGGATAATGGGATTAGGAGTTAAGAGCTAGGAACTCAAAACTCCGTTTTTTAAACGATAGTTACTTCCCCAGTATCAAGATCGTAACGTCCCCCTACAATTTTCAGTGTACCTGCCTGCATCAGTTGACCTAAAAGCGCTGAATTCTCTTGCAATCTTTCAACTTGATATTGAACATTTGCTACGACTGCATTTTCAACCGGATCACCCGGTTGGTCTTTTACCTTAGCCATTGCTGGTTTGATAGCCTTTACAAAAGAGCCAATTTGACCAGGAAGTGAATCGCCCTTTACCGATGCTGTGACTGCACCACATCTTTCATGACCCAGCACCATAATTAGGGGAGTACCTAATAATGCTGCGGCATATTCAATGCTACCAAGCGCTTCTGGTATCACGATATTCCCAGCGATGCGAATATCGAACAAATCGCCAATTCCTTGGTCAAATAAAATTTCCGCAGATACCCGCGAATCAGCACAACTAAGTATGGTTGCAAATGGATGCTGCGCTTGGGCAACTTCTTGCAAACGTGTTTGGGTTTGATGGGGATACTCACGCTTTTGCTGCACAAATCGCTGATTCCCATCCAGCAGTCTTTTCAATGCTGTATCAGGACTAACAGGCTCAGTGTCTTGTGCAACCGCAGCGAGAGCAGATTGAGTATACCAAGGCACACCACTTATGGCTGTAGCTGCGATCGCAACTCCACTAAAGCCAGCTAACTTTAAAAGTTCGCGCCTACCAATAAATCCATTAATTCTACTCATAAATATTTTCCTGCAAGGTGAACTATCGCTTCAGCGATACATCATCAAAGAGACGCAACACACCGCACAGATCTAATCTCTATCGCATCAGAAAGATAACATGTACCTCCAAACTTATTAAGGATAGGTCTGATGACTTCCAAAACAGGTTTGGCTTGATCTGGTAGGCAGAAAGCAATTACATAGACATTGTCAAGCTCTGTAGTTTCTCCATGCGGACTTCTGCCTGCCACATTCCGAATTACAGTATGTCCATGCACACCTGCTTTATCTAAGCCGTCTAATATTTTTGCCAGTTCAACAGCATTGGCGATAATTTCTATTCTTTTTACTGAGTGCATAATCTCATCTCCATAGCAAATTTATGCCGTATAAGTATAAAGGGATACCAATAATGATATTAAAAGGAAAAGTGAGTGCTAAAGCGCTAGTCACGTACAAACTAGGATTAGCTTCAGGAAGTGTTAATCTCATGGCAGCTGGAACCGCTATGTAAGAGGCACTAGCACACAAAACTGAAAATAAGAGCGCATTTCCCTGCGGCATCCCGATTAGTTTTGCTAAAAGTATCCCGATTGTTGCGTTTAATATCGGGATTAATATAGAAAAAGAGATCAAAAACGAACCTGTTTTACCAAGATCTTTGATTTTTCCAGCAGCTACTAGTCCCATATCCAGTAAAAAGAAGGTTAGAACTCCATAAAATATTTCTTGGGTAAAAGGTGCTTCCAACTTCCAGCCTTTCTCCCCTGATAGCACACCGATTATCAGGCTTCCAACCAAGAGAAAAACAGAACTGTTAAGAAAAGCTTCTTTGAGAACTTCCGGCCAAGAAAAGTCACCATCTTTATCTACGTCAAATATTTTTACTAAAACCAGTCCGACAATGATGGCTGGGGATTCCATTAGGGCAAGAGCTGCTACCATGTAGCCACTAAAACTAATGCCAAGTTCGCTGAGGAATGATCCAGCAGTAATAAATGTGACTGCGCTGATAGAACCATAAGTTGCGGCGATCGCAGCCGCATTGTATAAATCAAGTCTGATTCTCAGAATGAAGAACGTGTATATTGGCACAAGGGTAGCCATCATGATGGCTGCAAATAGCGTCAGTACGACTTCTTGACTAATTCCACTCTTAACAAGTTCAGCACCTCCCTTGAACCCAATAGCAAGTAGAAGATAAAGAGAGAACAGTTTAGGTAAAGGTTGAGGAATTTCCAGATCCGACTTTAAAATAACGGCCGACATTCCGAGAAAGAAAAAAAGAATTGGTGGGCTTAGGATGTTAGACATTATTAAGCTTGCATTCATCCCCACCTCTCCTTATATTTGCGTAAACAGAAGCAAAAATTTTGATCATTAATAGTCACTAAGTGCTAGCTATAAACAGGTATGCTAACTAGTTGAACAATCTTATGTCGGCACTCAAATAAGCATCAGCAACTATGCTTTTTGGATGACTATGATGCATAGTTTATCAGAATGAGGATAGCCTTCATAACTTTTTAACTCAGGCTGCTTCGTTTCGTGAAATCAAGGATTAAGAATGGTTAAGTTAATCGCACCCGAACGAATTATCGAGACTTCACGGTTGTTGCTTGAGCCGCTTGTCCCAGATCACGCCTCGGCTATTTACGAGCAACTGCTAGATCAAAGGCTTTACCGGTTTATTCCACAGTCGCCGCCCACATCGCTACAAACTGTGGAAACTCGATATCTTGCCTTATCCTCAAGACTTTCGCCAGACAGACAAGAGGCTTGGTTAAATTGGGTAATCCGTCTTCGAGAGTCCAGTGTATATGTTGGGACATTAGAAGCAACAGTACATGCTAACTATACAGCAGCAATTGCTTACACAATTTTCCCACTGTTTTGGCGACAAGACTATGCAAAAGAAGGATGTTCGCGTGTGCTTGAACATCTTTTTAAGGAATATAGAGTAAGTGCTGTCACAGCAGATATAGACACACGTAACATTGCGTCCATTAGCCTTGTCGAGGCGCTTGGTATGAAGCGGACTTCTACACGAACAAATACCGACTTTTTCAAAGGATCTGTCAGCGATGAGTATCGATATGAGATGGTATCGCCTCTTACTCCACTCTCTGGTTCGGTAGTTGAATGAACGAGAGTGGAGAATACATTACTGGTAGTCCTGAGAGAAAGTCATTACAGATTGGAGACTATCCTTTTTCCCGTCATGTTCTAACGTTTCGGCGTAATTCCGGTGAGTAGAGTCGCAACCCAAGTAGAAAGAAGTACGCCAGGAAAGAACACTATCATCGGCAGAAACCACAACCAATCAATTTGGTAAAAAGCTAGGCTGGCAATTGATCCGATTACCGTGCTAATACCTAAAACTGCCAAAATGATTGTGTAAATTACCATTGCCTTTCTCGTCCAACCTTGCTCACAGTTAAACGTCGCCGCTACTGGAATCATTAACAAGCCACATACGATCGCACTGATTAAAGCACTGAGATTTTTGGTGCAAAACCATAAAATACAAAATGCGATCGCACTCAAAAAACAAGCACCCCACCAATTAGATTGTTGAATTTCCTCTGGTGAAAGTGCCAAGCGTCCGAATTTATCAAACCGCAGCATTAAGGTAAACAAAGGATCAGCAATCCAACTGAAGATGACGAACAGCAAATAAGCGATCGCCACCACCGCCACCAAGGGTGTCAAACCAGCATTGACAAAACTGGCAACCAACATCCGCATGGAGAAAAATAAGCCAATAGTAAATACCCAACGCGTGCGATGATTTAGCCGACTACCCCAAAGGAAATAGCGCAGCATCAACCGATAAATGGGGTTTTTTGCTTTTAGTGCCTCGACAACTCCTTGACGTGCCCATTCTAAATTGGGGTTGAGGTGCAATGCTTCACGAAAATATTCCAAAGCTTTCTGTTGACTACCACCGTGGGATAGCAGAATCCAACCGCTGCTGGCGTAAGAAGCAGCATCTTGGGGAGAAGTGGCGATCGCTCCTTTGACTGCGGCGATCGCTTCTTTTCCGCGTCCCAATTGCGACAGTGACAGGGCCCGGTAATTCAAACACTCTACATCTTCCGGGTCTAGTGATAACCCTTTAGTTGCTGCTTCTAAACTTGCTTGCCACTGTTTTTGCTGATAATGACATCGCGCCAGCAGAGCAAAATGAGAAGCTTGATAGGGGTTGAGCTGAATTGCTTCTCGAATCGCTTTTTGTGCAGCTGCAAGTTGCTGGCGTTCGCAGAGAATATATCCCAATATATAGTGAGGAAATGGCGAATCGGGAGCGATCGCGATGGCAACTTCTGCCTCTTGTGTTGCCTCCTGATATCGCTGCTGACAACTTAAGCACAACCCCAAAACCGCATGAATTCCCGCATCATTTGGGGACTCGGCTACAGCTTGTCGCAGTTCCTCCTCCGCCATCTGATAGCGGGATTGCTCTAATAACAGCTTTGCCCGCTCAAAGTGTATAACACCCATTACATTTTTAAATATTTCAAAATATCATCGTACAAACCGCCTTCATTCGCATACAGCGCGTAGTTGCGAGCGGTGGCGAACCATTCTTTAGTAGAAGATTTAACGTTCGCTGCTGCCGAGATTAAATCCCTCGTCATCAGCGGCTTGGGAAACCCGATTTTCATCGCTTCTTGCAGTTTTTTTTCCACTGCTAAATCGATCACAGCTTTTAAGTCAGCCCCGGAAAAATGCTCTGTCTTTTTACTAACTTGCTCGTAATCAATCTTATCTACAGGCTTACCACGACAGAGCAACTGTAAAATAGCTGCTCTAGCAGAAGCGTCTGGTGGTGGAATAAAGAGAATGCGATCAAAGCGTCCCGGACGCCGAAACGCTGCATCTAAATGCCAAGGGGCATTGGTAGCCGCCAAAATCAACACCCCTTCATTAGAACTCTTGACTCCATCCAGTTCTGAGAGAAACTGGTTAATCACCATGCGGCTGGAACTTTGACGCAAATCGGTACGGTTGGCAGCCAGAGCATCAACCTCATCGAAAAACACTACACAAGGCTGATTTTCTCGTGCTTCTTCAAATATGGCGTGCAAATTCCGCTCACTGTTGCCCAACCACATATCTAGGACATCATTAATGCCAACAGAGATAAAGTTTGAGTTAATCTCGCCAGCAGTTGCACGGGCTAAGTAAGTTTTGCCACAACCGGGAGGCCCATACATCAAAATTCCGCCGCCGATCGCTTTACCATAAGCTTTGTAAAGTTCCTGTTGCGTCAGCGGATAAATAATCTTGAGGCGAATTTCATCTTTAACCGTCTCCATCCCTCCCACATCTTGGAAAGAAATCTGCGGACGTTCCAGCTTTTCATCATCAAGGCCAAGGTTATCAAAATTAGCAGCGCGGACTTTGCCTTCTACTACATCTTGGGTGTGGCTATCTTCTCCAATACCCAAGAGTTCTGCAAAATTTGGATCAGCAATAGACGCATCAAGAGCGATCGCACTGCGATACTGACTCACTGCTTGCTGTACTGCTCCTGAATTTAGCAACAAGCGAGCATGGAGTAAGTAAGCTAGTGCTGGACAGTTAGAGTGTTTTAGCAATTCTTCGACAATCACCAAAGACTGATTGTGCTTCCCTTGCTGGTAAAAAGCTCTTGCTAAACCAAGTTTCAACTGTGGTTCATCCCGCGCCAACAGCATTGCTTGACGGTACTCCTTCTCCGCATCTTCCAATTGTCCAAGACTGAGAAGCGTATCTGCAAGGTGTTGCCTAAGAGGTACGTTATCAGGAGAAAACTTCAATGCCTCGCGCAGTGCTCGTACCGTATCATAGCTATTGGTCATATTGATTTAGTAATTTAACTTTCAATTAAAGTAATTGCTAAAAAGAGGTAATGATCATCATAGCCTCGGCTTTTCGGTTTTATGGGGAAGAAGGGACGGAATGTGCTAGTGTACAGCGGTGGCTTTGAAATATTGAGTGCCAGTATCATCGTGCCTTTTACTGACGCTAATTCTTCCTAGTGTTTTTAAATTGCTGCATAAGACGGGTGAACTTTACCAGCACCCGCAAAAATATTCCAAAGATACATTAATAGAGATTATGCTTCTGGTTCAACGCCGAGCGATGTCTAACGACAAGCCCTACGGGTGAATGCTGAGGATACGCTACGCTAACGCCAGCTTCTTTATGCTGGGGAACTCGTCCACCGCACTGGCTCACCGCTATGCGTCTACGCAGTGTTTTTGACATGAGGGACGATCGCTCTCTAGTTCTCTAAATATTCTCTACCCATAGAAGATTACTTGCCGAGCTGCATCAGAGTGGATTTCAGGCACAAACCACTTTATGGCAATACTTGCATCTAAAACATACTGACACCAATTTAAAAAATGATTGCGACAGACGAACTTATAGAACCTAGAGACAGAAGGTAATACCCAATCCAAAATCTAAAATCTAAAATCCAAAATGGTATGACTCACCGTTCTCTATCCTCGCGGATGAGTTCAGTACTATCACTGAAAGTTTGTCCTGCATACCTCACTTGAGCGCGTGTTACTGCTTCTCTAGCTGTTTCTATATTGCCGCCAGTGTGATAGTGCATCGCTGTTTCAGCTGCTTGTTGCAGAATGTGTTTTAATTCTTCTTGCAAAGATCTAACGTGTTGTTCAGCTAGAGTTTCTAGCTTTTTTAGAATAATGGGGTCTAAATTGTCAACTAAGATTTGAGCCATAATTTTTATATTCCATTACTTGGTATGCTTGTTTTTTAGCCGCCTCTTTTTGAGATTTTAAGTTAGTTTAGTAGGCGATCGCATATCAAGCTTTAGAAGTTAACTAACGAAGCATTTTGTAGCAGTTCATCCAATATAAAACGATGTTTGACGACAAGCTGCTCCGCGTCTACGCACCCTTGAGCCAAAGACCTAGGCTTCTGGCTCAACGCCGAGCGATCGCAATTGTTCCATCAGGCGATCGGCTCGTTGACGTTCTTGTTCTGCTCGTTGATGTTCTTGTTCGGCTCTTTCATCGCCAGTCAACAATAAATTACCTTGCAAATCCCACCAGCGTAACCAGGGTAATTCCACATTTTGATAAACTCCTAGCCAAATGCCTAACTCAACTCCCATAGGTGCGATCGGATAATGTCCTTGCTCATTTGCTGGTAACAATTGATATTTTCCACCAATGAATTCGTAGACTTCTACGCTAGCTTTTTTGACTTCATAAATACCGTAGAAGGCAGGACGAATCACCTGCTCATAAATCCAAAATTTACCCTTCCACGGGGTTTTGTCTTTTTCCTCATTCCCATCCCCAGAAACGAATTCTAAAACAATCAACGGGGCAATATACTCTCGCCAATATACATAAGACCTCCGCGTTTGTCCATTCAGCAAGGGTGGTACATTCGGTACAAAAAACCAATCTGGTGCTTCTGCTCCTTTTTCCGGGGGATCGGTCAAGCGCCAGTAAATGCCTAAGTCCTGACCAATACAATATTGACCATCGGGATGTAATTGTTTGAGAACGGGTGTAATCGAGTCAGTCAGTAAGATACTTTGGGGATGCTCTTGCCAGTTTTTCACAAACGTGCCATTGGAGTCTGGTAGCTGCGTATGGTCAGGAAAAGGGGTGAGATCGGTGGGTGGGTTAGTTGCAGAGGTCATAAGGCCACCTTTGCACTGGATAAGGGTTGTTTTTTAGTTTAGCAATACAGTGAGAAGATAAGAGCGATGTCTGACGACAAGCCACTGCGCGTCTACGCATTAGTTCTGCAAACCTAGGCTCAGGCTCCCCAGACTATATTGTGTGAAAATTGGTGTAAGTATTTTGAGAGTTGCAGATGTGGCTTGGGGAACTGGAGATAAATTACAAGGTGGAAAATACACCGTAGAAAGAGAGTTAGGAAGAGGACGGTTTGGCATCACCTATTTGGTAAGAAAGAGTAATAATGATCGCCAAGTTGTTAAGACCTTAAATTATGACTATAGCTTTATTCAAACACCTAAGCTTCTGGTTCTACATGGAGCGATCGCCTCTGTAAAAGTATCGCCACCGAAAAAATGGGCAAAAATAAAACCATCACTCTATGATGAGGTGGATTATGGGTAAAGAAGAACAATTACTTGAACGCTGGGGAGAACTCACACCCGAAAAGCAGGAAAGGGTTTTGGAGTTTGTTGAAGGGCTGAAATCTGAATCAGACGCAACAGCAATCATTACTGAATATATTCCACAAACGCCTTTAGCTAAGAAACTGTGGGAAATTCGTCAGCGAGCGATCGCCTCTGGAATAAAATTACTCAACGAAGCAGAAATTGAACAAGAGCTTGCTGAACGTCGAGGCGGATACCGTGAATCGTAAGAAGACTTACATCGACTCTGGGGCTCTGATCACTGCTTTTGGGGGTATTCACTCAACCAGCATTCGAGCCAACAGCATTCTCAATGACGAAAATCGGGAATTTGTATCGAGCCAATTTGTCAAGTTAGAAGTACTACCCAAAGCAATTTATCACCAACAGCAAGACGAAACAAACTTTTACGAAACCTTCTTCAGCGCTGTTAACCATTGGGCAACAGACTCGGAGCAAATTACACAAGATGCTTATCAAATTGCCTGTATCTACGGTTTAGCCGCTATGGATGCACTTCATCTTGCTGCCACCCTCTCGCTCAAAGCCGATGAACTAATTACCACTTAAAAGTCAACTAAACCCATGCACCGAGTTACAATCATCCAGATTATCTCGATCTAGCTTGAGATCATAACGCTTTTCCACTGCATAAAGATGTGTTCGCGGATTATGCTTCTGGTTCAACGCCGAGCGATCGCAATTGTGCCGTGAGGCGATCAGCTCGTTGGCGTTCTTGTTCTGCTCTTTCCTCACCAGTCAACAACAAATTACCTTGCAAATCCCACCAGCGCAGCTAGGGTAATTCCATATTCTGATATTCTCCCTGCTATATACCTAATTCAACACCTAAAGGATGTATAGGATAATGCCCGCGTTTATTTGCTGCTAATAACTGATATTGTCCACCAATTAATTCATAAACTTCCACGCTGGCTTTACTCACTTCATAAATGCCATAAAAAGCTGGATGAATCACTTGCTCATAAATCCAAAATTTCCCCTTCCAAGGAGTTTTATCTCGTTCTTCACTACCATCCCCAGAGACAAATTCCAAAGCGATCAGTGGTGCAATAAACTCTCGCCACAGTACATAAGACCTTCGTGTTTGTCCATCCAGCAAAGGCGGTACATTCCCAACATAAAACCAATCTGGTGCTTCTGCGCTTTTTTCTGGTGGGTCAGTCATGCGCCAGTAGATTCCGCTATCTTGAGCAATACAGTATTGCCCATTGGGGTGACGTTTTTGCAATATTGGTTTAATCGAGTCTGTTAGTAGAATGCTTTGCGGATGTTCCTGGAAGTTTTTGCCTCCGGCACGCTTTGCGAACACGAATGTACCGTCTGATTCCGGTAGCTGCGTATGGTCTGGGAAAGGAGTGAGATCGGTGGGTGAATTGATTGCAGAGGTCATAAGGCTACCTTTGCAGGAGTAAGGGTTGTTTTTTAGTTTAGCAATAGAAGGGGAGAAGGAGCGATCGCCCTCCCCTAATCAGATCAAAAATGCGTTGGCGTAGCCCATCATAGGCATCGCTCATCTAATTTAGATTGATACCATTTGATTAACTGGCGCAACTCCAGCTAAATCCAAAATTGGCGCAATCAAATCTTCTCGCTTCACCGCCATCATGTGGACACCTTGACACAATTGTCGTGCTATTTGTACTTGCTCCGCTGCAATTTTCATGCCTTCTTCCAGCGGATCTTTTGCCTGTGCCAATCTATCAATAATGTGTTGGGGAATATTTACACCCGGAACGCACCTATTAATAAACTGGGCATTTTTTGCAGATTTCAACAGAAAAATTCCAGCCAAAATCGGTTTTTTGTAACCAGCGGCTATTTTATCCATAAACTTTTCAAGCCGCTCAAAATCTGTAATCAATTGACTTTGGAAAAACTGCGCTCCGGCTTCGATTTTGCGTTCAAATCGACTTTGTAAACCTGACCAACTGGCACATTGCGGATCTACTGCTGCACCAGCAAATAATTCCAGTGCTCCATCAGTCAAAGGTTTCTCGTTGCAATCAACGCCTTGATTCATTTTGCGAATTAGTTGCAGTAGTCGTACAGCTTCCAAATCAAAGACGGCTTTGGCATCAGGATGATCACCTGCTTTTACTGGGTCGCCAGTCAAGGCTAGGATGTTATGAACACCTAAGGCATGAGCGCCCATCAGGTCAGCTTGTAAACCAATGCGGTTGCGATCGCGGCAGGCAATCTGACAAATTGGCTCGATCCCATTTTGTAATAAAATTGCCGAAGCGATCAATGAAGACATCCGTAGCACTGCGCGGCTACCATCAGTAATATTGACGGCATGAACCCTCCCCTTAAGGGTCGCCGCCATTGAAATCATGTGCGCTGGATTACCACCTTTTGGCGGTGCAACCTCGGCGGTAATTAGGAATTTGCCTTCTTTAGCAGCTGTTTGGAAGGCAGTCAAACAAGTTGGTTTTTGCGTATCAAGCATAACATTGAGTATTTCTGACTCTGGATACACCCATAACATATAGCACCAGAAAGCGAAACCTCATAGAGGCACAGAATAACCCAAAGCAGCTTTCACTTGTGCCAGAGTTTGGTTAGCGATCGCCTGGGCTTTTTGCCGTCCATCACGCAATACAGACTCTAGATAGCTTTTGTCCTCCGTTATTGTCTGATATTTTTCTTGTATTGGTTTGAGGGATTCAATGATCGTGTCTGTCAACAATGGCTTGAATTGTCCCCAGCCCATATCCTGGCATTGGGCTGCTACCTCTTCCTTGGCTTTACCAG
The DNA here is from genome assembly GCF_010091925.1 of Nostoc sp. B(2019). Classification (GTDB taxonomy): domain Bacteria; phylum Cyanobacteriota; class Cyanobacteriia; order Cyanobacteriales; family Nostocaceae; genus Komarekiella. Next base: position 135,942 of record NZ_WVID01000003.1, on the reverse strand, counting down.
AAAGCAACATATATAGTGTTAACAAGTTATTACACTCTGGGCGCTCTGGGTCATCAAAAGTCAGACCACGAATTGGATCAGTTTTACATCGTTTAATTTTGTATTGAATCTGATCCGGTGGATCGAGCAAATTAATCCGGCTTAAATCAGAAGGATCAGACTTTGACATTTTGCGTGTACCATCTGCCAAACTCATCACCCTTGCCCCTTCCTTACGGATCAAAGGATCTGGTAACTTCAGCACTGGCTGATCTGGTTTGCCAAATTGGTGATTAAACCGAGCTGCAATATCCCGTGTCAGTTCCAAGTGCTGTTTTTGGTCTTCACCCACTGGCACTTTATCAGCCTGGTAAAGCAAAATATCAGCTGCCATCAGCACAGGGTAATCCAACAAGCCGACATTCACATTTTCTCCCTGCTTGACAGCTTTTTCCTTAAACTGGATCATGTCTTCTAGCCAGTTTAGAGGTGTGATGCAGTTAAGCAACCAGGTGAGTTCACTGTGAGCGGAAACATGGGATTGTACAAAGATGGTGGAATGATTTAAATCAAGACCACAAGCTAAATAGAGTGCAACGAGGGTGTAGGTATCAGATGCCAAGCGTGTTGAGTCGTATGGCACTTGTGGGACTGTAATCGCGTGCAAATCTGCTACGAAGAGGTAATTTTCGTATTCGCTCTGGCCTTCTACCCAGTTGCGAATGGCTCCCAAGTAGTTACCTAGATGATAATTGCCCGTTGGTTGAACTCCAGAAAGAACACGCTGCTTACCCATAAATTTCAACTTAGTTATCTCAAATCCGCGCTATGTGAAGTGGCGATGTCTGACGACAGTCGCTTCTCTAAGAGACGCCCTGCGTAGCTTGCTTTTTTTGTAGGAGTACGCGCCTACGCAAAACTCATTTAATTTTGACATTTTCCAGGTCAACTCGCCGCTGAGAAATTCAGAGATTTACTAATTAGTATTTCCTCCTGGCAAAAGTAGTTTACATACCTTGTAATATACAAAACTCGGCAAAAGTTAAACTCTTGTCTGAGAAATTAGCAGTAACCTGGAGATTAACATTTGGCAATCATCTCTGCATTGATTATCCAGCGACAGGATTTCGGAATCAAACATAGACTGAGTTGTCATGAGATACCTCTGTTTCCAGCAGTCTACTGGCAGCAGGGTATGTTACGCTCAACTCGTTGGTGTTTTTGGTGGCAGTTCGTAGCGATCGCTCTACAAAAACCCCACTTAACTATATGATTATTTTGTGGCTTTGAGTTTTGGTGAACATTTCTTTACCTTCCGTAATCAGGTAAAAGCGCAACTAGAGACACACTAAAGCAAATATCGATATCAAGCATCAAGTGCAAGTAACACAACTTTCTTTTTTTCCTAACGAGGAGGAGCATAATCCTACCAAAAAGCAAAAGAAACCCAAGTTAGGACGTTATGAACGTATCCAAAGAGAATTAGAAAAAAATGAATCTGACCCATACAAGATATTCATAGAAGTTGGTTCTCTGCCAATACCAACATCTAATTACACTTTTGTAGATTTGTTTTGTGGGGCAGGGGGAATAACACAAGGGTTAGTTCTAGCTGGATTCCAACCATTGGCTAGTGTCGAAAAAAACTCTATTGCTTCTGCCACCCATAAAAGAAATTTCCCACAATGTCATCATTTCTGTGGAGATATTGAACAGTTTTCTTCCCTAAATTGGTTGCAACAAATCGGCTCCCCTGAAGTTCATCTTGTTGTGGGCGGGCCGCCATGTCAAGGCTTCTCAGTGGCAGGAAAACGCGACCCTAAAGACCCTCGTAATCGTTTATTTTATGAGTTTGTACGTGTTGTCTCAGAAATACGTCCTTGGTATGTGGTAATGGAAAATGTGCCAGGGATTCTGACAATACAAAATGGGAATGTTAGGAAAGCAATTAGTGAAGCTTTTGAGTCTATTGGTTATCCTCATATCTCTGTTGCAATTCTTGAATCTGCTGCTTATGGAGTACCACAAATTCGACCAAGAGCTATCTTTATTGCTAACAGATTTGGAATGCCAAATCCCTATCCCAAGGCTCAGTTATCACCCGAAGAATACAAACCTATTGAGTTAGCTATTTCCGATTTACCAGCATATACTCCAATACCAGAGATTAATCATCAATGGACTAAGCATTCACCGGAATATATGGAACGTATTGCTCAAGTCCCTCCGGGTGGTTCTTTATATGAAAAATATGTCGATGCTTTCAAACGGCAATATCCAGGAAAACCGAGTATGACTGTGAAAGAAAATCATGGTGGTACTCATATTCACCCGTATTTAAACCGTGTAATTTCAGCCCGTGAAATGGCAAGATTACAGACATTTCCTGACTCATTTATTTTTGAGGGAAGTATGAAAAAAGCTATGTGGCAAATTGGTAATGCTGTACCACCACGCTTAGCAGAGTGTATTGGATATGCCTTGATTCCCTATCTAACTGATATTGCGCTTAATACAAAAAGCAAAGTTAATATTATCTAAAGTTTATCTACTTCTATTTGAAAATTTTCAAGAAGAACCGAAACCTTGATGTCTAAGCCATAAGCAAGACTTACCAGAGCAGTTAGCGAGGGATTTCTGACTCCCCGTTCTACTCCAGATATATATGTGCGATCTAGGTTAGCTCGTAGTCCGAGTTCTTCTTGTGAAATTCCTAGCTCTGTTCTGCGTTGCCTCACAAGATAACCTAAGACACGAAGAATCTTTTGTTTCGATTTATCCATCTGCCGATTGTCAGTGTCTACGGACTATCAGTCTACGGACGATGTGTCACATTACAAGACATTGCTTAGTAAATTTAGAAAAAGTGCGATAATCAACGCACATTTAGGTTTACGGTAATGAAATTTATTGGCATTGATTTAGGGTGGAAATCCCAGCCAAGTGGACTATGCTGCTTAGAATGGACGAATAAACAACTGCAACTACTAGATCTAGATCGTAAAGAAGCCATCGCAGACATTTTCAGATGGCTCGATACATGCATACAACCAAAGGAACCAGCCATCGTTGCTGTAGACGCACCTACTCTCATCCCCAACACTACCGGGAGCCGCCTACCTGATAAACTCAGCCACAAGCACTTTGGTAAATATCACGCGGGATGTTACCCAGCTAACCAGAATTTAGCCTTTGCAGAACGCACTATTAACTTTGGCTTAGAATTAGAATCTCGTGGTTTTGCACATGCACCAACCATTGAAGTGCAAAAACTTGGCAGATATCAAATAGAAGTATTTCCGCATCCAGCAATAGTTAATTTATTCGGCTTAGAACGCATCCTTAAATATAAAAAAGGACGCCTGAATGAGCGTCGCTTAGAATTAATCAAACTCTACAATTACATTTTTAATATCCTACCCACCCTTGAACCTTTTTTGTGCATTAGCAGTTTGATTCTTCCTGAAATCCCTACTACTGGTGCTGCTCTCAAAGCTGCTGAAGATAAACTAGATAGTTTGATCTGCGCTTATGTAGCAGCACACTGGTGGTATTGGGGCGAGCAACGTAACTTAGTATTAGGCGATCGCACCACTGGTTACATTGTCATCCCCAAATCAGTGCTAAATGCTGAGTATTAAAGAAACACTCAGTATTGTATTACTCTGCCCAAGCAATCAACCTTGGTTCATAAGGACTAGACAGGTGTTGGTGTTTCGGCAATACCCGCAAAGACAATCCTTGTAAACCAGAGGTGGTATAAATGATATTAGCCGTGTAAATACTTAATCCTTGTGTATCCTCTCCTTGATAATCCATCACCACGGGCATAGCGTTCACAATGTCACCATTGGCATCGATCGCACCCTGATATAGCTCCACCTGAACATCATCATTTGTCAAAGTTGCCAAATCAACCTTGGCTTTGACGGCAACAGTTTGATTAACTTCAATCTCCGAAGCTGCTGATACGTCAACATCTTTGATTCTGATGTTAAACCAGTGTTCGCCTAATTTTGCTTTCCAAGCAGCTAGTTCTTTAGCTGGGGCATAGTTATCAACTGTCAGGGTGTGATAGCGATCGCTTGCTGGGAAATAAGCCCGCCCGGCATATTCTCCCACCATCCGCGCTGTATTAAAGAAGGGGCAATTCAACCGAATTGCATCTTTCATTTTGGCAACCCACGGACGAGGCAAACCATCACTATCCCGGTGCTCATAAAATAGCGGTGCAACTTCCTTCTCTAGCAAATCATAGAAAGCATTTGCTTCTACTTCATCCTGGTAATTGGGATCGTCGTAATTTTCTCCATGTCCAATCGCCCAACCTGTGCGGACGTAATCAGCTTCATCCCACCAGCCATCTAATACACTTAAATTCGGCAATCCATTCATTGCTGCTTTCATGCCACTAGTACCAGAGGCTTCCCGTGGACGACGCGGTGTATTTAACCAGATGTCGCAACCCGCTACCATCAACCGAGCAATGTGAATGTCGTAATTAGGAACAAATACTACCTGTTTTTCTAAGTGTTGTTCGTGGATAAAGTGATTGATGTCGCGGATAAGTTCTTTCCCTGGAATATCCTTGGGGTGTGCTTTCCCAGCGATCACAAATTGTACTTTTCTATCTTTGTTGCCTAGTAAAATCCGCTTGATGCGTTCTAAATCGCGCATCCAGAGGGTAGCACGTTTGTAGGTGGCAAAGCGACGGGCAAAGCCAATGGTTAAAACGTAAGGATCTAAAACTTCTTGTGCTTGGACAATTTCTGAGGGGGAAGCACCGCGATCGCGCAAATGCTTGACCAAATGCTCCCGCACGTACAAAATCATGTCTAGCCGGCAGCGTTCATGATTGCGCCACAACTCTTCATCAGGAATGGCTTCCATTCGATCCCACAACGGGCTATCTGGTGGTGCTGATGACCAATTTGGCCCCAAGTAGCGGTCATACAACTCTTGAGTTGATTTGGCGACACAACTACGAGCATGAACACCATTGGTAATTGCTGCGATTGGTACTTCTTCTACTGGCACTTTCTGCCACAACCCCTGAAACATTTGCCGCGACACTACACCATGTAGCTGTGCTACACCGTTAGAAAATGTCGCCATCTTCAGAGCTAGCACCGCCATACTGAAAGGCCCAGATAAATCACCTGTATTTTCACGCCCCAATCCTAAAAATTGCTCTTTGGGTAAGTCAAAGATGTCTGCATAGTACCCCAGGTAGTACAAGATTTTGTCGGGAGCAAACAAGTCAATGCCTGCTGGTACTGGCGTGTGGGTGGTAAAGATATTACTCGAAGCCACCACTTGTTTAGCTTGGGCATAACTCAACCCTTCTTCTTGGATCAAAAGACGGATACGCTCCAAGGCAGAGAAGGCTGCGTGGCCTTCATTCATGTGGTAGGCGGTGACTTTTAGCCCCAAAGCTTTGAGCATTTGCACACCACCGATCCCCAGCATGATTTCCTGGTGGATACGCATATCAATGTCGCCACCATACAGCTGATCTGTGATGTCGTGGTCGTAAGCTTTGTTGGGTTCAATATTGGTGTCCATCAGATATAGCGGCACAGTTCCCACCTGTACGCGCCAAACTCTGGCGTACACCTTACGTCCTGGATAATCTACCGCAATCCGCAGTTCTGAACCATCGGGATTGCGCTCCAGATGTAGGGGCATATTGTAGAAATCGTTAATTGGATAACGTTCCTGTTGCCAGCCATCGGCATTTAAGTACTGGGCAAAGTAGCCTTGCTGGTACAGTAAACCTACACCGACTAACGGTAGCCCCAAGTCACTGGCTGATTTAAGGTGATCCCCCGCCAGAACGCCCAAACCTCCAGAATAAACGGGCAAACAATCTACAAGTCCAAATTCAGCCGAAAAATATGCGTAGCATTCCTTTGGCGTCTGTCCTCGTTGTTTTTGATACCAGGTGCGCTCTTGCAAATAATCTTCTAACTGACGGTCAGCTCGATCCATTTGCGCTAGGAAGCCTTCATCTTCGACAACTTCCAAAAGCCTTGCTTGAGAGATAGTACCCAGCATTAATACTGGGTTATGACGGCTAGACTCCCATAGATCGGGGTCTAAGCGGCGAAATAAATCTTTGCTTTCAACGTTCCAATCCCAGTGCAAGTTATGTGCCAGCCGCCGCAGCGGTTCGAGTCGCGGCGGAAGTGAAGGGGATACGTTAAATGTACGAATTGGCTGCATAGGTTGGCAAAACTCCAAGTTTAGCTAAGGTTATTGTTTACTGTCTTTACCCAATGTTGCCAATTCTTTATACTGTGTTTGTGAGGATATTATGACTTTGTTAAGCATTGAGAATTATTCCTCTCCTCGTTGCTATAGTTTACACCAAGGGTGTTTATAGTTCTATGCGTTCCCCTCAGCTATGTGCTTTCTATATTAAAATTTAATAATTTAGTAATATTTAATACTTAAATAAATATTGATATTTATTTGGGATTTATGTTGGCAATTGCTAGTGGGGAGACACCTAGCTCAAAAGCTCGATAGAATGTTAGCTGAAGTAGATAACAGCCAATTGCTACTTCAGTCAACAGTTGAATTTTTAATTATTTTTTAATAAATCCTAGGAAAAGCTTAACAGGACTAACTTTTTCAATGTGGTTAAAAAATTGACTTTTTAACCACCCTCCGGGTGACGCTCCTAACGTCGCTCTAAGCGTACCCCTGCGCGAACGCAGAGAAGCCATGCCGTTGGCGCAGCCTCTCGTAGAGAAGGCTTTACGCTACGCTAACCCAGTCGCCTAGGTTGGGAAACCCGCCTACAGCGCTGGTTCACCAAGGCACTAAAACACCAAGAAAAATATATTTTACTTTGAAATGCCTAGTATCTAAAGTTCAATTTTATTCCAGTAAAAGAGCTTATTTATGTAATCTTTTATGCACCTAATGAAGGTTGATCTTTAGTATTTTTTGGCAGAGTCAGAGCCATAGCTGCTGCACCAGCAATCTCTGCTGCTATTTGGTAAGCAAGTTTGAGATTTGATGAAGCGTTTTTACCTTTTGAAGAGAGGGAAGCTTTTTTTCGACGCGACTCTTGCTTAACATCACCTGCAACAACAGCTCGCTGCAAGATGATCCAGGCATCTAAGTCTTCTGAGTCATAATTAGTTTGAATAAGCACCCGCATCTGGTCTTCGGCTACAACGCTTAGATAGCCGGTGCTTAGAGCTTCTTGGGCAATTTCTTTAATTAAAACCATAATTAAAACCAAGTTTGTGAGTTGAAACCGATACCTGGATTTGGGTATTTTATATTGTCTTGTAGACTTCTCTTAAAAATTAAGATATGTCTGAGTTTCCTCTAAATAAAATCTATAATGAGCAGTACCAAGCACACATCACCCGCTTGGCTCATCCGATCGGGTGATTTACAAAGTGTCAAATATTAAGTAGTGCGAAAGCGAAAACTTTTACTATTTTGGCTTTTTGATGACGAGGATGTAAAAAGTATCGTAAATATCATTTTGAGTGTAACCTGAAATTCGTGAGTTGCTTGCCTAAACATCACTAGAAATATAGACAAAACAAGCCAGGATCCCGCTGGATCTGAATAGCTTTTGCGCTGAATTTTTTCATCAACTTGTGGCATGAGATTTTAGGAACCTACACGTAAGTGCTGACTGTATATGGTTGTAACTTGGTGAGCGATCGCCTTGATTCGCTCACGATTATTTGTTTATACAAATTTATCTGGGTTTTCACGTTTATACATCACTTAGTAGGGTTCAGGCAATAGCATCTGTATTTAATTAGACACTAATTAAGTCACTAAATAGAATATCTAGATATTTTTTTCTTTTTGAGTATAAAATTAATTGATAATTGCGATCGCTAGAGTAAAAAAATATTTAACTATCGTTTTTTATACATAAGTAATTTTGAAGTCAACTTAACATCTTGAGATTGATCCATTAAAAACAAAATGTGTTATCGTTAAAAGCAACTTGTTATTAAAAGCCATTCATGTAATTACAAGCGTGATTTGGTTAGTCTGTAAATCATCAGTGTGCAACATGATTGGAGCAGCATACTCTAGAAATTCGTTGCAAGAAAGCCGTCATAGCAGTCGGGGAAGCGCTTACTTGTTTGCACCGATGGTTAACTTTAATGTGATGGCTGAAGTGGGAGATAATCCACCCTAATTGGGTTTTATTTCGGCAAAAACACCTATAAAAATCCAACAATAGTTACATTGTGATGCTAGACAGCAATTTTCATTGGTCTTTAAAGTAGTCTAGATAGATGTATTTTTGTTGAAAAATAGCTTATTGAACTGAGTTGTTTCAAAAGGCTAAAACAGCCTAATAGAAAGTACTATTAGGGCAAACAACTTTATAGGTAGTTGTGTAACAAGCTTTTCAATTTTTACGAAAAAACGAAATAGTAGCCTGTCTCAATCAACAACTTTTCCCATTTGACAATTTAATAGTCTAAGGTTTGACCTTGCAATCTACTAATATTGCTTTGTTAGTTTGGTCTGGTCATAAAGAAACAATATTATTGCGTACCTTGCTATAAGAATACTGGTACGAATGTTTCTGGCACTCCAAGGCAACTCTGCATAATAATTGAGAGATTAAACAAGATTTAATTTAGAGAATTGCTCATACAGTCAAACCTTGGCTTATTGGTTATCTACAATGTTTAGAAAACCATCTAAATATATTGATATTGGGATTTTTTGTAACTGCTAACCAAATTTATAGGTTAACAATACTAAGACAAGTAGTATTAGCATAAATAAGGCTATTTATAGAGCAATCGTTCAATACTGCCAGCAAAAATTTATTAAGAGATCTGTAGCCATGAACCACAAGAAAAATTCCTCAAAATGGCAACGCTTGCAAGAAGTTCTAGTAACCACTTTGTTAGGAGAGCTTCCCACTATTGCTCTAGGAGCAAAGTTACGAAATTTTGGATATCGTAGTATTTTCGCCCAAATAGGCAGCTCCGTTTACATTCAAAATGGCGTAGAATTTATGGGGACTTCTTGTATTGAAATTGCTAATGGTGTATATATTTTCAAAGGTGTAAGGATAGATGGAAAAGGACACCAAAATAATAGAGTTATTTTAGGAAATGGAGTAGCAATCGAGCGTAACGTTGATATAGGGTGTTTGGAAGACACTTGTATACACATTGATGATGACACCTTCATCGGTCCGGACGTGTGTATTGAGGGGCCAGGAGACATTAAAATTGGCAAGCATTGTATGATTGCTGCCCACTCAGGAATATATGCCAATAATCACAATTTTGCAGATCCAATGGAGCCAATCAAATACCAAGGTGTCACTCGCAAGGGAATTGTGATTGAGGATGACTGTTGGCTAGGGCACGGAGTAACGGTATTAGATGGCGTTACTATCGGCAAAGGTAGTGTTATCGGTGCTGGAGCAGTTGTTAATAAAGATATTCCTCCCTTCTCTGTAGCTGTAGGTTTACCTGCAAGAGTAATCAAAAGCCGAATTAGTAGAGATATCGCAAAACTCCCGGCTGAGAAATCGTAGCGATAATTAACTGTCGTCTAAAGACTACTGCTAAAGGATTTTAGTCCACTTAAGTGGACTTGGGCTATGAGCCGCTGCAACTGATTGCAGGCGGATTATGGGTTTCACTACAATTTGAGTGTTACGAAAATGTGGGTAATGACAAACACCTTAGCGATGCCTACGGCAACGGCTGTGCCGATCGCACAAACCTGTTCTCTGCAAATTAAATGTGTTATGGTCTAGCAGCGATGTCTGAAGCACAAGCTACTTTATGTCTAGACTGGGAAACCTCTGTCGTCATTCAACGTCACAAGAGTCACTAGTCCACAACTTCTTTGTTAAAGGCATCTACAAGTTAGACAACCCACACACAGCGCCTAACACTTGGTAGACCCCCATTTGGGTTACTGCAAGATGGTTGGCCAAGCTCACCCTGAGCGAAGTGAAGGGTTCTCCTCTATCATCGAAGTCCTCCAAAAAAGTGACAAGATTTGGGTAATATAAAGGAGCTATCTTTTCTGCATAGCAGAAATTGGGAGAAAGCTTCTTTTTGACACCCGTTGGAGATATTTCTATGGTGACTTTAAAAATCGCTGTTTATATTGTTGTTGCCTTGTTTGTGGCTACTTTCGTCTTCGGATTTTTGTCGAACGATCCAGCTCGTAACCCCGGCCGCCGGGATGCAGAGTAAAAAACGACAAATAATCCCCGACTGCCGACGGAAGGCGGAAGCTCCTAGACGCCACACTCACTTGCTATCCTACTCCACAAGTTCTCTTGGGGAGTGTGAGAAGGGATTTAGCCTAAAACTAGACGCCACATACTACCATTTTGGCGTCTAAAACTCTCAAAGGCGAGAGTAATACAGTGGCTCAGGAATCCTCCAAAGTTTGGAGCGGCAGAAGCAGCTCCAACTTCTTTGCACAATGCAGTGTCCTCCTTCGGATAGCTTGTTGCAGGTAGGCAGAAGGCGAAAGTTGGAAGGCAAAGTCTATAATTTATCCTTCCGGTGGCCATTTGGCTGTTTGTTAGCTCGATTGTGTTCAAGTATGCTTCATCCAGTTCTGCCGCCTGATCCGCCTCTCATCCGCGAACCTTTACAACCTGCAAATTCTGTATCATCTGCTAGTGAGACAAAGTTTACATCATTTGTAGAAACTGAGACTGGGACAACGCAGGAAAACAAGGACAAATCTAAGCAGCAAAAGGATTTGCCTCATTTTGCACCTGCGAGCCACACTGGGGGTTATCGGCTGCCAACTCCTGCAAATGCAACTCAAGATGACTTGGTAGTTGCCGAAGTCCTATCTGTACCCAGTACCCCAGAAACCTTTCCACCAGAATTTTCACCTCTCACCACCTCTGAGAGTGCCGCACTTTTGGGACAACCACTGACAGTTGGTTATCCTATGCAGGAGGTTAAAACCTCTAATCCTCATGAAGACAGTAGCTCAGATGCGCCGCCAGTTTCTCCAATCATCACAAACAGCAAGAAGTCATACCACCCTGAAGCGCAAGCCTTAGCTGAAAAGTTAACTCAATCAAAACAGCATGATGTTGCTGGACAACAGTCTGCGAGAAAAATCACTCTCTCTGGAACTGCTATAGATAATGCATCAAGTTCTCAAGTAGTAAAAAATACTGTAAAATTCAAGTCTCGCAGCCCGACAAACCAGCCATCAACACCCATTACTGTAGAATTCAATTCACAAATACCACAAACTCAAACACCAACTCCTGTACAGCAGGATGATGCCACCGAGCAGCCACAAAATCAACCACCTGCTACATCCGCACCTGTTAATATACCAGCAACACAAAGAGTTGTAGAGGTAACATCAGATCGGCAGGAGTATGACGAGCAACGACGAATCATCACAGCTGAGGGTAATGTGGTGGTGCGATTTGATGGGGCGGTTGTGGATGCCGATCGCCTGCAAGTAAATTTGGACAACTTAATTGCCGTGGGCGAAGGCAATGTAGCCTTGACAAGGGGCGATCAAGTATTGCGGGGACAACGCTTTACCTATAACTTTATTCAAGATAGTGGGGAACTGTATAATGGCGGGGGCGAGATTTACGTACCCACAGCGCAAACAGATTTTGCTTTTTCACCCACAAATGTGACAGCAGGTGGAGTTCCCAGGCGTCCGCCGAGCGATCGCATTAGAGCCAATCAGCCCCTTTCAGGTGTGAGCAGTCCTGGAGGAATTGATTTTGTTCTAGGTGGTCAGCCAGACGCTAGAAACGTCCCACCACCAAAAGCAGGGGGTGTAGTGAATCGGCTGCGGTTTGAAGCTCAACAGATTGACTTCTATCCGCGAGGTTGGCAAGCTAGGGATGTGCGGATCACAAATGACCCCTTTTCGCCTCCAGAACTAGAGATCCGGGCAGATAAAGTCACTGCAACACGGGAAGCGCCCTTAGTAGACCGGATCACCACACAGCGACAACGTTTAGTATTTGACCAAAATCTCACCATACCCATCCCAGTAGATCAGCAGACCCTCGACCGTCGAGAACGGGAAGTTACGCCTGCAATCGTCTCCCCTGGCTTTGATGGAGATAAACGGGGTGGTTTATTTGTTGAGCGTGGTTTTTCAATAATCAATACAGATCAAGCCAGCTTGACTATTACGCCTCAGTTTTTCGTGCAAAAACTTGTGCAAGAAGGCACTAGTGACTTAGCCGCGCTTTTGGGTGCGAAAACAAAACTGAATGCTGTTTTGAGTCCAACAGCTGTACTTCAAGGTTCTGGGGAATTAACTAGTTTTGACTTGAACAAGGTGGACGAGAACCTACGGGCTAGTTTGCGATTGCGCCAGACATTAGGCTCGCCCAATCCCCACATATTGAATTTGGAATATAGCTACCGCGATCGCCTCTACAATGGCACTCTAGGTTTTCAAACAGTCCAGAGTAGTCTTGGCGGCGTAATTGCCTCTCCAGTGATTCCTTTAGGTAATAGCGGTATTAACCTCAGTTATCAGGGAGGTGCTCAGTACATTGAAGCCAACACCGATCGCCTCGACTTGCTAGAACCAAACCGGGAAAATGATCGCATTTCCCTAGGCCGTGTACAAGCCAGTGTTACTCTTGGTAGTGGCCTGTTGCTGTGGCAGGGAAAACCATTAGCACCAACCGCCACAGAGGGATTACGATACACAGCCACTCCAGTTGTTCCTTACTTGCAAGCAGTTGCCGGTGTCACAGGTACGAGTAGCTATTACACCAATGGTGATAACCAAAGTACCCTCATTGGTACAATTGGCTTGGTAGGACAGATTGGTCATTTCTCTCGACCGTATTTAGACTATACCGCCTTTAATATCAGCTATTCTCAAGGTTTCAACAATGGATTATCGCCCTTTTTGTTTGATCGCTCTGTAGATAACCAAGTACTAAGCGCTGGCATCTCGCAGCAAATTTATGGGCCATTTCGCTTAGGGTTTCAAACATCAGTTAACTTGGATACAGGTAGAGAAAGCAGCACTGACTACTTTTTAGAATATAGCCGCCGCACCTATGGCATCACTTTACGATACAATCCGGTGCTGGAATTAGGTGGCTTCAGCATCCGTATTAGTGACTTTAACTGGACTGGGGGCACAGATCCATTTTCTGAAGTTAAGCCAGTTGTGGGTGGTGTACAACAGGAGAATTAGTATGGGTTGGGGGTGCAAAAGTAGCATGGAGATATTTCCTGCCAGAGATTTAGGTAATAAATTGAACCGCACAGACACAGAGAATCTATGCGCTCTTTGCTCCCTTATGGTTCGTTTTATCTTGGTCGCCCCAATGTTGTAATGTAGATAACTGCTTCATCAGTAGGGATACCCAAAACTTCATTTACTTGGTCATCAAAGAAACCACCGATACCACTGACACCGAGATTCAGGCGCATTGCGGCTAAATTCAGCCGTTGCCCCAAATGACCAGCATCCATGTGTAAGTAACGGTAAACGCGATCGCCGTACTGGGCGATCGCGGATTTGAGATCAGCTGTATGAAATAGTACCGCCGCTGCATCTCGCCCTAATTCTTGCCCTAAGCAGAGAAAATGCAATTCTCGCCGGAAGTTTTTAAAGCGAATCTGTCGTAATTCTTGCGCTTTTGGTGCGTAATAATAACATCCTGCCTCCAGTCCTTTCACCCCGCAGACAGCAATAAATGTCTCTATTAAATTTAGGTCAAAGTAATCTGGAGAAGTATCTAAACTTTGGTCAATATAATTTTGTGGCTGGTAAGTAAAATCAAGTAAAGACTTCAGTTCATCCAAGGTTAAATCTTCGCCATTATAAGCGCGGGTAGAACGTCGCTTGTACATGTTAATTTCCAGTTCTGACAGCTTTTCTCCCCAATACATCGGCGTGGTGACAGTGGGAATTTTTAGACAGAACGGAAAATTATATTTATCCTCTAAAGATTTTTCTTGTTTAACCGTTGGTAAATTGAGCTTACCTGTTATACCTGGTTGAATCTGGGTGTGCTGATGAAAATATGTCAGCAATTCACCATCAGGGATTGGGGGATAATTAGTTTGGGTGGCAGAAGGTAAAGCAGTACATCCCAGTGGTAGATTTTGTTTGATATCTAACAAGTCTGCCAGAGGTAGAACAGCGATCGCACCTTCCTGTTGCTGATCTACATAAAGCAAATCGTTTACCGATTCATCCACAAAGCCACCAATTAAGTGAGGGCGATAATCAGTAATCGCGCCAGCTAACTCGATATTACCCAACAGGTGTCCTGTATCTAGAAAAATCCGACGGTAAGCTCTATCTTCATAGCGCCACGCTGAACGATAGAAAACCGCAGTCACAATAATTGCCAGTTGGGTATTTTCTAGTGCGGGATGCCAGAAACAGGCTGCCTGTAAAGTTTGCCAAACATCACTTTCCCAATAATGCATCAGAGAATGAGTCCGACACTGGTAATTATACAGTCCAGGTGGTAATAACGGTGTCCCACGAGAAACCACATACATCTCGGCAGGGTATAACCCGCCTGCACTGGGAGCAGCTCGTAAATATACCGCACTTCCCATAGAAGGCATTCTTGCCGTTAGTCCATAACTGCGAAACAGCAATTGCGATAATCTTTGCCACCATTGAGCATCTTGGTTATTAGTAAATGCCTTTGGTTTTTCTTGGATATAGGGTTTGAGATCATAAGTAGAGCCAATTTTGTACTCTTTAAAAGGCACTGGCTGCTTAGCCCAGTCTAACCTCTGATTTTTAGAGGCAAGAGTCTCAGGATCATATTTAGTACGTTCGTGGTAATGCTGAGCAATTGATTGATGTATTTCCGGCATAATAATTTCAATATCCTTGGGATGTCCTTTTCTTTGATCTTGGCATTCATTAGCCTCATTATTTCGTGTCAATTAGTACAATCGTCAAACTGTGAAATTGGTAATAAGTAACGAATGGACTGGGACTGCGGAGCAGGGGGGCAGGGGAGCAGAGGAGATGAAGGGAATAACTTTTGACTTTTGACTTTTGACTCTTGACGCTTGACGCTTGACGCTTGACTCTTGACCCTTGACCCTTGACTCCTCTTGGACGTTTTTTCGCAGTACCATAAGCGCAAAGTTATCTCTCCACTAATTGATTTGCAATGATGCCTGTACGTCAAACTTTATCAAAGCCTGATATCCAACTTTCTTATTTAGAGTGGAATCAAGGTCAAAAACCTTTACTACTGTTACATGGCTTAGCTGACCATGCTCTAGTGTGGTCTAGTTTGGGAGATTATCTGGCGGCAGATTACCACATAGTTGCGCCGGATATGCGCGGTCATGGCGAAAGTAGTAAGCCAATAAAAGATTATAGTTTTGAGAGTGCGATCGCAGATCTCGAAGCCCTAATGAATCATTTGGGATGGTCTTTTGCCCATGTTGTCAGTCACTCATGGACAGGGAAATTAGCTGCTATCTGGGCCAGGAAAAATCCAGAACGTTTGCGGAGTATGATTCTGGTCGATCCGATTTTCATTTGGAAGATGCCTAGCTTTCTCAGGGTAACTTTTCCAATGTTGTATCGCTTCTTACCTTTTCTTAAAAGCATGGGCCCGTTTGCCAGTCAAGAGGAAGCCGAACAACAAGCACGACAGTTAAAGCAATATCAAGGATGGAGTCCTTTACAGCAGCAAGTCTTACTCGCAGGAATAGAACAAAAACCCGATGGTAGTTGGGGCAGCAAATTTACTTTTGCCGCTCGTGATGGGATTTTTGAGGAAGTCATGCAAGTGCCTGGTTTTACAATTCCCCTGAATACCCCTACTCTCTTGGTGCAGCCAGAACAAGGTCTAAACCGCCAAGATTGGCAACTCCAACCCTATAAAACCTATCTGAAAAATTTACGCCTCTGCCAAGTTCCCGGTAATCATTGGCCATTTTTGACGCAACCAGAAGCATTTAACCAGACTGTAGCGGCTTTCTTGGCAGAACACAGTTGAGAAAAATCTCATTATTATTTGGACGGGATTACTGAACGGGAACAGAAGAATGAAGATGAGCGATGTCTAACGACGCTATATGTCTACGCTCTCCTTCAAGTACGGATAAGCCAGTCATGAGCCTTTGTATCAATCCCGTTTGCCCTAAACCAAATCACCAAGATAATGATGAAAACCGCTTTTGTTTAAGTTGTGGTTCCCAGCTGGAATTATTAGGGCGCTATCGGGTAATGCGCCTGTTAAGTGACAAGACAGGCTTTAGTAAAGTTTATCAGGCATACGAACAGGATACGCCTAAAATCCTCAAGGTACTCAAGGAGGAACTATCAGCCAAGGCTGAAGCAGTAGAACTATTTCAGCAAGAGGTAACTGTGCTGGGAAAAATGAATCATCCCGGCATTCCTAAAATGGATAGTTACTTCCAGTATCAAACCCGAAATGGTTTGGTGTTGCACTGCATTGCAATGGAAAAAATTAACGGGCTTAACTTAGAACAGTGGATAAAGCAACAGCAGAATCATTATATTTGCCAAGAACAAGCTATAGCCTGGTTAAAACAGTTACTAGAAATTTTGGATTCAGTCCATCGCCAGCAATATTTGCATCAAGATATTAAGCCATCTAACATCATAATTCGCTCTCCTTTTACCAAAAAAAGTTTAGGAAAACTAGTATTAATAGACTTTGGCACTGCCAGAGAAATAGCCAAATCCTACCCAACCCAACTTAGCAACTGCAAAGGCATGACAGCAATTATGTCATCCGGTTACAGCGCCCCAGAACAAATGAGCGGTCAAGCTGTGCCAGAATCAGATTTCTTTGCTTTGGGACGCACCTTTGTATTTTTACTAACGGGATATCATCCCTTGGATATGTACGATATCCACAATAATTTGTTGCACTGGCGAAATCATGCTATTCACATCTCACCTTTGCTTTTGAATTTAATTGATTGGCTAATGACACCGGAGATAATAAACCGCCCCGCCAATGCTCAGGAAATTTTGCAGTATTTAGAAGAAATTGAACACCAATTAATAGAAGCAACTGCTGCAACTGTAAATGTAGTAGAGCCAAAAGCTGAACAGTTAGCCTTGTTAGGTACTACTAAAAATTTACTGCCTCAACAGAATCAGCCGGAGAAAGTACCATTAGCGTCAATTTTTACAGCGCTCTTAGTAACTTTGGGATTAGTTAGTATAATGGCTTTAACACTGTGGCATACAAAATTAACTTCAGTTCCAAATCATGGGCAGTCTCCAACAATTAAAGGCAAAATTGATTATTTTTCTTATGAAAAAGGTAGGGATAGTCAGGGGAGAATTGCTGATTTTAATATAGTTGTTTTATCAGTAGAATATAAATGGCTTTTAGGCAGCACGTTTCAAATTAAATATAATGATCAAATTATTAGTTTAGAACTTTTAAACTTGAATATAGAACAAGAAGAGATACAGAAAGTAATGAAAAATCCCAGTGAAATTATCTCTGTAGGTACAGCTTCTTGTAAAGGTGATGTAGGAATTGAACAACGTATAGCTTTAGAACGTTCCCGACAAATACAACTTTTAGCAAAAAAAATATTTAGTAATACACCAAGTGTTAAAGGTTATCGCTTATTAAATTTGGGTCAATTCCAGCGGAGTAATTGTCAGGCAAGTCAGGATTTAACCGCATACCAGCGAAGTATTATAATTATTGGCGTCAAACAAAGGTCAGCAGATGTGCTTCTAGATGAAGCACTGCGGAATAGATTAGAAGAGAAGCCTTTTGCTGATTTTAGGTTAGAAGATTATTCTTTAGGTTCGGCAGAAAAATTTAAAACAGTACCAAGTAATTTATAGCTTTAGTTTCATATCGTCCCCCAAGCGATCGCCCCTTTAGCCATAAACTACTAAAGTGGTCATCTACTTCTCTATGGCAAAAGCAGCAGACATTAGCACCAAGCGATTAATCAGCCTCGCGCCTGAAAGTTGGGTAAAATGGGTAACGCCCTAAAGGGTTCGCCAGTCGCTACAACGGGGAGGCAGCCGCGTGGGCGGGTTTCCCGACTTGAGCGGACTGCCGTGGGAACCCCCGCAACGCGCTGGCTCACAATGGCAATATTACGTGAATCTCCTTGGTATCAGCAAATTTTAAAAGAGGGCGAACAACGAGGACGACAAGAAGGACGGCGAGAGGAGATGCTGTCAGGTATTGAACTTGCTTTAGAGATAAAATTTGATACTGAGGGATTGCAATTGATGCCAGAAATATCTCAAATTTCGGATTTAGATAAATTAAAAGCAATTCAGCAGGGAATTAAGAGCATGAACACTCTAGATGAATTGCGACAAATTATTTAATTTAATGGAACTTCTTTGAGTTGGGTAAAGCGTTAGGTGGGATATGTCAGTGTTAGAGAAATCTTTCTTTTTTCAATTTTTAATTTTTCACGCTCCCATCCCCGAATACCGTTTCAATCCTGCACGCCACAGTAAGCGATTAGCGCCTAAAAACACTAATATCCAACCTACCATTGACCAAAATCCCCGTGCTATATCCACGGGTAGCCCTACTAAAAGACTTGCAGGAAAATCAATCAAATAGGGAAAAGGCGTAAACAGCACTATTGTCCGTACCGATTCTGGAAAGACATTTAAAGGCGCAATAATTCCCGACAAAAATATATAAAACAAAAACCAAAAACTTTCTAAAGCGCTAGCCCGTTCCGTCCAAAAGGCGAATATGGCTAAGGTATGTTGAATGAGAAACCGCAAAACAAAAGCTAGTACCACCGCCAATATAAACAGTAAAAATTTACCCAAACTCGGTAGCCAAAAGGCTTGAGGATAGAGTAAAAAAAATAACATAATTAGTAACAACACAAATGGTATACGAGCCACTCTTTCAGCAAGATGAGACGCCACGTGATGCCATACCGGATCTATTGGTTGTAACAATTTGGGTGAAAGCTTGCCTTCCACTACTTCCTTTTCAAAATCCCAAATTACCCAAGCAACTGTAATTTGCCTAACAACGAAAACTGTAAGAAAGTAACGAGCAAAATCCACAGGTGTTAAGCCAAATTCTCCGCCTTGTGCCGCTTGTATCCAAATACCCATGAAAATAATTGGCAAAGATCCAGCTAAAACCCATAAAATCAGTTCTGCTCGATACTCAACCATATAGGCATAGTATACTGACAAGAAAGTTAGAGCTTTCCTAATTATCTGTTTCATTTATTACGACTGTTTTTTGAGGGCATAATTGTTTCATTATTAACCTAGTATAAAATATTAAAACTCTTCAACTATCCTGAGAATGCTGTTAGGTATCCAGATCCCCGACTTCTTTGAGAAGTCGGGGATCTAACTTTTTACGACTCCCCTCTTCACTTAGGTCGATCGCTATTTTTTCGGAGGTTTTTTTCTGTAAACGAAACACTACCAATACCTTGTAGAATACCACGACCGATTAAACCTAAACCTCGTCCTATTACTTGGGTGAGAATAAAGACAATACCACTGCCTAAAAAACTTACCAACGATCGCAATCGAGGTGCGATCGCATCCCTAAATTCTAGAATCAGTGTCACCACTAAGGGAACACCTGAAAGTTGTGCTAACTCCTTATTTCGAGGAGCATAAACCGAAGTTTCAGCAATACCACGAGGTGCAATTACAAATAGCACATAGCGGCTTTCAAAAATTGCTTTTGGCTCATTTATATAACTATTTAAACGGTATTTCCATGACAGTTCATTTCTAAAACGTTCAATCTCCCGTGTTGAGATCAATTGGCGACCATAAAAACTTTGCTTAATCGCTTCTACATCTGCCAAAGAGTTCAGTAGTGGTTGCATTACCCCATTCGCTACCTGAATCAACAAATTCTCTAAAATCATTAAGGCTTGAGACTTGGCTTCAGCGCTAAATGCTGGATAAGAGGCATTATCAATGCGTAATTCTGTTTGAAATAGTAGATAAGCAAACAATTCAACTACTAACGGGATTTGATTAAGAATATCCGTTTGGACAACCTCTGCATTTTGCAGCAAATATTTGACAATCTCTATATCCTGATTGCCCACTCGCACCCGCGAAAATTTCCCAAAAAAATCTGTAATTGCGGCTTGCCATAAATCGCTTAATAAGGTACTTTTTACCTCATATAATTGATTAATCTCGATTTGAGAAACGCGCAAGTCATCCAATTGTTCAGCTAATTTTTGCAGAATCAAATAAAGTAATTCTCGTTTTTTTTCTTCACGTAAAATATCAATTTCCAAATGCACATTTGTGACATTTTGTAAAGGAAACTGGAGTTTAGTAACGCAAGATGAAAATAAGTCAGATTGCAGTGCTCTTGGACTGAGTAGAGATGGCATTTGCCTCTGTTGTGAATCTGATTTGGAGATTGCACTACTTAGAACAAGCGAAGGCGGCGCGTCTGGGATAAATTGCCCCTGTTGTTGCCTTTGTTGTGATGGCAATAACTTATTGACCAACCAACGAGATGCTAGCAGTTCTCGTCGTTGTCCAGCCAGAATTGCTCGATCTAGTAGTGGCAGTCCAGGAACTTGTAATTGTGCTGTTACTGCCGCTAGGGTGGCATCAATGTAACCAATTCCTGACAAACGTAAATTATTTCGGAGCTTAACGAATGGGAGAGATGAGCTTTGAATGCGAAGTTTTGAATTTTGAGAATTTCCACCTCCAATATCCACAAACCAATAGGAACCACCAGACGCTACTTCTCGCATAGCTACGACTAACTCAGAAAGAGGTATGCCTTTGGCACAGTAGCCATTCACACCAATAGCCTTCGCAGCCAACAGTATTCCTTGTTCTTGAACATAACTAAAAAGCAAAATTGGCAGGTTGGGGTATAAAGCTCTCAGTTGGCGACAGAACTGCAAACCTAGTTGCTGACTTGTGGTGGAGCGACCATTACCTAATTCTAAAATCACCAAATTTACTTGCTTAGGGTCTTTTTTGGCGATTTCTGCTAAAATCTGCAAGGCAGAGGTATCAGTTTCTACCTCGGCTATCACTTGCAAGTCAGGAATTGCGTCCAAAGCTGCCCGTAGTCCTAGACGGAATATCGGGTCTTGGTCGATTAGCAATAATTTCAGAGGGCGATCGCTCATAGTCTGCTCAAATACAACTGTTTTTTGCTAGTCAGAAAACAGCTTTGACACTAAACTTAGTCCTCCCCATTGTTACCTGTTTTTGCTACCTGAATAAATGGATCATAATTACCTTATGCAGCCATTCACCGTGTAATTAAATGAACTTGAGTATTCGGCATTGGTTGGCAGAACGCTACATCGAAATCAGTCAAATTAGAGGATTTTCAGCGGGACAATTGGCAGGGATCGCCTACCGTATTGTTCAGGATATGGAGATCAAAAGCCTTATGCCTTTTGATCTTTGTCCCCTGGTAGAGGTCTTAGAATTGCCCTTGGATGCTGTTTGGCAAGATATCAGCGTCATTGCCCAGTTGACAGAAAGCCTGTTACGTAATCTCAGCCAGAAAAAACCTTTAAAACGTAATGAAGGCACATGGCTAGCCTTTCAAATTGCCTATCTCCAAGCTTTGCAAGTAGTTCTAGATCAAGAAAAAAGCTTGCAAAAACCCTGGTTAAACCGGGCAATCCCCTTATTGTCGGACAAGGAGACAAGGGGACAAGGGGAACAAGGAAACAAGGAAGAAGTTCTTGTTCATCCTCTCTACTCAGCACTCACTTTACCCTCTCTTCCTCTAAAACCCCTCCAAGATGCTCAATTGCTGGGATTGCTGAAAACTCTCAGCCCAGGCAAATTGACTGATACTCAAGCTGAACAAGCGCTGTCTTTAGTTGCAGACTCATTACTGGTGCAACAAATCAACAATGCTGTCATTGCTTGGTTGGTCGCCAATGGTGCAGAGGAACCCGAAGCTAAACTGATAACACAGCGTTTAGTCAACTCACTTGCTGGCCATTTACTGGTGGTTGTTACTGAGAATGCTGCCCCTCTGGCACAATTACAAAAATTTGTCCAATTGGGGATTTCATTTTCTCCCAACTCCATCACCCCAGGAGCACCGTTTAGTTCTAGAGTGGGTGAAAAAATTGACTTGTACCGAGAACATTACCGAGCAAGTTTGCTCCAAAGCCTGAGTAATCCATTACTCATAGAATCCTTTGCACTTAAGGATATCTATGTACCGCCCACAGGCATGCCAGTAGAGGATAATTTTGAGCAAGATAAAAAAATTACTAAGCCAGTCGATTTAAAGGCATGGGCACAGCAACAGCTAGCTGATTTAGAAACTATTGCCGTAATTGAGTCGGAACCTGGTTATGGAAAAACCAGTTTTTGCCAAATTTGGGCGGCACAAGTTGCACGGGAACTTTATCCTACCTGGATGCCCGTATTAATTAGACTACGGGATGTAACATACGGTGATTTAGCCCAAACTCTGAATTCTGCTTTTCCTTTTAATTTAGATACAAACCTTGCAACTTGGCTGGAGCAAGACAGTCCTAGGTGTTTGTTGTTGCTAGATGGTTTGGATGAATTACCTCCTTCTAGTCAGGGCACAAGAGCAAAGGCAATTTTTATCCAGCAGTTATTGAGCTTACAGTCTCAACGCCGACACAAGATTGTATTGACGAGTCGTTCAACGACATTGCAAGAAATCTTCCCTAGACTGTCACTGCCATTGAGGCGAATTACCATCCAGCCGTTGGAGGTAGACGAACTTAAACAATGGTTTCAGCAGTGGGCAACGGTACAATCTTTGCCTATCGCTCAAAATTTCTTTACCTTTTTAAAACAGGCAGGATTATTTGCCAGTCCATCAAAGTTTCCAGAAATATCGACTCTTCTACGTCAACCCCTGATACTGCATTTGCTTGGCATTTTGCACCGTGATGGACTGTTAGATGAAGAACTATTGCAAGCTGGCAACACTAACGCCTCGCTGTTAGGGGAAATTTATCATCGACTCAGGCGATGGTTATTGGGTTATCCACTAACTGGCGGTATTAAGACGATGCTACTGCGTTCAGGGTCGGCTCATATCCACCGATCTCCAGAAGCGATCGCTAATTTACTCGCTGGTCGTCACCCCCAAGATATACTTGAGCAGATGCGAGCGATCGCTCTCAAAATTCTGCACTCGCAACGCCATCAAATTAATTTAACTGGTAAATTTCATACCTTACCAAGGTTTTACTTTAAAACTCAAGATTTCAAATCCTCACACCAAGGCGCAACAGAAAGTCTGAGTTTAATTGAGTTTTCGTATATCAAGTTAGGAGAATATCTATGTGCTGAGGCTCTTACTGCTGAGTTAACATCTCTAACTCAGCGCCAAGAAGATGCTTACGGTACATTCAGCTTTGTCCTGGATTCTCCCAGTAGTGTGGCTCAGCACCTTTATAATTTACTCGGTTACGGCGTCCTCAACCAGGAAATTGAAGAACTCGCGTTCGAGGAGTTGCGACGAGGCCAAAACCACCAATTTTCGTTTGAAGTTCTGTTTCAACGTCTTTTGCTTTTCTGGCGTGCCTACTGTCAAGGCCGTTGGTTAGATGAGGGTATCGCCCATAAAGCTTTGACTTATTTTCACGCACTGCAAAACCCTGTTAATGTCGAGCAGGTAAATGCTGCGGTGGGACTAAATGTATTTTTATTGCTTTGTGCTTGCCACCGAGAAGCAAAAGTCCCCTTTTGGCCTTGCGGCAATCCAACCACTTTAACAGAATTCAATCCAGAAGCGCTGAGCCTGCTGATTGCTAGGACAGATGTTTTACACAAAAGTACCTTCGCAACCCGAATGCGCTCAAATTCTTTAGCTGGACTCAACCTATCGGCAGCCTCTTTGTTGCAAGTTATGTTAACTCAGGTAAATCTTGAGCAGGCAAACTTATCTAACGCGGAATTAATCGGGGCAAATTTGACTGGAGCAAACTTAAAACAAGCAAACCTCGCAGGTGCAAACCTAAGACAAGCAAACCTTGCAGGCGCAAACCTAGAAAGGGCAAATCTCGTAGGCGCAAACCTGGAACAGGCGAATCTCATGGGGGTAAATTTTAATTCAGCCAATCTCACCCATGCCTGTTTATTTGATGCTATTCTCACTGAAGCTGACAAAGAATTCGCCACCGTCAGCGGTGCTGTGTTCTCCAAAGAGGAGTTTCAAAGACTAAAAAATTTGCAATCGCAGCAGTCACTCTTGAACATCTATAAAACCACGGCAAAAATAGATATTAGATGGAACAAACCCCCTAATATCGGAATAATTGAAAGCTCAGAAGGAATGATTTTGCCAGTAGATTTATATGATGATGCCGACGATGAAACGGTTTTTAGCACTAACCCCATTGATGATAGTAATGAGTATTAGTCAAGTGTCAAGAGTCAAAAGTCAAAAGTTATTTTATCCCCCTCTGCCCCCCAGTCCCCACTCCCCATCCCCAATCCCTAGCTTTCTGCATTGCGACAGCCATAAAAGTTAATACTGTAATCAGTAATCCGCACTCCTGTTTGTTCTTCAATTTTGCGGATAAAATCTTCTGGCAGTTCTACATGCACATCGAGAATTTGATTTGTATCTACGCAGTGGACATGACTATGAGAGTCACTGATATTGCCGTATAAACGCCCGTCGCAGCGTTCAATAGACTCAATGATGCCCTGACTAGATAATGCTTCTAAATTTTGATATACAGAGGTGTGTCCGATCTCTTTACCTTGCTGGTTCAAGCGATCGTAAATCTCTCTAGCAGAAAGATGTTCATTTGCTTGCCAAAGTAATTCTAGAATAAAACGACGCTGGCGGCTGACGCGCATACCTAGTATTTGACACCGCTCAAGAGCATCTTCTAAGGAACGAATTGGTTTTGTAGAAATCGCTTGTTTTTGCATATTACAGTTTGTTAACTGTTGGGGAAATTTTTTTGTTTCAATTTTGAATGTTTATTTTATATACGCCAGAATATTGCACACCAACTTTTCACCTATACTTGCGTTTTCGCTTGTAATGCTGCGGAGGTCACAAGTTGGGGCGATAATTCTTTTTGCTTCTTGGCAGTTGCCTTGTTACACCCTAATCTAAAACAAACTCATTACAACTTTAGCTTAAAATTGTTGCTAATGTCCACCTGAATGCAGGCATTGCCTTTATTAAAGCTGGCAAATTTTGTGTTAATCGTTTAGTAAAACTTCCTTCAGAATGCGAGATCAGATTCAAAAATTACTTTGTTTACCATCTGCTTAGTAAGTTGAAATACCTGGTTAAAAGCATAACTTTCAGTAATATTTATCTTAATTTTGCGTTGCAGGAAATGTAGCATCAATCGCTGAAAGCTGCTACTGTAGATTCTCGATCCTACTATTAAGCACAAAGAAAGTAGCTGCTGACTCCATGACAATTGCGATCGCACTCAATAACAACTCCATTAACAATCTAGATTTGTCGCCTGCACAAACAGTGATTGAGCAACTGCTGCAAGAGGGAGCCGCTTCTCATGAACAGCAGCTACGCTTTGACATAAAATACGATTTGGAACCTGGCGATCCACGAGAACTCTCAGAAATTCCAGAGGTACGGCTGTGGTTTGTTCGCCTAGATGCCAAATATCCCTGGTTGCCATTTTTACTCGATTGGAAAGCTGGGGAATTTGCTCGTTATGCCGCCATGCTTGTACCGCACCAGTTCAGTTCCCAAGAAGGCATTCAATACAATCCTGAAGCATTGGAAATCTTTTTGATGCACAAAATTTTTATTTTAGGTGATTGGCTCAAACAGCAAGGTATTCCTAGTCTGTCGCGGCTGAAATCTATGGCGCAAATGCTGGGTTATGAATTAGATGATGCTTTATTTGAAATATTTTAAAAATTATTGCTAAAAAAAGTAGAATAGCGAGCAAATAAGAGTTTTACCCATTAAAACTCAATACAGTTCAGTTAAGCAATTTTTACTTCTCTTGCTTTCCATAATTACAGATATCGTCTACCAATAGTTTGTAGTTTATTATGCTCAAGGAGATTGACAAAAATCTTTGGGTTGCTGAACAACCGTTGAAGTATTTTGGACTTAGTGTTGGTACAAGAATGACAGTAATCCGCCTTGCAAATGGTGAACTAGTCGTTATTTCTCCCATCCAAATTGATGAGTCAACTATCCAGCAACTTAATCAAATTGGAGATGTTACCCACATTATTGCTCCAAATCTTTATCATTACCTGTTCACATCTAACTTTAAGGCTTTTTACCCAAAAGCTACGCTCTGGTCCGCACCTGGTCTAAAATCAAAAACACCCGAACTTCCCATAGATCAGGTGATCCAAGAAGATAAAAACAGTTTTTTAAATGAAATTCAATATTTATTGTTTGACGGTTTTAGAACCTTTGGTTTGAGTGGGCCGGATTTACTAAATGAATGTGTCTTCTTTCATGTACAAAGTCGTACCTTAGTATTAACAGACACAGCTTATAATTTTGATGAAAGCTTTCCGCTGCTCACACAATTAGCGGCTAGGGTAATTGGAGGATACAAAACCCTTAGCCCGTCATTGTTAGAGAAATTTTCTACACGAGAAAAAAAGAAAGTAAAACAGTCCGTCACAAAAATACTTGCTTGGGACTTTGAACGAGTCATCGTAGCTCACGGTAGCATTGTTGAGAATAATGGTAAGCAGAGATTTAGAGAGGGGTACGAGTGGTTTTTGGATTTATCCTTGAAGACCGCAGTCTAACTGATCAAAACATTACTAAAAGTAGCTTAAAAGTGCATCCTCTAGTTAGTACTCGAACCCTATCCCTATTTTTCTGATGCACTTAACTCTGCTACGCTGACTTTTTTGGGGTACGAATTTTTATCTGTCACCAGAAATAACAGAAATGATCAAAGTTTCTCACAAGTTGTTTGAAACTTATTGAAAAACTATTAGTTTAGCCACCCCAGATTTTCTCCAGAATTGTATTGGGTGCAATGTCTGCCACTTTTCCCGTGGGGGATTTAATGGCAAGGAATTTATCACTTTTTGGTAATACCTTCGCTGGATCTGTCGAACCAAATAGGGCAATAGTATAGGTTTGCGTTGCTACACTCAGATGCAGTGGCGCACTATCAGTACACAACATCAAACTTGCTCCGGGAATTATGGCAGTTAACTTACCGATATCATCTGGGGAAGTCACTTTGATATCTGGAGAGTGCTGCAAAAGCGATCGCACAAACTGCTCGTTGTCAGGTTCTTTAATTACCACCACAGGCAGATCCGGCTGCTTGTGTTGTAAGTCTTGAATAATTTGCTGCCAATTTTCGACAGGGTAAACGTTGTTCAGACCTTTAGACTGGGATAACTGGCTAGAACCGACATGAATCAAGATATAGCCTGTTTCATGTACTCCTAACCGTTTCTGTTCTTTTTGTGCCCACTCAATATCTGGTTTCGGTACACTTACCGTTAACTCTGAAATAGGGCTATTGATGCCCAATGGTTGTAGCAAATCGTGGTATGCTGTCGCTGCATACTGAGATGCTTTAAACGGCACAGAGTTGGTAAGAAAAACTGATCCTTTACCTTGATAGCCAATACGTGTAGGAATTCCCGTCAACCAGAGTAAAAGACCAACTAACCAGCTTTGTCCAACAGCAATAGCAACATCGTACTCGCGATCGCGAATTGTACCCACTAGGTTGCTCCAATCTGCCAGACTGTTACGGTCTTTGTAATCAAAGGTAACAACCTCGTTAACTGACTTACTTACCCGGTAGGCAGGTTTTGACCGGGGTTCCACAACGACATCTATTTGAGCGTCGGGGTAATAGCGCTTTAGGCCATCTAAAGTCGGAAAGAAGAGAATTTGGTCGCCAATTCCGCCAGGGACAAGGGCTACTACTCGCATAATATTTATTGATGCTTACTCGCTCCTTATTTTAGGGGAAAATATATAGCTTAAAGATTGAGGAATTCTGTGTATTTACTAATTCCCGCAGCTGGAATCGGAAAAAGAATGGGGAGTAACCGTAATAAACTCCTACTCACAGTGCGATCGCAGCCAATTATTGCTTGGACTCTTAAAGCAGCAGAAGCAGCAAGTAAAATCAGTTGGATAGGAATTATTTCTCAACCAACTGACTGGCCAGACTTCAAAATAATTCTTGCCGATCTGAAGCTGACTAAACCAGTGGAACTGATTCAAGGAGGCTCCACCCGCCAAGAATCAGTTTACAACGGCTTGCAGGCGCTACCAGCAGATGCAAAACAAGTGTTAATTCACGATGGAGCCAGATGTCTTGTCACACCAGATTTATTCAACTCTTGTGCCGAAGCCATTCGCCACTGTCCCGGTTTGATTGCTGCTGTGCCCGTCAAAGATACGATTAAAGTTGTCGATGACAATGGCCTAATTCAGAGTACACCAGACCGACGGCAACTGTGGGCGGCACAAACTCCCCAAGGATTTGATGTCAAATTGTTAAAACAGTGCCACGCCGAAGGTGTTCGTTTAGGCTGGGAAGTAACTGACGATGCTGCTTTGTTTGAAAGGTGCGGCATTGAAGTCCAAATTGTCCAAGGAGAGGAGACAAATTTGAAAGTGACCACTCCCCAAGATTTAGCGATCGCAGAATTTATCCTCAGAAGTAGAGGCTTGTGAGGGGAGTGGGGGAGCGGAGGGGCATATTCACCTTGTCATCCTTATCTCCCGGCTTTCCTGCACCTGAATATAAACTACTAACTGATTCGATTTTAAATATTGTTCGACATTTTTGAATAAATTAAGATATAATCCCACACACTTGGAACTCGTCTTTTGTCAGGTGTCAATAACTAGTGACCAATGACCAATGACTAATGACTAATGACTAAATGATTACAGCCACAGCGACGAAGATAGAAGCAATTCTCTATTTAAAGGGTAAGCCCTTGTCGCTCGGCGAAATCGCCGAGTATGCCGCGTGCGATCGCGCGACAGTTGAAGAAGGCATGATTGAACTAATAGACAACTATGCCCGCCGAGATAGCGCCCTAGAAGTAGTAGAAACCCCAAATGGTTACAGTTTGCAACTGCGGTCTGACTTTCATGACTTAGTGCAAACGCTGATACCGGTAGAATTAGGTTTAGGTGCATTGCGGACTTTAGCAGCGATCGCCCTCAATAGTCCCATACTTCAAAGCGACTTGATTAACCTGCGCGGCTCAGGAGTATATCAACACGTCCCGGAACTCGTAGAACTCGGTTTTGTTCGGAAACGCCGAGACAGCGATTCTCGCTCCTACTCGCTCCAAGTAACCCCAAAATTTCATCAGTATTTCCAAATCGAGCAACTCCCGCAAATATTCCCCACCAGCCAGAAGGAACAGCAACTAGAACTAGAACTAGAACTAGAAGCAAAAGCAGAATAAAGCAAGTCGGGAATAGAGAATAGAAAAGCGGGGAAAAGGTAAAAGGGTAAAGGGTCAAGGGTCATTCAATTTTGGATTTTAGATTGTTCAATCCAAAATCTAAAATTCCCCTGCTCCCCTGCCTTCTCATCTTCTGGACTTATACCCGTGGTGAATGCGCTACCCTTGTACTATGGTTTAGAGTAGAATTAGCAACTAAGCTAAAAAAAACTGCCAATGGTGTTTAATCCTGAC
Source organism: Nostoc sp. B(2019) (assembly GCF_010091925.1). Taxonomy (GTDB): domain Bacteria; phylum Cyanobacteriota; class Cyanobacteriia; order Cyanobacteriales; family Nostocaceae; genus Komarekiella. Next base: position 106,344 of record NZ_WVID01000003.1, on the reverse strand, counting down.
TTTCTGAATGACAACTCTGAGGAACACCCCAATCAACTTCTGAACGACCACTCTGAGGAATACCCCAATCAGTTGCTCAAATATCTACAGCATCAGTCTCCTGATGTTTTAGCCCGCGTAGCCCAATCTGTCAGCCCCGAAATTAAACAAATCATTTCGCAAAATGTCCAAGGGCTAGTGGGAATGCTCCCCGCAGAAAATTTCAATGTGCAAATTACAACAGATCGGGAGAACCTAGCTGGGCTTCTAGCATCGGCAATGATGACGGGGTATTTCCTGCGCCAGATGGAACAAAGGATGCAGTTAGAGAATTTGTCTAACAATCAATGATTAACAGTCAAAAATCAAAAGTTTTTGGAATATTGACTGTGGGCAGATGACTCTTGATTACTTTTTGGGATAAGTCCCTGACTGCACTTTGAAGGCTTGAATTTTTCCACTGCGGTTGACTTCGATCGCCAGGATGTCTCCGACTGAACTGGACTCTACCAACTTTTGTACTTGGGCTGAGGTTTTGACTGCTTTACCGTTAACTTTTTGAATAATATCTCCTGGGAGCAGTCCTGCTTGCTTGGCTGGGGAATCGTCTAGAACTCCTTTAATCACAATCCCAGCATCCTGCTGAATGTTGAGCTGATTTTCTTGATTAATCTGCTGTTTCTTGGTTGGAGAAAGATCTGCCATTTCAATACCCAAGAAAGGGTGTTCCACGCGCCCTTTGGTAAACAGTTCGCTAGCAATGCGGGCGGCGGTTTCAATGGGGATAGCAAAGCCAAGTCCTTGAGCATCAGCGCGGATAGCAGTGTTAACGCCAATCACTTCTCCTTGGGCGTTTAATAAGGGCCCGCCAGAATTACCAGGGTTAATTGCAGCATCAGTTTGGATAAAGCTAACTCGCTTATCTGGAACACCAACTTGGGCGCTGGTACGATCTGTAGCGCTAATGATGCCAATGGTGACAGTATTATCTAAACCTAGGGGATTACCAATTGCGATCGCCCACTGTCCTGGTATTAAGTTTTGCGAATTGCCTAGCCTCACTGTAGGCAAATCATTCGCTCTAATTTTCACAACTGCCACATCTGTCATAGCATCCACTCCTGCCACTCTACCCTCAAAAGTCCGCCCATCCTTGAGAGTGACTTGTACTGTATCTGTGTCTGCCACCACATGAGCGTTGGTCAATAATTCTCCATTTTCGCTCAAAATAAATCCTGATCCTGTACCGCGCTCAATTCGTTCTTGGGGAATTGGTTGCTCATCCTCTCCAAAGAATCGACGTAAGAGGGGATTTTTCAACGCGTCAGAGATGGGATTTGCCACTTTGCGCGTGGCATTAATTCGTACCACCGCCGGCCCTACTCTTTGTACTGCCGTAGCAATAAAATTTACATTATCTCCTCCAGTAGTTCCCATCGATCCGTTGACTGGACTAGGAACTACATACTCTGGAGGCGAGGCCATTGTGACATTTTTCAGCCGCCGAAACAAGTGATTTTGCGGTAGCAGATAGCGGCTGCCAAACAAACCTGCACCGCCGCCAATCGTCAGTAAAGATAGATAAATGGCCAGTTGCTTTAAGGATAAATTCATAATTATTACGCTTAAGGACAGCAATGCAGTTGCTAATTTCTAAGTGTAGTCAAGCAAACGGCAAGTGGACAGGTTAATTTACATAAGAATTAGCAGGATTTTGGATGAGGTATTGGGGATCACAAATTATGGTTAGGGGAGAGGCTTGAGATGACAAGTGATAGAGAATAATCTGTACCCTCAACCCTACTTAAGTACCCAATCCCCAATCTCCCAGATCTTAGATTCCCCATCTAAAATCTAAAGTTAACGCCCTCTTGACGTACATACATGACTTTACCTTATCGTCAACTATTTCTCTGTAGCTTAGTCAGCGCTTTGGGGCTAGCATCCATACTACCAGGCTTGAATAGCGCCGATGCTGCTGTAGGGGATTGCCCAACTCCAGCTTTATCTCGCTTTCAACGCCACAAAGTCGCTCGTGGCGAAACTTTGGAGAGCATAGCCCAGCGCTACAATCTCGTTCCCACAACTCTTATCGGCATGAATCCAGCTTTGCAGAATGGTGCTGTTACTGTTGGTAGCGTACTTCAGATTCCTCCCTACAACGGCATTGTTGTTGAAGTGCCTCGCGGCCAAACTTGGCGACAAGTAGCAACAAGGTACAAAGTCCGTGCTGATACATTGTTTGAGGTGAATGGCTGCCAAAAAGATCCCAGAATTGTGTTTGTTCCAGGGATAAATTGGTCGCCGAATGGTTCTATAACTAAGTCTCCTTCGCCTACTGACACAGGGACGCAAAACCGTGTCCCACTGGCTGGTTATCCCTTGGCACAAGTAGCAACTGTAGTATTACCTTATGGTTGGCAAATTAATCCTAATACAGGTGAAGTTTTCTTCCATAGCGGTATTGATTTACTAGCAACAGTAGGTACTCCTGTGGAAGCGATCGCTCCTGGAACTGTAGCCTTTGCTAATGACCAAGGTACTTATGGTAAATTGGTCATCATTAACCACAGTGGCGGACTCCAAAGCCGCTATGCCCAACTTGACAGTATCAAAGTTACCGTTGGTCAGCAAGTCAAAGAAGGAGCCTTACTGGGAACAGTAGGTACTAGTGGAAAACCAACTTCTAATCAACCCCATCTTCATTTTGAAGTGCGTTCTAGTTCATCTCTGGGTTGGGTAGCAGAAGATCCAAAGGGTTATTTGAAGAAATGAGGTTTGTTTTGAAACGCATAGGGACGCAGAGGTAAGCGCAAAGGAGCGCGGAGGAAATTTTTGTGTTCCTGTGGTTTAAAGAAATAATGAGATAGGTTCGGTAGATTTTATTATGTGCATTCCTGCTTCTGCAAACCTTATAAATGCTGCATCTGCCTGTTCTGTGTAGTCTACAATACCGGGAACGACAACGGGAGAAGTGCAATCTTCTAGCAGATAGACTTTTTGAGCAAAGGTAGCATCTACCTGTTTAATTTCTGTTAATAAATCGTCAATTGTCCAGGCGACGCAGTGACTTTTAGCTTGACCACCAATAATTACGGCATCAAATTCTAAAAGTTGCTTAATTAGACCTGTGTTTTTTTGAGCAAGTGGACGTTGCTCAAAATCTTCCAACACCTCTGGACGTAAGATAGAATAGTTTTCCGTTAATGGACTCTCCCCCTTAATTTCAAATTGCGTCTGACTTTGACGAGCAATACAGTGAAAAAATATTGCTTCCTCCACAGATGAAACTAAAGCATGACCAATACCACCCAACATGGAATGATAAGGCCAAACAGTGAGGGGATATTTACCGTCTTCACTTAGTTGCTTAACATAGTGGTAAGCGTGTTTTTCTAATAATTCATAATCTCCATTAGTAATAGTATTAGCAACTGCTGGATTAACTTTCCAAATACCTTTTTCAATGTCTGTTGGAGTAATGCTGGTAGCGGCTGGTATGGGATGTTCTCCGGCGGCATTAACCCAAAAAATAGGATGAAAAATTTGCGTTGCTGTGTGAGTATCCAGTGTGGGTATGATTGTCGTAATTACCCCCAAGTTACGATAGATAAATTCACACAATCTTTGATTGTCATTTACCGCCCCAGTTCCAGATTTTCCTCCTACAAATAATTCAAATCCGGGGATACAGAAGGTGTTTTGGACATCAATTAGAAGTAGACAAATGCGGGTTTTGTCAGAAGATGCTGGTTTGATATCGTTTTGTTTCGCCCATGCTTCAGCTTCGGCTGCACGTTCTTGGTAAGGTATGCGCCAGACTTCGCCGACTTTTTCAGCGCTAAAGTGTTGGGGAATGGGTAATGTCGAAGTTTTTTCTAGCATGGGCGTCAAACAATTTGGTGATAAGTCTAATTTAGCTGTTGATGTGCGCGTAGACGCATTAGCGAAGCGGTAGCGACGTTCGCATAACGTCTCGCAGAGAAGGAGCGTCAGCGGCTTGTCGCCAGACATCGCCTCTAATCCCCTTCGCATCTGCACATATCTACAATAGTATATTTGTATTATTAAAATATAGATTTAGCATCATCTAAACTTCTCAACATCGCTAACCGCTCATCAAGCCAATCATCCGTAAACCACCCATGAGGTAAAACATCACTAACTGCATTTGTATTAATTCCCATTACCCAAATATGAGCAGCTTTGATAAACACAGGAATTGATGCCAGTTCAGACTCGCTCAGTTCACGAATGGCTTGATAACCTTCTAAGAAACTGTTTTTGACAGTAATATCTATCTTCATCCTTAGTGCTATATGTAAAAACTTTGCAATATCAAAAGCACGCCAGCCATAGCCACATTGGTCAAAGTCAAATAATGTAGGCTCATTTTGTTCTGTGAAATGAGCATTTCCTGAATGCACATCACCAATGCAGATTCCATATTCAGGTGCTAACAAAGGTAGCTCAAATACTGCAATTTGGCTTTTAATTTTATCAATTTGTTGCTGAATAAAATCAAGATCCTTTTTTCTGTATTGGTATAGAGGTGTAATTGATGTTATTGACCAATCAAGTAAGTATTCATTATTTAATATGGGGCGACTAAAGCTGCTTTTAAAAGCATCTAGCACCTGATGAATTTCTGCTAGCACCTCTCCCAAAATATAACTTTGTTTAGTATCCAGCTTGCCATTAACTGCATATCCAGAAGCATAAGAAAATACAGCCACATAGCGCTTTCCCTCCGGTGCAGCAATTTCTGTAGTGAAACCGCCGTCAATTCTAGCAATAGGATAAGCAACTGGCTGCTTTTGCTCATGCAAAAACGCTAGTAATTCCAGTTCAAAATCAATATCTTGCTTATTTCTCCAGCCACGCCGATAAACTCGCAGAATATACTTTTCTTCTTCAGTTTCCACTAAATAAGTATCATTTAGTCCTCGTTTGTATAACTTGCAGCTACGGGGTTTGTTAATTGGATACTTGTAGAGTACAGTGGCAATCAAAGCTGCACCGCTAGGAATTGAATGAATTACAGGTATGAAAGGTGGATTCATAGAATTATCAGCGCTGCTAAGTAAAAGAGGTATGCTAACGCAACTCACGCCACTCAGCTAAAAAACCTTAAAGTTACATATTTTTGAGAGATGAGAAAAACCTGTCAATATCTTGGTTGTCTCTCATTTGGTATCATTCTCCCTTTTTTTTTCTACTTAATCGTCCAAAAAAGCTCTACCTGTGGCAATCTGGGAAACAGAGATTTATCAAATCAGATATTTTAGCTACAGCAAATTTACTCAATCAGGTTATGCAAACTCTGCCCACAGTAAATACTTCAAATACCACATCAAGCCAATCCACTTTTGATACAACTATCAAGCGGCGTAAAACCCGTCCGGTAAAAGTGGGAGATGTCACCATTGGAGGTGGCTACCCCGTTGTGGTGCAGTCGATGATCAACGAAGATACTCTTGATGTTGATGGTTCGGTGGCTGCTATTCGTCGTCTGCACGAAATTGGCTGTGAAATTGTCCGCGTCACTGTACCAAGTCTGGCTCACGCGAAAGCGCTAGCAGAAATTAAACAAAAGTTAATTAAAACTTACCGAGACGTGCCAATTGTGGCTGATGTGCATCACAATGGTCTGAAAATCGCTGTGGAAGTCGCCAAACACATAGAGAAAGTGCGGATTAATCCAGGTTTGTATGTGTTTGAAAAACCAAATATTAATAGAACCGAATACACTAAAGCCGAATTTGACGAAATTGGGGAAAAAATCCGCGAAACCCTAGAACCTCTGGTAGTTTCTTTACGTGACCAAGGGAAATCGATGCGAATTGGGGTAAATCACGGTTCTCTCGCAGAAAGGATGCTATTTACCTACGGTGACACACCAGAAGGGATGGCGGAATCTGCCATAGAATTCATTCGCATCTGTGAATCTTTGGACTTCCACAACTTAGTAATTTCTATGAAAGCTTCGCGAGTCCCCGTGATGGTAGCTGCGTACCGCCTAATAGCCAAACGCATGGATGACTTGGGTATGGATTATCCGCTGCATTTGGGTGTTACCGAAGCAGGTGATGGTGAATACGGGCGAATTAAATCTACGGCTGGTATTGCCACATTACTTGCTGATGGCATTGGTGATACAATTCGCGTTTCACTCACAGAAGCACCAGAAAAAGAAATTCCCGTCTGCTACAGCATTTTGCAAGCTTTGGGATTGCGGAAGACAATGGTGGAGTATGTCGCCTGTCCTTCCTGTGGACGTACTCTATTTAACCTTGAAGAAGTGCTACACAAAGTCAGGGAAGCTACTAAACATTTGACAGGGTTAGACATAGCAGTTATGGGCTGTATTGTCAATGGCCCAGGAGAAATGGCGGATGCTGACTATGGCTACGTGGGCAAGACCCCTGGTTATATTTCTTTGTATCGTGGCCGAGAAGAAATTAAAAAAGTCCCAGAAGACAAAGGTGTAGAGGAATTAATCAACCTAATAAAGGCAGATGAACGCTGGGTAGAGCCTTAAAGGGATTGGGGATTGGGGAGGGGACTCTTAAGAGGGGAAAAGGTTAAAGGGTAAGGGGATGGTTTTCCCCAATGCCCCATGCCCCATACCTAGAAACTTTGTAGCGGCGACCATTAAGGTAGCCTGATTGTCAAGTAATTTGTCTAAATTAAGAACACATACTTGGTCTGTACAGTTTACCCTGTGTTAGATTGAGCATACTGACTATAAATTTTCCCTCTGACGCAGCTGTCATTATGGTGATTACAAAAAGTAGGCTTGTTTTGGGTGCTACGGCAGTGACACTCTCCACAATTGCTGTTACTAGTCTTGGCATTCACTCGCGAGGTCAGGCTTTATTTAAAGAAAGTCCTAAGGCATTGGTGGATGATGTATGGCAAATTATATACCGAAATTACGTAGACGGCACTTTTAATCAGGTAGATTGGCAGGCTGTTCGTAAAGAATACTTGGGCAAGTCCTACACTAATCAGCAGGAAGCTTATAAGTCCATCCGGGAAATGCTCAAAAAGCTAGAAGACCCATACACCCGGTTTATGGATCCAGAGGAATTCAAAAATATGCAAGTTGATACCTCTGGGGAACTGACAGGGATTGGTATCACAATTTCTCAGGATGAAAAAACGAAGCAGCTGATTGTAATTGCGCCAATTGAGGATACACCAGCTTTTAAAGCAGGGATTCTGTCCAAGGATGTCATCCTCAGCATCAACGGCAAAAGTACTAAGGGAATGGATACTAACCAAGCGGTATCACTGATTCGAGGTGAAGCAGGAACGCAAGTTAGCCTAATGATTCAGCGTAATGGTCAGACAAGACAGTTTGACATCAAACGGGCGCGGATTGAAATTCATCCGGTACGCTATTCTCAAAAGCAAACTCCAGCAGGCAACATTGGCTACATTCGCCTGAATCAGTTTAGCGCTAATGCTGGAAAGGAAATGCAAAACGCTATCAAAGATTTAGAAGCCAAGCAGGTATCTGCGTATATTCTAGATTTGCGTGGTAATCCAGGTGGTTTGCTATTCTCTAGTGTAGAAATTGCTCGAATGTGGCTCAATAGAGGCACTATTGTTTCTACTATTGACCGTCAGGGTGAGCAAGAGCGGGAAGAGGCCAACGGCAGAGCTTTGACGAATAGACCAATGGTGGTGCTAGTGGATAAAGGTTCAGCCAGTGCTAGCGAAATCCTCTCAGGAGCGTTGCAAGATAATAAGCGTGCCACTGTTGTAGGTAGTCAAACCTTTGGTAAGGGCTTGGTACAATCAGTGCGTCCTCTAGAAGATGGCTCAGGATTGGCGGTAACAATTGCTAAATACCATACCCCTAGTGGTAAAGATATTAACAAGCATGGCGTTGATCCAGATGTCAAGGTGGATTTAACCGATGCTCAGCGACAGGACTTGTGGCTTAACGAGCGTGAGAAACTCGGTACATTAGCAGATCCTCAATTCGCTAAAGCAGTGGAAATATTACGTAAACGAACTGCTGTTAGGGGTACTACCACGCCAGTAAAGAATTAAATATTACAAATTTAGCATTTTGAATTTATTGGGGTTGGCACTTGCCAGCCCTAATTAATCCAACGCGACGGGCGATCGCTTCCTCTTGCGAAGCCAAAGGCCCCCACTGGTCTATAATTTCTGGATTATCGTTCTTAATTTGATCGCTGGGGATAATTTCGCAATTCCCATTAGGACGCTTGACAATATACCAAGTTTGTGTTTTTTCTGTCATATACATTATATCAAAGTAAAAGTAAGTTCAACTTTATGCTGTTTCTTACTGCCGTAATCTTCTGAGTATTGGACTTATTATCACCTTAAAAAGTCACTATAAAACTATCGTAGCAATCCATAATAAATCTGCTACATAACTTCTATATTTCCTAGTGGCATCGCTCTTTAAAGAACTACAAATAGTACCCTTGAGGGTACTGTAAGAGCCTAAAACAGTCGCCTAAGCTTGTAATACAAATGCATCGAAACTAGATGTATTCAATATTATAAAGAGACTGACCAACTATGGAAATTACAACCTTTGAGTTGCTAGTTAAACGAATTGCTCCCCCACCTGCACCAGCAAATCTTGCCCGCCGGGTTGTGCAAGGTTACTTTTTAACCATTACAAATTTGGAATCTAAGGATTTGACTTTTAGAGTCAGATTTAATATCAGTAGACCCAACCCTATTGATCCTGACCGGACACTGTTCAACAATGTTGATCTGCTCTACGATATTGCCGGAGCTAACATACCTCTTCCTCTCTCTGGTGGTGTAAACAGTACGGTTTTTGGCGGCTCATTCGTGTTACCAGCTAGGCAGACAGCTTCCTTGCAATTGTTACCCAAAATCGGCCTATTTGCTGCTGCCAATCCTGACTTTGAGGTACGTGGCTATGTAACTCTGCGGCTACCACGAATTGGAGGACAACCTCAAAGTGATACACCAGTCAAGGTTTTGATTAACCCTGAAATTCGCGGAACGTTCCTACCCAATGGTTTCCCAGGTGGCTCTATTGAGGACGTTGACCAGATTAATTATCCGTTAGCGATCGCCAGTGGCAAAGCTCTGAATGAAATTGCATCTGATCCTCCATTGGTCTTTGTCCCAGGTCTACCACCAATTTTGACTTCACCAGTCTCATCAGAGATTGAGTCCCTTTTGCTGGATGCGGATGAATTAGAAAAATCTCAAAGTCTGGTTGAGCTAATGGCTCAACTGGATAAAGACCCGCAAAATCTAGAGAAACTCAGTGATCTACTTTCTAAGTCGAACATTCCAATTAGAGTATCACCGATGTAGTCATTAGTTATTTGTCATTTGTCCTTTGTAAACCCAAATGACAAATGACAACCCTAATCGTGTATTAACTCCGAGCGATACCTTCTTCACGTGCGGCGCGTTGCACAGCGGCAGCTACAGCGGTGACGACACGCTCATCGAAAACTGAAGGGATAATGTGTTCACGAGCCAAGTCTGAAGGTTTCACTAAGGAGGCGATCGCACTTGCTGCTTCTAGATACATTCTGGTGGTAATTGTCTGTGCCCGACAATCTAAAGCGCCACGGAATACCCCAGGAAAAGCTAGGACATTATTGATTTGATTTGGGTAATCGCTGCGACCGGTAGCCATGACAGCTACAATTTTGCTAACTAATTCTGGCTGAATCTCAGGAATGGGATTTGCCATTGCAAACACAATCGGGTCTTTCGCCATTGATTGCACCATTTCTGGTGTCAAAACTCCCGGTACACTGACGCCGATAAATACATCTGCACCTTGCATTGCACCTGCTAGAGTCCCTTGGGCTTTCACCGCAAATTCGCGCTTTTCCTCGGTTAGGTCAGTGCGACTGGTTGAGATAATGCCCTTAGAGTCGCACATCCAGATTTTTTCTGCCCCAGCCTTGCGGAGTAACCGAGCGATCGCCACCCCAGCCGCCCCAGCACCATTGATCACAATGCGGATTTCCGCCATTGACTTATGCACCAGCTTTAAGGCGTTAAACAATGCAGCCAAGGTGACAATCGCCGTACCGTGCTGATCGTCGTGAAAAACCGGAATATCTAATTCTTGCCGCAATCTCTGTTCAATTTCAAAGCAGCGAGGAGCAGCAATATCCTCTAAATTCACACCGCCAAACACTGGAGCAAGATTCTTGACTGTCTGGACAATCTCATCTGTATTTTGGGTAGCCAGACAGATGGGAAAAGCATCAAGTCCAGCAAATTCTTTGAATAGCATCGCTTTACCTTCCATCACAGGTAAAGCAGCAGCAGGGCCAAGATTGCCCAATCCTAAAACAGCACTACCATCAGTAACAATAGCTACGGTATTTTGTTTAATGGTTAAGTTGTAAACTTCTTCTGGGTCTTGAGCGATCGCAGTACAAATCCGACCGACTCCCGGCGTGTAAGCCATTGCTAAATCAGAAACACTTTTTAAGGGAATTCTACTGGCAATACTGATTTTGCCACCGCGATGCAAATTAAAGGTGCGATCGTAGACACTCAGTAACTTAATATCTGGCAATACTTTCACGGCTTGCACAATCGTCTCAGCGTGCTCGGTACTAGCAGCATCAACAGTAAGATCGCGGGTAGACTCGTTACGGGTTTGCTCGATTAAATCAATTTGACCAAGATTACCACCAGTAGTGGCGATCGCCTGCGTTACCGATGCCAACATCCCCACACGATTAGGAATCTGCAAGCGTAGTGTCAAACTAAAACTAGAATTAGGAGTTAGGTCTGCCATGTTGATTTTGGATTTTAAGTTTTAGATCTTACTATTTAATTGATTGGTAAAAATCTAGACAAAAGCTAAAATGTAGTGTTTTTTTTAAGTCAATCTTAAACTCGTGTGGTGCGTTCACGCAGCTTAACGCACCTTTGCCAATTAGTAAAACTCTACACAAGATATTTTGAGCTTGGCAAAATCAAGGGATAACTCTTGTGCAGGACTAAAGGCAACTTCAGCGACAGAGTGCTTATAGTTTGTGATGGATTGTATACATTCTCGGTTGCTTGTAGGGTGGGCATTGGAATGCCTACCCTACTGTGGCCTATTCATAAAAAACCCGCTTTAAGACTGATTATGAAGCAGTTCCAAGCAAAAGCGCCCTCTAGAAATGTAGGGCGCTTTTGATTTAGCTAAGATTTGAGAATTAACCGTGAATCGCTGGTGCTTGCAAAGCTACAGGTATCGCCTCATCCGCAGCCAAATCCAGCGGGAAGTTGTGAGCATTGCGCTCGTGCATCACTTCTATACCCAGGTTGGCGCGGTTTAGGATATCTGCCCATGTATTAACTACATGACCTTCGGAGTCAAGTATTGAGTTGTTGAAGTTGAACCCGTTGAGGTTGAACGCCATCGTACTGATACCCAATGACGTGAGCCAGATACCAACTACAGGCCAAGCAGCTAAGAAAAAGTGTAAGGAACGCGAGTTGTTAAAGCTGGCATATTGCCAGATTAACCGCCCAAAGTAACCATGAGCCGCTACGATGCTATAGGTTTCTTGTTCTTGACCAAACTTGTATCCGTAGTTTTGAGATTCACTTTCAGTTGTCTCCCTCACTAGAGAGGAAGTTACCAAGGAACCGTGCATAGCACAGAACAGCGCACCACCGAACACCGCAGCTACACCCAGTTGATGGAATGGGTGCATAAGGATGTTGTGCTCGGCTTGAAACACGAACATGAAGTTAAAAGTGCCACTAATGCCCAGAGGCATCCCGTCAGAAAAGCTACCTTGACCAATTGGGTAAATCAAGAAAACAGAAGTCGCAGCAGCTACAGGAGCAGAGTAAGCCACACAAATCCAGGGACGCATTCCCAGACGGTAGCTTAACTCCCATTGACGACCAAGCCAGCAGAAGATTCCAATTAAAAAGTGCAAAACGATGAGTTGATAAGGCCCGCCGTTGTAAAGCCATTCATCCATTGAAGCAGCTTCCCAAATTGGATAGAAGTGCAAACCAATGGCGTTGGATGTCGGTACAACAGCACCAGTGATAATGTTGTTGCCATATAATAAAGAACCAGAAACAGGCTCTCGAATGCCGTCAATATCGACGGGAGGTGCAGCAATAAAGGCAATAATGAAACAGATGGTAGCAGTTAACAGGGTAGGAATCATTAAAACCCCAAACCAGCCGATATAAAGCCGATTATCGGTGCTAGTAATCCATTGACAGAAGCGATCCCACAGGTTCCCGCTTTCGCTTCTTCCTAGAGTTGTGGTCATGGCTATATTGTTTAAAATTGCTAACAACAAATGTTCCCAATTCTGATGAATTGAGAGTTAAGCTGTTTTGAAAAAGTTTCGTGAAATACCTTCTCCCTAATCGCCGGAAATTTTTGAATGACCTCACACCAAATAACTAAGTTCCCCAGGGAGACTGTATGAAAAAAGGGGAAAATTTTCCGGCTCCTAATATCACGTTTTACATTATTTTTTTGTATTTTTCAATTTGTTTGTATTAAGTTTTGCTAAGCCCAAATATTCACCATTTTGCAAATAAAACCAGTCAAGTTTATAGCCTGTGGTTCATGGTCTAAATACAGGCGCACGGTAGCATTGTCTTTAAAAACCAGAGAGTGGAGCGTTTAAAAGGTGCGATCGCTTACATTTAAGTTCCTCAAATTCTTCATTAGGCTAGCCTTTCCAAGTGTCCAGCAGATTCAAACCAAAGAATTTGCTCAGTGGCTATTAGACTCTACAAAGCCACAGCCTCTTTGCGCGGAATCAAGCAGAGTATGAGGTAAGCCACCTGAAAGCGGCGATACATATCGATCCCATTACCCCTGATTTAGCAGCACTCTCAACAGTTTCAAAAGACACGCCAATTGTTGTGTACTGTTCTATTGGCTACCGTAGCGCCAAATTAGCTCAGCAGCTTTATGAGGCGGGTTTCTCTGGCGTTTTCAACTTGAGCGGTGGTATTTTTCAATGGGCAAATGAAGGAAGATCTATCTTTAAAGATGATCAACATCCAACACATTTTGTCCATCCTTATGATGCAATGTGGGGAAAACTTTTGACGGATAGCTACCACCATGCTCAAGAATACTAAAGCTTTAACTTGATCTTTATTCGCGCAATTTCTGTCCTTCTCCCTTCTTCATATCCAGCCTGACATCCTGATTAAGTCCTGCTTCCTGTTGTTGTGCGACAGAAGAATCTTTAGGGGGAATACCCAGTTGCATACGAGTATTGCGCCATAGCAGCTTTAGGTCTGCCAACTTGTGTCCTGGTGCTTTATATCCATAAGCACGGTACTTATTAGGTTGTACTTTTCCTTTTTGCCGTACAAAGTCTGTAAAAGCGTCTATCCAAGCATCAAACTCTTGATAAAAATTTGGCTCAGATGGTATGTCTTCAGCTTGGTTGTCGCTGTACTTTTTACCATGACCGATTTGAGTATAATGCCAAAGGCGATCGGGAACTTCAATGCCGCTGTAACGACTTTGCCAAACTAGAGGTGCATAAGCATTCCGCTCATTCTCAAATGGTTCTTGCTCTGGGTCGAAGTATTGCTTGTGTTTCAACAAGCGAGGGCGTTCATCTTCACCCATTTCATCGCCTCCGCCATCGCCATAACAGAAAAAACCTGCGGTGCGTCCTTCTAAATGATTTAAACTCAATTCTTCCCATTCAGGCGAATGTTCTAATGCCATCGCTTTTTCTGGGTCTTTGTGTTCAATCAGGTCTTCTTGAGGATTACCACCGTTCATGCACACTAGTCGGTCGAACATTAATTTCAGGTTGCTACTAGGAGCATACCAGTTGATCGGGCCGATAATTGCCCAGGCATCTGCTAGGTCTAAGCGAGCGTAAATATCTAAATCCCACATCAAATCTGGTTCAGCCAGATTATTTGGTTCGTAGCAGTTGCATGGCCAGACACAAAGTGCCATTGAAGTAGAAGCACAGGCGTTACAACTTTGAATTTTGGAGCGGGTGAATACATTACCCAAGTCTTCGTAGTCAACTTCCCAATTTTGGGGCAGGCGTTCTGCCATACGTAACATCAAGGTGCGTGATTTGGAGTCAACGCCAGGACAGTTGTATTGACGGCGATTTGAGCCAGAAATGATTAGCACACGGAAGGGGCGCTGCTCAAGTGGAAGTTTGCCATTTTCATCGTTTGGTTTCATTACCCTGCCCCAAAAGTATTTTAATGATCAAGTTAGTTTCGGCGATCGCAAACCGTGTACACTCAGCACAGAAAAATCTTTTTCCTGCTGGTAGCTTCGTTCGTGCGATCGCTACTGTAATTATTTATATTCAATCGGATTGTATAGATGTGTGGAATCCATCTTCGGTAATAAGCCTCAATGTAATTCGTAATTAAAAAGGGTTGAATTTTTGCACTTTTATAGCAGTCATGTTTTAAGTGTGAGTAAAAGTTACTACCTAAAACACAATTATAAATTTTAAAAGCGGTAATATTTTGTTTAAGCTTACGGTAAATAAATGAAGTTAAAAGACGACTTAGATAATACGAACAGTCACCTTGAAAGACGTTATTACCTTGATTGGTTAAGGGTACTGGCGGTACTATTGCTAATTTATTTTCACACCGCAGCAGTTTTTTACCAAGGTGAATTGGGCGAATTTTATATTAGAAATTACTTAACAAGTCCTGCTCTTGGGTGGTTTATTTTCTTTGTTCATCAGTGGCACATGCCATTGTTTTTCTTGATTGCGGGGTCTGCCACTTGGTTTTCTCTTCAGTTGCGGACACCGATGCAGTATGTTAGTGATCGCCTCAAGAGATTATTCATCCCCTTTATATTTGGCACGCTAATATTGGTTCCTCCTCAAGTCTATTACAAACTTTTGAATCATCACCAAAACATTGGTTCTTATTTACAGTTCTACCCACAGTTTTTTAATGGAATTCGTCCCCAAGGTAATTTTGAATGGGCCCACTTGTGGTTTGTGATTTACCTATTTGTGTTGTCTGTTGTTACTCTGCCGCTTTTATTATTCTTCAATAAACAAACAAATAAGTTTTGGTATTCTAATATTGCAACTTTCATGAAACAGCCAGGAGCTATATTCTTGCCTGCTCTACCCTTGGCGATGATTGAAGGTGCATTGCGTCCCAAATGGTTTGGTTTCCCAAATCTCTATAATGACTGGGCAAATTTGTTGCTATATCTCCATTATTTTGTTTATGGCTTTCTCCTCTGTTCTGACACACGATTTAGACAAGCAATTGATCAATATCGAACGCTGATACTATTTATAGCAGTGATTACTATGTCCATTCTCTTCGAAGTACAGGCAACTAATATTCTTCCTGTACGGGGTTACTCTTGGGAATATATTCTCTATCAAATATTTCGAGGTTTTAATTCTTGGTGTTGGGTAATTGCTATACTTGGGTTAGGTCAGCGATATTTAGCATTTAATAATAGCATCCTGCAATATTTTTCCCAAGCTTCTTATCCAGTTTATTTGCTGCACCAGACAGTTCTGGTTGCGATCGCTTTTTACGTCGTGCAATGGAATTTGGGCATATTAGAAAAGTTTTTAATTATCAGTACTGCATCTGTTGTAATCATAAGTTTTTTATACGATGTATTAATCAAGCGCCTAAACATTACTCGATTTTTCTTTGGGCTAAAACCCATCGACACTAAGCAAGTAAAATAAAAGCAGCAATAAAACTACTTAAGCTGCATGTCTCAAGTTTCGATTGTCATTCCTACTTTAAATGAAGCAGCCAGCTTAGGGCGTACATTGCGCCTACTGACTTTACTTAATCCGCCTGCTAAAGAGGTGATAGTAGTGGATGGTGGTAGCGAAGATGAGACAGTAGCGATCGCAAAGCAAAATATTGAGTCGTTCAATCAGGCGCTAAATATACAAGTTCTCTCCTGTCAGCAGCGTGGGCGTTCTATTCAAATGAACCACGGAGCATCAGATGCAACTGGAGATATCCTTTGCTTTCTTCATGCAGATACTTGGATACCGGATGATCTCATTGCTGTAATCGAGCAAACCCTAGCAAATCCAACAGTTGCTTGTGGGGGGTTTATTTCTCTAATGACAGGATCTCAAACGACTCGTTGGGGCATCTCCCTACATAATTATCTCAAAACCTACTATGCACCATTGCTGTTTAAACCTCACCTGTTTTTTAAAGGATTGCGCCTTTTGTTTGGAGATCAGGTAATATTCTGCCGTCGAACTGACTTTTGGGATTGTGGCGGATTTGATGAGGCATTGCCAATTATGGAGGATGGAGATTTATGCCTTAAATTAGTCAAAAAAGGACGTATCTATCAGGTGAACCGGATCGTTCAAACCTCTGATCGGCGTGTGGCGAAATGGGGTAGTTGGAAAGCTACGGCAATTTACCTCTATATCGGTCTTTTATGGGGTATTGGCGTCTCCACAACCTATCTCAAGCAGTTTTATCAAGATATTCGCTGATTGAGGCTCCAGTCATAGTAGAGATAGGAAATCGGCGTTGAAGCGGTTAAGGGCAAGTCTGTTTCTAGGTAAGAACGAATATATTCTGGAATAGAGGGCGCAACCTTTAAAAAGTCTTGGCGATACCACTTGAATATTTTGCTACAGTAGAGCGTTTTGCTTTGGGAGTCGTAACGGACTTTTTCAGGATTATTAATGAAGCGACGAGCATCTTCATTTAACTGCTCAATGACTTGCTCAGGAAAGTAAGCTCCTGCACGTAATAACGGACAACCAACCGAAGCACAGACAATTGAGAAATGAATTCGTGGCTCTTGCAATTTGTCTCGCAGAATTTGGTTCTCGATTTGAGCTAGACTATAATGCTCGCCAAAAACTTCATAAACCCGACGTTGGAAGAACCACAGGAAACTGAGCCAGTTAGGAACTCCTAGAATTTTTGGACGGATTGATTTGAGCGGGTATCGTTCCAAAATCGTTGAGATAGTAAACGCATTGTAAAGATTGATCCACAATGCCAATTCCTCTAAAGGCTGGGAATTTGATTCAAGATGCAACTGCTTTAGACTCGATAACCAATCAGCCAGCACTTGGGGTTGCTCTGTTTTCCAAGCAAGATAGTTTACACGACCCTGCTGATCAACATACTGACGAAGTAACGTATCCCAAAGTTCAAAATCAATCATGATCGTTGTCTTGAATGGACATTAGGCGTATTCGCCGTTGGCGCAGCCTCTCGTAGAGAAGACTGCAACCCCCTCACCTCTGCGCGGCTACGCTTCTACAAAAATATCTACTACATTCCTTCAATGCAGATATTAGTGTAGCAAGTTACAGTTCTTTACATCTAAAAGCTGACAAAATTACATCATCCCAAAAAAGTGAACAATATCTGGATAACTAAGCCAAGGATCTATATAAGAGGCTGTTGAACTCTGCTTACTTTTAACTTGAGCAAAATTGCTCAATCTTCCTCCAGCATCATTAAGATTCTTTAAGTCCAATGATTAAGGTTTTGTTATTGTTTGAAAAATTAGCTTATTTCCACTTTTTTAGGCTTCAGCCGCTTTCTAGAACGTGATATAAAGCTGTAAGCTGTTCTTGCTCCTGAGTACTTCAGCTTTTTTGATTTTACTTGCCTAAGCTCCCCATTGAATAGGACAGTAAGGTAGAATATATAGCCCTTCAGAAGTATTGACATCTTAAATAATTCAAGCTCTCTTATTGCATATTCTGAAAAAAAGTTATAAATTATTAAGTTATAGGGGAATAATTTAATTTCTAGTCTCAAAAACTAAATCCTGCTTAAGCAAATATCCTGAGTGTCGTTTAAACTTAACGTGAAACTTAAACAGTATCGGAGATATGTTTTTGTTTGATAAAGCAAAGATACCGGACATGAAAACAAAGCAAGAAATAGTCTAAAAAATTTATCTTGCATGACTGTTTTTAGTAATCATGTTATTGCTGAGTTGAATAAAAACGACTGTAATTCACCAAAAGGATAGCTGATTAAAAGCAAACAAACAGTAAATTAAACTGCATAAAATAAGCAGCTTTAGCTGTTGTTGCTGGACTAACTTTTGAAATAATTATATTTGCTATTCAAAAAAACCATCCTAGTAATTGTGAGAGTAGCAAAAATAATAAATAAAAACGCATCTACTACAAGTTCACAACCCAAATGGAGTTATTCTGGCGATGCAACTAAACGAAATAGAAACAACTAAAAATATAGAAGTAGAAGCGTGGGAAGCATTAGAAAAGTCAATTCTTTACTATCAAGGACGCCCTGTGGGCACTGTAGCTGCCTATGATGCATCTGTAGAAGCACTCAATTATGACCAGTGCTTTATTCGGGATTTTGTCTCTTCAGCCCTAATTTTTCTGATTAAAGGCAGAACAGATATTGTTCGCAATTTCCTAGAAGAAACCTTAAAGTTACAGCCGAAAGAAAGGGCATTAGATGCGTATAAGCCTGGACGAGGATTAATACCAGCTAGCTTTAAAGTTGTCTCAGATAATGGGCAAGAATATTTAGAAGCGGACTTTGGTGAACACGCGATCGCCAGAGTTACACCAGTTGATTCCTGCCTATGGTGGATTATTTTATTGCGTGCTTATGTAGTTGCTACAAAAGATTTTTCTCTAGCCTATCAACCGGAATTTCAAAACGGTATCAAGCTAATCATGGAAATCTGCTTGGCGAATCGTTTTGATATGTATCCAACACTGTTGGTTCCAGATGGCGCTTGTATGATTGACCGTCGTATGGGTATCTATGGGCATCCTCTAGAACTTCAAGTTTTATTTTATGCAGCATTGCGGGCATCTCGTGAATTGCTCATTTGTCAAGGTAATCACGATATTGTTGCAGCCATTGATAATCGCTTACCTCTGTTATGTGCTCATATACGCCAGCATTATTGGATAGATATTAATCGTCTGAATGCAATTTATCGCTTTAAAAGTGAAGAATATGGCAAGACTGCTGTTAATTTATTCAATATATATGTAGATTCTGTTCCCTATTATGAATTAGACAAGTGGCTACCAAAAAAAGGTGGTTATCTAGCTGGTAATGTTGGCCCATCACAGCTAGATACTCGTTTCTTTTCACTAGGAAACTTGATGGCGATCATTTCAGACTTAGCTACTGAAGAACAATCACAAGCGATTATGACTCTCATTGAGGAGCAATGGGATGACTTAGTGGGAGATATGCCAATGAAAATCTGTTTCCCAGCTTTGGAACATGAAGAGTACAGAATTGTAACTGGATGCGACCCCAAAAATATACCTTGGTCGTATCATAATGCTGGTAGTTGGCCAGTCTTAATGTGGATGTTAGCAGCCGCATCCGTGAAAACCAATAAAACAGGTTTAGCAAGAAAGGCGATTGAAATTGCTCAAACACGGCTGAGTGAAGATGAATGGCCAGAGTATTACGATGGTAAGAAGGGGCGACTGATTGGCAAACAAGCTAGGAAATATCAAACTTGGACAATTACTGGGTTTTTATTAGCAAAAGAACTGATGGCAAACCCCAGTTATTTACCACTAGTTAGTTTTGATAAATTACCTCCAGAAGTAGTTTCTAGAGCGTGTGAGTTTGAAATTGCCAGTGTAGACCCATATATGTCTCGATAGAGTCTGTTATTGGTATTGATAATGATATCATCCTGGATTATTAATATACTTAATCTTCTGGGAAAGTGAGTTTGCCGTCCAGGAATAAAGTTTATTTTTAAGCCCCCTGTAACTCCAAGGGGGCTTTTACTATTGTCAAAATGTAAGTAAATTCTTCTAAAAATTACGAGTTTCTATATTCCAAAAAAGAGATATAGCCATTCCCAGGTGGATGAGGTACATATCAAAACCTCACCCCCAGCCCCTCTCCTTAAGGTAAAGCTTTGCTTTACCGGGGTGAGGTCAATCTGTATCTCATTAGATTAGGAAACGCTGATGAAAATCTCTATGCCCAATGTTCAACCTAGTATAATGTTTTCATGACAAACCCCCGCCAACTAGCTTTTATCGCCTTGCGAGAGGTTCACAAGGGGGCTTATGCTGATGTTGCCCTAGACAGAGTGCTGCAAAAAGTTAATTTGCAAGATAGCGATCGCCGTCTAGTGACAGAATTAGTTTATGGCACTGTCAGGAGGCAACGCACCCTTGATACCCTGATCGACCAAATCGCTAACAAGAAATCTCATCAACAATCTCCAGACCTCCGCACTATCTTACATCTAGGCTTATACCAATTACGCTATCAAGAGCGTATTCCCGCCTCTGCTGCTGTAAATACTACTGTCCAACTAGCTAAAGAAAACCGTTTTTCAGGGCTTGCAGGTTTTGTGAATGGTCTATTGCGACAGTATATCCGTCTTGTGGAAAGGGGAGGAGATCCTCTACAACTTCCAGAAAACCCAGTGGAACGCTTGGGCATTTTACACAGCTTTCCTGACTGGATTATTCAAGTATGGTTTGAACAACTAGGTTTCACCCAGACAGAACAACTGTGTGAATGGATGAACCAATCACCAACAATTGACCTACGAATCAACCCGCTTCGCACTTCAATTGAGGAAGTTGAGGCGGCTTTGCAATCTGCTGGTGTTTTAGTACGGCGATCCAATTTGCCCCAAGCGTTAAGATTGATTTGTAGTGCTGGGCCAATTCAAAAACTACCTGGCTTCAGTGAGGGTTGGTGGACTGTACAAGATAGCAGCGCTCAATTAGTAAGCCATTTACTTGACCCACAACCAGGTGAAATAGTAATTGATGCTTGTGCTGCACCAGGGGGTAAAACAACTCATATAGCTGAGTTAATGGCAGATAAAGGGCAGATTTGGGCTTGCGATCGCACTCCCTCTCGGCTTCGCAAACTCCAAGAAAATTCTCAACGACTGAATTTGCAATCTATACAAATTTGCACTGGTGACAGCCGCCACTTGACTCAATTTCAGAACACCGCAGATCGCGTATTGCTTGATGCTCCATGCTCTGGTTTGGGAACTCTGCACCGTCATGCTGATGCTCGTTGGCGACAGACTCCAAAATCTGTTCAGGAACTTTCGCTGCTCCAGAAAGAACTTTTATCATATACATCGACTTTTGTCAAACATGGTGGTGTACTTGTTTATGCCACCTGTACACTGCATCCAGCAGAAAACGAAGAAGTGATTTCAGCATTTTTAGCTGAGTCACCTGGTTGGCAAATTGAGTCTCTCAACAGCGTTGATTTGCCTTACTCTGCCTACACCACACCTCAAGGCTGGTTTAAAGTCTGGCCCCAACAACAGGATATGGATGGCTTTTTTATGGTGCGCTTAAGAAAAACCAATAATTCCGAGTGAATACTGTTTGGGATTGTACTATTTGATTGAGGCCCGAATCTACCAGAGGAGGCAGCAATGGTTACTCAGTCTAATGTGAAAAACTTAGTTAAAATCTTAATAGGAGCCGCTTGGATTGATGGCAGAATCCAACCAGAAGAACGGCAATATCTGCGCGAAATAGCTCAAGCAAAAGGTTTGGCTACCGATCCCGAAATTAAGCCTTGGCTATACGAATTAGTTCCGGTACAGCCACAAGAGTGCTATGACTGGGTAACGGAGTATCTAGGCGATCGCCCCAGCCTTGAAGATTGTGAAAACTTAATTGAAGCCATCAGTGGCTTAATTTACAGCGATGGAGAAGTGGCGACAGAAGAAGCAAGACTTCTGACGAAATTACAGGATTTAGCGAAGGCGAATGAGTCAACTCAACCAGCTTATACAGTGCTTCTCAAACAAATTCAAAAACTTTACCGTCGTTGGGTTGAAGTTCAAAATTAGCCATTCTTAAAAGTCAAGAGTCAAAACTTTAGACTCTTGACCATTGATCATTAACTCTTGACTGCTTATGACTTCGGTTCTCCCAGACCCGGAGTTTCTTCTTTTTCAACTTTAGGCACAAAGTCAGGACGCTCTTTGCTTTCCCAACCTGCGGGGCGTTTTGAGTTGTACCAAGCAATTGAACCAATGGTTACAGCAGCAATAAAACCAACGACATACACCAAGGTGAAAGCGTAAGGAAAATGGGGAGCATTTGCAGCTGCATCTGCTGCTGTTTGCATAAATAAATGCATGAGTATATTCTCCTACGTTAGATAACACTTGTTAAGACACTATAAAACGAGAGTATCACCTAACATCCCCCCCAAGTTTGAGCAAATAGATAGATATTGCATGAATCTAGAGGAGGGGAGTGGGGACTGGGGAATGGGGAATGGGGAGTGGGGGACAACAAGGAAGAATTTGCTTATTTCGGGGTTAAAATGAGAGTTCTGATTTACCCTTTTATGAAAAACCTACACGTGAGGGGATTCTAGGAAAGATAACAGGACAGGTATTCAAAATTACCTTCCACTCACCCACTCACCCACTCTCTCACTCCTTCATTCTTGAGGAGGTCTAAGTCTATCCCGCCAAGAAGACTGTTGCGATCCTGTATTGGTCGGGGATAATGACCGCCGAGTTCTTCGAGGTGGTGAAGAATCTGATTCTACTCGTCTAGATCGTCGCCGTGAACTAGAGGATTCTGAAGTAAAATTACTAGAACTTGCCTCTTCAGTGCGATCGCGACGCCGCCTGCGTCTTGGGCTGTCATCACCTGATTGCTGCGCTTCCTGTGAATACCTTCTTCTGCTTCTACGCCTCCTAGATGAGCCGCTCTCGTCAGAACTGACTTTTTCTGATTCATCAGAGGAAAGAGGGCGATTAAGCACTCGTCCGGGCTTGATCCGCTGTGCTTTGATAGTGCCTTTGCGACCTTCTAACTTGGGTCGTTCGGGAAACTTTTCTACAGGCATCCCATCTACCGCTTTTTTCATAAATTCGTGCCAGGTGTAGGCGGCGCTACCACTACTGCCATACGTGGGGCGATTGTCATCGTTACCCAGCCAAACCCCCGTTACCAGTTGGGGAATGTAGCCAATAAACCACAAATCGCGGGCTTCATCAGAAGTACCTGTTTTCCCAGCAACGGGTCTATCATTTAATTGAGCAGCACCACCAGTACCCGCTTGTACAACGTTACGTAGCATCCAGGTCATGATGGCGGCGCTATCAGGATCAAGGGCCCGTTTGGACTTGAAATCAGATGACCAGATCACCTTGCCTTGGCGGTTGAGGATACGGCGAATACCATGAACTTCTGTGTGTAATCCTTGAGTAGCAAAACTGCCGTAAGCGCTGGTTAACTCTAGCAGATTCACTTCATTCGAGCCGAGAGCTAAGGAGTAGGTGGGCTTAAGTTCAGATTTAATCCCCATATCACGGGCAAGTTTAATGGTTGGCTCAAATCCGATATCAATTAACACCTTCACCGCAATTATATTGATGGAACGGGTGAGGGCATCCCGCATACTCATCCAGCCTCGGAAGGTTTCACTGTAATTTTTTGGTTCATAGTCATCTACTACATACGGTGCATCTAGATAACTGTCATAAGGGTTTTTGCCGATCGCGATCGCTGTAGCATATACAAATCCCTTAAATGTTGATCCTGGTTGACGTTGTGCTTGAGTAACTCGATTAAACTGATTTTTACCAAAATCTTTTCCCCCAACCATTGCCTGAATTTCCCCGTTGCGGGGGTCAATGGCAACCATTGCACCTTGTTTAAAGTTTTCCCAACGACCCTGATTTCGCAGGGTTTTGGCAACTGCTTCTTCTGCTACCTTCTGCCAATCCCGGTTTAGGGTAGTTTCCACTACTAAACCTCCACCTGCGAGTACATCAGCAGAAACGTACTTCGGCAATTCTTTCTGAATGTAGCTGGTAAAGTAGGGTGATTCTACTTGCAGTCGCTTGGGCATACTGCTTTTTAAAGTGAGTGGTTCTTGAGCAGCTGCTTGTCTTTGAGCGGCTGTAATCACTCCATCTTCCTGCATCCGCTGCAATACTAGATTCCGCCGCAGTTTGGCAGCTTCAGGATTTTTGTCTGGGGAGTATGAGCTGGGAGCGGGAGCTAATCCGGCAATTGTTGCCATTTCTGCTAGAGAAAGTTGATCTGGCGATTTACTGAAGTACACCCATGCTGCATCTGCCACACCGTAAGCTCCAGCTCCCAAATAAACTAGATTCAGGTAACGCTCTAGAATCTGGTCTTTGGTTAATTCTTGCTCCATTTTCTGTGCCAGACGGACTTCCTTGAGTTTGCGCCAGATTGTCCGCTCTTGTTTGAGGAAGAGAATTCGTGCTAGCTGTTGGGTAATGGTGCTACCACCTTCCACTACATTTTGCGATCGCAAATTATTCAAAACCGCTCTGACAATCCCTTGAGGATCAACTCCATTGTGTTGCTGGAATCTTCGATCTTCTGAGGCAATAAAGGCTTTTTCCAGGTTATCTGGTATTTGCTCTAGCTTTAGCTGTTCTCTGGTCGCTTCGCCTTGTTGTTGTAATATAGTGCCATTGGCTGCTTTGATAGTCAGTGTTTGCTCTCGAATCAAGGTGTTCAGCGCTGCTTTATCTGGCAAAGTCCGATCTATTGAACTGATACCGTAGATAACGGCAACTACCCCACCACTTACACCCAAGCCTGCCCAAAACCAAATGCGACGATAAAGCGGTTTATCGCCCACTGCCAGTCTATCTGTTATCCCAGATGATAAGCTTTTCATTTGGCTGAGTAAATACCTCGCCCGCACCAGATGTGTTGGTGGTAAGCTCTCATTTGCGGATTCCTCTTCATGATGATTATCAGGCAGCAATTGTGGTTGCTCCTGGTCAGAGTGACTCAAATTAGCTGGTCTTCGCTTGAACCAGGAGGTCAGCTTGGCCACGTCAGTTTCTCCCCTCAAAGTAGTTAAGACCTAACCGCCATCAGAGAAGTCTGGGGTTAGCGTACTACGTTTGTGTTAGTATACTATCCTATAAATAATGAACTAAATTCACCATAAAAATAATGTTTTTTAGGTTTTATAAATTTAGTTTTGTAAATAAAAATACCAATTTTGATAATTGTATCGGAATATCAAAACCTTGAAAGTTTCTGTAATATTTAGGGGCAAGTGTCCGCAAAGAAATCTTAAAAGTGGAATCTAGGGTAATGCGATCGCGAAGTGCATTCGCTCTTGGTAGCAATATGGGCGAATCCCAGGCAACCTTAGAAGCAGCTATAGAGACTTTAGCTCAAACACCAGGTATTTTCTTAGAAGCCAGATCCCATTGGTATAGAACCAAAGCCGTCGGCCCACCACAGCCAGATTATTTAAACGGCTGTGCCATCTTGCAAGTTGAGATTTCGCCCCAGAAGTTGTTAGAAACTTTGTTAGGGATTGAGCAAACATTTGGACGTGTTCGTCAGGAACGTTGGGGGCCACGAACCCTGGATTTAGATTTGTTATTGTATGATGACTTAATTTTGCAGACGCCAAACCTCCAAATTCCTCATCCTCGAATGCGGGAACGAGCTTTTGTGTTAGTACCACTGGCAGAAATTGCCCCAGATTGGGTAGAACCAGTTTCCGGGTGTGTAATTAAAGAACTGTTAAAACAGGTAGACTGTTCTGATGTACATTTATTGATGGGCAATTAAAATTACCATCCTTAAAAGTAGAGAGAAGTCTGAACGGCGGAAGCCGTCGCTCATCACTCCTAAAAGATAATCAGATTTTACTATGCCATTAGGTAGAGAATTACCACAGTTGCTAAAGCAACGCTTGTTCTATAAAGGACGCAAGTTTGATTTTGAAGTCAATCGCTTGCGTTTACCCAATAAAGCAGAGGGTGAATGGGAGTGTATTCGTCACCCCGGTGGCGCTCTGGCTGTACCTGTGACGCCAGAGGGTAAACTTGTACTTGTGCGCCAGTATCGTTTTGCAGTTCAGGGAAGACTATTAGAGTTTCCTGCTGGTACTTTAGAAACTAATGAAGATCCCTTAGAGACGATACAGCGTGAAATCCAGGAAGAAACTGGTTACAGCGCCCAAAAATGGCGCAAATTAGGAGAGTTTTTCCTGGCTCCCGGTTATTCTGATGAGATTATCTATGCTTTTCTCGCTCAAGATTTGGAAAAGCTGGAGACACCGCCAGAACAAGATGGAGACGAGGATATCGAAACTGTGTTCTTAACTCCTGAAGAGTTAGAGAAAGCGATTCTTGAGGGAGAACCAGTAGATGCTAAATCGATTTCTAGCTTTTTTCTAGCGCGTCCATTTTTAGTATGAAGATAATAGACTGTTAGAGTTAGCGATCGCCAACATTTTGGGATTTGTAATTTCAGATCGCAGGTAAAGAGCCAACAGACCGCCTCAACTTTGTAAGAGAGTCACAGTTCAAAGCTAACACGCTCTTGTAATTACGAATTACGAATTACGAATTAGTAATTATTTTGACTCTTATCCCAAGAATCTGGTAATTGCGGAGGTTCGGCATTAAACCATTTTTGGTAAATTTGCTTGTAAGTGCCATTAGACAATAGAGTAGCTATACCTTTGTTAATTGCATCTAGATGAGGTGAATTTTTAGGTGTAGCAATTCCGTAGTATTCTTCTGTAAGTAAATTATCTACAACTTTGATACCTTTAAGCTTGCCATTTTTAATTGCATACAAAGTTGCAAAAGCATCGCTAACTACAGCATCGACATGACCATTGAGCAAGTCCTGAAAAAAATCTGGGCCAGAATTGAACGTACTAATTTTGGCATTGGGAATAGTTTTAGCAAAATCTGCCCCAGTTGAACCAATTTGGACAGCAATTTTTTTGCCTTTAAGACTGTTGAAGTCTTTAATATCTCGGTTATCTTGGCGAACAGCGATCGCCAGTCCGGCTTTAAAATAAGGTCGTGAAAAAGAAATTGTCTTGAGGCGTTGAGCGGTAATTGTAATGCCGCTAATTGCTGCATCGACTCTGTGAGCTTGCAGACTTGAGATCATACCATCAAAAGGCAGACTTTCAAACTGAACAGCAAACTTTGCTACTTTAGCGATCGCATTCATCAGGTCAATATCAAAACCTTCTAGATTCCCGTTAGCCGTTTGGATCTCAAAAGGGATAAAGGTAGGATCTGTAGCCACCTTTAGAAGCTTAACACCTGGGTTTATATTGCGATAAGAACTGTTACAAGCAATAATCAGTAACAAACAGCCTAAGCTCAGAATTAACTGTCGCCACTTAAAGTTAATCAATTCCGCCATAGTCTTGATTGTTTGAGTTTCTTTAGCTACTCTCCAAATTATGGCTCAAAGCACAGAGGGCATTTTAGCAGTTTTTGCTACTCTCAAGTTTTGGGTATGACAATTTGTCAATGTGTTCGGGTTGGCGGATAAGTGTTTATTATTGAACAAATAATTACGAATTACAAATTACGAATTATTTTGATATTCTGCTCAAGTATCAGTACCTAGCTTGAGTATGTATACATATTAGTTATAGCTATACAGATGACTGATGTAGAGCTAAAGGTGTAGAAAGGAAATGCATTTTGAGTGACAAAGAGTAACTTTGTTTTCAGCTAAGTGAACAGAGAGTTGAAACCCTTTTTCAAATTCAAGATCGGCTATTTCTTGATCAATCATTAGTAACCTATGATTGCCAATTAAGCAAGCTAAAATACAATAGCTGTCTAAATAGACAGGTTGCAATGCAAATTCTTAAAGTCCTGACCAGAGTTTATCTCAATCCAACAGACTTGGATGATGCGATCGCTTTCTACGAAAACCTCTTTACAGAAACATGCTGGTTGTCGTTTCAATATTCCGAGGCTGGGTTGGAACTCGCAGGTGTGGGTTCTATCCTTTTAATTGCTGGTTCGGCTGAGGCTCTCTCTCCATTCAAGAACACACAGGCAACATTTCTGGTTGACTCACTCAATGATTTTAGGGAAGCACTTACTGAGCAGGGTGCAGTAATACTGGCGGAACCGAATCAAGTTCCTACTGGAGCCAATATGCGAGCAATACATCCTGATGGAACAATTATTGAATATGTGGAGTTTGGTTAATACAACAAGATTCCCGATTTCTTAGAGAAGTCGGGAATCTGAGCATGCAAATTAGACAGATGTCACCAAAGCAGGTTGCTCCCAACGTCCAACAACCTTGCCAATCACAGACATTTCCTGTACCAAACGGTCAAATTTTTCAGGAGTTAAAGATTGAGGGCCGTCAGATAGCGCTCTAGCTGGATTGGGGTGAACCTCAATCATTAGAGCATCTGTACCAGCAGCGATCGCAGCCATAGCCATCGGTGGAACATATTCAGATCTACCTGTACCATGACTAGGATCAATCATAATTGGTAAGTGAGTGAGCGATCGCAATACTGGAAGTACTGATAAATCTAAAGTATTGCGGGCATATTTGCCGTCAAAGGTTCTAATTCCCCGCTCACAAAGAATTACATTTGGATTTCCTGATGCCAAGATATACTCTGCTGCCATCAGCCACTCGTCAATTGTGGCAGACATCCCACGCTTGAGTAGCACAGGTTTATCTTGAGCGCCTACCTTTTTTAGCAACGAGAAGTTATGCATATTTCGCGCTCCCACTTGGATCACATCAGCTACTCGCGCTACTGCTGTTAAATCGGCAGTATCCATAACTTCTGTGATGATACCCAAACCTGTAACTTCGCGCGCTGCTGCCAATAAATCCAAAGCACTCTCACCATGTCCTTGAAACGCATAAGGTGAAGTCCGAGGTTTGTAAGCTCCCCCACGCAGAAACTTTGCTCCTGCTGCTTTAACCCGCTTTGCTGTCTCCACAATCATCTCTTCGTTCTCGACAGAGCAAGGCCCAGCCACTACCACCAAAGGATGATGTTCTCCGAAATAGACGCGGCCATTAGGTGTGGGTACAATAACCTCACTGGCTTCTCCATTTCGGAATTCTCGACTAACCCGCTTGAAAGGTTTTTCCACTCGTAATACTTCCTCAATCCAAGGACTAAACTTCTGAATTTGTAATCGATCAAGGGTTGCAGTTTCGCCAATCATTCCGAGAACTACTTTATGCTTGCCAACGCTTTTTTCTACTTTTACTCCCCAAGCGTCACTCAGTTCTTTGCTTAGCCGCTCAACTTCAGCTACAGGCGTACCGCTCTTAAGTACTACAATCATCTTTTTTCCCTTTTGTATAGTTTGATTAGTCAGCAGTTAGTGCAAAAATTCGGCGAGCTGTTCTAACTTCGTCCAAGCTGCGCCACTTTGCAGAATTTCCTGAGCAAGAGCAATACCTTTAACACAACCTCCCAAGATGTCCGTTTCACCACCAGTGACTTCACTGACTTGAAATGCTAAAGCTGTATTTAAAGCAACTACATCCTGTTGTGCTTGAGTGCCTTTACCTTGGAGAACAGCCTTCAAAATTTCGGCATTTTCTTGGACATCTCCACCCCGTAACGCCTCAGTCGGTGCAGAATTCAAGCCTAGTTCTTGAGGATTCAGTGTGATGCAACGCACCTTCTCTTGTTGAAGCACAGCCAAGTCAGTAACATCTGCTAAACCAGCCTCATCTAACCTTTCTCGTCCGTGGAGTGCGATCGCTTGGCGACATCCTAATTGTGATAAAGCTTGAGCGATCGCCTCTAGCAAAAGTGGGTCGTTCACACCGATAATTTGCCCTGTTGGTCGCATTGGATTAACTAGCGGGCCAAGCAGGTTAAAAATAGTACGCACTTTCAAAGTTTTCCGTAAAGCGGCAACTGCTTTCAGCGCCGGATGCCAGCCTGGGGCAAACAAAAAGGTAATTCCAACTTCCCCTACAGCCGCTTGCACTTTCTCAGGGCTAGCGTTGAGATTTATACCTAAAGCTTCCAACACATCCGCAGAACCAGCCTTACTAGATGCGGAACGATTGCCATGTTTAGCAACTTTTACCCCTGCTGCTGCGGCGACAAAAGCAACAGCAGTAGAAATATTAAAGGTTGAAGCTCCATCTCCGCCAGTTCCGCAGGTATCAATTAGAGGAGTTAGGGATTGGGAAGGCTCTTTCCCAGTACCCAACCCTTGAGCTTGTAAAACGCTAGCCATGCCAACTAATTCTGCTGCGGATACGCCTTTGGCTTGAATCGCTGTTAAGATTGCCCCTGATAATACAGGAGGAATGGCATCTTTTAGCCAACCTTGCATTAGATCCGCAGCTTGAGAAGTAGAGAGCGATCGCCGATCAAGCAATTGTTGTAATATAGCTGACCAATCGTAAGAGTCAAGCGTGACTGGAATTTTATCAGGTAGAGTTTGAGTTACAACTGTCATATTAATCAATCACAAATGACAAACGACTAATGATTAATGACTTTCGCCACAGTTTGCACATCCTTATCACCTCTACCAGAGCAATTGATGACAATGCGGGGACTACCATCGAGTTGAGGACAGAGGGTTTCTAGATAGGCGATCGCATGAGCGGTTTCTAAAGCTGGGATAATCCCTTCTAGCCGTGAAAGTCTTTGGAATGCTTCTAGCGCCTGCTTATCAGTCACGCTGTAATACTCAGCACGACCAAGATCCTTTAAATAGCTATGCTCAGGCCCAACGCCAGGATAGTCCAGCCCCGCACTAATCGAATGTGCTTCAACTACTTGACCGTCATCATCTTGCAGTAAATAGCTCATTGCACCGTGCAATACACCTATTCGTCCTTTTGTCAATGTTGCAGCGTGCTTTTCTGTATTCACACCTTCACCCGCAGCCTCGACTCCAATCAAACGCACAGATGCTTCATGCACAAACTCATGGAACAATCCGATCGCATTGGAACCTCCACCAACACAAGCCAGAAGAATATCTGGTAATCCTCCCCATTTCTCTTGGCATTGAGAGCGAGTTTCTTTACCGATTACCGCATGGAAATCACGCACAATCATCGGGTATGGATGAGGCCCAGCAACAGAACCCAGGATATAATGAGTTGTTTCCACATTTGTCACCCAGTCCCGAATTGCCTCGGAGGTTGCATCCTTGAGAGTTCCCGTCCCCGCCTCAACTGGACGAACTTCCGCCCCCATCAGCTTCATCCGAAACACATTCAGGGATTGCCGTTCCATATCATGGATACCCATGTAAATCACGCAGTCTAAACCAAACCGCGCACACACAGTTGCAGTAGCAACCCCATGCTGACCAGCACCCGTTTCTGCAATAATCCGCTGCTTACCCATACGCTTGGCTAGCAACACCTGAGCCAAAGCATTATTAATCTTGTGAGCGCCTGTATGATTTAAATCTTCACGCTTTAAATAAATCTGCGCTCCCGTGCCATCTGGTCTAGCATAGTGCGTTGTGAGGCGTTCAGCAAAATATAAAGGGCTGGGACGACCTACATAATCCCGGAGTAAATTTTGCAGTTCAGCTTGGAAACTCGCCTCATCGCGATATTGCTCAAATGCAGTTTCCAACTCACTCAATGCAGGCATTAAGGTTTCTGGAACGTACTTTCCACCGAATCTACCAAATCTGCCCAAAGAGTCGGGATGCACAGTTGCAGTATTGATGTCTTGTATACTTACCACAGTTTAAAATCCTTTTATGTTTAAGTATCTTTTCTTGGCGCTCTTCTCTACGAGACGCTGCGCGTTGGCGGAGCCTCTCGCAGAGAAGGCGTCTTGGCGGTTCGTTACTCTTCTCTATATAAAAAGCTCACGCAAAGGCAAGGCAGCGCGGTCTTGGGGGTTTCCCCCATGAGCGACTGCCGCGCAAAGACGCAAAGATAGAAAGAGTTCATACCTCAATTCAGCGGCGTCGCACTTTTTTACTTAGCGGAACCAACCTGTTGCAAAGATGCAGGGGTAATTGCAACTTTAAGTTCTTTACAAAGTTGTTCTATAGCTTGTAGTCCTTGAATTGGGCTACCTTCAGCTAAGCGTTTGACAAAGGCACTACCAACAATCACCGCATCTGCACCCCATTCCATTACTTGATGTGCTTGTTCTGGATCTGAGATACCAAAGCCAACACCAATGGGTTTATCGGTGACACTCCGCAAATCCTTTACTAAATGCTTTACGCGTTCTTGGAGTTGAGAGCGCATACCTGTAACACCTGTTACGCTCACTAGGTAGATAAATCCCTGAGATTGACGAGCGATCGCTTCGATTCTATCCTGAGAACTGGTAGGAGCTACGAGTAAAATTACTTCAATTCCAAAAGCAGCAGCAGTATGTATTAATTCTTCTGCCTCTTCTAGGGGTAAGTCTGGTACTACTAATCCTCGCACCCCAGCAGTAGCAATAGATGCTAAAAACGGCTTAATCCCCCGGTGCAAAATTGGATTGTAGTAGGTAAATAAAATTATCGGCGCTTTCAAGCTAGGACTCACATCTTGCAGCATCTCTAGCACTTGCTCTAATTTCGTCCCTTTTTGTAAAGCGCGAGTTGCTGCGGCTTGAATCACAGGCCCATCTGCCAAAGGATCGGAGTAGGGAATACCCAACTCAATGAAGTCAGCACCATTGCGATCTAAGATGCGTAAAGCTTCGGCAGTGGTTTCTAAATTCGGATCGCCAGCTGTGATAAAAGGAATCAAAGCACACTGTTGGCGATTGCGTAAAGTTTGAAAGTAATCGGAGATAGAAGTCATTCTGAAAAATAGTTAATGGTTTGTTAACAGCTTTGGAATAATCAAAAATTAGTAATTACAGCAGAAACCCTGTAGAGACGTTACATGTAACGTCTCTACATATAACGTCTTTGAGGTTCGTCACCAAACATTTAAGGTTCATCACCAAACTAATGAGGTTCGTCACCAAACATTTAAGGTTCATCACCAAACTAATGAGGTTCGTCACTAAACATTTAAGGTTCATCACCAAACTAATGAGGTTCATCACCAAATTTATAAGGTTCATCACTAAACCTTTGGGGTTCATCACTAAACTTTTAAACTCTCTGCAATGTATTGGCTGCTCAAAAGATTACGCACAGCTTGCTCTATATCACTTTGTTTAATCAAAGACTCTCCTACCAAAACCGCACGAGCACCAGCCTCAGCCACAATAGATAAATCAGCGGGTGTATATAGTCCAGACTCACTGACAACGGTGATATCCGTTTGCAGTTGTTGTTGCCGAGCTGCTAGAAGTTGCTGTGTCGTTGCTAAATCAACTGTAAAATCTTCTAAATTACGGTTATTGATTCCTACTAAACGTAAGCCATCAAGCTGTAACACTCGATCTAGTTCAGCCAATGTATGGACTTCCACCAGCGCAGTCATTCCCAAGTCGTGAATCAAGTGCAAAAAATTTTGGAGTTCTTGATCACAAAGGATGGCAGCAATCAATAATACAGCATCCGCACCCGCCGTCCGTGCTAAATAAATTTGGTAAGGGTCAATGATGAATTCCTTACACAGTAGGGGTAATGCTACTTGCGATCGCACAGCACGCAGATTATCAAAACTGCCTTGAAAGAATTTTTGGTCAGTGAGAATTGATAGACAAGCCGCACCACCTCGTTCATAAGCCTGAGCGATCGCTACTGGCTCAAAATCCGCTCGGATCACCCCACGACTCGGTGATGCTTTTTTAACTTCGGCAATTAAGCTAGGTTGACTAGAATTATGCTGCAAAGCCGTCAAGAAATTTCGCACATTCGGAGCAGCAGTTAACTGTTGTTGTAAAGAAGTTAAAGGCAGTTCTTGCTGCATTTGGGCAACTTCTTGCTTTTTATGCCAGACAATTTCTTCAAGAATATGACGCGGTGAGGCAATTTGTTTATTCATAAGCTACTTAGAGGAGTGGGGGGAAAGTTCCTAACTTTAGACCTTTCAGGGTGTAATGTATTTTCCTTAGTGTTTTTGTGCTTTAGTGGTTCAAAAGTCAGTTTTTTAACCACCAAGACACTAAAACACAAAGGTGAAAGCCCAAAATTCTTTAAAAGGTTAGACCTTTGACCCTTGACTCTTTATCAGTATATGCATGCACGATATTTTTAATGATTGCCAGTCCGACTTCTCCTGCTAGAGTCATGATTGATTCTGGATGAAATTGAACGCCAGCGATGGGAAGTGTCTGATGCTCAATGCCCATAATTATGTCATCATCGGAAATTGCCGTCACCTTGAGTTCTACCGGCAAGCGTTGGGGTATGGCAAACAATGAATGGTATCTACCAACTGTAAAGGATTCTGGTAAGCCTTTGAATAGAACGGAATCTGAATCGGTGACGAAAATCCGTGAAGATTTACCATGTTGGGGATAGTCGAGAACTCCTAATTCTCCACCAAAAGCCTCGACAATGCTTTGCAATCCTAGACAAACGCCGAAAATGGGAATTTTGCGGCGAACAAGGGCGGCGATAGTCTCTGTAACCCGAAAGTCGCTTGGTTTGCCAGGGCCAGGAGACAAGACAACTAAATCAGGACGTTCTGTGTCAAATAGCGATTCTGAGAAACCATGACGTAGTGTTGTGACGCTGACACCAGTTTGGCGAATGTAATTAGCTAGTGTATGCACAAATGAGTCTTCGTAGTCTATTAGTAAGACGCGTTTACCAGGTTCGATATTTGGGATAGATTTAATTATTTTTATAGAACTATGCTCGTTAGTTCTCTCATCTGTTTGCTTTGCACGACGAATCGTTTCAAATAGTGCAGCAGCTTTAGTGATTGTTTCTTGTTCTTCTGCTTGTGGGATTGAGTCATAAAGAATAGTAGCACCGACTCGTACTTGAGCAATTGAATCTTTTAGGCGAATTGTTCGTAGGATTAATCCGGTGTTTAGATTACCATTAAAGTTTAAGTAGCCAACTGCTCCGCCATACCAACGTCGGGCACTACGTTCATACTGTTCGATAAAATCTATTGCTGCTCTTTTTGGTGCGCCTGTGACTGTAACTGCCCAAGTATGACTTAAGAATGCATCTAAAGCATCAAATTGCGATCGCAATGTCCCTTCAACATGATCTACTGTATGAATCAAGTGACTATACAATTCAATTTGACGACGACCAATAACTCGTACTGAACCTGGTTCACAAATTCGGGATTTGTCGTTACGATCTACGTCGGTACACATTGTCAACTCAGCTTCGTCTTTATGTGAGTTGAGTAACTGACGAATTTGAGCGGCATCATCAAGGGCATCTTGTCCACGGCTAATAGTACCACTAATCGGACAAGTTTCGACCCGCCTACCTTCAACCCGCACGAACATTTCTGGAGATGCTCCAATCAAATATTCTCCACCTAGATTAAAGATAAAACCATAAGGACTAGGATTGATTTGCTTTAAGATTTCAAATAGCTTGCTTGGTGGTTCTTCGCAGGATTCAAAAAAGTTTTGACTGGGAACTACTTCAAATAAATCGCCTCGCCGGAAGTAATCAAGTGCAACTTCAACTTGTTGAGCATATTCGCCTATTTCATGATCTGCGGTTTGCTTTGGTACAAGACGCTTGCCTCGATAATCAACAGATTCACCCGTTCGAGGCAGATTATTAGTGCTACCATACGCTGTGTCAAATTCATATTGAAGACGAAATGCGCGTTGCAAATAGTAGTCAACAACTATGAGTTCGTCAGGTAGATAAAGCACCAAATCCCGCTGATCTTGAGGACGTTCTAAATGCTGAGGAATTGGCTCAAACTGAAAAACTAAGTCATAACCGAAAGCACCATACAACCCTAGATGCTCATCTTCTTGACTAGAGAAAGTATATAGGATTTCGCGGATAACTGTAAATACTGAAGGTTGCTGGCTACGTTCTTCTTCGGCAAAAAACTGTTGTGTGGGTTTAACAAATCCGGCGATGTCATTATTTTCTTGAGTGACATCCTGAAGTTGTTTTGAGCGAGATAGACGTTCTAAAAGCAATGGCAAAAGTACTCTACCGCGCTCATTTAAGGCTGTTAAAATGAAAGCATTTTCCTGCGTCGTCAATTCGAGCGGTGGATTGACAAATCCGATCGCCCACCTCTTATATCTTCCTGGATATTCGTAGCTACTCTTTAGTAAGCCACCACGTTGAGAATTTAGGTAAAACAGAATCTCTTCGATGGCAGTGTCTATCTTAACTTCTTTACTGGAGCGTGAAATACGCACACCAGCAAGAGTTGTATAGGAATGAGAATTAATAATCATGGGTAATTTCTCTAGAATAGCTATTAGTCATTAAATTCAAGAGTTATTTATCATTTTTAGTAGTAACTGTTGAGCATAGGACAAATTTAATTAATTTAATGTCAATATAATTAAGTCTGTTTCAAGCTTGATAAATACTAGGTTTGATGTAATTAAAAGCTTTTTACTCATTCTGATCTAAGTTTACTCAATGTGAATCAATTATTACATGAACAATTTTTAGATCAGGGTATCAATTTATTCGCTTTTTATACAGATGCCCTGGGATAATCCCGTAGAACGTTTTTTTGAAGTTTTTGCTTCTTCCTATGGTTATAGAATCAGGCATGACCTAGTAATAAACATTAAATTCTTGCAAAAGTCGATTTTATAGAAATTAAACCACAGATAATTTATCGGTGTTTATCAGTGTTCATCTGTGGTTATAAATAAAAAACTAGGATTTGTGCAAAATGTCTATTTATTAGCAAAACAAGACAGCAAAAAAATACTGTTATCATTTATTAAGTAGATAGGCGTAAATAAATTTAGGCTTTTAGTCGGGACTTTAGTCTTGATAATCTTTGTTTTGAGCGATGAATCGCTCTCTTCGAGACGCTACGCGAACACTACGAACTAAGATTTTATTTGATGTTTAATTATGCCTGCTACTTGCCATTCTCCAATAAATGTTTGAGGATTAATTGACAAACATCGATCGCTTTTATAGACGACGAGTCAAGCAAGTGGGGTTGTTTGGTAATTAATAACGGGCCTTCGGTAGGTGAAGGCGGAATACAGCCGTGAGATCCACGCACCAAAGAAGCATCTAAGGGAATAACATCCATCAAATAGCGAAACCCAAGCTGTTTTTTTAAAAGTGTCAGACCGATTTTGAGTTGGGGAAATTTGATTTGAGGGTCGAGAAAAAGTTCTACAGGGTCATAACCAGGTTTGCGGTGAATATCTACAGTTTCGGCAAAATCGGGAGCGCGTTTATTATCAAGCCAGTAATAATAAGTAAACCAGGCATCAGACTGCGCGATCGCTACCAACTCTCCTGCTCTAGAATGATTCAAATGATGGGCTGACTTTTCAGCATCATCTAAAACATAAGCGACACCTTCAGTCTCTTCTAGAAGCGATCGCACCTTGCTAACATAGTGTGGATCATTAACATAAACATGAGCAATTTGATGATCGGCAACAGCAAATGCTTTGCTCGCGGCTGGATCAAGCAGTTCACGTCCTAATTCTTCGCGCACCGTTAGCAAACCTTTTTGGCGCAGCATCCGATTTATGTGGACGGGTTTAGATACTGATGTAATTCCGTATTCTGACAAGACGATAACTTGAGCGCCGCGTTTTTCATAAAATTGAATTAAATCGCGACAAACTGCATCAATTTCCTGCAAATCCTTTGCTACTTTATTGACATCAGAACCATATTTTTGTAAACAGTAATCTAGATGCGGTAGATAGACGAGTGTCAAAGTTGGGTTAGAGCGTTCTTCGAGCCATTTTGCTGATTCTGCAATCCATTGGGTAGAACGAATCGATGTGTTGGGGCCCCAAAAATTGAACAGAGGAAATTGACCTAATTCATCTTGGAGTTGCGATCGCAATTTTTTCGGTTGCGTATAAATATCCGGGATTTTCCTACCATCAGTAAGATACATCGGTCGCGGGGTAACTGCATAGTTTACCGACGAGTACATGTTGTACCACCAAAACAAGTTGGCACAGGTAAAGTTTGAATCTAACGCTTTCGCCATTTCCCATACTTTGGGAGCCTGAACAAGTTTGTTAGACTGTCGCCAAAACTTAATTTCACACTCATCCCGAAAGTACCAACCATTGGCAACAATTCCATGCTGATCAGGCAACTTTCCTGTAAGATATGTTGCTTGCACTGTACAAGTAACAGCAGGTAACACTGGTGCGATCGGCACAATTTGCCCTTGTTCTGCCCAACTAGAAAGAAAGGGCGTATGCTCACCTACAAGGCTAGACGTTAATCCTACTACGTTGAGAACAACAGTTTTTTGCATGAGAACGAACCGCCAAGGACGCGAAGAACGCAAAGATGCTTTCCTGGAAACCCAGATTAAATCTGACGCATCTTAATTACGAATTAGTATCAATCATTGCTATGCATCTGCGGAAAATCTAAATGTCGGCTTGTGTCGAAGTGGAGAATACTTGGTTTGTAAACGTGTTAACACCGTCTGCCTATTTTTTGCAAACTCGCGCAGCAGCGATATTGCTTGCTTGTACAAAGACACATCAACCTCGTGAACCTCAATTCCCTCTCCGATGTGTTGCAGCAGCGTTAGGGTCAATTCTCCACCCAAGTGTTCGCGGAACTCGGTCAAACCCCGAAATAAACAACGAGGATGTTCCAATTGTGAAGATTGTTCAGCTAGTTCCGGTACGTACAATTTAAAACCCAGTGCAGATAATGTATTTAGTATCCGTTGCCACTCTGACCAATCAAGCAGTTTTTGCAGGTAGGAATAAGTGCTATCTAAAGCGATACCGATCGCAACTGCTTCTCCATGACGTAAGCTGTAATTTGTCAAATGCTCCAGTTTATGCGCCGCCCAATGACCAAAATCTAGGGGACGCGATGAACCCATTTCAAAAGGATCGCCACTGTTGGCAATATGGTCTAAGTGTAACTGAGCGCAACGATAAATTAGCTGTTGCATAGTGTCCATATCTCGATGGACAAGGGCTGCGGTATGAGAGTGGATAAAAGAAAAGAAGTTAGGATCTTTGATTAACGCCACCTTGATTGCTTCGGCGATTCCAGAACGCCAATCGCGATCGTTTAAAGTTGTTAAAAAAGCAGAATCATTTATAACCGCGTAAGGTGGAGCAAATGTGCCCAAAAAGTTCTTTTTACCAAAGGCGTTAATACCGTTTTTTACTCCGATACCTGAATCATTTTGAGCTAACACTGTCGTCGGAATCCGAATGAGACGAATACCCCGGTGAGCAGTTGCAGCTGCATATCCCACCAAATCCAATACAGCACCACCGCCTATAGCTAACAAGTAGGAGTGGCGACACAACCCGGCTGCATCAATCTGCTGATGAATTTGCTCAACTAATGTGCGATCGTTTTTGGCAGCTTCCCCACCCGGAACTATGAC
The DNA here is from genome assembly GCF_010091925.1 of Nostoc sp. B(2019). GTDB lineage: Bacteria > Cyanobacteriota > Cyanobacteriia > Cyanobacteriales > Nostocaceae > Komarekiella. The sequence continues at coordinate 67,162 of NZ_WVID01000003.1, read as the reverse complement.
AGGCTCAATAGCAAGTGTTAGTATTTCTGCATAAAACTTGGTATACGCTGCTAATTGCAAGAGCAAATCAGGACAGAACTGCAATAATCCTGCATCTACAACTGCTACGATTTTCTTCGGCTTTGTCTCCCCATCTGCTGTAATTACTTGCGCTAATGTTGGATTTTTCAACTCAAAAAGATTGTTAGTAAAGTAAATTTCGTAGTTGAAGCTAACCGAAACACTTTGATGAATTGGTTGCAGATTAAATTTACTTTTTTTGATATCTATTACCATATTTCTGCTGATATTTCCGTAAGTGCGGCACGATTCAAAGCTTGAAGGAATACCTCTACTGAACAAGAACCATTTACCTGAACTTGATTATTGATGATGAAGAACGGTACACTGGTAATACCTTTTGACCGAGCAAACTGTGATTCAGCTACAATATCAACCAGAGTATCGTCACTCAATTGCGATCGTAATTCGGTAGGCTCCATTTGATAAGCTGTACCTATAACAGTAAGAATGTTAATATCTCCAATGTTTAAACCATCTTCAAAATAAGCTTTATAAATTGCTTCTACAACATCATTTTTTCTATTTGCTGGTGCTAGATTAATTAGTCTGTGAGAAAGCTTAGTATTGACAGCCAAACGAACTTTGTCAAAATCTAGCTTGACTCCTGCTGCCTCACCTGCGCGTCGCGTGGAATCAAATAGATACTGTAGTTCTGCCACTCCAATACCTTTTCTTTCTCGCATAAAGCTCCGAAATTCGTACCCAGAAGGCGGAACGGTATTATCAAGAAGAAAAGGATGCCAGCGGATAGTTACCGCTTTTTCTTGCCATTGTGCCAGTGCATCAAAAAGATGCTTTTTACCGATTCTGCACCAGGGGCAAACAGTATCATGAAAGATGTCAATCAGCATAGTTTTTTCTACTCAAATGCTGAGGTTTTATTGCAATAATCAAATTACTTTTGTAGAGGCGTATCTCGTTAATCACTTTTAGCAGTAAATGCATTTTTATAGACAACTACCTGCCATTCATCATATAGGAAGTAGAGCGTTAGAAGTAGTATCTTCAGGCATAGTTTGAAACCGAGGAAAACAGCTTTTAGTCCCTTCAAACTCTTGGATTAATGCGGCTCTATCTTTACTTGCTACTAGTCTTGCTAAACGGCTGTAAGTATTAGCTAAAGAGCTAATTGCCTGACATCTTTCTTCTGTAGCTAGCATGATGTCAACACATAAGTGGGGGTTTTGTGAAAACAAGCGTTTAAGAATGTCAATTTCTTGCCGATAACTAGGAGTTGACATTGTTAAACTGCGGTCTATATCAATTTTGGCTTGTGCTAAGAAGACGCCAAGACTAAATCTACAAAAGTGCTGTGTTGCTTGAATAATTACCATCATCTGGTCATGTTCTTCAGGCGTACAAACAATCAACTCTCCACCCTGATTTTTAATAAAGTCTAATAACCATTCAAACGAATCATCGTTTCGACCTGGACACACTACCACTTTCTGTCCTAAAAACGATTTTATATTTGGCCCAAACATAGGATGTAATCCCATTACAGACCCCGAATGATGTTCGAGCATTGCTTGAGTTGGCTGAGTCTTGATACTTGTGATGTCGCATAAAGCTGTAGTTGGGGATAGATATTTAGCTGCACGTTTAATAACATCAACTGTCTGTTCAATAGGAACGCTAACTAATACCAATTCTGCTTGACTCAATAATTGATCTGCATAATCCCAATCTTCTTGTTCGAGAACACTGACATTATGGCCTACCGCCGAAAGTTGCTCTCTAAATAATCTTCCCATCCGGCCATGTCCACCAATGATGGTAACTTGTCGGGATTTGATATGATTTATTGATGTTGCAGGGGTAAGTGTGGCATAACAACCATCCACCAGACTTACCCAAACAGATTCAGGAATGCCAGCTTGAGCAAGCTCTTGAGCCACATCAGCAAGTTGTTCTTCTAAACAAGGAAGTTCTGATGTTGCTAATAATGATAGGCGATCGCTCAGCAAGGCGAGTAAGTTTTGGTAAGTTTGTTTAAGCTTATCTGAATAAGAGGATTTCAAAGGCATTTTCCCTGTCCTCAATAGTGTCAAAACATAATGTTAGGTAAGAAATGTGTAAGGCGATCGCACAAAAAATTAATGTCATCTTAGTGCGAACTCCTTACATTGATTTAAATAAAGGTTGAAGTTTTCTCTGCTATCAGAAACGAGGCTAGTAAAGAGTTAAACAGCAGTCTTTGCTAGTTCTTTCTCTAAACTAATAGCTGTCTTTTTCTGTCTATTTTTCCGCATTTTCACAGCAGTAGTCCCAACTCCAAATAATACAAAACCTAAAGTTGAAGCGGGTTCTGGTACTGGGGCTGCGCCCTCTACGCTTAACACTTGGACACGACCTTGGAAGAAATCGCCCACATATAACTTGCCATCTTTGTAGGTAGTGCCACCAGTCCAGTTAAATGTGCCTGGTGTCAAATCGAGGGGGTCGCCAAAGGGTGGCTCACCTAATTGAGGAGGTGTTGCTCCAGAAGGTTTACCAAATGCAGTCAGGAATTTCCCGTTTTTATCGAATACTTGGATGCGGCTATTGATAGAATCAGCCACATAAATATTCTCATACTCGTCTACTTCTAAACCGATTGGCTGATTAAATTCTCCATTTCCAGTACCTTGTTTGCCAAATGACAAAATAGATTTACCTTCTGGACTGAGTACCTGAACGCGGTTGTTAAACTGGTCGCTCACAAAGAAGTTTCCACTAACTGGAGAAATTCTTATACCTGCTGGCCCTTGGAACTGCCCAGGTTCAGTACCAGTAGTACCAATGGAACCAATTAACTCGCCGTCTTTAGTGTACTTATTGATTTTGTCGCCGCTAAAATCACCCACATACACATTACCAGTTTTATCGAATGTCACACCAGATGGGCCAAAGAAAGCTCTACCTTCTTTAAGACCACCAAATGAGCCAAATGATTTAACAAATTTACCTTGGGGATTGAAGACGTTAACACGGTTGTTGAAAACATCACCTACATACAAATTTTTAGTTTGCGGTGAGATTCCTAAAGCTGCTGGCTCATCGAATTCGCCTGGCCCTTTGCCACCCTTGCCAATTGCTCCAATATATTTTCCCTTGGGGTCAAATACCTCGACCTTATTACCGATATTTGGGTTAAAACTGCCGTCTGGATTAAGACCGCGACCATTACTTATCAAGGTATTCCCGGCGTCATCTATTTCTATGCCTTGAGGGACAAAGAGTTGTCCAGGGCCAAAGCCGGGGCTACCAATAGAGCGATCGTAGGTTAAAGTTACAGACAAGGCTTGAGCAGCCGTTCCTAACACCATGAATCCGGCACCAAGAACGCCGATTGACAAATTTCTGACTAATTCCATGAGTTTGAAGTCCTAGTTGTATGAGCTATACTCTTCCTAGACTAATTTTGTCCCCAGACCCAGTTTGGGAATTTGAGAATTTGGGCTGCTACCTCATTTTTGAAATGCAACTTTCTGTATGAGGCAGCAGTTTATTTTTTAACTCTTACCTGGCTTTGCCAGGTAAGCTGTCACGCAGTTCATTAGCCATTCGGGTTTACAAATGACAAATGACCAAAATATTAAGCAGTTTCGGTCTTAGCTAATTGTTTGCTACGTTTGCGCTTCAGCAATGAAGTTCCGCCAAAAGCCGCAGCTGTTAGTGTAGTTAATACAGTAGTGGGTTCGGGAACCGGTTTGGTATCCACCTGAACGACTTCCCCTAATGTACCAACGCCGCGTTTTGTGATGTAGATCTTATTGTCAGGTCCGACGGTGATACCAGTAGACGATTCTAGTCCTTCACCAGCAGCAACTAGAGTTGTACGAGTTCCATCAGGAGCGAGTTGGACTAAAGAACCTGGTAGTTTAGTTAAGTCTCTACCCTTCCACTCTGCCTGATCACTAAATTGCAAAACTAACATGTTACCGTCTTTATCAAAGGTTAAGTCAGTAACGTGTGAAAACCCATCAGCGACAACTTCTGGTACGCCATCATCTCCAATGCGGAAGACCCTAGCTGTACCTTCTGGATAAGGAAAGCCCGTGTATTCGCTAAAATAAATATCTCCATCTGGACCTACTGTGATCCCTGTGGGTACTGATTGCAGCTCTAATTGAGCTGGAGCACCTCCATCGGGAACTACACCAGGAGGCAGATCTGGTGAGATTGGTGGGTATTCTGGATTATTTACGGTTTGTGTAGGTACTGGAATCGCCTTAACGTCACTGCCATCGAGCTTTACACCATAAATAGTGTTTCCACCTCCGTCAGCGATATATGCGGTATCATCCTTAATTGCTAAAGCATAAGGATTAGTAACTACATCCCCTTTGTCGGGGTTATTTAAAAGTTCATATTTCCCAAAATCGAAAATAGGTGTTAGCGTTTGGGTCTTCAAATCGGCTTTGTATAATTTAGCCAAAGAAGGGGTGTTCAATACTTTATCGGCTGGAAGTAGAGGAGCAATTACAGATTGCAGAGGTGGAAATTTAACATCAGTAGCAATAGAATTTAATTCTGCATCGCGGTTTCCTGGATTACCAGCCCATCCAGCCAGAAGATAAGCACTGCCTTTTGAATCAAATTTTAGATCCTGAATACCTGCTCCCTGTTGCTGAGAAGGTTGCAATGCTAGAGACTCGAAACCATTGAATATACGACTTTGACGACCATCCGGCGCAATTTTAGTAACTGAACTAGTATTACCAGCACAGATAGGTTGACCTCCGGTACTCGGTGATCCTTGGCAATTCCCATTCCCTCCCAGACCTGTTTCTGACACATAGAGACTACCATCAGAATCGAAGGTAATTCCTCGTGCGTTATAAAGGTCAGTGGCAATTGTTTTTAGAGATGCAGCTTCAGCAGCATTTTGTCCAGTAATTACGCCAAGTAGAACACTCAGAAATGTAAGAGTAAGTTGCTTGAGTTTCATATCTTTCGACTTGATATTGATAATTTGTGGAAAATTTCATGGTTGACAAGAAAACGAGTCCCATCAGTAGAAATGGGAATCTTTTTGAGGTTCTGGCATTAGTTGGAAACTTTTGTTGGACAGAACTTTTTGTTGTGGTTTTCGCTTGTTTTTTTGCACCCAATTCAGGCTCAAAGCACCAAAGGTTAATATGCCTAAAGCAGAGGTAGGTTCGGGTATAGATTTCGTATTCTCTATTTTTAGGACTTGTCCTTGTCCTGGACGATCGCCTCGATTTGTGATGTAAATTGCACTATCAGGGCCGATTGTCAAGGCGCTAGGTGACTCTAATCCATTACCGCTGAGGATGGTTGTACGAGTGCCATCAGCAGCTATTTTGATCACCGAACCATCTAAGTTACCCTTCCAGGCTGACTGATTGGCGTACTGCAAAGCATACAAATTGCCCGCAGTATCAAACGCCAAGTCTGTTAGTTGGGTAAAACCATCTGCATAAACTGTCGTGCCATTAGAATCAACACGATAGATTTTTGCGCCACCTTCTGGGAATGGAAAACCAGTAAATTGGCTGACATAATAAGCGCCATCGGGGCCTTTGGCTACGCTTGAGGGTACTGATTGAATAGGAAGCGATCGCGGCGTTTCACTACTAGATGGCACTTGGGCCGGTTCATTGGATGGGGTATCGGCAGGCGGGAACACTGGATTAGTTAATATATCTTGGGGAAACACCGCGATCGCCTGCAAATTCCTGCCGTCAGTTTTCACGCTGAGCAAGTCGTTTGCACCCGCATCAACTGCAACCAGATTATTGCCATCGATTAAAAACCCCAAAGGATTGCTACTTAAATCACTGCCATCAGGGTTGTTAGCGAGTTCATAGTTAGCTAAATCGGCAACATTTGTCCAGGAATTAGTACTCAAGTTGGGAGCAATGATTTTTCCCAGGTCAGTTTTACCGAGATTGCGATCGCGAAAGGTTGGATTAGCTGCATACCCAACTAAAATATAAGGTTTGCCTGTGGCATCAAATTGGATATCACGAGGCCCAGCTGCTCCAGTACCATCTGGTAACGCTAAAGAAGGGAGTCCTGTAAGTACACGCTTGGTCTTACCATTCTCAACTTTCGTAACTGCACCACTTGTGCCGTAGCATAAAGAATCGCCTTGACCACTTGGTGGTGGAACGCAAGCCCCATTTCCTCCTATTCCTGCCTCTGTAACATAGAGACTACCGTCAGAACCAAAGCTTAAACCTCCGGCATTATTAAGGCCATCAGCAATTACAGAAAATGATGCAGCTTGTGCAGCTTTCGTTCCAGAAAAAACAGCAACACAAAAAGTTAAGAAAGTAATAGTAAGTTGCTTCAGTTTCATGTGTTGCAATATTGATCCTTGGCGCTTTATCTAGTGGCTAGTAACTAGTGAATCTTGAGTTTTTGGTATGTAGCTCATCCCCCGATCAAACGACTGAAGATTACCAGCTTTGCCTTCAACGAGACGTTTAATATTCATGCTTTCAGCCCCAAAATCTTCAATTTGGAGTTTGCCATGAGTAAAAGCTTCACCTGTTTTCCAGAATGTAATTCGATGCAGGATAAAACCAGAAGCCTCTGGGTCAGCGAAAGAGTATGCAGTTGGGATAAGTAACGCTACAGAGCGCTGATAATATTCGTAGTCTGGATAAAAATGTTCTTGTTCAAGCAAGTAGTATTTACTCAGAGCATGTAACCGCACAGAAACTTTTACTTTCTGGTCGTATTCATCCTTGAATTCACCCGATTCAGGAGTAATTTCACCATTGGGTTGCAGTAAATGCGCCCACTCATCTATATTCCGTAAGTCTTTTAAGTATTCAATCCCAATTTCAATTGGGGCATCAACATAGATGGTATCAGTATCAATAAAGTACCGCCCTTTTGCTGCTGCGGTATGACCAGCCTTACGTTCCAAATTACCTTTGAGAGAACGACACTCAGAAGTGTGTACTGTATGAATTCCCTGCATAATCATCTGAGTTTGTCGTTTTGGATCAACAAAACTCAGCCAGTGAAAATACACGCCCTTTTCGTCCGTTCCCGGCTCGATATAGTCAGGAGGAAACAGTAAAACAGGGTAAACCTGAAAATATTTCTGATACTCTAACCCGCAGTGCCATTCAATGCCGTAGAAAAGCGGGTTCTCTAGTTTTTTAACGTGATAGTAGAGATTTTTGTGATAGCCAGATGCAGTTCCAAGCCAAGTATCTTCATCAACTTGCTCTTTCATCCGGCTATAAAGCGTCCATTCGTCTAAGTTTTTTAAACTACAAAGGTACTCAAAGGCGCTCTCTGGTGAAGTAGCGATATAAGCTGATGTTGCAAACGTATTTTTTTCCACTGGTCACTCCTTAAATTAGTAGCTAATTGCCAATTGTTAATAATCAACAATTAAGCTGCGATCGCCTTAGACTGGCTGTGTTTACCGCTCGCTATCCGGTCTTCTGCTAATCGTTTAGCAGCATCGTTGGTATGAATTCCTTGCTGTTTAGCAATATCAAAAATTGCTAGTAGCGTGTCATAAATGTGATGCACTTGCTTAAAGGCTTTTTCTTCGTCGTAGCCAATCATTTCGTTATAGACATTGATTAGCCCTCCAGCATTAATTACATAATCAGGGCTATAAAGAATATCTTTGTCTGTAAGCATTTGACTATGTATTTGCTCATTGCCTAACTGATTATTAGCAGCGCCAGCAATAATCGGAGCTTGTAACAGAGGAATTGTATGACTATTAATAATTCCTCCTAAAGCACAAGGAGCAAAAATATCTACATCAAGAGAGTAAATTTCGTCTGGCTCTACAACAGTTGCGCCAAAAAGTTGTCTGACTTCTGCTGTTTTTGCTGGGTCTACATCGCTAACGAAAAGTTTAATGTCATGTTCATGCAAGTGCCGGCAGAGATTCTTACCGACATTTCCTAAACCTTGAACTGCAACTTTCATACCATCAAGTCTTTTGCTCTGCCAACGAAACTCTACAGCAGCTTTTATTCCTAGAAAAACTCCTAGCGATGTGATAGGAGCAGGGCCACCAGATTTTTCTGATACCCCAACTACATGTTTAGTTTCTTTGCTGATTGTCCGCACATCTTGGGGAGTAATATTCACATCTTGTCCTGTGATAAAACGTCCATTGAGGCTGTCAACAAAACGTCCGTAAGCTCTCAACATTTCATCTGTTTTATTCTCAGGATTAGCAATGATGACTGCTTTTCCTCCACCAGCCGGAATATTAGCACAAGCCGCTTTGTAGGTCATACCACGACTAAGACGGAGGGCGTCTTTTAAAGCAGCTTCTTCGTTGATGTAAGGGAAGAGTCTTGTTGCTCCCATTGCTGGGCCTAAGTTCGTGTTATGTATGGCAATGATTGCTTTGATATCTGGATTTTTGCCATGACAGAAGAGAACTTGTTCGTGACCCATTTCTCTAACAGTTTCAAATAGCAGCATCTTGGTTTCTCAATATTAATTTGGGGTTGGTTAGAGTAAGTAATGATTAGGTAAGGATGAAGTATGAAAAAATAAGACTCACAAATAAAGGGAGGATCTCAGCTTTTGTAATGTAGTTGTTAGCTAAGATGAGAAGTTTGCTGCTTCTAATTTCATACTTCATTCTTGATTTTTTTCACGCAGAGGCGCAGCGAAAAGTTCTGTTCGCGTAGCGTCTCCGCAAGGAGAAGGAGGGTTAGCCCGACCTAGGAAACTTTTCAAGACAGAGGCGCAGAGAGAAATCCTAGTGAGCTAGAACTGCACAAAATTGCAATTTGCTCAAGTTAGACTGCTGGAAATGAAACTGGTTTAGCGGAATTTTTAGCTTGATTTGATTTGACTCCTTGGGCTGCCAAACTCTTGTTACGTCCACCAGAGGGTGCTGGGCGATCGGGGTCAATTACTACATCGATTAAGAAGGGAACGTTTGAGGCGATCGCTTTTTCCAGTGCTTCTTCAATATCTGACTCTCTGACGACGACCATTGCTTCTGCTCCCATACCACGAGCAATCATGGCAAAGTTGGTTGGTGGCATGGTTGCATCTGCACCCTTTAATCCCAACACTTTCATCCCTTGATGACACATGTTGTAACGGGCATCGTTGAGTACAATCCAGATGGCAGGAATCTTGTATTTTACGGCTGTGCTGATTTCGTTATTCATCAACATTGCCCCGTCACCCACAATAGCTACAGCTTTCCCATTCCGCGCTTGGGCTGCACCTAAAACTCCTGTGACAGCGTGACCCATTGCTCCAACGCCGGTGCTAACTCGGTAACGATTGGCTTGGGCAAATTGCAGCAAATGAGTTGACCAAGTAAACGAGTTACCGCACTCTGCCATTACTACGGCGTCGCTACCCTCAACAATAATCTTTTGAATTGCTGACATCAATGCTTCTGGTCGCACTGGATAGTCTATATCTTGTTTGATTACTTCACGCTCTGGACAAGGGAGCAACAAAGGTGTGGAACGAGGAGGAGCATCTGGCAACTGCTGCAACAGTTCTTGTAAGTAGGTCTTAATATCAGACCGCACCCCGAAGGTTTCAACGTGGGGATAGGCAACCCCTGGCACTTCCGGGTCAATGTCTACATGTACAAAGCCTCTAGTCGGAACCATTGCTGAACTCCAGAAGGAAGTCGGTTCGCCAAGGCGGGTTCCCAGTACGAGTGTGCGTAGTGGAGGTTGCTGTTCCATATAAGTCAAGACGGAAGCATGACCGCCTAAACCTGTGACACCCACAAATTGAGGATGATCTTCAGGGAATATGCCTTTACCACGAGGTGAGCACATGACTGCTGCACCAGTTTTCTCAGCGAGTTGGCGGATTTCATCTGCGGCGTCACGCGCACCAAAGCCAACCCAGATAGCGAAGGGGCCGGCAGATAATAATTCTACAGATTTAGCGATCGCTTGTTTGGGAGCAGTGATCGCAAAAGCAGAAACATCTAGTTGGGGTAAGGATATATCCTCAACTAAACTTGTCTGTACACTGGTAGGAATGCTCAAATGAGCCACAAATCCACCTGGCTGCGCTAAAGCCAGAGCAAGTTTGCGAAAAATCTGGGGTAGTTGAGCAGCTGATTCAATGGTGATTGCATAGTTAAACAGCGCTCCTGGGGTAAAAATTCCCCCACTGGGTAATGTGTAAGTGCTGGTTTCTTGAATTGCCCAACGTCCGCGCTGTGGTGCTGAGGTGCAAGCGGAGAGCAAAATCACTTTTGCGCCTTCACCACGAGCGGCAAATAATCCGGTCAGGGCGTTGGTGATCCCCGGTCCTGCTGTGGTAAATACTACGGTAGGGCGATCGCTGGCAAAGTACGCCTCGGTCGCGGCAAAGGCTGCTCCTGCTTCATGGCGGAAGTTCAGCACCTCTATGCTGCTATTCGATAGAGCATTCCAAAGGCTTGCCATCGCACCGCCAGCAACGCCAAAAGCGTAGCCTACTCCCAAATTCGCCAACATCTGAGCGATCGCATCCGCAACTGCGAGCGTGGGGGCTGTTTCGTTCGGTAAAAAGGGCTGAATTCCTCTGTTATTCTCTGATTCATCTAGCTGATGGGAACCGTTTGATGCAGATTCTACATAGCTATTTGGTGGCAATTCCTTGTATGGCTCAGTGGTGATTGAAGGAGAGGTTGAGCCGGTATAGTTTTTACTCATTTCTGTTACGTAATTCCCGAAAACTAGTAGGCAGTGTTTTTGTTTACACTTAAGTACTTGATAATGATTAATACAAACAACTCTGTTGTTTTTTACAATTATGATCAAGCTCGGCTGATGGTAGAGGCAGTTGATTGCTTGATAGTTAATGCTTTTGGAAATATTATTGAAAAACTTTATGAAAAAAGCAAGACAATCAAGGCTGTGCTTCTAAGAGCAAGAATATAAGAGATTAAGACTTGTTAACAATGAAAAATCCTTTGATATGGATGTCAATTTTGTTGCTATTGTTGTGACGGCTACATTGCCCACTGAGCCTGTCTGAGAGATAGTTTCCTAGTGATAAGAATAAGGTGAAGGCTCATTTACAATGAACAATCCTTTGATGAAGCTGTCAATTTTGTTGTTGTTGTTGCAATAGTCACAATTTTTACTCAGCCATTTGGAAAAATTGATACTTGGTGATGGCTGTTCAGACATACGACCATATTTGCAATGAAAAATCTTTTGATCGGGATATCAATTTTGTTGTTGTTATGATAGCCACAATTTTCACTTAGCCGTTTTTGGAGATTGATACCTTGCGATCGCAAGTAAGCTGTGTCACTATACTTACAATAAATATTAATTTATAAGTGTCAAGGATAAAACATGGTTTCTATGCACCGTGCCAAGTCGGTGCTATTTAGATGGAAATCAAATATGTTTTAGCTTATTTCATTATGGCTAGTTTTTGTTATTCAAAAAAGTCAACCCACTAAGTTTATCTACCTAACTCACCAACACAAATTATCTCAATAAAAATATTATGATCAGAACCAGAATATCGTGGCAGTCTTTGTTCTTGTCACCAAATACTTCTTTATTTAGTTTTTTTGTGCCCTTCAAGACATACATTCTTAACATTCTCTATTTCTATAGAATGATGTTTAAGTAGTTACTGAGTACTCCTTGATTAAACTATTTCTTATGGCAGATGACTGAGTATATAATTTTATAGTTAGATCCCTGAAAGAGTAATTTAATGAACATTAAAACTTTTGAAAAAATTTGCCTATTTAAAATATGAATTATTCTTAGGCAAACACATCTTAAGTTAACCATTAAATGACTATGCACACACATAATTGATGTAGATACAGTTCAATTTTGAATATCTTGCTTAACCTATAAATTAAACGTTTTACAGTTCTAAATCTAAACAAGATTTTGGATTAATCTTGTTGATTTGGCTACAATTTTTCTTTACTCGTAGCAAATTATTTAAACCAACAACATATTCCAATTGTTTTAATTTTTCGAGGAAATTTGGGTCTAATTATGCATTTATTTGCTGTATAATAAGATTTGTTAACACAATTCATAAAAAAATTCTGGGATATGCTAATAAATTTTATTTTTAGCAGTCTAATGTGTATTTAAGGATTTTAGATAAGTTGTGCTTATGACTTTCTTCATAGCTATGGTGTGGACTTTATTATAAGGAGTGAGTAGGGATATGAATTTTAACGACTATACGTTAGCTCGATCCAACTCTCAATCGGCACTACAGCCAGAAGTAGAGTTGAGGTTTGCTCATTTATTAATAAATCAAGCTGTAGATGCTGCTTTTTGTATAGGAGAAAACGCGCAGTTTCTCTACGTTAACGATGCTGCTTGCCGGATGACTGAGTATTCCCGTGAGGAATTACTTTCCATGACGCTGCATAATATAGATGTAGATTTTTCTTTGCACAACTGGTCAGAGAGCAAATCACAGAATTACCTTACTTTTAAGTCTCGCTATCGCAAAAAAGGAGGTGGGATATTCTTGGTGGAAATATCCATGACTCGTGTAGAACACCAAGGTAAAGAGTTTAGCTGTGTCTTTGCTCGTGACAAAAGCGATGAAGTAGTAGAAATGAGTATGCAGAGGTGGGTTGATGAATTAAGAGAGTCTAAAAGCCTTTTGCAACAAGAAGTTTCTAAACTAAAGACCAAGGAAGGAGAGCTTGAAACGTCTTTATCTCTACTTCGCTCTACTCTTGAATCTACTGCCAACGCTATTGTTGCGGTTAACTTTGAGGGAGATATTCTAAGCTTTAATCAGAGATTTGTGGATATGTGGCAGATCCCAGAGTCCCTGATGTTATCCAAAAAATGTCCTCGATGCAAAGCCTTTTTTGAGAGCCAACTTAAAGACCCAGAAACCTTTAGTCGGATGATTTGGGAAGTTTCCAGCCAGTCTGACTTCGAGAGCTACGACATTCTGGAGTTGAAAGATGGCAGAGTGTTCGCACACTATTCTAAGCCTCAGTGGCTTGATGAAAAAATTATTGGTAGAGTTTGGAGCATTTGGGACATTACTGAATCCAAACAGACAGAGGAAGCATTACGGCTGAACGCAGCTAGATTTCAAACTTTGGCAGAAACAACAGATGCTAGCACTTTCTTGATTCAAGGTATGCGGCTTTGCTATGTAAATCCGGCTGTAGAGCTATTAACCGGTTACACAAAAAAGGAACTGCTGACTGGCTTTGATCTTCGCCGATTGATCAAAAGTAAAAAACGTAGACACGTACGAAATCGGGGTGAAGCGACTAACTTTGAATACCAGGAGATGAATATTCTGACAAAAAACGGCACAGAGCGTTGGCTAGCTTGCACGGTTGCGATATTGGATGGAGTGCTGGATTTTGGGGGAAAACCGGTCGAACTGATTGCAGGTATTGATATTACCGATTACAAATATGCAGAATCAGAACTTAACCAGGCTTTAGAACAAGCAAAACAACTTAGCGAACTCAGAGCGCGCTTTCTTTCTATGGTCTGTCATCAATTTCGCACCCCGCTAAACACTGTTTCATTTTCTAATAGCTTACTAAAGCGACACATGGATGAATGGACACAAGAGGAAATACAACCATTATTCGATCACATTCAAACAGCTGTTGAACAGTTAAGCCAAATGTTGGATGATATTCTGTTTTTCGCTAAAGCAGAAGCAGCAAAAATAAACTTCCAGCCAAAATCAATCGAGCTAGTTCAGTTCTGCAATGATTTAGTGGGACAAATGCAGATGAACAGTAGCCAGAACCCAATCAATTTTATTAGTGAAGTAGACTGTTTAACAGCATACGTAGATAAAAAACTACTAGAGTCTGTTCTCAAGAACTTGCTTGACAATGCAATCAAATATTCGCCATCCCACAGTGTAATTGATTTAAAACTTTGTGGTGAAAATGGGAAAATAATTTTTCAGGTCAAAGACAGAGGTATCGGCATTTCATTAGCAGATCAACAACAACTATTTGAGCCATTTTATCGGGGTAGCAATATCGATCATATACCTGGTACTGGACTAGGGCTATCAATTGTCAAAACCCTTGTGGACTTACATGGTGGTCAAATTGCTATGGAAAGTGAAGTTGGTGTAGGCACGACTTTTACTGTCATGCTGCCACTATCAAAATAAAATATCAGTTCCGAGTTGTGTGTGTTGAGTTGTTAACTATTAACTATGTTTATCTGAATATTCATAACTCTTAAAAATGAAAAAGTTATCTCTTCCCTACTTAATACTCAGCACAGAGTTTGGTAAGTATTTCCCGCCAAAAGTTCTAGTGAGAAAAAATGATGTACGAATCGTCAAAAAAAATTCTTGTAATTGAAGATGATACCGTTACCCGCAATCTTTTCTTAAAGGGTCTTGAGGCTGAAGGTTTTAATACGATCAGCGCTCAAAACGGTCTTGTTGGCATCCAGCAAGCACGAGAGTATTTACCCGACCTAGTGATTTGCGATATTATGATGCCCGATATGGATGGTTACAGCGTTTTAACTACGCTGCGTGAAGATCCTCTGACAGCAATCATCCCCTTCATTTTTCTCACTGGCAGCGACACTAAGGCAGAGGTTCGCAAAGCTATGGAGTTAGGAGCAGATGACTATCTTACCAAACCCTCTACACTAGACGAATTGCTCAGGGCGATCGCCACCCGCCTGCAAAAGCAAGCTACTCTCCAATACTGGTGGACTACTCAATTTCTAAATACTCCAAAGCCAACAGCTGCACCTCAGACTTCAGATATTGCCCCTCCCGACTCGATCTTTCCCTGCGATCCTCAATTAAAAGAAGTTTTCGACTTCATCGAAGCTAACTATCATCAAGGAATTACTTTGTGTGATGTAGCTGAAGCAGTTGGTTACTCATCTGCTTACTTAACTAACCGAGTAGCAAGGCAGACAGGAGAGACTGTAAACAGCTGGATTGTCAAACGCCGGATGGCAGGTGCTCGTTTCTTACTCCAAAATAACAACCAGACAATCGAGCAAATTGCCAAAGCATTAGGCTATCAAAATGTGTGTCATTTCTCCCGCCAGTTTCGCCAACATCACGGTTTACCTCCCCATGCTTGGCGCAAAGAGCATCAGGTTGTATTGCAAAAAGAGGCAACTTTATGCTAATAGTGCCTAAACAAAACAGCTAACAGTGAACAGTCATCAGTGATGAGATTCCGAAAAAACTATTGTGAAGCTATAAGAGGTTATAAATTTAAGGAGATTGACTGATCACTGATAGCGGAGGAATATTTATGGAGCACGACTTTAAAGCGCTTGCTGAACTTTATAGAAACACGCTCTTTAACGACGTACTTCCATTTTGGGAAAAACACTCGCTTGACTGGCAGCAAGGCGGCTATTTTACCTGCCTTGATCGCAAGGGCAAGGTTTATGATACAGACAAGTTTATCTGGCTACAAAACCGCCAGTTATGGACTTTTTCTATGCTTTACAACCAGCTAGAAAAACGTGAAACTTGGCTAAAAATTGCTAGTAATGGGGCTAATTTTCTTGCTCAACATGGCAGAGATGCTGACGGCAATTGGTACTTTGCCTTAACCCGTGAAGGTCAGCCCCTAGTTCAACCCTACAATATCTTTTCTGATTGCTTTGCAGCAATGGCATTCAGTCAATACGCTCTTGCTTCTGGCGAAGATTGGGCAAAGGATATAGCGATGCAAGCTTACGAAAACGTTTTGCGCCGCCAAGATAATCCAAAAGGCAAATATACTAAAATTTATCCTGGCACACGCCCGATGAAAGCGCTGGCAGTGCCGATGATTTTAGCCAACCTGACTCTAGAAATGGAATGGTTGCTACCTAGTGAAACCCTTGAAAGCGTTTTGGCCGCAACTGTTCAGGAAGTGATGACCGATTTTCTAGACCAAGAACGGGGGCTGATGTACGAAAATGTTGCTCCCGACGGTTCCCACATTGATTGTTTTGAGGGAAGGTTAATTAATCCTGGTCACGGTATTGAAGCGATGTGGTTTATCATGGATATCGCTCATCGGAAAAACGACACAAAAACTATTAACCAAGCCGTTGATGTAGTGCTAAATATTCTGAATTTTGCTTGGGATAGTGAGTACAGGGGATTGTATTACTTTATGGATGCAGACGGTCATCCTCCACAGCAATTGGAATGGGATCAAAAGCTGTGGTGGGTACACTTAGAGTCTTTGGTTGCTCTGGCAATGGGTTATCGACTAACGGGGCGTGAAGTGTGTTGGGAATGGTATCAAAAAATGCACGATTACGCTTGGTCACATTTTGCCGATCCAGAATATGGTGAGTGGTTTGGCTACCTCAATCGCCGTGGAGAAGTGTTGTTAAACCTCAAAGGTGGCAAATGGAAAGGCTGCTTCCACGTACCACGTGCATTGTATCTATGCTGGCAGCAGTTTGAGGCGTTGGCGCAGTCGGTTTAATCTTTGCTGAGGAGCTAAAGTGAAAACAGACCTATTTAATAGATGTCCCATGAATGTTGTGACACCAAAGCGATTCACAATAGACGAATATCATCGTCTTATTGAACTTGGATTTTTAAAGGAGGGCGATCGCATTGAATTAATTAGGGGAGAACTGATCCAAATGGTAGCAAAGGGAATGCCTCATACAGTGTGTAGTTCTATACTGTGCCGTCAATTGGATCGGCTTTTGGGCGATCGCGCAGTCATCCGTGGGCAAGATCCCATTACCCTTCCTAATCAGAGTGAACCTGAGCCAGATGTCGTCATTGCACGAGGAAGAGATGAAGATTATCTCGCTCATCATCCCTATCCCGAAGACATTTTGCTGGTTATAGAAATTTCAGACTCCACATTGATATATGACCAAACGAAAAAGCTAGAACTATATGCAGAAGCCGGAATTTCTGATTATTGGGTTGTCAACTTAAATGCTTATCAATTAGAGCATTACAATCAGCCTTATCAAAATGTTCAAGGTAAGTTTAACTATCTTAGTAAGCAAATTTATCTAACTAATCAATCAGTGACAATTCCTGGGTTTGAGGATGCTTTGTTGGACTTGAGTCGGATTTTTCCAGAGGGTGCGGCTAAGTAATTTAGATAAATTGCAGCAGATGTCTAAAACCTCGTTGTACTCAACCGAAGATCGCAATACTTACGCTACGATATCCCCTATTGCCTTTGTGCAATCACGTGGGGAGTAGTGCAGGTACACAAACATGACAGAAAATATTAAGACACGGGGTGAGGAGAATCTGGTTACTATTGCTGCTGACCAATTCGCACAACTGGGAAAAGTTACAGGCGTTGAATCATTTGGTAGCGGTAATATAAATGACACTTTTCTAGTTACCTTAGATTCTGCTGAGGAACAGCATTTTGTCTTGCAACGCATCAACACAAGGGTATTTCGTCAACCTCAGCTTGTGATGCAAAATATGCGTATCTTCACGGAACACGTCTACCAAAGGTTACAAAATGCTTCCCTGAATCGGCGCTGGGAAGTACCTCGCGTCTTGTTGACTAAGGATGCTCAAGACCATTGGAGGGATGCTGATGGGTCATTCTGGCGGGCAATCAGCTTTATTAAAGGCTCCCAGTCTTTTGACACCATGCGCGATCGCTCATACGCCACAGAAATCGGCTATGCTCTGGGGATGTTCCACAATTTGATTAGCGACCTACCACCAGAAAAACTCGCTGACACTCTCGAAGGTTTTCATATTACGCCGCTCTACCTTCAGCACTACGAGGAAGTTCTGGCTAAAACCAGCCCGCATCTATCTTTGGAAGTAAATTATTGCTTAAAGTTTGTTAGCGATCGCCAGACCTTTGCACATATCCTAGAAAATGCCAAAGACACAGGCAATCTGCCGCTACGCCTGATGCACGGCGACCCCAAAATTAATAATGTCATGTTTGATACAGCTACTCAGCAAGCTGTGAGCGTTATAGACCTCGACACCGTTAAGCCTGGTCTAGTACATTACGACATTGGCGATTGTCTGCGATCGGGTTGTAATCCCGTAGGAGAAGAAACCGAGCAATGGGAAAGTGTTTATTTCGACACCGAATTGTGTCAGGGAATCCTCCAAGGTTATCTCCCTGTAGCAAAGGCATTTCTGACGGAAAATGATTATACCTACATATACGACGCAATTCGTTTAATCGCCTTTGAATTAGGACTGAGATTTTTTGCTGACTATTTAGCAGGGAATGTCTACTTCAAGGTCAAGCATTCAGAACACAACCTTGCAAGGGCGCTCGTTCAGTTTAAACTCACTGAGAGTATCGAATCCCAGGAAACACAGATTCGCAATATTATTCAGGATATGAAATGAACGATCAAATATTCTCCCTAGAACCTTTCCCCTCTACTAAGCCACTGTCTAATTTGAAAATCACAGGTAGTATTACTCGACGTGATCATCAACTAGCCATCCGCTACAAGCTTTTCGACGAACTCAAAGAAGTTATCATCGCCCCAGCATTAGATAGACCAGATCGAAAGCACGAACTTTGGAAAGATACATGCTTTGAGTTTTTCCTGAGTATCAAAGATTCTGAACAGTATTGGGAATTCAACCTCTCTCCCCTTGGACACTGGAATGTCTATCGCTTCGATGGGTATCGTCAAGGAATGCAAGAAGAAACAGCTTTTACAACGCTCCCGTTTAGCGTCCAGAATCAAGCCGACGGTTTAGCAATTGCCTTAGATGTCGATTTGGGTAAAATTGTTTTGGCCCAAGTTTGGGAAATAGCCATCACCAGCGTCATCAAACACAGAGATGGTGAGGTGACTTACTGGGCGCTGACTCATCGAGGAGCGGAGGCTGACTTTCACCAGCGAGACAGTTTTATCATTGAGTTGTAACGTTTTCCTTAGTTAACTGGTAATGTGAACCAGAAAGCTAACCCGCGCTTGTGGTTAGTAGTAACGCCGATTTCACCACCATGCGCTTTAATAACTTTCCGACAAAGATACATTTTTAAGCCAATGCTTGTAGAACAACAGTCTTGGGGATCGCGTACATACAAATCAAAAAGGCGATCGCACTCTAGTTTACTCATCGCCATACCGTTATGTTGAATCTGAGTGCGAATCATTCCTGCTTCAAAAGCAGCTGTCATCGTAAAATTTAATCCTGGTGGATTGTGTTGCAAGCTATGAGTCAACAAACTTGCCAAAACTTTTTGTAACCGATTTGCATCTGCCATTACTAACGGTAAATCTTCAGGAACCAAGTTCTTTAGAGTCGCTTGATTTTGTGTCAGTATTGGTTCTAAATCAGCGATCATTCCTTGCATGAGGGTACTCAATTGCACAAGTTCGCGCTTGATGGAAATACCTTCTTTTTCACAAGAATGGATTTCTAGTAATGAGTTTATCATTGTTAGTTGGCGGTCATTGCCTTGAATCATTCGCTCGATAATCGAGAGAGATACAGGGATTGGGCATTGTACGTTATTTTTTACTATTTCCCATTCTCCATTACTTATGCCCTGTGCTCCAGTCCCCAATCCCTGATTGAGCAAATTCTGTAACACCATCAAGTTACCCATGACTGAAGTTCGTAAATCGTGGGCAACTGTGTGTAAAACAACATCTTTTACCCGATGCAATTCTTCGATTTCTTGCATTTTTTGCTGCAACTGTGCTGTGCGTTCTTGCACCTGGTGTTCTAAATTAGTATTGAGTTCTGCTAGTTCTTGGTGGATCAGGCTTTGCTGAATAGCGATCGCTACCTGTTCTGACATCTGTTGTAGCAAATCAATTTCCATTGGTTGCCAATTACGTGGCCCAGAGCACTGGTTAGCAATCAATGCACCAAATAATTTATCCCCTAGCATAATTGGTACAGTTAAGCTAGCCCTGGTTTGAAATTTTTGAAAGTGTGCCTTGACTTTCGCAGATATTGTTGTTTGCGTTATGTCTTCAATGACACGCACAAGATTTGTCTTTAATAAGTTCTGCAATTCTTGTAGATAAGCTTCATCATTCGTAGACCAACCTGAAACTGATGGATACTTTGGATCTACCGACTCGGCAAGAGTTCTACCTTTTAACTTGGCATTATTTAGACCAATAAACACCCGATCTGTTTGCAGAAATTGTCTGACTTCCGTCACGGTGGTTTGGAGAATTTGGTCTAACTTCAGCGAAGACCGAATTCGCGCTAGGGTTTCTGTTAACAAGCGATCGCGCTGTGCCGAGAGATGTAATTGCGCTTCCACCTGCTTGCGTTCTGTGATGTCATGATGAACTGCTAACATGCAGGGGATACCATCTAAATCAATTTTTTCGGCTGATAGCTGTGCTGTAACTATCTCGCCAGACTTGCGACGGTATTCAACTTCTAAGTTGCGAACGACTCCCGTCGCCTGCAACTCCTGTAATAAGTTTAGGCGATCGCCCTCATCTACCCAAATATTTAACTCAAAAGCAGTTTGACCAATTACCTCATCTTGCTGATAACCTGAGAGGTTTACAAAACTGTCGTTAACTTCTATAAAACGTCCTTCCTGGAGCGTGCTGATGGTGATCGGGTCAGGACTGCAACTAAAAGCTTTAGAAAACTTCTGGGCGAGATTACGTAAGGTAACTTCTGCTTGTTTGCGTTCTGTAATATCTCGGACAATTGCTAATACTTCGTCTGGAGCGCTCACTACCAATCGCGCTTCATAGTCTCGCACTCCTAAAGGCGTAGGTAGCTGATATTCATAAGTTTGCAAAGTTCCAGAATCCAAAGTTTTAGCGATCGCTTCTTGGCTAATCGCCGCCACATCGCTTGGTAATAACTCCCACAAATTTTTACCAACTATTTCTTCTTTAGCAAGAGTTATATTTGCTCCCTCACTTTTCAAATCTAGATACTTGCCATCGCGGCTGATGCGAAACATTAAATCAGGGATAGCATCTAAAATTGCTTTATAGCGAGCCTCACTCTCTCGCAACTTTTCTTCTACTTGTTTTCGGTCTGTAATATCCATAACCAAACCATCCCAAAGACAATCGCCGTTAGTTTGTCTTTGGGGTTGGCAAGTACATAGAATCCACTTCATGCCACTAGGCGTAATAATACGACCTTCCCAACGCCAAGCTGAAAAAATAGCAATAGAAGCAGCTATAGATTCTGTAAATATTTTTACATCCTGTGGATGAATCAGCTTGAGCAATCCCTGAAAATCTGCCTGTATAACTTCTGGTTCTAATTCACACAAATCTTGACAGCCAGAACTTACATAAAGGACAAACGGAGAACCATCCCGCCGTTGCAGAACTTGGAAAATCATTCCTGGTAAATTTACAGCAACTCTTGAAAGCAAGTTAATAGAATCTTGCTGACAATTTGGTGTATGCAGTGATTTTAAGGTTTCATCCACTCTTTGATCCTTTGATACACAAGCTACTGTTGTATGATTAGAAGCCACAATAGACAGTTTGGCGGTTCTTATTCTGTGAGAATAACCACTAAACAGATTAAACTAGCTTCTTCTTTCAGGGTATATTCCATCTACTAGCATCGCATTCACCCAATCGGGTGAACCAGTTGTCATTATTAGCAGGAAAAGGAAAACAAGCGTTGTGAGTTTAAGCCACCGAAACAGTGCTGAACTCAAGAGGTAGGAAACGCTTCTTGGTTGAGCAGGTTTTGACTGCTAAACGTCCGGGGTAGCTGTAACCCAAGTACGATGATAATAGTTGCCATATATGATACAAGAGCCATCCACAGAAGGTGGTTATTGTTGAAATACCATGCCGTAAAAGCTAGGGGAGTAAAACCCAAGCCAAAAGCGAGTAGGACGGCATTACGTAGTTTTGCACTCTCCTTTAAACCGATGAAGTACCCTTCCAACATGAAGGCAATGGCAGTAAATCCTAACAGAGGCAATAACCAGATCGTGTAGCTATTAATATGATTATTGATCTCTGCGTGATTAGTTAACAGCCTGAACAACGTGTCTGGGAATAGAACAGAAATTGTTGCGAAACCTAGTGCAATTAATAAACTAGTCAGTATAGAAAGAGTGAGCAGTGGACTCATCTGTTCTGTAGCTCCTTTGCCCTTAAAGTTTCCAGTCAGCGTTTGGGTTGTCATCCCTACGCCTTGAACCGTGAATTGACTTAGCAGAGCAATTTGGAGAAGCAGACCGTTTTCTGTCAAGATAGTTGTTCCCATTGCGGCACTCAGATTTGTGAAGATAGCGTAGGTGGAAATTAGGGCTAAAAATCTAATCAGAATGTTACTTTTGAGCGCAACAGTATCTTTAAGGGCTGTCCAATCAAAAACCTCTTGCATAGCGGCTGGTAACACTTGCCACGGGATACTGAAGCAGACCCAAACCAAACCAATCACTAGCGCTAGATACTGGCTCACCGCTGTTGCTAGTCCGGCTCCCATACTTTCCCAACCCAACCTGACAATCATCAGATAATCCAGCGCCACATTAGAAGCATTGCCAACAATAGACATGAGCAGCACCACGCTATTCATTTCCCTACCCAGAAACCAACCAATCAGAACAAAGTTGAGCAAAACCGCAGGAGCGCCCCAAATCCGAGCGCTGAAATAATTAACCCCAGAGGCTTCAATCTCAGGGGAACCACTCAAAATTGTAAATCCAATTTTTTGCAGGGGGTATTGCAGCAGCAGGATCAGTAAACCGATTCCTAACGCAATCAAACCACTTCGCAGCCCTGCTAGTAAAACGCCTTTGGGGTCATCGAGTCCTGTAGCTTGTGCAGCGATCGCATTAGTACTTGAGCGCAGAAATTTCAACACACGATAAAGGTAGTCGAAAAGAATGGTTGCTAAGATGACTCCAGCCAAGTGACGGATGTCTGCTAAATGTCCCAAGAAGGCAATATCAACCAGGCCCGCTAAAGGAACCATCATGTTAGAAAGCACACTGACGCTTGCTAGTCGGTAAAAGCGAGGCAAGAAGTCATACTTGGTTGGGATCACAAATGCCATAGATTGTCTGTGCTGGAATTGATCTAAATCGGAACTCTTTCAGTTTAAATGACGAGCTGAGAATAATTTATTGAAAGCGGTGGCATAACCTTCCTTGTGGCGGTGTTAGAAAGCGGCCGG
This sequence comes from Nostoc sp. B(2019), assembly GCF_010091925.1. GTDB lineage: Bacteria > Cyanobacteriota > Cyanobacteriia > Cyanobacteriales > Nostocaceae > Komarekiella. The sequence continues at coordinate 44,077 of NZ_WVID01000003.1, read as the reverse complement.
GCCGCTTGGCTCCTCTATTTCACACTCAGAAACAAGAACCCCGACTTTTTTGAAAAGTTGGGGTTCTGTAGCTTGGTTATACTGCTGTAAACAAAATCAAAAACCCAGAAAAATTCGTCTTAAACCATCTCTAATCATGAACAATGGCATCTTGTCCTGCTGAATTGCTGCCTGAAAGCTAGGGCGATCTTTGAGACATTGAAAATATCTTGCAATTTTAGATTGTGAATTGTCTTTCCATAGATAGCTAAAATTCAATTCATTTAAGCGATTGAGAATAGCTGTCCATACAACATCAGCTAGGGAATAGGTTTCACCGCACAACCATTTAGTTTGACTCAATTGGTGTTCTAGTTGCTCCAATAATGGCTCAATTTGTGCATTGATCTCAGCAATTTTTTTAGAATCCCGAATTGTTTGGTTCCACTTTTTCACATCCTCCAACTTAGCAGCATATCTTTCTTTCAATTCAGGATTCGCTTGCATGAGTTGAGGAATTAGCTTTTCTTTAATTTGAACTGAGCGTTGCAACACGATGCCATCAATTCCTTTGTAGTTGCCGTACATCACTTCTCGCATAGGAAAACGATTTTGGAGATCAACCCATGCATCCATTCTTTTTCGCAAAACTAATTCATTTGGAATCAAACTCGGATTCGGAAATTGTTCATCCAAGTAACGAATACAGCAGTTCCCGCTATTGTGAGGTACGTTCTCAGTCCTAAAAAGCTACAGGAGATAGTGGGGAGGCGAAAAACTGTAATTCATAAGAGCTGGAAGCGCTGTAATCATGGCTGAATCACAAATTACTTTGCCATCATGAACTAGAGTTGGAACAACACCTTTAGGATTAAGATGAATGTAGTTAGGCTGCAAGTTTTCAAAGGTCAGAAGATTAATCAGGCGATCGCTCCACTTGAGATTTTTCTCCGCCAAGACTAGTTTTACCTTTTGAGAGCAGAGTGAACCCGGAAAGTAGTAGAGTTCAAGCATTTTAATTTACTTTTCCTCTTATGCTCGTGATGTCGTCTTTAGATGACAACAGTTGTTATGCAAATTAAGATAACAACTGTTGTGATAAGATGTCAACAGATTTAATTTTATTCTTTCTCTTGGAACGCCAGCAAAACAATGGGTTACAGCGATCGCCGTCTCGAAGTGACTGAAGCAACATGGCGCGTGATTATTCGTGAAGGACTTGATCGCGCCAGTATGCGGGCGATCGCTCAAGAACTTGGCTGTACTACAGGTGTTCTCACCCACTATTTTCGAGATAAAGACGAACTGACGCTATTTGTACTAGAGCAAGTGTTTGAAAACCTATTTAGGGACATGAAAGCTTGTACAGAAGGATTGCACGGAATCGAGCGTTTTGAGCAAATGATTTTTGCAGTGCTGCCTTTTGAGCCTAGTGGCGGACAAGGTTGGCAGATTTGGATTGCCTTTCTAGGATATGCAATTGGGCGTGAAAAACTAATTCAAGAACATCGAAAACGCTACGAATCACTGCATCAGTCCATTTGCCAAGAGTTGACTGATTTACAAACAGCAAAGCTGATTCGAGAAGATATTGACTTAACGCTTGAAGCAAATGCCCTGATAGCACTCGTCGATGGTATTGGGACAGGGTTTGTCATTAATCCTGAACAGTTTCATCCAGATCAGCAACGATATCTAGTGCGGCGATATATTAAAACTTTACTCGCAGCCTCGTAAAAGCTACTTTGTATAAAGCTTTCATCATTTTCCCAAAAATTTGGGTATGTTTAGGGTTTTTTCTTCTATTTATAGTAGTACAATTGTTCTAGTAGAATTAATTTTAGCGATCGCCTTTTATCGGGCAAGAGATCCGCACAAAATCCAGTTTTCAAACTTCCGCCAACGAAGTACGTAGATGCCCGGAGTTATCTGCGGGTTGGTTTGTGATCATCAAAACTTCGGGAGCAGGTTGTCGTTAAACATCCTTTTCATAAAGACCCTAGATGAGATCTAATACTATGATGACACATGCACAGGGTGTAGTTGCAGCCCCAGTTAACAGACCCAATTTTGAGCAATTAGTTGAAGAAAAAGCTAATACGAGCAAGAGCCTCAATACCGAAAATTTTTCTTTTCAAACCCTTGCTGAAGTTACTAAGACAATATTGCATCATGCCTTTTGGTTAGCAGAACAACAACAAAAGCTCTCTGCAAAGGAGTATAAAAAGCTACTGTTTGAACAGGGTTGGAAAGGTGAAGAAAAACGGTATCTCAAGATTGCGGCAGCATTTGGTAAATTTTCACCCCAAGATTTAGCACAAGTCGAGCCAAGAACCATATATCAGCTAGCAGAAAATAGTAAGAAGTATCAACAAGTAATAGATAGACTACTGGATTTAAGTGCAATTACCCAAGAGGCTATACGTTCTCTCACCAAAAAACAACGCACTCCTAAAGAACCAAGACCTGAAAAACCTAGTATCTGGCGGCGGCTCAAGAATGGTGGGAGATATTGTCAAATTCCGCCGATTCACGAAGCTTCAGAATGTACCGGGATTACCTTGCAAAAAATGATGGATGAAGAAGGATTTAGCGCTCAGCACATTGTGGCAGAAGCAATTGCCTTGCGGCAAGCTTACAAGGAAGGGCAACTGGTACGTAGTTCAGGAAGGTAGAGGAAGTGCAGCAGTAGCAGATAACTACGGTGTAATGCATTTTGCTTTGTGCCTTTGTGCCTTAGTGAACCAGCGCTGTAGGCGGGTTTCCCAACCTAGGCGACTGGTGAACCCGCAGGGTGGTTTAAAAACTAACTTTTAAACACCAAGACACGTTCGCGGAGCATCTGTCTGCGACACGCTGCGCGAACGCAGAGAAGACACAAAGATGAAAAACCCAAATCCGGTAAATTTTTTTAGGATTTCTACCCACTTTGAAATGGCTACTACTGACTCCTGTATTTTGACTATTTTTCGATATGCAATCTTATTTGCCGATTTGCTTAGGAATAACAATTCCAGAGAGTTCAAGATGACCGAATATGGCACATAATAATACCAGCCATTGCAAAGCTCCAAACAGTAGCAAATAACCAGGAATTAGACACGTAGTTGAGAAAAGAAGCTTCTAGCCACTGTTTTACAAAACTAGTTTCGTGAGAGGCTATTAGCTTTTTTAGCTCTAACATCGTAATACCGCGATGAGTGGCATCAGATTCGGACTGGAGAGTACCCACTACGTAACATATTCCAGGAATAGCTGCCAAAAGGACAATCAAAAAAGGGATAAGAAAAAATTCGCTTCCCATAAAACTTAAAAAAATAAAGCTGAAATTCAACAGAAAAAATCCGCTGCCCATGAAAATCCAAAATAAAACAAATGTCAGCTTAGAAATGGAAAAGTAAGAGCGGCCAAAATAATACTGTAAGGCATGACCACACTCATGAGCGCTGATTGCTATGGCACGCAAAGAGGAATCTGCAAAAATATCTGGGGGAAGACGTATGGTTCCTCGCTTTCCCTCTTTTGGTCTGAAAGCGGCTCTCTGGGAGGTTTGATCATTTTGTACAGATATGGCATCCAGATTATTCTCTTTTAAGATTAACCTTGCAACTTCATAACCAGTCAATCCACAACTTGCTAAACGATTTAAGTTTCGTCGTCGCAGTTTGTCTTGCCGACTAATACACCTGAAAGATAGAGCAGAGGAAACAACTGCACTTCCAACAAATAGATAAAACCAAAAGCTCATTAGTTTAAGCAAAAATCAGGTAGTGTTAGCTATCACACTTAAATTACTTGAATTTTAATTAAGCTTTTGTGAAATAATGTTACAAAAAGCCAAATGGAGTTAAAGCTCCGGTCAAGATTGGTAATTGGCTTTGATTTCCCGTAGCGTAAACGTTTTAGCAGTTCTTTGTTGCAATCAGAAGCTAGCGATCGCCTGGTAAAATCACTCAATAATTAATAACTCTACAGCTAAAGTGTCTTTAACACAGTCTCTATAGCCCGCTGTTTTTGAGGATCTGCTCCTCCTGCGTATTCTAAGGAGAACGGAACGTTAATATCCGGTGTGATACCCTTACCCTCCAACCTTTGATTCCCATTGAGAAACACGTCTGCAACTGCTAGATAAAGCACACTACCATCTTGCATTAGAAAAGGACTGCCAGCAACGACTGCTCCTGGAGTTTTAGAGCCAATTACTGGCCCAATTTTATTTTGCTGAAAGCCAAACGCTAATATTTCCTTACCACTGCGGCTACCCTCATTTACTACCATAACTACTGGCTTTTTCCATTGAAAGTTATAGGTATTTTGCCTGCCATTGCGTGGAATACTAGTCAAGCTTGGGCCTTCCGCAGTATAGATATTGAGATAACTGGGAGACGCACCACCCCATCCCTCTCTCAAATCCAAAACTAACCCGTCTACGTTTTTGAAACGGCCATAGATCAGGTTTGTCTCAAGTTGTTGCTGGTATTGCTCGCCTGCATAAGACCAGATATGAACGTAGCCTATTTTCTTGCCTTCTCGTTCAATTACCTGGGTACTGGCTTCTTGAGCGTCCAGAAACATTGTAGTGGCGTCGAGTATCTTTGGGGCGATCGCAATTTCTTGCTGATTACTAGCATTGGGAGTGCGCTGAATCAACAGCTTGACTTTTTGATCCGCTTTACCAACAAAAGATTGTATCGGCTCATAGGGTTTACCATCTACACTCAGAAGTTGGTCGCCTACCTTTAAATCAGCTTTAGCTGCTGGACTTCCATCTAAAATGGCACTGACAAAGGTCTTGCCATTGATGTTTTTGGTGAATATGCCAATGCCACTATATTCAATTTTGCCTTGAGGAAAAAACTTTTTTAACTGCTTCTGTAACTCTGGATTGTTGGGCAGAAAAATCCCCAGAAGTTGATAGTAAGCTGGTTCATCTTGAGTATAGAAGCGAGTGTGAGAAGTTCGCAATTCAGAGAGCATCTGGTTGACTACAGCAGCAAACTCTTCTTTAGACTTGGCTTGTTCTGCTTGAGGTTTATACTTTCCGCGGATGGCTTTCCAGTCTACTCCATTCAACTTTGGGTCGTAAAAGTTGTCATTTACGGTTTGCCAAACTTGCTCAAAAACTTGAGTTTCCGGTTTTGCCAGCGTTGGTAGCAGTGGTGAACTCAACCACAGCAGGAGTAAAACTGACACACTCAGAAAAATTGCTCCAGCTAAGCGGTTCAAGTAAGGGAGTCTAAATAGTTTCATCTTTTTTTGATTTCATCAGTGGTCATGCGATCACTGATGAAAATTCTTGACTATTAGTTACACCTTAGCAGATAGATTTTAACGGTTGACGGTGCTCATATCAGCGTAGCGATCGCCTACTGCCACACTCTTGGGTGACACCTCATCAATCCGTGCAAGTTCTGCTGGAGTGAATGTTATATCAACTGCTGCAACGTTCTCCTCTAAGTAAGCACGGCGTTTTGTTCCAGGAATCGGTACAATATCATCTCCTTGAGCTAGTAACCAAGCAAGAGCTAATTGTCCTGGCGTTACTGCCTTTTCCTTGGCAATTTCTTTGACACGCTCAACTAACTGAAGATTCTTGTAGAAGTTTTCGCCTTTAAATCTCGGCAAATTTCTGCGGAAGTCGTCAGGCGCAAGGTCATCTGGACTGGTAATTTGCCCAGAAAGAAACCCTCTACCAAGTGGACTGTAAGGCACAAAACCAATACTTAGGCTACGAATAGTAGACAGAATCTCGTCTTCTGGCTCACGTTGCCAAAGCGAATACTCAGATTGTAAAGCTGTAATTGGGTGGACGGCATGAGCACGTTGAATCGTTGCAGGCGCAGCTTCCGAGAGTCCCAGGTAGCGAACTTTACCTTGCTTGACTAGATCCGCCATTGCGCCTACTGTTTCCTCAATTGGGACTTGGGGATCGACACGGTGTTGATAATAAAGGTCAATGTAGTCAACACCAAGCCTTTGCAAAGAGGCGTCACACGCTTGACGAACATATTCTGGGCTACCGTTGACACCTCGAAAGCTGTTATCTTCACTACGCTGAATGCCGAATTTAGTTGCTATAATGGCGCGATCGCGTTTATCTTTAATTGCTTTACCAACTAACTGCTCATTTGCACCTATTCCATACATATCAGCAGTATCAAGCAGAGTAACGCCCAGTTCTAAAGCACGATGAATAGTGGCAATTGACTCAACTTCATCACTTGCGCCGTAGAACTCAGACATCCCCATACATCCTAATCCCAGTTCGGAAACTGTTAATCCTTGATTGCCGAGTTTTCTAGTTTTCATAGATTTTTCTCCAATTCATTGTAGTGCTGAATTTTCTTTTGAATTGCCTCTAAGTTATGATTTAGTTCACAGATACGTTGTTTAACCTCATGTTTATGAGCTTCGAGAATTAATCGACGTTCCGCGATCGCTTCAGGCTTTTGGCGATACAAATCGGCAAATTGTTGCATTTGACGAATTGGCATTCCAGTTGTCCGTAGTCGCGTCAAAAACTTAATTCGGGCAATATCCGTTGCTGAATAACGACGATGCCCGTTTGCTGCTCGGTTGACTGGAGCAAGTAGTCCATTACGCTCGTAATAGCGCAGAGTATGCACACTCAGCCCCGTTAGCACCGCAACTTGTTGAATGGTAAGTTCTTCCATACTCAAATCACCATAGAACTTAGAGTGTGCTCTAAGTCAAGCTTTTTTGCAAAAAAAAATTTAGCCTGTACTTATATGGAAATCACTGTACTTTGATAATGACCGCTAGCAGACTTCCTCAAGGTTAGAATTTATCAGCAAATAAACGGTATTTTCTCTATCACCAGAACGATGGCTACTTTTAAAACTGCAATCATAATTTCATTAATGCTGAGTACTGAATAAGTTAAGTAGTTCCTACTTAAGACTCGGTACTCATTATGGGCTACCCTAACAGAGTTATTTTGGTGACTTAAAAAGATATACAACGTTAGATAGGAAACAATCGTGACTGAGCAATTCAAAAAAGGCGACAAAGTTGAATGGAACACTGCACAAGGCAAAACAACTGGCAAAGTAGTAAAAAAGCTTACCTCTCCTACAGATATTAAAGGACACCACGTTGCGGCATCGGAAGATAACCCAGAATACTTAGTCGAAAGTGATAACACAGGAAAACAAGCCGCTCACAAACCTGATGCGCTTAAAAAAGTAGAGGAGTAATCCTTAGTCATGAGTAATGATCTTAAATCAGTGATTGCCGAATTTCGCAAAGTCGTCAAAATGACTCCCAAAGGATTAAACTCCTGGTTAGATACAGATGAGTCTAAAACAGTAGGACAAAAAGATGGAGACGACGAATCCATCGGTCACAAATCCGGGCGGTATATTATTCAGTTGTTGCAAAAAGATGACTATACCGAAGATGACCTATCGCACATGAAGAAAGTTATTAGTTACGTTCACCGCCACACAGCACAGCAGCCATCGGGCGATATTGAACATACACGCTGGCGCTACTCTTTAAAAAATTGGGGACATGACCCGCTTAAGTAAAAACATTGTTGAGTGAAAGTATAAATCCACTCAATAACGCCGATTTTCAACTAACTAAAATACTTAAAAATCCCAAGTAGTATTTTAAAAAAGATTTGCCGATTTTCTTACTATCGGTCGAAGTCAGATTGACATTAATCAATCAAACTAGACAAGTATAGAATCAGGCAAAACTCATGGGTAAATATAAGGAACTTTTACGCGTTATCCTTGCGGTATCGCTCATTGTAGTTGGAGTGACACACTTTATTGTACCAGACCAATATGTCAGAATCGTGCCCCCGCAACTTCCTTACCCTTTAGAATTAGTCTATCTCAGTGGCTTTTATGAAATTTTAGGTGGTATTGGATTATTAGTCCCGCCTGTAAGTCAAGCAGCTGCTTGGGGAGTGATTGCTCTATTTATTGCTGTTTATCCTGCTAATATCAACATGGCAGTTAATCTTATTAAAGTTGATCATATACCAAATTCACCTTGGGTTCATGTAATCAGACTTCCCTTACAAGCAGTTTTAATTGCTTGGGCTTGGTGGTATACAAAACCTTCAAATCGAGAACAACAAGCTTCTCTAATTCCAAAGTCACTGATTCCTAAAGAACTGGAATTAGAATAAGGACATTTTTTTATTTAATATCCGGCCATGCGCGTTACAACATTTGGGACAACACTCTCCTTAGCGCTAAGTATTTGGGGATTTGCAACTCAGCTTACTCAAGCAGTGCAGCTTAGAGATGGCACAGTCTACTTTGTTCAACCGCCGAACCTCGTTAATGTAGTGACTACATATAAAGGTGTGAACGTTTGGGGAGGGACTTACTATTTTACAATCAACGTGCCAGAGAATGCCGGCGAACCTCTCCAGAGGGTAACAATTACCCAACGCGAGGGAGTAGAAAATATTCGTTATGATCTCGATGATACTCGCGCATTTGTGGAAACAGGCGATCGCAAAGGAGCGCGACTAACACTAGGCTCGGTGACAAGGGAGCGTGAAACACGCACTGTTTCTGTAAACTTTGATCCGCCTGTGACTCCAGGAAAAACAATCACAATTGCTCTACGCCCATTGAAGAATCCCAGCTTTTCCGGTGTTTATTTATTGGGCGTCACGGCGTTTCCTGTAGGTGAGAAATCTCACGGTCAATTTCTTGGCTTTGGACGGCTTCAATTTTACAACGATGGAAGACACTGGTTTCCATAAGCAGATTTAAAGTTCAGTTGGCGGTTAAAAACCGCGTCTATACAGATAAAACCAACTTTTATGGATTTAAAACCCTCAATTTTTCCTTAGTCCGCGCAGGCGGACTTTGTTTGTATAGCCGCGAATTCCATTCGCCAGGGCTTTATTAGTAAACAAAGTTTTGTAACAATTGCAACTAGTTTGTGGAAAAGTTGCGCTCAACACATGAAATAACTACAGACTCGCAACTCAGTGCATTCTAAATTACCTTAACGCAGCGGAGCATAACCCATTACGAATTACGAACAACAGCAGGGGTGCTGCAAATGAATAAATTAGTTGTCCTAAAGCTAGATGGTAATTTAGAGATGGGGGTAAAGGTGACGCTAGAGATTGGGGAAGAAAACTCTCGCCCCAGTACAGAAATTTCTGGTCAGTTACCCCCAAATCTAGACATGATGATTGCAATTAATGAGTGGCGATCAACTTATTGCAGCTTGGGAAATGCCCGCATTAAAGCCAAAAAAATTGTTTATGATGGATCGATTTCCAAACGACGCGAGGATTGCCACAATAAAGCTGATGAGTTGCGATCGCACCTAAATAACTGGCTATCTTCAAAGTCTTTTCTCCCAATTAGAGAAAAATGCTTTAAACACTTAATGCCTTCCGATGAAGTACGAATACTGATTCGCACAGCTTCAATGCAACTAGAGAAACTTCCTTGGCATTTGTGGGATTTGGTTGACCGAGATTATGCCAAAGCGGAAGTAGCCTTGAGTGTTCCAGGGTCAGAGCAAGTAGTTGCATCGCAGACATCTACCTCTAGAGGTAAAGTCAAAATCTTAGCAATTTTGGGAGATAGCACAGATATTGAAGTAGCACAAGACCGCAAATTGCTAGAAAAATTATCTCATGCCACCACGACATTTTTAGAGCAACCCCAACGTAAACAAATCAATGACCATTTGTGGAACAAACCTTGGGACATCCTATTTTTTGCTGGTCATAGCAAGACTGAAGATAACACTGGTCGCATTTATATTAATCAAACAGATAGTTTAACCATCGCAGAACTCAAATATGCCCTCAGAAATGCCGTTGCTAATGGGTTACAATTAGCAATTTTTAACTCCTGTGATGGGTTAGGATTAGCGCGAGAACTACAAGATTTACAAATTCCGCAAATAATTGTCATGCGGGAGCCAGTACCGGATATTGTGGCTCAAGAATTTTTAAAACACTTTTTAGTAGCTTTTTCTTCAGGAAAGTCTTTATATGCTGCGGTTCGCTCCGCCAGAGAGAGGCTGCAAGGACTAGAGAGCGAGTATCCATCTGCAAGTTGGTTGCCAGTGATCTGTCAAAATCCTACCGTAGCACCCATGACTTGGCCTAGATCCCGAATTGACTACAGTCGCAGCTTTAAAATGCTGCTTTTAAGTGTGCTAATCACCGCCAGTGTCTTAGGAGTGCGACATCAAGGAGGATTGCAGACATGGGAGTTGCAAGCTTTTGACCAATTAATGCGATCGCGTCCCCAAGAAAAGCAAGATTCGCGTCTATTAATAGTCACTGTCACCGAAGATGATTTGAAGCTTCCAGAACAGCAACAAGCAAAAGGATCGCTCTCAGATGTAGCACTGACGCGGCTTTTAGAAAAACTTGCACAGTTCCAACCGCGAACTATTGGCTTAGATATCTATCGTGACAAGCCATTAGAACCGAATCAAGCATATAAAGTAACTCGTTTGCTCACAGACAACAAATTATTTGCAATTTGTAAAGTAAAAGACCGCACAAAAGACCACCCAGGAGTTTCTCCTCCCTTGGGAGTTCCACTAAAACGCCAAGGATTTAGTGATATTGTTTTAGATTCAGATGGGATTGTGCGTCGTCATTTATTAGCAATGCAACCAGCAGATCCTACATCTCCTTGTACTGCACCCTACGCGCTTAGTGCTCAACTAGCGTTTCACTACCTAGAGCAAGAGGGGATTGCTGCCAAATACAGCGCTAAGCGAGATTTGCAGCTAGGTGAAATCGTTTTTGAGCGGTTGCATTCTCAAATGGGTGGCTATCAACAAGCAGATACAAAAGGATATCAAATATTACTTAATTACCGCTCTTATCAAGGTTCTCCTTTAGAAATTGCTCCTAAAGTCACGCTTCAAGATGTTCTTAGAGGTAAAGTCAACCCTGAACAAGTTAAAGACCGAATTGTTCTCATTGGTACTACTACCCAAAGCTTCCGTGATTATAATTTTACCCCTTACATGATTGAGGAAGGTTTTAACCAAGAAATACCAGGGGTGATTCTGCAAGCGCAAATGGTGAGTCAACTGGTGAGTGCGGTTATGGATGAGCGGCCTTTGATATCAGTATTACCTGTTTGGGGTGAAGTATTGTGGGTGTGGAGTTGGTCAGTGGTTGGAGGTGCGATCGCTGTAGTCGTGTCGCAGATCGCTCGGCGCGATCAATCAGCACTATATCTAACACTAGCGAGTGGAAGCGCACTTTTAGTTTTATATGTTTTTTGCTTAATCTTCTTAAATCAAGGCCGTTGGGTTCCTCTTATCCCTTCAGCTTTAGTTTTAGTCGTTACTAGCAACACAGTAGCAATTTATCTATCTTCACAACAAAATCAGTAACAACGGATTTCTACAACTTGAGGTATAAAAAAGATGAAACTATCTATGCTAAAAATTCAACTTTTCCTCACCATTAGTTTAATACTCCTTAGCTGTATACAAGTAAGAGCACAGCCTGCAAACCCCAAAAGACAATTAAACCAATCATTGATTTTTGCTGCACCACCCCCACCATCGGACATCGGAGAACCAGGTAAGCGAGCGGAAGCAGGTAGCCGTGGCTGTAGTCAGGACATCAACAAACCCTTGACTTCTTCTCAAAAACGGCTTACAGCTTTAGTACCTGTTTATTCAAACCCAGAAGTAGTATTTGGAGCAACAATTGCTGAGTATCCTAATTTTTTATTCTATGTTCCTTATTCATCATCCTTTGCTTATGGTGAGTTTGTCCTAGAAGATGAAGCACAAAATCAGTCTGTTTACAAAACTCCTTTAGCAGAAACATCAGGAGTAGTAAACCTTCGCTTGCCATCAAAAGCAACACCTTTGGAGATTGGTAAGCAATATCGCTGGTATTTTAACATCTACTGTAAAAAAGATAACCAAATTATTGGTAACGTTGAAGGGTATATAAAACGAGAGCAACTGAACTCTGCTTTGAAAACTCAGTTAGAAAAAGCAACCCCACGCCAGCGGGTAAACCTTTATGCAGCTAATGGTATTTGGTATGAAGCGCTAAGCACTGCTAGTGAACTGCGTCGCACCAATTTGCAAGATACTTCTTGGACGGCGTTGTTGCAAGCTATTGGTTTGAATGATATGGCAACTGAACCAAAAGTAGAATGCTGCAACCTAGAAAATTAGCAGGATCTTGCTACAGATTTTCCGCTGTGTCTGTGCAGTTTATAAATTCTTTATTTAACGCGAGTTTGATAAACCTCTCCTTGCTCTAAACAAAAGTTCAAGCTTGTCCCTCTTCGAGTCGGAGAGGGACGGTTTTGCGTATTAAAAACCGCTGTAAGTCAACTAACTTGCAACTGCAACTGACTTCTTGCGGTTGGGACGCTTGCGGTCTGATTTTTTCTTTAATCCAACTGCTTGGGCTTGATCGCTATCTGACCCATATTGCCCGCGCACAACTTCTTTCATAGCTAACACAGCATTATGAAATTCCCATTCTGCCAATCGCGCAGCATCGGCAGCCGCACGGTATAAAGTTAGTTTTTCGGTTTCGGCTTGTTGCTGCATCAACATAGCCTGATAAACTTGCTGTAAGTCTGCAACAGAGGTATTAGCCCGGCTTGTGTCGTAAGTGCTAATGGTTTGCAAACCGTGCAATGAACTAATATCTTGACTAATTACTTGAGGGCGTAAACGACGTGTTGTATCTTGGGCAGGCATAAATACATACCGTAATAAACTATATATTTAATGTGCCCATTGCAACCTCTAAGCTAACAGTAAGGCGAGTTTTTTAGATAAAACAAGGTTAAAAAAAGTAAGCTTATTTATGCAGGTCGATGCATTAACAATGCAGGTCGATGCATTAACAGTGCAGGTCGATGCATTAACAATGCAGGTCGATGCATTAACAATGCAGGTCGATGCATTAACAGTGCAAGTTGATTACAAAGAGAGAAAGCATACCACATATCGCTTTTCCCTCTCATAGCCAATTACCTAGCAAAACATAAGGGGCCCAATACATGGGACGTTTGTACTTGGGACTCTGCAAAAGCGCTAACTGAGCGCGACGCAGTGCCTCGGCTTTAGTCAGTTTTTTGTTAGCTAACTCTTGGTAAAATTGACTCATCAATACAGCCGTAGACTCATCATCTAAATTCCACAGAGAAGCAATAGTACTTCGCGCTCCTGCTTGGAAAGCAACACCAGCAATTCCTAGTCCGGCTCGCTCATCACCAGCAGCAGTTTGACAAGCACTTAATATGAGCAGTTCAATAGCTTCGGGTCTGTTTTGCTCTATAGTTCGCACTAATTGATTAAACTGCTTGACATAAATGCGGTCTTTCCAAGCGACAATAAATGTTTCTTCCGCCTTAGAGCTAAACTGACCATGAGTTGCAAGATGAACGACTGGGAAAGGTAGAGAATTTATTCGGTTCTGCAAAGCCGATCTGGTAAATTCTTCATTGAGAAGTATGCTGCTAGGTACTTGTGAGCGGATTTGTTCTAATTCGCGTTTGACATTGGGTAGTGCAGAAAATCCAGAACTTGGTTCAGTTAAGCCTGCGGCTATTGCTTTTAATTCTTTCTGCAATGGTTTGGGTTCAATTATTTGCAAACCAGGGGTCAAGGCAATGCCATACTTCTCAATTAGATACTGTTTGCCATCATAGAGAACCGCCATCGGCACATTCCGTAAATACCCATCCAGCACAAACACCAAAGTAGGAGTTTTACTATCAGCTAAGTCAGCTTCGGCAGGTTTAATCAGCCAGTTGTAAACCTTTTGCGATAAAGACTGAACCTGTTTTAGTGTGTGTGGCTTTGCTAAATTTTCTTGTAGTTGTTTTAAAGTACTTTGCACTTCCTTTTCGCCTACAGGGGTAGCGTAATGCAGCCAGCGCCTTTGCGGTAACTGCAAAATTACCTCTAATCGGTCTGGTAAAATAAATGGATAGATAACTACTGCGGTTGTTTGGTCTTGTTTTTTATCTGGAATCTGAGCATTTAAACAAGTGTTGCGAAAAAAGTTATCAAGTTCTGCTACTTGCAACAATTCGATTGTTTCGCTAGCTTGCTCGATATTTTTTTGACTAGGTTGAGAATTTCCCCCTGGTTGCAAAAGCAACTGTACTAATTCTCGATATACAGGTTCGACTTCATCCCGAAAAGAAAATTTTACTTCCGGATTAACAGCAACTAAATCATTACGTAAGGCTTGGAGATTATTAACTGCTTCGGTATAAGCTACAGTAGCTCCTTCTATATCTCCGTTAGCTTTTAGCAAACGCCCCAATTGCCATTGCCATCGATAGCTAATATCTTTAGCATCAATAGCTTGAGCTATGAGCAAAGCTTGCTGGGTAAGGTTTTGGGCATCAGACTTTTGCTGGGTTTGTTCGTACACTTTTCCCAAAACACCAAGAGCATAAGATTCTGTGCGTTTATCTTGCAGGCTTTTTGCTTGCCCAACAGCAGTTGACAGTATTTGGGCAATATCTAACCATGAAGGAGTATCTGCGGTGGTATCTTTTTTGAATTGCGTTAGACTCTCGGCAAAGTTGATGCGAGCAGAGATTGCTGTGCGACTGGGGGGTAAGTCAGCAAACTGAGTTTGGATCGGAGACAATAACGCTTGAAAATCTTTGAATTGCTGAGTTTTCAGCAGTAGTCTGAGTTGATTAACTTGAGCTTGGATGCGCGTAATAGGTGAAAAGACAGTGCTGGCAGCTTTTTGATAATAATCTATAGCTTGTTGAGTTTGCCCTAAAGCGCGGGCTGTATTGCCTAAACTCAGCAAAATATCACCTGTTGCTTGTTTATCTGGCAAAGATGAAGCTATTTCTAAACTTTGCTGCAATTTCTGCCGGGATTGTTCTAAATCACCTGTGGCTTGCAGAACGTTGCCGAGACTACGCAGTCCTGTAACTTTAACAAGCGAGTTGGGTTGACTTTGCAAGATTTTGGTACTTTCCTCTAACGTCTTCTCGGCTTGACGATAAAACCCCAAGGCTTGTAAAGCTTGCGCTTGGTTAATGCGATTTTGAAGAATTGCTTGTTTGTCACCAATTTTAGTATAAATGTCAGCTGCTTGTTGCCAAGTATTCAGGGCATTTTCTGCTTGGCTTTGAGCTAGTTGCAGGCGACCTTGGATATCTAGAATTTGAGCAAGGATTTGGGGACGCTCTTTAGTGTTTAGATTTTGGGTAGTCTGTAAGAGATTGAGACTTTGAGCGATCGCACCTTCTGCCTCAGTCCATTGTCCAAGTTGCTGATAAGCTAATGATAGATTGCCCAGTGTCATGCTTTGTGTGAGTTCATCCCCATTAGCTTTCAGCGCAGTCACCGCCTGTTGCCATATTCCAGCTGCCTCAGAAAACCGCTCAACTTCATAGAATTTTCTTCCCTGTTCTAGTAAATTTTGGGCATCAGGCAAGCTAATGGAGTTTTCCGCAGTCATATAGGCGAAAGTAGGCGGCAATAACCCCGCACCCAAAAACATAGCCAAAAGTAGCAGCACACTTAAAAAGCGTTTGATTCTGCGGAACTTAGATTTTCTCACCATGTTTTTGCCCTCATTTATGCCGCATCTTTACTAAACTAAAAAATCTGGTGTTGCTGATTAATAGGATGAATTTTGTTTCGCGCATAGACGCAGAGCGGCTTCCCGCAGGGTAGGCGCAAAGACGCAAAGATAAGAGCTGAAGGGGTGACAGAGAGGTTTAATCTTTTAGCTTTTGACAATTAGCGGATTTCTGCCACGATGTATGAGGTGTGACAGTGGGAGTATTCGCGGTGAGAACCATGTTGCCATTGGCATTAATTACTAAACTCTGAGCTTCTACAATGGGAGCGGGTTTTGAGCTAGTCGGATTAATAGAGACTGCTGTAGAAGGTTGAGCTTCTCGATTGAGAGTAACTAAATCTACCTGCACAGCGTCAGTGCTGAGAGCTTCCCCCGGATTTGGAGGCAAGCCGCCGCGACCAGTAATAGTAAATTCACTTTTTGCGACATTTCCACCCGCAGTACAGGCTTGTGCTACTTCAGTATCAACTAATACGGCTGGCAAGTTGACTAAGCTACGAATGAGGTCAACATCTGGTGCGTTGAGACTTACCTGACCACTAAGGGAGGGATTTGTTTGCGAAATCGCGGTAATGTCACTACTAGAAAGATTCGCAGGGTTTAGTTCTGTAGGGTCATTAGTTCCCAATAAAGCTTGGAGTTCTTCCCGGCTACGTGGCGTTAATCCAAAAATATTTTGGGCTGTGATTTCAACTCTACCGCCTTTGCCTGTGGAGGCGTTAGCAGCGATATCGCTATTTTCACTAGGGACGGCGACAATAAAACCATTAGGAGCAGAAATTGTGATGTTACCGCCGTTTCCACTACCACCTTCTCTGTCCGCAGTGGCAGATATCTGACTATTGCGACGTAACAACAAGAAATCTTGCACATTCAGTGTCATGTTTCCGCCATCAACCGCTGATGTAGCTCTAGCATTTAGTCTTCCCTGGTTGTCGAGTTTAATAGAACGAGCCGTAACTTTTAAGTTTCCTGCCCTAGCAGACTTTCCCAGACTATTAACACCTACTTCACCTCTATCCCGGATAATCAAATCTCCAGTATTAATGCTCAAGTTTCCAGTTACACCATCCTCAGTCCGATTTGTTAAACGGCTTCTAATTTCACCACCTCGCCCGTTTACTTTTCCAATCACCTCCACTGAGTCTGAGGCATCAACGGTTAAATCCCCTCCGTTACCCGTGCCCCAAGACACATTTCCACTAGATACTTGTCCCCCATCGCTGATGACTAACTTTCTGGTTTTAATCGCTAAATTATTAGCATTTCCAGCACCCTCAGTCCGAGTTGTCAAACGGCTAACTACTGTATCGTTTTTTCTGATAATGAATCCACTCACTTCTACAGAGTCAGCAGCGTTTATGATTAGAGTTCCCCCATTTCCTGTGCTACCAGATGAAGTACCACTAGATATCTGTCCTCCATCACGAATTACTAACTTTCCTGTGGTAATTCTTAAATCTCCCCCAGAGCCATCGCCCCCAGTGCTAGTTGTCAAGCGACTAAAAAAGTTACCGTTTTTCGATGCGCCACTTACCTCTACATTAGAGGCAGTAATTATGATGTCGCCAGCATCTCTTTTTCCATCAGTGCTGGTACTTACTTGAGCACCATTAGTTATTGAGAGTGAATTGGTTGTAATATTAATGTTATTTTCCTTGCTGAGAACTACAATTACACTACTCTTATCAACAGTTCCAAGTTTTACACTGCTATCATCTCCATCAATAGAGACTGTATCACGGGCATTTAAATTTATAGTCCCGGCACTGCCGCTTCCAGAGTTACTGGCATCTAGAACAGCTCCATTTTTCACCAAAAGCGCTCTAGCTGTAATATTGATTTCACCGCCATTGCCTACGGCTCTATCTTCTACACGACTGAATGCGCCAGTAGTAGTGAATCTTATGCCGCCAACTTTTCTATCAAAGGAGACTGTATCGCGGACATTTACATTCACGTTTCCAGCATTGCCCCGTGTTAAAGGGTTTAATAGTGAACTTTGTCTCAAAATACTAGTATCTAGTTGAGCACCATCATTCAAAAAGAGTGAGTCAGCTGTGATATTGATGTCACCACTATTGCCCACCGCTCCAGCGTCCACCGTGTTGCTGATAAAGCCATTTGTAAGTGTAATTATTCCCTGAGCATAAAGTTTAATGTCTCCTGCTTGAGCACCAGGAAATCCTAATTTTCTCTCTAAACCACCATCAAGTTTACTAAAATCGTTAATGTCTATGTTCCGAGCAGTGATGGTAATACTGCCACCGTTATTAGCGCGAACATTGGCTTCAGCAGCATTAGTAAGCAATACATCAGCTAGCTCTACATTATTAGGAAAACTCAAACTTAAGTTGTTGTCAGTGTTTAGCCCTACTGTTCCCTGTCCTGCTAATCCTCCTAACTCTATATGCCCACCAAAGGCATTCAATACCCCTCTATCCATGATGATATTACCACCGACTAACAATAAACTTTGGCTATCTTTAACACGTAAACCAAAGGATTCATTGCCAGATGGAGCGATTTCGGCTGGTGCTAATGAGTTGTTTTGAATCGGTGCAGCGATTTGATTGAATAAAAAAGCTGAAGGATTAACTGTTAGTAATTCAGGAGTATTCGCATTGTCAGTACTGAAAAAACCTTGATTACCAAATCCAATTGCCTTAGCAGTTGTTGCTACAAATGACCCGCCAATATTCAGGCTTGCATTTTTGCCAAAGATAATTCCATTGGGATTAATTAGAAATAGGTTAGCTATGCCGTTAGCTTGAATTAAGCCATCAATATCAGAAATAGATTTACCCGTTACCCGACTAATGATGTTTTGAATATTTAGAGCATTATTAAAGTAAGCTGTGTCACCAGTCGGTACAGAAAACTGTTGAAAGCTGTGAAACAGGTTGTTTCCTGCTTGGGTTCCTCCTTCAATAATCCTGGTATTATCAGAGGGTGTGACATTAGAATTATTCGGTAGAGTGCCATCAGGGATAATTTGGGCATTGGCACAGTTTGCAGATGAAGCGATCGCACCACCAATCACTAACCCTAATTGCCAGCTCAAAAGCTGTCTGCGTAAAATTCCAGACATTACACCCCCTAATGAAGCAGTAGTTGAGTGAACTACAAACCATTACTGATCAAGATAATTGTGTATGCATAAAGCAGTTGTGTTTGCTCATTTTTAGTGGAGCAAAAACGCGCAGCAGTGAGACAGCGCTGTGGGAGGGTTTTCCTCTCTTATGAGACGCTTACGCAAACCGCAGGCGACTGCGATAGTGTTAACTAGGAACGAGCGTCCGTAGGAGCGTCACCCAAAGGGCTTATCGTCAGACATCGCATTGCTCCTACATGACCTTACTACTAATCGCAGCACTTTCCAATCACCCGTAAGATTTTTGTGGAGTTGGAAGAATTAATTTTTGTTCGTCAAAGTAAATAAAAACGTTCAAATGAAAATTTTTACTTTTACTTTTGTTAGTTTTTAGTTGTAGCCTCTAACATTTGCCAATAAATTCTGTAAATGTTATGAACAGTCCAAATTTACTCAATTCGGCAGGCTTTGAAGAAGTAGAACATACAGCTGACTGGGCTTATCACGTTTGGGGACAAAATTTAACCGAGTTGTTTATCCAAGCTGCGATCGCACTTTATGTATTAGCTGATGTCCAGCTAGCTTCAGAGTCTTCTATTAAGCGGAAAATTCAACTCCAAGGTGTTGACCATGTAAGCCTATTGGTTGCTTGGTTGAATGAACTTTTGTATCTACACGAGAGTGAAAACTTAGGATTTAACCAATTTAAAATCCTGCATCTCGATGTCCACTCTCTAGAGGTAGAAGTCACAGGTGCTAATGTTCAAAATTGGAATAAATTCATTAAAGCAGTAACCTATCACAATCTCTCTATTCAGCAAACAGAAACAGGATTGGAAGCTACATTAGTATTAGATGTTTGAAAAAATTTGACTGTTAACTGTTAGCTATACCAAATCCTCAAATTAGGAGGGGATTATGGTCAATAAACAAGATTTTCGCCGCATTAGTGATTATTTGTGGGAAATTCCTACTTCGTTTCATCCAGATATGAAAGTTCCTGTTTGGATTTTTGCCGATGAAGAAATACTCGAAGATGCCTTGGGAGATTTATCAACAACTCAAGCAGTTAATGTAGCTCGTTTACCTGGTTTAGTAGGTCATGTAGTCGTTATGCCTGATGTTCACCAAGGTTATGGGATGCCGATTGGTGGAGTGATGGCAACACGAGTACCAGGGGGAATTATCTCACCGGGAGCAGTCGGTTATGATATCAACTGTGGGGTGCGTGTTTTGGCATCTGCAATTGAGTATGAGAATGCCAAACCCTATTTAAGTAATCTCGCAAGTATCCTTTACCGCAATTGTCCCAGTGGTGTGGGAGAAAAAGGCAGCGTCCCTTTGACAAGTGAAGAATTAGACCAGATATGTCAACAGGGCGCTCGTTGGGCGCTAGCTCAGGGGTACGCCGAAGCAGAAGATTTGCAACGCACGGAGGAATTTGGCTGTTTGGAAGAGGCAGATCCAAATGCTGCTAGTAAGCGGGCAAAAGAGCGAGGTAAAGGTCAATTAGGAACCTTGGGTGCGGGTAATCACTTCCTAGAGGTGGATGTGGTGGAAGAAGTGTTTGACCAAGAGGCGGCAGAAGTGATGGGTTTGCACGAAGGTTGTTTGGCGGTGCAAATTCATTGCGGTTCTCGCGGCTTTGGACATCAAATCTGCACTGATTATGTACAAGACTTGCAATTTGCCGTCATCCGCTATGGGATTGATTTACCAGACCGGGAGCTAGTTTGTGCGCCGATTGAATCACCAGAAGGACAAGGCTATCTAGCAGCGATGAAGTCAGCAGCCAACTATGCTTTTGCTAACCGCCAAGTTTTAGCATGGCATACGCGGCGGAGTTTTCAGGAGGTCTTTGGTACACAAAACTCTCAACTACGCCAAGTTTACGATATTGCTCACAACATGGGCAAAATTGAAACCCACGAAGTTGAAGGAGAAAACCTAACAGTTTGCGTCCATCGTAAGGGAGCAACACGAGCATTTGGCCCAGGATTTGCCGATTTACCTGCTGAATATCGTCCTTTAGGGCAACCTGTTTTAGTCCCTGGTTCGATGGGTACGCAGAGTTGGATTCTGCTAGGGACACAAGCAAGCGATCGCCTTTCCTTTGGTTCGAGTTGTCACGGTGCAGGACGGGTGATGAGTCGTCATAAAGCCAAGCGAGAAATTAGAGGCGATCGCCTCAAGGGTGAACTTGAACACGAAGGCATTAGCATCCGCGCTGGTTCCATGTCTGGTTTAGCAGAAGAAGCGCCCCAAGCATACAAAGATGTTAGCCGAGTGGTAAATGTAGTCAGCCAAGCAGGAATTGCCCGTAAAGTAGCGCGTCTGCATCCTGTTGCTGTTATCAAAGGATAAATGTTGAATGCTTGCCCACAAATAAACTGAAGGGTCTAGTTGTTCGCAACCAGACCCTTCAGCCATCACTGTCTATTCTATACAAGGTCTCCTCCACAACCAACTTGGGTTTACACGTCTCGCAGTCTCCTCACTCGAACCTTTCATAGTCGCATCTTCCTAGATCTTGGTTTGGCTTTACTCTTACCTCAACTGTCGGTAAGGGATGTTGCCACTTTCTTCATCTATGTTGGAGGTTCCCTGCGATCGATCTCACTTATATATTAACATAATATTATAGTATGAGTGAGCATTTTTTTGCTTTTTATCTGTCAGAAATAACTGCTGACAATTGAAATTTGAATTTGAAATTTGAATTTGAAAATTAATCATTTTTCTATAGCCTGAAAGAAAATTTAGGATGATGCACAGTTGCACAATTTCATATAAAGATGGCAGGTGCAAGATAATGGGCAGGAGGCGAGTCTTTCTATTTCAAAGCTTCAGTATAATTGGGTTAACAGGATTACCTGCGATCGCTTATAGTTTTGCGGGTAGTAACGATACCCAAATCGCTTCCACCCCAAGCAATAAATCAATAACGGAGGGGAAAAGCATGAAATTAGAAAGCAGTGTCTTTAAAGCTAATAGCCAAATTCCTGCAAAATATACCTGTGATGGTGCTGATATTTCGCCTAGTCTTAACTGGGATGAACCTCCAACAGAAACCCAAAGTTTAGCGTTAATTGTCGATGACCCAGATGCTCCCAGACGCACGTTTGTACATTGGGTGCTTTACGATATACCTCCTACAGTTCGGCAATTACCAGAACAAATTACTACTGCAAAAACTTTACCAAGTGGTGGAATGCAGGGAAAAAATGATTTTGGCAAATTTGGTTATGGTGGCCCCTGTCCCCCCAGTGGTACACATCGGTATTTCTTCAAACTTTATGCTCTAGATAAAAACTTGGGTTTGCAACCAGGTGCAACGAAAGAGCAAATTTTGCAGGCAATGAAAGGTCATGTTTTAGCAACAGCAGAGTTAATCGGGCACTACCAACGTCAGCGTTAGACTTTCGTCCGAAGAAGACTAAGCAGAAATTTGAAACAATCAAACCTGTTAATCAAGCTAACTTTTTGAATTACGTAGCTTGCTTCCGCATAGCGGTATTACGAATTACGAATTACGAATTACGAATTACGAATTACGAATTAGTATTACTACCCTGATTCAATTTCTGCAAAATCTCCTCCAATTCTTGCTGATAACGTCCATACTCAGCCCAATTTTCCTGACGTAGTGCTTCCTGTGCCTTTTGATAAGTTGCCAACGCAGATTTAGCTAAGTTCGATACTTCTCCAGTTACGCGACTAGGTACTTGCTTCTGTTCTTGAACGCCACCGAAGATTGCTGCTAGAGATTTTTCTAAAGTTTCTTCCATGACTACGGCTTTGTTATATGCAACAATTACCCGTTTGAGTTCAGGTAACTCCCCCTGTTCTGCTCGCAGATATACTGGCTCAACATAAAGTAAAGACTGGTCAATAGGAATCACTAACAAATCTCCGCGAATCACTTTAGAACCGGCTTGACTCCATAAAGTAAACTGCTGGGAAATTTGCGGTTCCTGGTCAATTCGCGCTTCAATTTGCCGGGGGCCAAAGACCAGTTTTTGTTTGGGAAATTCGTACAATAGCAACTTACCGTACTCCTTACTATTGGAACGTGCCGCCATCCAGGCAATCATGTTGTCTTTATTGGCAGGTGTGAACGGTAAAATTTGGATAAATTCTTCCTTGGCTGCTCCTGGTAAGCGCATAATCATGTAGTAAGGCTGCATGATATGTTCATTGCCTTCATAGGTTTCGATGGGTAAGCGCCACAAGTCTTCCCGGTTGTAAAACATTTCCGGGTCATTCATGTGATAAACAAGATACATCTGCGCCTGGATTTTAAATAGGTCTTGCGGATAGCGAAAATGAGCTTTCACCTCAGATGGAATTGCCGCGTTGGGTTCAAATAGGTGAGGAAAAATCTTTTGGTAGGTACGAAGTACGGGGTCAGTTTCATCGACGACAAAAAACCGCATCGTGCCATCGTAAGCATCAACTAATACCTTAACTGAGTTGCGGATATAATTGATATCACGGTGTAAAATCTGTTCAATATTCCCGCCTTTGAGAATTTCGGCGGCGTTTAGAGTTTGTGCTACTGGCTCAGAATAGGGATAGCGATCGCTCACTGTATAAGCGTCTAAAATCCACTGCAATTTACCATTAATTACTACTAAGTAAGGGTCGCTATCCAAGTGCAGAAATGGCGCAACATGACTCACCCTTTCCTGAAGCAAACGATAGTAATGGATACGCGACTGTTGATTAAAGTAATTGGAAATTAAAATCTGAAGGCTGCTTAAGTCGTAAGCATAAGCTAACCTGTGCCACATCGTTGGTATTGGTACGCCGCCTTTGCCGTTGTAGTTAGTATAAGCATTCCCATCCCCTAAAGGATAGTCAAATTCTTGGGTTTTCGTACCAGTAAAAATATAGTTATCAGTTTTTTCGCCATAATAAATTGCAGGCTGGCTCACCTGAAGATCCACCTTAGAGACGGGGGGGATATCTTTGATATACAGTTCTGGTAAACCATCGGAGGTGACTTGATTAACTGGACTCATCACCAAACCGTAGCCGTGAGTATACTTCAAACGCTGGTTAACCCAAGTTTTAGCCTCTTGGGGTAACTGAGAATAAGCCAGTTCCCGTCCCGATAGCATCACCTGTTGGTAGTTGCCATTCAGGGTATAGCGATCTACATCCACACTCTGAAATTGATAATACAGACGTATCTCCTGAATTTGGCGGTAGGTACTAAGCAAAGGGCGGTAGTCCCATAGGCGAATGTTGCGGATAGTTGACTGGTTCGACTGCAAAACTTGGCGATTTAATTGGGTTGCGGCTGTATAGTTTTGCCTCTGCACATCATGCAAATGATAGGCATTTTGAGTAAATCTGATGTTGTTGGCGATGTAGGGCTTTTCTTTAGTTAATTCGTTCGGTTCAACGAGGAATTGTTGGACGAACCAAGGGTAAACACCGTTGAGCAACACTAAAGCTACAAAAAATAATACAATCCCCGACATAGGTAAGGCAGAACTTCTGTGCCCAATCGAGAGAAGCAACAGGACTGCGACTACTAACGCAATGATACTTGTCACCCAGTAGGCAAACAACCGCGCATGGACATCAGTGTAACCAGCACCAAAGACAACACCATTGGTTGAGTAAAGTAGGCTGTAACGTCTGAGCCAGAAATCAACTGCAATCAATGCGGCGATTCCCGCCAACAGCAAACTTAAATGGTTTTTGGCTTTGCCATTCAGGGGATTTCGGCCGTTACGCTGCCTTAGTGTAAAACTGTCTTTGAGGAAATAAACCAGAAAAGATACTATCAGCCCCCAGATAAAAGCGAATAACAACCAGTTACGAATAGCTTCGTAAAGCGGTAACTGGAAGACATAAAAGCCAATATCTTGTTGAAATATCGGATCGCGATCGCTAAAACTATTAAGATGCAAATACTTAAGGATAGTTTCCCATGCTGGGGTACTAGCACTCGCTGCACCAAACCCAATAAACAAAATCAACACTAAAGCCAAGAAATTGGCAAATTTATCGGCATAGTCTACCAATGCGCTGTCTTCAAAAAACCGAAAGGAACTATGCCGCGTATGGTGCATAGCAATCTGATAGTTTCTCCAGACAAACAGGGTGTAGAACGCAAAGGTGACAATCCAAGTGAGAATTTGCCAAGTTAACCTTGTCCAAAATACTTCTGAAAATCCGACAGTATCAAACCACCATGCCTCAGTTAGAATATGCACTAATGTTTTAGATAAAGACAGACCAACAATCACACTCAGGAAGATTAATAGAATGCCTCTCTGTTTCAGGTTCATACTTTTGTCTTCCTTAGATTTTGTCTAGGAGCAGGCTGATACCAAGCCTGATAAAGTTGCCGCATTTGTGTGATTTCAGCCGTTTGAGTTTTAATAATGGACTGAGCTAAATTGCGAACTTCAGGGTGTGTACCATTGTTAACAACCATGCGTGCCATCATTACAGCCATTTGGTGATGAGGAATCATTTGGCTGATAAATTCCCGATCAAAATCTTGAGCATTTTTCAAGGTTTCTAAATCTACATCCATGCCTCTCATATCATGATGCATGGACATTGCCATCATTCCTTGGTTCCGAGCCTGGCTCATCCTGTGCTGTGCTCCCATCATTCCCATGCCAGACATTGATGCAACAGGCACTTCTTTGCTATACCATGCCTTATACCAAGTTTGCATTTGTTCAATTTCACGAGCTTGGTCTATTTTAATGGCTTGAGCTAGTTTTTTGATTTCAGGATGTTTAGCACGCGTTAAAGCTAGATTAGCCATCTCCACTGCTTGCTGATGGTGAGGAATCATCATTGTGATGAAATGCTGATCAACCTCACCCATCATCCCTTGTTGGGAAGGAGTAACCTGAACAAATTGATGATGAGTATTATGTTGTGAATTTGGGGACTGAGCTTGCGTGTTATTGATGATTAGTAATCCTCCAACAGCACTACTGCTCAATAATCCTATAAGACTATAAATCAAATTTTTGTTCTTCATAATTTCACCTCTTTACTATCTACAATAGATAAATTGGCTCTTACTTTTCTTTTCCCAGTGTGATTAAAAAGAGCTAAGATCATTACTACGAATGTACTCACACATCAATAGCGAAATACCGCAGCTAATGGTGTATCATCCGGCATATCTTCCAACTCAACCGCATAGACAATACCGCCATTCAAGATAGTCTGAGTTGCAGCGAAATCTAATAACTCTTCGTCGTTGGGTTCTGCATTAGAATGCACCTGAACCGTTTGGGTGTCTGGGTCAAAAGTACCCCACTGCTGCTGATTGAGGGCGATAATTAACTTGTCAACACGTCCCTGACAAGCCGCCGGAATAGTTTCCGTAATTTGGCTGGAGGCTTTTCCAGTTCCCAGCAGTTCCCTGTATTGAGCGATCGCCTCTTGCTGTGCTTGCAAAAATAATGGTTTTACTATTTCCCAAGCTTGGGCGTGTAATTCCTCTGGTGTCAGTAGTTCTGGATTGCCTGTTATCCCAGCATCCATGAGATAAGAATAAGTATTTGCCTCTCGGTAAATCGGCAAGAGATATTCCACCCCAGCTAGCACTAAGGGAGCGTGTTCTTGTTTTAGTAACTCCTGCAACGCCTCATTTACCCGATGGAAGTACAGGCTGAGATTTTCCTTTTCATCCTCATCACCAGCACCATGACCGTGAAATACCGTGACTCCACCAGGAGCGGCACGTCGTCCGCCTGCTGCACCTGGAGTGCCTGTATGGGAGGGGGTTTGCCGTTCTGGTTCTTCAAACCGTAGTACCTCTTCCAGACTTGGCAGCACGCCAGTCAAATCAATCTCTTCAATGTGATGGTGAGTGCCTTCTAACAGCCGAATCAGATTGTGACTGAGAGCCAGGATATAAAAGTGTCCATCGCTATGGAAGAGGGGGAATAGAGGTTTGAGGTAAAAATGGTTACTAACAATTGCTAATTCTTCAAAATCTATGGGTAGAGAGTAATATCGCAATAAGTCCTGGGAGCGGAAGATTGCTAAACCATCACTCTGATGTTGCCAAAATTCATACTCATCTAGCTCTTTGACTGGTTCGAGTAGGTTTTTCGCATCTTCAGAACGCCAACCACGTTCAATCAGGCGTTCTTCAGCTTCCCGAATTAAATTCCTAAACCGGATTGGATTCTGTTGTGTATCTGCCCCTACATGGTAAGTTGGTAAAAAAATAGATATGCAGACTTCTCTAGGTTGTTTTGCTAGTGTTTCGAGTTCTGCAATAGAGAGTAATTTCATTTGTTTGCCTCCTGTATACAGAGAAGGGGTAGAACTGTGATTTGAAGATTCAGACTACAGAACTGCTATAAGCGTTTTTCTTAGTCCTCAATTTGACTTCCAGTCCTTCTACCGTTTGTATGACATTAGTATTAAAAGCTGCACAAAGGGATTGCATACGGTGACAGATAGTGGTGAATTCTTCTCCCTTGGCTAGGTCAACCTGTGCGTAGTGTAAAATTACAGGTATTAAACGCAACTTATACAAACCGCGATCGCTACGCTTGCCGCAGACATCGCTCACTTCCAGCAGAAATACAAAAGACCAATCGTTACGCAACACAGGATCAACTGCATAATCATCGAGAAAATCCCCTGTATCATAAAGGATTAGCCCCTGTTTGTAGTGTTCTACACCTTGGAAGAGGTGGGCAGAATGACCGTGAAAGATATCTACACCCCTATCCACGACTGCACGAGCAAACTGGCGAAAGTGGGGCGGGGGTGAGATGACCATATTCGGCCCCCAGTGGGCAGAGAGGATAACCAACTTTGCCCCAGCTTGGCGTAACTGCACTACCGCAGATTCAATCAGTGATAACGTCAACGAATTGGGACTGATTTCTAGATAATTAGTACCTGGAGAATCCTTAGTTGCCGCAAAATCAGGCTCGTTATCTGTGAGGGCAATGATACCAACACGAAGACCAGCAATATCCATGATGACGGGAGTTGTTGCCTCACTGATATCTCGACCCGCCCCAGTATGCTGAATCCCCGCAGCATCAAGGTATTTCAGTGTATCTAATAACCCCTGGTCATTAAAGTCAAGGATGTGGTTGTTTGCAAGACTGACACACTGAATATTGGCAGCACGAAGTACTTCTACTGCGGCGGGGTCGGCGCGGAAGTAAAACGCTTTTGGTGTTCTATTATGCTCCTGAGTATGTTGAGTAATGGCACATTCTAAGTTGGCGATGACGGCATCCGCACCCTGCAAAATCGGCAAGACATCTCCCCAAAATGACTCTGGTGATCTTTGGGGAATCTCTTCGTTGACTCCTCGACCCAGCATGACATCGCCAATAAATGCTAAAGTGACCAACTTTTTCATAAGCTCCTCTAGGCGTATCTCTTTGAGTTGGGGGTTACTAGGGGCAGAGGAGACAAAAGGAAAGGGGACAGGGTAGTAGACAGAGGGGAGGATATTTCACCCCCGCACCCTGTTTCCCTGCTTTTACAACAGCAGACTAACCAAGGTTAATCTTGACGGCTTTTTTCTTCTCTCCTTCAACCTTTGGTAGGGTGAGGGTGAGAATGCCGTTTTTGTATTCAGCTTGCGCTTTGTCGTTTTGAACGTGAGCAGGTAGCGGAATGACTCGCTCAAATTTGCCATAACGGAATTCAGAGCGCATAATGCCTTTTTCTTCCGTCTTAGTTTCAGACTTGCGATCGCCACTGATTGAAACAGATTCTTCAGTAACCTCCACATTCAAATCTTTAGATTCTAGTCCCGGAATTTCTAGTCTGAGGTGAACTGCGTCAGCAGTTTCTTCCATTTCGGCGGAGGGTATAAAGGTAAACGCAGAGACTCCTCCATCGCCACTGGGGATGAATCGCTCAAACAGGCGGTTCATCCGTTGTTGCAAATGTTCCATCTCCCGCAAAGGTTCCCAACGTTCAATTTCTTGGAAAGGTTGCCAACGAGTAATCGGCATAATCTTTGCCTCCAATATTCGTGATTTAAAACTTAATATTTCAACTTGACTGCTACCCTTGCAGCTTTCACTTCAGTGTGTGCTGGACATAGCAAGCTACTGGGGAGATGGTGGTAGAACCCTTTTGCAAAGAGGAAGGATTCTGCCACTATCTTGAGATTAAAAGAAAAATTTGAGGAACTTGTGAGGAAGTGGTTGATACTCCCTAGACCATGAAGAAAGTGCCTGAAATCAACAGCTTCAACCTTGCAGGTGATGCTTACCAATCAGCCTGACAGTGCTAGCTTGGAGTCCTTTGTCACCTTCCTCTTCCGCAAAACGAACCTCATCTCCTATCTGCAACTGCTCGAAATCACCATTGAATAGGCTGTTGCGGTGAAAATAAACTTCGCTACCATCAGGTGTCTCGATGAAGCCGTAGCCCTCATCTGGGAATAATGTTGCAATTCGTCCATGAGGCTGCTCTTCGTGAGTCTTGGTTTCCTGCCGCAGCAAACTGGTATAGTCTTGCAGTTTGCGCTTGGCTGCATCAAAGGCATCACGAATTGCTACATAGATATCCTCGTGACTTTGACGTTCAGGTGGGTCACGTTTCACAACTATTTCCCCAGTAGGCACAGTAATATCAATTCGCACCTGATAAAGTTTACCTTGACGCTGATGCTGATGTGGAGCATCAACTATGACTCGACAGCTGGTAATTCGGTTATAGAAGTGGTCTAGTTTATCAGCTAAAGAGCGAATTTTTGCTTCTATAGCTTCTGATGCTGGAATATTATGAAAGGTAATTTGTAGTGGGATTCTCATGATTTATCCTATTTCTCAAGTACCTATTGCCTTGATTGATAGATTGCTCAAGCAAAGTGCTAATTAAGATGCGTTTTCCCAATCACACAACAACTCATGCTCTTGCTTCACTGCGAGTTGACGTAGAGGAACTTGAGGAGTACCGATATCTGTTGAATATTTAGATAACTGTTTTTTCTTAATTTGCTTTTTTACCTGCAACTTTGGTTTAGTAGCTGTGATGGTCATTCTACTCACCTCCCACACTAAATCCAGAAGGAGTAATTCGTTGTAACTGCAACATACGCAGCAACAATTAGAACTTTGTAGGAAATAGATTTGATGATTTTAAACTTTAATTATTAACATTCTACTTCCAATTTCTATTATTCATCTAAAAGCCAATGCCTGCGAAGAAACGATAAGAAACTATATAAAAATAAAACGTAATAATTTGGCAGGCAGAAGTTAAAGATTAGGAAGCTTTGTGCAAATTAATGATTACTTTCTAAAGGTAGTAACTTAGGGCTATAAAACTGATTTAAAATTAAATAAATAGCCTGATTTTGGCAAAATGTGCCATTCGAGCCAGACCCGATGAAACTGTTGATGCCGTGGTTGTTAGCGGACTGCTGATTATGGCTGTGCAAACATTAGTTTCACGGGAAATCAACCCAGCCTATCCCTCGGTAGTAACCATCAGCAAAGTAGTGTTATGCTCTGCGTCTCTGCGTGAGGTAATTTCCAAAAATGAGTGTATGCGCTCTCGCACAGGTTAAGCCAACACGAATCATTTAGGATTGCTCTAGACTCAAGCAATTTTTGATAATTCCTTCTATCTTTGTTCGGTCATTTGATAAAAAAATTCCTCACGTTTTCCTCACATTTTGTTTCTAACCTTAAAGTAGAGTCCACGTTTCAAACAACAAGGTGACAAGAGGTGAGCCACTGTGTCAATGATCAAACCCCAAGAGAAGTAGAGAGTATGGGAGGGGAAGTATGCTCAACGTTGTGCGTCGCAGTCAAATTATCGGTTGGATAGCAATAGATAGCTCGACAGCTGCTCATTTTAGCGAGGTGGAGGAAGTCTGGGTAGATGAATCTGGGTGTATTGCCTATTTTTCGGGTGGGGAAACATTATTTACCAGTAGAGGGAATTGCTGGAGTAGGCATGGGTGTGGTTTCAGTTTATTATCCCTCGGTGGTTGACATCTCAGAAAATCTTCGCCGCTTGCATCAAATTACTGTTGAATCTACGCTGGGTGAAACCCTTGGTTGGGTGGAAGATTTTTTATTTGATTGGCAAACCGGAGAAATTGCGGCTCCTTATGGTGGAAGAGCAGTGCTGTATCCCGAAGATGTCGAGGAAATTACCACTGATAAAGTAATTATCCGAGATGTTCAAGACCAACTTCAGGGAGAATCAGAGGGATTGAAGGGTTTCTTGAGTGAGAAATCACAACAGGTACAACATCTGGTACATATCATAGGCGTTGGCGTAGCCCGCCGCAGGTATCGCTTACATTATCTGATTGCTCCTGAAGATAAACCGGAAGTTGTCCGCGTCAAAATTAAGGAAGTTAGCGACGAAGTAGCAGCTTCTAGCGATCATCCGCATCATATCTTGCAAGAAGCTACGGAGTTTTTGCAAGAGCAATGGCATAGTTTACAACAGAGTATTTCCCGTGCAGGCGAAGGCGATGCCTGCCGCAGGCATCGCGCGAAATCGGCTTTAGATAATGCCTGGAAGCAAATCACCAAATAAAGTCTTGATTATGGACAATTTCATCCTTTTTGCAGGCACAGCTAACCCTGATTTAGCTGCCGCTATTGCTCAAAAACTCAACATTTCGTTGGGTAAATCTGTGGTTGAACGCTTTCCAGATGGGGAGGTGAATGTACAAATACTAGAGCCTGTACGCCAAAAGACTGTGTTTATCCTCCAGTCCACTGCACCGCCTGTCAATGACCATCTAGTAGAACTTTTAGCTTATGCAGATGCCTGTCGTCGGGCTGCGGCTACCCGAATTACAGCGATTATCCCTTACTTTGGCTATGCCCGTGCAGATAAACGTCACGGTAGGCGAGAACCAATCACCGCCAGTATGGTGGCTGAGGTGTTACAAGCTGTCGGGGTAAATCATGTTGTCACACTGGATTTACACACGCTGCAAATTGAAGGTTTCTTTCGGATTCCTGTAGATAGTCTGACAGCTGTACCAATTTTTTGCGAGGCTATACGCCATCATTTACCGCCTAATTTTGTAGTTGTATCGCCAGACACAGGTCGTGTACAGATGGCAACCCAGTATGCCCAAAAGCTCGATAGTTCGGTAGTGGTGCTACACAAACACCGCACAAGTGGCACTGAAACTGAGGTGACTCGTGTTGTGGGGGATGTAAAGGGTTGTGCCTGCTTAATTATCGATGACATGATTTCCACTGGCGGCACTCTTGCTAAGAGTATTGAAGCAGTACTCAAAGCTGAGGCTCGTCCAGAAATAATTATCGCTGCTACTCACGGGTTATTTGTCAAGGAAGCACGCGCTAAGTTAAGTCACCCCAGTATCAAGGCTGTTTTTGTCACCGACACTGTAACACCAAAGGAAACTGACTGGCAGCAACTCAAAATTGTCTCAGTTGCGCCTTTAATTGCTACTGCTATTCAACGATTTAAAGCTGATGGTTCAATTAGTAACTTATTTTAACCAAGAGGTATAAAAATATGTGGCAAAGATTCCGTAATCGAACTGAAGCAGGTAAACTATTAGCTGCCCGGTTAATAGAGTATGCCAATCGTCCAGATGTTTTAGTATTGGGGCTTCCCCGTGGCGGTGTGCCTGTAGCTGATGAGGTAGCGAAGGCACTTAATGCACCATTAGATGTCTGCTTAGTGAGGAAACTAGGCGTACCTGGACACAAGGAACTAGCGATGGGTGCATTAGCAATGGGAGGAGTACGTGTAATTAATGAGAATGTCGTAGATTGGTTACGGATTTCCAAAGAAACTATTGATGAAGTAGTGGCAATCGAAATGCGGGAATTAGAGCGCCGCAACCATATCTATCGAGGTAATCGTCCAGCACCAAAAGTCAAAAATCACACGATTATTCTTGTAGATGATGGGATTGCTACGGGTGCTACCATTCGAGCAGCGATCGCTACATTGAAACAGCAACACCCCCGTGAGCTTGTGGTAGCAGTTCCGGTTGCAGGTGTACCCACCTGTGAAGAACTGCAAGCAGAAGTAGATAAAATCGTTTGCGTGATGATGCCAGAAGATTTGTATGCGATCGGTATTTGGTACGAGGATTTTGAGCAAACAAGCGACACACAAGTATGCGAACTTTTGACAAGGCAAAAATTACTGGTAGCTAATGACTCGTAAATGGAGGTTGAGTTTATGGATAGGACATTGACACAGAACCCCCAAGAACACCTGGTATCAGTAACAGCAGGTGAAGTTAAGCTAGAGGGTAATTTGGTGATTCCAGATGGTGCTACGGGCATAGTGTTATTTGCTCATGGCAGTGGTAGCAGCCGTCACAGCCCTCGCAATCGCTATGTTGCTGGAGTCTTACAACAGGCGGGATTAGCAACTTTATTAATTGACTTGCTCACTCTGGAAGAAGAAGAAATTGACCTCCGAACAAGACATTTACGCTTTGATATTGGTTTGCTGGCATCGCGGTTAGTTGGGGCTACAGATTGGCTGGTACATAACCCAGACACCCGACACCTAAAAGTCGGTTACTTTGGCGCTAGTACAGGAGCCGGTGCAGCTCTGGTAGCCGCCGCAGAACGTCCAGAAGTTGTGCAGGCTATTGTCTCCCGTGGTGGACGACCTGATTTAGCTGGTTCAGCCTTACCTCATGTCAAAGCGCCAACACTGCTCATTGTTGGCGGTTATGATACACCAGTGATCGCAATGAATGAGGATGCACTGGCAAAGTTGCGATCGCTTCCAGGAGGGCCTAGCCTATCGCCAAAACGGTTAGAGATTATTCCCAGGGCTACCCATTTATTTGAAGAACCAGGTAAATTAGCAGCAGTGGCACAACTGGCGAGTGAATGGTTTACGCGTTACCTCAATCATGCCGTATAAGGTCGATGTGCTGTGGCGGGATTACCCTTGCGGAGGTCTAGATGGATGTAGTCAAGCGTCGTATCGGTCTTGAGCAAGAGTTTTTGCAGGGTTGTCACTTAATGGCGCAAGCACAAGGTTTAAACCCAAGTTACTTTGTGCCGGAGTTCGTCAAAAGTGCTACCCTGCAACCTGACCAATGTCTGCTGGGGTAAGGTGGGAGTGTACAACCTCACCATCCCGGAACCAGATAATACGCTGAGTTTGACGCGCCACATCTGGCTCATGCGTTACCATGACAATCGTAATTCCACTGTTATTTAAGTCTGAAAAGATATCCATGACTTCTTTTGCCGTACGCGAATCAAGTGCGCCAGTGGGTTCATCGGCCAGGAGTAAAACTGGTTGATTGACAATAGCACGAGCGATCGCTACTCGTTGCTGTTGTCCTCCAGATAGCTGATTTGGTTTGTTGTTTAATCTATTTCCTAACCCGACTCGCTTTAAAGCTGATATGGCGCGATCGCGTTGTTCGGTAGTATTAATACCTGCATATACCATCGGCAACATGACATTTTCTAGCGCACTCAGCTGCGGCAATAAGTGAAACTGTTGGAATACAAAGCCAATTTTCCGGTTACGAATCTGGGCTAAGTCTGCGTCACCCAGCACAGCCACATTCGCTTTATCCAGGTAATAGTGTCCTTTTGTTGGTCGGTCTAGACAGCCGATAATATTCATCACAGTAGACTTACCAGAGCCAGACGCCCCCATAATGGCGCAGTACTCACCTTGCTCGACAATCAAGTTAACATCTGCAAGTGCTCGAACTTCTGTTTCGCCAGTGCCGTATATCTTGGAAATGTTTTCTAAGCGGACAATGACTGATTTGAAAGAACTAGGAACTGTAAGGTGATTTGCTTCCCGTAATATAGATGAAGGATTTACTTGGTTATTCATCTTAAGCACTTCGCAGAGCAACAATTGGATCGAGTCGGGCGGCGCGGCGGGCTGGGACGACACCAAAAATTAGACCAATGCTACCAGAAACACCCACAGCCAGGGCGATCGCAGGCAATGATACACCTGGTTTCAAGGGAGTTAACACGCCCACAATCATTGTGCCACCAACACCAATACCAGTTCCAATCAAGCCTCCAGCTACCGACAGAATCACCGCCTCGATTAAAAACTGAGTCAGGATAGCTTGTTGTGTAGCACCAATTGCCTTTCGCAGCCCGATTTCTTGGGTGCGCTCTGTCACCGAAACAAGCATGATATTCATAATGCCAATACCACCCACCAAAAGCGAGATACTAGCGATCGCAGCTAGCATCAAGCTTAAAGCGCCTGTTACTTGACCGACAAGATCCTGGAAAGATTTATTGGCGATCACAGAAATGTCTTTCTTGCCATGTCTGCGTGTTAATAGGTTAGTAATCTGAAACGACGCCGCCCAGATGCTCTGTTTATTCTCGGCAGAAACCTCAATCGAGTCAATTGAGATGCCATAAGGAGACTGGCGTCCATCTATTTGGCTAGCCATTGTGGTGATGGGTATATAAACAACATCATCTTGATTGACTCCGCCAAAGGAACCTTTGGTTTTCATGATCCCAATTACTTGAAAGCTAATATTATTGATTTGTATTTCTTTACCAATGGGGTTATCACTGCCAAACAACTTACGCGCCGGAACTGAACCAAGGGCGACCACTAGAGTATTCTGTCTTTGTTCGGATGAGTTAAAAAACCGTCCACTGACTACCGTAGCATTCCGTACATAGAGAAAATCTGGTGTTGTGCCGGTGATGTTGGCTTGTGTAGTCCGATTGCGGTAGGCGATCGATTGTCTAGCGGAAATTTGAGGAGCTACTTTCTTCACCGCCGGAGCTTGAGTAATAATAGCCTCAGCATCCGATAATACCAACTTTGGTTCTTCGGCAATCATACCCTCAGCTTCTTCACTGCCTGCAAACACGCTTAACAAATTAGATCCATAAGACTCAAGCTGTGCAAGGCTATAATTTTGAACACCTTGACCAATACCAATCATCGCAATTACAGAGCTATTGCCAATAATTATTCCCAACATAGTGAGACTGCTACGCAACTTGTTAGCTGCTAGGGTTTTAACAGCCATCTTAATGCTTTCAACAAAGTTCATCTATCCCGCCTAGAGTTTTATCGATGTTTTCAAAAGATTGATGTCAATACATGTTTGTAGTAAGGACTTTAGTTCTTGATTTTTTAAGCACTTTAGTGCTTACTACGAACCTATCAAAACTTAACCCCTTCTTTTTCCTGTTCTTCAGGAGGGCTAATAAATACCTGTTCTCCCTCAGATACCCCCTGAATAATCTGAATTTGATCGCCAACCGTAGCACCAACGGTGACAGGTCTAAATTGAGATTGCTTGTCTTCATTGGGTAACAGTACGCCAGTCTGACCATTTGGGCGAGTGACAATTGTCGCCAAAGGAACAACTAAAGCCTGACGGATTTCCTGAGCAAGGAAAGCTAATTGTACATTCATGCCAAACTTCAGCTTCTCTTGACCAGTTTGCACAGCCACCTTGACTCTGAAGGATGTGATATTATTTTCCTTCACCGCTCTGGGTGCAATCAACCGGACACGCCCTGTAAATACCTCATCAGGATAGGCATCAACTTTAATTTCAACACGTTGACCTACCTTTATTTGAGCAATACTAGCTTCTGGCACTTTGGCTTCAATTTCTAAACCGCTAGAAAGTTCAGCGATAGAAGCGGAAGTCGCGCCATCGCCGGAGGAGGCGGAAGTTGTGGGTGTAACAAAATCTCCTTCTTGCACAAACAATCGCGTAACTGTACCAGAAAAAGGAGCTTGGATTTGAGTATCTTGCAACTGAATTTCGTAGTATTGCAATTGTCCTCTTGCTTCGGCAACACTCGCTTGTGCTTGAGCAATTTCCTCTGGACGTGTACCATTACGAAGTTTGGTTAAACTTTCTTTTTGTTCTTGTAAGCGAGTTTGAGCTGCTTGAAGAATAGCCCTCGCCTCACCTTCTTTACTTAAATACTCACCGAATTGATTCCGAGAAACTGCTCCTTTGTCTACTAAACTTTGATAGCGTTTGAGTTCTTCACGAGCATGATTAAATTTGGCTTGGGCTTCAGCAATACTAGCTTCTGCTGTAGCGACTCTGGCTTTGGCTTCGGCAATATCCTCTGGGCGGTTTCCAGTCTGCTTTTGTGCCAATTCAGCTTGAGCTTTGGCTAAAGTGCTTTTGTATTGATTAATCTGTGCTTGTAGTCTTTGAGAATCCATGCGAGCCAATAACTCGCCCTGCTTTACCAGTTTTCCTTCTTCTATAGACAATTGTACTATCCGTCCTTCAGCTTTAGGACTAAGATTGATTTTGCGGACAGCCTGAACAACGCCATTAGCTTTGATACGAACAGTTAAGTCTTTAGATACTACTGCTACCGTCTGTTGCGTGATGTCTGATTTCGGGTTGGTATCTCGGAGTGCAATGGTTACAGTGGTAGCAATTCCTAATAACCCAGATGCCACTAATCCTATTAGCCAAGGGGTAGTTTTTTTGATTCTGCGAATTATTGAAAGTTGCATAGGTCATTAACAGAATTTCTGCTAAGGTTCTGATTAAAAAAGTGATTTTTAAGCTTTTTTATATGGTGACTCTAGATAGCATTCTGCTTGCATTCTGTATAACTTAGCGTATGTGCCGTCTAATTTTAGTAGTGTGTCATGTATGCCATATTCTATAATTCGTCCATTTTCCAACACTGCGATCGCATCAGCCATGCGTACTGTACTAAAGCGGTGTGAAATTAAAACACTGGTGCGATCGAACATTAATTCGGCAAAATGACTGTACAATTCATACTCAGCCTGTGCATCTAGCGCCGCAGTTGGTTCATCCAGGATAAGTAAATCTGCCTCACGCGCAAACATCCGCGCAGTTGCTACCCTTTGCCATTGACCACCCGATAAATCAATGCCCTCTTCTTCCTCTGCAAACATCCGGCTTAATTCTGTATCATAACCTTGCGGCAAACGTATAATATCATCATGAATACTAGCTTGGTGCGCTGATTGTTGTATCCAATTACTGTCATCAATTTTCGTCAGATTCCCTAAACCAATGTTCTCGCGCACCGTCAAATCGTACCGCATAAAATCTTGGAAAATAGTGCCAATTCGTTGGCGAAACTCGGCAGGATTAAATTCTCGAATATCAATCCCATCCCACAAAATCTGCCCGTCAGATGGGTCGTATAGCCGAGTTAGTAACTTGACTAAGGTCGTCTTTCCAGCACCATTTAGTCCAACCAAAGCTAAACAACTACCTGTGGGAATCTTTAAATTGACATCGCGTAGTATCCAGGGATGTTGTTTGCTATAGCGAAATGAAACATGGCGCAATTCTAACCCAGATGAGAGCTTTGGCACTGACTGTGTAACTGTTTGAATCGGTAATGCAGGTGTTAATGCCAGTAATTTTCGGAAATAAGAATGAAAAAGTACACTCTCATTCAGACCAGCAATTGCCGAAATGAATCTAGCTAAGGCATCTTGAACTGAGCCAACAGCACTCACGTACAGCGTAATATCACCCAATGTGAGCTTTTTGCCAAATGCGGCAAGCACAACAAGAATAAAGGCGACACTCGCAACAACACTAGACAAAATGCTTAAGCCCAACTCCCAGCGTAACTCGCGCTGTTGTTGTTTTCGCTCTGCTCGGTGAACCCGCTTGTATAAATCAAGCAATTTATGGAGGAAATATTGCCCCAGTCCAAAAAGGCGCACTTCCTTCGCCGCTTGCACACTGGTCAGTAAAAAGCTGTAGTAAAACTTACGCCGTTCAACGGGGCTGAGTTCAAACGCCAGTCCAAATCGTTGCTGTCCTAGTTTCAACTGCACATATAGTTGAGGCAAAGCTGCCAACAGAACTAAATTAGCCAAAAACAGATTGAATGAGAACAAGACACCGACAAAACTCAATAAAGTAACTAAGTTCTGGATAAATTCCGTGAGAATTTCTAGTGTTTGACTAGAACTTTGCTCTGCACCTTGTTGAGCAAGGCGAATCGTGTCGTAAACTTTCGGGTTTTCAAAATGTGCAATCCCCTCAAAGCTATTGATTTTTTGGTAAACAGTTGACTGAATTAGTACTGTTAACCGCCGTCCTAACTCGGCATTCAGATAACGACTCAGGTGCGGTAGCATTGCCGTACCAACCATCAATACCGCCTGTGCCACAAGCAACCAGATCAGCTGCTCTTTTGTCGCCCTCCCGCCAATCAGTAATTGTGCTAACCAATCAAGTAGTACTTTAATTATCCAGGCATTTGCTAAGGGGATTAATCCTTGAAAAATTGTGATGAGAATAGTACCTATACAAGCTGCCGGATACGCTTGCCAAACTAGCTCAAGCATGTAAGATATAGATTGCAAAAACCGCTGCCCATATTTAAACTTATTAAACATCACTTGCTTCCCTAAGTAGGTGTACGGTATCTATATCCAAGCGACGCGGTAATTTCATTAAAGCTATGCCCGTTAATGCAGACAGAGGTATGGGCCCCACTATTAGAGAATCCATACTGACTAGACCATCTCCGCGTACAAAACAATGGTTTTCTGGCACTGTACAGATTAAGTTGCCGTCGCTATCACAGCGCGATCGCGAAGCGCTGCTGCCTTCGGCAGACCGCAATATTGTTTGCATAAACTCATGTAAGCTTGATATGGAAATACAAACCGTGTCCCCAGGTAAACCAATAATGCGTTTAATAAATTTGCCACAGTCTGGCTGAAATGGAAGATTTTCAACATCAGACTCGCTAAGGCTATCGAATGCAAAATCTGGCTCGCTGATGATGTCAATGTCTGCGAATGCTTCTGAAGAAGACGGTAGTTCTAGTGAGTTGATGTCACCAATGACAATTTGTCCTTTACGTAGCCAAAGACGTGGTAAGAGATTTAGGCTGAGTAAGCGATCGCCCTCCCTCAGCGTTGGATACATGCTGTCACCATGTACTGTAGTAATAGTGAAATTGAATCGTAGAAAAGCAATTATCGCCAAACACATAACCAGTAAAGCGATTGTCATCTGTATCCACATGAGTATGCTCCTTTTTTGAGGAAGACCTCTGAGGTTCACAAAGCCCCAGAGGTCTGAAAGGGGATATCCCAAAAATGTTTGCTAGCACTACGCTAATGCACAGTTGTAGAGTCAATTCCCGTTAGGAGTGAGGCAGCATTCATCAACTTCCGGTAGTTAAGAGGTTGTGCTGAATACTCTTAGATGTTTCTAGCAGCGTTGCCGCAGCGGAGTAGTTCTACAGCCAAGCCAGCCGCAACAACGCTCTTTACAATCTTTCCAGCCGTTTACACATGAATAACAGGTTCGCCAGCAAAAAGCTGCTGCGTTATCTTCTGGAAGAATCCGACTCAGTAGTTTATCGGCTACATTCGTCAGAATTGTGTTGATTAGATTGTTCATGATTTTTGCTCCTTTTCAACTTTGATAGGTCAAGTGATAGACGTACAGCAGGAATTGACTCCACAAGTTGGCATTAGTACTGCTAAGTAAACCGTTCAGTAAGCATCACCTCCTTTCATTTACTGGATTAGGCAGTTGCCCATGCACTGGTAAGTTGCTTTTCCCATCCCGGTTCAAATACACCAGCAGCCTCTACATAGCTGTCCTGGTTGAGTATGCAGTAGGAGGGGGTAGCATCGGCTTTATAGTCGCGGGCAAATAAATTACTTTCGCTGGGAGCAATGAGAACAGGTAATGTCACATTGTGTTTTTTCACAAATGCTTCTGTTTCCGCTTTATCTCCATCGGTATTGACCAGTACTATTTCTACACCAGCTTGCTTGGCTTTGAGAGCAAGAGCATTCAAAGCTGATATTTTATCTAGGCATGGGCCACAGTGAGGCGAAATAAAGATAAATGAAACTACCTTACGAGCGTAGTCAGCCAGGGTCACAGTTTCACCTGTTAACGTCTGTGCCTGAAAATCAGGTGCTTGGCTGCCTTTTTCCAGGCCCACATCAATATCAGTAAAAGTTGATAGTTGTGTTGATATACGGTTGAACCGACGAATAAGGGCGATAGTTAACAACAAGTTCAACAACACAACAATCCATAGTAAAACCGAATTAGTAACCCAAATTGATTGCATAAATTCTTACGCCTCCTAGTAATTTGGTTGAGTTGTCAGTTGTGCTGAAATAAGCGGTAAATTTCACCTAATTGCGCCCAAATGAGAACAAATGCAAGAGCTATGAAACCTGTAATTCCTAAAGTCAAAGGCGCAATCGGTTCAGTAAATTCAGAGTTTTTAGCTAACCAACCACCGCCACATGAACAGAGTAAGAAACCAAAGTTACGTAATAAATCTGCTTCTGAGATAGGATGCTGGCTCAGCCCAAAGCAATTGCACGCGGTTTGAATATTGCGAAATAAAACGGAAGCTAAGGCAACTGAAAAAATAACTAACAGACCCGAAGCTAACCAGAAAGCAATTACCTGCCATTTGAACAACAAGAGTACAATAAGTAGCTCACTAATTAAAATTAATATGGCAGCAAACCGGATGAATGACTCAGGCAATAGTCGAAAGTTACGCACAGTATTCACATACTGTGAGAAACTTTTAACTTTGGATATAAACGATATCGTAAACAAACAACCCACTACAATTTTGCAAAAAATTAACAAATAGATGTACTGCATCTGTCATTTTCTCCATGTTGATTTAACCTCCTATCTATTACTCTGTGTTAGATGGAGAAACTCAGGAAATTATTTATTCTATTCTCACTAATGTTAAAAGTTAGTGAGAGTGTAATAGAGGGTTATATCTTGATACTAGCGATTTTTCCTCTTAGATGAAGTCGGTTGGAGTGGGGTTAGCTGTGTATTGTCTAATCCCAATTCAATATTGTGATAATTAATTTAGTATTGCAAGTGGTTTAAACTTCTTTTATATGCATATCTCAAGGAGTTATGTTTTTATTTTTTGAATATTACATACTCAATAACAAAGTTGTTTTTATCTGATAGATTCAAATACCGTGATGCGCTTGCAATAAAGCAAATTATGCAATTTGTAGCTCAGGCTATGTATTTTGTCGCAGATTGTGATTAGTGTTTTGTTACAGCACCAATGCCTGAAAACCCAGACTGATGAATGTTTCCCAGATTACTCTAAACTTTTGTAACGAATGTGGAATTACTGGACTTTTGCTTCAGAGAAGTATGCAGAGGAAAGGCAAGGAGCATATTGCAAGTTTCACCAGGAGAAATTGCTGTGGAAAATCAAGGTCACTACTTAACACCTTTTCAACGCAAGCTTTTGCTAAAAAGTCTAGAAACAGATTTACGTCCAGAATATCGGCGTCGTATTCAAATCATGCTGCTTGCAGATATTGGCCAATCTCAGGCTCAAATCTGTGAAGCTGTGGGATGCGCTCAGGAGACGGCACGGTATTGGATTACTATGGCACAAACAGGTAATGCTCACAACTGGAGCGATCGCCGCATGGGACGCCCCAAAGCAGTTAATGAGCAATATCTCACTCGTTTGAAAGAGCTAGCAAGCCATAGTCCGCGTGAGTATGGCTATCCCTTTGAACGCTGGACAGCGCAATGGTTAAGTAAGCATCTAGCAAAAGAATTAGGGATTAAAGTTAGCAATTGCCACATTAACCGCCTGCTCAAGGAGATGGGACTTTCCACTCGACAGATTAGCGATAACAAGAAATTAACTCATGCTGCTAAAGATTGCAGCATTACTATTAACGATTTGCAATCTTCATCAGAGCTTGATTCACCATGGCCGCTAAATCTCATTAAGACTAGTAACTAATTATGCCTTAAATTTTCAAAATGTTGCGCCATTCTTCTCCTTTTCGCTAAATAAACAGGAGAAGGATAGCGCTCCTTCTCGTATCGGTTACTAGTTAGGTTTTATCTAACTTTGTTAAGGTGTCGAAAGTAAAAAAATAGAAAATACAACGCTTAGTATACAAGATATTTTGAAAGTCTATAAACATTCCTCCACGCTTGAAACTTGAGTTGTATATCTGAAGTTGAATAACTAACCTGCAATGATTCTCTCTAAGGGGTCATGAATACAATTAATTGAGTAGTTAACTTTAGGAAGTTAATGAATTGAACCAATGGAAAACTGACAAAAGTTTTTACTTTTTCAAGCAGTAAAAACTTGAGTTAATTACAAGGAGTAATATCATGGCGGACACAAGCAAACGTGGCTTTGCTTCTATGGATGAAGACAAGCAGCGCGAAATTGCCAGCAAAGGCGGACAGGCTGCTCATGAAAAAGGCACTGCCCACGAGTTTACCTCAGAAGAAGCTCGTGAAGCTGGGCACAAGGGTGGTGAAGCTGTTAGTCAAGATAGAGAGCACATGGCTGAAATCGGCCGCGAGGGTGGCAAAAGTTCCCACAGTGGTGGTCAAAAAGAGGATAATGATGATGCCGATAGTGAAGAAAAGAGTACCCGTGGTGGCACGCCAGAGCAACATGCCAAGGCGGGACGGCAGAGTCATAAGAATAAGAACAAGTAAGTTGAGCTAAGAATCGTGGATTAATAAAGTGCAACTTTTGCGTTAGGAACGTAAATGTACTATTTTTTTTAGATCATTTCAGTACGTTACGTTGTTACTGAAACACCCTAACAAATGAGAGGTTTTGCATTCTGTTTAATCCACGTTCCTTAGCAAAGAGAAATACTCTCGCTCAAGTAACGGATGATGTTCTCTAGAACATCGATTCAGTAATCGCAAAGACCCGATTTATTTTCGGTAAAACGACCAATTATCGATGACTGTAGAGACGTTGCAATGCAACGCCTCTACGAAATAATCGGTTTTTCTCGCCCCTATCTTGAATACTGAATCGGTGTTCTAGTTTAACTAAAAAACTTGCTCGCCTTCAGTGGTTATCGAG
The DNA here is from genome assembly GCF_010091925.1 of Nostoc sp. B(2019). Lineage (GTDB taxonomy): Bacteria > Cyanobacteriota > Cyanobacteriia > Cyanobacteriales > Nostocaceae > Komarekiella. The sequence continues at coordinate 567 of NZ_WVID01000003.1, read as the reverse complement.
TTTTTTAGAGGATGCTTAAAAAGAATAAAAGTTTCAGAGAGTTATTACGTAAGTCTTATACTATTTGGGTTTGACTCTACATTCCATGTATACATCCAAAGTCTCATTTAGCATACGTTCAACAGTAAAGTGTGTTTCATAGCGTTTGCGTCCAGCGTCCCCCATGCGAATCCTTAAATCAGCGTTAGCTATGAGTTGAGTTAACCTTTCTTGCATAGCTACTAAGTAGGTGGTTGCAATTAAATATAAGATAGAGTCAGTTCAAAAACAGGTACTACTAGATGCCTGCGCCATTAAGAGTTGCATTAACAGATTTAGAAGATTTAACGCTGGCTCAGTTGCGAGAAGCGACGAGAGTTCCAAAACGCACAAGAGATCGCGCTCAGATGATTCGATTAAATGCCCAAGGATGGAATGTGCCAGCAATTGCCAAAATTTTTGAATGTCATGAACATACAGTCAGAGCAACACTGCGGCGATGGGAAACTTTGGGGTTGGGAGGATTGTGGGAGGCGCAAGGACGGGGAGCAAAGCGCAAATGGCAGGAGGCAGACTTAGCATACTTAG
>NZ_WVID01000039.1 GCF_010091925.1 Nostoc sp. B(2019) | reverse complement strand
TTAAATCGTCTCTAACAACTTACAATTGTGCAAAATAATCTGTATTCTTTACTACAAAATTAGATGCGCTTACCCTGCGTAGGTATCGCCTTTCAGAAAATCTCAAAAATAAAGCGTAGACGCGTAGCGGCTTGTCGTTAGACATCGCCTGTTGTGGAAGAGTGAATGCGTTAGCATAGCTTACCGTAAGTATCGCTGTGTATATTTGACTTAAAGACAAAAAAAGTATAATAGTGAGCATCAAATCCATATTTGTTAGAATATCTTTTGTTACTAAAGAGAGAAGAGAGAAGTTATCTGGTGGACTCTACATTTAACTGGAAACTGGAACAGACTTTACTTGAAAAAGTCATAAATTTGGCTAGTCAACGAGGGCAATCTCCTGAATCAATAGTCAGTGAAGCTGTTAGGCTATATCTCGAAACCCAATTGCTAGAAACAGTTGATAATGCTGCGTCTGACCCATTAATTGGCTTATTTGCAGGAACACCTGATTTGGCTACAAACTCAGAAGATATTCTCCAACAAGAGATTACTGAAAAATCTGGTTGGACGTGGAAATAACCTTAGCGGTAGCTGATACAGGTTTTGTTGTAGCATTGTTGAACCGTTCGGATGCAATGCATAGTACTGTTGCAACAGTATATACACAACAAAAACAAATTCTGTTACCCCAAACAGTATTAGCAGAATTAGCTTATTTGGTAGGACGTAATGCAGGTGTAACGACAGTAGTAGCTTTTTTGCAAGGACTATCTGCGAGTCGATTTAGTTTAGTAGCTTTAACAGACCAAGATATAATTCGTGTGGCGCAAATCTTGGATGAGTATGCAGATAGTCGGATTGATTTTGTAGATGCAAGTGTTATGGCTATAGCTGAACGCTATGGTATTAAAAAAATATTTACTTTAGATCAGCGAGATTTTAGATTATACCGACCTCAGCACTGCGATAGCTTTGAAATTTTGCCGTAAAGAAAATAATAGCAAAAATGCGTTCATTAGGTCTAACTTTTGAACTGGACAAATCTGAAAAGGGATACTGAACCAAAATGATGTCATTTTTAGAGTAGTTGGGCATAGACTTGCCAGAAACGTCGCGTTGTATAGTGCATCAGATTTCCCGACAGTGACCCGCCTTGAATTCAGCGATCGCTTCCTGTGCTAAAGCTTCCAATTTTCCATCAGCAATGTCTTTCTCTAATTGCTTATCCCAGCGTTGATAGTCCAAATCAGCAAACCACTCTATGAGTTTTTTATACTCATCAGGTGATAGTTGAAGAATGGCGGACTCAATTTGTTCAAGCGTCAACATAAAGGGAATATCAGTTTCACTTTGAATAAATTATAGCTTGCCTACCGATTGTCTTTGTGTTGTAACTAATGTAGCGATCGCCTTGCAGAAAACCTCAAAAACAATGCGATCGCATTACAGAAAACCTCAAAAACAATGCGATGCCTACGGCGGGCTACGCCTACACACTTCGTATGTTAATCAATTCACCAGATATCTTCAAAATTAAGCACAAATCCAGGTAGTATATCTTCTCCCGATAAACTAGCAGGAGATTGCAGTAGTTCAACATCTCTACCGGAGCGATAAATTTCTACTTGCCGATTTTCTAAATCAATTAACCAACCTAATTTAGCACCGTTGTTTCGGTACTCTTGCATTTTATTTTGTAGCCTTTTTAAACAATCAGTATCAGAACGTAATTCTGCTACAAAATCAGGACATACAGGCGGAAATCCTTCTTTTTGCTCCTGTGTGAGAGAATCCCATCTGTCACGTTTTAACCAAGATGCGTCAGGCGAACGCACTGCTCCATTTGGTAAAATAAACCCAACCGAAGAACCAAAAGCTATACCTAGTGACTCATCACGATTCCACACTCCAAGTTGAGCAGTTAAGTTAGCATTGCGGTTGCTGGTTAAACCTCCGACTAAAGGCATTAGTAGCAATGTGCCATCAGCATTACGCTCAAATCTAATTAATTCATTTATCTGACATAACTGGAAGAATTGCTCATTTTTTATTTGAAAAACAGGAGCAAAGTTGATAGTTAACGCATCCATAGAAAAATTTAAATTTGAATATTCCCATAAAAATGCCAAAAGCGAATGCACTTTAGCGAAAAAAATATTTAGAATGATTGACTTTAAGTATTGATTATTTTATCCGCAGCACCAGTTAAGATCTCGTCCATCCAAGCATTTATGCTTTTGCCAGCCTTTTTAGCAGCAATAAATATTTTGCGGTGGTGTTCTGGAGTTGTACGAAATGGAAGTTTACCAGAGAATGGTTTATCAGGCTCCTCTCCTAGTTCTTCACAGAAAGCAAGATACTCATCAACAGAAATTTGAAATTCTTGACGCGCTTCGTCTACAGTTTTTGCCTTAAAGGTAATTACGTCATTAATATCTAGGACTTGACCAAAAAGTATTCCCGCTTCTACATCTACTTCTATACTAGCTGTGTATCCTTTATAAGTCATCATATTTCAATTCCTGCCTTAATTAAAAATTCTCTAACAGATTTGACTGCTCCTTTATCTGTCTCATTTTGAGGATGCGGTTCGTGAAAAACAGCTTTCACATCATTTAATTTCACACGAACCCGCGAACCTCTACCTTGAGTAATATCAGCACCGAGAGCTATAAATAAACTTTCAATATCTTTCCAAAGAATATTAGTTGGTACAGGATTTGTAAAAATTAACTCTAAAATCTGACGTTGTTTGTTATTGAGATCCATTTAATCAATACAATTACAGCCATCTTACAGTTAAGTTGAATATAGCGATCAATTCAGCGATATCATAATATGATATCATTAAAAATGTAGAAGCGATCGCCTTGCAGAAATTCTCAAAAACAAAGCGTAGACGCGTAGCGCAAAGCCGGAGACTCCGAAAGCTCCGGGCTAGTCGTCAGACATCACCTGTTGTGAAAGAGTGAGCGCGATTACAATAGTTATTCTGATTCTTTTTTGTATGTTGCGATCGCTGATTGTATGATGGCATTTTAGGCGATTGCTTTACAGAAAACTTCAAAAACTAAGCGATCGGCAGTTGTGGAAGAGTCAGTGCGATTACCTGGGTAGAACAATAACTTATTAAGCTGTTGCAAATTCTGTAAATTTTCTCACATCTGGAGGCTGAAAAGCTAACACAATATCGCTGCTACTTACACCTAACTTCATTAATTCAGCCGCTATTCCTTCTTCTGTCCAGTCTTCTTCTATGAAAATTTTCTCATTTTTAATCCGAATATGAACATGAGTATATTTAAGTCTTTTGCTACCTTGCCAATCTACAGTTAACCAGAGATAATGATCGTGATTCTCATCAAACACTAAACAATTTTCAGCAATTTTGTCAGGTGATTGACGAGATAAATTATCATATTCAGTTAGTACCTGTTTAATTAACTCTCGATATGCTGTTAGTTTCTCCATAAAGTAATTTCCTCCCTTTCATTGTTAAAAACAATAAATTCAATTTGCTGAAGTTTAACCACTGCTTGAATAGATTTTCTTTGAAAGAAAGTATCAAATACTGTATCTCTGATTGCTAGATAAATTTTATAATTTTTACTGGCTAGTTTTAAAATATCGCGGTAAAGAATATATTGACCTAGAGCATTTTCAAAATCTCTCATGGGAGAAGGACTGATAAAACTCTTGATTTCTACAACTATTTTCCGTCCTTCTTGTTCTGCTAATAAGGCTTTTTTTACAAATAAATCAGCATAAAGTTCTGCATCTTCATACTGCAAAAAATAAGGGTCAGCTATAATTGTCCAGCCATCTTTAATTAAGGCATTTTTAACAGCATCATGGTAAATGTCTTTTGCTGGCATTTCCTTCGTAGTAATATTGGCTAGATATTAAGTTCATTTATTATAATTATACTCACTGGCCGAGAACTTCAATATCTCATCCCCTTAAAATTACACTCCCAAAGAGCGATCGCCTGTTGTGGAAGAGTTAGTGCGATCGCCTTTCAGAAAACCTCAAAAATAATGCGATCGCCTGTTGTGGAAGGGTGAGTGCGATCACCTTACAGAAAACCTCAAAAATAATGCGATCGCATTACAGAAAATCTCAAAAATAAAGCGTAGACGCGTAGCGGCTTGTCATTAGACATCGCCCGTAATTATAGTGTTAGGTTCGCGTCTGCCACGATTTTGGATCTCTGCGACCATGAAAAATTGCCGTCACTATTACTCGACTCGACACAATCCGATAGTACACAGCATAGGGAAATCGTCGCACTACTGCTCGTCGAATATCACCGTAGACAATTACATAGGATTCTGGCATCTGAGAAATTCGATTCACCGTTTCGTCTACACAGTCTAAAAACTCGTCACCCAGACCGGGTTTCTGACTCTCGTACCAACTGTGCGCCTCATTAAGTTCTTCTCGAACCTCTGAGCGAAACACCAGGACATAATTCATTGCTGCCCCTTAATTGATGCTTTGATTTCCTCCCAAGTCAGCACATTATCTGGATTTGAATCATAGTCAGCAGTTCGACGATCAAGCTCTTGCTTTTGTGCATCGGTTAAATCAGGGTAAACTTGCTCTGCTGCGATGCTATCCCAAATTGCCTGCACAATACGGATTCTATCTTCAACACTCAGAGTTGCGATTTCATTCAAAGTAGCTGTGATATCCATACTGATTAACTTGGAGTGAGGAAGCAACTGGTACACCTTAAATATAGCGGACAAGATTTTGTCCATCAAATCAAACACTGCATTTGCTTTGATGCCCAATAGAGCGATCGCCTTGCAGAAAACCTCAAAAATAAAGCGTAGACGCGTAGCGGCTTGTCGTTAGACATCGCCTGTTGTGAAAGAGTGAGTGCCTTAGCGTTCGCGAAGCGTCTCGTAGAGAAGCTCACCGTAGGTATCGCCTTGCATAAAACCTCAAAAATAAAGCGATACTTATTGGTTGGTGTCTCTATTGTGGCCGACACCAAAATGCACTCAAATAATCTTGATGGGGATCGAGATTAATAAATTTTGTAGCCGCCTCTTGCACTTCTCTTGCAGCGTGTCCCCAAAAAGCAACATGAACTCTGAAGCCATCACTAGTCAAATCATCTATGCAAGGCATATAATCTTTGTCGCCTGCTGCAATAACGATTATGTCATTTTCTTTATCGATTATTTTGCCTGAATCTTTTCCAATTTGGTAAGCAATTGCAGTATCGACTTTTTTCTCTCTACCTTTTGAACGTTCATAGGTTTGAACATCAAAACCTTTGCTTTTAACGTAATCCCAGAAAGTATCTTTGGGGGGAGGCGATCCCCAAAGCCTAGTCCCGCCAATCTCTGACTTTTCTGTGCCGCATAAAAATTCATGCAAGCGACCGTAGTCCGTATACCAATCGTTATCAAATATTTTCAGATTGATTGCTTCATAGATATTACAAACTCCATCAATTCTCTTGTTTACAGCAGATAGCCGTCGGCCTTCTATAAACAGGTTAGAATTGTCTACGTAGGTAAAAATTTTCATTTAGTGTCTTTACTCTCTTTGCTAAATGCACACTAACTATGTAACATAAAAAACTTATATTACTGGATTCTACTCTACTACCTGAAAATTCCTGTGAATTTCAATTATTAAAAAAATAATTATTCACAATTTTTTCTAAACCAATGTCATTACTTGCTCATATTCTTCTTTATGGCTGTGCAAAGCATCCCAAAGATCAACTTTTTGCTGAAGATTAAGCCAAAGTCTTGGGCCATTTCCTAAAGCTTTACCTAGACGTATTGCTATATCTACTGTAATTGCTCTTTGACCATTAATAATTTCCTGAATTGTTTGATTAGATAGTCCTAAAATTTCTGCAAACTTTGCGGTATTAATATCTAAATCATCTAAAATATCTGCAATTACTTCGCCAGGATGTATTGTTCTTACTAATCTATCATTAGTAATATCTTGCCAATTATCCATAATTAATACTTCTTACTTAAAAATTTTGTTAGCCTTATTTGGCATTGTCTAACCAATTAATATTATATTAATACAATAGTTAATGATAATTTTCAAGGTGCTACTGCGTCTAAATTTGTCAGGACTTTTGTTTTGTTATTCACTTACCAAATCGCCTCAAGGTTTAAAATAAACCCCTGTAAAACACCTTCTCCTGACAAGATAACAGGCGATTCCAACACCTCAACCTCTTTCCCTTGTCGATAAATCTCCACTTGCCGCGATTTACGATTAATTAACCAACCCAAACGCACACCATTATCTATGTATTCTCTCATCTTTTCTTGAGTAACTTTCAAACTATCACTTGGCGAAAGTAGCTCAACAACAAAATCAGGAGAAATAGGGGGAAACTTTTGTTTTTCTTCTTCAGTTAAAGCATCCCATCGTTCTAATTTTATCCAAGAAGCATCAGGTGAACGATCTGCACCATTAGGTAATTTAAAACAAGTAGAAGAATCAAAAGCGATGCCAGTACCATCGGTATCTGACCAATTAAATAATTGTTGATTTAGTTTACCATTACGATTTCCGGTTTCTCCCCCGGTTGGTGGCATGATAATTAATTCTCCGGTTGCAGTGCGTTCAAACCTCAAGTCACGGTTTGCCTGACATAGATTAAAAAACTGCTCATCTGTCAGTTCCAATACTGATTTAAGGTTGACCGTTAAAGCATTCATAGTCATATCTCAGATTGAAAAGTTAAGGCAGGCTTTATGCCTGCCCATGTAATCCTAGTCTATCCCTTCAATCCGGTCTTCAGCTTCTTGGTACAACTCGCGCAGACGATCTAAATTCTCGTCGCTAGTCTCCCAATAACCGCGTCCATTCACTTCCAACAAAGTTGATACAATTTTGCGGAAAGAATGAGGGTTAAGGTTGAGCAACCGTTTCTGCATTTCTTCATCTTTGATGAAGGTTTCGTTAGTATCCTCATAAATCCAGTTATCCACAGCGCCGGCTGTTGCACTCCAACCTGTTGTATTCACCAACCGCTTGGAGAGTTCGCGCACACCTTCGTAACCGTGAGACAGCATCCCCTCATACCATTTGGGATTTAACAATTTGGTACGCGCATCTAAGCGCACGGTTTCTGATAATGTCCGCACTTGGGCGTTAGCTGTGGTTGTATCTGCAATGTAAGATGATGGTTTCTTGCCATCACCTCGCAGACTTGCCACTAGCTTGGTGGGATCTGAGTCAAAGTAGTGGGAAACATCCGTTAAGCTAATTTCGGAAGAATCCAGATTTTGGAAAGTTGCATCAGCAGTTTTCAATGTACTTTCAAAAATCTGCCGGGATTCGTCCATAATTCCGGGGTTATCGGAATTGAAGGAGAAGGATTTCCGGTTGAGATACATTTCCTGCAACTCGGCTTCGCTGTCCCAAGTGCTGTTTTCTACTGCCAAGTTGATATTTGACGAGTAGGAACCAGAAGCGTTGGAGAAAACGCGCGTCGCCGCTTGACGCAGATTAATCCCCATTTCCTCAGCTTGTTGCAAAGCGTGTTTGCGAACAAAGTTCATTTCTAAGGGTTCATCCGCTTCAGCCGCCATCTTCACCCCTTGGTCTAGCAGGTTCATTTGGTTGATGAACAAGTCGCGGAATACACCAGAACAGTTGATTACCACATCTATTCTGGGGCGTCCCAACTCTTCTAAAGATATCAATTCCAATTTGTTCACCCGTCCCAAGGCATCGGGAACTGGACGTACACCCACCATCCACATAATTTGGGCTAGGGATTCACCGTAAGTTTTGATGTTATCGGTTCCCCAAAGGACGCAGGCGATGGTTTCTGGCCATTTTCCATCGTTTTCGGCTTTGTTACGCGCCAAAAGCCTGTCTACGACAATTTTGGCTGATTGGACTGCTGCCGTTGTGGGGATAGATTGGGGGTCTAGTGCATGGATATTCTTACCTGTGGGCAATACATCCGGGTTGCGAATGGGATCGCCACCAGGTCCGGGTAGGATGTACTCGCCTTCTAAGCCTCTGAGTAATGCTCCTAGTTCGTTGTCAGCACAAACTTGTTGCAGACAGAATTCCAAATACTCAAACAGAGGTTTCAGGGCTGCTGTATCCACTTTGGGATAGCCTGCTTTATGCAATGCTTCTACCCAAGGCTCTTTTTTGCCCATGTTGAAGAAATTCAACCGGGAAACTAGAGAAACTCGCCCTTCAGCGTCGGTTTGCTCTTGCACAAGGGCACTAACTGCGGCGCGGGTAGCTAAGGTGATGTCTTGCAATAGTTGGACATCTTCTAAAATACCTCTGTCGTTATTTTGGTAAATATCGTCAATGTTGCGCCCAATGCTGTTAGCGATAATTCCGGGTAAGCCTTGAAGTCCTTCTTCCTGACGATCTAAGCTGGCGATATTGACGAGAGTTGCGATCGCTTCTTCTGCACTTGGTGGTTTACCAATAACATGCAAACCACAAGGCAATAATCTCGACTCAATCTCCATCAACTTCCGGTAGACGTTGCCAACAATATTATCCCGCTCCTCGGCAGTCATATCTTTAGCATCGGTTTCTGGGAGGTTGATATCCTTATCCAGATTCACGATGCGGCATTTATCCATAATGCTGTTAACTATGGAAACACCGCGTCCACTATCTTTCAAGGTTTGGTAAGAAGCAATTAACCCGCTGAGTTCCTTCAAACCTTTATATAAACCAGCATTCTCTGCCGGAGGTGTCAGGTAGGAAATTGTCTCGGCATAACTCCGACGCTTGGCAATTGTCGCCTCACTGGGATTATTTGCTGCGTAGTAATACAGGTTGGGAATTGAGCCAATCAAGTTATCTGGATAGCAGTCGCCAGACATCCCCATTTGCTTACCTGGCATGAATTCCAAGGAACCATGTGTACCAAAGTGAAGTACGGCATCAGCGCCCCAAATTTGCTCTAGGTAGGTGTAATATGCTGCAAAACCATGGTGAGGACTGGCTGAACGGGAGAACAATAACCGCATCGGATCACCTTCGTAACCAAAGGTAGGTTGCACACCGATGAAGACGTTACCGAATTGTTTGCCGTATACCAGCAGGTTTTGCCCATCGCTGTTGAGATGTCCAGGAGGTGGGCCCCAGTTTTCTTCTAGGCGTTGGGAGTAGGGGGTGAGTGCCTCATATTCTGGCACTGACATCTTGTAAGCAATGTTGAGTTCAGGGCTGCTGTACTGTGCTTGGGCGTCGTGGATGACTTCTTGCATCAGCGCTTCGGCGGATTCGGGCAATTCTGGTAAGTCGTAGCCGTTATTTTTGAGGGCTTTCATTACCTCGTAGATGGAGCCGAAAACATCTAAATAAGCGGCGGTTCCCACGTTGCCTTTATCTGGCGGGAAGCTGAAAACGGTGATGGCAACTTTTTTATCAAGCTTCGGCTTGCGGCGGAGGTTCGCCCATTTTAAGGCGCGTTCGGCCACAGCTTCAACCCGATCGCGTAGTGCGATCGCTTTCCCTGTAGTCCCATCTCTACCGGATAAAATTATCGGCTCAATTGCCCCATCCAATTCGGGGATCGCAATTTGCAAAGCTACTTGAATCGGATGCAAACCCAAATCGCTATCCATCCACTCCTCTGTGGTTTGGAATACTAAGGGTAACGCTACCATGTAAGGACGATTTAAGCGCTTAAGTGACTCAATTGCTTTAGGATGGTCTTGTCTTGCTGGGCCACCAACAAGGGCAAAACCAGTCAGTGATACCACTGCATCTACTAACTGTGTGTTGGTAGTTGGTTCGTAGAAGTAAGCATCTACAGGCTTAGAGAAATCCAAACCACCAGCAAACACAGGAAGTACCCGTGCGCCTAATGCTTCCAACTCCTGCACCATCGCCACATAATGGGCATCATCGCCTGTAACTAAATGGGTGCGCTGCAATACTAACCCAACACAGGGAGCTAGGGGATCTTTCAGATCACTAGATATATCCTTACGGGCTGTGTACCAATTGAGGTACTCTCTAACATCCTCAAACATACTGGGAGCCAAAGGATGCCAAATCCCTAAATCGGGATAAACCACCGGCTGTTGATATGTAGTAGATGCAAAATTTTGTTTCTCTAAACCTTTAAATACATATTTATCAGCTAGCATCAGCAAGAAGTTTTCCAGGTTTTCTGGAGAACCTCCCAACCAATACTGAAAGCTGAGCATGAAATTTCGGGCATCTTGTGCCTTGTCCATTGGCAGGAATTTCAGCACTTGCGGCAGGGTTCGCAAAAGCTTCAGCATTCCATCTTGGAATCCCGCACCGGATTTTTCTTTGCGCTTCCGCATGAATTGAGCGATCGCACTCTTTGACTGACCCAACTGTGCTAGAGAAAAGCTGCCCATTTTGTTTAGGCGCATTACTTCTGGCATGGAGGGAAAGACAACGGAAACGTCAAGGTGATCGCGGTGTGGTTCTACAGCTGCTACTACTTTCTGTGCTAAGTCTTCGATGAAAATGAGTGAAGCGATGAAGATATTCGCACTCTCAATTTCCCGTTTGAACTCCTCGTAGTTCTCTGGGTCGCGGAGTTCCTCAATTAAGTACCCGCTGATTTCAATCGCCAAGTTGGGATTGCTCGCGTTAATCGTGCGAACCGCTTGCGACAATGCACTCTGGTACTGGGACTCAAGCACGACATAGACCACCTTAATTAAATTACGTCCGCGCAGGTTATCAGGCGCAATGTGTCTAATGGTGGACTTGACGTGGGTGAACATGCAGATAGGCTCCTTTGATGCGTGTTCTCTACTGGAAGTTCTTAGTGGCTGATGCTGCCACAAGTGACTTTTTATCTTCGGCAATATGAACTTTTTATCAGAAAACGCTTATCCACTGGTCATTTTGTCGTCTATATGACACAAATCGATATAAAAAATGCAACATTTATTAACGCATATTGACAATTAATAAGAGTGATTACTTTGGTTTATGTAACGAAAATGTAATATTTGGGCTGGGGAATGGGGAATGGGGAATGAGGAACTTTCGATTTTTCACTAATGACAAATGAAAAATGACAAACCAAGCATCTGATATTTTGATTCTCTCGAATGGCCCTGGTGAGGTAACGACTTGGGTACGCCCGGTAGTAAAGGCGTTGCGGCAAAAGTTAGGAGATGATCGTTCTTTTGTCAGGATTTCTGTAGTGTTATCACCTTGTCCAAATGCTAGTGGTAAAGAAGCAGCGATCGCTCTTTCTTACCCAGAAGTAGACAGAGTGCAAGGAGCAGAATATTTTTGGCTATTTTTGCTTTGGGGAAAAACATTTGAGAATTGGGACTGGAGGAGTCGCGGTGTAGTTGTTTTCCTTGGTGGCGATCAAATTTTTCCTGTAGCGATCGGCAAAAAACTGGGATATAAAACTGTTGTTTACGCTGAATGGGAAGCCCGTTGGCATAACTTGATTGACCGATTTGCAGTCATGAAACCCGAAGTTGCTGCCCGTGTTCAGCAAAAATATGCCCACAAACTTACTGTTGTGGGAGACTTGATGCTAGAAACGCAGGCGGGGAGAGATGGAGAGGGGGAGATCGGAAGAGGGGGAGAACTTCTAACTTCTAACTCCTCACTCACCGCTCAGGACGGTCTAAACGCCCCGCTACCGCTAACAGAACTCAGCACTGATCTAATTGGCATTTTACCTGGATCAAAAGCGGCAAAATTAGCCCAAGGAGTTCCTTTAACTTTCGCTATTGCCGAATACATTTATGCAAAAAGACCCCAAACCAAGTTTGCGATCGCCGTCGCCCCGACTTTGGATTTACCAACTTTAGCTAGTTTTGCCGATCCTCAAGAAAACCCTTTTGTGAGCATATTCGGCAGTTCGCCAGCAGTTTTAATGGAGTTAGAGGATACTATTCTCAAAACATCAACAGGCTTATGTTTGGAATTGTGGCAAGAAACCCCTGCTCATAACTTATTATCACGCTGTAGTATCTGCTTAACTACAGTGGGGGCAAACACTGCCGAACTCGGTTCTTTAGGTGTGCCGATGATTGTTTTGCTCCCAACGCAACAACTAGACGCCATGCGCTCTTGGGATGGATTACCAGGGTTATTGGCAAATTTGCCGGGGGTGGGTTCTACCTTTGCCAAATTAATTAACTGGTTTTTCTTAAAACGCAAAGGTCTATTAGCATGGCCGAATATCTGGGCACAGGAAGAGATTGTGCCAGAACTTGTGGGCAAACTCCAACCCCAAGAAATAGGGGAAATGGTTTTAGATTTTTTGGCTCATCCAGAAAAATTGGACGATATGCGAGCCAAGCTACGTAGCATTCGTGGTGAAAGCGGAGCAGCAAGTAAGATTGCACAGATTGTGTGCGAGGAACTTGAGAAGTAGGTGAGCAGGAGGGAAGTTGCAGTAAGTCTTTCCCCTCTGCCCCTCTGCTTCTAACTCTTGAACGCCAGTCGCCTCAAGTCGGGAAACCCTTTCGGCAGTTCCTCCTGGGGGAAACCCCCAAGACCGGACTGCCTCACCACAGCGCTGGCTCCCCTTGACCCTTGACCCTTGACTTTTAACTAATCCGAAGACTCCCCATCCCTGCGCCCAAGTTCATAAATGCCAGCGCCCATACAAGCTAATATACCTGTACTAATTCCCCAGCTATCACCTAAACTAATTTCCAGACCCCAGTTAAATAAAGCGCCGACTACCAGGAAAGGCACAATGCTAAATAGTGAGGCGTAAAAAGCGTTTTGGGATTCTCTAGCCTTACGAGTTTTTTCAAATTCTGATTGACTGGTGTAGAGCGATCGCTCGGCAAAGTTAAACCAGCGGTCTAGTTGCTTGATTACCCATTCACTAACTGGGGAAAAAGCTAAATATAGTGCCAAAGACCACAAACTCGCTCCAGCGATCGCGATCGTGTTCAACTCAAAACTGAAAGGTAAAATTTCGGTCAGCATAGCTTGGGTGCGTCCTGCAAATGGTCGATTTTTCATCGATACTTAATCGACCCCTTAAGCAATTTTAAGCATAAAGGTTAACAGGATTTCGACTGCTTGACAAAATTTTCTCTGCAAAGCTTAATTCATCTGACTTACAAATTTACTTCTCAACTATGTTTATTTAAAATTTTTTGTCGTTAGTGTATATGTTTTGCATACTTAAGTATAACCGTAAAATAAACCATAACTATTCAACTATTTTAAGTATTAAAGCATAATTGCTAACAAATAAATGCACTCTTTAGATAAATTATACTTATTTACTTAAATATCTTCAAAGTTTTTACTATCAACTAAGTTGATAACTTCAAAAATTAACAACTAAATCTGAAATTGCTATAATTTTACATTATATAAATAATTTAAAATTCTGATATTTTTAAGCAAATGATGTAATGCGAATGATAAGAATATATAAATTAAAAACTCGTATTTATTTAGATTACTAAATTTCAATTTATATTATAGATTTAAAATAGTTGTACACCAAGATAAAAAATATAAATATTTCTACGGGCTTAGGGATAACAATAATGAGTAAGTGGAGAAAAAGCACAGTAATTTTGGGAATTATTCTATTTATATTAGGATTGAGTATTGCAATTTCAACTACTCTGTTGCCTAAGCCAAAAATCATCAAAGCCAAAGAAGCACAACCAGAAAAAGTAGTGGTAGCTAATAGTTGGTTAGCAGATCCTTTATTACCTAAGCCAAAAAAGATTAAAGCTAAAGCTAAAGAACTACAGCCAAAAGTAATCAGAGCTAATAGTTGGTTAGCAGCTTCTTTCCCTGTAGAAAACTTTCAAGCTTATACATCTCCTTTTGGCTACCGCCGTTCTGCTACTGGCGGTTCTAATTGGGAATTTCACGGAGGCTTAGATATCGCCGCCTCACAAGGTAGTTACATTCGCAATTGGTGGGCAGGTACAGTAGTTAAAGTTGGCGACCGCGATGCCTGTGGCACTCACATAGTAATTAAATCAGGAGAATGGGAACACACTTATTGCCATCTGGAAGGATACGTCGAAACTGCACATAGTAGTCGCTATCTAATTGATCACCCAGGTAGAATACAAATCTGGGAAGGTCAGCAAATACCAACTGGAGTCAGAATTGGCAGAGTAGGGATGACTGGACGCACCACTGGGCCTCATCTCCACTGGGGACTTAAATATGCCAACAACTATGTAGACCCAGCAATGGTTCTGCGGGAAATGTATTCTCAGCAGCAAGTTACTAAAAGAGGAGGCTCAAAAGTTCAGCCTCAACAGTCACAAGTCATCATTCAAGAGTCAAAATTTATTCGCGATTCTGGTTATTAATTAAGTAAAACATTTAATTAAAGCATTCAATGGGAAATTTTTGTTGCCATTTTGGCATATTTATAAATTAGGCAGATTCCTATAGTAGTTACAGCAAAAATCGTCTTAATTAGAAAAATATCAGCTGCATTTATAAAGATAATTTAGTTGTTATTTTAATAAGCACAAAAAACTGTAAAATTTACAAAAAAATAAATCACACATTTTTATTTTATGTGTGCTACCGATATTTATATATTTTTTAAGCTGTAAAATGACTGAAAAAGGTATTGCATTATCAATTAAATAACCGTATTGTTTAAACAACCGTATTGTTGAAAGTGGCTTTTCATAAAAAGTGCTAGCCAAATATAGTAGCGCATCGAAGTAAGTGTTGCCCTTTGACTTGGCAAATTTGCCAAACTTATTACATTCTTAGGCTTGATTTTTCAGTAATTATCAAATATACAAGAGCCTTTTAACTGATAACAAAAGGCTCTTGACTACCTTAACTGAATATATGTTGCAGGCTTCTATCCACAAATTCTAGAGCTTAGACAACATTCCCAAAACTTAGTTCAAAGGATAGAAGTTTGCATTGAAAACTTCTAACTTTTTATAGCATCACTTTGGGCTGTGGTATCTCATTTAAAACCACAGCCTCAAAAACTAATTTATACACCATTATCTTCTCATTAATTCACAGTTGATGAGAGTTATTGGAATGACAAGATGACATAAAAAAGCCAAAAACATACCCAACTTATATACTACTAAAGGTCACGTCAATGATCCACTCAAAACTTTATCCATATTACGTAAAAGTCAAGACAAATCCTCTTTGGCTTGTAATGTTTCTAATAGGTCGATTTAGAATTGTTTATTCTTTTGTCATCTCCTTTTATAAAAACTCTAAGCCGAAGAATTATGATCTAAGGTTCTCCAGTTTTGTGGATCTTAAAGTTGACGATGCCGTTGACTCTCTAGAAAAAGATGGTGTCTACTTAGGACTTCAGATACCGAAATCTATTCTTCAAGAAATCCTTAGCTTTGCTAACAGCAATAATTGTTACGGAGATGCAGAGTATACCTGTGGGTTCTTGTATTCTGAGAAAGATAAAGCAATAAAGCAGCATGAAAAACCCTTTATCCGGGGTGAGTATTACAATACTGCTGTGCTTTGTCCGGCAATTAAAAAACTAGCCAATGATCCAAAATTATTAGATATTGCTACTAAATACTTAGGAAAAACTCCTGTATTTACAGGCAGTCGGTTACACTGGATTTTCGTGGTTAAGGAAGCCGGATATGATTTAAATAAAGCTGCTATGAATTTCCATTACGATTTAAACGACTATCGCAGCTTGAGATTTTTCTTTTATTTAACTGATGTAGATTTATTGAGCGGGCCTCATGTATGTATCCGTGGGAGTCACAAGCGGAAGAAACTTACTTATCTTTTCTCTTTAATTAGACGACAACCTGAAGCAGAACTACTGGATTATTATGGTGCAGAAAAGAGCTTAACTATTTGTGGGCCAGCAGGTTTTGGTTTTGCCGAAGATGTATTTTGTTTTCATAAAGCAACACCACCAATCTCTAAAGATCGTCTTCTGCTGCAAATCCAATTTAATTTGCATAACTATGGGGAGCAGACTGATATTGTAGATCCGGTTTTACTAAAAAGATATTTGTGATCCTGATGGATAGCTCAGATTCCCGACTTTTTATAAAAAGTCGGGAATCTCGCTGTTCACACTAACCTCTAATGAGGTACAGCCAATTTTTCATCAACTACTTGGGTATTTTCGACGACAATTTTGCGGAATATTTCGCCCTCAATTGTCTCCTGTTCTATTAACAAATCTACTAAACGTTCCAAAACTGTGCGGTGTTCTTGCAATAATTCTTTTGCTTTTATGTAAGAACTATTAACAATTTCGCGTACTTGTGAGTCAATTTTGGCGGCAATTTCCTCAGAATATTCTGATTTATTCATCCAGTCGCGTCCTAAAAATACCTCTCCACTCTGATTTTCTAGAGACAATGGGCCTAATTCAGACATCCCAAATCGTGTTACCATCTGCCGCGCCATCCCTGTCACTTGTTGCAAGTCATTGCCTGCACCTGTAGTCACTTCCGGCTTACCGAAAACAATTTCCTCGGCAGCGCGACCGCCCAAAGTTGCAGTAATTCTGGCTTTGAGTTGGGAACGAGAAATTAATCCCTGTTCTTCGTTGGGAGTAAACCAAGTCAATCCTAGTGCTTGTCCCCGTGGGATGAGTGTAACTTTCTGCACGGGGTCATGGTCTTTGAGCAATGTGCCTACTAAGGCGTGTCCAACTTCGTGGTAAGCAATCAAGCGCTTGCTCTTGCTATCTACTAAGGCTGTGCCTTCCATCCCTGCGACTACCCGATCTACAGCATCATCAATTTCTAAGAGGGTGACAGCTTCTTTGCGCCTTCTGGCGGTGAGAATGGCAGCTTCGTTGAGTAAGTTGGCTAAATCTGCCCCAGTAAAACCAGGAGTACGGCGAGCGATCGCTTCTAATGACACACTAGGATCTATTTTCTTATTCCGCGCATGGACTTTTAAGATGTCCAGTCGTCCTTTGAGATCCGGTGCATCCACAATCACTTGTCTATCAAAGCGTCCTGGTCTGAGCAGTGCTGCATCCAGTACATCTGGGCGGTTGGTAGCAGCAATAATAATGATCCCAGTGTTGCCTTCAAACCCATCCATTTCAGTCAGCAGTTGGTTGAGGGTTTGTTCTCGCTCATCGTTACCACCACCGATACCAGCACCCCGCTGGCGTCCTACAGCATCAATTTCATCGATAAATATTAGACAGGGAGCATTATCCTTGGCTTTCTTGAACAGGTCGCGTACACGGGATGCACCCACACCAACAAACATTTCCACGAATTCCGAACCGGAAATACTGAAGAAGGGTACGCCTGCTTCCCCGGCGATCGCTTTTGCTAGGAGGGTTTTACCTGTACCAGGGGGGCCGATTAACAGCACTCCTTTGGGAATACGTGCGCCTACAGCGGTAAATCTTTCTGGCTGTTTGAGAAAAGTGACGACTTCTTCAAGTTCTTCTTTCGCTTCTTCAACTCCTGCTACGTCTTCAAACTTCACTCCAGTTTTCGCCTCCATTTGGAAGCGAGCTCTGGATTTGCCAAAGTTCATTGCTTGGCTAGAGGCATTGGTAGAGCGGCGGAGGAACAATAACATTAAAGCAACAAGTGGCAAAATCCACATCAGGTTGATCAACAACCCTACAGCAGCTCTACTGTTAGCAGAGGAAACCTCGCCAAAATCAACATTCTTTTCTTTAAGTATGTTAATTAACTCTGTATTTTGCGCCAAAAGTCTTACTTGTAAAGGTTGTGCATCCGGTTTTTGCCCCTGTAGATACACCCTTGCTATTTGTTCGGTTTCGTCCAACTCTACTCTTTCAACTTCTCCTTGCTTCACTTTTGTGATCAACTCGCCATAATTTAGAGAGTCACGCTCTGCTTTTTGTGCAAAGGCGGGAGCAGCCCCAAACATACCTGGCAACATGATCAAACCAGCTGCTAGCGCACCAGCCCAAGCAAGGCGTTTTGGCGAGCGCTGTTTCATCAATGCCTTTTTTCCCAAATTTGTCATAATAATTACCTTTTTTCTGATGGCATAAGCTGAGGGCTGGTTTTATGCCTATTCTTCTAGCAAAAATTGCAATAACTGGAAATTACAGTTTTCTTATCTAGTCTAACTTCCATACAAAACCATTCCCAAATCTATCTCGGCTATAGTCTGAACTCTAGCAGTTCAGATAAATCTACTCCTCAGTGGGATGACAACTAAGCCATCCTGGTATATCAATATTAGGCTAGGCATTTAGTAACTATTGTGACAAAATTTTTTCTTTTCTATTCGCCTCACAGGTTAATCATAAAATTTTCCGGTGGATTGTAATTTGACATATTACGATACAAATCGTAAGATAAGCATAATCGTAATGACTTCGCTTTTTAAAAAATCTGGTGATAGTAGCTAGTTAGTAGTTTGTGGGTTAATTATGGTAAGAATTGTTGGTATTGGTGGTAGTTTAAGGCCCAACTCCTACACCCAGATCGCTTTGCAGGTAGCAGCGCAACGTGTAGAAGCTCTAGGTGCAGAGATCGAAATTCTTGATTTACGGCAGTTGCAGCTACCGTTTTGCAATGGCGAAAAAGAGTATGCAGAGTACCCAGATGTTCAGCGGTTACGAAATGCCGTTAGTCGCGCTGATGGGTTAATTTTAGCGACACCTGAGTATCATGGCGGCGTTAGTGGTGTCCTGAAAAATGCCCTAGATTTGATGAGCTTTGAGGAACTGTCTGATAAAGTGACCGGACTGATTAGCGTGTTGGGCGGTCAGTCTAATAGCAACGCCCTGAATGAACTACGGCTAATTGTCCGCTGGGTACACGGCTGGGTAATTCCAGAACAAATTGCTATTGGACAAGCTTGGGGTGCTTTCAGTCCTGAAGGTAAGTTGCTGGATGAAAAACTTTCCCAGCGATTTGATCAATTTGCTCAGAGTTTAGTTGACAACACTCGTAAGCTGCGAGGAGTTAGTTAGAAAAGAAAATAATAACTTTTCCTCCAGTTTGACTAGCTTTAACTTTTAAAGCATCCTCTGAGGTTGCACATTGTATTGCGATCGCCTTCATTTTTACACTAGATTAGACTACAAAATACTTTGTGTCTCTGTGTCTTAGTGGTTCAATCTTCCACCACTAAGACACAGAGAAAAAATAGCCTAATTAATGATGGTGGTGATGATGATGACTTCCAGTTAACTGGGGGTTAACAGCCATAGCTTCCTCATTTTTCAGCTCGGCGATATGAGCATTCGCCCATTCAGCAGCCATCGCTAAAAACTCTGGATGGTCGTTAACACAAGCCATTTGCACGTAGTTCACACCAGAATGCTTTTTCTCCAAAGCGTGGATGATGTGGTGTACATCCAATAGAGTTTCGTGGTTTTCTGTGGCAAAACCAATTGGCATAAATATAACTACTTTTGCACCCAATTGAATCAGATTATTAGCAGCTTGCTCTGCGTTTGGTACTGTCCATTCAATTAACGGTGTGTCGTGATTGAGCCAACCCACTGAAATTAAAGGATAGCGATTAATCAACTTATCTCGTACTAAATCGTACAACGCTTGACTTTCGGTAATCCCAGAGGTGAATCCTTTGGCTTTGTGAGGACAGCCGTGATTCATTAACACAATACCGATTTGAGAAGGTAGATAGGCTGCTGCTAAATCAGCAGTAATTTTCTCTTCAACCAAATGAGCCATCAAATCTATGTAAGCTGGTTCGTTGAAGAAAGAAGGAATGTAGCGCTGTGCTTTAACCCAGTGTTCTTCACCATCGGTCAACTCGGTAAGAGCGTTGTTAACTTGCTCGATCGCAATGCCACTGGTAAAAATGGAATCAACAACTAACAGTGGGTAAATTAAAATTTTGTCAAAGCCTTGGCTTTTGATTTCTGCCAGGACTTGATTGGGTAAGAAGGGAGCGCAGAAGTTGAAGGCTTTAAAGACTTGGACACTATCACCCCACTTTGCTTGTAAATTCTTCTCGATACCAGCGCGTTGCTGTTCAAAGATAGCGTTATGTGGAGAGATGAAATCGTGATGTGTGTGTCCCCACTCATGGCGATCAAATAACGCCAGAAGCTTGGCCAGGGGGGGATAAACCCAGGTTGGTACTGGTGCAAATTTTGCTGTCAGTAGATTTAAAGCTTGTTCGTTATAGTTAGCGAAGTCTTCGTAGCTTTCGACTTCGCCATAGCCCATGAGCAGTACAGCTACACGGTCTTGACCTGATAAATGTTCGTGGGTGGCGTGCAGTTTTTCTGGGGTGGCAACCACAATGATTTCCTCTATATAACCAAACTGGGTAGAGCTAAAGAAATATTTTGATTATTTCCCTTACTCGTAACATATTATCCTATCCGGGGGGATAGGATAGGTAAAAAATAAAAACAATATATCAAAAGACATACTGGGGTTATTACTGGATACTGAGTATTGAAAAGGAGTTTTTCTAGTAGCTTGTATCTAAATTTGATTTGTATCCAAAAGATATTTACGTAGCAATGGTGAGATTGAGTAAGTTTTTCCAGCATATAAGCTACTAAAAGTCCTCTAGAGCTTAAGTAATATTTTATACTTTTGTTTGTAGTGTAGAATTGTAAAAGCTGTTAACACCAAATGATGAATGAGCATAATCATTTGCCCTGGAATCAATGAACCAGCTTTAACTGAAAGCTTTATATCAGGATTGTTAGATCTATTTTCTGATAGCTCGACCAGTCAAAATCCAGTGAGTATACTAGTTTTTCCAGGCAAGGGATTTCTGGCTTTATCAGCATTTCACATCTTGCAGTTTTTGCGCGATCGCTTAGGCGACAATCTAGAATCGCCAGTTATATTTATTAGCTTTAGTGCCGGTGTAGTTGGGGCAATAGGAGCGGCGTATTCATGGCAGATCTTGGGCGGTCGTGTCAAAGCATTTATTGCGATAGATGGGTGGGGAGTGCCACTTTGGGGTGATTTCCCGATTTCGCGGATGAGTCATGATTATTTCACCCATTGGAGTTCTTGTTTGCTGGGTAGTGGGCAAAATAACTTTTATGCAGAACCAGCAGTTGATCATTTGTCCATGTGGCGATCGCCACAAACTGTACAAGGCTCATGGGTAGACTCGAAAATGGAGATTTTTCCACCCAGAGGTCGTCTAACTGCGGCTGAATTTTTGCATAAGCTGTTAAAGCGCTATGAAGCAAATTAGTCCGGAAAACAGAGTTAGTAAGCAGGAGTGAGAAATAACGAGTCAAGGGTCAAGAGTCAAGAATCAGTAATTTATTCCCCTTGTGTCCCCCTGCTCCCCTACTCCCCTGCTCCCCTGCCCCATCTACCCTAGTCATTATCCCTAAATATCTGATGTTTCCAACAGAACCGGCTGCTGTTAATAACGGGTTTGGCACCCTACTCAAAAATCGTAGTTTTATGCTCCTGTGGATTGGGCAATTGGTTTCCCAGTTAGGAGATAAAGTCTTCTTCGTTTTACTGGTTGCTCTGCTGGAGAACTATCCGCACCCTCCTGGGGCGGAAAACTCTATGTACTCCACTTTGATGGTGGCATTTACAGTGCCGGCAATCTTGTTTGGTTCAGCAGGTGGCGTCTTTGTTGACCGCTTCCCGAAAAAACTAATTATGGTTGGCTCTGATGTGGTCAGGGGATTAATGACACTAGCGATTCCTTTTTTCCCCAAAGAGTTTATTGTTTTGTTGATATTTGCTTTTGTCATCTCTTCTGTGACGCAGTTTTTTGCGCCAGCGGAACAAGCCGCCATCCCGCTTCTGGTGAGAAAAGAAAACTTGTTAGCAGCTAATGCACTCTTTAGCAGCACCATGATGGGAGCTTTAGTTATTGGCTTTGCAATTGGAGAGCCAATATTGAGTGCGGCTAAAGCTTGGCTGGGAGAAGATTATGGTCAAGAAATTGTAGTCGGGGCGTTGTACCTATTGTCTGCTGGGATGATGCAGCCAATTAATTTTAAAGAAAACAAATCCATTAGCGAGACTCAGGCGGTCATCCATCCTTGGGCTGACTTTAAAGAGGGCTTGCGCTATCTCAAGAAAAACCGATTGATTTTGAATGCCATGCTGCAACTAACGACTTTATATTGTGTGTTTGCAGCATTAACGGTGCTGACGATTCAATTAGCAGCAGAATTTGGTTTAAAAGAAAAACAGTTCGGCTTTTTCTTGGCAGCAGCAGGGGTAGGTATGGTATTCGGTGCAGCAATTTTAGGTCATTGGGGTGATAAACTGCATCACAAACCCTTACCCTTAATTGGATTTTTAATGATCGCGCTAGTCTTAGGAGTGTTCACTTTTACCCACAATCTATTGTTGGCGCTCGTGCTTTGTGGATTTTTGGGTGTAGGTGCTTCACTAATTGGCGTGCCTATGCAAACTTTAATTCAACAGCAAACGCCACCGATGATGCACGGTAAAGTATTCGGCTTTCAAAATCATGCCGTTAACATTGCTTTATCCGCACCTTTGGCAATTACTGGCCCATTAACTGATGCTCTGGGCTTGCGAGTTGTGCTTGTAGGAATGAGTGTTATCGTTGTCGTTGTTGGTATTTGGGCTTGGCAAAATACCCGCAGAGTCTTGCAAGATGTTATTTAACTAATTTAGGATGATAGTCTAGCCTTATATTTAAAATAAGAATTTTTATACGGATTTGATTGCACTTTTCAATTAAAATGAAATCTTAACTACAGAATTTCAGCATTAACTTTAGCTATAGTCTGAGGTTTGACCGTGCGATCACAAAGTGTCTCCGTAGGAGATTTGCCTTCCCCAATTGCCCCACAAACTGAGAATCACAAGCAATCTCATACTTCTAACCCGCCAGTCGTGCCCAAACGTGCATCTGGCGGTTTTGCTCTGCTTGATAGCCTTCATCGCCACGGCGTTGAGTACATTTTTGGTTATCCTGGTGGGGCGATTCTACCAATTTACGATGACCTGTACAAGGTGGAAGCAACTGGTGCTATTAAGCACATCCTAGTGAGACACGAACAAGGTGCAGCCCACGCCGCTGATGGGTATGCCCGCGCCACAGGAAAGGTAGGCGTATGCTTTGGCACATCTGGGCCAGGAGCGACTAACTTGGTAACAGGTATTGCTACAGCCTACATGGATTCGATTCCGATGGTTGTGGTTACAGGACAGGTATCACGTCCAGCGATTGGGACAGATGCGTTTCAAGAAACAGATATTTACGGGATTACGCTACCGATTGTTAAGCACTCTTATGTAGTGCGTGATCCCAGAGATATGGCGCGAATTGTTGCCGAAGCATTCCACATTGCTAAGACTGGGCGTCCGGGGCCAGTTTTGATTGATGTCCCCAAGGATGTGGCTTTAGAAGAATTTGACTATGTGCCAGTAAAGCCGGGTTCGGTAAAGTTACGTGGTTATCGTCCCACGGTGAAGGGAAATCCCCGGCAAATCAATGCAGCACTCCAGTTAATTACTGAAAGCCGTCGTCCCTTATTGTATGTGGGTGGGGGTGCGATCGCAGCTGGTGCTCATGAAGAAATCAAACAACTAGCTGAATTATTCAATATTCCTGTCACTACAACGTTGATGGGGATCGGTGCATTTGACGAACATCATCCCCTAGCTTTAGGAATGTTGGGGATGCATGGCACAGCCTACGCCAACTTTGCCGTAAGTGATTGTGACTTACTGATTTGTGTTGGTGCTAGATTTGATGACCGCGTTACAGGCAAGTTAGATGAATTCGCCTCTCGCGCCAAAGTAATTCACATCGACATCGACCCGGCAGAAGTTGGCAAAAACCGCGTTCCAGAAGTGCCCATCGTCGGCGATGTCCGAAACGTGTTAACTGACTTGTTGCATCGATGTAAGAAAACAAGTGCAGCAGGTACACCCAATCAAACACAAGAGTGGCTGAAATTAGTTAACCGTTGGCGCGATGAGTATCCTCTGGTAGTGCCAGAGCATGCCGACAGCATCTCACCGCAAGAGGTGATTGTAGAAGTCAGTCGTCAAGCACCCCACGCTTTCTACACCACAGATGTGGGACAACATCAAATGTGGGCAGCACAATTCCTCAAGAATGGGCCAAGACGCTGGATTTCTAGTGCAGGGTTAGGAACGATGGGATTTGGCTTACCTGCGGCAATGGGCGCTAAAGTGGCGTTTCCTGATGAAGAAGTCATTTGTATCAGTGGTGATGCCAGTTTCCAGATGTGTTTGCAGGAATTAGGCACACTATCACAATATGGTATAAATGTCAAGACTGTAATTATCAATAACGGCTGGCAGGGGATGGTGCGCCAGTGGCAACAAGCCTTCTATGGCGAGCGTTACTCATGCTCAAATATGGAAGTAGGAATGCCAGATGTAGAGTTATTGGCAAAAGCTTACGGGATTAAGGGGATGGTGATTAGCGATCGCCATAATTTAAAAGATGCGATCGCCGAAATGCTGGCACACAACGGCCCCGTGCTGGTGAATGTTCAAGTCACCAGAGACGAAAACTGCTATCCAATGGTAGCCCCTGGTAAGAGCAACGCTCAAATGATCGGCTTGCCTAAGCAGCCACCGAAAGCCGCAGTAGAGCCAGTTTATTGTAGCCACTGCGGTGCAAAAAATGCTCCTACCCACAACTTTTGTGCTGAGTGTGGCACAAAGTTGTAGAGTTTTGAGTTGTTTGCTGAATTGAAAATTCAAAATTAAGAACTCATAACTTTGAGCGTGCAACTTACAATTTTGTTGCACGCTTTGTTTTGCGTATTTTGTTAAAATTTTTGGCATGGTAGAAGAATCTACCAATGAGTATAATTTTTCCCACCAGCGTTTCAAGTTATTAAAGGCTTTGAAGTATCAACCTACGTGGTGGCAACTAGCTTACACTGATGAACAGTCTCTTGTTGGTTTGATACTGCCAGCAGAGAATGATGGTGGGCCAATCATCGGGTATATCGGTGTAGTACCAAAACATCGCGGAAAAGGCTACGTCAACGATTTGCTGCTTCAAGGAACACTCACACTCAAGTTCAACGGTGCTGCACGCATCCGTTCTGATACCGATATCAATAATGCACCAATGATCCGCGCCTTTCAAAGCGCTGGATATAAACAGTTTGCCTCCAGAAGACAATACCACTATTTAATGAGGTAACAACTTCTGCGCTGAATGTGACGCAAAGCTGAAATCTTGTTTATCTAGAAAGGCAAATTAAAGGTGGTTAAACCGCAATACGCTTGGTGTTAGCGTCAAAAACCTTAAACTGCGTAGTAGCGCGGCAAGCTTAAAATATTGGGTTGATAAAATTCGCAGAATCTTAACTCTCCAAGATGATAACCATTTGTTTACCCAACAAATCATTTTTTCGTCAAAAATGATGCTTTACTCATAAGTAAATTTTACAGTTATTGGCCATGCTGAAGTTTTAGCCTTGTTGAAGAAATTCTTTTTTTAATGAGATAACTTCCAAAAGGCATTAAGTTAAGTACATCTACCCAAGGTGAGATGCGAGTTCTACAAGCATGGTATCCAGAACAAAAATCAGTCAAATTTCTCAAGACTTTAAGAATCACCTCAGAGCCAAGCAAACTTCTACCTTCGTGTTGAGACAAATCAACCGTCGCTATATACTCACGGTCTTGATACTCAGCTTGTTCATTGTTGCTTGCACTAACACCTCGCAATCTAACCAATCCCTAGTCAATGAGTTTCCTGCTGACAGTAAAGTCTTGAAAGTTTGGTGGGATAAAGGTTCTAATTTAGAAGAGGATGAAGCACTCCAGCCGCTCGTTGGTAACTGGGAGAAACAAAGCGGCAAAAAAATCAAGCTTTCTTTCTATACCAATGATGAGTTACCGCAGAAGACTCAAAGGGCAATTCAGGCTGGTAAATTGCCTGATATTGTGATGATTAGCAGTGCACAAAGAGAGCAGATTCCACGTCTTGCTTGGGAAGGCAAACTGGCAGATGTCTCCGATGTAATTGAGCCAGTCAAAAGTCTTGATTCTAAGGGTATGCTAGAAGCCGTATATTTTTATAACAATGTTAATAAAAATTGGGGCTACTATGCAGTCCCAATTAGTCAGTTAACCATTCATATTTTCTACTGGCGGTACTTGCTAAACCAAGTAGGTAAGAGTGAACGCGACATTCCCAAAGATTGGGATGGTTTCTGGGAGTTTTGGAAACAAATGCAGGATAACCCAAAGGTAAATCAAAAATCAGATCCAAAACCGATTATTTACGGCTTAGGTTTTCCTATCTCCATTGAATCCGCAGATACCTACTACTTATTTGAGCAAGTTTTAGAAGCAAAGCAATGGAGCAAAGCCAGCGAATTTTTGACGAGTGGCAGTGAGCTAAATAAAAAAAACAAAATTTATAACGCAGATTTAATCATAAAAATTTATTTTCCACAGACTAAATAAATATGCTGTTTATTGCATAAATGCCAAAAAAAGAAGTGATAAGTTCGATATTGGCATCTCAGCATTAACTCTTATTAAAGGTTTATTAGATTTCACCACTGAGTAGTTTTGTTTCCTACTGTTCCTTTAATTTCTTCGTGACTATAACTTATGAAGTTCTGGAATCAGCACCTAACAACTAAAGTTACCAGTTCCTTCTTGCTCCTATCTTTAGTGAGTGTTGCTGTAGTAGGAGGAGTTTCCTTCATGAAAGCTAGAGAGGCTTTAAAGCAAGCTGCCTTTGATCGATTAAGTGTAACAGCAACGCTTAAAGAGGAAGAAATTTCCCGTTGGTTTGAAGACCAACAGCGGGATTTTCTCCTAACAACTCAGTTTCCAGAGGTACAAGCAAACCTAAAGATACTCCTAAGTTGTGAATCTGATGCAAAACCTAATACCGCTTCCACGGTTGTCTCTAAATACTTCATGGGGATAACCAAACTTAAGCCTAACCTCAAGGAGATTTTTATTCTCGATCGCAGCAATCGGATCATCTTATCTACTGACAAGCTACGTGAAGGTCAGTATGAAGTTTTAGCCAACATGACTGATGTTGAACACGTTGAGCCGGGAAACTCCTTTGCTCCTATTTTTTATGTCTCGGATGTAACTAGTAAGCCATCAGTCACCTTGGCGACACCTTTACGTGACGCGGTTGGAGTAAAACAAGGTGTGCTCTTAGCTCATTTAAACTTAGACCAAATTGATCAAATTGTCCGCGAACGTACAGGTTTGGGTAAAAGCGGCGAAACCTACTTAGTTGATCTGATCACTAAAAATACCTTTATCTCAAAAGCGCAAGTCAACACACAGAAAGTCTCTGAAGGTGTCAGTAGTCAAGGTATTGATGCGGCGATGAGTGGAGCCAGAGGCTTTGGGCTTTATCGCAACTATGCTGGAGTACCAGTTATTGGAGTGTATCGCTGGCTTAACGATCAAGATCTGGCCTTAGTAGTTGAGATGGATCAAGAAGAAGCATTTGCTCCAGCTCGTCAGCTCGCAGGGACAATTATGCTGGTGGGATTGGGTTCAGTGGGGACACTATTAATTGGAGTGTATTGGCTGATGCGAGAGTTAAAAATGTCTCGTGAGCAGTTGGAGAATTATAGCCGCCAATTGGAGGTGAAAGCCCAAGAAGCCGAAGCTGCAAACCTTGCCAAAAGTGAATTTCTGGCGAATATGAGCCACGAACTCCGCACCCCCCTCAACAGTATTCTTGGCTTTACACAACTCATGACTCGCGATCGCTCTTTGAGTCCTTGTCAGTTAGAACATCTAGAAATTATTAATCGCAGTGGCGAGCATCTGCTGACTTTGATCAATGACGTGTTGTCAATGTCCAAAATTGAAGCCGGGCGAACAACACTAAATGAAAATAGTTTTGACTTGTATTCTTTACTTGACTCTTTCGTAGAGATGTTGCGACTCAAAGCAGAATCCAAGGGCTTACAGCTAATCTTTGAGCGGACTCCAGAAGTTCCCCAATATGTGCTTACAGACGAAAGTAAATTGCGTCAAGTATTGATTAACCTGCTTGGTAATGCCATCAAATTTACTGAAGAAGGTGGTGTTATTTTGCGAGTCAGAATGAACCAACAAAGAGTAGAAGCAAGACAAAACTCTCAGTCTCCATCCTGCTTCCTGCATTTTGAAGTCGAAGACACTGGGCCTGGTATTGCACCAGATGAACTAGAGAAGTTGTTTAAACCTTTTGTTCAAACGGAAACTGGTCGAAAATCTCAGCAAGGAACCGGTCTAGGTTTAACTATTAGCCAACAATTTGTGCGTCTGATGGGGGGAGACATCACTGTTAGCAGTACTTTGGATCAAGGAACGATTTTTGCTTTTGATGTCAAGATTAGCCCCGCAGAAGTAGCTAAAGTTAAAACTCGACAGTTAAAACGACGAGTGATTGGTTTAGAGCCTAATCAACCAAAGTATCGAATTTTAGTAGTTGAGGATAAATGGGAAAATCGCCTACTTTTAGTCAAGATGCTGACATCACTTGGCTTTGAGGTACGTGAAGCTGAAAATGGTCAAGAAGGGGTAAATCTCTGGGAGACTTGGGAACCTCACCTGATTTGGATGGATATGCGGATGCCCGTGATGAATGGGTATGAAGCCACTAAACAGATCAAAACCCATTTAAAAGGTCAGGCTACCATTATCATTGCTTTGACTGCTAGTGCCTTTGATGAGGAACGCTCTGTAATTTTATCTACAGGCTGTAATGATTTCGTGCGTAAGCCCTTCCGAGAAGAAGTAATTTTGAACAAGATTACTCAATATTTAGGAGTGCGCTATGTCTATGAACAAGAAGCCCTTAAAGTAGATGAATTTGGCGAAAATTCAGAAATTGAGTGTTTCTCATTAAAAGAGGTGCTGGCTCGGATGCCCTCTGGATGGGTGGCAAAGCTACACCAAGCAGCACTGTGTACCGATGAAAAGCTGATTTTCAGCTTGCTTGAGCAAATTCCTCAAGAATCTGCCCATCTAGCAAACACCCTGGCTGATTGGGTCAATAACTTTCGTATTGATAAAGTCATTGATTTAACGCAATCAGAAGAGAATGGATAATCATCTTCGGTCATTTAAAGCAAATATTCTAGTTGTTGACGATATACCTGATAATTTGCGACTTTTATCAGCCATGCTCACTCAGATGGGGTATGAAATTCGCAGAGTGATCAACGGGCAAACAGCTTTGAAGACAGCGCAAGCAGCCCCGCCCGATCTGATTTTGCTCGATATCATGATGCCAGAGATGAATGGGTATGAAGTCTGTCAACATCTCAAAGCTTCGGATAAAACCCGTGATATTCCGGTGATTTTTATTAGCGCTCTAGATGAGGTACTCGACAAAGTTAAAGCCTTTGCCGTTGGGGGCGTAGACTATATCACCAAACCGTTTAGTGAAGAAGAGGTTTTTGCTCGTGTAGAGAATAACCTAACTATTCGGAGGCTGCAAAAGCAACTCACCGAGCAAAATATCCGATTGCAAAAGGAAATTTGCGATCGCCAAAAAGCAGAATTAGCACTACGACTTAGCCAGTTTTATTTAGATAGGTTTAAAGACTCGATATTTTTTATTAATTCAGATGCTCAAATTGTTTATGCGAATGAAGCAGCTTGTAAAACTCTCGGCTATTCACGCGAACAACTGCTGACTATGACTGTTCACAATATCGATCCAAATTTTCCGGCGGTTAATTGGTGCTCACAATGGCAAGAACTTAAACACAAAGGCGCTCTCACATTTGAATCTATTCACCAAACTCAAGATAGTCGAGCTATCAAAGTAGAAATAAACCTCAATTATCTTGAATTTAATGGACAAGGATACCATTGTGCCAGCGTCCGCACTATTACCACTGACTCAAAAGCAGAAGAAGCAGTATAAGTGATACTTGTATCTAATTGCTGAACAATTGCCTTTTAGAGAACAATTTTAACAATCCCGCGGTTCCCACACCCCAAGCACCATTCACCAATAAACCTGTGACTATAACAGCAAGCTTCCAACCTCCGGCGATGGGTTGACCTTTAAGCGGCGCGACTACAAACCAAGCGAGTAGCGTCGGGGCGATTGCACCAAACACTAGTGCTGTTAACCAGTAGCTTTTATCTTGCCAAAAACGAGGCGCAATTGTTGCCCAGATTAGACCCCAGATTCCTCCCCACAAGGCACTTGACAAAATTTGGGGAATTCCAAACGGCTGTGTGGGTGTAATTGAATAAGGAGAGCGAGACACGAAGTTCACTGCATGGAGCAGCGCCAACATGCCCTGGTGAAACACCAAAACGGAAATAAAGCCTGCAACAAATCCTAGGGCTAGTCGAGATACAGTAGCTTTTTTAGTCATTACTGATACCAAGTTGCAGTTAAAAATTTAGCTCAACTATCTCACGCACCAGAGACGCCAATTTCTCAGCACTATCGGGAACAGCGATCGCCTTTGCTTTCTCTGCCATTTTTGCCAACTCAGCTGGCGATCGCAACAAATTCAACACCTGAGTTTCCAATATCTCAGCTGTCAACTCCGATTGCTTAAACGTTAACGCCGCACCAGCTTTTGTAAATATGTCCGCATTGTAGGATTGATGGTCTTCCGCAGCAAAGGGGTAAGGAATCAAAATCGCTGGCGTTCCACACACCGCTAATTCTGTTAAGCTACCCGCACCAGAACGACTAATTGCTAAAGAAGCTCGCCGCAATAAAGCCGCCATGTTGTCGTAAAAGGGCAACTCTATATACTGCGGATGCTTTAGATTATTTGCTTCGGGATCGCGATCGCCAGTTAAATGCACTACATACGCACCAGCATCAAACCAAGCTTGAGCTGATTGGCGCACTAATTTATTCACAGCAACCGCACCTTGACTACCACCAAAGACGACAATCAAGGGAGCAGCATCAGGAATGGCTAAATCCAGTGGTGTATTAAATCCTTCATCTAAGAATTGCGAGCGCACGGGAGTACCTACGCAGACATTTTTGGCACGAGGTAAATACTTAGTAGCTTCTGCAAATCCCAAAGCTACCGCACTGCACCAAGGGCCAAAAAAGCAAGTCACTTTACCTGGTAAAGCATTAGATTCGTGGAAAACCACAGGTAAACCGAGGGAACGCGCCGCAATGACGGCTGGCCCTGCAATATAACCCCCTGTGGTAAACACCCCTTGAAAATTTCCCTGTTTGAGAATTCGCCTAACTTCCAGAATCGAACTGACGAGTTTACCCAAGATGCGGAGAGAGGAGAGTCCAAACCCTTGCTGAAACCCTTCAACTGCAATAGTATGCAAAAGATACTGTTTGGGGACAAGTTGAGTTTCTAGGCGATTGGGTACGCCTAGCCATTCGATTTCATAATCTGGCAGTTTTTCGGCCAGTGCGATCGCTGGAAATAAGTGTCCACCAGTCCCACTGGCAGCTATTAGTAATTTTATCGGTGCGTTTGCCATCAAACCTCTACCGTTTAGCGCCTAGCTTAACTAAGATAAAACAATTTCCCTACCTTCTCTACTCAAATCAGTAAACTCTTACCAATGAATAACATTATTGCCTTATTAGTGAGACGCCAACCAAGATTTTCCGTGAGCATCTGGCTGATTTTGTTCCTACTGACACTTGGTTTAAGCAGTAGTTGGCAACGCGCTCAAGCTAATACACCACAACAATTACTTAAATCTGGGGAACTTGCTCAACGTAATACCTCTCAAAATGCACCCGCAGAACTGAGAAACTTGTTGACACAAGTTGATGCAGCCGCCAGTAAAGGCGATGTCAAAGGGGTGATGCAATTCTACGGTACTAATTTCATTCATGGGGATGGATTAAATCGCCAAACTTTGGAAAAAGCTTTAACTTCACTCTGGCAAAGATATCCAAATTTACGATACAGCACACAGCTACGCTCTTGGAAATCTGAAGGCAATGCGATCGTCGCTGAAACAGTAACTAATATCACTGGCTTACCCTCTGCCAACAATAATAATATGGCTCTCAATGCCTCAATTACATCGCGTCAGCGCCTTACAAATGCAAAAATTGTCCGCCAAGACATTTTGGCAGAACGCACCCTACTAACCTCTGGTAGCAAGCCACCCCAAATTGATTTTAAATTACCTCAGCAAGTGAGAGTCGGCCAGAAGTATAGTTTTGATGCGATCGTCCAAGAGCCGCTGGGTGAGGATTTTCTCCTCGGAACAGCTCTGGAAGAACCTATCCAACCAAATAAATATCTCAACCCCACAACTGTAAACTTAGAATTACTTACATCTGGCGGACTTTTTAAAGTGGGACAAGCACCATCTACCCCTGGTAGCCAATGGGTTTCTGCGGTGGTTCTCCGAGGCGACGGTCTAACGATGGTAACTCAACGCTTGCAAGTAGTGAAAAAGTAGTTATTTAGAGCTTCTCTTTACTTCTCTGTAGGGGTACGGGACGCTCTACCGCGTAGCTAGCTTGCTTATTGGCAGAAGACGCTTTACGCGTGAATGGGGAACTTGGGGCCCTCTGGAGGGGATAAGGGGCAATAATGACTGAATTATTCCATTATCTACATCCTTACTCCCTCTCCTTTTCGTAATGTTTGCCCTTCCCAATCTTTTGCAACATCTGGATTATAGATGCGATCGCCCTTACCAAAAAATTCCCCCTGAAAACTGAAATATGCACCATAAGCGGCGCTATTCCTGCTTTCGCTTTTGAAGTAGACGGGCGATTTTAAGAAGTAGTCAGGCAATTTGTGTGTGCCATACAAACACCTTGATACCTGAACCACCGCCACGTCCAACACATGGAGCACCCCAATGACCAGGTGGCACATCTGTACATGGTACTCCTTGCGGGATGCTTCCTCCAGACACTTTTTCTTGTTCATCCTCTGAAAGTTCTGTAAACCAAGTTTCAGAATCAACAGGTAAATCACAAATTTTAACACTAGCCATTTGTTAATTAACTCCTATTTCAATTGTGTTTTTGACAAAAGGTTTTTCAGTTTGATTGCTATGCAATCTAATTATGGTGACTTGGTAAGAGTCTCCCTATCAGTAACCTGTAGAGAAAGCCTAGCCTCCCAAAATAACTTATTAATTGTGACAAGCAGTAAGTTAAATGTCTTGCACATTTGTGCAGTTTTTGCCCAATCTTGCTAGAAATTGAGAAAATTTTTAGGTGTCACTCCAGTTAATCGTTTGAAGTGGCGATGGAGATGGCTTTGATGGGAAAAACCGCAGGCTTGAGCAATATCGGCAATACTCATCTTACCTTGTAGCAGTAGTTGCTTTGCCCTTTCTACTCGCTGTTGAATCACATACTGGTGTAGACTAAGACTTGTAGATTGCTTAAATAATCGACAAAAGTAATAGCGACTAATACCAAGATAATTAGCGATCGCATCAAGATAAATTTCCTGTGCTAAATTATCCTGGATATAATCAACTGCTTTTTTTAGCTGCTGTTGCGGTAAACTTCCTGCATATCCCCGTATAGAAGATTGTCGATTTGAGTAGTTTTGCAAAAGATGAACAGCTAAAAACGTCGCAGCTGATTCAGCATAAAGACGGCTACCTGAACCATTGGTTTTAAGTTGTGCCTTCAGTCCTAGTCCAATTTGATAAATCAGTGCATCTTGGGTGATCAGATGCGGTAGCATCTCATATTGATCCGTATCCAGCAACTCTATAGCATTGCGAGTCAGTAATTCATGCTCCAAATTGAGAAATAGAACATTGGCATCCCTATCCCAACGGATTGCTTGGGAAGTATACATTGGACAAAGCCCTACAGCACCCGTAAACATTAACCCTGTTTGCAGATGTCTATCTAGGGTTCGCTCCACCTGCAAACTCTGACCAAGATTAATGGTGATGGCAAATTGTTCGAGAGAATACTCAGGAGTTTCCCCCGATGGTAGGTAGTGCTGCTCCAGGCTCATCTCGCTCCACATTATCCTCCCGCTAGACAGCATCGGTGGTTTGGAGAAAAGCTGTGAAAAGGTATTTTCACCGTTAGCAAGTGTTTGTTGTTGGCTACTGTTGAGCATTTTCATCGCTGCTTTTTCTTCGGATTGTTTAACAAAGCAGATATATGAAACAGGCTACCGAGAATATTCTAGTAAGGAGAAATCAAAAGATTATGAGATATAATTTTAAACTTACACTTTTCAAGTTATTTACCTCAGACATAAAAGTTTAGATTATTAGAATAATTACGCTAACTTCTAAAAGAAAATTTCAGTAGAAAGTTTTTGGTTTACTGACAGTCAACAAAAAAGAAATATTACATTTTTAAGAAAATGTAAGTAGGTAGACGTAATTAAATGCAAGATAAAACTTTTGTTTGTAGTGTTCGCGTAGCGTCTCGCAGAGAGCGATTTATCGCTCTATATAAGGTTAGTAAGGGCTAGAGCCGCTTACTAATAGCTCTGATTTAATTAAGCCCTTCTACTTATCTGTTTATTTCAGCCTTTGCCAGTCTTCCTAGTCTCACCCTAGACATGATAAAAGTGAATTCGCGTGAGTTCCAAATTATTGGACAATTGGAACTGGACTCTTGACTTTTGACTAATAATGATTAACCTACAAAATCAAATAGTTTTGATTACTGGTGCAAGTAGTGGTATTGGTGCTGCTTGTGCCAGAATCTTCGCGGGTGCAGGTGCGAAACTGATTTTGGCGGCGCGGCGGTGGTCACGTTTGCAAGAGTTAGCAGATGCACTCACAAACGAGTTCAGCATTGAGATTCATTTATTACAATTAGATGTATGCGATCGCGCTGCTGTTGAATCT
Organism: Nostoc sp. B(2019); assembly: GCF_010091925.1. Lineage (GTDB taxonomy): Bacteria > Cyanobacteriota > Cyanobacteriia > Cyanobacteriales > Nostocaceae > Komarekiella. The sequence continues at coordinate 11,423 of NZ_WVID01000039.1, read as the reverse complement.
GCTATCTCTACCCTACCGCCTGCTTGGTCTGATATCGATATCCTAATTAACAACGCTGGTCTGAGTCGTGGTTTAGACAAGTTACACGAAGGCAGCTTCCAAAACTGGGAAGAAATGATTGATACTAACGTTAAGGGTTTGCTTTATCTCACCCGTCATATTGTTCCTGGAATGGTAAGTCGTGGTCGTGGTCATGTAGTAAATCTAGGTTCCATCGCCGGACATCAAACTTATCCTGGTGGTAATGTCTACTGTGCTACCAAAGCTGCTGTCAGAGCAATTTCTGAAGGCTTAAAACAAGACCTATTGGGAACCCCTGTACGCGTAACTTCTGTTGACCCAGGTATGGTAGAGACAGAATTTAGCGATGTGCGCTTTCATGGTGATACTGAACGTGCCAAAAAGGTTTACCAAGGAGTTACTCCCCTCACCTCAGATGATGTAGCTGATGTGATATTTTTTTGCGTGACGCGATCGCCTCATGTCAATATCAATGAAGTTGTACTTATGCCAGTTGACCAAGCTAGCGCTACCTTGGTTAATCGACGAACATAAAAGTACTCATATTTAAAAAAAGATTACTTTGCTAAACCCATGCAAAACACTGCCAACGTTGAAAAAACTAGGGTGACAGCACTCACAGCAATTAACACAGCAAAAGTTATCACAATTGTCTGCTTAGTAGCTTTTGCTGTCGTCTTTGGTATCCAAGACTTTCGACAGGTCATCTATCTTTGTCTGCACATTAGCTATTGTCTCTGGTGGCTACTGGAACAGTGGTTTTATCCCCAGCGGCGACAGATATTTAATGAACCTATAGGAGTAAGTGGGTTCGTCTTTGTATTATTTTTGGTTGGGTTTTTGTATGCCCTACCGGGATATCTGGCATTTACCAATCCCGTCCCCCTATCGATGACGACGGCTGCCATCGCACTGCCGCTGTATACTTTTGGTACGCTAATCAATGCCACCGCTGATGTCCAAAAGCTTACCGCGAAGCAGTACGGTGCGGGGCTAATTCGTGATGGGATCTGGCGATTTTCTCGTAATATTAATTACTTAGGCGATTTGTTGCGGTATCTAAGTTTTAGTGTAGTGGCTGGTTCACCTTGGGCTTATTTAATACCAGCAATAGTCTTATTTACTTATCTCCAACGTATATCTCAAAAAGACCAATCAATGTCCGCTAAGTATCCAGACTATGCCGAGTACCAACAATCCAGCGTTCGCTTGATTCCATTTATTTGGTAATCACTCTTGATATTTAGGTTTGATTCAATAATTCATCCTTCTAAAGATATATTTTTGCCAGTCGCAGGCTGAAAAATGTCTGCGACTTTTTTATGGTGTTAGTTACAAATCATAATCATTTCGACTATGATTTATTTAGAAAATTGGATAAAGAATCCCAGGTATGGAAAGCCTTGTAATCGGTGCGATGCCTGCGGCGGGCTACGCCTACGCTAGTTTAGGTGCAGGACTTGCCACAGTCATCGGTGCCTTACCAGTTTTGTTACCAATAAATCTCACACAGCGAGTGCAGGGAATCATGCTGGGGTTTGGTGGGGGAGTGATGTTAGCAGCAACATCATTTTCCCTAATTGTGCCAGCAAAAGAAGCAGCAACAGCTCAAGGTCAATCCCAAGCTAGTGCAGCTTTAATTATTGTTGCGGGGATGCTGCTAGGCGGAGTTTTTTTGCAACTGGCGCATCGGTTTTTACCTCACGAACATTTCTTTAAAGGACAAGAAAATGTTCGCCGTAATAACCTCCAGCGAATTTGGCTATTTATTGCCGCAATTACTATTCACAACTTCCCGGAAGGTTTAGCTGTAGGAGTTAATTTTGCTAATAACAACATTAGCGATGGTATACCTGTAGCTTTGGGAATTGGTTTACAAAACATCCCAGAAGGTTTAGTAGTGGCATTATCTTTAGTATCTGAGAAGTATTCACCAGGCTATGCAGTGTGGATATCTCTGCTTACAGGTTTAGTTGAATCAATTGGCGGTTTGATTGGTGTAGGTGTGGTGAGTGTTGCTAATTTTGTTTTACCTTGGGCGATGGCCTTTGCAGCAGGAGCAATGTTGTTTGTGATTAGTGATGAAATTATCCCCGAATCTCATCGCAAAGGCTTAGAAAAAGAAGGAACTATCGGTGTAATGTTGGGCTTTGTAGTCATGATGTTTTTAGATATTGCTTTAGGGTAATGTAACTTAATTCCTAGATCGCGATCGCTCACTTAATCGCTGGACTTACAGGCGATCGTTTGCCTTATTGCGTCAACCCTGAAGTTTATTAATAGCACCTCAATAACCTCGCTCCGAGACGTTGCATTGCAACGTCTCTACACGCATGAAATTTGTACAAACAATCTTTAACTAAACTGTGTTGTACTATAGTCGCGGATCAACAGGTTCACTCTCTAGCGCCAAAATCCCGAAAACACATTCATGCACGCGGCGCAGCGGAGTATGGGAGACAAATCGCTCTAATGCTTCAACACCCAGAGCAAACTCCCGCATCGCCAGAGAACGCTTGAGGGATAGCCCACGTTGTCGCAGACGTTGTAGATTCTCCGGCGCTGAGTATTCCACACCGTAGATAATCCGCAGATATTCTTGTCCGCGACACTTCACCGCAGGCTGCACAATACCGCGACTACCTTGGACAATAAATTGCATTGGCTTGACAACCATACCTTCACCACCCGCAGCAGTCAGTTGTTCCCACCAATGAATACCCTCCGCCTGGCTGCTGGGGTCAGTCAAATCTATCACCTTATAGGCAGTTGCTAGGAGTAAGGCGGGGTCTGATTGGCAGATTTTGGCGATTTGCTCTACATGCCAGCGATGGTCTTTGTCGATGTGAGCGGCTCCCTCTGTTGCCAGGATGTGGAAGGGTGCGAGTTTTAGATCAGAAATATCGGTGACAGACCAGCAGTAGCGACGGTAGGCGGTGATGTACTGATGCGCCATCTCTGCACGTTGCTGGTAATGGCTGAGTTGAGTACTAACCTCAACGTTGCGATCGCTTGCTTGTTGCAATAAGCTAACAGCATCATTAAGAGCAAGGCGTGATGCCACTCCCACAGGTGCATACTGTTCTCGTAGTAATCCCTGTGCTTTGGCTGACCAGGGCATCAATTCACAGTCTAGACACACCCAATCGGTATTAAACTCCTCCCAAAAGCCGCTTTGGGAAAGGGCAGCATTTACCCGCGCCAATAGTTCCGCTTCTAATGCTGGATCATCAAAGAAGCGTCTTCCTGTGCGGGTGTAGCAGATACCGATACCTTCATCTACCACACCAAACCGTTTCTCGGCAGCTACTAAATCCCGGCAAATCACTACCACCGCCAGTGAACCCATGTGTTTTTCTTCGCAAACTACTTCAGTAATTTCCTGATGGTAGTAAGCAAAGGCTTGCGCTGGATGTTCCAAATATCCCAGTGTTGAAGATGTTTCCACAGGAGACATAGTGGGAGGTAGGTAAATCAGCCATTTCGGATTAGCGGCAAAACGGCTCATTACCTCTAAAGCTGCGATCGCATTTTCTTCCCGAATGGTAATGTTGGGTTTAAGTCGCGTGTTGATGAGGCGTTTACCCAATACATCCTCAATGTGCAAAACATCATCAAGTTCCTGTTGAGATGTGCGTGTGACTGTGTTTTGTACCAAAGGTTTCACAGGTTCGCAGTATACACGAGCAGCCGGAATGCTCACTAATTCCTTTTCTGGATAGCGGAGGGCGGTGAGTTTGCCGCCAAAGACGCAACCTGTATCAACATCAATAGTGTTATTTAACCATTCTGCTTCTGGTACAGGAGTATGCCCGTAAACTACCATCGCTTCACCCCGATATTCTCCCGCCCAGTTGTAGCGGACGGGTAAGCCAAACTCATCAATCTCGCCAGTGGATTCACCATACAGAGCAAACTCCCGCACCGCACCAGATCCCCGTCCCTGCATTTCTTGTTTCATCCCCGCGTGAGCCACCACTAACCGCCCGTCATCTAAGAGGTAGTGACTGATTAAGGAATCTAGAAACTTTTGCAGTTCTTTGGTGAAGGGTTCGCGCACTTCATCGGGTAACGCCTCAATTTCATTTAGGGTTTGCTCTAACCCATGATTGACTCGGACATTTTTACCTCGTAGTTTCCGCAACAGCTTGTTTTCATGATTACCAGGAACGCAGATAGCTGTACCAGCAGCAACCATGTTTCGTACCAGCTTGACTGTATCTAAGATGCGCGGGCCACGGTCTACTAAATCACCCAAAAAAACAACTTTCCGTCCTTGGGAGTGGTAGTAAGTAGGAGTGTCCCAGAGAGTGGAAGCAAATTCTTCCCCCCTGCTCCCCTGCTCCCCTGCCCCTCTGCCCTTCTCATAGCCTAATTGTTGGAGTAATGTTTCAAGTTCGTCACAACAGCCATGAATGTCGCCAATGATGTCAAAGGGGCCGTGTTCGTGTTTCAGGTTATTCCAGAGGGGTTGGCGTTCGATTTCAACAGATTCAATTTCTGCTAGAGAGTTGAGAGTGTAGACATAGCGGAAACCTTCCTTTTCTAAACCACGTAGAGAACGCCGTAACATTTGGCTATGACGCCGCACTACATGGGAGCCGAACTGGCGATTGCTCCGTTGTTGGTTGCGTTCATGGCATAATTCTTCTGGGGGGTCGAGAACGATCGCGATCGCAAAGCAATGATATTGTCGTGCCATTTGCAATAGAATTTTGCGATCTTCCATCTGCACGTTGGTAGCATCAATTACAGTCAGTTTAGCTGCTGCTAGCCGCTTGGCAGCAATGAAGTGTAACACCTCAAAGGCATCTTTGGTAGCAGACTGGCTATTTTCATTATTGGAAACTAACCCCCGACAAAAGTCTGAGGAAAGCACCTCGAAGGGTTGAAAGTGCTTACGGGCAAAAGTTGACTTACCGGAACCGGAAGCACCGATGAGGACAATTAGGGATAGTTCAGGAATAGTTATTTTCATAGTTTTTTTTTAACGTAGACGCGTAGCGGCTTGCCGCAGGCTACCGCCAAGACGCCTTCGCGTAGCGTCTCGTAGAGAAGGGCGCAAAGGAAGAAATAAGTAGGATGAAATTAGGAATTATGGTTAAACACTGCCATCTGTGTGGGTGAGCCGACTTCTGGGTCTTCTGTGCCTACAGGTTGAAATGCTACAGTATAGCCAAAGCTTTCTGCTACTTGGTTTGCCCAGTTTTGAAACTCTACACGCGTCCATTCAAAGCGGTGGTCTTTATGTCGTAGTTTCCCCGCAGGTAAGTTCTCAAATTTGACGTTGTACTCAATATTTGGCGTTGTCACCACTACGGTTTTGGGTTGGGTAAACTCAAACAAGACTCGCTCAAATGCCCCCAAACGCGGCAAATCAAGATGCTCAATTACCTCAATCACCGTAGCAGCATCGTAGCCACTAAGGCGTTTATCTTGATAGGTGAGTGCGCTCTGGATTAATTGAAAACGTTCCCATTGATTGCGAGGCAGATGCAGACGGTCTAATCGTTCTTGGGCGACTTCTAGCGCCCTGTATGAAACATCGACACCCGCAATTTGCTCGAAAGAACCATCTTTAAGCAGGAGTTTCAGCAGAGTTCCCTGACCACAGCCTAAATCAATCACCCGTTTTGCACCCCTTTGCTTCAAAGTAGCAATCACCGCATTCATCCGCTGCTGATTTAAACTAATTGGCTTTTCTACTGCTGCTTCTTCCTGGGCATGAGTTTCCTCAGCACTATCGGGATCGGGATTGTCTTCCTCTGCTAGTTGGGCTAAAGCCAGACGAGTTAAGCGATGCTGTCGTTTTAGGTAACGCTTGGTAATTTGTTCTCGCGCTGGATGTGCAGTTAACCAACCTTCGCCATGACGCAGTAACTTTTCAATTTCTTCATCGCCTACCCAGTAATGCTTATCATCATCCAATACTGGAATCAAAACGTAGAGGTGACTTAACAAATCGCTCAAGGGTAAGGTGTGCTGAAGTTCGACCGTAAAGTATTGGCTTTGTCCCCACTCAGGGAATTCCTCATTTAAAATGTGACCTTCGGCACTCACACTGTAACCCAATGGCTCAAACAGTTCTCGCAAAAAATTTTCACCCCCGCGACAAGGTAAAACAGATAGTTTCGCTGTCAAAGGAATAGGAGTTTGTACTAGTTCTGGGAACTCTTTGCAGCGACCTCCTAAAGCCGTGCTAAATACTTGAGCGATCGCTACACTTAAAAATGAAGAAGCAACATAAGGGCGATCGTTCACATATTGTTCCAGCCTAGCACTGCGTCCCCGCACCAATTTTACAGGGTCAACATCCAACAGCAACGCTACCATGCATCGCTGGGTATTTGCTTCCGGGTAAAAGACGTGCGCCTGTCCAAAAGAAAGAGAAAAAGACTGACAGCGGTCAGGGTGTTTATGCAACAGATAGCCTAACTCTGTTGCTGGGAAGTGTGTCGTTGCGATAGTAAGCAGCATGAAACCCAAAAATTACGAATTACGAATTACGAATTAAATAAATACCGCTTCAGGGTAAACAATTACGAAAAGAAATGATGGTGTTGTTGAGGAATATTACAGCGTTTTTCAATTGGAAGTTCCTTGCAAGCCGATGCAATCACATTGCAGGTCGATGCATTCACATTGCAGGTCGATGCAATAACATTGCAGGTCGATGCATTCACATTGCAAGCCGATGCATTCACATTGCAGGTCGATGGTGTTTAAGCAGCAGTTGGTATAATCCATTCAAGTGTCGCCATATTAATCACCTCTAGCCATCAACCCTGTGTTGGATATACAGACAATTCAAAAATTCTACCAAGACTACAGAGAGTTCATTAACACACTCATTTCTGGTGGTCTGTCTGCAATAATTCCTGTAGTTGCAGGTTTTATTTGGTGGTTAAGATGGCGACACCGCCAGCAACGCATTCCCTCTTCAAATTTTCCTTTTGAGGTGATTAAGCCACAAAGTCAAGATGTGTTACAGCGGATTCTTGGCGGGGATGATAATGACCCCTTGGCTGATAGAAATATTGCTTACCAAGTACGAGTGACTAATCGCAACGTTTGTCACGAATTAAAACAGTTGTTGGAGAAAGAAGAATCGCGCTGGGTATTGATTTTAGGACAGAGTGGGCTGGGAAAAACGCGAGAAGCAACAGAATTGGCAAATCATCTCAACCAAGAAGGTTGGACAGTTTTGTTCCTCAAGCCGGGAGAATGGCTAGATTTTCCAGCGCAGTTGTCATCAGAGATTGGCACAGACCGGAAGTTGCTATTTTTCCTAGATGATCTTAACCAGAAGATGCAGCGCGGTCATGAATAAATATCGCCAGAAGCAGAGAAAATTCCTGTACAAAGATTAAAAGTACCATTGCAAGAGCGATTACTGCAAGCGTTGGAGAAGTACGAAAAGTTTTGCGGTAAGGCAGAAATTCGGGTAATTGCTACGGCGCGAACTGAGAGAATTTCAGACTTTGAGGGAGAACCAACTTATTGGGACAAACTCCAATGGGAGAAATACCCGCAGTTGTGGAATCGCTTTACTCGTTACGAGTTGGCGAAACCAGAAGATAACGCAATTATTGAGTTGTTCAATGAAACCATTCCCAACACAAATATTTCCGCCAAGGTTGAAGATTACCCCGCATTAGCTAGCCGCAATGACCGCACTTTTAGAAATGTTGTCGAGAATCTCCGCAGCTTGAAAAACAATCAACAACCTTTAAGTCTCAAAACTTATCAACACACTCTAAAAGACACTTGGGAAGAACGCTACAAAAAAGCCGTGCGGAAATATCCGGCAAACCGTTACATTTATGATGCTGTGGATTTGCTGCGAAAATTTGACATCGAACTTCAGCAATTTACCGTGCAAGCGACAGCACGAATGTTAGCAGGTGGAAATTTTTGGCAGCAATTACAGTATTGGCGGCAAATTCGGATTGCGACTAACTTGTTGATTCATAGTGAACGCATTTCAGAACCCCATGATGGACAAATTGAGGCAAAGAGAAAGCAGGTAGAAGCAGGAGAATACATTTTGCGTTTATCGCGCTTGCTGCTAAAACTAGCAGAACGTTACCCTACACAAATGCAGGAATCACTGATTAGTTTTGGTAATAAAGTTTCTCGATTAGGTCGCTATAAAGAAGCATTAGCTAGCTTTGATAAAGCTATAAATATATCACCTGAGTCTAGTTTAATATGGTTTTTAAAAGGTAATGAGCTATTTTATTTAGGAAAATTTCAACAAGCGATCTTCTCTTACGACAAAGCTATAGAATTTAAACCAAGCTCACACGAATCTTGGTACAACCGGGGCATTGCGCTGGATAATTTAGTTAGGGAAGAAGAAGCGATCGCCTCTTATGACAAAGCCATAGAATTCAAACCTGATAAGCACGAAGCTTGGAATAATCGAGGCTACACACTATCTAATTTAGGAAGATTTGAAGAAGCTATTACTTCTTACGATAAAGCCATAGAATTCAAACCTAATGACCATGTAGTTTGGTACAATCGGGGCAATACGCTGTCTGTTTTAGGAAATTTTAAAGCAGCTATCACTTCTTACGATAAAGCCATAGAATTTAAACCAGACTTTTACCAAGCTTGGAATAATCGAGGCTTAAGATTGTCGAATTTAAACAGATTTGAAGAAGCGATTGCTTCTTATGACCAAGCTATAGAATCAAAATCAAACTTACACGAAGTTTGGTATAACCGAGGCAATACACTGTGTAATTTAGGAAGAAAAAAAGAAGCGCTCGCCTCTTATAACAAAGCTATAGAATTCAACCCAGACTTATACCAAGCTTGGTATGAAAAGGCTCGCTGTTATGCATTGCAGGGGAATATTGAGCAAGCAGTCTATAATTTACAACAAGCTATCAATCTAAATCCTGAAGAATGCGGAGAAAGAGTGAAAACAGACTCTAATTTTGATAGCATTCGTAATGACAAACGATTTCAGGTATTACTGCAAAGTTAGATGAGCAGTTTACACTAAATTGAACTACAACAGCCAACGCTAACACGACTGCTTCCTGATTCTTTTGTTCCAACACACCCAGTTTAACTATGAAACGTTCTAGAGAAACAGAGCGCGTTTGTAATAGATTCACAGCAGAAACTCTTGTTAACCACCCACAATCCTTGCAATTGTAACAATGGCGATCGCGCAACTGCTTTAAGTCAAACTTACCAGTAAAACGCTGTACCCTGACGATTTCTTTGTAGAGAAGATAGAGCTAGGGTAAAATATTTAACAGTGTAATTTCGCATATCATTACTAAATTATGGAGCCTGTAACACTAACGGCGGCTGGAATTGCCACTCTAGTATGTACTAAGGCTATAGAAAAAACCGTAGAAAAATTGACAGAAGGTGTTCTAGAAAAATTAGAACGGCTACGCCAGAAAATTTTGCAGAAGTTCAAGGGAACGCTGAAAGTTGAGGAAGCACTGGCAAAGTCTCAAGAAGCTTCAAAGGAAGATGTCAACGTTATTGCTGCCTATTTACAGGTAGCTATGGACACAGACTCTAAATTTGCTCAGGAAGTTCAAAGCCTGGCTACAGAGATTCACCAGGAAATTAACATTGGCAAGGTTGAAGGCAAGAATGTTCAAAATGTTTATGGTGGCGAAGCTTTTCAAAACAATGACAGTAAAGCTCCCATCTTTCAAGCTGTAGAAAATAGCCCGATTACTATCAACTACAATACTCCCCCTTCTTGACTAAACTCGCCTGAACGGGAACAGGCAAAGTTAAATCCCCATACAGAAATACCGCAGAATTTACCCCTGAGTGGGGTGGAAAAGTTTGTCGGGCGTGAAGAAGAACTGCAAAACCTCCATCAGTTGTTGCAGCAAAATGACCGCGTAGCAATTGCGGCTGTTGCTGGGATGGGTGGAGTTGGTAAAACAGAACTTGCTTTGCAATATGCGATCGCTTACCGTAAAATCTACAAGGGTGGAATTTGCTGGTTGCTAGCAAAAACTGGGGATGTGGGCATTCAAATTGTGCAGTTTGCCAGAACGCAGCTTGATTTGAATCCACCAGAAGATTTGGATTTACCCGCGCTGCAATATTGCTTTCGGCTTTGGCGTGAAGGAGAAGTGCTATTAGTACTAGATGATGTCACCGAATACCAGCAAGTCAAGCCTTACCTACCGTCGTCATCTTCCCGGTTTAAAGTGCTGATAACCACACGTCAATACTTTGGAGGCATAGCACTATTATCTTTAGATGTACTGCAACCAGAGGCGGCGCTGGAGTTATTAAAGTCTTTACTCCAAAAGACACCGGAACGAATTGAAAGAGAATTAGCTGTAGCCAATCAATTGTGTGAGTGGCTGGGATATTTACCTTTAGGTTTGGAATTAGTGGGGCGATATCTCGCGCGGAAACAGGACTTGTCTTTAGCAGAAATGTTGCGACGGTTGGAGAACAAGCGACTAGATGAGCGTTCCCTCTCTAAGCCCAAGTCAGAAGATAATATGACAGCACAAAAGGGTGTGTTAGCAGCATTTGAGTTGAGTTGGCAAGAATTAGAGGACGAAGACAAGCAGTTGGGTTGTTTGCTAAGTTTATTTGCCGCTGCACCCATACCTTGGAACTTAGTGGAACAGTGTTTACCAGAAGAAGATGCCGAAGATTTAGAGGAGATTAGAGACGATAGCTTGCTGAATCTGCATTTACTCCAGCGCAAAGGTGAGGGAATCTACCAACTGCATCCACTGCTGCGGGAGTTTTTCCAATATAAGTGTACAGATTTAGAACAGGCAGAGGAATTTAAGCGATCGCTTTGTCGGGTAATGGTAACAGTTGCCAAAGATATTTCTGAAACTCCCACTCTTGAGCAAATCACTGATGTCACCCCTGCCATACCTCATATATCTGAAGTAGGGAAGAATCTAATTGAATACGTCAGCGATGATGATTTAATTTGGACATTCGTCGGCAACGCTCGATTTTACGAAGGTCAGGGATTGTATGACAAAGCAGCACCTTGGCGTGAGGAGTGTCTAGAAATAACTAGACAGCGTTTAGGAGAACAACATTCAGATGTCGCCACTAGCCTCAACGATCTAGCGGAACTCTACTGTTCGCAAGGCAGATACAGCGAAGCCGAACCCCTTTTAATCCAAGCTTTGGCACTCTGGCGCAAGTTGCTGGGAGAAGAACATCCAGATGTCGCCTCTAGCCTCAAAAATCTAGCAGTACTCTACTTTTCTCAAGGCAGATATAGTGAAGCCGAACCCCTTTTAATCCAAGCTTTGGCACTCTGGCGTCAAATGCTGGGAGAAGAACATCCAGCCCACATTCCGCCCTTTGAACTGGCACATGAGATAATTTTCGGATGGCGAAGGTTGTTTGAGACACAAACAAGGTGG
>NZ_WVID01000038.1:18745-47470 GCF_010091925.1 Nostoc sp. B(2019) | reverse complement strand
GTCCTCGTGTTCACGGTGATAAATTCAAGCTCAACGACTCAACAACATGGCGCTTACCTGACCAAATCATAGAGGTCAATCATCCAAAGTTGGGACAGATCAGCCTGCGTTTGTGGTGTCATCTTCACTTCCAACAGTCTGCTCAACACTCTATGCATGTAATTCAAGTTGAGCGCACAGGCGAAGGTCGCCTCAAAGAGTCCAAACCCTTATGGCTGGTTTGGGTAGGGCAGCAGATACCCGCTCTATCCGAAATTTGGCATCAGTATTTACGCCGCTTTGCTATTGACCACTGGTATCGTTTCTTGAAACAACGATTGCATTGGACTCTACCCCATTTTTCTACTCCAGAGCAGTCCCAATGTTGGAGTGATTTGATGCCTTTGCTCTCGTGGCAGGTGTGGTTAGCCAAAGAAAGTATCAAAGATTGCCCCCTACCTTGGCAAAAACCTGCCCAAAATTTATCCCCTGGTCGAGTCGCTAACTGCTTTGCAACAGTTTTGGCTCGGATTGGAACACCCGCCACTGCTCCTAAACCCAGAGGAAAGTCTCCTGGTTGGACTCCAGGCAGACCCCGACAGCAACGAACTCGTTATCCTATTGTTAAAAAAGGCTTTACTAAGCCTAAGAAAGTATCTAAAAATACTGATTAATGCTTCTGTGCTTAATTCATCCTATGGCTGTTCGACATGAAATTAATCAAATCCTCTGTCGAGCTATTTTCGTTTGCTTTAGTCTAAACTCCAGTCAATATCTTTTACAATTTCCTCGACAAGTTCCCTTTCCTCAGCTTCAAATTCTAAAAACTTAATTTTTATATATTGCTGCTTACTTGTTTTGAGAAGCCGAGTAATGGTATATCCATATATTTTTTGTACTGCCTTTCCCTCTACATAATGCGGCCAAAATTCTAAGTCAATAAAAACTAAATCATAAATAGAACCATTATAAAAATTATTGACAAATTGTCCATCAATTTTGATTTCTAGATTGTACATAAAATATTTTAGTAATTATTTATATATAAAAATATACAAAAAAATAATTACAATAAAAACCGCAGATACACTCATTAAAACGCCAATTTCCGTGCGCTTATCTGCGTGTATCTGCGGTTAAAGATTCAGACTTTTCTACTTAATAAAACCTAGCTTAATGCACTAACGCGATCGCACGTTTTGTCAACGCCTCAGCAGTCAATCCATTAAACGCCATCAACTCACCAGCACTTGCTGTAGTTTCTCCACGCTTCCAAGCGAAGGTATCGCGCTTGCAGTTACTCCGCAACAGAATCGGTTCCAGCATCGCCGCAGCACCACCTGTCACAGCAATTAACGCATCACCATCAAATAATTCGGCAAATTTCGCATCATCTAAAAAACCGCCTTCTGGTTCTGAACAAGTCTCCCAGGCGGTATCATCAGGACGATATAACTGTCGAGGATTAATTACAGAAACTATCTTCACGCCAATACCTTCATTTTCTAAGAAAGCAGCAGCTTCAAACACTGGCATTAATGTCATGTCGCCAATAACTGCAAACACAACTTGCTTATCACCAGCAACTTCATGCAATAGCACCGCACCATCCCGCAACCCTTGACGATTCTGTTCTAAAGTAGTGCGAATTGGCAGAGGTGATTTACTTGCAGTAATTACAATTCCCTTATTTTTAGTTTTCAACGCCCAGTCATAACAGGCTTGGATACTATTAGCATCGGGGGGAAATAATGGGAAAACATTTCCATTTCGCATCAGCGAAGCAAAGTAAGCTTCAATCTCTGGACGTTGATGAGTCCAACCGTTGCGCCCTTGCTCTAATGCGCCAGCTGTGAATAAAGTAATTGTCGAGGGAGTTGGACGCCGCAATTCTGCCATTGCTTGGGTAACAGTTTGCCAAATTGGTAATCCGTTGATGGCAAAAGATTCGTAGGAACACCATAAAGTTCTCGCACCCATTAACGCCAAACCAGCAGCTAAACCTGCACAAGCATCTTCGCTCAAAGGTTCGTAAACTTGTCCGTTTGGTGCTTGGTTATATAAGTCGTCGGTTGTGGGATGGATAATTTTGAGTGCTTGGTTGATGTTAGCAATTCCAGATGCTTCGTTACCATCGGCGTTGGTGACGAGGAAATTTTGATCCTTCTTTCCAACAATTCCCACTAATCGTCCCATCGCTGTTGTGGAAACTTTGGATTCGCCACCTACTGGATATTCTTCTAAAGGTAATTCGCCTAAGTCTGGTAATGGTAATTCAAATTCTGTCACTACTGTTTTCGCTGCGGGGCCTCCACCAGCACGTTCTGCATTTGTCCTTACTAATTGCCAAGCTTCAGCTGTTAAAGCACGGGTTTGCAATGCGCTGATTATATGGGGAGCATCCAACGTATCTTTAGCATAGAGGTTGTGAGATTTTGCGCCCCGCGCGTGGACTCCTGCACCTTTGAGTTGTTTAATGATGAAGACGGTAAGTTTGCCGCCAAGAGCCGATCGCGCTGCTTTATCTACACCGGAAAGTACTGCTTTGGTAAATGCTAGACGTTGCTCGAAGGAAAAGGCGGTGCTATCAACGTAATCGCCTGGTTGGTTTTGATCGTCAAAGTCTTTGGCATCCACTAATATGACTTCATCAAAGCCGTTACCTTGCCAGTATGCCTGCATCTGTTCGTTGGTTTTGAGAGAAACCATGCTGTGGTGTTCTTGGCTGTAACCGTTCCATACCAGTATCGGCAAGAAGTTAGTAGCATTTGGATAAGCAGTATGGAAATGCGCGATCGCACTTACAATATAAGGCTCACCCAGCCCTCCATCACCAACTGTAAAGGGAAATAACTTATCTGGGTGTAGCAATGCAGCCGCCATTGCAAAGTGTTGTCCTTGTCCCAAGGGCCCTGCTGGTGCGAGAATACCAGGTATGAAACCGGAAAGGTGTCCTAAGAGTCCATGTTTTTCTCGGAAGCGATCGCGCAATTGTTGAACTGTGAAAATCCCCATATCCTCTAAAGAGCGATCGAGGAACATTGCACTATAAAATCCGGGGGCGTGGTGTCCGACTTCGGTGATAATATTTTTGTATCCCAGCATGACCAGAGCCGCGTAAGCTTCTGCTTGGCTGGCAAATCCGCCCGGATGTCCAGAAGCTTTACTACCAGTGACTTGTAATGTCAGGTAGCGTAGGGCATCAGCAGCCAGTAAAGTTTGATATACAGCTGCGGGATCTGTGGGAGCTGCGATCGCTACTTTACCCGACTCTATAGCAGGTTTCGCACCATAAGTTTCAAAAGCTGGTAGCGCTTCACTAAAATATTGGATTCCTTCACAAAAATCAGGAAGCGCTGAAGATGCCTTTGGAGAGATTGCAGTCATGCTGAGTACCTTATAAGAAGAGGGTAAAATGTAGATGCTCGTTGAATTTAACAAAAATTTTACATCTTTCAGGTTGTAACAGTTTATTGCTTTTTCACAACATCAAGATAAGTATCTTCAATCGTCTCCCAACAAGAATGGATACTTTTCAGTTAGTTGAAGAAGTCACAAAAAATTATGTGAGTATAAAAAACTCCATCCACAGACAAAAAGTTACGTAGCTCGGAAACTCGCTGTAGAAAGCTTTTCAAAACAGCGAAAAGTTTGCGTGTTCAGGTTTTTCGGCGCAAAACTTTTCAAGACAAAGGATAGAATTTTTGGGCATGGGGGATAGGGAAGAATTACCAATGCCATACACTTCAAGTGGCTTTTAATAAAACAACCAAAAGATAGAATTTCGGTAGTGTCTGCTCAAAATATTTTTGGGAAGCTTTTTCGCAAAATCCCTCTGTAGATTCATGTAAATTTTGATAAACTTTATAAAACTTAATACTAATTAATTACGACCTCTTATAAAGACTTAAATCCTAAAAGTATTAAATTTATAATGAAAGGATCTAACGAGCTACGCACACCAGGGTTGTTACAAACGCTGCAATTAATTACTCAACCTACGCAATTTTTAGAAAATTGTGCTGCTAAATATGGTGATACTTTTACAGTGCGAGTAATTGGGTTAAAGTCACCGCCAGTAGTATTTTTTAGCCATCCCCAAGCAATTAGTGATTGTTTTGCTGTGCCTGCACAAAAGTTAGATTTTCAGAAAGCAACTCATGTATTTAAACCCTTATTTGGTGAGAATTCAATTGTCTTAAAAGAGACGCGATCGCATCATCGACAGCGACAGTTATTGTTACCAGCTTTTCATGGCGATCGCATTAAATCTTATGGGCAATCAATTTGTCAAATTACTGAAAGAGTTACAAAAGATTGGACATTAGGTACAATAGTTTCTATACATAACTTGATGTCTGATATCACTTTACAAATTATCTTGGAAGTGGTATTTGGTGTTAGTCCTGGTCTGCGTTACCAACAATTAAAAACACAACTGAGTTCTTTGTTAGAAGACGTAACTAAACCTTGGTATTCTAGCTTGTTTTTCTTCCCCATATTGCAACAAGATTTCGGTGCATGGAGTCCTTGGGGGAGTTTCTTGAGAAGGCGACAGCAAATTGACAAACTTATTTACGCAGAAATTCACGAAAGACGTTGGCAAAATGATGCCGAACGTACAGATATTCTTAGTCTTTTGATGTCGGCGCGTGACGAAAATGGACAGCAGATGACAGACGAAGAATTACGCGATCAATTAGTTTCATTACTGCTGTTAGGCTATGAAACAACAGCAGGTGTATTAGCCTGGGTATTCTATTTAATTCACTCCCACCCAGAAGTTAAAAATCAGCTAATGCAAGAATTAAATACTTTAGATAATACAATAAATCCAGAAGCAATTACACAACTACCCTACCTCACCGCCGTCTGTCAAGAAACACTGCGAATTTACCCCATTGCTTTAATTTGCACGCCACGAATGGTAAAAGATGCTGTAGAAATTATGGGCAATAAATTCACATCAGGAACGATTTTAGTTCCCTGCATTTATTTAGCCCATCGTCGAGCCGAAACTTATCCAGAAGCAGACAAATTTAGACCAGAAAGATTTCTCAATCAAAAATTTTCACCTCATGAATATTTACCTTTTGGGGGTGGTTATCGTGGTTGCATTGGCGCAGTCTTTTCTATGTATGAAATGAAACTAGTATTAGCTACAATATTATCGCGGTTTAAACTAACCCTTGCTGATAATCTTCCAGTACATCCGGTACGTCGTGGGATTACCATTGTTCCTCGTGGCGGCGTGCAAATGATTGTTATCTAGGCAAAAATCAAAATGTGAAAAATTACTTTTTGCGTGGTTATTCTATCCTCCTATTTGGATATATCGTCCTATAGATACGTTCCTGAGATCCACAATCTACAGTAAACAGTAATAGGATATTAGGAGATTCATAATTCATGCCTGACGAGCAACGATTTGAGGAGCAATTACTATCACAAGAAGCTGAGAGGATGGTATCCCAACAGCTAGATAAAGTAGAACAAATTGATATAGATGTGCAAACAGATCTATTGAAAATAGTTCAGGGACAAGCAGATGGAGTTTCATTTACAGGTCAAGGATTGACCATAAAAGAAGATATCCGTGTGCAGGAAATTAAACTGCAAACAGATAGTATTGCCATTAATCCTTTAAGCGCTCTTTTTGGTCAAATAGAGCTAAATCAACCAGTAAATACTATTGCTCGTATTGTACTCCTAGAGACAGACATTAATTGTGCTTTAAGTTCAGACTTTGTTCGTAGCAAGTTACAAAGTTATGATTTGAAGGTAGATAGCGAAATTGTGAGTTTAGAGCCGCAAGAGATTCAGATATTTTTACCTGATAGTGGCAAACTAGAATTCAGGGTAAAGGTGTTGTTAAAAGAAATGGGCAATACTCGCCCGTTAAGTTTTATGGGAATGGTTCGCCCACGCACTCATTCACAACCTTTGATGCTAGAAAGTTTTAACTGTACTCAAGGTGAGGGCGTTTCAATAGAGCTAGTTGTGGCAATCATGCAAAAAATCAAAGAATTGGTAAACCTACCATCTTTTAAATGGGAAGATATGGTATTTCGGATCAAAGATTTAGAAGTAGAAAAAGGGATTATGACACTTATGATAGAAACTCAAGTGAGGCAAATACCATCATCGTCAACTGTCATATCTCCTGAGTAGTAGAAACAACTACAAGAGCTAATTTTTGTACCTAATGAGTGATGTAAAATTGCTAAAAGTTTTCTAATATCAGAAATCTAGCGCATTCTAAAATCACAATTATGCAAGAGTACGACGTTGTAATTATCGGTGCAGGACACAACGGTCTAGTTTGTGCTGCTTATTTGCTAAAAGCTGGCTATAGTGTTTTGCTGCTGGAAAAGCGTTCTGTTCCGGGTGGTGCAGCGACAACTGAAGAATGTTTACCGCAAGAAGCTCCTGGATTTAAATTTAACTTATGCGCTATTGATCATGAATTCATTCACCTAGGGCCAGTTGTTGAAGAATTAGAACTGAAAAAATACGGCTTGGAATATCTAGAGTGCGACCCAGTTGTTTTTTGTCCCCATCCTGATGGCAAGTATTTTTTAG
Organism: Nostoc sp. B(2019); assembly: GCF_010091925.1. GTDB lineage: Bacteria > Cyanobacteriota > Cyanobacteriia > Cyanobacteriales > Nostocaceae > Komarekiella. Next base: position 40,909 of record NZ_WVID01000038.1, on the reverse strand, counting down.
GTCACAAGTCGCTGGAAAAGACTTGTGCAGAAATCGCCCGTTACAGTGAGCGTGACGCCAAAAAATATGCAGAATATACAGATTACTGGCAACGGGCGCTGGGTGCAATGATTCCTATGTTTAATGCACCGCCAAAGTCAGTTATAGATATCCTTGGTAATTACGACATCACAAAACTGAAAGATTTATTTTCAGTAATTGGTTCTCCAAACAAAACGCTGGACTTTATTCGCACCATGCTAACCAGCGCCGAGGATTTACTTAACGAGTGGTTTGAGGAGGAATTTCTCAAAGCACCTTTGGCTAGACTTGCATCAGAACTAGGTGCGCCGCCATCGCAAAAAACCCTTGCTATTGGTGCAATCATGATGGCAATGCGTCACGACCCAGGTATGGCTAGACCTCGTGGCGGTACTGGCGCACTTGTACAAGCTTTAGTGAATTTAGTTAAAAGCAAAGGTGGCGTCATCCTGACAGACCAGCACGTTGAGAAAATTTTAATTGATGATAAAAAAGCAGTTGGTGTAAGGGTTGCTGGTGGTACAGAATATCGCGCTAAGTCTGGAGTAATTTCTAATATCGATGCCAAGCGGTTGTTTTTACAAATGACTGATAAGAGCGATATCGATGCAGCCGACCCAAATTTATGGGAAAGATTGGAACGCCGCATCGTTAATAATAACGAAACTATCCTTAAGATAGATTTGGCTTTAGATGAACCGCTGCGTTTTCCATACCACGCGCACAAAGATGAATATCTCATTGGCTCTATTTTAATTGCAGATTCCGTGGCTCACGTGGAACAGGCTCATAGTAAATGTACCTTGGGAGAGATTCCTGATTCTGACCCCTCCATGTATGTGGTGATGCCTAGCTACTTAGATCCTACATTAGCACCACCAGGCAAGCACACCCTGTGGATTGAGTTTTTCGCTCCCTACCAAATTGCGGGTGCAGAGGGTACTGGTTTAAAAGGTACTGGTTGGACAGATGAGTTGAAAAACAAAGTTGCAGACAGGGTGATTGACAAGTTGGCGACCTATGCACCCAATGTGAAAGATGCGACTATTGCGCGTCGTGTGGAAAGTCCAGCAGAATTGGGAGAAAGATTAGGGGCGTACAAAGGCAATTACTACCATGTTGACATGACACTAGATCAAATGGTGTTTTTCCGTCCTTTGCCAGAAATAGCAAACTACAAAACCCCAATTGACAATCTATTTTTAACTGGTGCTGGGACGCATCCGGGTGGCTCTATCTCTGGAATGCCAGGACGCAATTGTGCTCGTGTGTTTTTGCAGGCTAAGCATCCAATTAGCCAGACTTTAAAGGATGCAAGAGATTCCATAAAGTCAACGGTAGAGTCAGTTTTTGGCATTAGTTGAGCAAAATGTATGCATAAATGCGTACATTAGCTGAATATCAAAGATAATATCTCGGAGTTCCGAGTTCAGAACTAGAAGTGTCGAGTTTTGAGCTTGGAGTTCCGAGTTTTGAGAGCGATCGCTACATAGCAACATACATTATCGTTAAAATAGTTGCTAAAGGTAGTAACTAAATATGCCTGCTGAAACTGTTACTCTTCAAATTCCAGAAATACTTTATCAGCGCTTGGTCAATACTGCCCATGCTACCCAGCGTTCCTTAGAAGAAGTGATGATTCATGCTTTACAAGTAGGTAGCCCTCCTGTATGGGATGATGTACCAGAGGAATTTCAAGCTGAGCTTGCAGCATTGGACAAGCTGGATAACAATAGTTTATGGCATATAGCCCATAGTCACAAAACAATAGCTGATATGGAGCGATACAACATTCTACTTGAGGGCAACTCTACAGGTACGCTTACTGAAGCAGAACGCTTAGAATTGATGGAACTACGGCACGAGGCTGACCTTTTTATGCTACGTAAAACCCAGGCAGCAGTATTACTCCGCTGGCGTGGATATAATGTGCTAGCCTCCTGAATCGTTGTGTCTACATACATTTCTGAAAGTTTACGAAAACAAATTGCGAATAGCGATAAAGCACGTTGCTGCTATTGCTTAACATCTGAAGCCAATAGCGGAATTCCCATGACGCATGATCATATTCAGCCGCTTTCTAAAGGTGGAGAGACAACTTTTGAGAATGTTTGTTTAGCCTGTCGTTCATGCAATGAATTTAAGAGTGATTTAACTGAAGCTATAGATCCCTTGACAGGAGAAACTTTATCACTTTTTAATCCCCGTGGACAGAGATGGTCTGATCATTTTGTTTGGAGTGCTGATGGTACGAGGGTTGAAGGTCTAACTTCTATCGCTAGGGCTACAGTTGTGTGTCTGCGAATGAATAATTCAGTAATCATCGTTGCTCGTAGACGTTGGGTAATTAGCGGTTGGCATCCTCCTATTGATTGATGATCAATAAAAGCTTAGGAGTAATTTATAAGTCTTCCTTTATGGACAGGCAAAGTCATACTTATAACAGGTGACAAATAGAACTGAAAGCTGATGAAATAATAATGGTGTTTCCTATTCTGGAGTAATGACACGAGTTTTAATTTTAGGAGGACGGGGGCGAATTGGTAGCAGTGTTGCTCATGATCTAGCTACCCATACGCAAGCACAGATTACGATCACTGGGCGTTCCCCAGAGATAGGAAAGGCTGTTAACTTGACTTCGGCAGGGCAAGTACAGTTTTTGATATTGGATTTAGCAGAAGTTGATAAGCTAAGGGAGGCGATCGCAAACTCAGACTTAGTTATCCACTGTGCTGGGCCATTTCATTACCGAGATACTAATGTTCTGGAAACCTGTATTGCCCAAGGCGTTAACTATGTAGATGTTAGCGATCATCGTTCCTACACCAGTAAAGCTCTTAATTATCAAGAACAAGCCGCTGCTGCTGGTGTTACGGCGATTATTAATACTGGCATTTTTCCAGGCATTTCTAATAGCATGGTACGTCAAGGTATCGAGCAATTAGATGAAGCAGAAAAGATTCATCTGAGTTATTTAGTTTCTGGTTCTGGCGGTGCTGGTGTTACGGTGATGCGGACAACTTTTCTGGGATTACAGCGTCCTTTCGATGCTTGGATAGATGGGAAATGGCAAGAAATACAGCCTTATAGTGAACGCGAAGCTGTTAACTTTCTACCTCCCTACGGACGTACGGGAGTTTACTGGTTTGATATGCCAGAAACTTTCACATTACCCCACGCTTTCCCATCAGTCAAAACCGTAATTACTAAGTTTGGCTCAGTTCCCGATTTTTACAATTACATGACTTGGATCACGGCTCATGTGTTTCCTAAATGGTTGATGCAAAAGCGTAGTACTATTGAATTTTTATCTCATGTTAGTCATTTGATGACTGATGTTACCAATCGCTTTAGTGGTATTGGGGTAGCAGTTCGCTCTGAAGTTACAGGTCAAAAGAACGGTAAAACAGCTATATTTTGTTCAGACTTAGTACATGAAAATACAGCAATGGCTTCTGGTTGTGGCACGGGTAGTATTGCCCAATTATTGCTAGAGGGAAAACTCAATAAACCAGGTGTTTTTGCTGTAGAAGAAGCACTACCAACAAATTTATTTGAGTATACAATGCAAAACCGAGGAATTAAGATTCATCACAGTTGGTTATAGCTAAAAATTAATCTGTCTTGCGATAGAAGGAAGAACTGTACCTAAACATTTAGGATGCCTTTGAGCCTTAAAGATTGAATCTATTTATACACAGCGAAGGCTCATAATAAAAAATTAGGAGAGTTTTTCCATGCAAAAAATTCTATTAACTTGCAAGCAAGTTTTACGTTCAACCTTTTTGGTTTTTAGCTTGATGATGTTCATCAGCTTATCAGGTTTGTTCGTTTTTGTTCAGCAAGCTAGTTATGCAACTACACTTGAAGAATTAAAGTTAGTACCTCCAGAGTATAAACCGAATTCTGAAGAAAAAATTAACCGTGCTAACGAATATGATCCAGGTGTCGGGGTTCTAGAAGAAGAACGACAACAAGCTTACGAGCAAGCAATAAAAGATGGAGAAAGTCTTAATACTATGGAGAAGGCTTATGAAAGGAATGTGAAAGCTGAAAACGAAGGAAAGCCTCAAGAAAGTATCGTTGAAAAAGCTAAAGAAGTTATTGGGAATGTAACCGCAAAATAGGAATATACGGATATTCAAGAGACACCTAAATCTAAATTTAGATGTCTCTTAAATTCTGATATTTTGCAGATTCTCAATTAACGCCTTAACCCGCCTGAGACTCGAAGTTCCAAGTTAACTGCTAAAGTCTTTTAAAGAAGACTGATAAAAGGCTTTAGTTCGCTTTTAGTGAATAATTGATTTTCAGGCGGTTGTTGAAACTGGTGCAAGTAAGAACAATACTTTTACTTACCTTCATCAATTGTAGCAGGTGGATTAGCGTTACTTTGGTTGGCTATTTTGTGCTCATACCAATTCATTAATGGCGTTGAGCTGATTCCATGTATAAGTACAGAAACTATGATGGTGGTGTAAGTAATCCAGGCGATTTGTTCCGCAGCTTCACCTTTTAAGCCATTACCAAATGCATAAGCAAGATAATATAAAGAGCCGACACCGCGAATACCAAACCAACCAAATAACCAGCGAGTCGCTGGGTGTAACTTGCGGCGGCGAGAATTGAAATGACGTATACCAATTGTGCTAATCCAGGCTCCTAAAGGTCGGATTACCAAGAATAATAAAACAATGACTAACAAGGATTGAGCAGCATAGTTGAGCATTGGCTGGAATAATAAAATTGATCCCAGTAATAAAATTGTTCCGACTTCTAACAGCTTTTCAATCCGTTCAACAAATTCTAATTGAGCTAATGGCTTTTCAGGATTTTTATAACTGCGTTGGACGACTAACCCAGCAACAAATACTGCCAAAAAACCGTAACCATTTACTATTTCTGTTAGAGAATAAGTCAGCAAAATTGTACTGATGGCAATAAAATCTTCCATCAAGTCATCAGCAGGACGACGTTTTTGAATTTTTTTGTCGAGCCAAACTACTGCTTTAGCGACAACAATTCCCATAACAATTCCAGCTGCGATCGCCCAAATCAAATCAACCAAAATCCAGTCTTTCAGCCAGTTATTCCAGTTGTCATCTTTTAATGCATAAATGCCAAAATAAACAAACGGAAAAGCTAAAGCATCATTTAACCCGCCTTCAGAAGTTAAACCAAAGCGTAACTCATCTTGATCATTTGTATCAGTTAGTTGAACTTCTGAGGCTAACACTGGATCCGTTGGTGCGAGAATTGCTCCTAATAAAATAGCTTCTCCCCAATTCATTCCTAAAAACAATTTACCCACAACAGCTATAGCAAAGATTGAAATTGGCATCAAAAATCCAATGAGTCGCGTTGTGATATTCCAATCTTTCCACCTGAGTGGACGAACAATTTTTAAACCGCAACTAAATACAGAAACAATCACTACGAACTCTGTTAAACGCTCTAACAGCTCAGCGTTAAATACATCATCTCGACGTAATTGAACCAGCCCAAAACCATAAGGGCCTAACAAAATACCAACCACTAGGTAGATAATAGCGAAAGAAAGAGGTAATCGAGAAATCCAGCCGGAACCTAATGTAACCATCAGCAATAGTGTGCCAATAACCAATAGGTCAATAATATAGATATCTATATCCATAGCAATACACATTAAAAAAAAGCTTGCTTTGCAAGTTTAGTTGCGATCGCTTGGTATCAAAAATATCTATAGGTAGATTTAGTAAAAATATTTCACGTTTATTTCTAACTCTGTTACGTTGTAAAATAGTAATCATTAGAATATTTGTTATGAAACTCCCAGATAGTCCGCAAAATCCAAAATTTATCCAGTTGCTTCAGTGGATTTTTACCCCTTTAAAATTACTGGAAACAACTGCAAGCGAGTATGGCGACTGTTTTACGTTATGGCTGACTAGCAATAAGCCAATGGTGTTATTTAGTAATCCTCAAGCTATTCAGGAGATTTTTACGGCTCAACTAGAGCAGTTAGACGCTAGAGGGTCAAGCCAACTTTTACAACCTTTGTTGGGAGAAAATTCATTGATATTGCTGTCTGGCGCATCTCATCAACGTCAGCGGCGGTTATTGACCCCGCCTTTTCATGGCGAGCGGATGAAAGCATATAGTCAAGTTATTGCTAATATCACCAATCAAGTTATTAACGGTTGGAAAATTGGCGAACCTTTTTCTATCCGTGACTCCATGCAAGAAATTTCTCTAAAAGTAATTTTACAAGCTGTATTTGGTCTACGTGAAGGGGAACGTTTTACACAGTTGCAAGAACTCTTACGTTCCGTGCTTGATTTATCTGGCTCACCCTTACGTGCTACCTTAATGTTTTTTCCAGCACTACAAATAGATTGGGGTACGTGGAGTCCTTGGGGTAAATTTTTGCGTCAAATGCAGCAAATAGACCAACTAATTTACACTGAAATTCAAGAACGCAGAGATCACCCAAATTCATCTCGCAGTGATATCCTCTCGTTGATGATGTCGGCGCGTGACGACAACGGTGAGCCAATGACAGATGTAGAGTTACGCGATGAGTTGATGACTCTATTAGTTGCTGGTCACGAAACTACAGCTTCCGGGCTGACATGGGCTTTATACTGGATTCACCATATACCAGAAGTACGAACAAAGCTGTTGGCTGAGTTAGATAATATTGGTGAGAATCCAGATTGGAATGAAGTTTCTCGCTTGCCTTATTTAACAGCGGTATGTCAAGAAACATTACGCATTTACCCAATCATCATGCTTGCCATACCTCGTGTTGTCAAGTCACCAATCGAAATTATGGGTTATGAATTTCAACCAGGGACATTACTATCACCTTGTATATACCTAACCCATAACCGCCCAGATTTATATCCAGAACCGAAACAGTTTAAGCCAGAACGCTTCTTAGAACGGCAATATTCACAGTATGAATATTTACCCTTTGGTGGTGGTAATCGCCGCTGTATTGGTATGGCATTTGCCATGTTTGAAATGAAACTGGTATTGGCGACAGTATTGTCACAGATGGAATTGGCATTAATTGATAATTATCTAGTTAAACCTACACGTCGAGGCATAACTTTAGCACCTTCAGGCGGTAAGTGGTTAGTTGCAACTAGTCAACGGCAAAATGTAAAAACACCTGTGGAGGTGTAATTAATATTAAACATAAGTTGACAACTATCAACTGACCGATTTGATCAATCAATTTCTGTCACTAGCCATTGCCACTCAGTTACTACAGTATTGGGTATATTGAGAACTAATGGCTTTCCAAAAGGAACTGGTACATAAAGCTTAAGCGCATCAGTTGTTGGCAATTTAGCTAAGACATCAGTTAACTCATATTCACCCACATTCGGCGCGGGTGCAGTTAGAGCGTATGCATCTGATGCAGTCAGCAATTTTCTTTCTGCTGTCTCAATGAGCAATGGTTGAGGGTGAGCAATTTCAACTACACCAGGAAAAGCAACCAACCGCAACCGTAATTCTTTTACTACATTATTGTAATTTTGTTTGAATAGCAGTACTTGCCAAGCGTACCCTTTTTCATCTTTGATAGATACTTGCGAGTGATAACGCAAGACATCTGGAGAATCATGGTGTTGACGCAGCAGTGCGTGTGCTTCATCCACACCCGATCCACCTACAATCAATACTAGAAGGACTACTAGAGCACAACGCCAGAAATATTGTTGAAATTTTTGTTTCTTGCAATACATACCTGTATGAGTACATTTAAAAAATCGTTATTTCACTGGATGGTAGAGTCTGTCTTTGTTTTGAAATAGCCATCCATACTTAGAACTGTCGCGCTAAAGCCATCAGGTGACATCAGACTAACTGAAATTTTCACGGTTGTAGTGATGCGGCGTTTTGATGTCAAACCTTAACTCAAACCCAAAAGGCCGAACAAGCGTCAGAATGGATATTCTGGCTTGGCTGCAATATTTTCCAAGTAGATGCTTAGCATCATGGCTTTCAATCTATTAGCACAGAATATTGAAAGTACTACATATTATCATGGAATTAGGTCATCCAGATAACAGGTAATCGTAGAGGTCGCTATGCTTCGTATAACTCAAATTCTTCGCAATTCTTTCATTCGAGTAGAAGGCTTTTTATCGGTTATTTTGAACATTTTTTCTAATTTTGCTAGAAATTTCTTTGGCTTCTTTGCTAAAGTATTCGGATTCACAAAACCTGGTTATTTTTTGGAATCTGATGAGGCACAGGGCATAAAGCAAACTTCGGCTAAACAGTTAAGCGAAAAGGCTCAGGATACTACTCCTACAACTCCGACAACTACCCGCCGTCGTTCTAATGCCAAAATTGAAGACTACTACATCAATATGGCTCGTGATGTGAAAAAGAACTAAAAAAAGCCATTAAGCAAGTAAATTCTTTTGAATGCGAGTTAATTCACATTTTGGATATTAGACTTCTTGCACGAATATTTTAAAATCAGAATTTTCCGGTTCACGCAGAGAGTAATGAGAAGCTTATCTGTTTAGTAGTTTCTAATCTGATTCATGCAAGAGGTCTACTTTATAGCAATTTTATTGCGCTAGCCATAAAGCAACATTACGCACATAAGTCTTGATATCTTCTAAGGCGCGTGGCTCTTTTTTCATACCATCTCCTGGTAGTTCATTCACAAATGTGGGACAGCCTTTTTCGATGTCCCAGTTGTAATCAACTAAATGATGGAAGCTGGAGTTAGCTATTGCTCGTCCTAGTAGATTACTATATGCATCTGTGTGATGTTCGATCGCAACGACCAGATTGAAATCACGACCTGTAACTAAACTTTTCCCCAATGCAATCACTCGTGCGTTGAGGTTGCTTGGATGCACTCCGATACCACCCTCGTGGGGATGTGCTGGAAAATATTCGATGAATCCAGAAGGTGAATTAGGATTTTTTAAGAGTTCGTGAATAGGTTCGACTAGGGTAATTTTTTGATAGTCGCCGTTAGCTCCAGAATGATAGTTAGGCCAAGAAATAGAAGTTGTGTATGGGTCATCTCGGAACCAACGAGAATCATCAGGGTCGGAATTTTTGGTGTTGAAATAGTGAATATCGCCAATATCAACTAAACCACACATTGAACAACCCATATCTTGATGATCTCGTGTCGTTAGAATACCACCGCCACGTTGTCGAAAGGCATTAATACCTGCAATATCTTTTTCAGTTAAACCATCGCCAACATCTAAGGCAAATAGCCAAAGTTCGTCGAAATCTGATTTATCTAGTGTACTCAAAACTGGGTCATTTCCCTCTGCATCTGATATGCGATCGCGGGCTGTAACTTCAAACAATGGCCCCGCTTCATCTTTAACAGATGCCAGATATTCCTGTAACAATGAGAAACGAAAAATACTCCAGTCATCTTCAGTTGTGGAAATCGTAGTCTGCAAAAGAATGCGAATTGGTTTAATCATAGCTTCCGCAACTTGATTTATTTGCTGTTAATGCTGCAATTACTGTACGATAAATTTCTCTTTTAAGGAAATTTTATCTGCTGTTGCACCCAAAGGCGAAAAGCCTTGAGCGTTGTAATCTGCTTTAATTCCAACAACATCATTTCCACTCCCAGCATCTCAAACTTAAATTTAGCTTACTGTAATTGACTAATATGTTGCGACAATTTTTGCTACTTCACCACTGGAATATCAAATACTGAGCCGTGCAGGAGTCGTCAAACATCGTCTTTACAAAGAGCCTTGATGGAATTGTATACGTATGCGATGCGATCGCAGTTAGAAAAAAAACCTCCGGGGACTCCAGAGGTTATGGTTCCTGATTTAGTTTCCACTTGTGACTACAACTTGTCCTTAGCCATTTCCCGATGAGGACGGAATTAATTACACATAAGGTTTTTTCCTGTTCCTTTTTCTCTTTATGCAAATAATTTCCTGAATCAAATAGGATTGCTATATATATTATTTTCATACTCAAGATAGATACTGATATATAAAATGCGTTCAATATTTACAGATGTCTAGTTTTACTACTATGGATAGATGTAACTCTGTTAAATATTTCCAAAATATATTGGATTTTCAAGTAACTAGTAATAGATTAAACATCAGGCTAGTATTTTGTTATTTGATCTCATAAATATTTTGAATCAGCAGTTAATGTTTTACAAAAAAATTAATAACTAAGCAATTGTTTTTGAGATAAAATCAGTTTATATTTTTTTAATAAAGTCATTATTAAAATCTAGTAAAGATTTTTCCTTTTCGGTAAAATATATTGGTTAAATGTAGGAAAATTTTTAAATAAATAACAGTGGATTAAAATAAAGGGTGAGAGACTGTCACTTGTCCGTTGAACTTCTCTTCTAGAGAACTTCAAATTTATCACTCTGGTGCTGATGAAAATATAATTAGTGTTAGGCTACTGTCAGAAGTAGATTTGCTGTACTCATATCTGACCTCCGCTGCTTCTAGGTTCCAGTTATTGGAACAGGTTTCAACCTCCTTTTAGTAATCAAAACTTAACCTATCTAAATACTGAGAGGTTGACCGATTAACCTGTATTGTAGAGTTCAGTAAAATCCTCAAAATAAGAGCTACTATCAGGCTATATATTACTTTTCTGTTATTATCAACCAGGTAGAAATGGTCTGAAATAATACTATTTCTGCACCAGGCTTGGTACAAAGTCTGTCAGTTTCTTGAAATTAACTAGTGAGTAGCTCACTGTTTCTAAGTGTTTTACCAGTGATTGCTGATTATCAGGGAACATAACAGCTATGTTTGATGCATCTTTTGTTAGAGTTGCTTACTACTATTTGCGAGCTAAATACTCTCGCAATTTGGGAGTGTAGTCTTTAATAAAGATTTTGCTGGATGGACGAAATAAAAATTGCATGATGTCTCTTAGACTTTATGGATTACCTCTGTGTTCTAGACTAAGCCAATTAATGTCGGATATTGAGGTATTATCGCAATCTAAACTAACGCGGTACTACTCTCCTACACTTTGAGAACGTTAGGAGGGTAAAAAACAGTGTTAGTTGCACATCATGTAAATCTTTAATTAAGTTCTAGAACTAATTTTGCAATTGTGAATCCTGATATTTCGGGATTTAAAAACAGCTGCAATGGAAACATTTGCCCACATTTTGCAATTGACGGCAACTGGTAAGAATTATGACACAAGATTTTAGTCAATATCAGGCTTTTGAAAGCTACGATTCCCAAGAAAGCAAGTTTTTAACGCCTTTTCAGCGGAAGGCACTGCTAAAACATTTGCAAGCTAATTTACAACCAGAATATCGTCGGCGGATTGAAATTATGTTGCTGGCGGATATGGGTAAATCTCAAACCCAAATTTGTGAAATCATCGGTTGTTCTCAAGAGATGGCGCGATACTGGATTGGGATAGCAGAAGCAGGTTTGGCGCACAAATGGAATGAGCGACCCATAGGTAGACCGAAGATTGTAAATAATCAATATATTGAACGGTTGAAAGAATTAGTAAGTCATAGTCCGCGTGAATATGGCTATGCATTTGGTTACTGGACAGCTCAATGGTTAAGCAAACATTTAGCAAATGAATTTGGCATTGAAATAAGCGATCGCCATGTTAATCGTCTGCTCAAACAAATGGGACTTTCCACCAAGCGCAAAAACATTAATCAACAAGAAACTGACCAACAGAATAAGGATGCTGGTATTACAATCGGCGACTTGCAATCTAACTCCGAACCTAGTTTGCATTGGTCATTCAATTTGATTCAGACCAATAACTAATACAGTCTTGGAGGTCAGAAAATGCCATCAGCGTTTTCCCAGCAACAGTTATCTGAACAACTCACCCAAGCCTTGGGTGAGTCGCTGTCAGACGAGGAACTTGACAGGTGTCTCAGAGCGCTAAAAATCGTCGAACCAGCAGTAGCTAAGCAGTTTTGGCAAGCAGCTACATCCGAGCCAGGAATTTATATCATCCTTACAGGTAAAGTCAGACTGCTGGATAGCTCTAATAACTTAATCACCACCCTCTTACCTGAAGCATCATTTGGCGAATTGACTCTATTTCCAGAAGAGAAATTTAGTCCTTATGTTGCTAGAGCTTCGGCAAACTTAAAGCTTTGTTATCTCAATCAAGAGGCGCTACAAGAGGTAATTCGCACATCCCAGAGCATCCGCGATCGCCTTTTAGCACGTGCAGAACTTTGGGATTTGCTGCTGTTTTGTTCCCAAAACTCCCTAATTCCCCGTAATGCATCTGTAGAAGAGATTTTCAAAGCACTATCCCTGTTTGAGCGACACACTTTAGAGAGTGGTTCTCTAAATGCCAAACTCACCAAAGATACCAAGCTTTGGCTGCTGCGTCTCGGAGAACTACTACATTCTGACGGGCGCAGATTGACACCTGGAAACATCTATGTGAACCCAAAACAGGGAAGTTTGCAGGCAACACAACCAGCGATCGCTTACAGTTTGAGAAATGCTAATTGGCAAACAGCACAGCAACACTGGCCGCAATTAGCAGAGTTGATCGACTTCCAGGAACGGAGACTAGGAACTGGGGACTGGGGACTGGGGACTGGGGAAGAGGAAGGCGCTTCCCAATTCCCAACACCCAATCCTCAACCAGATCCCGATCCAACACCAAAGCAAAAGATTCAACGAGCCTACTTTCCCAGCCCAACCGTGACAGCGCGGCATTGGTGGGGACGCCTGACTAAACGTTATCCGTTCTTTGAACAACAAAGCTCCTCAGACTGTGGAGCGGCTTGCTTGGTGATGATTTGTCGCTATTGGGGCAAGCGCTCTAGTGTCAACCGCCTACGGGATATTGCCAATATTAATCGTAGCGGAGCATCAATGCGGGGTTTAACAGCCGCCGCTGAGACTATCGGCTTTACTACCCGTCCTGTAAAAGCCAGTCTTGATAAATTAGCACAACAATCTCTACCAGCGATCGCTCACTGGGAAGGCAAGCACTACATAGTCGTCTATGAAATTGGTAAAAAGCACGTGATTGTTGGTGATCCCGCCATCGGTCAACGCACCCTTACCCACAGCGAATTTAAAACTGGTTGGACTGGTTATGCATTGCTATTGCAACCCACAGCCTTGCTCAAAGAAAACCAGGAAGCAATTACACCATTCTGGCAGTTTTTTGATCTAGTCAAACCTCACTCGCAAGTACTGCTAGAAGTATTCCTTGCTTCGGTGTTGATTCAAGTATTTGGACTGGTTACACCCTTATTTACCCAGTTGCTATTAGACCGCGTGGTTGTACAAGGTAGCACCTTGACTTTAAACGCTGTGGGTTTAGGGTTGCTGATTTTTGGGTTGTTCCGCGTCGCCATCAACGGACTACGGCAATATCTGCTGGATCACACAGCCAACCGCATTAGCGTCGCGCTGTTGGTCGGTTTTATTAAACATACCTTCCGCTTGCCTTTAGCTTTCTTTGAGTCACGTTACGTTGGCGATATTGTCTCTCGCGTCCAAGAAAATCAGAAAATTCAGCGCTTTCTAACTGGAGAAGCACTGTCAATCATTTTGGATTTGCTGACAGTATTTATCTATGTGGGGTTGATGTTTTGGTACAGTTGGCAAATGGCATTGTTCAGCTTAGCGATCGTGCCGCCTTTTGTGCTTTTAGCACTCGTCGCCACACCTTTCTTACGCCGTATCAGCCGCGAAGTTTTTAGCGCCGCAGCCGCAGAGAACAGTTATCTGATTCAATCCCTCACAGGAATTCGCTCAATTCGCTCTATGGCAATTGAGCAGACAGTCCGCTGGCATTGGGAAGAACTGCTGAATAATGTCATTAAAAAAACCTTTAGCGGACAGATAATTAGTAATCAACTGCAAGTTTTCAGTTCCGGGATCGAGACGCTAGTAACTACAGGATTACTTTGGTTTGGAGCATGGTTAGTAATTCAAAACCAATTGACAATTGGACAATTAGTTGCATTCAATATGTTGTTAGGCAGCGTAATTCGTCCTTTTCAACGGCTTGTAGTGCTGTGGAATCAATTGCAAGAAGTGATTATTTCCACAGAGCGGATTAATGATGTTTTGGAAGCGGAACCTGAAGAAGATTTACAACATCAACCCCGCCAGTCTTTATTGAATTTGCGGGGTCAAGTTAGCTTTGATAATGTCACTTTCCGCTATCACCCAGAAAGTGATATTAACGTGTTAGAAAATCTTAGTTTTGAAATCAAAGCTGAGCAAACAGTAGCGGTTGTGGGGCGTAGTGGTTCTGGTAAAACTACCCTATCCAAATTGATTTTGGGTTTATATCCGCCGACAGACGGGAAAGTATTGATTGATGGTCAAGATGTCACTAATATTTCCTTGCGATCGCTGCGTTCTCAAATTGGTGTTGTAGATCAAGATACCTTTTTGTTTGGCGGTACAATTCGCGAAAATATCAGCATTGCTCATCCAGAATCCACTCTAGAAGAGGTTATTGAAGCCGCACGTCTAGCCGGAGCAGATGAGTTTATTAAACAAATGCCAATGGGTTACGAAACCCAAATCGGTGAAGGTGGCGGTATGTTATCTGGTGGACAACGCCAACGGCTAGCGATCGCTCGTGCTTTGTTAGGAAATCCCAGCTTCTTGGTATTAGATGAAGCAACCAGTCATCTAGACGCCGAATCTGAGCGGATAATTCAGAACAACCTCAAAAAAATTCTCCAAGGACGCACAAGCCTGATCATTGCTCATCGCCTCTCCACAGTGCGTCATGCTGACTTGATTTTGGTTTTAGATCGTGGCGTATTGGTCGAAAGCGGTACTCACGATGAATTAATCACCAAAAGAGGTCATTACTTCTATCTCAACCAACAACAACTAGCTCAAACGGCTTAAGACCCCTCCACTTCGTTTCGGGGAGTCAAGAGTCAAATGTCCAAAGTCAAAATATTGACCCTTGAACGCCAGATGCTTCAAGTCGGGAAACCCGCCCAACGCACTGGCTCCCCTTGACTCTTATTAAATTTGGAGTTTTAAATCACTCATGCCACATATATCTCACAATTCATCGTACGCGCCTCCCACACCAACGCAGGATGAGTATCTCCTGTTTGAGGATGCGACGAGTACCGTTGTTCATCCTCGGACACAGAAAAAAGTTGAAAGCAATGATTGGTTTTATGGCACAGAGGAACTGCTAGATGCCTTGCCAAAGGCTTGGACGCGCTCCATGCTGTATTTGCTGATTAGCTTTGCTGCGATCGTTTTACCTTGGTCGATGCTCTCCAAAGTAGATGAAACAGGAAACGCCAGAGGGCGTATGGAACCCAATGGAGCCACCCAAAGATTGGATAGTCCAGTTACTAGTAGCGTCACTACTGTTAATGTCAAACCAGGTACAACCGTCAAAGCCGGGCAGGTTTTGGTTGAACTGGAATCTGATCTTCTACGTTCAGAACTACAACAGACACAAGCCAAGCTAGAAGGGTTAGTAAATCGGCGATCGCAACTAGATCTACTCAAAAACCAAATTGTCCTGACAATCAATATCCAAGAGCAACAAAATCAATCCCAACTATTGGAAAAAATCGCCCAAGTTAATCAGGCGCAGCAAAACCTAGATGCTAGTAAGAGTGCGTATCTCTTACAAAGAATGGAAAAACAGGCTTTAGTAGAGCAAGCTAGACAGAATATCAATTCTACCCAGATTGCTCAAAAGTTAGCTAACAGTCGTTTGACTAGAGATACAGCAGAAGTCAAACGCTATCGCGACCTTTTGAAGCAAGGTGCAATTGCCCAAACCAAAGTTGTAGAACTAGAAAAGACAGCAGAAGAAAGCCTTAGCTCGTTGGAAGAAGCAAAAGGGAATATCAAACAAGCCCAGTTGCGCTTACAAGAGCAATTCGGCAACTATCAGGCGATTATGAGTCAAGCCCAGTCAGATATTGAGCAAGCCAAACTGCGCCTACAAGAGCAGCAAAGCAGCTATCAAAGCCTGGTTCAATCAGGTAAACTGGCGGTACTCAAAAATCAAGAGCAACTTAAAGATGTACAATCACAAATTACATCTCTACAATCAGAAATTGCTCAAACTGGAGGCCAGATTGCATCCATCAAGTTCCAATTACAGCAACGAGTAGTGCGATCGCCTATTGATGGTACGGTTTTTGAGTTACCCATCCAAAAAGCTGGATCTGTAGTCGAACCAGGACAGATGCTTGCCCAAATTGCACCTACCAATACTCCTTTGATTCTCAAAGCCCAGATGCCCAGTGAACAAAGTGGTTTCTTAAAGGTGGGAATGCCAGTCAAAATCAAGTTTGATGCTTATCCATTCCAAGATTATGGAGTGGTAGAAGGGCGCGTTAGTTGGATTTCACCTAACTCGAAAGTTCAGACTAATAACCAAGGCACTCAAAGCAGTGTAGAGACTTATGAGTTGGATATTACTCTAGATAATCCTAATATCCAAATTGCCAACAGACGCGTCCCCTTAACAGCTGGTCAAACAGCAACCGCAGAGGTGATTATCCGCGAGCGTCGGGTTATCGACTTTATCTTAGATCCGTTTAAGAAGTTGCAAAAAGGTGGTTTGGAGCTTTAATCACTAGTTATTGGTTAATTAGCTAGTACACTGCGCTGAAAATACAGTTATTTTTGCCATGCTGTATCAGTATCTATTGTCAATGGTCAGTTTGATTCACTACTGACCATTGATAACTGATGCTCACTAAAAAAAATCTACGTTTGTTTATGCCAATGTGCAGAGATTTATTAATGAATTTCTGTTCATAAAGACCTGCTTTTTAATAACAATATATGCAACTTGAGAATATGTCTCAAAACGAATATTTTACCTAGAATTATAGTATTTATCATTTAGATAAAACATACAAAAAGCCTAACCTAGTTATCTTACCTGGGAATAATTTTCATGGCTTAAAAATAGTTTCATTAGTAAGGTGGGCATTGTAATGCCCACCCTACAAGTTAACTAAGTCCACCTCTGTGGGTTTTGTCTGTGTAGCCAAGCTACTGCGTTGGGGAGACAGCGCCGTGGGCGGGTTTCCCGCGCCACTTGCCACAACGGGGAGGCAGCCGCGTGGGCGGGTTTCCCGACTTGAGCGGACTGCCGTGGGAACCCCCGCAAGGCAGTGGCTTGACTTGAGGCGACTGTCGTCGGGTTCCCCGACTTGTAGCAAGTGGCGCGCGACTTCCAGTCGCTTTTCAAGCAACCTCTAATAAAAAATCAAGGGTTTTGTCTATATAGCTGCAAATTATATTCGCCAAGGCTTTCCAAACCTCCTCTAAGAATGAATTCTTGGGCTGCATATATAAAGTCTTCTAAAAAATCCGACAAAGGGCTTTATTTTATATAAACATGAACCACTTTTTAACAACTGTGCTAGAAGGTTTGTACATGAATTAAAGCTTTGATTTTAACAAAAAAACACTTTGTAATTGGCGCTAAAAAATTTTATTGAAGTTAGTATTAAATAAGGCGACAAAATTGTATCTAAATCAAACAATGCAAGACATTAATGTCGTCTAAAAATAGCTTGTTTCACTGATAAAACTGGTTGTACGTGGAGGAATTAGATGATGTCCAAAGTATTGACAGTTTCTCCTGATGATATTCTTTACCACATCAAACTCTCGTTTCAAGTACCTAGTATATTGGAAGCGATCGCCACTCGGAAACTTATTGCAGATGAAGCTGAAAAAGCAGGAATTCAAGTTGAAACAGAAGAACTGCAACAGGCAGCAGATAGCCTACGTTTAGCCAACCAACTTATCAAAGCGGAAGATACTTGGGCATGGTTAGAAAAATATCATCTTTCTCTGGATGACTTTGAAGCAATAGCCCAAACCAACCTCCTATCTGCCAAGTTAGCAAATCATTTATTTGCAGATAAAGTCGAACCATTCTTTTATGCACACCAACTCGATTATGTCGGAGCAGTAACCTATGAAGTCATCTTAGATGATGAAGACTTAGCTCTAGAACTATTTTATGCTCTACAAGAAGGTGAAATAAGTTTCCAAGAAATCGCCCGCCAGTACATCCAAGATCCAGAAACCCGCCGTGCTGGGGGATATAAAGGAATCCGTTTTCGCCGCGATTTTAGACCAGAGTTTGCAGCAGCGATTTTTTCTGCTAATCCTCCACAAATTCTCAAGCCAATCACTACGTTAAAAGGAGTACATATAATTGCTGTTGAGGAAATCATTAAACCTCAATTAGATGAGCAGCGACGCCTTCAAATTATGGGAGATTTATTTACTAATTGGTTAAAGCAGCAAGTCGCTGCTGTTGAAATAGTAGCAAAGCTAAGTGAGAATGTTAATTCTGAATCATCTAAAGTAATGCTCAGTCAGGCTTAGCTCGGCTCATAAAGCTAAGATTAAAAACAAAACCACTCATGCTTATGAGTGGTTTAAATCATAATTATTTTTCAGTCCAGAACCCCGACTTTTTCAAGAATTCGGGGTTCTAAATCCTGACATTTTATAAATTCAAAGAAGTGTAGATATCCTCTGAATTAGCATTGAGGTAAGGACGTTGCAATTCAATGTCACGTAAGGAGAAATGTTGCAGAATCGATGCCATCCGACCGGCTGGTGTATTATTCCCTTGTTGCCAAGCATCAAGCAAACCATTGGCAATAACTTGACAGCGGTTCGTACCAAAACTTTCTTGATCGCCAAATTTCTGATTTGGTTCTTCTGCGATCGCCAATCCTGGCGCTAGTAACTTGGTAAACAAAGGTACTGGCTCATCAAAATGGGATTGGTGTTCTGCGTAAACCCTTTCTAATACTTTGTGAACAAGTTCATAATTGCCTTTACCAAAATACAGCACAGCCGAGTCATAACGCTCATAATCTGAAGGGTTGTATAGTACTTTAAATGAGAAAGAAATCCCCAGAGCGTTAAGTTGGGTTGTCAAACTGTCCATAACTGCAACTGCTCCTTCTGGAGTTAAGTTGAAGTAGACGCGCACGATATTTTGATGATTGGGGGTTGTACCGGCATTAGCTATTGCCATATAGAAACCGTTTTGCACGATATTCTTAGGCATTTTGATCGCCACCGACTTACCAACAGTGACAGCTTGATCTTGTGGTTGCAAATGGAGTTGGCGCTCAATGTGCAGTGTCAAACCATTCTTTTGTACTACCAAAGTGTCATCTGTTGTTTCTTGAACCACCAACCAATCATAACTCCAATAGCCTTCACTCCTGTTTCTTTCGTGCAGGCGATCGTAAAACGCTAAATCTACACCTAACAAAGTGTTATTTTCGAAATTTTGGTTCAGTGCTAAATTCGTTACCTCTGCATTGGAGCCAAGATCACGTTTCAAAGAGCCGTTGTAGTAAATACCGTAAAGAAAACTACGCAGTTGCAGACTTAAATATTTATTCTGGAGATCCAAAGGCAATTGCTGAAAGCGAGAAACTGCTGACTCTGGCAATTCCAAAGGTTGGTAGTCTGGGTGTCGAATAGAATAATGAGACTCAATCTGAACTTGATGAACGATGTCTTCCAGTGATGTCTGCAACGACTCTGGAACATCTTGCAGTTGACTTTCCAGCGAATCTAATAGTTGCATATATTACTTTTACCTGTGAGTTCGGGGAGAGGGGAAGGGGAAAGGGGGAAGGGGAAAGGGGAAGGCTGAAATTTACTTCTTACGCGCTGGCTCACCTTTTCCCAGTCCACATCTGCTTTTAAACGGGGGATAAGCTTGTGGGAGTGAGGTAGCGTGCTTCCATACCGAAAATCGTCGGAATTGATGCTTCGGGACGACACAACAAACTCTTGGCAACTTGGAGCATACAGACACCCACATTACCAAAGGTTTTTTCGTGCTGGAGTTGTGCTTGAATAGCTCTAATCAAAGCTAAACCACAAAATTGCATGACTCGCGGTAAGAAATCAGGACGACGCTCTAAGATTTCGGGGAAGTCAGCCAAATAAGCAGTAGCTAGCGCTGCAATTGAAGGCTGGAGAAGTTGTAAAGGGGTTGTAGCTAGACGTAAAGAGTCTTCGATCGCGATCGTATTACTCGTAACCAAGCTGTACAACCAGATTTGCAGATAGCTGGCAACTAGTGTTCCTAAGTCATTAGCTGGATCTCCCCAAGCACCGCGTTCCCAGTCAATCAATCGAATGATGCTGTCAGTTGTAGGCGATTCTTGGAAAATTGCTTCTTCCCAATCTAAGGATAAAAGAATATTGTTCAGCTTCAAGTCATTATGGGTTAGACAACAAGGGGTGAAAGCATTGCTCAAATCTGCGATCGCTTTTCCGAGGCTGTCATAACGTTGATAAAGAGCAAAGAATTTTAGACCATGACTAGGAACCATACCAAACACTGCTGGAGTGATTCTATCTAAACCACGAGCCAAATTAGGAGTTTGTTGACTTGTATCCTCACCATTTTGGAGAAACTCTTGATAGTCTGGACGGTCAATAGTTAGGCGATGAATTGATGCCAGAGTAGTTCCAATTACCGTTGCGATCTCACTGGGAAAGTAATTTTCCTTGATGTAAAAATCTGTTAGATCACGATAATCAGTTAGATAATTGAAGACAAGAATTGAATGTGTAGCGTCAAAATGCACTGCTTCCGAAAAATATGAGTAAATTTGGCTCAGTTCGGGAAAATTTTGTAATAACTCGTGAACTCGCCATTCCTTTAAAAACTCACCAGCAGTTTTGCCTTCTCTGTTATAACGCTCTTGTTTAACAAGGAGTTTGCGATCATCTGGTAAGCTGAGTAACAAGTTAAAGTTTTTAGCAGGTTTTGGCTCAATGTTGTTCAAAAACTGCTCTTGGGTACACAAACCTTGGGAAATCAGGTAGTCTACGACATTTTGAGAACTCAATATAAATGGTGGCATAAGCTTAGATAATTTTCAAAGTTAACAACTAAAACTTCTTGCTTAGTTAAAAGTTGGTTTTGGTAGACTAAAAAACTATATATCCACCATAAGGATGTCCAAAAAGCAATCATATATAACCTCTTATCGCTCATTGTGTCAGGTTGTAATGACAATCATTAGACAGAGAGAGTTGGTTTTAGAGCATGAATTTTTCAGCGTTGAATGACTTTGCAATCCATGTAATGCTGGAGATAGCAAATATTGCGATCGCAGCTTCCAGTATCTTCATGCCAAAGTTAAGAGTCTGAGCAAAAGCATATTCTTCACCACCATATATAGAATCCACATCATTTAGATTAGTCAGGAAGGTTTCTGAATCAGCAGTATGCAGGTCAGAGATTTCGATTGTTGCCATTTACTTCATCTTTTAAGCAATAATTAAACAATTGCTCAATGTGCTCCAGATAAAGCTGTAAATTAGTTAATTGAACTCAGCAAATAGCTAAAAATTAGTCAATTACTGTGTAGGCAAGGTTAATATCCATTAACAACTTGGCTAGGAATACAACATGATTAACAATCACAACCATACTAGGTATTTGGAATGGCTTTTTCTTCCCAAGAGAGCTATATAGCTTAGTATTAAACTACAAAGCCATTAGTAATTTGAGTCATGGGAACTGAATGACTTGGCTAAGTAAACAATCTGATCAATAGCATAAGTAATAACATATCCCTCAATCAGCTTCGTATATCCTGAATAGTTGCTAAAGCCAGAATCATAACCACCAGAGATAGAATCTAAATCGCTCATTTCATTGAGAAAGCTTTCAGAATCTTGGAACAGTTGTGAACCAGCATGACGCAGTTCTGAAAGAATAATAGTTGTCATAATCCACTCCTAAATTGGTTGATTGAGTTGCTTCTCCTGGGTATTTGGTAATTGAGACTCATATTTATCATCAAAGTTTTCTTTTCCCATTTATCCCAGGAGAGCTACTAGCTCAGTAGTTAACTACAAAGCTATTAGTGAGCAGAGTAATCGTTAGAGCTAAATGACTTAGCTAGGTAAGTAACATGACCAATGGCATATACATTGACGTAGCCTTCAATTACCTTTTCAAATCCATAAAATTTACTGAAATTATCGTAACCACCAGAGATTACATCTACATCGTTGAGGTCATTAAGAAAGCTTTCAGAATCTTGGAATAGTTGAGAGCCAGCATTACGCAGTTCAGAAAGAGTGATAGTTGCCATGATTTTCTCCTAAAGTGTTT
>NZ_WVID01000038.1:0-18647 GCF_010091925.1 Nostoc sp. B(2019) | reverse complement strand
ATTATCTTGTCGAATCCGTGAAAGTCGCTGAAGTTGTCATAGCCACCAGAGATTGCATCTACATCGCTGAGGTCATTGAGAAAGCTTTCAGAATCTTGGAATAGTTGAGAGCCAGCATTACGTAATTCAGAAAGAGTGATAGTTGCCATGATTTTCTCCTAAAATACTTGTTTTCAAGTCAGTAGTTTTTGTGGGCAATTAAGCTGTGTTTCGCTTAACCGTTAATGCAATTTTTATTCAGAATAATTAGGAAAGTCAAGGTTTTGAACGTGGTTATAAAGACATAAATAAAAGACTTGAGTCCTTTAAATAAAATTCCCAACTTTTTAAAGAAGTTGGGAATTTGAGATAGTTTTATAGTTGGTAATTTTAATAAAAAATCGTGCGCTCTAACGTTAATTAGATTCAGAACGCACGATAATCAGAAGAAAACTTAATTCAAAACAACCTACTGACTCATACATTTATTCTTCCGCTACTTCTACACTCTGAAGCGTTTGATTTAGTTGTAACGACAACCTATCAAGAACACCATTCATATCATCTATCGTGGTTGTTAATACACTTGTGTCGATTGTGATCGTACTTCCAGTTGTTCCAGTCGCTCCAGTTGTTCCAGTTGTTCCTCTTCTTCTCCTCCTTCTTCTTAAACCACCCTCCACAGACTTCATTTCCCAAGGTTCTAGTTCAGTGAGCAGATTTTCATTACTACTAGCAGACAAATTGGAGATTATTATCTTCGCCATTTTTCCCTCCCGAAATACGGTGATAGTAAAAACACTCTTGGGATCAGATTAAGCTACCAATCCAAAATCCCTCTCTACTATTTTGTAATGTAATCTTATAAATTCAAGATTTTTAGGTTTATTTCAAAGACATAAGAAAAGGAGTTTCGTCTTTTAAATGATGAGTTTATAGATGATATTGGTATTTTTGTCGTTCTATACAAGTAGAGACGCAATTGATTGCGTCTCTACTTGTCATTTGATTGCAGTTTGCTTGCTATGGACAAGTAACCTCGATTAATTCTTCACCTGTGGTTGTGAAGCGGGAATAGTCACATCTATCGATGTCACTTGTGCTGTTAGCTGTGTCAAGGGTGGTTGAATGGCGCTTTGATTCCCTACCACCAGAGTCACAATATTTTCTGGCTTGAGATATTGCTTTGCTACCCGCTGCACATCAACTGCTGTGGTTGCGGCTACGGCTTTTTGATAGCGAAATAAGAAATCAGCCGGATAGCCGTAATATTCGTATCGCATCAACCTTAACAAAGTTTGGCTGGGGTCTTGAAAGTTGAAAACAAAAGAGTTAAGCGTAGACTCTTTAGCAAAAGCTAATTCTTTTGTTGTCACTCTTTGCGCTTGGATACGCTTGATTTCAGCTTGCAAGGCCTTGACAAACTGCACAGTAGCATCAGAGCGCGTTTGTCCACCAGCAATGAACATGCCAGGGTAATCGTAGCGGGGACTCCAGAAGCCGTATACTGAGTAAGCTATACCTTGACGCGATCGCACTTCATTAAACAAGCGTCCGCCAAACCCATTTAACACCCCATTCAACACATCCAACGCCGCATAGTCTGGATTATCGAATCGTCCGCCTAAATGCCCAACCAGAATACTACTCTGAGTCAGTTGCGGCTGATTTACAAAAAATACTCCACCTGTATTAGCTGGTAACACCTCTGGTAACTGAGGTTTAACAATTTTGGGGTTACGCTTCCAGTCGCCTAATTTAGCTTGAATAAGCGATCGCATTTTCTTAGCATCAAAATCCCCTACAATCCCCAAAATCATATTATTCGGGTGGAAATATTGCTGGTAAAAGTTGAGCAAATCCCCACGAGAAACCCGATCCAGCGTCACATACTCTATCGTGCGGGCATAGGGGTTTTCTTTCCCATAAATCAATTTCCGAAATTCCCGACTAGCAATCTCATCTGGATCATCATTGCGCCGCGCAATACTACCCCTCGCCTGTGTTTTAGCTAAATCTAGCTTTTCTTGAGCAAACACAGGTTCTCGCAGCACCTCAGCAAACAGCCCAAACACCGTTTCTAAATCTTCACTAAGTGCCTGAAAACTAGCACTACCATTAGCTTCACCAATGCTAGTTTCCACCGCAGCTGCCCGTTGTTCCAACATGTCGTTTAGCTGATCTGGCGAATGCTTCTTAGTTCCTCCAGTCCGCATCACCGCACCTGTAAAGCCAGCCAAACCAACTTTCTCTGATGGTTCCAAGCGGCTTCCTGTACGCACCAATGCCGTACCATTCACCAAAGGCAGCTCGTGATCCTCCATCAAATACACAACCAAGCCGTTTTGTAAAACAAACCGCTCATACTTGGGTAACTTGATCTCAGCCAACGGTGCAAGCTGCAACTCCGTATGATGCTTTGCCTCCGCCGTCGCCGCCAGAGAAAAGTTAAAAGTAAAAAATAACAAGGCAAAAGTAACTACCAAACCATACAACAGCCTCTTACCATTTTGAATTTTCAATTTCATCCGCCTTTTACCCTTCACCTTGTACCTCTGCATATTTCTCTTCCTCTGCGGTTCGTTTTCATTCCTATTTCGACAACAACTTACCAATCGTGCGATTCTCCGGTGTAAACGCCGCCTTTGCCACCCGCTGAACATCAGCCGTAGTCACCGCCGCAATTTGATCCAGCTGCTTAAACAAATTCCGCCAAGAGCCAGTTTTCACCTCATATTCCAACAATTGCTGAGCCATCCCCATATTGGAACTGAGAGTACGTAACAAGGCCGCCCTCGCTTGAGTTTTCACGCGCTGCAATTCAATTGCTGTAACAGGCTGAGTTTTCAAAGAGTCAATTTCCTTTCGTAAAGCCACCGCTAACTCATCAACTGTATGTCCAGGAGCCGTCAGAGCATAGAAAAATATCAAATTCGGATACTTATCGCCCGGAAAACCGCTGAAACCCTGGGCATTTAAAGCCAAGCGTTGCTGTTCTACCAAAGATTTATACAGCCGCGACGTCCGCCCATCACTTAATAAACTGCCAATGATTTCATAAACCGCATTATCTGGATGGGTAATTGCCGGACGGTGATAGCCTTCTAAATACCAAGGTTGAGAAGGTAGCTGCAAAGTAACTTCCCGCGTTTGTGTCTGTTTCGGTTCTACCGGGATTTGCTCAACAGCTTTTGGTTTTGCTTGATAGCGTCCAAAGTAAGTCTGCGCTAGTTTTTTCACCTCAGCCGGATTGACATCTCCAACAATGGCGATCGTTAAATTGCTGGGTACGTAGTATGTTGCAAAAAACTTTTCTACATCTTCCAGTGTGAGGTTGCGGATATCTTCGTCATAACCAATCACCGGACGCCTGTAAGGATGAACTTTGTAAGCGGTATCGATAAACTTTTCCACCATCTGTCCAATGGGTGAATTCTCTACCCGCATCCGTCGTTCTTCTAAAATCACATCTTTTTCTTTATAAAACTCGCGGAATACAGGTTCTAGAAATCGCTCTGACTCCAGCGACATCCACAGTTCCAACTTATTGGCAGGAAAGCTGTAAAAATAACGGGTGGCTTCGGTAGAAGTGTTAGCATTTAAACCCACGCCTCCCGATTGTTCCACAATTCGCCCCAGTTCGTTTTGCTGGACTAGCTTGGCTGCTTGTGATTCTACTTGTTTAAACTCAGCTTGTAACCGGGCGATCTCATCTTTTTTACCATCGGCTTTCGCTGTTCTAATTTGGGTATCTAACTGCTCTAAGCGATCTAAAAGCGGTTTTTCTGCTTTGTAGTCTGTTGTACCGATGCGTGTTGTGCCTTTAAACGCCAAATGCTCAAGAAAGTGTGCTACACCAGTTTTCCCATCTGGCTCATCCACACCACCTACATCCGCGTATGTAAGAAAGGAAACAACTGGGGCTTGATGCCGTTCCAAGACAATGAATTTCAAACCATTGTCGAGCCGGAACTCTGTCAACTGCTTAATGACTCGATCTAGATAAGGTTGTATCGAATTTTGAGGCTGTGATTGTAGCGGTTGTTGAGGAGGTGCTGTTTGAGTATCAGCTAAAGCGATTTCTGGCAGCAATCCCAACCAAAGTATGAGCAGCGCCAACAAAGTAGCAAACAGTCGGTGCAATGTTATGGATACTTTATTTGACCAATCCAAAATCCGTCTTGGAAAGTTGAGCAGGACGGAAACCGACACCGCCCACTTTCCGCAAAATCTAAAATCTAAAATTGAGTAGCTAGACTGGCTCATAAGCAAAAATTAAAGTAAAGTTACACTACTTGAAAAACAAACTATTTAGCAAACAGGGCGTTAATCTTGTATTAAGCTTTCTGGGCTTTTTGTACTTGACGTTAGACAATAATGCTACAAATCGTGTTCCAGAGATTTCACCATAACTGCTATGCGAGTTTTTAATTCTCCCCCGCCCTCTGAGGCACAGACGCGCACCCGGATTTTACAGGCAGCACAGCGTTTGTTTGCCGCCCAAGGATTTGATGGCACTACCACCCGTGACTTAGCACAAGCAGCCAGTGTAGCCGAAGGTACACTATTTCGTCATTTTCCCAATAAAAAGGCAATTTTGGTAGAAGTAGCTACTAGTGGCTGGGTGGAAATTCTCACAGATTTGCTGACAGAATTGAGTGAAATGGGCAGCTACAAGGCTGTAGCTCAGGTAATGCGCCGCCGGATGTGGAATTTCCAAAAAAATGCCGACTTGATGCGGGTTTGTTTTATGGAAGTGCAGTTCCACCCAGATTTGCGCGATCGCATCCAATTAGAAGTCATTACCAAAATGACTGATGTTGCTGAAGCATTTTTTCAAACAGCGATGGATAGAGGCATTTATCGCCAAATGGATGCCAATCTTGTTGCTAAAGTTTTCTTGGGAATGTTTGCGATCGCAGGTTTTTCCAACAACACCCTCATGGAACCTGACGCCTCACCCCAAGAAATGCAGCAAATGGCAGAAGGACTAGCTGATATCTTTCTCAATGGTGTATTGGCTAAGGATTAGGGACTGGGGACTGGGTAGGACAAGGAGGACAAGGGGAATAAATACTCACTCTTGACTCTTGACTCTTGACCCTTGACTCAGCACTCAGCATTCAGCACTATTTTTGCTTGTTGGCTCCATTGTTGGACTAACTCGATCGCCGGACACAAATCTCGCCGCTGCATTGTTGCTACTTGCAAGCGCAAAATTTGTCGGTGCAATCGGTGAGTAGGAGTTTGAACTAACTGCCCTACAGAACCAATACCCGCATGGAGCAATAAACCGCAATATTGTATACCTACGCTGGGAATACGCGCTAAGTCAGCTAAAGCCATCCACTTATTTACATGCTGAAGATGAACTTGTAATTTATTCGCTAACGCCACTCTCATCTCTAAAGTCTTGCCTTGTTTGACTAGCGCTAGTGTAGTTTTAATCCCAGAATTTTGTAGTTGGGATTGTTCTTCTTCACTCAATCCAGGTAATTGCTCAATCGGCCAGTCACGAGATATGACCGGACTTCGACTATCTATTTGTTTAGCAGACATTTGAAAAACTAAAACATGGGCTTCTTTGAATATTGTGACTCACTCAAGAAGAGTGCTGTTAGCGGTAGCGGGGCGTTTATCCCGTAATGAGTCAAAAGTCAAGAGTTAATAATTTTCCCCTTGTCCTCCACTCCCCCACTCCCCTGCTCCTCTGCCTTCTTATACTCATAGGACTACGACGTAATTAATTCTCCTCGCAGGACGGTGACTGCTTGTCCAGCAAGAAAGACGCGATCGCCTCCCGAATAGCTCACCTTCACTACTCCACCGCGGCTAGATGCTTGATAAGCTAAAAACTCATCTTTGTGCAAGCGATCGCGCCAGAAGGGAGCAAGACAACAATGGGCGGCTCCCGTAACTGGGTCTTCATTAATACCTACTCCCGGTGCAAAGAAGCGAGAGATGAAATCGTAGTCTGAATCAAAATGGGTGACACTGGTAACGATGACATCAGAAATAGGCAATGTCTTTAGTAGCTGGAAATTAGGTTGCAAGCCTCGTACTAAATCTTCAGACTCCAATTCCACCAAATATCCTAAAGAATTCTGATACACAGATTTGTATGATGCACCCAAAGCCTCGGCGAGTTCTGGCGGGGCGACTGTTACTTGTGAGCGATTCACAGGAAAATCTAGCTCAATCCATTCACCTTGCAGCTTGGCAATCAGTATTCCACTTTTAGTGTAGAAACGGGCAGCCTCATCATCTGACAGATGCCCCTCTGACCAAAGCACATGGGCACTAGCTAAGGTTGCGTGACCACAAAGCGGCACTTCCACCGTTGGCGTAAACCAACGCAGATTAAAGCCATCATTGTGTTTGACTAAAAAAGCCGTCTCAGATAAATTCATCTCCTGCGCTACGTTCTGCATCCAGCCATCATCTTGAGGTTCAGGCAAAACACAGACAGCAGCAGGATTACCTGTGAAGTGTGTATTAGTGAAGGCATCTACCTGAGTAATGATTCTTCTCATAGGGTCAAAATAATTCATAATTAATAATTACTAATTCATAATTACACCTCACGCATTAATTATGAATTAGGTTGACTTTTTCAAGCTTCGCAGAATCAGTCACAATAGAAAAAGTTTTGCATAACTGGTGGTCAATGTTAAATACAAATGGGAACTTGAGGATAAAAATTATCGGGGGTATCTTAGCTGCTTTCAACCTAGCGCTAATTTCTGGAGGATTAGTCAGCTGCGGTGGTAGAGAACAGCAACCTTTAGCTCCAATCGAGCGGCAAAAACCAGAACAACAGCTTAACCAGAACGACGATGATGACGACGATGATGGCGATCGCAATGAGCGCAACCAACGTAATGATGATGACAATGATGACGACGATAAAGACTAAATAACCTTTATTTTTTGTTCTAGTTTCTATTTATGCTGATCCAAAACACTACTAGTTCCCTCATCGATGCCCTACGTCACCGACGGCAACGACTAGGCAAACTCATTGATTTTCCAGCAATTATTTGGTCGGGAGACAGCAGCCCGCGCAACTTTCCAGCAAATCGTTTCCCTTTGCGTGCTAGCAGTCATTTCCTCTATTTTGCGGGACTACCGTTGTCAAATGTAGCCATTCGCTTAGAAGCGGGCAAGCTAGAACTATTCATGGATGATCCCCAACCCAGCAGCGCCCTTTGGCATGGAGAAATGCCAACGCGTGACGAAATAGCCCAAAAGATTGGGGCAGATGTTGCTAGACCAATGGCAGAATTAGAATCTTGGCTAGAAGGTGCAGCGACAATTGCCGTACAGGAATCTGCTACTTGGACACAGCAGTCGCAGCTGTTAAATAGATGGGTTTTACCGCAAAGTCCTCCCCAAGGAATTGACTTGGAGTTAGCTAAGGCGATCATTTCTCTACGCCTCACCCACGATGATGCTGCTTTAGCTGAGTTACGAAAAGCTGCTGCTGTCACCGTTGCAGCACACAAAGCCGGCATGGCAGCAACAGCAAAAGCCAAACTAGAAGCAGAAGTCCGTGCAGCGATGGAAGGGGTAATTATTGCCCATAATATGACTACCTCCTACACCAGTATTGTCACTGTTCACGGCGAAGTTTTGCACAACGAAGAGTATCACCACTCCCTACAACCGGGTGACTTACTGCTTGCTGATGTCGGCGCTGAAACTGAGACAGGTTGGGCTGCTGATGTCACCCGAACTTGGCCTGTTTCCGGCAAGTTTTCATCCACCCAAAGAGAAATTTATGATGTCGTACTAGCGGCCCATGATGCTTGCATTGCCAAGATACATCCCGGCGTGGAGTATGGGGATATTCATCTGTTGGCTGCCACAGTCATAGCCGAAGGTCTAGTTGATTTAGGAATTTTACAAGGAAACGCCCAAGATTTGGTAGAAATGGATGCCCACGCACTGTTTTTTCCTCACGGTATCGGCCATCTACTGGGTTTAGATGTGCATGATATGGAAGATTTGGGCGATTTAGCAGGATATGAGGAGGGACGTGAAAGAAGCGATCGCTTTGGCTTAGGCTACCTACGTTTAAATCGTCCCCTGCGTTCAGGAATGTTAGTCACAATTGAGCCTGGTTTTTATCAAGTACCAGCAATTTTAAATGATCCTAAACTGCGCTCAAAATATCAGAATGTAGTCAATTGGCAGCGTTTATCTCAATTTGCTGATGTACGCGGCATCCGTATTGAGGATGATGTTTTAGTTACTCCAGAAGGGAGCGAAGTTTTAACAGCTGCATTACCGAATGATGCCAATACTATAGAAAATCTATGCTAATGGGATGCTAGGCAAACAGCTATATTTAGATGCCATGGATACAGATGAACGCCGTATTTGTTGCGTTTGAAAAAGTCGTCTGAAATAGGTAATGCCGACACTGATAGCTAGCGATTGGTTTTTTTAGTTCAAGTCCAATTTCCACAGCACGAAGGGTATTCTTTTTAGCTAGATATTTCACTGTTTGCGCTTGTAAACCAACTTGGCGATCGCATTGTCCGCCAGACTGTAAATTAGTCGCTGATTGACGTACAGTAATGCTTCGATCACCAACGGCTGTTTGAAATCGAGGCAGAGTTGCTAAACTAGCACCCAAATTAGTAGGCGATCGCTAGCATTTCTCAACCGCAGTCCAGGGGCTTCATTTTGCAGCGCTGAGGTTTCGAGATTCTGCGATCGCCAGTATCACGTAATGCTAAACGCCCTGATACATTAGGGTCAACAACAACAGCACGAATTTTACTTATCTTGAAAAGACCTGAATCAAGTTATCAGTTCTAGCTTGATACAGTTTCTTGAGAAATGACATTGCGATTGGAATCGCAGGTAGATTATGGGTTTTACGACATGGCTTTTACAAAAATATGGGTAATGATAAACTGTGAACTAGGAGATAGTTGCAACGGCAGAATCTTCTAAAGTTGCAATTAATTTCACTCCAAATTCTTCCTCAAAGACTCCTTTTTTATAATCTAAACTCCAGAGTTCTAAAGCACAATCATCTTCAGTTTGAGATGGAAAAATTAGTAAGTTGACATGGTGAAGTTGTGGATAATACTCACATTGTACTTGGGCGATCGCTCCAATTTGCCGCCTATCTAATGCCACTGCTAATCTTAAAATGGCACTC
This sequence comes from Nostoc sp. B(2019), assembly GCF_010091925.1. Taxonomy (GTDB): domain Bacteria; phylum Cyanobacteriota; class Cyanobacteriia; order Cyanobacteriales; family Nostocaceae; genus Komarekiella. The sequence continues at coordinate 9,493 of NZ_WVID01000038.1, read as the reverse complement.
AATTGGCTGACCATTTGACGATGCTGTTTAGCCAGCAAATTTTGATAATTTTCATGTTTTTTCTTAGGTGGCGATTTGCGGTGATAACGCGCTAAGTTGGCAATAATTTCAATTTCCGTTTCTGTATAACCGAGTAATTCACCATTGCGAATTAGATAATAAGAGTGCTTGTGGTGAGACGAATGGCTAACATAATGACCGCAATTGTGTAGTATTGCAGCCGCCCAAAGCAGTTGGCGTTCGTCTTGCCCCCAGTTGTGTAGCGTACCTTGAGTTTGGTCAAATAAACTGTGGGCAAATGCTGCCACGCGATCGCTGTGTTCTAAGTTGATATGGTACTTACTAGCCAGTTTTAGAACATTGCGTTGCCGAACCGAACTTTGGTAGCGCAGTCTATCTTCAATTAAACCGTGGGAGAGCATCCAGTCTACGACAACACCTTCTCGTAGAGAACGCTCACATACTGTTACCGACTCAGCACCCAAAAGGGTCATAGCTTCCTGTAATATTACTGCACCAGCAAGTATGACTTCAGACCGCTTATCTGGCATACCGGGTATTGCACCCCTTTCTGAGTTACTCAATTTCCGCAAGCGATTTACCAACTCCCGCAAGTCTTTGAGATGGAACTGGTAGCCATTGAAAGTGGAGGGGACAACACCTAGCTTTTCCCGTGCATGAATCATCGCCAGGGTTTCAATCGTGCCAGCTGTTCCAATCAAACGAGGAGATTCCCCAAACTGTAGGTTTGCTAACACCTCATCTACAGAACGTTCCAACATCCCGCGGGCATAGGCTTGTAAATATTGAAACTCAGTGTTACTGATGGGATCAGTAGTGATTAACTCGCCAGTTAGCCTGACTGCACCGACTTTAGTACTAGTGAGAGTACGCGGTTCATGACTATCGCCCAAAATTAATTCTGTGGAACCACCGCCAATATCAACAATAATGTGGGGCTGGTTATTAAATTCCATCCCCGACAGCACACCTAGGTAGATGCGTCGCGCTTCTTCTTGACCAGAAATCAAGTCAACGCTCAAACCCAACTCTGTTTCTACCTGGTGTAAAAAATCTTTACCGTTGGGAGCTTCCCGCACAGCACTAGTTGCTACTGCAATAATTGTTTCAACGTTTAAAGTTTTGGCAATTTTTTGGAAGCGTCCGAGAGCGGCGATCGCTTTTTTAATAATCTCTGGTTTCAGGTTCCCTGTAGACAGATCGCGATCGCCCAGTCTCACAGTATCTTTTTCTCTGGCGATAATGCTAAAAGCTGGTAATGTCGGGTCTATCTTGACAATTACCATGTGCAGTGAATTTGTTCCCAGGTCAATGGCAGCAATAATCCGATGTCGCTCAACTGGTTGAGTTGGAATACTTTCCCAGCTAGCCGAAACTAAATTCAGCATCTAGTTTTCCCTCTTTATCAGAAATAATGGTAAAAGGTGGTGTGTCGGGGTAGTTGGCACTGATATTTGTTGCAACACACTTGCTCTGAAGTTGACCAGAGGTCGGGGCTAACTGAGCTAAGTATATTCACCCTGCTGCTCATAACTTTAGCGACTGTTTAAACGTATTTAAAATTGTCACTCGTAGTTATGCTTTTACAAATAGCAAATAACGATATTCTATATATGTAAAGATGCATTAATTCATCTAGCTAAAGTTAAGTTCTTAATTTTTTAGTGATTTTTATGTTAAGAACGCCAGAACGCAACCAGGAACCTGTATGGCTCGTGATTATTCGGCTTTTGCGGTGGCATAAACCAGAAGGGCGGTTAATTTTGATGATTCCTGCCCTCTGGGCTGTATTTTTGGCAGCTTCCGGGAAACCGCCTTTACCTCTAGTTGGTGTAATTGTCTTGGGTACTCTGGCCACAAGTGCAGCCGGTTGTGTTGTCAATGATTTGTGGGATCGAGATATTGATCCAGAAGTGGAGAGAACACGCGATCGCCCCCTCGCTTCCCGCGCCTTGTCTGTGAAAGTTGGGATTGTCGTCGCTATACTAGCGATGGTATGTGCAGCAGTTCTGGCATTTTATCTTAACCCCCTGAGTTTCTGGTTATCTGTGGCAGCAGTACCCGTGATTCTGCTTTATCCAGGCGCAAAGCGGGTATTTCCAGTGCCGCAACTAGTGCTTTCCATTGCTTGGGGTTTTGGTGTATTAATTAGCTGGAGTGCGGTGACGCAAAACCTTTCTTCACCCACTTGGCTACTTTGGGGTGCGACTGTATTGTGGACATTGGGATTTGATACGCTTTATGCCATGAGCGATCGCGAAGATGATCGGCGCATTGGTATTAATTCTAGTGCTCTATTTTTTGGTAATTACGCCCCTGTCGCTATTGGAATTTTCTTTGCGGGCACAATTTTGTTATTAGCTTGGTTAGGCGTAGTGATCAACCTTCACTTCCCTTTTTGGATTAGCCTAGTACTCGCTACTATTGGCTGGGTTTGGCAGTCTCTACGATTAAGGCAACAAGACCTACTTAACCCTGTGTACGGTCAGATGTTTCGGCAAAATGTCTGGATTGGTTTTACATTACTTGCCGGGATGATTGCCGGATCTTTTTAAACAGTGGCTATTCTCAATTAAAGTTGTTGTCTATAGAGTAAATATTCCTGTTTTTTTAAGGAAAAGGTAATGTGAACTCCATGATCCAAGTAGCCAGACATAGCCAAATTAGGTTATCATTAAGACAGCTTTAGGACAGTTAAAACAGGTTAAAGAATACTTTGTTTAGGTTGTTCAAAAGGGGAATTAGCTCAGTTGGTAGAGCGCTGCGATCGCACCGCAGAGGTCATCGGTTCAAATCCGTTATTCTCCATAGATATTGGATAGTGACACCCTTAAAACAACTATCACTGTTAAGGATAATGTGGAAGTCAGAGAATATATCTTAAACTTATTTCAAACCATGTAGAACTGATTTTCTTAGTTAGCTGTTAATAATTTTCTCCACCAGAACGGAAATATCTGGAAATGCAATTCCGTTAGATACTCCGCCGCTTCATGACTAGAATAAGCATGAGGTTCCCCTTCCGGCGACATCTCTACTATTTCGCCCTTAAGCAGTTCAACTTGGCGATCGCTTAAAATGCCACCAACAATCATGCGATGATATTCGTCAATCGTCCATTTGGCAGTGATAACGGTCATGGCGATTGATTCCTCCCAATGACTCTTTTTATTTTCCCATGTTATTGAGAAAAGCCTGAAACGATCAATTTTCGTTAATGCACACGATTATAAATTTGTACAGTGCATAAGTCCTAAATACTAGCCCTTTCAAGGTATAAATTGAAAAGAAGTATTTTTAGTGGCTTAGTGGTGAAAAATTTGATTTTTGAAACAAAAAAAAGAGCCTAACTTAGGCTCCTTAATCAAAACTAGTAATGAAATTGTGACTACTTCACAGTCACCTTACCACCAGCTTCTTCGATCCGCTTTTTAGCATCTTCAGCGGCATCCTTCGCAATACCTTCCTTAACTGCCTTGGGCGCAGCTTCCACCAAGTCTTTAGCTTCTTTTAGACCCAAACCGGTCAGTTCCCGTACAATCTTCAGCACGGCAATCTTCTTATCGGCTGGGACTGATTCTAGAACTACGTCAAACTCAGTTTGCTCAACAGCTTCTTCCGCTGGAGCAGCTGCACCACCAGGAGCCATCATCATCATGCCGCCAGCGGGTGCTGCTGCACTTACGCCAAAGGCTTCTTCAATTTGCTTCACTAACTCAGCGGCTTCCAGCAAAGTTAGGGATTTGAGCTGGTCTAAAATTTGATCGGTTGCAGTTGACATTGATATAACTCCTGTAATTTTGATTATTTAGTCATGAGTCATTAGTCATTACTTTTGACTATGGACTATGAACTGATGAACCGCTAGTTTATTCGGTAGCACTTTCGGTGCTAGCAACTTGCTCTTGCTCAGCAGTGCTTTCGGTACTACTACCTTGCTCTTGCTCAGCAACCGCCTGCAAGGCGCGAGCCAAAGAACTGGGAACTTCGTTGATACCCACAGCGATTTTGGTAGCCAAAGCGTTGATAGCTCCGGCAATTTGCCCCATAAGTTGCTCTTTGGATGGCAAGTCTCCCAGAGCTTTAACATCTGGTTCTTTGAGTAGGCGACCTTCCATCACACCACCACGAAGTTCTGTCTTCTTGGTAACTTTTTGGAAGTCTTGGTAAGCCTTAATCGCAGATGAGAAATCCTCTTTGACTAGCAAAAAGGCGGAAGCACCTATGAGTAGTTCTGACAATGGTTGCCATTTTTCCTGATCTTGAATGGCAATGCCCATCAGGGTGTTTTTAGTCACCTTACAAACAGTGCCACTTGGACGCAACCGCCGCCGTAAGTCAGTGATTTCCGCAACCGTTAGTCCCTGGTAGTCAATCACCAGTGCCAGAGTTGACCCGCTCAAAGTTTCTTTTAGGTCAGCTACTATCTCTTTTTTATTTTCTAGTGTTCTACCCATGCTTGTTTCACCTCCTTAAAACCATCCTCCATACTTGGTGTCTTTTTCTAAGCAACTCAAAACAATAAACCCCAGCTATGTCAGCCGGGGTTTAAAAGTAATATTCTTCATGCCATAGTTATCACACCGTTGGGGGTGGCACTTCAGACAATAAGAACTTCAACCTCGGCAGGATATTAAGCAATTGGCACCTGCTATCTTTGGCTTTGCTTATTTAGTTTTGCTTTTTGTCATTAGTATTTGTTTTTGTTTTGACAAATAACTAATAATTCAAATTAAGCGGGTTCGGTCAATTTAAAGTCTCTTAGGGCGTTAATATCGAGTTTAATCGATGGGCCCATAGTAGCTGCTACGTAAAACGTGCGCCAATAACGACCTTTAGCTCCTGAAGGACGGTTGCGGTCAATCGTCTCTTGCAATGCCTTCAAGTTTACTAACAAATCTTCGGGCGAGAAGGATGCCTTACCAAACATAACATGGACAATACCAGTTCGATCAGCTCGGAATTCTAATTTACCAGCTTTGAATTCAGCGATCGCACCTGCTAAGTCAAATGTCACAGTTCCACCCTTGGGCGATGGCATCAAACCACGAGGTCCAAGTAACTTCCCAAGCTTTGCCACCTGTGGCATCACATCCGGTGTGGCAATCAGCTTGTCAAAGTCCATCATGCCTTTCTGGATTTCGTCAATCAACTCTTCTGAACCGACTAAATCAGCACCAGCGTTGCTTGCTTCGTTGACTTTTTCCCCTCTGGCAATTACCGCCACCCGGACCACTTGTCCTGTACCTTTGGGCAGTGCTACCGTTGTCCGCAGCTGTTGGTCTGTATACTTCGGGTCAATTCCTAGCCGGATATGTGCTTCAGCGGCTTCAGCAAATTTAGCTGTTGCTGTATCTTTTAGTAGGGCTAAAGCTTCTAGGGGTTCATAGTCCCTATCTTCTACTTTGTCTTGCAACGCCTGCAAGCGGCGTGATAATTTTTTTCCCATTTGTCTCTCCTGGGGTAATTCCGAAGCTTCGCCTCTCCCCCGATAAATTTAGTTATGAGTGTTGAAGCGTGTTAGCGGGGCGTTTAGCCCGTGCTGAGTGCTTTTTATTTCACTCTTGACGCTTGACTCTTGACCTTGACTAATCCGCGATCGCTACGCCCATGTTCTTGGCAGTTCCCGCTACAATCTTCATTGCCGCTTCTATGTCATTGGCATTGAGATCGGGCAGTTTTGTTTGGGCTATTTCTTGCAATTGTGCTTTGGTGATTGACCCGACTTTCTTTTTGTTGGGTTCATTTGAGCCTTTTTCAATTTTTGCTGCCTTGCGAATCAGCACTGATGCTGGTGGCGTCTTGAGAACAAATGTAAAACTCCGATCTTCAAAAACCGAAATTTCTACAGGTATCACCATCCCAGCTTGGTCTGCTGTTTTGGCGTTGTACTCCTTGCAGAACATCATGATGTTGACACCATGTTGACCCAATGCAGGGCCAACTGGCGGTGCTGGATTGGCTTTTCCAGCATTCAGGGCCAATTTAATGACCGCTACTACTTTCTTCGCCATTTGTATTTAACTCTGTTTCTCTACCTGATTAAATTCCAATTCTACTGGTGTATCCCTACCAAAAATCGAGAGCAAGGCTTTGAGCTTACTTCGTTCTGGGGAGACTTCAATCACCTCACCTTCAAAGTCTTTAAATGGACCAGAAAGCACGATTATCTTATCACCAGTAGCCATGTCAATTTTGACAACCGGCTCTTGTTCGCTGGTTTGTTTGAATATACGTTCTACTTCTGAGGGGCCCAAGGGTATTGGGTTGACATGACCGCGACCCCTGCCGCTGCCACGTTTTTGCTCTGAACCCACGAAGTTAATTACATGAGAGGTGTTTCGTACCACCTGCCAGGTATCATCATCCATCATCATCCGCACCAGCACATAGCCTGGAAAAACTTTTTCTTCGGTATGCTGGCGACTGCCATCTTTGCGGATTTTCACCGCTGGCGTGTGGGGAATTTCCACCTGGATAATTTTGTCAGCTACATCAAAGGTTTGGATGCGTTGCTCCAAGTTAGTTTTTACACGCTTTTCACAACCGGAGGCTACTTGCACTGCGTACCAGCGTGCTTCAGTTGACGCTGTTTCTGCTGTATCCTCTGATTGCAACGTGGAGTTGCGTGGTTCGTCTGTTGCGGAAGTCATCAGAACACCTGTTTTGCTGCCCAACCAAACAATCCATCGACCAAGTAGATCAAAGACGCGGAGAGTACTACCATTAACAACACTGCGGCTGATTCGCTCACCACTTGCTTCCGACTGGGCCAAACAACTTTGTCAAGTTCTTCTTTGGTTCCCTGGATGAAGTTGTTAAAGCTAAACCCATTTGTGGTTTCTGGCAATTCTGCTTCATTTTTTTTGGCCACGGCCGTTTATCCCTCCGTTATCTTATACAGCTGTGCTTTGCTAATTTTTATCCAGGTTTACAACTTAACTGGAAGCCAAAAAGCTGCAAATACAAAAGTTTTACCCGAAATCATTAGCACTAACTGCAATGTTAGCAGCTGTGTAATTATTTCGGGCTTTGTTTTTGCTCTTGAGCGCGCCCTGGAGGACTTGAACCCCCGACATCAGGTTTTGGAGACCTGCGTTCTACCAACTGAACTAAGAGCGCACAAGCTGTTTTTGGTTCAGACATTACGCTGAACTAAATCTTAGTTTAACGCAATATTTGACTTTTATTTTACCTTGCTTTTGAAAAGTTCTGATGTCTGACGACTTGACGCTTACCGCAGAAGCGCTACAGACTTTTCGCTGTTTTGGTGAGGGAATAAACCAGCGGCAGGAGCCGCTTGAAGTTGAAGTCTCCCATACTTTGAAGGGCGAATCACAAAGGGCGGTCAAACCGTTGCTTGATCCGGGTTGCCTTGCCAACGCGATCGCGGAGATAATACAGCTTAGCACGCCGTACCTTACCACGACGCAATACTTTGATGTTGTCAATCCGGGGAGAATGCAACAAAAACACCCGCTCAACGCCAACACCTTGAAACACCCGGCGGACTGTAATAGTCTCGTTGATGCCGCCATTGCGTCTGGCAATTACTACTCCTTCGTAGGGTTGCACGCGGAATTTCTCGCCTTCCTTAATTTTTACTCCCACTCTTACTGTGTCGCCCACATAAATTTCGGGCAGATTAGATTTTAGATGTTCCGCTTCAATGGAGCGGATGATCTCTTGAGCGTTCATAATCTTTGTGTCTAATTAAAAAACTCACGATCATCAATCATAGATCCATAACTGCCTAAGAGTCCAGTTATTTGATGTTGAGAATTTTTCTGATATGAATGCTTTGCAATGGAAAGAATGTTACAAAAGACTGTGCCATAAGTAGATAATTTATGAAATTTAGCATCGTCATCACCACATATAATCGCTTAAACTTACTGCAACGAGCAATTGACTCTGCTCTTAACCAGACTCTTAAGTGCGAAGTGGTTGTTGTCGATGACTGTTCATCTGATGACACCCAAACCTATGTCAAAAGCTTGGGTAACAGCGTTGTTTACCATCGGAACGAAGTCAATCAAGGTCATGCGGCGACGGTAAATGCTGGAGTTGCTAAAGCAAGTGGTGACTGGATTAAGTTTTTGGATGATGATGATTACCTAGCTGCCAATTGTCTCCAAGAAATGGCAAAAGCGATCGCACTTTGTCCTGATGCTGTCATTTGCTCATGCGTGGCTGCTCAGGTGGATGGCAATGAAGTTGAGATTAGCCGCACTCCCAAACTTGGTTCTGGACAGGCTTTTTATATTCCACAAGCTGATATTCACTACGGTATGCTCCTAGAGCTTTTACCTTTTGGTACGCCTGTACAAGTGGCTTGTCGGCGTGATGCTTTCTTGGAAACTGGTGGTTGGGACTCCACGCTTGATGCTAACTGTGACGACATTGATTCGTGGATTCGCATTGTCCAGTTTGGCCATGCCATTTTCCTGAATCAGTGTCTTGCTTATCGCACTATCTGGCCCGGTGCTTATAATCAAAAATTTTCTTTGACTCAACGGTTAGCTACAAATATCTTGATGAAAGAGAAGATTTACGCCTTAGTAGATGAACAGTACCACTCAAAGATTCCTCTTCTTCAGGATATAAAAAATTACCTGAAACTACATTGGCTTTTAGTAGCACTGAAGCAAAGAAACATGAAAAACTTTCTGTTGATGATAGATCGTTCTGTACTTTCTCCTGTAGCTTGGAGACTTTTGCTGAGTGCTTTTTTATCACGTCGCTTCCCAGAACGCAATTCTCATATTCGCAAATTTGTATTAATTGATTCTTAATTATTTGAGTTTTTATAATAATCTTTTTTCTTGCAGAGATAGTGTGTTTGTATAATCTTTGTAAGTAGGTAGGTATAATTAAATATCAAATAAAATTCTAGTTCGTAGTGTTCGCGTAGCGTCTCGAAGAGAGCGATTCATCGCTCAAAACAAGAATTATCAGGACTAAAGTCCTTACTACAAACTTTAATTTATTTACGCCTAGCTACTTAATTTTAGAAAGGTAATCAATTAAATAGTGTCTAAAAACTTACATTGATTAAGGATTTTTTGAACTAAGTATCGTAGTTGATTGTATTTAAATATATTATTTTGGAATCTGTAAGAATAATATGCATATATTTTTTAGTTAACCGCTAAATACGCTTCCTAAAAAGCAAAAGCCGCCAAGGAAAAAATAAAAAATAAATAATTTATAAATCTCCCAAATCATTTCTGACTGCTACAGAACCAGACTGTATATTATGAGTAAGTCTTTAAAAATAGGTAGCTGGTTACTAGTAGCTTCAAGGTATTGTACTCATTACTGAAGGTTCTTAAGTAATAACTTTAGACCTAATGATTATGTAGATTTATACTCGGTTACTTATCTGGATTTTTTATCCCACATTCCGCCCTTTGAACTGGCACATGAGATAATTTTCGGATGGCGAAGGTTGTTTGAGACACAAACAAGG
>NZ_WVID01000037.1 GCF_010091925.1 Nostoc sp. B(2019) | reverse complement strand
TCTTTAACATTATCCCAAAGTAAACGTGGTGTTAACTTTTCATTCTTAAGATAACGGTTAATTTTATCATGACTAATCCGCTCTAAATGCTCTGCCAAATTTGTCAGAGTATAATTAATCTGACTACTTAACAAGTACTGGCAATAGTTAAGTTTTGTAAATCTCATAAACTACAAGATTTATTTTATGAATACTCAACTCATTTTCTCATGATTTGAAAAATACTTAACACAGCTAATTACTGTTATTAATTTCAGCAATGCCCTCTAGGTACGCCACTTTGACATAGTACGTAAATACTATAAAATTGCGATCGCGCTGTGCCAGTTGCGTAAGTCCTGTGAATAAATATCTGGAGAATTAGAGCGCATTTGAGTATTCATGCAGGTGAGGGCAACTGTCTTTAAATAAAATTTTAGATAGATTCGGACAACAACCCTGACATATCTAACACTCGCTCTGACCAAGCACTAGCTTGCTCGGACATATTTGTGCGTTCGCTCTCATCAGACCAAAGACTATCAAACTTTAATTTCCATCCTGCTAATTGAACTTGGATGTTCACCAATTCTTCGGCATATTCTGGTTCAATTTCTGCTGCTGTCCATTCGATAAAACACATAGTTTCATCTGCCACACTTTCAACTGCTTGAGGGTAAGCAGTATTACAAAATGTTCTCAATCTAGCTAAATTAGAGGCTATATGTCCTAAGCGATTTGATGTATTTTCGCTTTGAAACCGTGCTTGTTTATCATCTAATTTCTGGTTCATATCCACCTATTCACTCCTGAGCATTTTTTTTTAATACGTTCTCAAATTTTGAATTTAGCAACAACCTACACTAATCAATTGCTTAAGATTAAGAATTCTCGAACTCGATTAGCGAGTGCCTCTAACGAAGCCTTGTCATTACCTTCCTCTGATAAAGAAATATCTCTATTGAAGTTCCTTGTAACAAGCCAAAGTTGGTGACATTCAAACGCACAACCGTAGGCAAAGCCTGTTCTGTGTCTCACCTCAACTGTTTGGACATCTTGGAGCGGAAAATTCTTGATTTTAGTTTGTAAGCCGTGGTATTTGACAGTTACCTTGCTGAGAGCTTTATTGAAACTACAAACTTTAACTACTTTACTTGCCCATATCTGTTGCAAGGCTAGATAAAATCCACCTGCTACTACAAGCAAGTACAGGAATCCCCACCACCCACCTGACATAGTATACATAGCAAACAATACTATGACAGGTGGACTGACAAAGAGGAGAAAAATCATACCAAACCAAAAATCTCTAGCTGGATTTTGAAACGTTAAAACATCTTCAGTTTGCTCTAAAATCTTCATTTTTTTGAATTTCCCTACTGCTGTTGATGTAGTTTTTACTCTATCACCAGAGTCTATTTGTTTCTTCGAGTTAAATTATTGAGTCTCCTCTGAAAATAAGGCAGCTATGCTGACGGCAGAGGGCAGAAGGAATAAGGATTTTCATCCGTGGTGCTGAACTGAAAGTTCATGACCCACTAAACTCCAACGAGCGCAAACATTAGTATCTAACAAATATCTCATAGTATTTCTTCCCTGACCTCAAAATCGCCTTCAGAATCAATGACAATTGGATCGTCTTGACAAATGCCGTAGGTCTTTTCAAAAAACCCTGGCGACCATCCTAACTCTTCTGGTGTTTTTGTTTGGGCTGATGGTTCTAGCTGTTGATCAATTACCATTACTTCTATTTCTTTGTCCGTTATCCCCACGGGGATATTCAGGTGTAAAATGCCGTCGGCCCCAACATGAGAACATAACTTGATACTCTGCATTACTGTTTTCTCCTGCTCCTTGGTTTATTGAGAATTACATGGTACTTCATCCATGATCCCGTATTCTTTCTCTACCACACTCAACAGCTTTTCTTCTACAGCAGTAAGATAAGGTCGGTTCAGTTTTCCCAACAACTGCAACAGACTTTTGACTGTCTCCTCCAGCAAATCGGAATACACGCGACTGATGCGATCGCAAATCACCTGCATCTGCTCACATTCGGCAGGTAAGTAATCGTAAGACTTCAGATGCTTCAACCCGATGGTGTACTCGCCATCCCAAAATTTTACAGTACAACTAAACTCATTCACTTGGCTGATAATAGCCCAACACCCTCCTTTTCCTCTCAGTTCCGGGTTGTCCTTTGCGAGAATTTGGCAGACTTCACCAATTTGATAAGTATTGGGGACTTTGGTTCTCTCTATTATGCGCTGCACCACATCCTTAACGATGCGACCGGATGGGAGTTTACCGCCTGCTTCTTCTACAGCCTGTTGCCATACCTCCTGCTGTTGTTGGGGTTCGAGCTTCGTAAGGGGACGGACTTGACGCTCGTTCGTGGGTAGAATTTGGGAACCAATGGTTGTCAAATCCTTATTCACCACATTTTGACAACCAATGGTTGTCAAATTTTCATAAACTTCAGCTGCGGCAATCAAATAATTCGATTGTTGGCGACTATGCCCAAATCTATCACGGCAGTATTCTTCAAAGGTTCTGTGAGTCGAACGATATAACCTGCGATCGCGTAATTCCATCAGCGCCTTCCCCGCTTCAAAAAACGCCCGTTCCACACGCCGCTCTAGATGTAGGCGATCGCGCTGTTCTTCCTCTGTCAACTCTGGAACTTCAACAGCAGTAACGGTAATCGTTGCTGTAGCAGAATTTTCTGGCTCAAAAATATCCTCCGCAGAACTAGCAAGTAGCGTGTTGTCACTAGATGCGGCTGAGGTGGCTTTTTTATGTTTAGAAGGTGGTTTAGCCATTATTCCACCTCTTTTAGATTAGTACCATTTACTCAAAGTAGATTGCAGATTAACTCTTAAAATTGCATTTTCATAAGATGGTTTAAGCTTCAGAGGAAAAAATACTTTTGACTTATCAGCTAGTAGATGTCTGCTAAAAGCAATACCTACGATGTTTAGTCTTTCGGCTCATCGGGGACATAAGTCAACAGGTCTCCGGGTTGGCAATTAAGGGCTTTACAGTATTTTTCCAATGTTTCTCTTTCTAACCTCTCTGGCATCACCCGAATATTTTTATGCTTACTAATAGTCACAGGATGCATACCTGTCATCTCGGCAAGCTCTTTATAATCTATTTCTCTATCAGCCATTAATACAGCCAAGCGCCACTTAATCGGCATTGATTCTTTTATAAGTATCGGCATCTTTTACCTTACACCTCCTTGTGTTGGCTCTTTAGTAGCCGCAACTATAACATTAAGCATAGCGAATAATACATTAGTTTATACCTTGACTTTATTAGTCGTAGCGACTAATATAATAATCGTAGAGACAAACAGAAGACGACCGCCCACAGCCTGGAAAACTTCGTGCGATCGCCTTTTGAAAAACCCATACACTCGTACAGGGAATCTTAATAATGACACACCAAATCTACAGCCATCAACAGCTGCACCTGAAATCAACTGCCCGTCTTAAGCAAATCTACAGCGAAATCGGCTGTACAGTTGAGGTAAGCGACAGACGTTGTAAGGATGCGTGGATTAGTGCGATCGCTGATTACCAAGCTAGCAAGATTCAGAAAGTCGCCCCTGTTGTCCCCAACGAACAAGCCACAGCCCAAGCCGAACTCGATCACTACATCACCACCCAAGCCCAAGCGGTAGCCCCAGAAGAACTCAGAACAGTCGAAATATCCTTTTACGATCACGAATACTACTGCGGTGACAAGCTAATAGCCGCAATCACCCATGATGACAACGATTTTGTAACGCAACGATGGGTAGTAATGGTGAACGGTGTGGAAATACACCGCGCAGCGACCCCAATGCTTTGCGATCGCTACATTCGCATACATTACAAGGACAGTTCATTACCAGTGCAAGAGCAGAACGCTACAGCCACTACTGGTAATGAAATCATGGCGCAGATTTTCAACGAGTGCGAAAAATACGGCTTGGAACTGCTCGACGATGGGATTTATACCAGTGATGGCGTGAAACTGGGCGAAGTCGGTTGCACTAATGGCGTTTGGTGGGTCATCCGGGCTTTTTCAGTCGAGCAGAAAGTAGTTTGTGAGTCGGTGGAGTCGGCAGTGCGTAGATGCAAAGCAGTTTGTCGTGAGACATCGCTGTCTATAGTGAAGCCTGTGGACTGGCAAGAGCTTTTAGATAAACCATTCGATCAACTCAGTACACAGGAATGGTTACTGGTGATGGAATCTGAGCCAGTACAGGAACTAGTCGCAGCGTAAATCAGAACATTGGAGCCAGAAGTCAGGAGTCAGAATAATTCCCTTCTGAATCCTGAATCCTGACTTCTTTCTCCCATCATCTCTTCATTCACCCATTCATCTATGCAACCCACAATCAGTATTCCCCACGGTTGGGATTATCCTCGGTTTCCCTTTGGGCAACTGACAACAAAAGGTGTTGTCGTCGGCTTAGTTTATTACCAAAAAGGTACTCACCTTGCTGAAGAATTTGGCGAAGGATGGCGTTATACCATTTCACCTAACAAACACTCTGAAGAGGTACACCATTATTTAGAAGATGAGTTTACTTTGCTATCTCCAGAAGAATTACAAATACAGATTCAAACGGAGATTGACTCATATCAACAGCAAATAAAATCCCTCATTCAACAGCTATCAATAGTCACAGGAGATCGCAACAATGCCCAAGCCTGTTGATAACTATGTGGAGCGTACCTCCTATAGGCTGATGCATTCACTCCTTCGCTGCGGTGGTTATGTTCCTCTACACCGTATTCAGTTTTCGTCAACTATTATCCAATATCTGCTGGATAAAAAGCTAGTGCAGGTACAAAATACGGGTCACGGTTTTTTATTGTCGGTCGTCGAGCGTAATTGAATTTAGGAGTAATTAATTATGTCTCATCCCAATCTGTACACATTAGTTGACGCTGCAAAATTTATCCTTAACGAGATTGCAGTACATCCCGATTTTATAACACTTGAGTATTACCCAGATTTAACAATTGGTGATGCCCAAACTGCACTTTCTTATCTGAAGCAAGAGCTAGAGGATAATCAACAGCCTTCGATTGTGCCAAAAACTTCGGTTTAAAAAAGAGCGTTCGCCTGAAGAGTGCTTTTATTCAGGCGATTGCCTATGGCTTAAAGCTACATTTCGCTAGAAAAATTTCATTATCGCACACTGCATACATTTTAGAGGTCAACATGAATACTGAAATCAAACTAGGTCTTTGCAATCCACCAGAACCCATTTACTTGTATGTTAAAAACGCTGAGTTGGGTGGAGAATCTTATCTCTGGTATCGATACGATATTGAGAAAGATAGAACTATCCCTGTGCAACAAAGAGGCTTAACTGGATACTTATCTGAACTGCGATTGACAACTAAGGAATTCAAAGGCAAGGACAACCTGAAACTTGATATTGTTGTTAGTGCTGATGAGCTTTACGTTATTAGAACTGGGCTAGAAACCAACTTTGCTAAAAGCTTTTTGTTAGCTGCATCATTAGTTAAAGACTTTGATAAACCACTAATTATTGCTGCTACTGGTGGTGAAGAAAATACAGTCTTCTGCAATCTTTATGATGCTACAACGAAAACCAAAATCAAGAGGGAATGGAATAAAGATGCAGACTGGGCAAGCATTATTCACGATATTCAGTCTCTTTTAGGTGGCACATCCTCAACTATTCCACCAACACCAAAACTTAGTGTAGTCCCCCAACCAATCCACCCACAAGACTTACGAGTAAAGAACATTCGCACTCTACTTGATTATCCGTTGGATTTAGTCAAAGAGTGGTTACGATTTCAAGACGTTGAGCTTCCTAGTTTATTACCTGAAGAAAAGATTGATGAACTTATCAAAACCATGTGTTTGGCTTGGGCATCTGATAAGTGTGAGCATCCCAATTATGCTGAATCTTCGTATCAAAAGCAAGTTGTTGATGCTGTGGCTAGCGGTACTGATGAATTAACCGCACTCAGCACATGGATGCAACAGTTGCAAGCGCAGAATTCCGAAGTCAGTCGTCAGAATTCAGTATGATTTGGCTTCTAATTTATTGGAGAGAAATTAAGCAATGAGAGTCATCATTACAGTTGTCGAAAGGATTACCAGCGAGGCTCATATTGATATTCCTGATGGTCTTGATGAATCCGCTATCAAACAATACATCATTGACCTCTACAACAGTGGGGAAGTATTGATTGATTTGAATATCTTTCCAAGTGGATTTTGAATCTATCAGCGCCCGGATTTTCCCAAATCAATCTGACATCAATTCTATATCTGCATAATAATTGGAGAACCAGATATGACTATCAAATGCACACCAGAAGAACTAGCAATTATCGAGGCTAAGGCTGAAGTTTATACCGTCAAACAAATCGCCTCTAGTTTAAAAAGACGAGGATATCATCGGTCAACTAATGCCATAGCTTTGAGATTAAACAGTAATGGTTACTCAGTTCGCCCTACTCTCGATAACTATTCTTGTAAAGAAATAGCTCAAGTTCTTAATTTAAGTTTGTCAACCGTTTGTTTCTGAGTTAGACGAGGTTGGCTTAAAGCCAAAAGACGCTCTCCTAAACATTATCAAATTCGTAAATGGCATCTGAAGCAGTTTTTTGATAGTCCTCCGCAATCGATTAAAAAACGTATTGCTGCTCTTGACCCCCAAGCCGTTAATTATTTGCTAGGAAGACGTGCATCATGATTGACCAAATTAATGCACTGTATCTGTGCTGGTATCTCTCCCCGCCCTGGCATGACCAATTCCCACCCGTTGAAGTCAATCTGCTGGAGAGAGTTTACATCGGAACTACGAGGACATTCGGCTATTGCTGTGGTGTGAAGTGGAAACAAGACCGTTGGATTTATGCAGTTGTTTGCAACGAGGACATCATTTACACCACTGAACACGAAATTATCGGCACGGGTGAAATGCAACTTGCCGCCGTAGAGAAACCTGCTTTCGTTTTAGGCGAACGCGTCATGTTGCGTTCTCATGACGAGGGGACAAAGCAGCGTATCATTCTGGGGATTCATTTACTCAATAGGTCTTGGTTTTATTACGTCGAGTCAATGCCTCCTGCACTAGAAGAACCTACCACCTTGGATGACCGACTAGCTTTTGTACCTCAAAGGGATTTGGTACGGGTGCTTTTTTAGTTGAAAACCGCACATCCAATTCATAGCATTTCTCCTCGCTTTTTCCAATTACTCCCCGGTCTTTATCTCCAATCACACAAGTAAAAATTATGTCTCAAATCGAAATTGCACAAGTTATCGAACTTCTTTGGAGTTAATCACCATGCAGCAACTCGATTTATTTCCACAATCAGCACCAATATTACCCGTCACCTACTATCCCGATTTCTTGAGAACGCAACAAGCAAATGAACTTTACCAACACTGTTTGAAACTGGAATGGCAGCAGAATTACATCAGGATGGTCGGCAAAACTCTACCTGTTCCCCGCCTCGAATGTATTTACGGCGATAAAGGCTGTGACTATCTCTACTCCAAAAGTGTCCTTCTCAAACCACTATCTTGGACAGACGAACTGTCTAACCTAAGAGATTCTATCACCGTCCTTACAGGCTATAAATTCCGCATCGTTATCGGCAACCAGTACCGTAGCGGACAAGACTCTATCGGCTGGCATGCTGACAATGAAACATCGATGGGATTGTCCCCTGCGATCACATCAATCAGCCTGGGGTGTGTTCGGAAGTTTCAGATTAAACCGATTGGCGGTAGACCGACTGATTTTTGGTTGGAACACGGAAGTTTACTAATCATGCATCCCGGTTGCCAATCTACACACCTGCATCAGGTTCCAAAGACCAACAAAGTAGTAAGCACACGTATCAATTTAACGTTTCGCCCACACATGAGAGGAAAGAAAGGGTAAGGGGGAAGGTTTAGATTTTCCCTTTAACCTTTAAGCTTTTCCCAGTCTGAAAGACTTTCAAAGCGGCATTACTCATAGTGCCGCCCCATTTTCATGCGTAAAAATATTGGAGGGGATATGCCTGCAATTGCAGATAATAACAACAACGATTTAGCACAAAACCATTATTCAGAATGGGTAAAGGGTTCAGCCGTTGACCCCACCCTCACTGCACTAAATGTCCGTTCTCTAAGTGGGAATGAAGTATACGAGTACCTGCTCTTTGCCTTACCTCAAACCGCCCGACGTAACGATCTCCGATTGCGGGACTCCTATTTGAGACGGTACGCCCACACGACAAAAGGTGCATGGTGGGTAAGTGGACTTGACCCACTCAACGACTGGCTACCAATGGATTGGGGAAGAATGAAACCAAATTCTCCTAGACTCGAATGGGACAAACAAACCCAACAGCATACTGAGAAACCCATCAAATACGAGTCACCGCCGAAAACCCCAAACCGCGTTACCTATCTGCGAGTTCCCCTCCACATCTGGAAGTTGGTAGCTCTGCGGTATGATGTACCGATGCCTCACCTGATTACAATCACCCAATCAGGTGAGGCATTAGGATTCTGGTCTTGGGTCATGGCACATCCTCAAATCCCTGTAATTCTTACCGAAGGAGAAAAAAAGGCAGGTTGTTTACTGTCGTTGGGTTTTGTAGCGATCGCACTTCCGGGTATTTGGAACGGGCGCGTTGGCAAGGAAGATTTAGAACGGCTGCATCCTGATTTAATGCCAATGGCGCAATCGGGGCGGAAATTTATCATTTTATTTGACTACGAAACTAAGCCCAAAACCAAACTCCACGTTTTTCAAGCCACCCGCCGTACTGCTAACGTTATCCTACAACAAGGCTGTCAGTGTGAAGTGGCGCTATTACCTGGGCCAGAAAAAGGAATTGATGATTGGGTGGTAGCACTGGGCAAAAAGGCGGATAAAGCAGTGACAGCAATGATTGCTGATGCTCTGACTCTAAACGAATACCAGCAGAGATTTTTCATCAATCGTGTCAGGGGATTGCGTAAGTTCAAGCCCAATGTCACAGTAAACACTCGTTACCTTTCCCAAGTCATCAAGTCATTGCCTGAATCTGGGTTGGTTGGTTTGGCTTCTGATATGGGGACTGGTAAGACTGAGATTCTGGCGATCATCAGAAGAGATAATCCACACTTGAGCTTTTTGAACAACGGGCATCGCGTCAACTTACTGAAGAATTTGAGCGATCGCTTGCAAACTGCCATGTACTCTGCGATCTCTTGCGGTGACTGGGCAAAAGCCAAAGCCCTCAGCATTACTGTTGACTCGCTGTATAAAATGGCGAGTGATTTACAAGCTTACGATGTTTTGTTCATTGATGAAGCCTGCCAATATCTAGCTCACCTACTAAAGTCCAAAACCTGTAAGGAACACCGAGGGGATATTCTGGAGGTGTTGGAGTATCTCGTCTACAATGCCAAGCTAGTCGTTCTGGCAGATGCTCACCTCGATGATATTACTATCGAGTTTTTTATGAAAATGCGACCAGAGGGAGAAAAGCCATACATCATCAAAAATGAGTACCGTAGTGGTGGTCGTCAGGTTTATTGGTATGAGGGTCACAATAGCAGTGCATTGGTTGCAGAGTTACACGTTCAACTGCTGTTGGGCAAGAAGTTGATGATAGTCAGCGACAGTAAGCGGTTCATCAAGAAGCTAGAACGCGCCTTAAACGGTAAGACAACAATACACAATGATGACACACCGGAACTAGAAGAAGATCGTAAGCTGAGAGCCTGGGCTATCCATTCGGAAAATAGTGGCTCTGAAGAAAATATCGTCTTCATTCGCGAGATTAACACTGCGATTAAGGATATCGACGCACTACTTGTTACTCCCAGTTTGGGTACAGGTGTAGATATCTCGACTGAGCATTTTGATGCTATTTTTGGTGTGTTTCATGCCGTATCCCAGTCAGCTACAGAATGCGCCCAGCAATTATGGCGAGTTCGTCCCAATATCCCCATGTACGTTTGGGTAGCCCCGCGTCCTCCCTTTGGTTATGCTGAAACCAACGCCCGACGCATCAAGGAGAAAATCCTTCAGAAAAACGAGATGACTGCTTTTCTGATTCGGATTGACAAAGAAACGGGTAAGCGTGGGGCAGAGAAAGACTGGATGTTGGACACCAGCTGCCAAATCGAAGCACAGCGCAATTGGTCTATCAATAATTTACGCGCTGATTTGCGATCGCTGTTAGAGGAAATGGGCAATACCATCATCCCTGCTGGAGACGGTAGCGATGATGGGGCTGCTCGTTGGATCAAAGCAGCTGGTGATGTCCTCTCTTGGGAGCATTGTAACAAGGTGTCCAATGCTAAGGATATTGACAAAAGGATTTATGACAGTAGACAAAATCAAGATTATCTCAAGCCAGAAGAAGTTTTAGAATGTGAGAAGTTCCGTATACAGGACACCTACGGCATGACTGTCACCCCGGAATTGGTTGAAAAGGATGATGGGGGCAGATTAATTCGGAAGATAATTTCATTGGAGGGGATACTTGCCCAAGCTGGATCAACCATAACTAATGACCAAGGACGGGAATTTGTCACGCCGCCGGATATTGTTGCACAACGGGATAAATCGGAACGCGAGCGTTTGGCTATCTGCACGGACTGGGGCAATTATTCTACATCCTGGCTCATGCGTCATCGCTTGGGGTTGAGGCCAGTGTTGATGGATTTGTTCGCCGGAGTTGAGGTAACGGGAACTGAGGCAGTTGTTAAGGCAATCGCACAGTTCTCGAAGCGCAATACACCGCACATCAAGGGTATCTTAAATCTCACCATACCGCTTGACGAATCCCCAATCTGGATTTTAGGGCAGTATTTAGAGCAGCTGGGACTGTCTACCGAATCGCGGCGACCTGTAGAAGATGGAAAGCGAGTTAGGTATTATCGGCTAAATACTGATGACGTTGAGTTTGTGCAACAGGTCTTAGAGTATCGTCAGCAGCAGCGAGAACACAAAGAACGCAAGCGCCAAGAGGAGCAAGAGCGTCAGGCTGCTTATACTGCTACTATGCAGGCTATGTATGGGATTAATGCTCCGTCCACACCCCCCACTAATAAAGATGGAAGTAATAATTGGGGGGGTATGGACGGGGAAGATAATCTCAGTAATCAGTGGTGGAATAGAGTTAAATATTATGCTCAACTGGCGATTGAACGGGTAGAACACGGAGTTGAGCAGGTCAAAGAATTGCTAAATACACTTACTACTAATGAGTGTTGGGGCGTGATGTTGGAATTTGAGGAGGTAAATCCAGACAAATTTAGTCAGTTGCTTGTAGATGCCCCACAGTGGGTGGAGTGGATGGCTTGATTTACATCCAATGTTTAGTGCTAAACCAATAAACTATTGCTTGCGAGGTGTGTTTTGCCATAAACGATATTTTAGTAGGTGAAAGACAAGCGCTTTTGTTGAATTAGAGATCGCCAAGTCGTTGGCTTTTGTCCTGTGATCTGTTCAAAATTATCGAAGGTTGCATCAGCTTGAGGAATAGCGTTAGCGATATTCAGTTTCAATTGGTGATAAATACATTGTGTATAAGCTGGCTCGCCACCTGCCTTTAACACCGTTTCTAAAAATTCCTCTGGCGAGTGGTTATCTATTTGAAACGGCTTGCCAACAATCTCTGTTAGCAGATTAGCAATCTCTGGCATTGTTGCGGCTTCATAGCCAAGGGGATAGATTTGCCCTCGATGTGCCTGAGGATGACGTAAGGTTACTGCGGCAACTAGTGCCACATCATCACAACTTACCCAACTCCACCGAGCATTGGCAATGTAATTGGTCAAAACGCCTTTGTTGAGCCAGCCAAAGCCCAGAAGGTTTTGCATAAAAGCCTCTGGACGCAAGTGTGTAAAGTTAAATCCCAGTGCTTCAATGTATTTTTCAATGAACTGATGCCAACCCCAGTGAGCAATTTCGTTAGTCGGTGCGCCAGATGCTCCAATATGAACGATGTGTTCAACGCCAGTTTGTTTGGCAGTGTCGAGAAAGGCTTTGCTTTGCTTGAGCATATCCACGGTGTAACCCGTGAGGAGCAAGGCGCGATCAATTCCTGCTAGGGCAGGTGCGAGGGTTTCCTGGCGATCAAGATCCAGATGTCGAATTTCGATACCAATGGCTTCGAGTGTTTTGATCTTGTTAGGAGAACGCACTCCTGCAACGACTTTGACATCACCTGATTGGGCTAAAATCTGTGCAATTTTTGCACCAACTTTGCCTGTTGCACCGAGAACAAGAATGGTGGGCTGAGTACTCATGATTGGTCTTATTTCCTTTCTTAATTCCACAATTGTGCTTAGTATTTATCTATTTACAAAAACTCACTTGCAGCTTGCATCTCGTCATTAGTCAACTTAATAGAAGCAGCGGCAATGTTTTCTTCTAGATGGCTGATGATGGTTGTACCTGGAATCAAAATGATGTTAGGTGCATGATGTAGCAACCATGCCAAGGCAATTTGATTGGGCTTCACGCTATGCCTCGCACCGATTTCTTGCAAGCTTCCACCAGCATTGGCTAGGGGCGCGCCGCGCTTTAGGGGATGCGCGTCAAGCGACCCGTAGGGAATAAAGGCAATGTCGTATTGTGTGCAATAGTTAAGAACATCAGCATGAGTGCGATCGCGAATGCTGAAGCGATTTTGCACAGAAGCGATCGCCACAATTTTTTGGGCTTCTTCTAACTCAGTGAGTGTCACATTTGACAAGCCAATATGGCGAATTTTGCCTTCGCGCTGGAGTTCGGCAAGTGCTTCCACTGATTCGGCAAACGGCACATTCGGGTCGGGGCGATGCAGTTGATACAGGTCAATGCGATCAACTTTCAACCGTTGCAAACTTGCCTCACAACCACGCCGCAGATTTTCGGGGCTACCGTTGGTACGGATATTATCTGGTGTAGGTTTGTCAATTCCACCTTTGGTAGCGATCGCTAGATTGGATGGATACGGATACAAAGCTGAGGCAATTAGTTCTTCATTGAAACCTGGGCCATAGGCTTGGGCAGTATCAATAAAGTTTACACGCAGTTCAACAGCACGTCGAAGCAGGTTTTGCCCACCCTCCCAGTCGGCGTAAGGGCCAAAGTTGCCAGGTTGTCCGGTCAGCCGCATCGCACCGTAACCAAGTCGATTGACCAGTAAATCGCCACCAATAGCAAATGTAGTAGAAACTGATGTAGCGCTATTCATTATTTTTACCTCAATTGTTGGCTCTCTTTTGTACCAATTCCCTAAAGCCCGGCAACAGAATCAAACGCCAAAACCCAGATTCTGTAGAGCTTTCGGAATTACGAATTAGTATTACAACGGGGTGACAAACTCGATGAGGTTGCCATTGTTGTCTTGAATAAAACAGAGGCGAACCCCCGCATCGGGATAGCTACCTAGAGGTACAAAGGTTGGTACACCCCGTCGATTAAGTTCTACTAAAACTGCATCGACATTATCCACCCGAAAACAGAAGTGACCAATACCACTGGTGCGTAATCCTTCGCCAAAGTTTTGAGCCGTCGGCATTCCAGCTAAAGATTGAGTGCTACCGATGATTTCAATCTTAAAGCCGTATACATCCAAGTAAGCCAGTTTGAGATCGGGAAAGACATCAACAGTCCATTCTTGTGTGATTGTGGCATCGAGCTTTTCCTGATACCACTGAAGCGTTTGGGAGAAGTTCAGCACATTCAAGCAAACGTGATCGATTTGCATAGAACTGAAACTGTTGGGAGTCGGATTTGGAGTGAGTTGATTTACTCGAGTCATATTCATTACCTTATTAGATTTGGACGTTGCTAAATATGAGTATGAAGATTTAAAATTCAATCTTTTAAACTGTTATTCTCTGTGTGAAGCAAAAAACATCTCAATCAGCAACGCCTAAATTTGTTGTCATCCATACTGTGAAAGCACAAAAGTGATCGATGCGATGCACTGTTATTAAGGTGTATCTCCTACTGTTAAATGCTCGTGAACGAGTCGCCATGAACCGTTTATACGTTTCCAAACATGAGTGACATGCTGACGTAGTTTGTAATCCTGTCCGTCTTTACTTTGTCCGCCACCAGCGAAGGAAAAAGTTGTAACGGCTAGATCGCCACTGATGGAAATCTCTAAATTGTCCTCAATCGCAATCTCCCAAAAGGTGAACTGCTGCATCACAGGTATCCAGGTATTCAAATACTCCTGCAAACTGTGGAGAACAACGACCGAGCCATCGAAATTATCAAACACCAAAATTTCGTTCTCACCTGTAGCAAAGATTTGCTCAAAGCCTTCTCCAAAGGGCTTGTTGTGATTTGAACTAAAAATTGAGATTTTAACCCATGATATGCTTCAGAAATGAGTATCCAGTTTATAGTTCACTTTTAATATTCGAGTTTTTTTACTAATAATGATTATCGTTTAGGAGATAAAAAGACTGTTAAAAGGAACGTTTGTATCAATAGTTTGACTTGATTATCATTATTATTCAGCTACGATTTGAGGTTAGCGATCGCTCTGTTATTGGGCGATCGCTTGGACAATGAAATATTTGATTTTTACTCAGATATCTACTAAAACAAAAGTTTTGAACCATAACATGGGTATTTGAACCATATTTTGAATTGAAAGTTTAAGTTAAAGCAATTTTGTCAGAAAATTTTTGTGCAAGTTTTGTCCAATTGTGTTTTTTCAACTCATTTTCTAGTTATGATTCAGAATTTCAACTCTCACTCATAATTTGATTCAAAGTTTTAATTTGTGATTAGCGCAAAAGCCTGAATTTTCGTTAACTCTTTTCTAATTTATGGATCAAAATTTTTCTCACATTATCATTCAAAGCATACTTGTCTTTGAGACTCCAGAGCTTCACCCACTGTTGGGTAAGCTGTTGGATTTGTTGGCGATCCTCTACATTCTGTCCGGGTTGGTCTGTAACAGTAGTCAGCGTAGTCATTGTTAATCTCCTAAGTATTTGAAATTAAATGGTTTACTTCTAAATGCCAACCCAACTGTAGATAGTCTCAAGTTGTTGCCAGATGTCGTTTTCTGGGGTACTTTCTAAGACCCAAACTCTAAAAGCTGAATCCCTACCGGGAAGTGCTGGATTATTGCGTAGCTTTTCATAAGGCAAATCCTGTTGAGTTAAGTTTGAGTTAAATGTGATAATTTCAGGTTTTGTCATGGCAGGAGCATATTGCTGTTAGATTAATTTCGTTTAGGGCTTAAACAACCATTTATGGAATATTTTTGTCAGCTTAGGCATGACGAGATACGTCATTAGATAAACTAGAACTCCAGTCAGTAACAGGGTGCGAAGCAACAACGGCAAACCACTTAACAGATTGCCAAACAGTAGATAAATGCCCGTAATCAAGGGATAAATGGCAAGCCAGGTCAGCAAGAACATCTTGTAACGGGGTGGCTGAGTGCGAGGGTCAGTTTGCCTAGCAGTTGCAATGGTTCGACGCTGTGCTTGTTCTCGATGAAATGCTTCACAATAGATGCCTCGCATCACCCGTCTCCTTTTAGTTTCGCGCCGTTGCGTATCTTTATTTATGATACGTATCGTATTAGAATAAAAACCAGATGTCAAGTACTAATTTGAAAAATGCCTAAAACCTCTGATACTAAACAGATTGGGCGGCCCCGCTCAGAAGAATCGAGGGCGGCAATTTTGAACGCAACCTGGACGCTGCTCAAAATAACAACCCTCAGAGACTTGTCCATTGAGGCGATCGCCCGTGAGTCGGGTGTGGGCAAAACGACGATTTACCGTTGGTGGCCTAGTAAAGTAGCGGTGGTTATGGATGCGTTCGTAGAAAATGTGCTATCTGTCACGCCTTTCCCAGAAGGTTTATCAGCAACGGAAGCAATCAAAGTGCAAATGGCTTCTTTGGTGCAGACATTTTCAGGGGACTATGGTCGAATCGTGGCGCAAATTATTGCAGAGGGACAGGCAGATCCAGATGCCCTAGCCAGTTACCGCGATCGCTTTATCTATCCCCGTCGTGCTGCGGTTAAAGCCATCCTTCAAAAGGGTATCGAGAGTGGCGAATTCGATCCGAACCTCGATCCAGAGCTAGCGATCGACATTCTTTACGGGCCGATTTATTTTCGGCTTTTGGTAGGACACTTACCCCTGGATCGGCAGTTTGCAGAGCAATTACCTCTATGGGCGCTGAAAGCCATCAAGCTCACTGAATTTTAGATGCTTCATAAGAAGCATCTCAGCAATGCTGATCCAAATATGGCAATAGCCTTCAATAATTTGGCATCCTTCTACCGTTCGCAAGGACGGTACGGTGAAGCTGAACTACTCTTTATACAAGCTATACCCATTTTGAGCAACACACTCAAAGACAACCATTCCACCACTGAAATCGTCTGGCAGAATTTCACCTTCTTATTACTGCAAGTAGTACAAGAAAATCGAATTGCCGAACTCTCCCATCATCCAATCACACGGGGAGTGCTTCAGTCGGTCGGTGTTTGAATAACTGAGATAAGTATAGCTAATGGTGACAGCATTCAACGAAGGAGCCATTACGTGTAATTACTGCCTATATATATTGATGTGGCGTTGAGCCGACAATCGTGTAATTTGGGTTTAGATGGTAGAGAGTAGAGTACAAACTCTTTGCTAATAAACCTATTGCATATAAAAAAACCTGGAGAAATGCCAACTCTGTCGAGATTGCAATTTATTCAGGGTTGTAAAGTATGTATTTATGGCACGTAAAAACGTAAACTAAGTATTCCCCAAAATTTTGGGATTTGAACATTAATAGATTTGATTTTTAGGGGGGTGCCGAGATCAACCACAGAGTATATGCTCGACTCTGCACTAGAAGAAAATTCTACCTGCATCTGCTTCCCCCTACTTCCCCCTTGGCTTACACCCAACAAGCCCCTCCACTTCAGCAGAAGCAACAAGCCAGCCCTCGGTAAGAAAAGCAAGTAAGCAATAGCTCTTTTATAAAAGCTTGTAATGACTTGTAGTAAAGGTTTTTGGCTGCCAGTGCTACTTAACTTCCTTTCCCGGTAATGGCTAGTATTAGTATTGGTATCAAGTTAGGTCGAGGGTAAGTATTATCTCACCCTCGACCTAATTCAATATCTAAGAGCCTTAGTAACCGAGGACTAGCTGCCTTTGCTTGAATGCAACATCCAAGGTTTGAGTATCACTGGAAGAAAAAGCACCAGGGATTTCCATTAGACTAGCATTTTGCAGTGAGCCAAGATCGAACGGGCGACCTCCACTGTCTTGTGCCAATTGGGCTACAACTGCTTTTGCTGCTTCGTCGTCAGATGCGATTGCTACTGCTAAACGTTGCTCTAGAGGATGCTTTAGCGAGCGCCGCAAAGCGTTTGGTTGAAAACTGCTGTATGCCTTGACTAATTTAGCTCCTGGCAAAAGTTTTTGAATAATCTCTGCACCAGAAGTTTTCTCATCAATCATGCGAATGATATCACCGCCTTCAGCCCAACGGTAAGGGTTAGTAGTGTCAATTACTATCTTGCCGGCGAGAGAACCAGCTTGAGCGATCGCCTCCCGCACTAGCCAAAAGTTGGGAGCAAACAACACAACATCTGCAAAATTTGCGGCTGATGCTGGTGTTCCACTTGTAGCATTAAAGCCGATTTGGTTTGCAAGTGTTTGTAGGCGTTCTGGATAACGTGAGAAGCTAAACATAACTTGATGTCCGGCTTTTGCCCAAAGCTCACCTAATGTACTGCCGACTTTGCCTGAACCAATAATCCCGATATTCATAATGACTTTGTTAGTGATTACAGAGCCAATACCACTGCTCTACTGATTACCAGTGCGCGTTTACCTTGTAGTTTGAGTTTGATAATTTTATTCTCTTTGTTGTGTCGAATCAGTAAGTTGCGCTGGGCTTATATGGTATATAGCAATCATACTGATTAGATCTTGAGCAGAATTTTGCCCATGTTGTTGCGGTCTTCGATGAGGCGATGGGCTGTGTTCGCATCTTCTAGCATAAACACTTGAGAGACTTGCGGTTTGAGCCAATTACCTGCAATGGCTTCCCAAACAGCATTAGCTCTCATGATGCGTTCTTGGCGATTAGCAATGTAGTCAAACAAGTCTGCTCCATGCACAGTTCTGGAGCGGTATAGTAACTCAAACGGATTAATGTTGTCTGGCATACCACCTGTAATGCCATAAGTAACGATATGACCGCGTGTGGCTACGGCTTCGAGGTCGCCTGCAAAGGTTGTTTTACCAACTCCGTCGATGATTAGATCTGCACCTCTACCATCGGTCAGTTCTTTTACCCGTTGCACAAAGTCTTCTTGGGTGTAATCAATCACGGCATCTGCACCTAACGACAAAACCCGTTGCGCCTTAGTTTCATTGGAGGTAGTACCAATAACGAATGCACCAAGATGCTTTGCCCACTGCACCAGATTTAAACCCATTCCTCCCGCAGCAGCATGAATGAGTACCGTTTTTCCAGGTTGAATGGTTGTAAACTCATGCATCATGTACTGAGTTGTCAAACCTTGGGCGGTCATTGCAGCTGCTGTTTCAAATGAGATGAAATCAGGGAGCGGAATCAGTTTCCAAGCTGCAAGCGGTATATATTCAGCATAGGCTCGATCCAATCCTGGCTCTTCTTCTTGCATAAAGCTAACGCGATCGCCCACTTGAACTTCGCTAACATCCCGTGCGATCGCAACTACTTCTCCTGCTCCTTCTACACCAGGAATAAAGGGCGTAGGAATCGGTGGATTGGGATACCAACCGCGCCGCATGGCAACATCAATAAAGTTTACACCTGCATAGTGGATCTTGACTAAGGCTTGCCCAGGTTGAAGTTGGGGAATTTCAGCATCAGTGAGTTGAAGAACGTCAGCATTACCATGCTGAATTACTTGAATGGTTTTCATCATAGTGTTTTCTTTGGTTGTCTAAATGTTGTTAGATAGTTTTAGAACAAAGGTTGGCGGAGTTGATCGCGCTCAGTTGCTAGTGCTGCAAAGTAATGTTGAGTAGCTTCATCTAAACCAAAGATGTTTGACACTGCCATTTGATCAATCGTGAGGTGAGCCAGTTTCCAAACATGGTTCTCTTTGCGGAACTGAACCACTTGAACAGCATGAGCCAGTAAAGCAGGATTGTCGGTTTTGGACAATGTAGGGGTATTGGCAAACTTGAGGACATTTAAATAGGCAATGGCAGTTGCTGTACCATCCTGATTAGGATAGACAATGATGTTAGTCAATTGATGTCGAATTCCATCGAGTAACACTGCCTCATTGTCCTGCCACAACTGTTTGAATGAGGCTCGATCCATACGCTTTGCAAGTGCATGATCCATCACAAAGTCTTCGGTGACAATGGCATCCATTACCTCATAGCGACGAGTATCAAAAATCAGTTCTAGTAAGTACAGTTTTTCAATTATTTCTAATTTGTCTGCTGCTGCAAGATTGTTTGCGGGTTCTTTTGTGTACTGGGCAAACAGCGCATCGGGAAATTGGGTATGCAGTAGGGTTGAGTTTAAGCTTTGAGTTGTCATTTTAGTTTCTCCTAATTGTGATTTGGCTTGTGTGCAAGAGTGGTTTGCTTTGCACCTGTCTTGATTTACAAGATATTATGTTTACAATCTTTTGAGAACAGGCTTTATTTCACTTCTTTATCCACTTTTTTTCAACAATTAGCGATGAAGAGTTTGTCGAACATATTGGCATTTGTGCGAGTGGCAGAGGTTCAAAGCTTTGTCCAAGCATCCAATGGATTAGGATTGTCCACTTCAGCCGTTAGCAAAGCTGTTGCCCGCTTAGAAGCTGACTTAGGTGTTAAACTTTTCCATCGCACCACCCGTAGCATTAGCCTGACTCCTGATGGGATGAGGTTTTATGAAGGATGTCAGCAATTACTGGGTGAACTGGATGCCCTTGAAGCAGAAATCCAGGGTAATCGTGCGGCTCCCAGAGGGCGATTAACTGTAAGTGTACCGACTGCATTTGGGCGCGTTTGCTTAGTACCAATCCTTAAGGGATTCAGTCAAGCTTTTCCAGAGATTGCCCTTGACATTTCGATGGACGATCGCCATGTAGATCTAGCCGATCAAGGAATTGATGTGGTGATTCGCACAGGACAATTGAGCGACAGCGCGAATCTGATCGCTCGTCAACTTGTCACTTACTCTTTAATAGTTTGTGGTTCACCTGCATATTTTGAGCAACATGGGCGACCCCAGCACCCAGAACAACTTCAACAGCATAACTGTTTGAATTTTCGCAATCGGTCAACTGGGCGCTTTTATCCGTGGTCTTTCGCAGTTGATGGGAAGGTTGAGCGATGTGCGGTCAGTGGTTCGGTTGTGTTTGATAATGCAGATGCGATTGTACGCTCAGCAATTGCAGGTCTGGGCTTAAGTCAGATGCCTGGATTCTTGGCAGCAGAAGCTGTTACTACTGGCTGTTTGGAAGAGGTTCTCAAAGCCTATCGACCGCCAGAAGTTCCGGTGTGGATTTGCTATCTGGATCGGCGCTTTGTTGCACCACGCATTAGAGCATTTGTTGAGTTTGCAGCTTCTCAGAAGGAGGCTTTTACAACCATGTGTATCCTATAAAGAAAATTTGCAACAACTTAACTTTAAGCGCCAACAGAAAATCTCCTTTTCTTCCACTTCACTGAGAGTTTGCCTTCATAATAAACAGAAACTTTTCATCTAAAAAAATATATTCTCAAGAATCTGTTTTAGCCATTACCTCGCAAGAAAGGTAAATAGCACTGGCTTTCAAAAGCTCTGATATCGCTTGACTATAGCAACCAAAGTAAGAAACTTCAGCAATAAATTTCTTACTTTAGGGTTTCTCCAACCATTTTTACCATCTGCTGCAAAAAGATGAGCGTACCCCATCACAAACTACCAGTGCGATGGCGTACCTGCCCACCGTAGGTGATCACCCTCAAGTTGGCATAGAGAATATACTTCCCACTGTATAACCGCCACGTAATAAATGCTTGAATATAGAGGTCGAACAAAAAACTAATGATACCTATGTCGAAGATTAAAAACTTGGGAGTAAGTGTAGAAGAGTATTTAGATGGATTGGCAGCAGGCATTGATGTTTTGGAATTGAAGCGATTAGAAGCAAAGGGAATCCCAACAAACCTAGCTCTGGAAGTGATAGCAATCGCACCAAAGGTAATTAATGGCACGGCTACCCCTGAAGAAATTGTTAGAGGAATAATGATTCTGACACCATCTCTCAGACAGCAAATTGAATAATTAATTCTATGATTTACGCATTAGTTCACTTTGGATTGTCATCTTGCATCAATGCATCCAGTTGAGCTAACAACTTCTCTACCTTTACCTTTTTCTTGGGGTCATCCCACACTTTAGCTTTCTTGAAGCGTTGGAAGGTATCATCAACGCGGTCTTTTATGGATTTCGACTTTGTTTGAAATGACGAATTTACTTGAGATTGCTGTTCAATTTCTTTAATCTTGAGCTTGATTTCACTCAATGAGAGATTGTAGGCGATCGCATTTTCTAAAAGTTCTTTTCGTGTTGACTCATCTTTAACTCGTGCGATCGCTTGTGCTTTAGTGTACTCAATTTGACCAGAGCGTAGTACTTCCAGCACATCAGTAGGGAGATTTAGTAGTGGTAGGCGGTTGCGAACAAAAGAGTCCCACTTCATGCTTCCCAACACTGTAAATACCTGTTCCACAAGCAAAGTTTGAGCGTTACCCGTAACGTTACGGGTAATTTTACCTTTAGCTTCGTTTTCCATTTTTTGCAGCCGTTTGACGGTTTCATCAACGCTGATTTCTAACCGCAAAGCCAACAGTTCAAGGATACCTTCAGTTTCTTCTAGAGGGTTAAGGTCTTCGCGTTGCAGGTTTTCAACGAGGCGCACTTGATATGTAATTGCATCGTCCATAACCCTTACAACAACAGGCACTTCGGTTAATCCTGCCATTGATGCGGCTTTGTAGCGGCGTTCCCCTGCTACCAATTCATAATCACCTTTAGAGAGCGGACGCACTAAAAGAGGTTCAAGGATACCCAACTCTTTGATTGAGCGTGATAGTTCTTCTAGTTTTTGGGGGTCAAAGTAGCGGCGGGGTTGCGAGAGAGGCAGCTTAATTTTAGTAATAGCGATGGTGTTGGGAACGTTGGTTTTATCATCGGGCTGCGTCGTACTGCTGCCAAATAACAAATCAACAGGCTTTTTAATTGCGGCGTAGGGTTCGTTGCGTTTAGTACTCACGGTTTTATTTCAAGTTTATCTATGCTGTTGGCAATTTTTTTGAGTACACCCACAGCAGGGTGATTTTTATCAAACAATGCTAACGGTACTCTCCGCTCAGATGCATCGGCAAAGGCAATTGTTTTAGGAATGGGTGGGTAAACAGTACCAATATCTGATAATTGTTCTTGCACAGCTTTAACGGTACGTGATTCTTGGGCAGTGCGGCCATCAAACATTGTGGGTACAAACCCAGCAAATTGTAAAGTGGGATTGGTATGACTCCTAACTTGGGCTACTGTACTTAGTAAAAGTTCTGTCCCCTTAAACGATTTAAATTGGCACTGGATAGGTACAAGAATGTGAGTTGCAGCAGTCAAACTAATAATACTGAGTAACCCTAAAGAAGGGGGACAGTCAATCAAAATAAAATCGTATTTATCTTGTACTGTCAAGAGTGCATTTTTCAGACGATATTCCCTAGCGATCGCACTTGCTAGCTGCATTTCACTAGCTGCTAGGTTAATGTCAGCAGGAACAAGCGCCATACCGTGAATTAGTTCAGGATATACGGGTAATGGCTTGTTATCTACTATTGCTTGCTGTATGGTTTGGTCGAGTGTGTCGGGTTCAAGCCCCATAAAAGTAGTCAAGCTTGCTTGTGGGTCTACATCCACTAATAAGA
Source organism: Nostoc sp. B(2019) (assembly GCF_010091925.1). Taxonomy (GTDB): domain Bacteria; phylum Cyanobacteriota; class Cyanobacteriia; order Cyanobacteriales; family Nostocaceae; genus Komarekiella. The sequence goes on along the minus strand of NZ_WVID01000037.1, from coordinate 29,958 downwards.
CTCGACGTTTTTTGAGTGCAAGGTGGTAGCCTAAGTTTTGGGTAAGTGTAGTCTTAGCGACACCACCACTTTGGTTAAATAGCGCAATGATGCGGGTTTTGGTCACAATTTTTGATAGAAGATTTTTTAGTTTACTCCCTAATATGCGGCTATTTTATCCAAGGGAGTGACTTTATACAATCTGTAGCGAGTGCAATCACTTCTTCTTTTCTAACCACCAAAAACAAAAGCGATCGCAAGGAGAATCCACCTGAGAGGTACTGCCCCTCCTGTATCTGTGTTATCAGCACAGCGCCTCAATGAGTCGGCTTCAGGTGGAAGGCGGAAGATGGAAGAATCGAACTCCTGGGTATTACCCCACCCCGGTTTTCAAGACCGATTGCCAACCATTTAGCGGCATCTTCCATATAAGGGGTATCTGAGGAGGCTTGAACTCCCTAATGACTGGTTCCACAAAAGGGCGCCGCGACCGCTTTGGCTTCAGACACCAAGAGTGGAATCAATGGGACTTGAACCCATGACCTCCTGCTTGCAAGGCAGGCGCTCTAGCCAACTGAGCTATGACCCCATAACAATTCAAAATTCAAAATTCAAAATTCAAAATTCAAGACATTTATTAGGCGGGAGTGGTAGGACTCGAACCCACAACTTTCGAGGTAGAAACTCGAAGCTCTATTCCATTGAGCTACACTCCCAAGATTTGGTAGTCCTGGCAGGAATTGAACCCGCAACGTTCTTCTTGTAAGGAAGACACTCTACCAATTGAGCTACAGGACTACGCAAGCGAGTGGAGGGACTTGAACCCACGCACTGAGTATGGCGCACTCAGATGCTACCGATTACATCACACCCGCAAGTTTTAGAGCGGACGGCGAGATTTGAACTCGCACGAAGACGGTGGAAACGTCCCATGCTGCCGTTACATCACACCCGCATTAGTCAAGCTGGTGACAGGGGTTGAACCTGCAACCCATCGCTTACAAAGCGATCGCTCTGCCACATTGAGCTACACCAGCATTTGGTAGCGGAGCCGGGATTTGAACCCGGTATGTGAAGGCTTATGAGACCCCAGAGCGCACCATAGCTCCATCTCCGCGATACCCCTGACAGGAGTTGAACCTGCAAAACACTCGGTCTAAACGAGCGACGGTTTCCAATTACGTCACAAGGGCAAATGATCGGAATGGTAGGATTTGAACCTACAACCTTCAGCTCCCAAAGCTGCCGCGCTACCAAGTTGCGCCACATCCCGTTGGTACTCCCGGTGGGATTTGAACCCACACACAGACTGTTTTTGAGACAGCCGCCTCTTCCAATTGGGCTACAGGAGCATGAATGGCTGGGAAGGAAGGAATCGAACCTTCAAACTTCGCATTCAAAGTGCGACGGCTTTGCCTATTTGCCTACTTCCCAATAAAATTTGGATGCAGGAGTTGGGGTTGAACCAACCTCTCCTTGATTCAGAGTCAAGGCGACTTGCCAATCGTCCACCCTGCAATAAATGGCTGCCTCGGCAGGGATCGAACCTGCGACCGTTCGCTTAACAGGCGACTGCTACTACCACTGAGCTACAAGGCAATATGCCAGTCCCCCAGATCCGGATTGAACGGATGACCTCCTGTTCTTCTCCTATCGGAGACGCTACGCGAACAGACAGGCGCTACTACCAACTGAGCTACCAGGGGATAAGGCGAGAACGGAGGGACTTGAACCCTCAACCTTCAGGTTCGTAATCTGAGATGCAATCCAGTTACACCACGTTCTCAGAACGGAGAGGACAGGATTTGAACCTGCGACGGGCTTTAAAAACCCGTTTCCTCTTAGCAGGAGGACGCTTTGAGCCACTCAGCCACCTCTCCACCAGATGCGGGAGAAGGAATCGAACCTTCCTAGACAAGCTTATGAGACTTGTGAGTGACCACTACTCTATCCCGCTATGGGTCGGGCTGGAATTGAACCAGCAATACTGAACGCGGCTGTTTTACAGACAGTTACCTACACCAATAGGCGAGCCGACCCATAAATTTGGTAGTGCAGACGGGACTTGAACCTGCTAATTACACGCTTGAAAGACGTGCCGCTCGGCCACTTCGCTTCTGCACCATGTGTGCCATGTAAGTTGAAAAAGCTGTTGATTCATAAACAGGAATTGAACATGCATAGACTGTTTAAGAGACAGTTGCCTTACCATTAGGCGAGTATGTAAGCTTTTTCGGTCAGGACACGACAACGCCAAAGACTTGGATTTGTTGGCGAAGCCTTCCCGAAGGGTATACTGACCAAAGGTTTTGGAGACCCTGGTGCTGCCGTTACACCATCTGTGCATTTGGCATTTGGTAGCAGCGACGGGAGTTGAACCCGTATATGCTCGGTTATGAGCCGAGTACCTTGCCGTTAGGTGACGCTGCAATGCTTGGAGTCCAGGGAGAGAATCGAACTCTCGCATAGTCGGTTTTGCAGACCAACGCCTTCCCACTTGGCGACCTGGACACATTTGGAAGCCTTGACGGGAGTTGCACCCGCTTCTTTCTGACTGAGAATCAGAACGACTTATCTATTCGTCCACAAGGCTACACGGGGATGACGAGACTCGAACTCGCGGCTTCCTGTTCGACAGACAGGCACTCTTAACCAACTGAGTTACACCCCCAAGTATGGCAATTATTTAGTTTTCATGGTTCAGAAGTGTTTGCGCTATGCCTTTTTGAGAGGCTGTAGTGCTTTACTACGTTTATACTACATAATGTATTACAAAGTGTCAAGGGCATACTACAAACTTTTTCAAAGAAGTGAGAGAGCAAGGTTATCTAATGGTTGTATTGCTCTCTCTGATTAGAGTTGGAGTAAATTACTCGCTTTCACTCAGGCGTTGCATATTCCAAAATTGTTCAGCAAACGCAACTGCTGGGTGAATTGGAGCTTTGGGCTTGTTTTTCAGTACCATTCCCGCTTCATGTGGGAGGCGATCGCTCTTAATTGAGTTACACTTCTCACACGCAGTTACAACGTTGTCCCAACTGTGTTGTCCACCTTTCGAGCGGGGGATTACATGGTCAAGTGTTAGATGCTTAGTGCTACCACAGTATTGGCAGATGTGACTATCACGCTTTAACACCTCACGTCGATTGACTGGAGGTACTTTCCAATGGCGTTCAGGATTACCTACTGTCAAACGAATGTGTTCAGGCACTTGTAGTACAACACTGGGAGAGCGAACTTCCCACTGCTTTGTAGTACCAAAATTCAAAGATTCTGCCTGACCTGTGACTAACAGCACGATTGCTCGTTTGATATTGATGCGTGCCAGTGGTAAGTAGTTCTTGGAGAACACCACCACCGAATTTTGTAATATGTGTGGTTGCTGGCTCTGCTGCTGAGCTTCCATACGTTAATTTACTCCTAAACTCCTAAAAAAATAACCCCCGCCTCTGGTGAAGAGAAGCGGGGGTCAGGTAGTTAACCCTGAGCGAAGTCGAAGGGTTGATACTTTCTGTACTATGTCGGTGCTGTGAGACATGTGCACCTCCCGCTTTGGATAAATTGGTCTAGATTCAGCCATGTGGCAATTGCTCCAAAAATGCCTTTACTTGCAGATTTACCGCCGACAAAGCAATATATTCCCTCAAACGCAAACAGTACGATGACTCTGCCTAAACCCTTGTTGGGTTGGCAATGCACCGCGCTACTAATGGTTGAGGGGAATCTGCTGATCATTGAATGTTTGTAGTATTTATAATTGAGATTAATATTAATATTACATTTGTAGTATATGTTTGTCCAGCACAGAGTTTCTTAGAGGATAGTGATCGCACGGAGCGCATTTTAGCGATGGCGTAACCGCCCACCGGATCGCCAGTTGCTAAGGCCAGTATTTCATCAGTTCAAACGAAAAACCTCAGTGGGTAGCCGAGGGTAGATAACAAATTTATGACTATGTTTATTTTTTAACTAATTTCTGCCTACGTGTTAGCAGTGAACTTGCACCTATTACCCCTAATCCCAGCAAACTAACTACAGAAGTGTATTCAGGTATAGGTTTTGTAACGCTCTCCACACTGACATTTGGATCTAACGCATCACCTGAGTTGAATACATAATCAAATGCTCCTTTGTCGTTGAGTGCAGTTCCGCGTAAAAAAAGCGCACTCCAAAGGGCAATGGTTTCAATTGCCACATCTTGCTCTAGCGTTGATCTGTTCGGCTCACGTATGAGATTGTCTTCATTAGTAATGCCATAGTGGTTAGCACCAGGAATGGTGATAAACGCCTTGGGAGGGTCTTGAATGCCTGCGTATGTTTCTTGAGCATTAGCGGGATTTGCAACACCATCTCGATTACCCTGCACTAGAGCAATGGGTATGTCATCGTTGTCAATAACCGGAAGCCCTCCACTACTTTGGCCGATCCGGAAGTTAGTACCATAAAACACCCCAGCCTTCAATTCATCAGGTCGATTAAAATCTTCCGTACATAAAACGGCAAAACAGTTACCCTGAATCGCAGCAATTCCTACTGCTCCTCCAAATGAGTGACCAAGCAAGACTAGGGTACTGGGGTCGAGTAGATTAGCAACAGGTGATGCTCTCTTAGATTTTTCACTCTGCATATAAGTTAGAACATCATTTACCTGCTGCTGTTCAGCGATTAATCCTGTAACCGCACCCATTGGACTGATTGCGGTTCTAATGTGATTAGGTACGACTACTACAAACCCATAACGCGCTACGATATTGGCAAAGTTTGAGTAATCGGATTTATCAACAAGCGCTCCCTGCAAGAACAAAGCAACGGGCAGTGAACTCTTATCGGTATTGGAAAGAACTGGGTAGTAAATATCAGTAGCATCTATACCACCATCGCTTCTAGGAATCGTAGTAGAATAGCTGACTGCACTCTCAAAAATAGGAGCAGGGTTAAATATAGCGGCACTAGCACCTCGCTCTACTCCCAGAGTTATCATCAATGCCCCAACTATAGCCATCGATGATTGCTTCTTTGAGGAGAGAAAATTCATGGCTTTATACCTCGTTATATTGTCAACTCCGCATTAGTAAATCTCTTTGCTTGCCAGCCACTAAAAATCGTAGTTTTCTGAGCAAAGTTTGCTGAGTCTAATCTTGAACGAGGTTATCATCACACATTCTTTATATGAACACTAGTATTTCAAGTAATCTTTATCACAGCTTTAAAATTGAATATTGCAACCTGTTATTTTTGAAGTTCATCATCGCCCTAATAATTAACTAGATCGCCTTTTCCTCTTGGGAAAAATATTTAGTTTAGAGCAGCCGCGTAGTTTACTGCCGCAGGCAGGCATCGCTTCAGCAATCTGCTGTAGAGCTTTCCCCTTCCATAAACTAGCCCTTGTCCCCTGGCTTATACTCTGTCCCATCCTCACCAGGGGTTAACTTTTGAGCAGTGCCATTGAGAATTTCTGCCCACATCTTATCAAACTAGTGATGGTTATGATTTTTCAGCTTGAACACCGCTGCTTTTTGTTTACTCAACAATTCTCTGGCTCGTTTTGGAGAAACTGGGTTGAGAGGTTGCTTGTTTGTGTCTAAAACAAATACGTAATTTTGCATTTCTGCTCAATAAAGTAATGTTTGCTTCGACAATGTTTAGGGTCGGTACTATCCAAACGACACTGGTTCAACCCATAAGCCTGTTTAATCGTTCGGTTCCAGAGTTCAGGACTAGCAAGCATCCTGAAATGGGTCTTTAACTCTTGCCTTAAACGGATAGTCTGGTCAGCTAGGGCTATAAGGCTTACGCCTGAAGCCCCGTCTCTTTAGAGCGGGGTTGCTGACGTTCCCCTTGCCGTTGCTATATCCTGTCTTGAGAACTGCGATGGCTGCGCCAACGCGCCTGGGCGAACACTACAGCGGGAGCAGTAATTAGATTGCTTGACCACTAGCAATTAATCTATGGCGCTACTTTTTCTTTGAACAGCTTCCCAGGAGAAAACGCAGGCACTCTGGTAGCTGGAATAGTCATCGGCTCATTCGTTTTGGGATTACGCCCCTCGCGCTCGGAGCGTTCGCGTCGCTCAAATGACCCAAACCCAACCAGCGCTACCTTCTCCCCATCAGCTACAGCCTCGGTAACGACTGACAAAAAAGCACTGATTACTTCTTCAGCTTGCTTTTTTGTGATGTTGGTCTTTGCTGCTATAGCATCCACTAATTCACCTTTATTCATAAATCCCCCTAAAGCATTATAAATAAAGGAAATTTAGCATCACTAACTTCGATCTGAAAAGAGAAAAACGAATAAATATCCAGCAAAACATGAAAATTAACAATGCAGAACTACTGCTGCATCCTTGCTCTATCCTCGAATTTCCTTACTCAGCAACCTACCACAGCATCTGCCTAAGATCATGAATGCTGCCTATGCTGTGGTAGTGCTTGGGATTGCTTTGTGGTTACTTTCGAGCGAATAGTTTTACTGTTTCTAGGGGGAGTTTGATCATTTTTTGTAGGAAATTGATATTAATTACATTTACCAAAACTCATTTTCAATAGACTTGCACCCATGCTCCTACCCTTCCATTCTCGCTACTCATCACAACCACCCAAACTACCCCACATCTCAAAATTGTGTAGTAAGTATACTCTTTTACCCAAAACCACTCGAAATAAAAATACCGCTTCATAATACTCTTCACGCGTAAGGTATCGCCGTCGCCGACACTTACAGCTGTAGCAGTAAGATCATTGGCAAATACAGGCAATGTTGTTTAAGCTAACAGCAGAGCGCTAATAACAATCAAACAAATGTTTAAAAACCATTTCTACAAGAAGCTCAAAACAGCGTGAATTAAATTTATTGCTTTAAATCGCTATACTCTGCATCATAGTCAGGTAAAATATCTTCCAATTCTCGCAGCACACGCACAGAAAAGCCTAGCCAACCGACTAACAACATAGATACTGCACAAATCACATATAACAGTGCAATTCCCGCACCAGTGCCTGTCCCAAATAATCCACCGAGAATACCAACAAGAACACCGTTTGATTGCAAGGCTGGTGTAAAAACATGATCTGCTAATGGACCTGCTATTAAATAGCCTACCGCAGAAGCAATCTGCAAAAATAGCGATCGCGCTGCAAAAACCCTCCCTTGCAGATTAGGAGGTACTTTCGCTAACCAAATAGCAGTATCTGAACTGCCATTCAAAGGAAAATTAAAAGAAGAACAAAATTGTGCCGGAATCCAAACCCAAGGTGTTGTACCCAAACCAAAAATAATTTTACTTATACCTGCACCCACCATCCCCAGCAAAATACCTTTGATTTTCCGCTTGAAGCCACCCCAAGTGCTAACAATTATTGCCCCTGTCACACCACCAAAACCAGCCGCAGAAGCCAAAGTACCTAGCACTAAAGTATTATTATTAGTGCGTGATAAAATCATTGGTGCGTAGAGAGAATCCCCAATATCATGGGGTAGCCAAAATAATAAGTTAACTACTAATAATGCTAATAAACTTTTATGAGTAGCAATATAGCGGCAACCAAATCCCAAATCTTGCCAAATGTTGAATACACTTTCATTTTCTGTTGTTAGTGGTGGTTGAGGAATAATAACTAATAATAAGCTGCTAATTGCTATAGTAAAAGTGAAGATATCAATCAACCAAATTCCTAAAAAACCAATGACTGTGTAAAGATAGCCCGCTAAAGTAGGGGCAATAATATTGCTACCATAACTGGATACAAATTGTAGACTACTAGCGCGAGCATAGTGTTGTTTGGGAATCATCAGCGACACTGATGCTGAATATGCCAAAGACTGAAATTGATTGAAAGTTCCGACAATAGCGCCTACGAAGTAAAAGTGCCAAATTTGTAAATTATTAGTCAGATGAAGTAGCAGGATGAAAATTGTGCTGAGAACGGCTACTGTGTCACCAACCATCATTAATAATTTACGGTTAAATCGGTCTACAATTACACCACTAATCGGGGTAATAATAATACTTGGTAATAAACTAAAAAAACCTACTAGAGTCAGGGTAGTTACTTTACCTGTAATTTCCCATGCCCAAATTTCAATTGCAAAGCTGGTCATACTGCTACCAATGGTAGAAACTAGCTGACCAAGCCAGATGATAAGAAAATCACGCATACTGGCTAAGTTTGGTTGTTGTGGCATTTGTAGGGTTTTTTCGGTATTTTGATTAGTGTAATTTCAGTCAATCTTTACCATTTCTTCCTTCATGAGTGCAATTCTTTCCTGTGATTCTATTAGAGGGCAGTTTGGACACTTTTCATCGTATGGAGGAATAAAACTATATAAGCAGCAGGTGAGACGGACTGTAGTTGTAGCTGGTAAACCGGGTTCGTTGAGTTGTTCGGTGCGTACTAAGTTGTAGAGGGGATTGCGTCCGGGCATGACTAAACTGTAGGGTTGTTCATATAAGATGGAATAATCTGTTTGTACCACTTCTAGATTTGTACGTTGCTTAAGTTCAGCAAACTGCTGTTCCGAAGCGTTCACAGCGTTACCCCCCATAATTTTTTTGGAGAGTTTGGTTAAAATATAAACTCTGTCTATCATGAGTGCAAGATTGCGTTGGAATAAGCTAGTAAATACAATTTGGTGTAGGGCTTCCACACTATTTACTATTTTTCCTGAATAATCTTCGGGAATGGGGATAGGTAATCTCTGAGGATAAATTACAGTCCCGCTCAAATCATGAAACCATAACGCCTTGGGTTCACCCTCTTCTAAAACAAAACTTACGTTGTCAAGCCCAGCATCTAGCCCTACACCAGCCCAAGTCATTAAGGCTAAAACACCTGGTAATGTTTTCCAGCTATACACTTTGTTCCATATAGATGCAGCAATGCGAATATCTTGAGTTTTTTGATATATATCGTTTGCTTGCCATTGAGATAAAAGTCTATCTGGTTGGAGATAATTATCTAATGAAATCACCTCAGCACCATCAGGAGGCTGAGTCAAAATTATACAGTCCGTATAAAAACTATCTAAATTACTTTGAGCAAGAATAAATATTTCTTTGAGAAAATTCAGCACAGTTTTGTTAGTTAGTTGTTGAGACATTATTTCTCTATGATGATTAACTCTCATGAATTGTTTACCAAGTATTTAAACAAATCATCCAAAATAGCATTTGCTGCCAGAATATTACCAAATATCCAATAACCAGAATTAACGGTATACACTCGGCTATTTTTAACTACATTCAAATTTTGCCATAACTGGCTATTATGATATTTTTTAAAAGCATCTCCCGCACCTGGGTCTAATACTACAAATAAAATATCTGCATCTAATAACTCTAAACGCTCTAAACTAACTGAAACTAAAGGCTGATTTTCATTAATATTCAGTTGATTTTGCATATGTGGTAGAGATATTCCCACCTCTGTAATTAAACTTTCAGGGAATGAATACTTGGTACGAAACTCTGGCACTTGTTTACCACCATAAAAGCGGCTGACAGAAACTGTTGTTTTTGTGCGTTGATTATTAATAACTATACGTAATGCTTGAACTCGTTGCTGATATTGCTCAATTAATTTTTGTGCTTGTTCACTTTTACCTGTGATTTCAGCAATACGTGATAAAGCATCTTTCCAAGCACTTTGAATGTAATCAAGTGTAACTGTCGGTGCTATTTGTGAAAATAACTGGTATATTTCTTTACTGATAGAAAAACCCCAAATAAAATTTGGGTTTAACTGCACCATTTTTTCTATATTTGGCTGATTTTCTTTTCCTAAAGAAATTATACCTTCAACTTTTTTACCCAACTTGAGTATAATGCTTCCCGCTATATTTGGCTGTGTTGCTGCTACTGATTTTAAGTCCAGCGCGAGCAATACCTCCATAGAGGTTTCATCTAAAGCAATAATGCATTGAGGTTTTACAGGAACACAAGTTTCTCTCAAAGGATGTTTTATAGCTCGACAATTAGATGCTGCTAAATTTGCTTTGGTTAACTCTGTGATTTTAGTGTAATTAGTATAACAACCCTGTACCAAAATCATAGCTAACGTTATGACAAAAAATAGTTTGATATAAAGTTTTATCACAAGTTAAATTACCTAAATTACAGTTTGTTTTTTGTAACTTGTATTGTCATGTATTACAACGCACCATCTTAAATTATTTCGATGCAATTTTAGTGCTGGTTAAACCGGAAAATATGATGCAAAGTTTGCAAATTTTCATGACTCTTCTACTAAGTATTTAACAATGTCATCTAAAATAGCATTAGCTGAAAGGACATTTCCAAAGATCCAGTAACTTGAATCAACGGTATATACTCGATTATTTTTAGCTACATTAAGTGTTTGCCATAAGGGACTATTCTGATATTTTTGGAAGTTTTCTTCCGAACCTGGATCTAGTGCTATAAACATCGCGTCTGACTCTAGCAAGTCTACACGTTCTAAACTAACATTGTCATAACTGACACTTGCACCAATACTAACCTGGCGTTGTGCCAAGGGTATAGATAATTTTAAATCCTTTAAAATAGCTACAGGAAATGATAATTGATTTAAGAATTGCGTAAATTGAATACTTGTGTAAAAACGCATTACAGAAATTTCTTTATTTTTGAATTTTTGAGCACAATTCAAGCTTAAATTTTCAACTCTTTGTTCATATTCTGCCAGTAGTTTTTCTGCTTCTTGAGTTTTATCAACTACTTTTGCAACCTGTAGTAAAATTTCTTTCCAACCGTTTTCTCTATATTCAATGGAAATCGTTGGAGCTATTTGAGAAAATAATTGATAATTTGGGGAACTCCAAGAAAAGCCTACAATCAAATCAGGGCATAATTTAACAATTTTTTCAAGATTGGGCTGGCTTTCCTTACCTAAATCTATAATATTATCAATTTTTCCTTTCAATATAGGTGTTTTGTTACCTACTCGATTTGCTGTAGTTGCTGCTATTGGTTTTAACCCCAATGCTACTAAAATTTCTAAACTCTCTTGGTCAGTCACAATGATCCGTTGAGGATGGAGAGGAATACAGCTTTCTCCTAATTCATGCTTAATAATCCGACATTCTGATGTAGATAACTTGACTTTTGGTGAGTAAGTTTTTTTAGGAGAAACGGTATAACAGCCTTTGAGAAATATGATAGACAGGGTGATTATCAATAATAATCTGATGTAATACAACCATTTACTAATCATTGGATATTTTGGCGATGAATTTGGGAATAAAACAGCCCTAGTATTATTCAAGGGCTGTATGTAATTTTTCTTAACTCGCAATTAAGAATAACTGTCCATGTGAGCAATGTGTAAATTAAAATTGCCAACCCAAGGTAAATTTTACTGTGCGTGGTGCGCCAGCATAAACGCGCAGAATACTTTCACCTGTTTCAAAATATTCATTGTCAAACAAATTATGCACATTCAGAGCCGCACGGAAGTTGTTTCTGCGGTAAAACAACGCTGCATCAGTGCGTAGGTAACTTGGCAAACTAAAAGTATTATCTAAATCTCCCTGTCTTTCTCCTACATAAAATAAACCTAAGCCAAATCCTAAGCCTTGCAAATTACCTTGTTGAATTTCGTAGGTGCTCCACAAACTAAAAGCGTGTTCTGGCACATTATTAATGCGGTTTCCTTCAGGAATAAGATTGTCCTCAGTTACTTGTGCATCGTTGTAAGCGTAGCCACCAATTATTTTCCATCCTGGTGCAATTTCACCAGTTATATCTAATTCAATACCCCGACTTCTTTGTTCCCCTGCCTGAAGAGAAGTCCTTCCACTTGGATCGTCTAAATCAGTAAAGAGAACGTTTGACCGAGTTATCTGGTATAAAGCTAGAGTTGAAGAAAGATTACTTGTCCAATCTACTTTCATCCCCACTTCATACTGAGTTCCCCGTTCTGGTATAAATAGTCTGTTGCTGCTTGAGTCCGTAACTTGTTGGAATGAACGGCTATAGTTTGCGTAGAGAGAAACTGCTTCGCTTGGTTGATAGACAATACCAACACGAGGACTAAATGCTTCATCTTGTTGAAAAGCAGTTGTTTCTCCCTGAGAATCTTCTAGTTCCTGCGTGACAATATCAAATCTTCCGCCTAGAACTAATTTAAAGTTGTCTGAAAAAGAAATTTGGTCTTGTAAATAAATTCCTAAACCTTCAGATATTGTAGGTGTATCAGGAATCTGCTCAATGATTGCACCAAGACTATCACGCCGATAAATAGGATCAAAAATATTTATGGGATCAAGCTCTCGCAATGAATCTAGCCCTTCATCATAAGAAATATCTCTCGACAAATCTATCCCAAATAAGAGTTTGTGATCGAGGCTGCCTGATTTGAAATTACCGACAACATTTGTATCTAAGCTGTAGGTTTGTTGAGCAAATTTAGAGACATATAATCCTCGTTCTAGGGTGCGATCATCCTCTAAAAGTTCTGAGGGAAACAAAGAATTTTGATCCACACTCAGGTATGAAAAATTAAAGTTATTGCGGAACTGCCAATTTTCACTAAAACGATGTTCAAAATTGTAACCAACCCGCAGTGATTGACGATTATTTTTATCAATTTCATCAAAAGGCTCACCAATAAAACGACTGATTGGTAATTGACCATTGCGGTTAGGTAAGACTGTACCACGAGCAGGTAAACCCCGGTCGTTGGGTTGTCTTTGGTCTGAATATTCAGCTTCTAAAGTTAGTTGGGTGTTGTCTCCCATCAGCCAAGTTAGGCTGGGAGCAATAAAGAAGCGATCTCTCTCAAAAAAATCAACAAATGTGTCTGTCGTAAATACAGATGCGTTTAACCGATATAAAACAGTTTTGTCATCATTTAACGGCCCTGTAAAATCTATTGAGCCACCGTAGCTATCAAAACTACCAATGGTTCCCTCAATGGAATAAAAAGGAATGCTTTGGGGTTTTTTTGTGACGATATTAATCGTACCTCCAGCACCTCCTTGTCCAAACAAAACCGAGGCTGGCCCTCGCAGAACTTCTATCTGGTCAATATTTTCAGTATTAATGTTAGTTGTAATGCTAGTATCATCTCTTAGCCCGTTGCGGATGATATTACGGTTACTAAAACCGCGAATGGTAAATCCTTCAAAAGCAGAACGTTCTGAGTTATCGGCTATAACACCTGGTGCATTTTTCAAAGCTTCGTTCAAACGCCTCACTTGCTGGTCTTGCAGGACTTGTTGAGGTATTACCTGAATTGCTTGGGGTACATCACGCAGAGGCGTATCTGTTTTTGTGGCGGTGCTAGCTGTAGGTATTCGATAACCATCCTGTTCACCTGTTACAACCAATTCAATAGGTTCATCACTTTGAGTTGTTGGTTGTTCTGGTGGTGTTTTACTTATTGGCTGTTCAGGTTCCTGTGGTTGCTGTGTTGTTTCAGCTACGGGTACAAGTGCAAAAATTAAACCTTCATCACTATCAAATAACTCTGCTGTTGGTAAACCCGTCTCACCAGTTACTGTTAGCCGTACAGTATTAGCATCAGCTTGAGTGACACTTACAGAGACAATCCCATTTACTGGATTAGCAATGCTAAAATCTTTACCTTCAGGTAATGCTAACACCGAATTAGGGACATCTACAATATAATTATTCTCTGCACTTTTAATAATCGGTCGAAGTGCTTCTGGGTTAGCACTTTCTAAAATAACTTCGATACCCTTGTCTGTATTATTGACTTTTACGCCTGTAACTTGCACAGATGCAACATCACTTTGTTGCACTAGTAATAACTTCGCTGTACTGATAAAATGATGTGATTTAGTTTCTGCAATAGCTGGTTGTACAAATAATGGCACGAATGCAAACACAATTGCTGCTGAAATAATCTCTTTCGATGATCGAAACTCCATACCCCTCACTCCACAAAGGCAAATTCAATATTGCAAATAATTTGCAACTGTCTTTGGAAAGAGTTTATGTAATTTACGAAGGATTAGTCTATATAGTAGACGGAGAGTTTTGAACCATAGACGGAGAGTATGACTAATTTTTGACATAAACCCGCAAGTAAGCAGCAAATAGCTCATAACAAGTTGCAGCCAAGGAAAGATAGTAGGGGCGAGGTTAAACAGTGAATCTATAGATAGACGTAATTCTTGATAAATCTGCCGCTACTTAGGTGGGGAGTAGAAATATTTCTCATTACACAGCTTTTCTCCCTAACCGACAATCTTGAGGAGTGACACCAAACTTACGTTTAAATGCGGCGGCGAAGTGACTTTGATTTGCATAACCAACTGTGTTGACTACAGTTCTCACGTTCTGCTTCTGTTCCTGTAGCAACTTTCGCGCTATTTCTAGGCGATAGTCACGCAAATATCCAAATACTGTAGTGCCAAATACTTCACGGAAACCGTACTTGAGTTTGTTGTCATTAATACCAACTTTTTTCGCTAGATCAATCAATGAGGGTGGATGATCATAGTTTTTGCTAAGAATATCCCTGGCTTGATAAATTTTCTCAACATCACCAGCTTTGAGATTAATTAAAGGTTGTTTATCTCCCTCAGCCTCTATTAATTGAGCAAACTGCAAAGCTAGCAATTCTAATACCTTGCCTTCCAGATACATTCTTTGTATCATCCCTTGATAGGGTACATTGAGAATTTGCTGTAATGCTGTCTGCATTGGAAGGTTAATCTTACCCACTGGACGGTGAAACAGAGGTGGGGAGTCTCTTTCTAAGAAAGGCTGCAACTGTTTTGGTAGATGCTCTATTCCATTAATGAAGGATTTCAGGAAGTCTAGATCTATACAAATTCTAATTAAATAGATGCGATCGCCTGCAAAATATTGCTCTGTTTCCTCAATATCTGGTAGGTAAAACAAGTAGTTATTCCCTACTGTTTCTTGGTAATTTTCCTTTACTCCTGTAATGCCAGGGCAAATTACATGATGATTACCTGATAAGTAAAATTTTGCTGTTAGTGCGTATAAACTATAGTGATCAATTTTACAACTAACTTCCTGGTAGTAGCGATCATCAAAAATTTCTAGATTTAATCCTGGACGGAATTCAACTGCTTGACAAAAAGTATTATATAGGATGTTACGGGATCTTTGAATTTTGTCAAAACCTTGATTGTTATACGATACCTCTAAATTTTCTAAAGTTTCCTGTTCAATTTGATTGATTTGTTCTTCCGTCAAGATATTGGTCATTTTTTAACGGCAATTTTGGTTAATAAATTGCGAAGATTTCTTAATTAAAAAAGTATTAATGCTTAATTTACAACAATTATCAGGATATTTGCAATAAGGAATTTATCTTATTAGTCTGTACTATCTGATAACTTCATCATGTCGTACACACAAACTACAGCCAGTCATGTTGCTTCGATCCGAATTCAAAATTCAAAATTGATGACCCCCATAAATAAATTAATGATATTGTTGATCAATTCACATATTTATCACGCTCAATTAACCGAACTTGCATTGACTGACCCACTGGCAGAAGTTGCTGGAGTCGAGATTTAGACTGCTGCCCCCAAGGATTTTGTTTGAGTTCGGGTGCATCAACACAAGCCAAGCGGATGGTCAATGGTTGTCCTTGAGGATTGCGGACTCTCAACGTATTGCCCACCCACACTAACCACCGTCATCTTTGGAAGACTCGTTTGTGCTACAGTTGGCGTCCCAGAGAAAAGCAGTAAGGATACTCAAGAATACTGACTTTATTTATCTACGTAGATCTGACTGATTATTATCTGTATCAATAGTAATTTGTATTTACTTCTGAAATTGTGATCTGGGTCAAACCTACTGAACAAACAACAATCGCCATAGCTTCACTCCCCTCGGTTAATGCGATCGCATATTCCTTGCATATTTTCACAGTCCTGCGTTAGATAGTCGTAAGATTTCAAGTGCTTCAGCCCAACCGTAAGTTCTCCATTCCAGATTTTCACAGTACAACTAAATTCATTTACTTGGCTGACAATCGCCCAACACCCGCCCTTCCCGCGTAAATCAGGATTATCCCTCGCAATAATTTGGCATACTTCGCCAACTTGGTAGTTGTTTGGTACTTTCGTCCTTTCCATGATGCGCTGCACAACATCTTTCACGATGCGATGAGACGGTACTTTCCCATTGGCAGACTCTACAGCTTGCTCCCATGCTTCGGGCTGAATGTCCGCGTCAAGCTTGGACAGTGGCCTGATTTGCCACTCATTAGTCGGCAAAATGTGAACGTTCCGTTCACATTTTTCCACCAAATTATCAAAAATAACCGCAGCTTCTATTAAATGGTAGGGCTGTCTGCGGCTGTAGCCAAATCTATCTTTGCAGTATTCCTCAAACGTTTTATGCGTAGAACGGTACAATCTGCGATCGTGTAATTCTAATAAAGCCTTCCCAGCTTCAAAAAACGCCCGTTCCACTTTTCTCTCTAGGAGCAGGCGATCGCTTTGTTCTTCCTCCGTCAACTCTGGTACTTCAACAGCAGATACATCAATGGTTACAACATTCTGATTGTCTGGCTTAGGTGCTGGTATTGAATCGGCAGATGCAGCAGAGGTGGCTTTGTTGCGCTTACGGGGTGGTGGTTTGGTCATGATTCCACCTCCAAGCTAACAGCGCTTGAATAGATATTGAGTTGTGCCATGATGAGTGTATAACTAACTATATTCAAATTTCTTCCCCAAACCTTTGCTGAGGTTGGGGTTTTTTATTGAAATTTTGTTGCTATGGTAAAACAGCCTCAAATTTACCTTACTCAGTACTGAGTGCTGAGTCCTGAGTGCTGAGCAAGAAAAAGAGTACTCAGCACTTTTGCACGTAGGTATTTGCCCTGCCCCTCGTGGGCGGAATCTTTTTTTTAGGAGTAGGTTGATACCCCACCCCTTGTGGGTGGTCTTTTAACTCAGCACTCAGCACTTTCAACTCAGCACTCTTCATCATGCAGATGAAAACTCAAGAAAACAAACGCAACTTCCGTTGGCAGCGTGTTGGGTTAGCTATAGCTTTGGGTGTAGTAGCTGTGATGCTTGCTGGAATTGCTATTGACCGCTGGCGTGTTAGAAACGGATGGTGCGCGAGATTTTTACCCAACGGAGAACAGAAAGTACTTTATGGTGATGATTGCTGGAAATAGAAATCAACAATGTCTAGGGATAATCGGTAATTCAATCTGGAGCGATCACACTTAGAGCGCAATACTCTTGAAGATTGCACTCAGAATTGATAGTGGAGAGATCATGAACAAGCAACCAAATCAAGAAAACCGTAGCCTACAAGAAACGCCATGTCCTATCTGCGGCTCACAAAATTTTGTTTGGGGTCGTACCGTTGGAGAATCAGTAAGTCAGTGGGTGTATTTCCGGGCGGATGAGGCTGGCTGGGGGGAAGGTGAAAGGCTACGGGCGTGTAAATGCATTGATTGTAAGAATATTCAGTTGTTTACGTATGATTAACTGATTAATTGAAGCGTTCACTATTCTACCAATCGCCTAAATCCAAAAGCGCAAACGTGAACAAAGAATGCTACTCATCATCTTCTATCTTCTTTGGTGGGTGCAGATTTGCACTCCTTAACAAACGGCGTAGATTAACAACACCATAACGGTTGAAACGCAAAGCTTCAACCGTTGCTCTACCACAAGGCGTCTTACCAATCACCTGTGTAAAATCGTCACTCCAGTCAAAATGTTCGCTCCAAACTTGTAGCCGAGGGTTATACAACGCAATTTTTTCTCCTGTTTCTGGATCTGTTGCCTGTGTTTTGGTGTGTTTATAACTATTACAACCAAAGCAACTCCAAGCAAGATTTTCCAAAATTGTTTCACCACCTGCTTTTCGGGGTTTTATATGCTCAACCGTAAAACTCTGTGTGGCAAATTGCTCATAACAACAGCAATATTCACAGTAACCACCCGCACGAACAGCAACAATACGCCTCATTGATTCTGGGGTTCGTGACATTAGGCTACATCGCTATGTGTAGATAAGAACTCGTTAATCAGCACTTTCAAATCAACTTGACGAAGTTGAGCCAGTTTAATTAATGCTTCTGCGCGTTCAGCATCTTGTTGTTCGACACGCTCAACATACATTAGTAGTTCTTGATGCTCTGTCTGTGTAATAACTCCAGCTTCGTTTCTCTGACGCAAATAAGTTAATCTGTCTTGTTCTTTAGAAGATAGACGGCGTTGAATAATTTGAATTAAAGCTACTTCACTGGCTTCAGATTTTAGCGCTTCTGATACCTGTAAAGCCTCATGAGAAAGGGATTCTAAAAATTCCACTGCCTTTACTAAAGATTCTCCTGGTAATTGTTCCAGCAGAGCGATCGCTCTTTTGCGAATTTCTTTTTGTGCAGTCATAGAAAGCCTGACCTCCGCAAGCATATAGCTTAGATTATAACTAGTAGTCTGCCAACCCAAGCAAAGGGTGGGTGAGGACTGGGAAAAGGGGAAAAGTATTTGAACAAAAAACTCTGTATATTATGTTTTGTTGAACAGTATCCAGAAAAATTCTAGATATCCTTTCTCGCTTTTGAAATGGAAATCCGATTTTTAAACTCCCAGGATGTCGTCGTTTACCGTGACCTGCGTCTCCAAGCATTGATAGAGTCACCGACGGCTTTTGCTTCCAGTTATGAGCAGGAATCCTGTTTTTCTTTGACTGACTTTGCTGCCAGACTTCGCCCTCATGATGATTCTGCTAACGGTATTTTCGGTGCTTTCGGCGACAAAGATCGACTTATTGGTATGCTCGGCTTCTCACGCGAAAGCCGTTTGAAGCGTACTCACATTGGTTCTCTCTGGAGTATGTATGTTTTGCCTGAGTTTCGCAGGCAAGGCGTTGCAGCCACCCTTCTCGATGAGGCATTATCCCATGCTCAACAAATTGATGGACTACGACAGATTATCCTCGCGGTCACTACAACCAACGTAGCAGCAGTTTCTCTTTATAAATCACGGGGTTTTGAGCGTTTCGGGTTAGAGCGTGATGCTTTATTTATTGATGGTACATATTTCGATGAGGAGCATCTGGCATTATATTTCAACCATGATGCCTAACAGGAGCTTATTGCACACTGACTATATAAAAATAGCCATAATTATAACTTACGATCACGTAACTCCATCAACGCCTTTCCTGCTTCAAAAAATGCTCTTTCAACTTTGCGTTCCAAGTGCAAGCGGTAAGCGTAGCCATGCCGTCAGGCTTATCGCTAATTTCCTGCTAGGTCAGTTCTGGAAGTTCAACAGCAATAATGGTAATTGTTACTAACCAATCAAGCAAGCTTTTTCGTCATAAATACGCTGTTCGGGTCATTAATGTATTCAGCAAAGGGGTCTCGGTACTCAAACCCATACCGTGTATACAAAGCTCGTGCTGGAGCGAATTCTGGAATTGCCCCTGTTTCTAAGTTCAAGCAATCGTAACCACGCCGTTGGGCTTCTTTAATAATGTGTTCCAGAATTTTGGAGGCGACACCCTGACGACGGTAAGCCTTGGCTGTACGCATTGATTTGATTTCGCCACTTGTTGAAGAGAGTTCTTTCAATGCCCCGCATCCAAGCAGTTCTTCGCCATCCCAAGCCGTCCAAAAAGTAATATCAGACGAACGCAATGCCTCTATATCAAGAGCATGAACGCTTTCGGGTG
The DNA here is from genome assembly GCF_010091925.1 of Nostoc sp. B(2019). Classification (GTDB taxonomy): domain Bacteria; phylum Cyanobacteriota; class Cyanobacteriia; order Cyanobacteriales; family Nostocaceae; genus Komarekiella. The sequence continues at coordinate 10,322 of NZ_WVID01000037.1, read as the reverse complement.
GGGTAATCTCATGCATATTTTCGAGATGTTCCCTCAAAAGGTCAGCAATATTTTTACCTGTCAAGTCATCTTCACGAATGTGCAATCGGCTCATTTCCTTCATTAACCCCATATTCCTGCTCAATCAAACCCAACAGATTCTCCTCCTCAGCCGTTAAATACGGTCGCTTCAGTTCCCCCAGATGCTTCAGCACAGCACGGGCAGCCTCTTCCAAATTCTCATTCTCCCGTAGCCTACGAATGCGATCACCTACGGTGGGCGGTTACGCCATCGCTAATCTGCTGCATCTGCTGACATTCCAATTCCAGGTAGTTCAGTGGCTTGAGGTGGTCAATTCTGACGGTGTACTCCCCATACCAGAAAAACAAAAGATTAGCTGGTAGTATTTATGTAACATACTATAACCACATAATACCCTTATGCGAATTGAACCATACGAAGATAATCAACTTGATACCATCAAAAGTCTTTCGCTTCGGGCATGGAGTCCGGTCTTTGATTCGATTCAAAAAGCGATGGATATTGAGGTGTACCATTCATTCTACCCTGATGGTTGGCGTGTAAGCCAGCTTAATGCTGTCGAGTCCGTCTGTACTACAGCAGACATGAAGGTGTGGGTTGCCATCGACTCTGATTCAACTGTGGGCTTTGTAGCCGTGAAACTCCATTCAGACAGTAGTATGGGAGAAATCTACATGATTGCCGTTGATCCAGATTATCAACGTCAAGGCATTGGAGCCGCTCTAGTCGAGTTCGCTCTTAATTGGATGAAAGCTGCTGGTATGTCTGTTGCTATGGTCGAGACTGGAGGAGACCCTGGTCATGCACCAGCACGTTGCATCTATGAAAAGATGGGTTTCGGGTTGTTCCCAGTTGCCAGGTACTTTAAGAAGCTGTGAAGTTCACCATTCCAAACCAACCGCACAGTGTAAGATTTAACTCTTATTCTTCTGCTCTCCTGTTTGTTACATACTTATAAATTTTTCTACCGACTTACCTATCTTCCAATACTCAACCTTTATCCCTGATTCCTCAATTGCAAATTAGCAAGGACGATCGCACGCGATTGGTTCAAGGGGGGACAAGTGAGCTAAAGAGCCTGCTGTATAAGCTTCATAGCCCTTAAACCTCGCCGATAATATGCCTGCTTATTCCGAATGAAACCGACCAGTTCCTCGACCCATGCTTGACACTCATGCAAAGCTTCTATCCAATTAAAACCGTATGAACCATTCAGCTATTGATATAGAGATAGTGACCAAGAGATTTCTGCTGCGTGATTTCGTTGAGTTAGATAGATTGTCATTCCTAAACTATCAAGCCGATCCACGCAGTCAAATATTTTCTCAAAGGGGCGAAGCTAGTCCCGAAAATTCAGCACGTTTGTTTGAGACATTTTGCACATGGGCTTCTGAGCAGCCTCGACTTAACTACCAGCTTGCGATTGTCCAACGGCGTGAACCTTACGCGCTTGTCGGTTGCTGCGGATTACGGGGAAGGGGGTATGATGCAGGTGAAATGGAACTGGGGATTGAACTTGCACCAGACTATTGGGGGCGATATGCCTACGCGATCGAGGTTGGACGTGCCCTGCTCGACTTCGGATTTAGGGAACTCAGGCTAGACGTGATCTCTGGTTTCACAGTCAGTGCAAATGTGCGGGTCGCTCGGTTGGCAGGGTGGATGGGAGCAGAAGTAGTTACCATCCGTCCAGGTTCCACATGGATGTCCAAACGAGGTTGGAGCGAGGTCAATTGGCGAATCACAAGAGCGCAGTGGAGCAATTGCTCAAAGTAAGTTTTTGTGCTTACAAGTTGCACAATAATAGTAAGTTATTGTCGTCTCAGATATTAACCCCCAATACTTGCAATATCTTCTTAACCCCCGCTTTTTCTTGCTCCATCTGCTGAACGCGCTTCAGTAAACTGAGGATGTGATCACTCTTCCTGAGCTAGTTCTGTTATTATTTTCAGGATTGAACGTATTTCAGGATGGCCTGAACATTTTCATTTAAAGGATGAACCGCATCTATCATCAAGTGTTCTCCTTCATCAGCTGCCCAAGCTTCACTTTTGTAACGCATTCGTTCTACATGGCTCCAACTAACAGTGTCATGCCAACCTGGAATACTACGCTTACGCCCTTCGACTCGCCTACGATGTAGCTCCATATCTGAGCAAATTGTTTCAATTCCATAAAATTCTGCATTATATGATTGCGCTAAATCCTGCCAGCGTTTTCTTTGCGCGGCTGTATTAGCAGGAGTGTCCAAAATAGCCGATTGTCCTAGCATTAGTTGTCTTTGAATCAGCATTGTGAGCAGTGCTTCAGCAGTCGTAACGTAAAATCCCTCCTGTTGAACACGCAACTGTGATAGCAGCATTGCCCCTAATATCCAGTCCAGAGAGAATACAGGGATATGCAATGTCCGCGCAATTTCTTCTGACAGGGTACTTTTACCAGTGCCAGGAATACCAGAAAATAGAATTAGCTTCATCTATTCTAGTTAGCAGAATCATAGGCTGTTCTCAGGCTAGCAGGCAAAAAGCAGTCATCTCAAGAATTGCTACTCACGAAGATGTTAATAAATCTGGGTAATCTAGTTCTCATATTACGCCTCCAAAACACTCAACAGCTTCTCCTCAACCGCCGTAAGATGCCTATGGTATTAATGCTGAAAAACATAAAGTATCTTTGTAAGAAGTGGGCTGCAAATCTGGGTTATAGTTAGCACACAAACTGATGTTTGTATAACCGTTTTCTTGTAAACAAGATATAAATTCATCCCTGCCAAACCAATGCAGTGGAAAACTTTGAAGTTCAGTTGCTACGAGGTTGCCATTTAACCACTTTTCATAGCGAATGATCGTCAAGTTTAGTTGTTTTAACCAGTCAATACTAGAAGAAGATTGCATGAGGATGATTGAGCCATCAGCACACTCAATTGGCTGCCATTGCTTAACAATATTTTGGGTTTTGAAATCTTCAATCGGAAGTTCCAAATCAATAAAAATCTGCCCCTGTGGTTCAAGGTGTCGTGCAAAAGCTTGCAATGCCGCCATAGCAGCAGGACGTGACAACAACATGAACGAGCCAAAGGTCACAACTATTGCATTGTACTTTCCCGGCAAGTTCAGATTTTCTACCTCACCTTGGTAAATAATAGGTTTCAAACCTCTTTCTAAACAATGTTTGTGGCAACAAGCAAGCATATCTGGTGAAGCATCAATACCTTCAACGTTAATACCTGCTTCTAACAGTGGGATGAGTAGTCGTCCCGTACCCACCATGACTTCGAGAATTCTGCCACCAATTTTGGAAAGATGTTTTATGTAGTATGGAACGTCAGAGTATTGTCCACCAATGGGCTTGGTAATATCATATACCTCTGTGCATAAGGCTCCATATTTCGTCAGTGTCATCGTTAGCCTTCCATCTCACATTCAAGCTCTATCAAAGTTAATAATTTTTGTTCCATATTTGTCAAATACGGCCGCTTTAACTCCCCTAAATGCTTCAGCACAGCACGGGCAGCTTCTTCTAAATTCTCGTTTTCCCCTAACCTACTGATGCGTAGGCGTAGCCCGCCGCAGGCATCGCTAATCTGCTACACCTGCTGACTGAAGATATTATTGGTAACGCCAGTTGCTTCAAGTAGACAGAGCCGCCCAACGCACTGGCTCAAATTTTTGGAGACAGAGGATACATCTCACAAAAATTATTTGAAGAACTTTACGAGCGAGGTTTAGAGTTAATTATCACATTCAAGAAGAATATGAAAAATTGCTTGGTTAAACTAATTGATAAAATCTTACTACGCAAATGGGTAGTCATTGAATCGGTTAATGACCATCTCAAAGATGTATGTCAGATCGAACACTCAAGACACCGTAACCCTTTAAACTTTTTGGTTAATTTGGTAGCTGGTTTAGTTGGTTATACTTACTTACCCAACAAACCCTCTATTGACATTTACCTTAAAGACTTGCCTGCGCTACCTCCTGCCATTTTTTAGTTTTCTCGAACTCACGTTAACGTAATAATCATGAAGATTGTAGAGTCTACGGAAGAGCAACTAGTGATTAGGCGTGAAGAGCCTACCAGTGCTTTCGAATTGGTATGTTTAGCGCTAGGGGTGAATGTTCTTGTTACTATCTGTTTTGTAGCAATCTCGGAAAATCTGCCTCCGCTCAGCCATGAATCCTTTGCTATATCTCTTGCTATTGGTTGGCTGCTGGTTCATCTTTTGTTTCCAGGAAATAAAACAAATCCTGGTTACTTATTCACAGTCACTTTCGCTTCTATTCCTTTCCTAGGAGTTGCTTTATTGTCTCTTACAGCCGTTGGCTTGCTTCAATTTCCGCAGATTGCTTCTCTTACTTTCGACAAAAACAGAAAACTTTTGACTATAAAATATTCTAAGATTCTACTTTGGTATCCCTCAGTTCAATACCCACTCAACCAAATTGTAGAGGCTACACTAGCCAGCAAACAAATTTTTATTGGCGCATCGGCAGGCGTTGCTTCCGTTCAAGTTGTTCAATTAGCTCGAAGAAGAAAAGATGGAAAGATAGTTCGGAAAGATATACTTACTGGTGTTAAACAGGATACAGTGTATCAAATTAACAAATTTCTCAGTCGTCCATTGAAATAACGCCAAGAGCTAACAATCCCGTTACACGCTGACTGCTGTTTATATTCAAGACGAAACCGAATTAGACACACTGCTTGAAACCGAGCCGTTACTTTTCGTAGATTGTACAGCTACTTGGTGTGTCCCGTGCTTTCCTCATTAACCCCTTGATAGATAGACTAGCAACAGAATACAGCGATCGCGTTAAAGTCTTGAAGCTAGACCTGAATGCCAACCAACCTGTTGCTAAACGATTTGCTATTCGTAGCATTCCTGCTGTCATGTTCTTTGAGCAAGGCAAATTGGCGCAAACAATCGTCGGTGTCAAAACCTATGAGGAATTTAGTAGCACCCTTGATAAGTATTTAGCTTGATTATATTTGAGTATTTGCACGAATCAAAACACGATAAAAGACGTTTTTAATTCACATTAGGGATTACTTATAATTCCAGAGGCGTTACGCTTGATGTAAGGAAATAAACTTAATTTAAGCTCCCGAAATGTCCTCACCACAAATCCAATCCTACGGTCGTAACAATTCTCTAAACCAGCCTTTATCCACTCTGCCGTCGTGGAAAATCAAACTGTTGTATGACGGTCAATGTCCCTTGTGTCTGCGTGAGGTTAACTTTTTGAAGAAGCGGGACGCGGGGCGAGGGCTGGTGGCGTTTGTAGATATTGCAGCTGATGGCTACAATCCCCAAGCGCATGGCAGTGTTGACTATGAAACTGCAATGGGGCGTATTCATGCTGTGTTGCCAGACGGAACGCTAGTTAAAAATGTTGAGGTTTTCCGTCGCATTTACGAAATTTTGGGGATGGGTTGGGTCTATGCTGCAACTTCTTTACCAGTTATCGGTGTTATTGCCGACTTCCTATATGGGATTTGGGCCGATTGGCGACTTTTCTTCACCCGACGACCAGATTTAGCAACTATTGTACGAGAGCGTTCTTCTCGACAAGCTTGCAACTCCCAAAATCGTTGTCGCTTAATGGATGGAGATGACTAAGCCCCGTTTTACAATAAACGATGTCTGACTCAAGTCATTGGCTTAGTTTTAGTTGGAGGCAATAATCAATTAGTCGATCACATCTTTTGTATTTCCTTGGAACCAAATCAACTAAACTTATTCCCCAATACCAAAACCACGCCAGCACCCAGGTCAAAGCAACTGGTGATGAGTTCAGATGCTTTGCAAGAGTGGAAATCGCGCATACTCACTCATCAGCAACAGTTTAGGCAAGCTCAACTACCACAGCAAATAAGCTTATTCGACCTCACCCCCAAGCACTGCGATCCTGACGGAATGGCACTAAAAAAAGCTGTGAAGTATGCGAGATAAGGGCTACAGCTTTAATGCTCACTCCCACAGTAATTGTTGTCAGAGAAATATTGGGTTTAAGTTTGGTTAAGGAACTGCTTCACTTGCTGGCTTTTGAACAGGCTCAAGAAATAGCAAAAGCATCCAAGCTTGGGGTGTGGAAGTAGTCGAATTTGAAGAAGTATTGAAACTACCACCACTGTTTTCCAGCATTCAGCCATTCGTGTCCATAGGTTCAGCTGATTTGAGGCGTTCTTCACCGACCTCAGCCCTTGCCTCTGCGATGATATCGTCCCAAGTTTCGCTCAATTCGGCTAAAGCTTCTTTATTTCTGTCGTAAAAAGCGATTCCGCTTTTTACAAGTGCTTTTGCTATTGGCCTACCAACACTACCAATAGCTGGCAAGAATACTGGTAAAAGAATTATCCCTACAATACCTGTGACTCCTAATCCTTCCGCTAAATCTCCAAGGTCGGGTAAAAGTTTAACTGACATAGTTTTTTCCTCCCTCGTTTTATTTAATTCTCATTTTAATACAAGTGGAAGTTACCAGGCTGCTGAGGTACACAGCTTAACAGGTTCAATAGTTTGGGTGATGCTTACACCCTGGTTTAAGAGCGATCTCTACTTTTTCCATTCCTAGATTTTCGTTCATCAGCCCCCATCACCAGCAACCATGTTCTGTGTGCCCTCAAGGAAGAAGCTCAAAATCGCGGATATGGTCTGTAATACACTGGCTGATGCTGATTTCTAACTTTTGTAATGCCAACCTCAAGATTATTCGTTTTTTGCGTAAAGTACAAAACTTGAGGTGAATAGTATTATATAACAGTACTTACTATGAATAAACCGGGGACACAGTAAAAGTCTCCTATATAATTTACTTCTATCAAAAACTGCTCTAGCTTTTGTCTAGGGCAGTTTTATATTGCACGGTAGAAGCCCGATTCACAACTGCACTTAGTTAAATTGCTGGTTTTTATGCGCTGACTCTTTCAATCACATTGCCTAATTCATTTTTTTGTAAAAAGCGAATAATTTAAAAATTTCACGCACCAATTATCAAATTCATGCCAAATATCGTCGTTATCTTCCAAGAATGAAAGAACATAGTCATCTGGTGAGCTTTGTATTCTTTTTATAAACTCTTCTACTGTCAGAACCTCATAGCCTTCCATCCCCGCACAACAAAAACAATCACCTGGATCAGGTATTTCATAGGCTTGGTGGGTGCAAGGTAATTCTAATGCTGGTTTTCTAGCTGTTCCTGGATATTTCCTTTTTTTCCACTCCTTTTGAGTTTCAGTTCAATGATCTCTGCGGTTGTTCGATGATCTCTGCGATCGCATATATCCCTGATTGCTCCCCAGATTTCCAGATCAGCACACCATCGCCAGCAGCCATTTCTTTGGCATAGCGCGTGGCCAACCAAGGCATCTGCTCAAAATCGCGGATACCATCGATAATGCGGTAATACTTGGGGTTGCCTTGGAATAGCCAGTAGGTCATGTTGCTAAGTTAATTAATTTAAAATTACTCGTCTTCATCTACAACATCGTTAAATGTCGAATCATCCACAGCCAACACAGGCTTGCCGATAGCAGCTTCAATTTTCGCAAGTATCATCCGTTGACGCGATGCCATGAAACCCTCAAAGTCATCTTTTCGCAGTGTTATTGGATCAATTTGGTGTGTTGTTAGAATTGCGTCCATACCTGAATCATCAAGCTGAACACTGTCATGCTTTTGAAGCTGAACCAGATATTCGCTTGGAGCTTTACCACCAATCATCCGATTTGCTTTGAAGGATATCGGAGTTTTGTTGAGGATAGAGTTATAGCGAGATGCGAGAATACCCTGCTTGTCACACCAACTCTTCGGAAAAATATGATGAATATCTAGTCTACGCTCTTCCCAATCGCTTTCATCCAAATCTCGTGTAGCAACTTTCCAGAAGAAATCTTGAGCGCCTTCACGCTGAACTAAGACATTGATACCTTTATATGCAGCGCTATTGCGGGAACGTAAAGTACCTAACCGAGTAGGCTGGAAGTTAGCATCCCTAATAGTCGAAGGTTCTTCCTTGCTACCCTCAATCCAGTCTATAAGTTCCTGAATGTCCAAAGCTATACGGGTTTCAACTGCCCCGCCGTAAAGTTCACCGAGGATACCACACCAAAACCAACGAGCAATTTTGTCATAGATTTTCGGTTCAAGCCAGCGATCGCCAAGGAATGCCATGACCACGGCAAGCGGAACAAGTTGGGTACGGTAGGGTAAATCGTTGGTAGAGAAAAACGATTCTTGACGTAGAAATTTAGCTGCTTTCCAATAACCTTGCGTAAGAGGCTGTTTCCATTTTTGGTAAGCATCTAGAGGTAAAGACAAAACTGCTTCGCGCTTTGCAGTAACACCTGTTACCTGCTTGCCAGTTTTTCCCGCCTTTAAGTCTTCCCTTCGTTTATCCCAAGTATACAATAGTGTCAATCCTTGAAGAAATTCAGTAGGTTGAACCTCGCGTAACAAACTTTGCTTTCTTAAATGCGGTTGAGTACCTTCAATACCTTCGTGAGCATTACCAAACCATTCATCCCGTAGGTTTACATTATCAATAGCGTAAGTAGCAGTCATGAGTTCAAATACTGAAAGGGAAACACCCCCGGTATTTACTTTCTCAAAGACAAGGCAGACTGCTTCTTTCTTGTTTTCCTTGCTGAGTTCAATGATCGGAATGTCATAGTTACGAAATTCATTCACAACCTGTTTACGAAATTGAGCATATCGCCCGAATTTTGTAACGTCGTAGGCAAGCAATCCCTCCTCCCATTCGTCAGAATTAAGGAGCTGGTTACAAGGAAAATAAAAGTTCTCATATTCCTTTTCTGGAGTGCTGAGGTCAAGCTTTAGATCGCGTCCAAAATTTTCTCGCACAGTCCGATCAGTATCAACGCTAATAATCGCACTTTCATAATGCTCTTTCCCTAATAGGGCTGTTTCGATATCAATGTAGTAATAGTGATGAAGTAATTTTTTTTTGTAGTCACGAGTTTGTACTGGTTGTGTGAACATTAACACTTGCGTTAATGAAGTCAGTCTCTGTTGTCCATCAAGAATTAACTTTTCTAGTTTGCTGAGTATTGCTTTTGTTAGCTCTACTCCTTCAATGGGACGCGCTTTAAACTTCGCATCACCACCTGCCTCTAGTAACATGATTGCTCCCACAGGAAAAGCACGAGCAATACTTACTAACAGGGAGCGGATATGTTCATCATCCCAAACCCACCCTCGTTGAAAATCGGGCAGTTGAATTTTGCCAACTACAATATCGTTTAGTAAAGTGGCTAGACTTGTCTTGGTAGAATCAAATGTAGACATATAGATATTTCTCCTAATAACTTATTTGAATCTCTCTGAAAAAAGTGTTGTATACCAATAACCAGTTCAAAATTGCATAGTGAGAATAAGCCAGGGCATCTCCTCAAAGCTGCGGATGCCATCAATGATGCGATAATACTTGGGGTTGCCTTGAAATAGCCAGTAGGTCATTGTTTGGTAGATGTGCTTGTTTGGATGAAATTGGCGATCGCTTGCTAATTATTCTGCTGCGTTCCGATCCTCACGGAGGTAGAGCGAAAATTCACCCAATTCAATTTCAAACGCACTCAACATAAACTTGATTCTATCTCGAATAGCATTAGCTGATAAATTGCCTTCCGCACAGATACCACTGTTAATTTCGATAGCTTTTCTCAAGCTGCTTTTATCTCTAGAGAAAAATACTCCACCACGAACAGTTTTAGCATCAGGGCTATCTACAAACTCTTGAAAACGTTTTATATCCTTAGCAGCTAATTGCTTACAAAATAGTTCGTAGAGATACCGCCAAGTATTAATACCCTTATAAGCTTGTCCTTGTAATATAAAACCATAAGGACGTTTATAAGTAAAATTTTCATCAACTGTATATGGCTGAGTTGTATCAAGCTCTTGAGTAATACGCTCATGCTCTGGCGTTCCCTTTTGGGCAATATCCGCTACTTCAATATGAATGTTAGTAAACTGTTCTATTAGTTGTGAGATATCAGAAGCATTCTGATTAAAGTTATCTAGATTCTGATTAAAAACTAACTTAAATTCAAATCCTTTTTGCAGTGCTTGGGAATCATTATGATCAATATTGAGCCAAATATCATCAGAAAGCGCTAACAGATTTTCTTGTACTCGTTCAAGGTCAGCTAAAATTTGTTGTACTCTTTTCTCCATTGTTTTTCTCCATTAATAAGTAAATTAGCGGGACTTAAACAAAATTTAAGATTAAAAAAGAGTATAATGCTTAATTAGCATAGCTTTCACGTTGAAAGAAGC
>NZ_WVID01000036.1 GCF_010091925.1 Nostoc sp. B(2019) | reverse complement strand
TCTCCGAAATACTACGTTTGATTTTCTGTCTCTTCAGATGTACGGAGCTTTTTCAGAAATCAAATACTAGTCCTATATACTGTTTATTCCACTGGTTCTAGCTATTCCGTAAAAATTGCTTGTCCTTATCGAGAATGTCTAATTTATCTAGTGTCGAAAAGAGAAAAATAGAAAAACTCCTAGAAATGAGTAGTGGGTATGTGCTTGATTTTTCAAACAGAACATTTCAAGAATTTATTGTAGAAAGCACAGGGATTGATATATACGATGACAAATATGCCTACGCAAGTGGTTCTAAAGCTAACCGTCTGAGAGCATTTTGGGATCAAGAGCCTAACTATATCGTTGGAAAACTAATTCTGAATTTACTGGAATATTGGAAAGTACAGAAGTTGATGAGTAATACAGAGATAAGTAAGGTAGAGCAAACTCTATTTAATGAATGCTTTAAAGTATCAGAGAGGCTCATTCAGGTCGTGATTAGTGAAGATATGCTACCTGAAAAAACTGTAAATACAACCGAAACAGTTGCAATAATTTCTATCCTTCTATTAACAGCCGACCCAACCAATGCTTCTAGGCTGCGAATCGGAGAAGAATTAAGAGAGATTCAAGAAAGACTTCAGTTAGCCAAGTTGAGAGAAAAATTTAAACTAGATCAAAGAATGTCTATGCGACCAACAGATATTGGTCAAGCATTACTGGATATACAACCGCATATCGTACATTTTTCCGGTCATGGTACAGCAAACGGTTCGCTATGTTTTGAAAATCGAGTAGGGGAAATTCACCCAATCATGCCCGATGCGTTGGCAGCGTTATTTGAGCAATTCACTGATCAAATAAGTTGTGTGTTGTTGAATTCCTGTTACTCAGAAATTCAGGCAGTTGCTATTTCAGAACATATTGATTACGTCATCGGAATGAATCAAGCTATTGGTGACGACGCTGCTATAGCCTTTGCTATAGGTTTCTATCAAGCGTTAGGGGCAGGTCGTACAATTGAGGATGCGTATAGATTTGGGTGTGTCCAGATTAGACTACAGGGTATTCCTGAGCATCTAACGCCAGTTTTTATCCAGAGAGGGAAAAGCCGAGTATAGCTAGCAGTATAACAATTCGGTTCTGGAAGGAGCTACAGCACAAGAAATCAACGATTGAAGGCAAGGGTAAGTTAGTTGTTAGAAGCGCAGCAGTTCTTGAGGTGCATAGTGAAAATCCAGTAAAATCAAGGTATGAAATTCGAGTGGGATCAGCAAAAGAACCAAGCAAATATTGCAAAGCATGGAATTGATTTTACAGACGCGCCTAGAGTGTTCAATCTACCACTTCGTATTTCTCTAGATGAACGTCAAGACTATGGGGAGGATCGATGGATTGGGCTGGGGATACTTGATGGACGTTTTGTGGTTGTAATTTTTACAGAACCAGACGAACAAACAATCCGGATTATTTCACTTCGCAAAGCTCTGCCTTATGAACGAAAACGCTATGAACAATTCCTCAAGGACGAACTGGGACAAAGTTGACTCACTCACAGAAGAGGAAATCGATACATCTGACATTCCTCCGTTAACTGAAGAGTTTTTCACTAAGTCACGGTGGTGGAAGCCTGTAACACCACTGAATGTTCTTGTCCAAGTAGATCCCGACACGTTGGCTTGGTTCCAATCTCAGGGTGAGGATTATGGAAAGAAAATGGCTGCGGCACTACGGATTTATGCAGAGGCTCATAAGATGTAGTCTTAGACCAGATTCCTAAATTTTAGAGCGATTTCGACAAGGACATCAAGCGTAAGCATGAGTCGCTACATCATCAACATTCTTGCCAGCCGAGATATCAATGAAATTGCCGACTACTTTGCCGAAACTAGTCTTGAAGCAGGAGAGCGATTTTTGGCGAACCCCTGAGACACTGTGAATTTCAGTCGGTGTTGGGCTAGAAAGGAAACTATGAAAATCATCAAACCCATCACTAACTGGTTAGAAACCCGCGCTTGTGCTCCTGCATATAGCGGTTGGGTATTAGCAGGAACCGCTATTTGTTTTTTTGGAGCAGCTATTAATACGATGGCTGGCTGGTTGTACGTTATCAGTGGCGTGAGTTTTGCTCTTTTGGGTGTAGCAGCGTTTTTACCACCGCGATCGCTCAGAGGTCTATCCATCACGCGCCTTCCCATACAGCCAGTGTCAGCAGGTGACGAATTGACTGTGGAATTAGAAATCTGCAATCAGTTACAACAGCCTGTGAGCTTACTGCAAGTTGAGGATATGTTACCTTTCGTCTTGGGCAAACCGATACAAAAGGCGATAGAGACAATTCCTAGCCAAGGAAGTTATCGCTGGATATACTACCAACCCACCCAGCGTCGGGGCGTCTATCGCTGGCACACAGTTGAACTCGCTACTGGTGCGCCTTTGGGATTGTTCTGGTGTCGTCGTCAGCGGGAGTGTGCCGCGATCGCGATTGTTTATCCCACGGTGTTACCCCTTGCTACCTGCCCTCTAGTGGATGAAATGGGTCAAGAAGAAAGCAAGAAAGGCGATCCTCGTGGTAGACCCTTGCAGACAGCAACAGCAGGGTTAGTGCGATCGCTACGTCCTTATCGTTTAGGAGATCCCACCCGCCTAATCCACTGGCGTAGCAGCGCCCGCTATGGAGAATTAAGGGTACGGGAGTTAGAGATGATTACAGGTGGACAAGAGATAATTATTGCCCTTGACAGTGCTGTTAATTGGGAAGAAGAGAACTTTGAACAAGCAGTAATTACCGCAGCATCATTGTACTTTTATGCACAGCGTCAGCAAATACAGGTGCAACTGTGGACAGCATTGACAGGTTTAATCAAAGGCGATCGCGTTGTTTTAGAAACCTTAGCAGCAGCCACAGTTCTAGAAGGCGCCAACACAAAAGTTCCTGAAACCTACCCCTTAATTTGGCTAACTCAAAACCCCCTAAGCCTTTCTTCTCTTCCTCAAGGCAGTCGTTGGGTTTTGTGGCAAGATATTTCTTCCGCACCAGAACAAGTAGTAATCAACTGGGATTATCCTGGCATCATCCTACAGAGTGATCAAGCTCTGCAACCCCAGCTACAAAAAACATTACGTTGATTATTAATTCAAATTTTATGTCGTGTTCAAGTTAAGTTTTTGTGATTTCCTCAATTTTGTTTGATCTGTGCAGACCAGACATACAAGCCTTTGAGCAAAAGGAGGACAACTTAAACAAGTAAGGTTGGGGAAATACCCCCAGTAATCCGCCAGTAAGGCTGAGGTACAATGCAAAGAAATATTTAAATTATGAGCGGCAAATCAAAATGATCACATCAGGAGTTAACACAAAATCCAGCGATAAAAGCCTAGAGGCAATGCGGCATTTTTCCGAACAATACGCCAAGCGCACTGGAACGTACTTCTGTGCTGAACCTTCTGTTACAGCAGTTGTAATTGAAGGACTAGCCAAACATAAAGATGAACTGGGTGCGCCTTTGTGTCCCTGTCGCCACTACGAAGATAAAGAAGCTGAAGTCCACGCCACATATTGGAACTGTCCCTGTGTGCCAATGAGAGAACGCAAAGAGTGTCACTGTATGCTGTTCCTCACCCCTGACAACGAGTTTGCTGGAGAAAACCAAGAAATCTCTCTCGAAACAATTAAAGAAGTGCGAGACAGTATGGGATGAGCGAAACCATTCCCCAAGAGTTTTGGCAAGCCGTAGAACTGTTCAATTCTGGGCAGTTCTATGCCTGTCATGATACTTTAGAGGCTCTATGGATCGAAGCTAGCGAACCAGAAAAAACTTTTTATCAAGGTATTCTGCAAATTGCTGTGGCGCTGTATCATCTGGGTAATCGTAACTGGCGAGGAGCAGTAATTCTGCTGGGAGAAGGTAGCAATCGTTTACGGCGTTACCCATCTAGTTACAGCGGCGTTGACGTAGATGAGCTATTGAGTCAGAGTGCAGTGTTGTGGAAGACATTACAACAAATAGGAGCAGACAAGATTACCGCTGGTGATTTGGCTGAAAATCAAGCCTTATCTTTGCCTAGAATTTTACTAATTCATGAGTAGTAAAGTTTACTTAGGTGATTCGGAGCAGATCTTGGGGATAAACTTTCACTCTTCACCCTGCTCTTTTCCTTCCTAGTTTCTAAGGTGGAATCATCCATCACCCAAAGGTTATAAACTTGAATTTTTAAACTTATGTCGAGTGTTTTTTCTGCCTTGCAGTGGTACAATTATACTAGTTCGTGCAGAATTTAATGCTCATCTTAGTCAAGCGAAGGTAGAGAGCAGCATCTTAAATGCTGTTCAAAGCGATCGCTTGGCTTTTATGCTAGAACTAACTCTAATAAAGAGAAGAGTTCATATAGAAAATTGATTGCGGAAATATTAAAACCCCCTCTTTCTCACGCTTTTTTACTCAGCACTTTTGACAGTCAGGAGGAATTTTAATGAACAGCTGTGTTTTGATGGCGGAAATTATTCAAGAACCGCAACTTCGCTATACAGCGGATAACTTGGGAGTTACGGAGATGCTGGTGCAGTTTCCAAATTCCCAGCGCACAGAAGACCAACTAGCGACTCTGAAAGTTGTCGGCTGGGGAAATTTAGCAATAGAAATACAGCAAAACTACCACCAAGGCGATCGCGTTATCCTGGTAGGGCGTTTAAGTATGAATACTATTGATCGTCCAGAAGGTTTTAAAGAAAAACGCGCTGAATTGACAGTGCAACAAATTCAATCTGTAGGTGGTAGTTTCAGTACTGATCCATCGTCCCCAGCAACCATAACTCCATCATTTACAGAAACTTCCCTACGGCAACCATCCTCAGAGATTTCCTCCCCAGCCGCAGTTCCCAGTTATCAGTCACCACGTCCCGTCACTACCCCTGCTACAAGTACTGTTGGCGTCGTTCCCCAAGTAACATCAGAACCCATATCCCAACCCACAAATTATGAGCCACCCACCTATCAACCAGAAAAGGAGGAAGACCCTAATCAGGATGACATCCCGTTTTAACGTTTGCATAGCATGTATTCAATTTGTTAACGATACTTAGCTGAAAGCATTACAATTAGACAATTTCCACAAGTAGCCATCCTAAAGGATGTGCTATTTTTTTGTATGCGATCGGTTACTTTAACTATTCAGGAAATTAAGAATAGAGGAAGGTATACTTTTTTTGATAAGCTTTTGTAACACTTCATGTTAAATGAATACACTGACGAATTAATTTCTGACGTCTTTGACCGTATCTGCGATAGTAATCACGATGAAAACGATATTTTATTGCTAAAGCAATGGCGTGAAAATAGCAACGGTCAGAATATCTTACAAGTGGGTAAAAACATTATTAATATTGCTGATGGAAAGGATATTCATATTGGCGATCGCACTTACTACAATGCAGATGCTGAAAGCATCAAGGCTGTTATTCGAGAAGTATTAACAGATCTAATTCCCTGTATTACTTTAGTAGAAAAATCGGTTCAGCAAAATTCTCTGACTGCTAATTTTTTACCTCAAACAACCAATGAAGATGTAATAAAAACGAGCAATGTAAAAATACAACAACTTCCTCCTCCTAGAATACCAGCTATCACGAAGTTCGAGTTTGAAATTGTAAATATAGATGCTCAAGGTATAGAAACTAAACGTTGTTTTAAGCAAGCTGAGGGTTTTATAGAGAATCTAGCAGATGGCGTAGTATTAGAAATGGTTTCCATTGCTGGTGGTAAATTTCAAATGGGCGCACCTATAGATGAATCTGAATCACTTGAAGACGAACGTCCCCAGCACATAGTTACTTTAAAACCATTTTTTATGGGTAAATATCCTATTACCCAAGCACAGTGGAGGGTTATTGCAAATCTCCCAAAAATCAAACGCTGTCTCCAACTGGAACCATCTTATTTTAAGGGAGATAACTTACCTGTAGAAAGAGTTTCTTGGTATGATGCACAAGAGTTTTGTGAGCGACTTTCACGAAAAACAGAAAGACAATATCGCTTACCTAGCGAAGCTGAATGGGAATATGCTTGTCGCGCTAAAACATCAACTCCATTTCATTTTGGTAAAATAATTACTACGAATTTAGCGAATTATTGTGGACAAAATAAAAATATTAATAGTATTTCTAACAAGCAGACAACAGAGGTTGGCAGTTTTACACCTAATGTGTTTGGGATATACGATATGCACGGGTTAGTTTGGGAGTGGTGTGCTGACTACGAACACGAAGATTATCAAGACGCACCATTAGATGGTAGTTCTTGGCTGAATGATGGAAATTCAGAATATCGAATTTTGCGCGGAGGTTGCTGGGATCATCCTCCTCGTTTTTGTCGTTCTGCGTCTCGGTTTTCTGAGGATGCAACTAGCAGAGATAAAAAATTTGGTTTTCGAGTTGTCTATTGTTAAATATAAAATTAGTAAATTATTGTGTAGTTAGTTGCATAATTCTTGCTTTTATATCTTCAATAGACAATGAATCAGAAAGTTGTATGCTTGTCTCTCGGCGAATTTGAGCCTTGGAATTGATGGATGCCCTGCTACACTGCTTTCTATAAGGATGAGAAAGCCAATTCCAACTTCCTAAAACAGCAAATTTCATGTCACAAACCAATATTTTTTCATTAGTTCCCCTACTTTCTATATGTATTTTTTTGCCTAAACAAGTTAAATATGAACCTGGATATTGAGAAAATAATTCTTCCAAGTTTTTCTCAATTTGAGCGTCGTTTCCATCATTCTCTTCGCTACTTTTATTACCATAAATTAGTCTAACCTTAACTCCTTTTTCCAAAGCTGAAACAATATCATTCACAAACCGTTTTGATTCATTACCCCGAATCCAAGGCGTGACAATTGCCAATTCCTCTTCAGCTTGCTCAAGAGCTTCTCTAAAAAGTTTTAAATGGTCACAATCATAAACTAGATTAGCTCCAGCCTGCTGCTGAGGGATTTCTGCTTCAGATTTGTACTCTAAAATAACTCCTTGCTCTCGAATGTGTTCAACAAGCTGACGAGTAAGCTTTCCTTTTTCCAGCTTGTAAAGATTACCCACCAAAATAAATAGTTCTTTTGCTCTGGATACAGCAACGTTAAGAAGGTTTACTCGCTTATTAAGCCAGTTAACATTATCTTGCGATCGGCATACTTTTGTAGACAAAATAATTACTTTTTTTTCAGAACCTTGAAAAGTGTGAATTGTGCCAACAGATTTTGCATCTAATCCAGAGAATTTTTGAGTAAGACGCTCTCTCAATCCATTAGCATGAACATTAAATGGTGAAATAACGCCAATATCGTTTAATAAGTAACCTTGCTTTTGCAAGTGCTGGATCAAATCACATACAGCAGTAACTTCTTCCTCATTAACATTACGGCTAATATTTCCCTCAACATGATAAGCAACTAAGTGTGATTCCAATAAGGAAGGTACTAGTTGTGTTTTTACCTCTAACTTGTAGTTAGCAATAGTATCGCAATACTCAATGATGCTAGGTTGACAACGGTAATGCTCAATCAAACAAATCCCTTGACCTTTATCATTGTCTTCTCCACTTGCTCCTGCGGCACGATGATAGCTAGTAGCACTATGTTCCTCCTCTGGACTGTAACGATGGTAATCAATTTCAGTTAATCCTCTGTCAAGAAATGCTGTTTGACGATAATCATCGCGTCTTTGATTACTGAGAGTGATTACAGGCTCTATTTGTAGAGGATCACCTACAATAATAGCTTTGCGCGATCGCACCAATAACGGAAATGTTTGATGCAGAGGAATCATTCCCGCTTCATCTACAATTGTGCGGTCAACACATTCCTTAACCCAAGGGAGTATATTTCTGACTGAAAGCAATGTACCAGTGATGGCAGGAAAAAATAAACTCACATTTTTAATATGCTCGTTCAGGTTTTCTGCCATCTTATTTTTATCTTTCCGATTTCCAGAAAGAACATTTGAATATAGTTCCAAAGAAGGTTGTACACGGTCTTTATAGCAGAGCGCTTGTTGAGTGAGTAATTTCCGTGATAGCTGAAATATCTGCTGCTGCTGCTCATGAAAATCGTGATTAAAGGAAGCATAAAAATCTTCCAGTAGAGTAGCTAACCTTGTTTCTAAAAAAGTTATCTCTTCACTTGCTGCATTTATTTGTTGTTCTGTATTTATTATATCTTCAGCAATTTTTTGTAATCTTACTTGTATCTTTTTTAGCTCATCCGCTTTTGCCAATCGTTCTTTAACTAACCATGCTTGTTGAATCAAATCATTGCGAGTTTTAGGAACTTCTACACGAAAGATGGTGTTTACAGTATTTAAGATTGCTGTTCGGCAGACTTCAGCCGTTTTTGTCAAAATCTGTTTTTCTGTTCTGCCATAAAACCAAAGTAATATCTTCTTCCACCAAGAGATTCTTCCTTCTGGTAGTTGCATCTCAGCAGTATTTAGTATTACTTCAAGTTCTCTATAAGCTTCTATTGGTAGTTTGTCGTAGTCTGATAATTCTGCTGCCCGTCCTTGAAAATTGCTTTTAGCGGCTACCGTTTCATCCAAATCCTGTTGAAGTACTTGTATTTTTTGCAAAAGTTGAGTAAGTCGTTTTTCATCTAAAGTTCTTTGACGACGTTTTCCTAAATAATTAGACTCTTCAGCTTCTAACTCATTTTTAATCTGTTTTATTTGCTGTACTAGAGTATTAAAATAAATTTTATCAAAACTATTTTTTTGCAAATAGCTAAGGGCTTGCTGTAAATGTTCTAAAGCACCGTCAGCAGATTGAATATTAGATTTACTTCCTCCTTTGAGATAGAGAAAATCATGTTCTAAAGATTCATCTTTTAACCAATCATCTAGCTTATCAATAATATTTTCAACTGCTTTATTATTTGTACTACTAACAACAGTTAAGTTATTGATGTCCTGGCCAGTTTTAATTAGGTGCAGTGCGCGTTGGACTACCTGTTGAGCGATGAGATGAAGGATAAGAGTTGTTTTCCCAGAACCTGGTGGACCTTGGACAGCCGTCATAGGTTCGGTTTGGGCGTGTTTCAATGCTGTTGATTGCGATTTAGTCGGTGCGTGGGTTGGGAAAGCACCCATATAAGTGACTTCGTGTTCTGGAGGCTGAGGCAAACCGAACAAATATTCATAAGCCGGATGTCCTGGCTTTGACCAATTTTTTGAGTTTGACTTGATTTCTTTCAAGTCTTGCTTGAGATTCCTAGAATATATTGCTCCTGTCCACTCAAACAAGTATGGCTGCCGTTGAATTTGGTAGTGAGAGCGAGGTATAGTAATATACCGCATCCACTCCTCATAGGTCTGAAATTCTTGCCCAAATGTGGTTTCGAGAAAACTTCGTAGTCCATCTTGGGTAATTAACTGCTCACGTTGTTCGTCATCCAATCTAAGGAAGGTAGCTAGGTTATCTCCTGCTTCCATCAGCTTTAGTTCGTCAAGATTCCATCCTGCTTCTTGGTACTCTCCTTTGAGGATAGATGTAACATCCAAACTAAACAGAGGACAGAAAAAAGATTTTCCTTTATCTACATCAATAAATTGTGGAAAGGACAATGCCCATACAGTTTCCTGTCGACCTTGTTGCACTTTTTCAACTTTTTGTTGCAGTTCAAAAAAAATGGTTGGCTCAATGAATATATGGTCGCTCACTAGCCTGACTCCACGCTGTTTTACCGTATCCTGATTAGCTGCTTCAATCCTGGCATTACTGTAATCATCCAAAGCAATATAGTCAAACCACGCATTGAGAATTGCATCTACCTTTTTTGCTGTGGTCAAAATTACCTCCAGGGTGTGGTACTAGTTTTAGTTTTCTATGTATTATTACTAAATTAACTGGGATAGTAATGAAAATTACGCAGAATCTATATTTTATTTATACAAATTATGCTATCTTCTAACTTTTGCGCTTTGATTTCGGCATTATTCTCTCACCAATTCTCCATCTTGCTATTTTCAGCTAAAATCAAAATTACTGATCGATTAATTTCATACACTACCATGACCATTTGTCTGGCTCTCAACTCAATAGCCTTTAATTAACACTACCCATTAAAGGCGTATTCGGATTGATTTGAAGAAAGGTATTCCAGTTTTTTGAGTATCAAGCAGTGTTTAAACTCGTATTGAAAAATTACTAGTTAAACAGCAAAAAATTCTACTTAGTACATAAGAAGAAAAAGAACTCGATTGTTACGAAGAAATTGATAACTATTTGAGCTTTGTAAATTACACAATTCGTAATTTATCTGTTGTTACGACTCAAAAAATATCATAAATTGTATCCTTTGTTATAGCGTTTACTAGTGGGCATAGCAGTTATTTATTATAAACATCACCAATATGAATTCCGTGAGCTTCGTTAATGTTAGTAAGAAATTTACCATATTGGTTTATCGTCTCGGCAATTTTATTAATCTTTTGTATAGCTTCACCTTTGATCTCATCCCATCCTTTATCGGGTAAACCTTTACCACCCCGAAGCTTGGCAATTACAAAATCTCCCGCATCCATGTCAAAATGTGGAATTTGTTCTGCATTGTAGAGCTTTCGCGCACTTTCAGGCACAGTTTTACCCAGATAATTCATTAAATTAGAAACCCGAACTTCTGTATCTCCGGGCTGATTTCCAGCACCTTGCAAAGCTTCGAGAAAGTGATAAGTATAGATGCTGTTTGATTCATCTTTTATCCAAGAGTTTTGATCACCTTCAGAAGAAGTAAACACTACTCTACCCTTTCCTTGCTTCAACTCCTCAATAAAGCCTTTAGATGGCGCAACTTGCAGAAAATCTTCAAACTCTTCATCAAGTTCAAAATCAGCCTCTTTAGAAGTTGCCATTCCGGCTGCATGGCAGCTATCAACCACAATTAATAAACGTTCAGCTTTTATTTGCCGTAATGCATCCGTGAAAGTTTCTGCTGCCAGTGCAGAACTAGCAAGCTTAGTTGGCTTAATATCATGTTGTAGTAAATAATAATGCTGTGTATTTTTATCTAGCCAGCCGTGTCCTGAATAATAAACCAATACGGTTGTATTCGGGTCTGCGATTGATTTTTCTTTTAAGAAATTTAATCCATCTAAAATAGCTACTTTATTTGCTTCTTGATTATTCAGCACCCGAATATGATCTTTATCATCGTTGTAGCCACAAAGATCCGGGTCAATTAAAGCAGCATAAATTGCCTGGGTATCTTTTACAGTTACTGGCAGCGAAAGCTTACTATATTTAGACTCTCCTACGCCAATTAATAGTGCATAACCGTGAGTAAATTTATCGCTCATTTTTATTGTATTTTGTCTATACA
Source organism: Nostoc sp. B(2019) (assembly GCF_010091925.1). Classification (GTDB taxonomy): domain Bacteria; phylum Cyanobacteriota; class Cyanobacteriia; order Cyanobacteriales; family Nostocaceae; genus Komarekiella. The sequence continues at coordinate 45,680 of NZ_WVID01000036.1, read as the reverse complement.
GCTTATAATTAAGTAATTATATAGAAAATATTTTGTTATCTATCTAGATGTAATAAAGTATTAACTAAATTAGTGGGATTTACAATATAAATACCACTAACCTCATTGCGAGGAATATCGACATTACCCTTTGTAAAACAAAGTAGTGCAGTCACCCACCGGGCACTTTTTAAGTGTTTTACTTCTGTGGCTTGACCTTTCACTTTGCCAATCAAATCGCCTTCATTAAAATCAAAGGTATTTCTGCCGTAGCGTTTACGCAGACGACCACTTTCATAAACTTTAGTGCCACTGTGGGACTTAACATCGACTACGTACCAGTTCCCTTGAGGAGAATGCAGCACTACATCTGCATCTCCCCATCTCCTAATTCGGAGGTTGTATTCTAATTGCCATCCTCGATATTCCAAAGAACGCAATAATTTAGCCACTTCAGTTTCGGCGAATAACAGCACTGTCCCCATGAGAACAACCGCTGCAAAAGCATAACGCAACCTTGCAGACTGGTGACGTTCTTTAGCTAATTTACGGATTTGCTCTCCTGGCTGTTTTGTTTGTAGTGACAACTTTCTGCTGTCAATAGTGTTATGTAAAGACTGGAACTCTAATCAGAAAGAATATCACGACACGATTATGATTGTGGTTAAGGTGTAAGCAGCAAAAAACTGCTAAGCAGTACAAAAGCTAAATTTATCCATGTAGCATTAAAAGTACTGTTAAAATCCAAATAATTTTTCAGACAAAATTCATACCCAACTCCTATGAGAGAAACTGTCCTAGAGGTTCGCAATCTACAAGTTGACTTTTCCAGTGATGGCAACATCGCCAAAGCCGTAGATGGTATTTCATTTCAGCTACATCGAGGTGAAACTCTAGGAATAGTAGGAGAATCGGGAAGCGGTAAATCAGTGACAGCTCTAGCTGTGATGGGTTTGTTGCAGAGTCCTGGTAGAATTACTGAGGGTGAAATCTGGTTTCGCGCTCAGGAGAATGCCAACCCCATCGATTTGGTGAAATTGCCTCCTGAGCAAATGCAGTTACACCGAGGTGGCGACATCGCCATGATTTTTCAAGAACCGATGAGTTCGCTCAATCCAGTTTATGATATTGGGTTTCAGCTAACAGAAGCGATTATGCGGCATCAGAATGTCTCAGCCGCTCAAGCCAGACAAATTGCGATCGCAGGTTTGCAAGAAGTAAAATTACTGCCTAGCGATGAGCAGCTCCAGCAGCAGTATATCGAAACCTGGAATCAAACAAACCCAAATTCATCTAAGCCAAATGCCCCAAAATTGGCCCAGTTGGTGAAAGAACACAAAGAAGCAATGCTGAAACGCTACCCCCATGAACTTTCTGGGGGACAGTTACAACGGGTAATGATTGCAATGGCCATTTCCTGCAATCCATTACTATTAATTGCTGATGAACCAACCACAGCCTTAGATGTAACTGTGCAAGCGACAATTCTGGAATTGATGCGAGAATTGCAGCAAAGCCGTGACATGGCAATGATTTTCATCACTCACGACTTGGGACTAATTTCAGAAATCGCTGATGAAGTAGCAGTGATGTACAGAGGCAAAGTTGTAGAATACAACACTGCTGAGCAAATTTTTAGCAATCCCCAGCATCCATATACTAAAGGTTTAGTAGCTTGCCGTCCCACACTCAACCGCCGTCCCCAAAAACTACTCACCGTTTCTGACTACATGAGTGCAGAGGAGACAGCAACAGGATTAGTAATTCAGGCCAAAGAACCCCCACAACCTCCAGAATTTTCTAACCAAGAAATTGCTGCAAGATTGGCGAATCTCAGCGAACAAGAACCGCTATTACAAATCCACAACCTCAAGGTTGGTTTCCCAGTGCGCGGGGTATTTGGTGATACAAAACGCTACAATATGGCAGTTAATGGCGTTTCCTTTGATGTCAAACCAGGGGAAACACTAGGATTGGTGGGAGAGTCTGGTTGTGGCAAAACCACCCTCGGCAGAACCTTGCTACGATTAATTGAACCGATGAGTGGTCAGATTATCTTTGAGAAGCAAGATATTACTACCCTCAAAGGAGAAACGTTGCAGAAATTGCGGCGGGAAATGCAAATAGTCTTTCAAAATCCTTTTAGTTCGCTTGACCCACGCATGAAGGTTGGCGACGCGGTTATGGAACCGTTGTTAATTCACGCTGTTGGGAAAACAAAGCGACAACGACAAGAACGCGTGGTGGAACTTTTAGAACGGGTGGGGTTGAGTGCAGATGCGATTAACCGTTATCCTCACCAGTTTTCTGGCGGTCAACGCCAGCGGATTTGCATTGCGCGTTCTTTGGCTTTAAATCCCAAATTTATTATCTGTGATGAATCCGTTTCAGCATTGGATGTTTCAGTACAGGCGCAAGTATTGAATCTGCTCAAAGAATTGCAGAAAGATTTTCAACTCACTTATATTTTCATTTCTCACGATCTTAGCGTGGTGAAATTTATGAGCGATCGCATTTTAGTAATGAATCAAGGTCAAATTGTCGAACAAGGCACAGCCGAAAGTATTTACCTGGAACCCAAAGAGGAATACACCCGGAAATTAATTGCTGCGATTCCCACTGGTAGTCCCGAACGCGTGCGAAAGCATCATCAACGGGCGTTATAAAAAGCCCTCAGAGAGGTGGAGCTAAGGCGGCATTGCAATTACAGCACCCTCTGGGCTATCCTCAGCTTGGCCGATCGCGATCGCGGATTTCTCTGAATTTCCTCTTCTGAAGCAGTAATCGGCTTTTTTGTCAAGACCTTTAACAAAGGTGAATTTCTTAAACCATGTTTCACCGGGCGGTCTTCCAGGCTGTGAAAACTGATAATCGCAATTTTGCCACCAGGGACAAGCGCGTTTGGTGCTTTATCCAGAAAAGTTTCTAAAGATTTTAACTCGTCGTTGACGACAATTCGCAGAGCTTGAAAAACGCGAGTAGCCGGGTGAATTCTACCATAACGGTATTTAGGCGGAACAGAAGAAGCGATCGCCTCTGCCAACTCAACAGTCGTGTGAAACGGTCGTCTTTCGACAATGCGTCTAGCAATGCGCCGCGATAGTCGTTCCTCGCCGTATTTAAAAAAAATATCTGCTAATTGAGCTTCATCCCAATTATTAATGACATCAGCTGCGGTTAGTGCTTGTCGCCTATCCATTCGCATATCCAGATTTGCAGCGTGACGAAAGCTAAAACCCCGTTCCGGCTGATCTAAATGGTAAGAACTTACCCCTAAATCAGCAAGAATACCGTCGAAAGTGTTAGAAGGAAAATGGTAGGCGGCAAAGTTGCTGAGGATAAATTGTGTGCGTTCTCCATACTCAGCCAAGTACTTCTGCGCCGACGCTAAAGCATCTTCATCTTGGTCAATTGCCGTTACCCGCACATCCGCAGCAGCTTCTAAGATGAGGCGACTGTGACCGCCACCGCCTACCGTCGCATCTAAATAATGCCCGCCTGGACGCACCGCCAAACCTGCAACTACCTCCCGACTCAACACAGGCACATGAAAAAATTCCTGCGCCTCAAGTCCCTGATATCGAGCTTCCATATAATAATTGAAGAAGTGCAACAAAATGAAATATCAAGTAAAAGCCCTCCTCTGTCACCCTCTCTCCAACATACCCCTGTATGGGCAATACATGTAGACGCCAAGGACATTTCCCAAGGGCAGTTTACTCTAAGAGTATTGCACTTACAACTTTCACTTTAGATTGGCAGACACGAAAAATCGGGTCTGGTTAGCATCTGGGTCAAGCAGCGCTGTAGGCGACTGGTGTTAGCGCAGCGTAAAGCCTTTGCCAGGGCTTCGCTTAGAGCGAGCCTGCGAGCGTCACCCGAAGGGCGGTTCAATTCAAAATTTTCACGAACGGAGAACACTAAATCTATGGCCAGACTAGAAACCCGCACTGAACCTATGGTGCTAAATATGGGGCCACACCATCCCTCAATGCACGGGGTTCTGCGGCTAATTATGACCCTGGATGGCGAGGATGTCGTTGACTGTGAACCAGTCATCGGCTATCTGCACCGGGGAATGGAAAAAATTGCTGAAAACCGCACCACAATTATGTACGTCCCCTACGTTAGTCGGTGGGACTATGCTGCGGGAATGTTTAATGAAGCTGTCACCGTCAACGCCCCAGAACAACTAGCAGGTGTCACTGTTCCCAAGCGTGCTAGCTACATCCGCGTCATCATGCTGGAGTTGAACCGTATTGCTAACCACTTACTGTGGTTTGGCCCGTTCCTGGCTGACGTGGGCGCTCAAACTCCCTTCTTCTACCAATTCCGAGAACGGGAGATGATTTATGATTTGTGGGAAGCCGCCACGGGTTATCGGATGGTGAATAACAACTACTTCCGTGTTGGTGGTGTGGCAGCTGATTTGCCTTATGGTTGGGTAGATAAGTGCTTAGAATTCTGCGACTACTTGATACCCAAAGTTGATGAGTACGAACGCTTAGTGACCGATAACCCCATCTTCCGGCGGCGCGTTGAGGGTATTGGTACTATCACCCGCGAAGAAGCGATTAACTGGGGGCTTTCTGGCCCAATGTTACGCGCTTCTGGAGTGAAATGGGATCTGCGGAAAGTTGACCACTACGAGTGCTACGACGACTTCGACTGGGATGTGCAGTGGGAAACTGCTGGTGATTGCTTTGCTCGCTACGTAGTGCGAATGCGGGAAATGCGCGAATCTGTGAAGATTATTTACCAAGCCATCAAAGGACTTCCCGGTGGCCCTTACGAAAACTTGGAAGCCAAGCGTTTAGCCGCAGGGAAAAAATCAGAGTGGGATGCATTTGATTACCAATTCATTGGTAAGAAAGTTTCTCCCTCCTTTAAGATTCCCAAGGGTGAAATCTACTCCCGTGTAGAAAGCGGTAAAGGTGAACTAGGAATTTATCTGGTTGGTGATGATAACGTCTTCCCTTTACGGTGGAAGATTCGCCCTGCGGATTTCAACAATCTCCAGATTCTCCCTCATTTACTGCGAGGGATGAAGGTCGCAGATATTGTGGTTATTCTCGGCAGTATTGATGTGATCATGGGGTCTGTAGACAGATAGCCCTCATTGGGTGGGCATCGCCCATCCAATAATTCTTGGTTAAGCTCTAAGGTGTTATTAAGCTAGTAGGGTGCGCTCTTGAACAATGTAACGCACTCTACTGGCGTGGCAAGGCTAAAATAGTGCGTTAGATGTAGGTTAGGTTTCACTTCCCTACGGGACGCTACTTTGTAGCTTGCTTCCTCGCAGAGGTACGTTCAACCCAACCTACAATTTTTTTGCAACATTTAAGGTTTGTCACGCCACTACCAAATTTAAGTTTGGACATGAACTGGAAAAACACCCAAGGCAATCAACCGCGCGGGTAGGTCGCGCAAGATGGGCAAGCGCAACAAAATAGATGGCTGGAAGCTGCGATTTGAGGTAAGAATCGGGGCGAATATCTGCTTCTGGACAAAGGTCTGAAATGCTTGAATGAGACGTGTGGGTAACTCGCGTTGACGTTGCACTTTCGCTAAATCACTGAGTTCTACTTGTCGATTCTTGAGTGGTTTGCTGAGTACATTTGCTGCGACAACCGCATCTTGAATTGCGTAGTTAATGCCAACTCCACCCACAGGAGACATTACATGAGCAGCGTCACCGATAAGTAGTAGTCCTGGAAGATACCAACGCTTGACGCGACTGGACTCTACAGAAAGAAAAGCTACCTGTGACCAATCTTGTAAATTTTGGATCCGCTCATTGAATTCTGGTATAACTTCGACAACAGCTTTTTTGAATTCCTCCAAACCAGCAGCTCGCAACTGTTGATAACCACCCTTGGGGATGACGTAGGCAAGTTGCCACTCGTCGCCACGATTAAGCATTGCCACAATGTGACCTTGAGCAAAGCGCCCCACTCCCCCCTCTGGGTCTTCTGATTTTCGGGGTAGGCGGAACCACAGAACATCCATCGGTGGTGATGTTTCAATTGACTCAAAACCACCCAGTTGCCTTAAACGTGAGTGGCGTCCATCTGCACCAACTGTAAGTAGCGCACGGACTTCGTGCCAGCCTCCCCCTCCCCGATAGCGAACACCTTGAACTACACCATTTTCTGTAACTAGTTCCTGCACATTCGCACCCATCACTAACCGAAAATTTGGATATTTTTGCGCTTCTTGGGTGATAAACTCCAGGAATTTTACTTGAGGAAGCATCGTAATGTAGGGATAGCGCGTTTTCAGGTGACTAAAATCTGCTAATGTGACAGTATCTTGAGGAGTCTGAACCCTAATGCGGTGCATCTTGGCATGGGGTAGTTGTAGCAAGCGATCGCTTAAGCCCATTTCCTCCATAATTTCCATCACTGATGAGTGAATTGTGTCACCCCGAAAATCACGATCAAAGTCTTTATGAGTTTCTAGCAGCATCACTGAAATACCTTGACGCGCTAATAGCAAGGACAAGATGGCTCCTGCTGGGCCCCCACCAACGATGCAGCAATCTGTAGTTTCTACGTCTACAATGTCATGGGCAGGGTTAACGCTTGATTCTTGAGAAGGATTTGCGGGTATATGGGTAGTCATAACAATACCTCTTGACAGCCCTAAAATCCAGGGTAGTTTGCTTTTTATAGTGAAAGCTGTTTTTTTAACTTTTCGTATTTACATAAAACCCCCAGTGAGCTATTGGCGGCGCTTAGTGTTTCTACCAAGGAGCAAATAAGCTTTAATTTCTTGGCAGCGATCGCTAATAATAACTAATGACAAATCACCCTTGCCAAAGAGGTTGTTAATATCCCTTGATACTTTAGAGTGAAATAATCAAGCTTTTCAGAATATCCAACCATCAAGAGCGACATTATCCCTCTGACAGATAAAATTTATATATGAACGCTACACAAGAACAACTAAAACTTAAATTAGAACAGGCTTTGGTGGCTGCTTTTGGCGCTGACTTCGCTGGAGTAGATCCAATTTTGGTTCCTGCTAGTAATCCTCAATTTGGTGATTATCAAGCGAATGTGGCTTTATCCCTAAGTAAAAAGTTAGGAAAGCAACCAAGGGCGATCGCAGGGGCGATCGTTGAAAAACTAGATGTATCAGAAATCTGCGAACCGCCAGAAATCGCCGGGCCGGGATTTATCAACCTGAAACTGAAAACAACATACCTAGAAGCACAACTGAAAACTATTCAAGCAGACTCTAGGCTAGGAGTTCCGGCGGCGAAAACGCCAAAGCGGGAAATTGTAGATTTTTCCAGTCCGAATATTGCTAAAGAAATGCACGTCGGACACTTGCGCTCCACGATTATTGGTGATTCCATAGCCCGCATTCTAGAATTTCAAGGACACGATGTCCTGCGGTTAAATCATGTGGGTGATTGGGGTACGCAGTTCGGGATGTTAATCACCTACCTGCGGGAAGTCTACCCAGAAGCTCTTACCACCGCTGACGCTTTAGATATCGGGGATTTAGTCAGCTTTTATCGCCAAGCCAAACAGCGGTTTGATACAGACTCAGCTTTCCAAGAGACGGCACGACAAGAGGTTGTAAGATTACAAGCAGGTGCAGAAGATACCCTTCATGCTTGGAAATTACTGTGCGAACAGTCGCGGCGGGAGTTTCAAGTAATTTATGACTTGCTGGATATCCAAGTAATTGAACGCGGGGAATCTTTTTATAATCCATTGTTACCAGGGATTGTAGAAGATTTAGAAAAATCCGGGTTATTAGTAGAAAACCAAGGAGCAAAGTGTGTCTTTTTGGAAGGGTTTACGAATAGAGAAGGTGAGCCTCTGCCCTTAATTGTGCAAAAATCTGATGGTGGCTACAACTACGCCACAACTGATTTAGCATCTTTACGATACCGAATTCAACAAGATGAAGCAAAGCGCATAATTTATGTAACAGATGCAGGACAAGCTAATCACTTTACCCAATTCTTCCAAGTAGCACGCAAAGCAGGATGGATTCCTGATGATGTGGAACTAGTTCATGTTTCCTTTGGTTTAGTATTAGGGGAAGATGGCAAGAAATTCAAGACTCGTTCCGGGGATACAGTGCGGTTACGGGATTTGTTAGATGAAGCGATCGCTCGTGCCCATGCAGACTTAGAAATCAGATTAAAACAAGAAGAACGCGAAGAAACAGAAGAATTCATTAATAAAGTTGCTCAGATAGTTGGGATCAGTGCGGTTAAATATGCAGACTTAAGCCAAAATCGCACTAGCAACTACATTTTCAGCTACGACAAAATGTTAGATCTTAAAGGCAATACTGCACCTTATATGCTGTATGCTTACGCGCGGATTCAGGGTATTAGCCGCAAAGGTGGTATCAACTTTGAAGAGTTGCAAGAAAATGCCAAAGTCATATTGCAGCATGAAACAGAATTAGCCTTAGCAAAATACTTACTTCAGCTAGGTGAAGTTATTAGTATTGTAGAACAAGATTTGCTGCCGAATCGGTTATGTGAGTATTTGTACGAACTGAGTAAAAAGTTTAATCAGTTTTATGACCGCAATCAGGGGGTTCGCGTGCTAGAAGCGGAAGAACCACTGCGGACATCCCGCTTAGTTTTGTGCGATTTGACAGCTAGAACCCTAAAGCTAGGACTATCTTTGCTAGGAATTCAAGTACTGGAGAGGATGTAATCAGAAGTTTTTCATGGGAGTATTGCAGGCGATCGCCAATGTTACAAACACTATCAAAAAGTATATTGAGCGTTGCTATAAATGCTGTAGTTAATCATCAGAAAGTTAGCTAAGTATTTTCAGCGCTGAAATGTAATTTTGGTGAAAGATAAAAATAATGCTCATACTCACAGGGCACTCAAGGGAAATTTAATGCGTCACTATTAGTCAATATGGGAAAAACCTAGTTAACAGCAGGGCTGTTAACTAGGGATAGTTCTGATAAAACGATTAAAATGTGGCAATTAATGTAGGAAAAAGTATGAAGCGAGCAGTTATTACCAAAACACTTATTACATCACTAAGTTTTTTAGCTTTCTTTGCCCCAAGTCAAGCATCTGCTCAACTCATACCACAGCCTTGGGTTTCAGTTGGTGGAAAAGATGGTGATACAACTTTTGCTGTGGGAGCCAGAGCATTAAATTTGGGAGTTGAGTTAGGAAGTGGGCCTGATGGTGCGACTGGTGTAGATGTTCTGAAATTTCTGAGTTTACCAGTTATTTCACCTTATATAGGAGTTGGATATTATTCAGAAGATAAAGGTGTTGCAGTTTCCGGCGGAGTCCAAGTAGGCGCGACTGATCGCTTTTTTGTAGGTGCTGGTTACAATTCTGTGCGAGGACTCAACGGACAACTGGGAATAAGATTCTAATTGCTCTGCTAATCTTTTAATAGGAGCATGGCAAGAGTAATCAAGGCGCAGATTTCTCATGATATAATGCATACTTTTGCCGACTCTATTAATTTTATTTGTGTAGCAGGCATCTCCTTATGGAGCAAGGGTTAAAATTACTCATTCAACTAGTACTAGAGTTCGCACCTGTAATTGTAAATCTAATACAAAAGCGAACGGAAGAAACTCTAGCTATAACTAATTGCCAACTTCCCAAAACAACTCAAGAATTCCTCGAATTAGTAAATATTTCAAATCAGCCAAATAGTTCTGTGGCCAGATTTGAACAACAAAAACTCCTGCAACAGCAATTAGCCATTTACCAGCGTGAGACACAAATACAAATAGCAGAGCAAGAGAAAGATACAACTCTAAAGCTACCAGAAGTTAATAAAATTCTTGATAGCTGGCCTTTGAGATTATATCCTTCACAAATTCTAGATCACACTATCAATGAACGTAAACCACTCAAAATTTTTCTTGCTCCTCCACAAGTTAAGTTTGACCAATTTGATCATAGGAATGATGGAATACCAGAAATCGAGCTAATGTTGGCTGAAGGTTTACGAAAATTTATCAACAAGCATTACTCTCTCCATAGTCCAATTAGACCGACGGAATTTTTAGCAGGAGCCTGGGATAGCAAACGTTTTCATAGTGAATCTAGCATTAAGGCTCTGTTTGGCATCTTAAAAACAGAGCCAATTTTAATTTTGGAGTCGGAAAATGATGGAGATTATCTAAATTTCCGTATTGCTTATTGGGGATTGGGACAAGAAAACTATTACTACAAAACAATTGCTCGATTATCTCATAGAGAAATTGTTCAGGAGTCTGCAAAAAATCGCGCTTTAGAGTGGAAAAAAATTAGAGATGAACTGCTAGCACAAGGAGCAAATTTAGAAGAAATTAACCAATTGGGTAGAGATAATGTATTTAATTTGGCACTTTTGGAAAAGGCAGAAAAATGGAAAGCTCAGGGGATTGATATTAGCAAGTTATCTTTGCAATACCAAGTTAATCATCAAGATTTTGAAAAACTTTGCGATGTGTTAACTACCTGTCACTTTCTGGTTACTGCTTGGGTAGCAGATGTTTATCATCTAGTTCACTATGATATACCTCCCTTACTACCAGAATTGCTGCCGAGTTTGCTTCAAGATGCTCTTGATTTACAATCAGTGCAAGCAATCATCATCGGTTATAAGCAAGTCTACCAAGCTTTAGAAAAAGAACGACGTTACTGGGTTCCAGAGTTGGCTTTGCAATTAGCTCAAAGTTTATCTCATTTACCCGATCGCTCTTGGGCGCAGGAACAGGTTGATTACTCTATAAGCACATGGTTGGAACTACGTCAATCACCACAAGAATTCAGTAACCTCTTAGAGGCAATGCACTCACTCATCAGGATAGAAGATGAGGAATATGTGCAAAAGCTAAGAGAATACTTTATGACAGTGGGCGATCGCCAAAGTATTCTTGATGCTGAAAAACTTTTGGATGCGATCGCTAATCTCAAACATAAACACCCTCTAGAATCTACCGATCCCAGTTACACCCTGATCAAATATTCAAGCAAAGTTACGTCTGTTGCTATTAGTCCTGATGGAGAGATTTTAGTAAGTGGGTGTGTAGATAAAATCATCAATGTATGCAATCTGAAAACTGGCAAATTACTCCGCACCATAACAGAGAATTTAGGAGAAGTTTCATCCGTAGCAATTAGTCCCGATGGAAATTTTCTTGCTGTTGGTAGTTGCGAACATCCTAAAAGTAATGTGAAAGTGTGGCATCTGAAAACGGGCAAACTACTGCACACACTTTTGGGACATCAAAAGCCAGTAAACATTGTGATCATCAGCCCAGATGGGCAGATTCTCGCCAGTGGCAGTAATAAAATTAAGATTTGGAATCTGCACAAAGGCGATCGCATTTGTACCCTTTGGCATTCATCCGCCGTTCATGCGATCGCTATTAGCCCCGATGGTACAATTCTTGCCAGTGGTAGTTCTGACAATAAAATTAGGTTGTGGAATCCACGTACAGGTGATCCCCTATGCACGCTCAATAGTCACGACGGGGAAGTAAAATCTTTAGTTATAAGTCCTGATGGACAACTGCTTTTGAGCGGCAGTACTGACAAAACCATCAAAATTTGGCATCTGATTACAGGTAAAGTCCTGCATACACTAACTGGGCATTCAGATGAAGTGAAATCCTTAGCTATGAGTTCTGATGGACAAATTCTGTTGAGCGGTAGTGCTGATAAAACCATCAAAATTTGGCGTCTTTCCACAGGTGAACTACTGCAAACCCTAACTGGACATTCTGGGACAGTAAATTCTGTGGCGTTGAGTCCAAATGGTAAGTTTTTCGCCAGTGGGAGTGCTGATAAAACCATCAAGATTTGGCAGATAGTGCCAAGATTAGCTCTCTGACGCTGGTTGCAGAATCTTGTTGCAATGCTGATGCTGCGATCGCCTGAGCTTCAACTACAGTTAGCTGAGCGATCGCCTGCTTAATTGTAGGTATAGCTTGGGGATTCACACTCAACTCATCCAGCCCTAACCCTAATAAAATCGGTGCTGCTAAAGGATCTGCGGCCAACTCGCCACATAACCCCACCCAAATCCCAGCAGCATGAGCCGCTTGGACAGTTTGTTGCACCATCCGCAACACAGCTGGATGGAGTGCATCAACCAAATTTGCCACTCGTGGGTTAGTGCGATCGCCAGCCATAATATACTGGCTGAGGTCATTAGTACCAATACTAAAAAAGTCCACTTCTGTTGCTAATTGATCAGCGAGTACTACTGCTGACGGAACCTCCACCATAATACCGACTTCTATCGCTTCATCGAAGGGGATACCAACTTGGGAAAGTTCAGCCTGCACTTCACGCAGAATTGCCTTAGCTGCATGTACTTCTGTCACAGTCGCAATCATCGGCAACATGATCTTAATTTGGTGTCCAAAGCTAGCTCGCAAAATTGCCCGCAACTGAGTTTTGAACAAATCTGGATGATCTAGACAATAGCGAATTCCGCGCCAGCCTAAGAAAGGATTGGCTTCCGGTGCTACCTTGAAGTAAGAAAGTGGCTTGTCACCACCTACATCTAAGGTACGAATAATTAAGGGACGGGTAGCTAGAATTTGAGCGATCGCCTGATAAACTGCAAGTTGCTCATCTTCAGTGGGAGCGCTTGTCCTGTCAAGATACAGAAATTCGGTGCGAAGCAGCCCCACACCCTCTGCACCCCCAGCTACAGCCACTTGAGCATCAGCTACGCTACCAATATTGGCGAGGATACGAACTTGCTGCCCATCACGAGTAATTGCTGGTTGGTGCGCCGTGGCTAATGCTTGCTGTTGGGAAGTTTGCCACGCTTCTCGTTTTGCCTCCAGTACACCTAGAGTATCTGCTTCTGGCTCTACCCACGCTTTGCCACTCTCACCGTCGAGGGCCATGAGTGTACCATCTTCCAGGTGCAACACCTCTGCATCTATCCCCAAAACTGCGGGAATACCTAATGTCCGGGCGATGATTGCGCTGTGGGAAGTCGCACTTCCAGAAGTAGTACAAATGCCTAGCACTTTTGTTGGATCTAGCCCAGCGGTGTCCGAGGGAGTCAAGTCAGTTGCTACCAAAATCGCTGGTTCGGAGAGATGCAGGCTTGTAGGGGCATTCCCAACTAATAATCGCAGCACCCTTTGCCCGACATCTACAACATCGTCAACTCGCTCTTGGAGGTAAGAATCTTCAAGTGTGTGATAGGAAGTTGCCACCTCATCGACTACGGCTTGCCAAGCCGCTTCAGCATTTAGGTGGTGTTCTAAGATGTGTTGATGAGCCGCTTCTAACAATACTGGATCTTCTAAAAATAATAGATGGGCATCAAAGATAGCCGCTTCAGTGTCACCAATTTGAATAGATGCTTGTGAGAACACTGCTTGAATTTCATGTTGGGCAGTGTGAATTGCTGTTTGTAACCGTTGCCACTCCGCCTCAGCATCTTCTACGTGGTATTGCGTAATGGTAATCGGAGTGGGTTGATAATGAACAACGGGAGCGATCGCCACTCCTGGAGAAGCTGCGATCCCCGAAAGTTCGCCGGGAGTTGGTAGGGTAATTTCGTGCTGAAATACTGGTGGAGACTTCAAAGTAGTATTATCTTCACCAAAGTTGGTAGCAAATAATGCTTGCAATGCTGCCAACGCCTCATCTGCATCAGGGCCAGTAGCGGTAATCAACAACTCGTGTCCTTGACGCACACCTAAAGTTGTGACTTGATTAATACTGTCACCTCGAATTAGCTCAGTATTTCTAGTTAAGTTTTGTACTCGAATTTGGGATTCAAACCGGGCTGCGGTTGCCACAAACTGAGATGCAGGACGGGCGTGTAATCCTAATCGGTTGCTAACAATCAGCTGGATTTCTTTTGTTGGGAACTCTGCATTTGTTGTTACTTGGTGATCACTAATGGCAACTGACGGCATACTGGCTACACCCAATTGAGTCGCTTTTGCTACTAGTGCGCCCCGTGCTTCCGCAATAACTTGCTGAATGTCTCTACCAGCAGCAGCAGCAACGACAGCAGCGATCGCGCCTTCTACCAAGGGTGCTTCACACAGATACACTTTCTGCCGCTGTGCTTCTGGGAGAAACTCTAGCGCCATTTCTGCACTCATCAAAGCACTGCCTAAATCCATTAAAACTAGAACACCATCATCACTGAAAACAGAGGCGATCGCTTCATAAACCTGGATAGGATCTGTACCCAGTGGATTTTCGGGATCTTCAATACCTGCTGCAACAGCAAGTGGAACTTTGCCCTGAACCATTTGCGCGGCGAGTTCCCGCACTCCCAGAGCTAGTTGTTTACTGTGAGAAACGATAACAATTGCAACCACTGCAACACCATCAACCTTGTTGAGAGGTTTGTGCTTAGCCAGTTATCCATTTCATTTTTCTATTCCGTACCACCAACAACACTTATCTTCATTACAATTGCAACTGCAAAAAAATATTTGGGTTTCTCCAGCTATAAATACGAACAAAATGACCTTTTTTTAAGGGAATACGTGGTGTTCACTCATGAACCCCCATCGCTAGCGGTACGGGAAGAATGTTTTGGATAAGTTTGTTCCCATCGTACAACTTAATTGAGGTATCGCCGTCAAGATTATCTCACCACAATATTAAATAAGGCTGATCCTTTTCCAAGAGGATACCAACAGGCTGATTAAGAAAGATATATTGAGACAACCAGCTTTTTACTTATCTTGCGGAATCCTAGGTAATGAGGCCAGTGTCGAAAGGCGGGATTTTCTGACAGATTAAACGCAGAGGTGGAAGCGCTATTTGTGCGAGTACAGCAAGAGGGCCAACTTGGTATTCTGGTGAATAATGTTTGGGGCTGGAGTGATGACGAGACGAAATTTCTGCTCCATTTTGAGAACAGTCACTTCAACGATAGCAAGGAATATTTACTACTGTGTGCGATCGCTTTGCTGTGCTGCTAACTCCCACACTTTCATCCTTTCGTTGTGTCAAGCATTTGATAAACTATACAACTTTTGAAAAGCGATCGCCTTACTTAAATATAAAAAAGTTAGTGTTTCTCACAGAGAAACACTAACTTTTTATAACTAAACTACAGTTATTACCACCTATTTTTCAAAATGTCTAATCTCAAAGTAAAGAGAAACTGTATTACTTTGATGAGCATAAAAGGTATGTAGACTTCAAGCTTACACTCTCATTTATACAGATACTTTGATTTTCTTCATATCATATATTGCCGTGAATGGTTTGTCGTAAGGGTGATTTTTAGCAAACTCTGACATTTCATTAAGTGCATCTGTAAAATCTACAAACACTTTCTCTACCAGAGCAAAAGCTTTTTCTCTCTGTGCTTCTGTCAATTTTATACTTTTAACAAAATCTTCTACATCATCCATTTCTGCCTGGATATGACCTGTCTCCTTAGCATAATGAGTCTCACCAAAATACGGGTGATGCTGCTCAGTAATTTGTTGAAGTTCCTTTCCTACTTGTGCAATTTCAAATAAAGCCACAGTTCCCGTTGCTTCTATCGCCTCAATAACCGCCAACTTCATCAGGATATCCTCTTCAAAAGTACACATAGCAAATAAGTTATTAATCAATGAGCGTACTTTCTGTGTTTCTTCACTCCACAAAAATTTCAACGTATCGGTATAGTTTATGGAGTAATCATATCCCATCAACTTAAGGTCTTGTATAAACCATATCCAGTGGCGACCATCTTCAGAAGTATGTTGGTTAATCATTTCTTGGAGCCTGCTAGTTGCTGGCTCTTTGCGGAGTATAAGTCTATTAAAATCCTTAAAACTCATTGCAAAAGGAGCAAAGGCAGGAGCCCAAGCTAGTCTTTGTCTTGGGTCTATACTTTTGTCCTGAAGAAATTTCATAAATGGCGTTTGGGCAAATTCTTGCTTCTTTTTTTCAAGCAATGCAAGGACTTCTTCCATTTTCAGATCCCCATATAGTTGTATAGTAAAAACTTGTTGAGTACAAAATACTTGCTTATGTGAGATTTTAGTTTATGCAGCCACACTGAAAGTTTGAGCAACAAATTTAACAGTAGCTTAAGTGTTTCCTGATCTCATCATCTTCAACTTGTCCCTTGCGAATCATGTTTACGGCTTTATACGCTCTCAATGTTCGCCTCGCGGTGTTGAAGGAGCAAAATATCATCGCCAGATTAACCAATCTTCTAATCTTTATGATCAATCCTAATAGTCTTGTTCTAAATCGCACATCGCGTTATATTCGTTATATCATTTATACCATAGTATAAAAACAAATTAACAAACAAATCAAGGACAAAATGCATGATACGCCTCTTGAGTCAGGGTAGGATTCGAGCTAATGCTGGCATAGTTGTTGTTGATAGTAGCAGAAGGATGGTGAGCCTGAATCGAAAGTTTATAGAAATGTGGAGTTTTCCTCAACACATTATAGTCTCACAAAGTGAGGGACAAGCACTAGAATTGGCTTCTAGTTTAGTTGAGAACTCCGACCTGTTTCTTCACCGAATTCAAGAGATTTATATGCATACAGACTTAGAGGCTTATGATACTTTTAAATTAAAGGATGGCCGAATGTTTGAGCGTTGTTCACTACCTCAATACTTAGAAGACCAATGTGTAGGAAGGATTTGGAAATTTCGGGAAATAACAGAGCGCTATCAGTCGAAAACATTGATAGACGTTGGAAATAAAATTTTACTTTTTCCTGCTAATCATAATATCTCGCATAATAAGTTATAGAGATATTATTATCTTTTTCATTATTTATTCTCTTTACTTGTATACCACCAAGTTTTATTATGGATTACATCTAAGTAATGATTGAGGAGTAAGTAATGCGATTTTAGGAAAACCTTCGTAGTTACTGTTGCCAATCCGTTATGGTAATGACTAATACAATTCTGTTTCCTCTTTTTGTTGATACTCAAGCGCCAATAACGATTAACGCTCAAATTGCTGAACAAATCAAACTACTAATTGCTATAGGGGATCTGCAACCAGGTGATACTTTGCCTACAGTTACTCAATTAGCCAAACATTTAAAGGTAAATCATAACACTATTGCAGCAGTTTATAACTATTTAATTGAATCAGGTTATTTGGTAGCCCAAAGAGGTAAAGGAACTTTTGTTGCTCACACTCAAGTTGTACAAAATATTATTATTCATAAGGAATTTTATCATCTACTAGGACAAGCTTTTAACGCTGCTGTAATGACTGGATTATCTCCATCTGAATTTGGTGCAGCAGCCTACGCACAAGCAGCAATATTGAATCGGCACGCTGTTGCCCCTTTAAAGTTAGTATTTATAGAATACTCGCAACACAGTACAGGTGTATACGAAACTATTCAATCAGAAATAAAGCTTCCTTTATTGTTTCTCTGTTTGGAAGACTTCAAGATTAATAAATCAAAAGTATTAAAAGAACTGTTAACTGCTGACCTTATAATTACAACTGCACAACATCAATGGGAAGTAACTAGATTAACTGCTCCTGAGCAAGAAGTTATTACTGTTAACCTCAAGCCTGACTTGCAACTGTTGGCACAAATTTCATCTTTACCTCGTAATGCTTTAATGCTGCTTATCTGTCAAGAAGAAGTTACCTGTAAAGTGATGAAGCAGATGTTACAACAAGCTGGAATTTCCCACATAAACTTTCAAACTTTAGATTTAGAGTACCTTCAAAAAAACCATCAAATTTTGGAGCAGGCTGATGCAGTTTGTGCTTCCAGGCTTGTGGAGAACTATGTACGAGAGTATAGTCTTCAACCATCGGAAGTTATGGTTTTTAATTTCAGTGTTGATGAAACTAATATGTCAGTTTTGAAGGCTCGCCTGGCTGCAATTCAGTTAGCTAAATCAACTATCTCTCATGCTAATCCGTAACTGGAAAGTGATGCGCTAGAGAAATACAGAAAAGGTAGTAAAGTCTTTTTAAATATAGGGTTATAGATATTTTTTTCCTACTGTTTTCATAATATCAAGAGCAACTCCTCAAATCCTAAGTTCTTCAATTGTTCAAATTTGAGTAGTTAAGCTAGCAAACATGAAAGTGGAGTACTTGCAAGACGGTTCGGTTAAGGGGGAAAGGGGTGCATGCTTGAATTCGCCTTTTACCCTTTTCGAGACCACAAGCGAGGTGAAGAGTGCTTATCCTAACCATATTGGGGGTACTTGTGCTACTTGTGTTGCAAAAGCTTGCTGAGGGTAAAAAATCCACAGCTTTAGAATAATCTGTATTTTTGAATCGACTAAGTTTCTACGTTTAGTTCTTAGCTCGGAATTATAAATCAATACAGTTCAGTTAAAAAGAATTGTTGGTTGGGGAACCACTCTCATAAGCGGGTTTCTTGTGCTTGAATAAAATGGCGTTTAAGCGGACGCAACACAATAAACACTTTAGTAGGTGTTGGGTTTTGTTCCTGAACCCAACCTACGTAATTTGATGTTTTTCACGCTAACTAAACTATATTAAATTATAAACAACATAATACTATATATATAGGTTTAATAATACCACTATAGCGGTATGCTGATAAAAGACTAGTTAAGGTAGGCAAACACTATGTTTGAAAACTTGATACGTAGGTAAAGCAAGATAGCAAACTGTTAAAGGTTTCTAAAGTACAAGGGCAAGTATTACACTTAGTGGGTGAGATTATGAGTAAAAAATTGACTGTCAAGCAAATTAGCCTCAACCTGGCATTAGATGAAGTCAAGAGACTTGAAACATACTGTAACCAGACAGGGAGAGCAAAAACAGATGTAATTAGAGAGCTTATTCGCAAGTTACCCGATTAGGGTGGTAACTAGCAGAGAATTCCCGGTTGTTTTGCAAAAACAGACGTTAGTCTGGTAAAAAAGCTGGAGGCATATCAGTAGCTTGAAAACTACAGTTTATGAACCCTATCCATCTGGTTGCATAAACTGAATCTAACTAAAGCGGATCTTTTATCCTCAACAGGCTCTTGCAATACAACCGGTTTGTGAAGGCGATCGCTCTTTATCTTCACTTCAAGACTATATTGGAATTAAGTATACCGAATCTGTAACGAAGCTGACTTCAGTCTTAACACTTACTCTATATAATATTGGCGTACTAAAATCCGCGAGACTCATGTCTGCTAATAGACTTTTGTTGTCACTTTGCCTAAAACGATGTGATCAATCATTTGCCAAAGGTTAAAAATGAGTTTATGGTATTTGAGTTTATGACAAAATTATAGATTTTATTTAACCGCCCAGAAGGTTATCATCACAGAAATTGCTATAAAATTATCAGAATACGAAGTTTTAATTCATAACTGGTAGATGTAAGCTTTTTTCCCAGTGTCAGGCGATCGCTCCAGGCATCACTTACCTATAATTAAACAAGCGAAAAGAGCGTTTGCCTGCAAGAGGCAAACACAAAAAATTTGGCAGTGAAGTCAACTTCAAGACTCGCCAATTTATTTTGCACTTTTTTTTACTAAGTGTCCGTTAGAGTGTTCTATATTTCTAGAAATTTGTTTTATATAGAACCGAATTGGCGAGAAATCGCTGATAATCACCCAACAGGATCCTTTAAACCCGGAGAACTTTCCTAGGTTTCTGCTATATATTGATACCTTGGTGCAAAGTATGCAATGGGCTACGCCCCGCCGTAGGCGATCGCAACGCCAATACAAAATTCAATACAAGTGTAAAATCTTGCAGTGATTAGATATAAATAGTATTTGCTAGCCCTAATAACAAATATTTCACTTCACTATCAATGCATTTCATCGTATTCTGGGGCTTCAACTCGTCTTGCTTCTAGCCGAGAAGGTGGGAGAAACTCAGCGCGACGCACAGGAACCAAAGGCGGTGTAGCTCCTTGATAAGGATGAATAACTTGTACAGTCCGGGCTGGACGTTGCCGAGGTGAGAACAAAGCTAATACCCCAGCGACTACAATACCGCCGCCAATAGTCAGACTCATACCTCCTACTGCCCACACTATGGGTGAAGACCACCAGGGATTTTCCGGTTGGGATGGTGCTAATGCTGCTTTTGGTTGGTTGTTCTGCTGAGCTAATTGCAGTTGTTGGGTATTGTAATTGTCAAGAAGTCTTTGATTTTGAGTTTTCAACTGTTCGTTGTCGCTTTTTAAACGATCCAAGTCAACTTTTAGCTTTTCCCATTCGACGCGCTGGTCAGAATTGGGAGCTACAGGCTGGGGATTGGGATATGCTGGTTGCCCATAAGGCCCATAAGGATACTGCGCTTGTGGCTGCATAACCTGGGGTGGCATTACAGTGGCCGGCATTTGTGGGGCAACAGCAAAGTTAGATTGTAGAGGAGTATTTGTTCCTTTGAGTAATACCAGAGCCGCCAGTCCAGCTACGGCGACCCCGCCGATAAATGCCATACTCTCACTCATCGCCTTTGCCCCTCAATTGCGACGTAATTATAACCATTTGTGACTGACTCACTCTCACACTCATAATTTTTTGCCTACTTAACTTCAGATAATACTCAAACTATAAGCAACTGTATCAGCTAGTTTTTTTACATCCTGATATCTGATGTTAATATTCAAGACTATAACCGTCAAATTGTCCACTAAGTAAGGACAAAAAAACTACGCTGTTATACTTTTTTAATCTACTTTCTCAGTCTGAGCAAGATGAGTATTTGTGCCGCTGTTGGCGGTTTTGATAGTCGACTTGAGACTTTGACAAAAATCAGCGATCGCACTCAGTCCTTGCTCTGGTGTGCCTTCTGCTAACCTTTTCACAAAAGCACTGCCCACAATTACGGCATCTGCGCCCCATTCCCTGACTTGACGGGCTTGTGCTACTTGAGAAATGCCAAAGCCTACACCGATGGGTTTATCAGTAACACCACGAATTTGTTTAAGTAAATCTGACACTCGCGTTTCCATTTGGGAGCGTATGCCTGTGACTCCTGTGACACTAACTAAATAGATAAATCCTTGGGAGGAGCGAGCGATCGCTTCTATGCGTTCGGCGGAACTGGTGGGAGCCACCAACAAAGTTACATCAATTCCCATTTCACCAGCAGGTTGGAGCAAGCCTGCGGCTTCTTCTAAGGGTAAGTCTGGTACTACCAACCCTGCTACTCCCGCAGCAGCAATTTGCTGGAGGAATTTTTCAATTCCCCGGTGCAAAATTGGATTGTAGTAGGTAAACAGGCTAATAGGCGATCGCAACTTGGGAGTAGTTGTTTGCAGCATTTCCAGCACATGCTCCAACTTAGTTCCCTTTTGCAATGCACGGGTAGCAGCAGCTTGAATCACCGGCCCATCCGCTAGCGGATCGGAGTAGGGTACACCCAGTTCAATAATATCTGCCCCACTACGATCCAGAATTTGCAGCGCGGCTGCTGTTGTTTCTAAATCTGGATCGCCAGCGGTAATAAATGGAATCAGAGCGCACTCTCGATTCCGTATAAGAGTTTCAAAGCAATCAGAAATCGCAGTCATTGTTTACGTGTCAAAAGTCAAGAGTCAAGAGTCCAAAGTCCAGATTTTGACTTTGGACTCTTGACTAATAGATAACTTTACACCTGAGTTTGCTCTTCTTGTTCTATTTCAGCTTGAATTCGTGCTAGTTCTTCGGGAGTAAGTTCTTCTAGTCGCTTTTGGAGAAAGTCTTGTTCATACTTTTCCCGCTGTTGGTGGTAGGTCATTTTTTGTCCCACTGCGCGGAAAAAATAGGTGACTAACCAGCCAACCAATCCACTGACTAGTAAAACTTGGCTCCATACACCAGCTTCTTGATTATCTAACCCGATTAGCTGCAATACTATATATGCCAAGCCACCAGCCAGAAAAACGCCCAAGCCAATACCGATAGCGTCAACGCGTCGCATGAGATTTATGACCTACCTAATCTTGTTAAACTTCAATTTGTCGCCGCTGAGGTCGAAAATTCACAAACGGCGATAGAACCAACAGACCTGGAAAGAAGAAAAACACCAAAAAGTACATAAAGGTACGCTCGATGGCGGTAGCCACATACCAACGCTGTTTCAGGTACAGCAAGATAGCAATTGGCATTACTAAAAGATAAGCTCCAGCCAAAGCCAGATAAAGCAGGGCGACAATCATACTTTTTTGTCTAAGCGTCTATTTTCTTATCATAGGCTGAATGCTTGATCTGAGGGAAGTATTGCCTATTGCAAAATAGATTGATTTCGTAGATCATCCCACATCCAGACGGGCTGACCGCTGGTTAGACGAATACCACCGACCCAGCTTTCTGTACCAAAGCCTGTCCCGTTTCAGTTAGCTGGAGTACTCGCTTATCGCATGGTTGCTCTAGAGATTCAGTCCTAATCTCCAATGGCGGATGGTTACTTTGCAGCATTTGAGTCAGCACACGGCAATATATGGTGTCTCTCAGATAGAGAAGCGGTTCTTTTTCCACAACCAGAGTTCCAAAAAGTTTATCGGCTAGTATTGCGTGTTGCATTCAAACCAGAACTACTGTAAATTGATGTCTGTGGAATTCGTCAACAAAGTCAAGTCAAAAGAGAAACAAAATACTGATTCTCGACAAAATTTTTGAAATCTAGTTGCACAAAAGACACAATTGATGGTGGAATAGATAGGGAAGTATTTGCTGCCTCCATACAGCGAGTATTTGCTAAACATCTAAGGGGGTGTGGCGGAATGGTAGACGCTACGGACTTAGTAAACTGAGCCTTGAAGGAGAAATCCCTCAAGTGGAAGCTCTCAAACTCAGGGAAACCTAAATCTGTTAACAGACACGGCAATCCTGAGCCAAGCCCATCAATTTGAAGTTTGAAATTTGTGATTGCTCTACAATCCCAAAGCCAAAATCCAAAATTGAGGGAAGGTGCAGAGACCCGACGGGAGCTACCCTAACGTTAAGTCGAGGGTAAAGGGAGAGTCCAATTCTCAAAACCTGTGATTGCTAAAGCTATCAGGCAGTAGTGAAAGCTACGAGAGAATGAAAATCCGTTGACCGTAAAAGGTCGTGAGGGTTCAAGTCCCTCCACCCCCACTAAAAAATTCAAAAATCAAAAAAACTAACCCATCAAGTACAGGTGGGTTTCATAATTTGTTAGGTAAGCCGACCTATAAATTGATGTTTTTATTGTTACCCATTAACTTAAGTAATATTTCTTAATTATCTCAAAAATTTAAATTTAATATTTTATTTTTCTAACTTTCTGTAAAAAAATTGCTGAATCTTTGAAGAATAGATTGATACTACTGTTCACCAAGGTTAAGCTGATAACAATATGAACAGGAAGCTCTTTTGTCTTGAGAACTGGAATGACCGCTAATAGTTTACCAGGTAGTCAGGGATATCAGCATTTTGTTACGTCCAACTCTAGACAGCTTAATGTGGAAATTGCACAAGAGAGGGTTTATAGTTTCTTGGCGGATATTGTCAAACAATGTCCACCAGAGGATGTTTTGCGAGAATTTAAAGGTTTATTTATAGATGGTCTAGATTCACCAAATTCGGATTATGTTCCAGGAATATACGGAATCTTCTTTGAAGATAACGAGCAAGAATTTCGCAACACTCTTAAACGATGTTGCTACATAATAATTAATAACTGGGAAACTAATAGAAAACACAAATATATCCAAGAATTAGTTAATTTATTTACTAATAATAATCTGAGAACTGAGACAACTAATTCTCCAATAATTAATACCTGTAAAAGCTGGCTAGACAATTTTATCAATAGTAATGATTATCAAGATCTGAAATTATTTGTTGCTAGAGATAAAGAAATAGATAAAAGTTGTTGGACTAATCGTTACACTTCCTATTTATTAGTTGCTCAATCTTTGAATGAAAATAATTCAAGAGAGCAACAAGAGGCTGCTAAAAAGCTGTCTAGACAGATCAAAGACAAATTTAAGTTTGAACTAGCAATGTATATTGCTCGTTCTCAGTCTGCTGCCTCAAGTACAACACGCTACAAAAATCCTAGTATTTTGGGAGATAATGTTTTACATTTGATCAAGGTAATTGTCTTAAAAAAGGGTGGATTTAGCCATAAGAATATTGCCCATATATTTGTTCAACAAACTAAAAATCAAAGTGTTGAAGAATTTAAAGAAAGTATTACAAAATATCTATTTTTTTCAGTAGAACATCAAGAATTAGCAAAAAGAGTAAAGCAGCAGTTCGTAGAGAAGTTATCGTCATGGAAGACAGAACATAATGAAGAATTTATCACTAAAGAATTCTTTCTAAGAACCTGTAACCGTGTGATTGATTTTCTGACTACAGAAAATGGAAAAGAACCTTCATCATTGTTTATTTTATTGCTTTCCCAAGGAAATCCTCTAACATTAGTGATTATACTGCTAAAGATTATTTTGATTTGTAGAAACTCTCGCGTACATTTAGAAGCTCGGATTGCTCATCTGATTTATTACTATGAGAAGTATTCAGCAGATGAATGTAAGTGGGTAATCAATTTTATTGAAATTTTTAATATCACGTTTGCAATCTATGCAGACAATGTAGAATACAACTTAATTAAGATGGAAGAAGATCAAAATTGTAATCAGCAGTTGAATCTGGATGCTTATCGTGTGTTTTCGCAGTTGAAGACAAATCCACAAAAATGAATGCAGCCCTAAATTTATTTGTTTGAGGAGATGAATAAAAATCAGAAATCAAAACTTTAAGACTGAGCAAGACGTTCGTCGAACCAAGCTAAAGCAGCACCCACAGTTTCAGCTAGAATACTAATCAGGCGGTATAGGGCGATCGCACCAAATACTAGGGCCCCTGGAAAGTGATGCTGTAACAGTTCATAAGCAGTTGCTTCAAACACGCCTAATCCACCAGGCGCACCCGGAATAACTAACCCTAGCAACCAAGCGAAACTAAAAGCCCCCAGTAACAAAGGAATTTGACTCCAATTCAAAGAACTCAACGCAAAAATAGTTAATATAAAGCCAGTACCACGCAATCCCAAAAAGCCCAATTCTCCTAATAAAGGTCGTAAGGGATAGCGTTCAATATTGAAGGGAACGGTAGGCTGAGTCGGATTAGCAGATTTTTTTGCTTTCAGTCTGTACAAAAACTGAATGGCTGGGTTCAAAAATCGGGGATGAACTGCACAAAGCACCACAGCCAAACTCAGCAATTGTAAGATTTGCACAACCAGAGTGGTATTCGCTGCTGCAAATTGACTACCAAATAGAACAATGATGATTAAAGCAGCCGCTACCATGAGTAGCGGTTCTAGCAAAACGCTTAAGGTAGCCGCACCGCCAGAAATATTAGCATTTTTCGTTGCTACAATTCGCCCATAGTAATGCCAGACGTTACCTGGTAAATACTTGGCAATGTTTGTTTTTAGGTAAACTTGAATGAACTGGGAAGATGATACAGGTTGATTTAAATCTTGCAGAATCCAAGTCCAGATCCAGCCTGCCCAAGTATGTGCTAGTAAAGTTATGCCTGTAGCGATCGCGAGAATTGCCCACCCTATACTATCAATGCGGATAGCAGTCACCTCAAGCCAATTATCTTTCAAAGCTTTCGCTAAAAAAAACAGCGTCCCACCCAAAATTATCCAGCGTAAAATTTGCTTCATGATTTTTTAGTAATTTAACTGTTAGAGCCACCAAGGTTGAATCCCTCAAATATTATGATATATCAGCTATATATCCAAATTTTTGGATAAAATATTGTTGACTCATTAAAAAAGATATGTACCTTTTTTAACTAATCTTTCCTAACACTCTTATTAATTATTTTTTTTGAAAAGTTATATTAATATTGGGTTTTATAGACACTCCAAACTCTACAGGATGTTGCCCAAGATAGATATTATAGTGGTTATTAACTGTTGACTATTGACGTTTATTTGTACTAAGATTCTGATTATCTATCTACATATTTAATATCTTTCTTAAGGCTGATATCAATCAGTGTAAATTGATCCCTAACTAATAATTTAATTTACACCTTACTAAAAATAGCCTTTATTTTTTCAACAGAATCAACAGATTATTACATTAATTTATATCTCTCTAGAGTTAGATAAAAATAGTGATTTAGTACTAAATAGAATGTTACCTACGCTAGATGCAAAGGTTGTTTTAGTCCTCCTATCCTTGACTAGGGTTATTCAAAGATTAGCCAACAAAAAAAGCATAATAATTTGCCGATAAACCCGATTATTCAGCAAAATCAACAACTCATTTTTAGTTGAAAGGAGGACTAAGTGAACGTTTTGATAGGTTTCTTGAAAAAACTACGACTACGCCAGGTGCTAACTATCTTTTTAGCTGGACTCTTATTGATAGTTAGCACTGCTTGTAGTGGAGCAAATGCTACAGGTGCAAATCCACAAAATCCTGCTGTGCAAGCTGGCGGAGCAAATAATCCTTACAAGGGTGGTGGAGACAAATATACCAAGTATAGGATGTCCACAGATCCGAAAGTGACGAATACAAAAGCCAATAAAGGACAAGACCAAGCTAGCCTACAGCTAAACTCACAATTGCTCATTGCTACAAATAGAGAATCCGAGCTACTTTATCCCGGTGCTGAGACACCAGCAGGTAGACTAAACAAAGAAGCAGAACTGCCAATCATCACTGATAAAGACTTTCAACAGCCTGAACCAGGTGGTTTAATTCAACGTGAACCAGATTTAGGAACTCGGGTTCAAGAGCGACTTGAGACTGTGAAAGAGTCTGTTCAAGAGGCTTCTGGCTTTTTGAAAGAGAAGGCAGATGAAGCAAGTGCAAGACCTGAACTACAAAAAAATCCAGCGGTAGGCAGATAGAACTCTTGTTTTTGTCTCAATACCTGAGACTTGAAATTAATTCTGGATGCCTTCTTGGCTAACGTTTAACTTAGACACAAAAATGCAAGGACTAGGACTATGAAAAAAATAAGCGCTTGGCTGAACAACATTCGTCCCGTGAAGATTTTAACGGTCTTTCTAGCAGGAATCTTCATCTTTTTGACCCAAGCTTGTGGTGATCCAGGAATAGCAAAACAACCACCACAGCCTGATGCTCAATCACCTTATACCAAACGATACGATCCTACAAAAGATTATCCTCTCTCTTCCCCTGCTGGCGGGATGAATAACTTTAGTGATGTAGACCCCAGATCAAAAGCAGCTGACAAAGCAGCAAACGATAAATCTGAAGCGCTGTCAAAAAATGCTCAAAAGAATGTTGAGCAAAAAGGAATTGACAGTCCAGAGCAATATGGCCGAAATTATCAGCAAGGCACACCCTTGGGTGAAAGAGTGAAGAACCTGGGTGAAGATGTTGGCAGTTCTGCTGAAGAATTGGGTGAAGGAGTTGCTAAGGGAACTAAGCGCGGAATTGAAAATATCCAGGAAAACACCCAAAATGCTGCTAAAAACTTGACGAAAAATGTCCAACGTGCAGGTGAGGATGCTGGAAAAAATATTCAGCGGACAGCTGAAGATGCATCTGATGCTGTAAACAAGACGGTCAGATAGGCTAATTAAAATTAGTCATTGATTGTAGGACAGGCTTCTGGCTTGTCCTATATTTTTCACTTGATAAATGATTATTGTTAGTCTTTATTTTCTTTTCAAATTCAAAAAATAGTATAAATATTTACTTATTTAAAGTAATTAACTGTTATGTATAGATTTCTAGCAAACCTAGTGAGTCATTAATTATAATCTAAATCCGGTAAGCTAAAGTAAGCGATCGCGATACCATCCTTATAATGTAAATCAAATCACATAAGCTTATGGAGCCAAACTCTTTACAAACCGAGGTGATTCTGACGTATCCGCGTGAGTCCCTCGGCAGAGTGCAACTTGATTGGACACCCCAACCCGGAAACTATCTCGATTTTCAAGGTAAGACCTACGCGGTTTTAGAGCGCCGCCACAGATATCAATTTAAGGCGGGGCGCTACCGCTTGCATAATATTGCCATTTACGTACAATCTGCTAAACGACCATCTGAAAAAAGTTTAGTACAGGGGCGTTGGGTAATTGGTGATGCCACTTGCAGGTATAATGCTCGCTCAGAAATTATTCGCTGTGCTGTCAACCCAGATGGGCCTTGCAAGTCTTGTCGCTTCTATGAAAACTTAGAAGTTACGAGTTAGGAATTATTAATCCTCATCTCTCTATTTCTCCATCTCCCACCTCTAACTACCAGAACCAAATACTTCTCCTATAGTTAAGCGAGTACCGTTCACAAAATCCCATCCCGACTGGGGACGTTTACCAGCTAGCTGAACCTCTCGTAACAGCAGAAAACCTTCTCCAGTTTGGGCGATCGCTCCAATTCCCTTAGCAATGCTTACTACTTCTCCAGGGTTGCCTGATATAGTTGACAAATTAGACAATTTAGGAATGATTTCTTGTAATTCTGGTGGTAGTTCGCGATCGCAAGCAAAACCAAAGGGAGCAGAAGCGGTAATTTTTAACGGTTTGTTGCGAAAGGTAGCAGTGCAATTAGGGTAAAAGCCCCTAATTTGATTGTGTAATTGGATAGCGCTCTTTGACCAATCCAACACATAATCCTGTTTTTGAATCAAAGGTGCATAAGTCGCTTCTGAATTATCTTGGGGAATTGGTTCAATTTCCTTGGATTCTAGCTTCAATAAAGTTTCCACTAACAAATCTGCACCGATTACCGTTAGTCTATCGGCTAGATCTTGGGCATTCTCCAGTAATCCAACAGGCGTAGTCGCTTTTAGGAGCATTGCCCCAGTATCCATCCCCGCATCCATTAACATGGTCGTGATCCCCGTTTCCCTCTCGCCGTTATGCAGACACCACTGAATGGGAGCTGCACCCCGGTATTTTGGTAAAATTGAGCCATGCAGATTAATGCAACCCAACTTTGGTATATCCAAAATTTTTTGCGGCAATATTTGTCCATACGCGACAACGACAAATACATCTGCGTCTAATTGTCTAAGTTGGGTTAAAGTTTCAGTGTTTTTTTTCACCGATTGAGGCTGCCATACTGGTAAGGTGTGAGTGGTAGCAATGGTTTTTATTGGTGAAGGGATAAGTTTATTTCCGCGTTCCCGGCGTTTATCTGGTTGGGTTACAACTGCCAACACTTCAAATTCTGAGTGATTTAGTAACTTTTCTAAGGTGGGAACGGCAAACTGGGGAGTACCAAAGAATACGATTTTCATTAGTCATTAATCATTATTCATTAGTTAATAGTAAGTGCGACCCTAATAACTGACAACTGATTCAATTACAACTTCAATGCGGTGGTGTAAAGCACCGTTGATTTTTGTAAAGAATATTAGTTATTTGGTGGTCAGATATTTTGCTATTGGTGAAACCAAAAGTTGCTTGATATACTTGTAACTAAGCTGGCAGTTAAATCAATTAATGCTAACTTTGTCTTGCTTGTGATGAATTGAATAGTTTGACGATATCTTGTATGTAGCAAGCCGCTAGAGCATCTATCTGCTAAATTTGGTTCATAATTTTGTCTCGAATTAGCGTTGAGTGCGGTTATGCTTCTAAAACGAGATGCTTTCCTGCTATTTTTGGGGCTAATATTGCAATTTCTGTTTTTTAGTGGATGACACTAGTAGTTTTTGAGTATTATGTATTATGTGTCTACCTTCCCAAGTTTTTAAAGTAACGCCTCAAATTTACCGTTATCGGAGTTTGTTTTGTTGTAGCAGGTATAAACGAGCTTGCTAATTGCGGCTTAGTTACTATAGTCCAATTTTTGACAGCCTATTTATCTGCCTTTCGGCTGCCAGTATAAATTCCCTTAACTCTACCCCAGTACCACTTATTCTGGCGAGTTTGAGTGTAGGGATACAAATGGTGTATCTCATGCAGTAATTACTGAGTTATCTGCACAATTACTATACTGGCATATTTTCGTAAAAAAATATTCTGTACCTACATCAAAAAAACAAGTAACCAATAACACTTTAGTTTCGTAAAAATATGCGAAATTTGAAGCTAAGATCTCGTAAAAGGCTTTAGTTTCTTGTTATACATATAATCAGACCTTGCTCATTGCCGTATAGGCATTGCTCCTCACACAGCAACCACCCTTCTAAAGAGTCTACACATGCTTAAACCCCTTTTGCTGTCAGGATGGTTCCGCACGCACCCATTTCTTAATTACGTGGTCGTTGTGATACTGCTCGCACCTTTATTTGCGGCATCGGGTCACTCTACCGCAGCCAAATCAAGAGTAGCAAAGGTAACTTCCCTGACTGGAGAATCTGACTCTGTGTCAAATGAAGTGGCTGCTATTAAAGAACCTGATATAGCTGAAATTATCAAAGCAGATCAAACAAACTCGTTGAGAGAAGAATTTGATGTGCCAATTAAAGAGGCTGCTGTTGAGAAAACGCAAGTATTAGCAACGGATAAAATTGAGTCTTTGGTAGAGAAAGATAATTCTTTGTCAAGCAGCGATGTGCCTACTGCTGATCCATTATCAGCAGTTGAACTTGCACCATTACCAGAGGTGTCTGCTAGTCAACTTAATTTAGTGCAAAAATTAAAAGCTGCTAAGGTTAAGTCTTTGAGAACAGAAAATTCTCAAGTAAGACAAAAGCCTATTTCTCAATCATTAGCAGCAGTTGAAATTGCTCGAATTGCAGGAGAATCACAACCAACTACAATAACGGAAATACCTACTGAAGAAGCCCAAGCAGAACAAACAGATCCAATAGGAAGTCCTCATCCCATTCCTTGGAAATGGATCACAGCTACTCAAGAGACTATTGGTTCCAAAGGTGGTTCTGGAGTGCGCTACTACCGCAGTGTACCTGTAATTTCCCCAGATGGTAAATATGCTGTTTATAGTCGGGTGCAACTAGAAGTAAAACCGGAAATGTATAACAGTCGCGTCACTAGCGTTCTGTTTGTACAAGATATGCAAACTAAGAAGTTGTGGGTGATGGCTTCAACTGCTCCTGTTAGTGATCCCTTGTTAGCTGTAAAGGCGGTATTACCAGAACAGAGTGATACCAATGGATCAATTGGGGTGTTGGTTCCCGTTAGTTGGTCGGAAAAAGGCGATCGCTTCTTAGCACGTAAGTTTAAAGGAGTATTCAACACAGGCGATGCTACCGATCATGCAGTGATTTGGGATCGGCAAAAAAATCACGCCAACACTGTTGCTCCCGCTCAAGAGGAAACTGAGCATGAGAAGATTGCAATATTGTTAGGTTGGAGTAAAAGCCAACCCGATCACGTGCTGTTCCGTGCTGGTGAAATGGGGGAGGAAAACTGGCCCTTGGTAAAAGTAGCTAATGATGGCAAGACTGTACCGACAACAACAGATGCAGATCAGCCTATTACTTTTGGTAAAAAAGTTACAGAAGTTTGGGCAGGGCCACAAGTCGCTTATCGATGAGTTATAAAAAATCTTATATACTGCTCCCGTTGTTACAACTAGCAACAACGGGAAATTTTTTTTTAAGGAGATAGCTAACAGCCGTATGATCCAAAAGAGGTTCTGAGTTATGAGATAACGTGAGGAATCAAAATGATTGAAAATACCATTCCCATATCAACTCTCTTTATTGGGCTTAACGGTATCACAGCATTTTTTCTTTCGTATATTGCGGCATCTGAACGGGTAAATACCAGAGTTTGGCATGGTGAGTCTAAGGAAGATGTCGCAAAACAGCCCGATCCACTAGCAAATCCTAGTGCTTGGGCAGCTATGGTGGAAAATATGACTCAAAAGCTATTTCCCGATCAAAAAAATAATGATGGCTTGCTGCAACGGAAGGTTCGCGCTCACGGGAATTTCGCTGAGTATGTGCCTCATGGATTGCTCTTTGTGTTAGTGCTGGAGCTAATGCAAGCACAAGCATGGTTATTGTGGCTACTCGGAAGTAGTCTCACTGTGGCGAGAATTGCCCATGCATGGGGTCTGATCAAAATATATGGGCCTTCTCCAGCAAGAGCGATTGGCTTTTTTCTGACCTGGTTTGTCTATTTAGTCGGTAGTTTGGCGTGTATTTATTACGGTGTTAAGGGTGTAATCTAGTAATATTTACTTCAACTGATTTTACTTTTTTCAGCAATAAAGCGGCACTGCATTGACGATGAACTGTTAAATAACTGTTCATTAATAAATGCTTCACCTGAGTGAATTACTGTTTATAAAAAATACTAATTTCTCAACAAAGTTAATGTTGTTTATCGTTACTTTCTTATTCAGGTACAACTCCTTTCACCCGACGGATGGGCAAATTAGCAATTAAAGCTGTCGTTCGTTGGTTGCTTTCTAAGGAGAACTCTAAGCCTTCTGTATCAATTTCTACATAGCGACAGACTACATCTAGGATTTCTTGCCGCATTTTTTCCAACGTTTGAGGGTCTAAGTCAGCGCGATCGTGGGCAATCACTAATTGCAGGCGACGTTTAACTTGAGTGCGACTGCTGTCAGGACTGCGAGAAAAAAGTCGTTCTAGAAGTTCAATCATTGCAAATAGGTCTGGGGCAGAGACTGGAAAGTGAGTTAAACAATCTTTGTCCACAACAACCTTCGCAGACGGGCGAAGATGTTGTCCTGGGACGAGTCGATCTCAAGAAATTGGATCGATTCCCCTTCCAATCTACGAGCAATGTTTTCAAAGGCTGTGGCAGCTAAAGAGGGAGTATCCGCTAATACTAAAGGTTCGCCGCGATTGGTAGAGACAATAACGCGCTCATCGTCAGGGATCACCCCAATTAGGGGTATTGCAAGAAGTTCCTGAACATCTTGCACTGACATCATATCATTCGCCTGCACCATTGAGGGTCTTATACGGTTAATTATTAAATGAACACGCTTGATGCCTTGTGCTTCTAGTAACCCGACTACTCGGTCAGCATCACGAACTGCGGAGATTTCTGGCGTGGTTATAACTAGGGCTTCTTTGGCTGGGGCGATCGCATTTTTAAACCCATTTTCAATGCCAGCAGGGCTATCAATGATCACGTACTGATACTTTTGTGCCAGTGCATTCACTAATAACTTCATCTGTTCGGGAGTGACTGCATCTTTAGAGCGGTTTTGTGCTGCTGGCAGAAGTACGAGGTTGGGTTGTCGTTTATCTTTCACCAAAGCTTGTTCTAAGCGGCACTCTCTGGCCAGAACTTCCACCGCTGTATAGACGATGCGGTTTTCCAGCCCTAGCAGCAAATCCAAATTTCTGAGACCAAAATCCGCATCAACTAAGGCAACTTGACGCCCTATTTTGGCTAAAGCCATGCCTAGATTTGCCGAAACTGTGGTTTTACCCACGCCTCCTTTGCCGGAGGTAATTACAATAATGCGAGTCATGATAGAAATGCGCTCGATTAGGTTCAGGAAATATAAAACAGTAAATGAAGTATAAAGTATGAAGTATCGTATCAAGTATGAAGAAATATCTGAACTCCCTCATGAGGGTGAGACATGAATATTTTCTTTACTTCATTCTTTATCCTGACATTTTTTAAGTAAATACTTATGGCTCCTGATTAATCCTAGTTAATTGGTTTCTGGAAAAATCAGTAGCCCTGGCGATGCGAATTCCTTGGGGCGTGATATGTGCCACTTCTGGAGAAAACTGCATCGGTAATTTCTCTGGTGCTCTAGCTACGGCATCTGCGATCCGCAATTGGGTTGGTTCCATTTGCAGGGCCATAATCAGACACTCACGATTGCCTGCGGCACCAGCGTGAGCAATGCCACGTAAGCGACCCCAGACTAAAATATCTCCATCTGCAATTACAATACCACCTGGGTTTAAATCTCCTAAGAGAATTATTGTACCAGGATGACGAATTTCTACTCCAGAACGCACCGTCATTTCGAGGTAGAGGGCATCTGCTAGGGGTGCAGCAGCTTTTGATTCGGTCAGGGAAGTTCCTGGCTGTAGTTGTTCTACAGAATAGCCGGATGTGACGGCTGCGATCGCAGTTTGACGACGACTGGTCGAAACAGATGTTAGCTGAAGTTGGACTTCGCTTAAGGTTTCGGCGAGTTCTTGGAGTTGTCTGGCATCCACCAAGCGATCATAAGCCATCAGATGCACTATGGTGTTAGGCGATCGCAAGCGATCCCCAGCATTCAAACGGTGCTTCATCTGTTGCCAAATATTAGACCAAGTAAGTTCTGAGGCAGGTACTTGAGATTCTGTTGGCAAAATTAATAATAGTCGTCCCTCCTCACTTTTTAACTGGACTTGAAGATTGTGTACCTGATGCTTGAGTAATGGTGACTCCGTAGGATTTGAATCAGTCAGGATAAAGTTTGATGCTGCATTAGAAAAGTCAGGATTTGAATCTAAATCCGGGTTAGTAGGATTTGATTCTACATCGGGAGGTGCAGCGTTTGATTTTAAATAGAGGAGAACAGATTTTAGCTCCGCATCTGGAAGGATAGAATCAGATTCCGCATCAGCAACGTCAGAATCTAAATCTATATTAGAGGTAGAATTTAGCTCTATATCAGAAAGGGTAGAGATTGATTCTGCATTAGGATGTGCAGAATTTGACTCTAAATTGGGTATAGCAGAATCAGAAGTCATGCAGCACCAGCCAAAAGACGCAAATACACCGAGCAATTACCAATATTTAGATTAGTTGCATTCTGTAACCACATCCTCACCCTAGAAACTGATAAGTAGTTCAGAATGATCATCATCTTTACTTTTAACTCAGCGAGAAGTTGGATCGGAGGAAGCCTCCGCTCCAAACTTCGGTGACTCGTGACTCAGGACTGTTTTAGTTAACCTTTGATAAATTGTGCCCAAAGCATCAGCATCACCGACATTACCAGGAAACAGCACCACGGGCAAATTAGGAAACTGAGAATGATCAGATGGCGTTAGCACCATCGAACAACCAGCTAATATTTGACCGAGTAAGCGTGCTGAAGTTAAGGCAAGACCAGTACTTAAGACATCATTTGAAGTAATGCCACCTTTGCTGATTAAGAATCCTATATCAGATGGTAAGCCGCGCACAATATCCATCAATAAACCTGAAACCTTTGCCCCAAAATCCAACCGTGTCTTGACATCCTTGAAAGATAGTTCTTGGCGGCTAGTATAAACTACTGGTGTTTTGCCAGCATCGTGTACTGCCTTTGCACTTTCCAGGATCTCGGTTAGCAGTGTAGCAGATTGATTTGCCCCATCATCAAGTAATTGCGCTACATTCACCTCAATTCCCACGGTTCCCTCAACTCGCAATAGTGCCTCTAACTGCTGAGTCGTCTTTTTCACGTGGGAACCAACTATAATTGCACCTGGTTTCCCTTGTCGTACATACTGCACCATGTTTTCGGCGGCAATAGGTTGAGGAGGTAACGCTGCTAAAGCCGTTAAGATACTGGCAGCACTGCGAAACAAAAAGCGTTTCCCTTGAGTCGCCGCAGCTAGCACGTCCACTGCAAAGCGATTGAGATCGGTTTGAGTTTCACCATCTACAACAGCGCACTGATTTTTAGTGAGTTTTAGCAGACGTTCTAGGCTACCAGCGCGAATGTCTGCTAGTAAAAATCTTTCCACGGCCTCCGCACTAATTCGCCCTTGAGTCTTTTCTTCTACATACTTAGGCAAATAACTGTGATGGTAGCCGAAGACAGAATCACGGGCAAACTCAGTTTCATGCACTGGTTTTGGCACACCATCGATAATCAAATAATGTATGCTGTCGCGGGTGATACGTCCACCCTCAAAAAATGCTGGGACGAGAAAATGAGCGTCAAATGGCCCAAGTTCTTGGGCGATCGCATCTGTTTCAATCGGGTAATGTCCCCGCAAAGTAGAATCAGAACGGCTGACAATTAAAAAATCGTCGATTCCTTCGGCATTTAAGGCGATTTTTAGGTTCTGGCAAACTTCTTTGGTAACAGACGCGGCTGACTCTGGAGGTAAGGATCTGGTGTTGGTCAGCACAAAGAAAATTGGCGAATCATCTCGTAACCCAGTACGTAAAGTATCTACATCCCAGTGCATCAGCAGCAAGCAGCTGTGGACTGTTTGAGAACCTGTAGGGTCATCATCCAGAACAATGATTTTTGGTTTGTTGGTCATTCTTGCTCATTTTAAGTCAATGGGGCGATTGTTTTTCAAGAAAGTTGAGCCACTGCGTTGGACGGAGAAGACACGAAGGGCGATCAGGATTTCCCGGCTTGTTCGCTCTTAGCATTCTGCTTTCTTAGCAAGTGGCATCTAATCGGAGAAACCTCCGCTTAGACTTTTTGCAATTTTCTAATCTCTGCTTGCACATCGAGAGCAATCTGCAACGATTGATTTAGCAGTTGAGCGTATTCGCCTGCCTGACTACTAACTTGTAAGGCTTGTAAACTAGCTAAATTATTGACAAATAACTCTTGGTTATTAGCAAGCAATTTTTTATTATCTCGCAAAATTCGTTCTGTTTTCAGCGCTCTTACTAAATCTTCTCTAATAAGTTGCAAGGCGGCGGTTACTTTAGTTCGGTCATTTATGCTGCTTTGAGAGTTCCCTGACGCTGCCAATTGGTCATTAATATCTATGGCTTCAATCAGAGTATGATATTTATCGACTTCATCTAAAAGTATTGTTAATCCTTCAGGACAGGTCAACTGTCGCCAAAGCGATCGCCCAACTAATATCGGGATTGGTACTAGAATTAGTAAGAGGATACCTAGTCGAATTGAAGAACCAATAGTTGGCAAAATAATAAACGCATAAATAAAGCCAACAATTATTGGGGTTAGCGCCAGCGTCACCAGCGCTTCACTGAGCAAAAACCCTAATCGCTTCTTACTATCTCGCAGAACAGAAGGTCGAAAAACGTCTTCTGGATCGAATCCAGTCAAGCGTCTCAGTTCCCCCTTGCTAATTTCTAAGCTTATTAAGTCCGGCTGCACGGCTGGATACTCCTAATAGAAGCGCGAGTTGCGTATTTATTTTAATCGGGTTTGGTAGAGACGCAATGTGTAGTTACGTATAGCTTTCAAACAATGAATATATTGATACATATAGAAGTACGGGGTACGGTAGAAATCCTCGTTCCCACACCAACACAAACTTATTGCCATCAAATTTCAGATTGCTATGGGAATTAATCCCCACCCTAAAATTAATACTTGCTGGAGATAATCGCCTATTAGCAATAAAAGCGCTAAACGATGATGTTTCAATTTTGCATAGGCTTTCAAGTCCAAACTATTTACACCAGCTATGTTTTTCAAGTCTTCTTGAGTAAGATACAATTTTTCTAAATCAGGTCGCATAGCCGTGCATCTTTTCGAGAATAAGTAGAGCTAAACTTTGAAAGTTGAACTACAGTTTACAATCAAACAATTCCAGAAGGAGCACAGAGCGATCGCCAAACAAAAAGAGGCAGATAATTTATCTGCCTCGTAAGTCAAGGAGTATACAAATAATCAAGGATAAAGACCCCTATCAGTAAGTGCTTGAGCAACTCTACCCACACCCAAGGTATAAGCTGCCAATCGCAGAGGAACTTGCCGCAGCTTTGATTGTTGAACTACTTGGCGGTAAGCTCTTACCATTAAATTTTCCATTTCGCGGTTGACGCGTTCTTCATCCCAAAATAGGTAAGAAAGACCCTGCACCCACTCTAGGTAACTCACCACCACACCACCAGCATTAGCCAAGATATCAGGTAGTACAGTCACACCCCGCGCCGCTAACAACTGGTTGGCTTCTAGAGTAACTGGGCCATTCGCTGCTTCGGCGATAAGCTGCGCTTGTACCTGATTCACATTTTCCCCTGTAATCTGGTTTTCCAAAGCTGCTGGTATCAAGACATCGCAAGGTAAAGTTAGCAAATCTGCATTACTAATTGATACTGCTTGGGGAAACCCTACAACACTTTTGCGGTTTCCAGCAGCGTAAGCTTTCAATGCTGGAATATCAAGACCGTCTTGGGAAAAGACACCACCTGCACCCGTCGAGACAGCGATAATTTTTGCTCCTGCTTGGTGTAGTAGTTCTGCTGCGGCACTACCAACGTTACCAAAACCCTGGATAACTACTCGCGTTCCTACCAAGGATCTACCTTGATCTGCTAGTGCTTCACGTATAATAATCATTACACCGCGTCCGGTTGCCATTTCCCGTCCCCGCGAACCACCGATAGAAAGTGGTTTACCAGTCACAATCCCTGGTACGGCATGACCGACATTTACTGAGTAAGTATCCATCATCCAAGCCATTTCACGAGCAGAAGTACCCATGTCTGGTGCTGGTATATCTACTGAAGGGCCAATATCTTTAATTAATTCGCTGATATAACGACGACTGATCCGCTCTAATTCGCCGACGCTGTAGCATTTTGGATCTATGGCAATACCTCCCTTCGCACCACCATAAGGAATACCTAACAGCGCACATTTCCAAGTCATCAGCATTGCTAAAGCTGACACTTCCCGCAGAGTTACAGCGGGGTGGTAACGAATCCCTCCCTTGTAGGGGCCTAAAACATCGGCGTGTTGCACTCGATGCCCAGCAAAAATACGCACTTCACCGTTATCTAGTTTTACGGGAA
Organism: Nostoc sp. B(2019); assembly: GCF_010091925.1. Lineage (GTDB taxonomy): Bacteria > Cyanobacteriota > Cyanobacteriia > Cyanobacteriales > Nostocaceae > Komarekiella. Next base: position 7,227 of record NZ_WVID01000036.1, on the reverse strand, counting down.
CGGAAACTGTTACGACTTTACGCGGGTGGCTGAGGATTTCCACCAACCCTTGATCTAACCTTAATTCCTTAGCCGCTGCCTCTAGATAGCTACAGGCTTGATCAAATGGACAAATGTACGCTGGCGAAGCGGCTTCTAGCGGCAACAAAGATTTTAAACTCATAAAAATTTCCTAATCGCGGTTTGTTCGCGAACCGGATATATATGCCTATATACCTAGCTTATCCTTTTTTTTTAATAAATAGGATTTCTGTAGTTTTTGTTACAATTTAATTTTTATTTTATGATATGTCAATGAACACAGATAGATATTTTCTGTGTTCATTGGCGATCGCTATGCAGGAGATCCAGTTGGTGCAAATACCTTAGAAGTAAAGTTCCCATGCAGACCATAAGGAATATGATGTTTAAGATGCAGCCGTGCGATCGGGCTTTTGTGGAAATCACTAGCGTTCAAAATCACCACATCTGAACGGTGATGAGCAGCATCATAAACCAAAGCCAGCAACCAACCATCATCTTCTTTGTCGGAACCTGGGCGTGGGACAAAAATTGGCTCACCCATAAAACCAGATGGTGCAGCACTCCAAAGTTGTCTTTCTCCAGACTCTAAATCAATTTTCAGCAATGCTTGCAACGGAGCGTTATCGGTATCTGCATGAGTCGCGCCTATGTATAAATAACGATAAGGACGCCCTACATTAGCCGGATTGATACTAGGAAACTCACAACAGCGGCTTTCAATCAACTTTTGTTGTACCGTCCCATCTTTGAGGTTCAGACAAAACCGCCAAAGTGTTCCAGGCGACTGTGCCTCAAAATCGACTTGGCGAAAATCACTTTCTGGTTCGACTTCTGGTAATGATTGATAGCAAATAGAGTCAACTAAAACTTCATTTTCCATCTCAAAAGCATTGACGTGATGGAAGACAAAACCAGACTGAGTTTCCAGAATTTTTACCTCACTTTGCTCTTTTTTGGAAGTCCGAGGAATAACTATAATACGAGTTGGCTGATTAGGTTGAAACTTGATACATTCCCCTGCTGCACGTATTCCCAAAGCCAGAGGTATAGGGTTAAAGGTGACGGGATTTTGAAAGAAGATGCAGTAATTAGGAGTAATGACAAAATCGTGGATAAAACAAAAACCCGGAACACTATGAGCGTGCTTTCTAACAATTTCACCCGCTAGGTTTAGCTCGAAAATAGTAATGGTTGTGGATAGTCCCGGCTTAATAGAAAAATTTACCAGGCAAGGTGCGCCTCCATCTTGGTCGCAACTGGGGTCTAAGCGAGGATGAGCGCTAAAAGCTTCACCTGGTGACAAAACACCGTTGAAATATTCTCTTCCCAAAGTTTCTAAAGTGTAGGGGTTGAGACGATGTGGTTCAGCAGCTTCCCAGAGTGCCAAAAGTTTCTCACCCCAGTAGATAACGTTGGTGTTAGCAATATTTTTGATTTTGAAGTCGAAGATATTAGCTAGCCAACCACCAGGTTTTTGAGTACCAAAGACACCGCGATAAAGAATTTTTCCGGCTTCTTTCTCTGCTAAATAGCCTTCAGTATGGACAAAACGGTTGCGGAAATGAGCACGACCATTGACAAAGGTAATTCGGCTAATCATGCCATCGCCATCAAAGGGATGATGAATCCGTTGTCCGTTGATATCTAGCAAAGCAGGGCCATTTCTAAATAGCGTACCTTGCAATTCTGAGGGAATTTGTCCTTCTACATCATCAATCCAATAATCAAACTCTTGATTTAGAGATTGATATCCTTGCTGCCAGTCGTTACGAGTGTAAGATTTTTCTGTATTTGAGTTTTCTTGAGTTTTTAAATTCTGCATATACTTTGTTTTTTCCTGTTATTCTGCGCCAAAGTGTTAGGGCAATTCAGAAGAATCTGTTTGCGGCTTTTGGTGAGATTATTTTTTGGCGTTGCTGATTAATGGGATGAATTTTATTTCGCGCAAAGGCGCAGCGAAAAGTTATGTTCGCGTAGCGTCTCCGCTAGGAGAAGGAGGGTTAGCCCGACCTAGGAAACTTTTCAAGACAAAGGCGCAAAAAATCTAGATTTACCTTTTGCTAATAATCTCAATTCATCCCGCATTTATGCAACGCCTATTTTTTAAATTACTCAACTGTTATCAATCTGGTTTTTGCAGACAGCATAAACTTAGACAAAAAGGTTGTTACCCATTCTCAACCGAGGCAGGTTGCAAAGTCAGTGGTTCAGTTTGCTTCTCAGCAGGGGGTAGCCAGTTGAGGAATGGTAGGGGTAACAGCGTACTGAAGTTAGTAATTACTACCAATAGCCAAAGTGACTCAAAGTTAGTAGAAGTTATCCCTAACCAATTCATGATTAATGCACCAGATGCGTGGGAAACCATTCCTGCTGAATTAAATATCGACATTAACAAGGCAAATAATGTTGCTTCTACGCCAAGGGGACAAAGCCTCGCGGCTAGTACCATCACTGGCATAAAGGCAATTTTGCCCATCACGGAGAGAATAAGACTATCACCCAAACTAAACCAGTGGTCATCTATACCCACAAGCCGATTTGTGTGAGTTACTAATATCAGCGTCGTCATCCCCAAAGTGGCAGAAAGAAAGGTACTCCAACCAAAAATCACGCGAAATGGGATGCTTTTGAGGAAACGTTGAAAAATCCAAACTCCAACTAAAGAAGCAAGACTTGTCAATAAATGCACTCGTCCCAAGAATTCTGGTTCAAAGTGCAGTTCATTAGTAGAGAAGAAGAAAAAGGCTGAGTCAGCACTTGGAGTGGCTTGCCAGATGAAGATGAACGCTGTTGGCAGCCAAATTGCTTTTTGAGTAAATGCCTCGCGTAGTTGCCTTACTTGATGCTTTACTGCTAAGAAATTGGTGTGATTACTTTCTTTAGCATCTTTGCTAACAGGAGTCTCGGCAATCAACCAAGCTACAACTGAAAGCAGAAGCGGAAATAAAGCAGTAATCCAAAAAACAGTATGGGTGGTGAAATGCTCTAGGAGCATACCGCTAAAGTAAGCTGTTATCAAACCTCCAAAGGCGGAAGCACCCCAGCACAGGGATTGTAGAGAACCTGCATCCGCTTGAGATTCAGCTCTTGCTCGTTCGACAACCAGTGAGTCAACTATCACGTCGCTGGCGGCAACAGAGAGAGAACCTAGAAGAATCGCCACCGTAGCCGCCCAGCTAGTATGAACTATTGTCGCCAGACTCACCCAAGCAGCAGCTCCGAGTATCCCGGATAGAACCAAGTAAGGACGCCTGCGATAGCCAAATATGGGAAAGCCATCGGAGACAAAACCAAACACAGGCTTGATCATCCAAGGTAGGGCAACAATTCCCAATAGTACTGACATCTGAGCCGGACTTAGCAGCAGTTCATCTTTGAGGAAAAAGCTTACGGCTAGACGCGCTAGTCCTAAAATTCCTTGGACAAAGTAGACAGTAAGAATTGCAATTAATTCAGCATTGGGTTCATGACCCAAGAAAATTTTTTCTGTTACTGAGTCTTTGACCTTGGACAAGCCAGAGGAGTGAATCAGCATTTGATGAATATTCTTGAAGTTTTATCCATTTTTATATCATATCGATTTTTTAAGGCGAATATATCCCTGTGAAGATGGATAATTTCACCCAAATAAACAAAGTTTTCCTAAAAACTGGCTTAGATTTTGCACTCAGCAATCAAATCTGAGTTACCTAACGCTATCACTGCATTCTGTCCACCAAAACCAAAACTGAAACATAACACCCGCTGAATTTTACTTAGACGTGCCACTTTGATTAGGTCTAAATCAAATTCTGATTGCTGCAATCCTACACAAGGCGGTAAAATTTGATGCTTCAACGCCATCAGAGAAAAAGCTACTCCCAAAGCTCCTGATGCGCCTAGGGTATGACCTGAGCTTCCCTTTGTGGAACTAACTGCCACTCCTTGAGAAAACAAACGCTGAATCACTTTGCTCTCTATGTGATCATTAAGCTGCGTAGCTGTACCATGAGCATGAATGTAATCAATATCAGTTGGTGTCAAGCAACTACGTTTTAGACATTGCCTGATAGCTGCGATCGCACTTTTACCTTCTGGTTCTGGTGAATTAGGATGATATGCATCGTTTGTTAAGCCAAAACCAAAAATTTCACCATATACTTTTGCTTGACGCTGTTTTGCCGACTCTGCTGATTCCACGACAAACACAGCTCCACCTTCACCTAAAACCAAACCTTCTCGGTGCAAATCAAACGGATAGGCTCCAGTTTTCGCTAAAGCACCCATCTGCTGAAACCCTGCTAAAGATAGGGGTGTAATTGGTGCTTCCACTGCCCCAGCGATCGCCTGTTGACATTGCCCAGTTTGCACAAGTAAAGCTGCTTGAGCGATCGCCCAAATACCAGTAGCACAAGCTGCCATTGGTGCTAAAACTGTCCCAGATGCACCAATTTGTCGCGCAGCTGCGATCGCATTTGTATGAGGTAAGGTGTCTAACCAATTTTCTAAACACACTCCCTGCTCAAAAGAAGAGGGGGGGACAGGGAGAGGGGGGCACAAGAGTAATTGTTTACTTACCTTCCTCATTCCTCCACTCCTTTCCTCCATCTGCCGTGCTAACAACTCCCAAGATGCCTGATGAGAGCGACTCGATCCTATGACCACAGCACAATCAAGTAAAGGTGGAACCAACCCAGCATCTTGCAAAGCAGATGCAACAACCATCCGAGTCAGTATTTTCAATTCAGTTGGTTGTTGACCAATTAACCCTAAAGGAAGCGGTTCCAGTTCTGGAAATGGTTGATGCAATCGAATTCCAGATTTACCAGCTAGCAATTTTTGCCAGCTATCGTTTAAGCTTCCGCCTAAAGCAGAAACTAAACCAATGCCAGTAATAACAACTTTCACCAATTTTGAAAATTAGGAGTAGGAGTCAGGAGACAGGAGGCAGTATTCTCCTGCTTGTCCCCCCTGCTCCCCATGCTTCCCCTGCCTTCCTCTTGCTAACCGGGTGTTTTCAGATTTTCTGCGCCTTGGGTGACTTTAGCAGAGTCAATGCGATCGCCTTGCTGAATTTTGTTAACTACATCCTGACCTTCAGTGACATAACCAAATACGGCGTAGCTACCATCCAGAAAGGCGAGATCTGCTAGAGCAAAATAAAACTGCGCTGAAGCAGAGTCGGGTTGTTGTGATCGCGCCATCGCTACTGCACCCAGTTTATGGGGCAACAAGACAGGTTGAGCGGTGGCATCGAATGGTTTATTGTAAGTTGGTGTATTTGCACCTTTGGGCGTAATTTCTAAAGGTATGTAGCGAGCGTTTCCTGTTTTTGGGTCAATGTAACTACCTGTTCCTAGGCTATTTGCTGGAACTTTTGGGTCTTTACTTTGAGGATCGCCCCCTTGAACCACAAACGGTTGGGGATCGCGCACAACTCGATGGAAAGCTAAGCCATCGTATACACCTTTTTGTACTAAATCTACGAAATTGCCCGCTGTAATTGGTGCATTAGTGCCGTCTACTGCGATCGTAATTGGCGAGCCTTTAACCGTGATCACTACAGTAGCGTTGCCTTCGAGGCGTGGTAAATCTGTCATTCCTGGTACACTCTCACTAGTAGTTTCAGATACAGATGTTGCTTCAGTAGTTGTCTTGGTGGTTGCCTCGGTTGCTGGAGAGGTAGCTGCCGAAGTTGGAGAATTAGAAGCGACTTGCTGAGTTGAACATCCTCCCAATGTCAAAGCACTGATGATCAAAAAAGCAAGCAAAAATTGTGAAATTTTTAACCGCATTGCGAGTTACTGATTCAACCAGAGTATCTTATCGTTTCAGGCGGTTCTACATTTTAGATTTATCAAATAAGTAGTCAGGAGTTAGGAGACAGGAGTTAGTTATTTTCTTTATCTCGCTTATCCCCTTGCCTCCTGCTATCTCTAATCCAAAATTTAGAGTCCTTCTAAAGGTACTTCCAAAAAGCGGGCTAACTCCGCACCTTGGGTTTCTAACTCTGTTAAGGATAACGGTTGACCTACCCGTGTTAAAGGTATGTCGCGCCGACCCTTAAGGCGTAGGTAAAGTGCGCGAGTGGGATTAAGACCTTCTTTGATAGCTATTCGCACAGATTGGACATCTTTTATGCTGCTATCAATCTCAATACGGCGGTTTTTACCAGGAAATCCCCAACGGAAAATTTTGATTGTGCCAGTTTCCTGATTAAACTCATTGTAACCGCCGCCTAAGTCCCATAAAACTACTAGCCATAGATATAAGGCTAAAAGCAAGCCAGCAGTGCCGTATAGCCCCATTACCAATCCTTGAGGCACGAATATCAGTTGTGTTGGATCGGTAACTATGAGTAAATTAACTTTTAGGTAACTGGATATCCCAGCCAGCAAAAAGCCTGTAGCTCCCAGAGTAACGATAGTTGCCCACCAGTAGTTGCTGAACCGACGAGAACCGAGAACATTTTGATGCAGGAGGCGATCGCCTTTGTTAATCGTTGTTGATGCCGTCATTGAACTACCTTGGCCCGTGAGATACTCCCTCTAAAAGTCTGCCATTTTAACTGGATATCTTGCAAGCTGAGGGGCTAGTACCCATTCTCTACGAGACGTTACGCGAATGTTGGATTTTAAATCCAAAATAGAATATTTAAAATTGAATAACCCTTGTGTGTTCTACCTTTTAACCTCTTGAGAATGAGTTAGCTACTTTCGTCCCTCTAGACTAAACTTTTTAGATTTCTGAGAAAACTTGTGTCAAATTGTTAAATTTCTGATATTCATATTATTTATATAGGTTCGCGTAAAATACCCGATTTGCTTCCGTGTGTTGGGCGAAAACCCGGACTAATATGATAAGTTAAGAATCATTAAGTTACCAAAAGCTAGATTACTAGCCAATGGTACGGGTAAAGGCATAACCCTGAGAAATGCTAACTTAACTAAGCGGCAACTTCTCAGAATCTCAAGTGCTTTAGGGCAGATGAGAGTGTCAAAAAAAAACGTTAGTTCCTCACGGTAGTTGCTGATAGAGGACTCACGCCACTTCCTTTAACGGGGTAAACCCCGTAACCGGACTGGCTCCTCAAGAAAGCTCTACTTTAGAAACGTTGCAATTTTAGTAAAAAGAGGATTTTAGTTCGATGACCATCGCAGTTGGACGCGCGCCCAGTAGAGGGTGGTTTGACGTTCTAGACGACTGGTTAAAGCGCGATCGCTT
>NZ_WVID01000035.1 GCF_010091925.1 Nostoc sp. B(2019) | reverse complement strand
CGCCAGAAATCAGCCAACTCTCCAACTTGACAACGCTATTCCTCAATAACAATCAACTCAGCAGCCTGCCGCCAGAAATCAGCCAACTCTCCAACTTGACAACGCTATCCCTCGCTAACAATCAACTCAGCAGCCTGCCGCCAGAAATCAGCCAACTCTCCAACTTGACAACGCTATCCCTCGCTAACAATCAACTCAGCAGCCTGCCGCCAGAATTCAGCCAACTCTCCAACTTGACAAGGCTATACCTCGATAACAATCAACTCAGCAGCCTGCCGCTTGAATTTTGCCAACTCTCCAACTTGACAAGGCTATACCTCGATAACAATCAACTCAGCAGCCTGCCGCTTGAATTTTGCCAACTCTCCAGCCTAACAACATTATTCCTGGCTGATAATCAACTGAGCAGCCTGCCGCCAGAATTCAGCCAACTCTCCAACTTGACAACGCTAGACCTCCATAACAATCCATTAACTTCGCCGCCGCCTGAGATTATCGAGCAAGGAACGCAGGCGATTTTTACCTATCTGCGAGAAAGGTTAGAGGGTAACCAACGGCAGTGGGTTTCTAAACTGCTAGTTGTCGGTGAAGGGGGTGTAGGTAAAACATCCTTATTAAGAGCATTGCGCGGTGAACAGTTCGACACCCAGGAATCCACCACCCACGGTATTGAAATTAAATCCCTGGAATTAACCCATCCCACGCAAGCAGATGTCAGAATGCAGCTGAACACCTGGGACTTTGGAGGACAGGAAATTTATCATGCTACCCATCAATTCTTTCTCACCAACCGCTCCCTGTTCTTACTTGCCTGGAATGCCCGACTGGGATTTGAGCAAGGTAAACTCTATTACTGGCTGGATACTATCAAAGCCTTAGCCCCAGAATCTCCGATTTTACTCGTCGCCACCCACATCGATGAGCGAGACGCAGACCTTCCCCTGACCGAGTTACGCCGCAAGTACCCCCAAATTGTCGAACATTGTAAAATTAGCTCTAAAATTAGCCTCGGCGTTGAAGAACTGCGACAAGCGATCGCAGAAGCAGCTGCCAAGTTACCATTAATGGGTGAAATCTGGCCTACCACCTGGCTAAATGCTGCCAATGCCATCCGCACCCAACCGAAAAAACAAATCACACCACAACAATTGTGGGACATCATGGCTGAGTCCAAAGTTGCTGACATCAGCAAGGAAGTGCTAGCGCGATGGCTGCATGAATTAGGTGAAATTCTCTACTTCCAAGACAACGAAGAACTTAACGATACCGTTATCCTCAAACCCCAGTGGGTGACAGAATATATCAGCAAAGTGCTGGAAAGCGAAGAAGTAATCAAGCGCGTTGGCATCTTCACCCGTCAGGAAATGGCTCAACTTTGGCGAGACTTAGAGCCATCAATGCGCGACCACTTTTTGCATCTAATGGAGCGTTTTGACCTTTCCTACCGCACTCAAGAAAACCGGGATATCAGTTTGGTTGTTGAACGCTTGCCCTTCGACCCGCCTAACTATGAACAAAAATGGCAGCAAATAAAACAATCAAGCGAGTGTCATGAAATTTCGATGAAATTCCAACTCAATACTATTCCTGCGGGTATTCCCACTTGGTTTATTGCGCGTCAACACCGCTTTACAACCAATACCCATTGGCGAAATGGTGTCCTGTTTGCTGATACACCAGAGCAAAAACATTTAGCTTTAGTGCAAGCATTTCCTCATGAACGCTACTTGCAATTAACAGTCCGGGGAGCATACCCGCTGAATTTCTTTGTACTCCTCAAGGATGGTATCGAAAAGACGCTTGAACGGTTTCCCGGATTGCAAATTCAACGCAAAATACCCTGTCTTGGTCATAATGGTAAACCTTGCCCTCACGAGTTTGACTATGAACAAGTACAAAAGCGATTGCAAAAACAGAAACTCACAATTGAATGCCCAGAAGCCATAGAAGACGAAGATATATCAGTAACAGCACTATTACAGGGATTGTATTGGACTAAACAAGATGCAGTTTTAGACAGTCTCAACGATTTAAAGAATAGAGTTGATAAAGGTAATGATGATATTAAAAATAAACTGAATAATCTTCTAGAACTGACGCAACGAGAATTTACTAATGCATTCCGCCGCGAACAATCAAAAATAGATTCTCATTGTCCTAATGTGTTTGTCCTGCGTCCGCATGGCAGTAAAGTTTGGAAGCAAGCTATAGCTGGACAAAAATTAGATTTACAACTTTATTGCCAAGCACCAGGCTGTTGGCATCCCACCCAAAAAGGCGGTTTATACGAAATTAATGAACCTGCTAAATGGCTAAGAGCAACTGCACCCTATATTAGTAGGTTATTTCAATATTTAAGGTTTGCTGCACCCATAGTTGGCCCTTGGCTAGGTGTAGTAGATCCCAAGGAATATGAAACGTTATTCAAAAATGACTTGGAACTATTTAAAGAACTAGCAGCAAAATTACCTGAACTCAAAGAATCTGAAGATTTAGAATTAGCAAATAAAATTGCTAGAGGTGAGGATTTAGATCCAGAACGCGTCGATGGTGCTGCTTTGCGTGCCTTGCGCCAACTATTAGAAGAAAAAGATCCACAGCAGCACTGGGGTGGATTAAAAAATATCTTAACTCCAGAGGGACATTATCTATGGCTATGCGAACACCACGCAGCAGAATACAAACGTTAATACCAGTTTAAATTTTGGATTGTAGAGACATAATTCATTGCCTCTTTTCTAAAGCAGTTGCAATGATTTTTATGCTATTTAAATAGCCCCTAAGACAGAGGAAGCGTCTGGAAAAATTACTTAGGATTGGATGTATACTATTAACCTATTTTTTACTAAAATAAAGATATTATGGCGATTGTTGAATAAATTAAATACATCCAAATCTAAGAAATGAAGAGTTAGTAGTCAGAATATATAGTTATCCTAACTCCCGACTGCCTGAGTAAGAGCATATTGTAGGTAATTTAGAACCGCTATAAGTTAATATCTACCGTTTTACAAATATTAGGATCATGAAGTTTAAAGACTGGGCGACTAGAGTCATGCTAATTTGTCTAATGTTCGCCGCTTTAATTTTGGTGCTGTTTGCAGGAAAAGGGACACAATTACAAAGTAATACGCCAACATCGAATCCAGAAAATATAACCTTGAGTCAATATCCAAAGGCGCAATTGCAATCAGCAAAAAACCAAGGGAACGAGTCTAAAAAAGTCGTTAAATCCCCAGTCAAGACGAACAAGGCTGTAGCAAGGTACAGCACAACTGAGGCTTTTGCACAATACAGACCTAGTTATGAAATTGCTGCTGTTAACCCCAGCAACTATGGAGAACGCTACGCCAAAGATACTAACGGCGTACCTCTCAACAACGAAGCAATTGTAGTACTCCACGAAACTGGTTATTCTGCTTCCAGCGCCATTAATTTTTTTCAAGCACCCCATAATGATGAAAGTGTTCAAGCGAGTTACCACACTTTAATCAAGCTAGATGGGACGATTGTTTATCTAGTACCGCCAGAAAAGCGAGCTTTCGGCGCAGCCAACTCAGTATTTGATAGTCCTGATGGCTCTGAAACTGTGAAAACTAATCCAGATTTACCGCCATCTGTAAATAATTTTGCATATCACGTTTCTTTAGAAACACCGCCAGATAGTTATAACGCTAGCAGCCAACAAACCCATAGTGGCTACACGGAAGCTCAATATAATTCTTTAGCTTGGTTAATTGCTCAAAGTCAAGTGCCAGACGATCGCATCACCACCCATCAGGAAGTAGACCGTTCAGGTCAAAAAGTTGACCCAATAAATTTTGACTCTGACAAATTCCTCAGCTTGCTTCATACCTATCGCCAAGCCAAACCAATTTACAGAGTCAACTAAAAGAAGATGGGAGTTATACGTTTCTCTTTCAGATTATTACAATCAAGCAGAGCAAAGGATCTGTTGACCCTTGACTATTTACTAAAGCTATAAATTTGCTGCGTCTCCAGGCGATCGCTCAGCGATGACGGTAGTGTACCATCCAAGAAGATCTGCCGATCTAGTTGGACTTGCAAATTACTCAGAGGGTCACAACCAGGAGAAATCAAAAATTCTAGCTTCTGGATGTAAGGCAAAGTTACTAAATTGTCCAAAATTTGGAAGATGGCTTGCAAGTAAGGATGACCACTCTGCTGATACCAATCGCTGGTAGCAACTTTTGGCTGATCAAAACCCAAGTGTACTGTTAAGGCTGGCTCGTCAAACAAAGCGATCGCTAATGGACGCGCCTCTTCCTGCAACAATAAATCATGAGTTCTCGCTAAATGCCGTAGTTTCTCTAAGCGTTCATAACGTTCAGTCACCGCTTCTGGGTCATCTTGCCAATGAATTGCCACTGTTACTAGATAAGTTTGTAACAGCATGTGACCGAGCTTTTTCGCCTTTGTTGCCAAGTAGTACGAATTGTAGTCATTCGCCTCAATCAACAACGGTACGCGGTCAACTACTTCTAACCCATAGCCTTTAACCCCCGCTATTTTGCGAGGATTATTAGTAATCAAGCGAATCTTTTTAATGCCCAAGTCCATGAGCATTTGCGCTCCCATTCCGTAGTCGCGCAGGTCAGCAGGAAAGCCCAAGCGCTCATTTGCCTCAACTGTATCCAGCCCCATATCTTGCAAAGAGTAGGCTTTCAGCTTATTAATCAGCCCTATTCCTCGTCCTTCTTGCCGCAGGTATACAACTACACCTTGACCTGCACTCTCAATCATTTTCAGTGCTGCTTGTAGCTGCATCCGACAGTCGCAGCGCAAAGAACCCAAAGCATCACCAGTTAAGCATTCAGAATGCATCCGCACCATCACTGGCTCATCTTTAAAGTTAGCTGGATCACCCTTGACAATGGCAACGTGTTCTGTATTATCCAGAGTGTGGCGATAGGCGTAAATTTCAAACTGACCGAACTGACTGGGCAGTTTAGTCACAACTTCGCGATACACTAAGCGATCGTGTTGGAGGCGATAACTAATTAAATCCGCAATACTAATAATTTTTAGATTGTGACGTTTAGCATATTCAATTAACTGCTGCAACCGCGCCATTGAACCATCGGGGTTTTGAATTTCACAAATTACCCCCGCTGGATATAGCCCTGCTAGTCGAGATAAGTCTACAGCTGCTTCTGTATGTCCTGCCCGTTTTAGTACGCCGCCCTCCCTAGCTCGAATCGGGAAAATATGGCCAGGACGACGCAAATCTAAAGGTTTTGTAGCTGGGTTAAGAGTAACCTGGATAGTGCGGGCGCGGTCTTCCGCTGAAATGCCAGTGCTAACACCTAAATGTGGCCCGGCATCAATACTGACGGTGAAGGCAGTCTGGTTAGTATCTGTAATATTGCTCACCATCAACGGTAAGTCTAGCTCATCGAGGCGATCGCCAGTCATGGCTAAACAAATCAACCCTCTAGCTTCCACCGCCATGAAATTAATCATGTCAGGTGTGGCAAATTGGGCAGCACAAATCAAATCGCCTTCATTTTCTCTATTTTCGTCATCGACCACTACAACGACGCGACCAGATTTGAGGTCTGCCAAGGCGGCATCAATCGAATCAAATTTAAAAGCTTGGGTAGTCTTAGGCTGTGACACAGAAGAATTCCAGCTACCTAACGTAAATTTTTTTAACAATTTCTTCTTTTTGATTGTAGCTCCTTTATAAGGCAGAGAAGTAGACTAGCAATGATTTGATAATATGGCAAAAATTTCCATCAATAAAAATTTTTGGGGTTTAGTACCAAAGTGGGGCGAAATTTGAATACTCACTCTATGAAGTCAAGGGTCAAGGGTCAAAAACTTTGGACTGTGAACTTTTGAGAGCCACTTGACGGCAGTTGTACGCCACTTGCTACCCTACGGGAACGCTAAGAGCGAACAACCGGGGGAACCCCGGCAACGCAGTGGCTCCTCAAGTCGGGGAACCCGCCCACGGCACTGCCTCCTTTAAGCCGGGAAACTCTAGTCTAGCAGTGGCTCCTTTGGACTCCCCGGAACGAAGTCGAGGTGTTTTATGCGCTGCGCGTCTGGTCGCTGATATGTTGATAGCTGAGAACGAATTAACCATTCATGGGATAAGGATTTCAGATCATGGGCAAATTTAGACGCGTACCCGTTGGGATTGTTGGCGCGTCAGGCTATGGCGGAGTACAGTTAGTCCGACTACTGATGGATCATCCAGAAGTAGAACTGGTTTATTTGGGCGGTGAGAATAGCGCCGGGAAACCCTTTACTAATCTGTACCCGCATCTGGCTCATGCAGTTAACCTGCCAATAGAAGCGATAGAGCCAGAAATAATTGCTCACCGTTGTGAAGTAGTGTTCCTCTGTTTACCAAATGGTTTGGCTTGCCAAATCGCACCCAAACTTTTAGAAAAAGGATGTAAAGTACTGGATCTCAGTGCAGACTATCGGTTCAGTAATTTGGCAACTTATACAGATTGGTATGGTACACAGAGAAACGATCACGCAACTGCTGCCACAGCAATTTATGGACTACCAGAACTGTATCGCGATCGCATTGCCGAAGCCCAGCTAATTGGCTGTCCCGGTTGCTATCCCACCGCCAGTCTTCTAGCACTTTCGCCACTCCTGAAACAAGGCTTAATCGTACCAGAAACAGCCATTATTGACGCCAAATCGGGTACATCTAGCAGCGGGCGGCAAGCCAAAACCGATTTGTTGCTAGCCGAAGCAGACAACTCCTTAGCCGCTTATGGTGTCGGACGTCACCGTCATACCCCAGAAATTGAGCAAATTTGCAGTGACTTAGCTGGTCACGAACTCATGATCCAATTTACACCGCACCTTGTGCCAATGGTGCGCGGGATTTTAGCTACTGTATATGCCACACTACGCGATCCCGGACTAGTGCGAGATGATTTAATCACGATTTTTACTGCTTTTTACCGTAACTCACCTTGGATAAAAATCTGTGATAGCGGGGTTTATCCTCAAACCAAGTGGGCAAGTGGTAGCAATCTTTGCTACATCGGTTTAGAGGTCGACCCACGTACTGGTCGGATAATTGTGATGTCAGTAATCGACAACCTAATTAAAGGACAGGCCGGCCAAGCGATTCAATGCCTGAACCTAATGATGGGCTGGGATGAAACTTTGGGGTTGCCCAAGTTGGGGTTTTATCCATGATTGGGGACTGGGGAATGGGGAATGGGAAAAGGGTAAGGGGGAAAGGGAAAAACCATTTCTTTAACCCTTCGGGTTCGCCAGTTGCCTGGGTCGGGCTAACCCTCCCCGAAGTTTGGAGCGGAGGAAGCCTCCGCTCCAACTTCTCTTCGCAGCACTGGTCTCACCTTTTCCCCCTCTTAAGAGTTCCCAGCCCCTACTTCGGCCCTAAACCTACAGCACCAGCATAGAGGGCGCGATCGCCTAGTTCATCTTCAATACGCAGTAAGCGATTGTATTTTGCTACCCGTTCGCTGCGGCATAGAGAACCTGTTTTGATTTGACCGGCACGAGTTGCCACGGAGAGGTCGGCGATCGTTGTGTCTTCGGTTTCACCAGAACGATGGCTGATTACTGAGCGAAAACCGTTGCGAGTCGCCAAATCAATCGTTTCTAAGGTTTCGGTGAGCGAACCAATTTGATTGAGTTTAATCAAAATAGCGTTACCAGCTTTTTCTTGAATGCCTCTTTGCAAGCGAGTAGCGTTAGTCACAAACAGGTCATCCCCTACCAACTGCACCCGCGAACCTAACTTCTGAGTGAGCAATTGCCAACTTTGCCAGTCTTCCTCATGCAACCCATCCTCAATTGATATAATGGGATACTGGTCAACTAATTGCGCTAAATAATCAATAAACTCTGTAGGAGCGTGAGGTTTACCATCATAGACATATTGCCCATTCTTGTAAAACTCACTAGCTGCCACATCCAACGCCAAAGCAACTTGTTCTCCTGGCTTGTAACCAGCTTTCTGAATGGCAGCAACCAACAATTCCAAAGCCACCTGATTGGACTCTAGATTAGGAGCAAAGCCGCCTTCATCGCCCACACCAGTGAGCAAACCCTTCTCATCCAATACTTGACTGAGAGTGGCAAACACCTCTGCACCCCAGCGCAAAGCTTCCCGAAAGGAAGATGCCCCAATTGGGACAATCATAAACTCTTGAAAATCCACGTTGTTTGACGCGTGTGCGCCACCATTAATCACGTTCATTAAGGGTACTGGCAATAAATTCGCTAAAGGCCCACCTAAATACCGATATAGGGGAATTGCCAGAGATTCCGCACCAGCTTTCGCTGCTGCTAGGGAAACTGCCAAAATTGCATTAGCTCCCAAATTGGACTTGTTAGCAGAACCATCCAAAGCAATCATTGTTCGGTCTAGCAGTTCTTGGTTGAGGACATCCAGGTTTAACAATTTCGGAGCAAGTGCCTCCTTGATGTTTTGCACTGCCTTGAGTACTCCTTTGCCTCCATAACGGCTTTTATCGCCATCACGCAGTTCGTGTGCCTCAAAAGTGCCAGTAGAAGCACCACTAGGAACTTGTGCTAGTCCCACAACACCGTTGACCAAGTGTACCTCAGCTTCAACTGTTGGTCTGCCTCGTGAATCGAGAATTTCGCGGGCAGCGATCGCCTCGATTGTAGTATCTAGAATGTTACTCATCTGTAGTTCGTCCTTTGTATTCTTTTACTTCGAGTGAGTTCTCAGCGCCGATCGCATCTAGTCCAGTGGCTAACCCAATCGTTAGCATAGGCGTTAAGGAGACTTTATCGGCTGAGATTAAAGAAGATTTCCAATGATTGGTCAAGGTCAAAAGTTATTATTTTCCCCCTTATCCGCCACTCTTCCACTCCCCCATTCCCAGTCCCTAGTCCCTAATCCCCAAGCTTTGTAAAATGTTGGCAGATAATAATACTGAACTGAGTACAGATAAAAGGTCAATATGCGATTACTACATACAATGCTACGAGTAGGCAATCTTGAAGAATCCCTGAAGTTCTACTGTGAAGTCCTGGGAATGAAATTACTCCGACGAAAAGATTATCCGGGTGGAGAATTTACCCTGGCTTTTGTTGGTTACGGTGATGAAAGCGATCATACAGTGCTCGAACTAACCTACAACTGGGGAGTAGAAAAGTACGAATTGGGTAATGCTTACGGTCATATTGCCCTTGGTGTTGATGATATTTACGCCACGTGTGAGGAAATCCGAAATCATGGCGGTAAAGTTGTACGAGAACCAGGCCCAATGAAACACGGTTCGACAGTAATTGCTTTTGTAGAAGATCCAGATGGGTATAAAGTTGAACTGATTCAGCTGGGTACTCAAGGGTCAGCAGCAAAACAGGAATCACAAGAACAACTTGTGAGCCAGTAATTCCGAGGAAAGAATTCTAGCAGGACTTACGCAAGAACTCTCTGAAACTCTTATACCTTTGCGTCCTTGGCGGTAGCCTATCTTGAAAAGTTCAGAGACGCTCGCGGACTCGCTACCGCTACGCTAACGGCGGAAGCCGCTCGGACTTTTCGCTGCGGCAAGCCGCTCCGCGTCTACATTTTTCCCTAATTTTGCGTAAGTCCTGACTAGGTGATCAAGTTGAGTATGAAGTAATGCAGCAAAGAATACATTCGTAAAAATTGTTAAATAGGAGTTTAGTAAATTGCACCATTAGCATCTGAACACAATTAGCGATCGCTCTACTTGGTACTATCTAGCAAAGTAAGCTGAGAACAGTATTTTCGTTTTAAATTAGAAATATAGATAATGGATCAAACTATCACCAACTATCAATCCAAAGTTGCCACTGAAGATACACGCGGATATACGCCAATAATGTTTGGATAATTTGGGAGTACCATTACAACCACTCACCAAGCCCCACTCTCTGGGATAATCCCCAATCCCTAAACTAAAAATCCCAAAGCTAAAATCCTAAAAATGCAACCTACAGATCCCAATAAATTTACTGATAAAGCCTGGGAAGCAATTGTCAAATCTCAGGATATAGTCCGTGCTTATCAACAACAGCAACTAGATGTTGAACATTTAATTATTGCTCTTTTAGAAGAACCCACCAGTATAGCAATCCGTATCCTCGCTCGCTCTGAGGTCGATCCGATTCGCTTACAACAGCAACTAGAAGCATTTACTCAACGTCAACCCAAAGTTGGTAAAAGCGATCAGCTCTACCTTGGTCGCAGCTTAGATGTTTTACTAGACCGAGCCGAGGAAATTAGAACCAAGTTGAAAGATTCCTACGTCTCTGTGGAACACATTCTTCTGGCTTTTGCTGATGATGATCGCATTGGGCGGCGAGTTCTCAAAGGCTTTAACGTAGACATTGCCAAGCTAGAAGCTGCTATTAAAACTATTCGGGGCAGCCAAAAAGTGACAGATCAAAGTCCAGAATCCCGTTATGAAGCTTTACAAAAGTTTGGCAGAGATTTGACAGAACAGGCAAAAGCTGGAAAACTCGATCCGGTAATTGGACGGGATGACGAAATTCGTCGGGTAATCCAGGTATTGTCTCGTCGCAGCAAGAATAACCCGGTGTTGATTGGTGAACCTGGGGTAGGTAAAACTGCGATCGCTGAAGCATTAGCGCAGCGCATGGTAAACGGCGACGTTCCCGAATCTCTGAAAAACCGTCAGCTTATCTCTTTAGATATTGGCAGTTTGATTGCTGGGGCAAAATACCGGGGTGAATTTGAAGATCGCCTAAAATCTGTACTCAGGGAAGTTACCGAATCTAATGGTGACATTGTGCTATTTATTGACGAACTCCACACCGTAGTCGGTACTGGTTCTAGTCAACAAGGGGCGATGGATGCGGGGAATTTACTCAAACCGATGTTGGCACGGGGCGAACTGCGTTGCATCGGTGCAAGTACCTTGGATGAATACCGCAAACACATCGAAAAAGATGCGGCACTAGAACGCCGCTTTCAGCAAGTATTTGTAGATCAGCCCAGCGTAGAAAATACTATTTCCATTCTCCGGGGATTAAAAGAACGCTACGAAGTCCATCACAACGTTAAAATTTCTGATTCCGCCCTGGTAGCAGCAGCAACTCTGTCAGCGCGTTACATTTCTGACCGCTTCTTACCAGATAAAGCCATTGACTTGGTAGATGAGGCAGCGGCAAAGTTGAAAATGGAAATTACCTCCAAACCAGCGGAATTAGAAACTATCGACCGCCGCCTAATGCAGCTAGAAATGGAAAAGCTATCATTAGCTGGAGAAGAAAAGGGTACTGCTCAAACTAGAGAGCGTTTAGAGCGTATTGAGCAAGAAATCGCCAAATTGACAATCAAACAGCAGAAATTTAATGAGCAATGGCAAGGTGAAAAGCAGTTATTGGAAGCTATTAGCACCTTAAAGAAAGAAGAAGATGCCTTGCGTGTGCAAATTGAACAAGCAGAACGCGACTACGATTTAAACAAAGCTGCCCAATTGAAGTATGGCAAATTGGAAGGAATGCAGCGCGATCGCGAAGCCAAAGAAATCAAACTTTTAGAAATTCAAAGCAAAGGTTCTACCTTACTGCGAGAACAAGTCATCGAAGCCGATATTGCCGAAATTGTCGCCAAATGGACAGGAATTCCCGTAAATCGCCTATTGGAATCAGAACGGCAAAAATTGCTGCAATTAGAGCACCATTTGCATGAACGAGTTATTGGGCAACAGGAAGCTGTCGCAGCAGTATCAGCGGCAATTCGTCGCGCCCGTGCTGGGATGAAAGACCCATCTCGTCCCATTGGTTCATTTTTGTTCATGGGGCCCACTGGTGTGGGTAAAACTGAACTTGCCCGTGCTTTAGCTCAGTTTCTCTTTGATTCTGATGATGCTTTGGTACGCCTGGATATGTCTGAGTATATGGAAAAACACTCAGTTTCCCGACTGGTGGGAGCGCCTCCAGGATACATCGGCTATGAAGAAGGCGGTCAACTTTCCGAGGCTGTTCGCCGCCGTCCCTATTCGGTGGTGCTATTGGATGAAGTTGAAAAGGCTCACCCAGATGTGTTTAATATTTTGTTGCAAGTATTAGATGATGGGAGAATTACTGATTCCCAGGGAAGAACAGTAGATTTTCGTAATAGCGTCATTGTCATGACTAGTAACATCGGCAGTGAGTACATCCTGGATGTTTCTGGTGATGACACCAAGTATGAAATGATGCGGGTGCGGGTAACGGATGCTTTGCGATCGCACTTCCGCCCCGAATTTCTCAACCGCGTCGATGATATTATTCTCTTCCATACCCTCAGTCGCACAGAAATGCGGCACATCATCCGTATTCAACTCAAGCGGGTAGAAAATCTCCTCCGAGAGCAAAAAATCTCTTTCGAGATATCACAACCTGCCTGTGATTACCTTGTAGAAACAGGCTATGACCCAGTTTACGGCGCACGCCCACTTAAACGGGCAATTCAGCGAGAAGTCGAAAACCCCATCGCCACCAAGTTACTGGAAAATACTTTTATCGCTGGAGACACGATTTTCATTGATAAAGGTGAAAACGGTTTATCGTTTAGCAAAAAATCGTCTGTTAAAGTGTCAGTTTCAAAAACAACTGTCAAGTTGTTAGAGCCATCACCTGAACCGTAAAACTAGTCTAAGAAGACAGGAGTCAGGAGCCAGAATAATTTCTCCTAACTGCCTATTACTGGGTAATTGACAATACAGCGAATAAAATAGCAAGAGCCGATTTACTCACCCAGAAGTGCTGATTATGAAAGCAATCCAAGCTCTTGCTCGTTATTTCCCGGATAAATGTGGTGGTATTCAAGTAAACCTGAATGAGCTACTGCCACAACTAAGTTCGCATAATCTTGACATCCAAATAGCAGCGGCTAGTAACGGTTCCCAAAAAGAAGATACTTATAAATATAACGACGTAGAAGTTTATCGATATCCTGTCTTTCCAGCACCCAAAACACAACCCAATCATGGACAATTTCCACATGGGAAATTTGAATATTTCGCTAATTGGTTATCCCACCAAAAAGCAGATATTTACCATCAACACCATTGGGAAGCATATTGTGGATTACCACATTTACGTTTAGCTAAAGAATTAGGTATGTCAACAGTGGTAACAATCCACTATCCTCTACCTATTTGCCAGCGGACTACCTTAATGTTTAATGGACAACAAGTCTGTGATGGCAAAATTGACGTAGTGCGTTGTTCTCAGTGTGCCGATACTTTAAGCAGTAAACTACCTGCGGCAATGGTCAAAACTTTGAGCCATTTGCCTATGTCTGTCCTAAGTCAATTACCTTTGCCCACAAGCGCCTATCTGCCTGCTTCAGTAGACGAGGAATTAGGGCGGTTTGTACGTCCTTTTGTCGTACCTGGTTATATTAATGCCCGTCAACAAAGTTTACTAGAAATGGCAAAATTTGCCGATCGCATCATAGCAGTGTGTGATTGGCTCTATAAAGCTCTACTCATTAACGGCATCCCTGAAGAAAAACTTGTTCTCTGCCGCTATGGAATTGGTTATGCTACACAAGAAAAATCACCACCAGCACATAAGCAATCTGTCCCTTTAAAAGTGGTTTTTTTAGGACGTTGGGATATATATAAAGGCATCGATATCTTAGTACAAGCAGTTAAAGATTTACCTGCGGAAATTCCCATTGAGTTAATAATTCATGGAATAGCGCAGGATGAACGATATCGCCAAACAATTTTTAACTTAATCGGCAACGATCCTCGGATTCGTGTAGAAAAACAACTAACAAGGGAAGAACTGCCCAAGGCTATGGCCAATTACGATATACTGGCTGTGCCCTCTCAATGGCTGGAAACTGGCCCTTTAGTCGTACTAGAAGCCCATGCCCTATCTTTACCTGTAATCGGTTCCAATTTAGGCGGTATCGCAGAACTGGTAAGACATGGCATTGATGGTTGGTTAGTAACTGCTAACGATACCAAGGCTTGGACTGAGAGCCTTCGGCTGTTAGCAACAGATGCAAATTTACTGAATAAATTACGCCAAGGTATTAAACCAGTCCGGACTCTAGATATGCAAGCTGCGGAAATAGCCGCCATATATAACAACCTGCAACGGTAGTTTCAACAGCATTTATGATTGATGGTAGTGAAATCCGAATAAAATTAAGAGGCATTCCTTACCTAAGACAACAGAGGAATCGCGGAAAATTGATCCTCAGAATTATCTCTGCAACTAACACAGACGGATAACCATGCTAGAACAAGGTACTATCAGTATTCATACTGAGAATATTTTCCCAATTATCAAGAAGTCGCTCTACTCAGATCACCAAATCTTCTTGCGGGAACTGGTATCCAACGCTGTAGACGCCATTCAAAAACTGAAAATGGTATCTCAAGCCGGGGAGTATGGTGGAGACATCGGCGAACCAGAAATTGAAATCGCCATTGACAAAAATAACAAGACTCTCTCTATTTCCGACAACGGTATCGGAATGACAGCAGAGGAAGTGAAAAAATACATCAATCAGGTTGCCTTCTCCAGTGCTGAAGAATTTATTCACAAGTATCAAGGCAAATCAGATCAACCAATTATCGGTCACTTCGGTCTTGGCTTCTACTCCTCGTTCATGGTGGCGCAAAAAGTTGAAATTGATACCCTTTCCTATCAAGAAGGAGCGCAGGCGGTTCATTGGACTTGCGATGGTTCTCCAGAGTTTACCCTAGAAGATTCACCCCGTACAACTCGCGGCACTACCATTACCCTGACTCTGCAAGGAGAAGAGGAAGAATTTTTAGAATCAGCACGCATTAAGAATCTTGTCAAGACCTACTGCGACTTCATGCCAGTGCCAATTAAATTGGAAGGTGAAGTTTTAAATAGGCAAAAAGCACCGTGGCGTGAGTCACCAAGTAGTCTGAGTCAAGAAGATTATTTAGAGTTTTACCGCTACCTGTATCCTTTTCAGGAAGAACCGCTGTTGTGGGTGCATCTGAATACAGATTATCCTTTCATCATCAACGGTATTCTATATTTTCCGAAAATGAAGCCCGATGTAGATGTTACTAAAGGGCAGATCAAACTATTTTGCAATCAAGTTTTTGTTAGCGACAACTGCGAAGAAATTATCCCGCAATTTTTAACACCGATGCGGGGTGTGATTGATAGCAGCGATATTCCCTTAAACGTTTCGCGTAGTGCATTGCAAGGCGATCGCACCGTGCGGCGAATTGGCGACTATATTGCTAAAAAAGTAGGCGATCGCCTCAAAGAACTTTTCCGCGACAACCGCGAACAATACATTAGTGCTTGGAAAGACCTGGGAACTTTTGTAAAATTTGGTGTTCTCAACGACGAGAAATTCAAAAAACAAATTGAAGACATCATCGTTTTTCGCACCACCGCCAAACTTACAGACAAACCTGCTGCTGAAACTCCAGCAGTTGAGGTACAGTCCTCAGAAGGGGATGCGTGGCAAGATGTTACTCCTGCATCATCCAATTCTGAGAACTCAGCACCCAGCGCTCCCTATACGACGCTGAAAGAGTATTTAGAACGCAACAAAGAACGCCACGAAAATCGAGTTTTCTACAGCACCGATGAAGCAACCCAAGCTACCTACGTAGAACTGCATAAAAACCAAGGTTTAGAAGTCCTGTTTATGGACTCCTTCATCGACACTCACTTTATCAACTTCCTAGAGCGGGAATATCAAGATGTCAAGTTTACACGAGTAGACTCCGACTTAGATAATACGTTGTTGGAACAAGACAAAGCGACGGAAATTGTTGATCCCAAAACCAACAAAACCCGGAGTGAGGTCATCAAAGAGTTATTTGAAAAATCCCTCAATAAACCTAAACTCAACATCCGTACCGAAGCTTTAAAAGCCGATAATCCTCAAGGAACACCACCTGCGATCGTGCTACTACCAGAGATTCTCCGCCGCCTACGGGAAATGAACGCCATGATGCAGCAGCAAACAGCAGAGTTTCCCGAAGACCACATTTTGCTGGTGAATACTGCTCACCCGCTGATTCAAAACTTAGCGAATCTCAACCAAGGTACTATCATCCAAGGTGACGCTCAATCGCCTACAAATCAGTTGGTAAATATGATTTGCCAACACGTCTACGATTTGGCGCTGATGTCTCAAAAAGGGTTTGACGCTGAGGGAATGAAATCTTTCGTTGAGCGCTCAAACGAAGTACTCACCAAGCTGACGGAACAAGCTAGTAAGTAGGACAAGGGGTCAAGGGTCAAGGGTTAGGAGGCAGAGGGGCAGAGGGGAAAGACTTACTGCAACTTCCCCTCTGCTCCCACTCTCCCACTCTCGCACTCCTTCCTTAACTACTTCCGCTGCCTAAGTCCTAAAATGGAAAGGCTGTATTCAAAAACTAACTGGAGATAGTTGCTATGTCTCGTCGCTGTGAACTAACTGGTAAAAAGGCCAATAACGCCTTTGCTGTTTCCCACTCCCACCGCCGCACAAAACGGCTTCAACATGCCAATCTACAAAACAAGCGCGTTTGGTGGCAAGGTGGTAATCGCTGGGTAAAACTCAAGCTATCTACCAAAGCAATCAAAACCTTAGAAATCAAAGGGCTGGAAGCAATGGCAAAAGAAGCTGGTCTTAACCTGAACCATTACTAAACTTCTCAGTCCACGCATCAATACCAACCCCTAATTCCTAGGCTGAAGTCGCCTCCCCCTTTTGGGGAGGTTTTTAAGTTTTGATTTTAGAATCCTACTATTACTAACTGATAACTGCACTTTGGGAATTACGGGCTAAAAGACCATCTTCCATTTCTATGATGCGATCGGCTATGTCCAAGATGCGGTTATCGTGCGTTACTAACAAGATCGTAGTTCCCTGCTCTTTGGCAAGGCTCTGCATTATTTCTACAACATCGCGTCCTGATTGTTTGTCTAAAGCTGCTGTTGGTTCGTCTGCTAGCACCAGTGGGGGACGATTCACTAAGGCGCGGGCGATCGCTATTCTTTGTTTTTGCCCACCAGAAAGATTGTCTGGATAATAATTAATTCGTTCGTTTAAACCAACAGCCCCTAGCATACCTTCTGACTTAGATACTGCCTCAGTTTGAGAAATATTTTCATTCAATTCCACCGCCATTTGCACATTTTGCCTAGCAGTCAAGAACCCCAGTAAATTATGAGCCTGGAAAATATAACCAATTTTGCGCCGCATCTGCACCAGCTTATTCTGACTGACACCAAATAGTTCTTCACCTAAAAATTTTAAGCTTCCCTCTTGTACAGACCGCAAACCACCAATCAAGCTCAGTAATGTTGTTTTACCTGACCCTGATGGCCCAGTCATAATTACAATTTCTCCAGCATAAATATCTAGGTTAATGTCAAATAAAATTTGCCTTTTCAGTGCGCCTTTACCGTAGTAGTGATTCAGATTTTTAATCGTAATTACTGGTTCTCTCATCATAAACTTTGTAGCTATAAGTTAGCTTTGTTGAGACGGTTTAGTAAGCTTGAGAATTTATAATCTCTCAACTATAAATTATGGTTCACAATTTTTAATATCTGTTAATAATTAATCTTGAATTTATAATATTCAAAATTAAATATTGCTTATCATATTTAATTAAAAGATATCTGCTGGATCCGCAGAGCGTAATTTTCGTACAGCTATAGCACCAGAAATAAAGCACATTAGAATAGTCATAATTAACACCATGACCGCGCGATCAAAGCTCATAAAAACTGGTAAAAGTGTAGCATCTCTAGCCCTTTGATAAAGAAACATCGTAAAAGTAAATCCAGGAATATATCCTAAAACTGCTAACAATAAAGCTTCTTGTAAAATCACAATCAATAAATATCTTTGTGTATAGCCAATTGCTTTGAGAGTGGCATACTCAGCTAAATGCTCTGTAACTTCTGTATAAAGTATTTGATACACAATCACAGTTCCCACAATAAAACCCATGATTGTCCCTAGCGTGAAAATAAATCCGATCGCCGTACCACTCGCCCAGTAATTCCGCTCAAAGTCAATAAATTCTTGCTTAGTTAAAACATTAATATCTTTAGGTAAATAGTTGCGTAAATTTTGGACAACAACTGTAGCATTTGCTCCCGGCTTCAATCTAATTAGTCCAATATCAATTAATCCTCGCTGACGATTAGTGAATATCCGTATAAAGTTAACATCGCTCGTAATTAAATTACCATCTGCGCCAAAGGATGCACCTAATGTAAATAGCCCTCCTACTTTTATTTGTCTCCTTCTCACTTCTGCTGTTACAGTATTTCCTTGCTCAAAATTAGCCGCAATTGGCCCATACTCTACCCTAGAAGAACGATCGTATAAAACTACATCAGGTAGTTTAACTTTATCTAAATTTTCTTGAACCCCAGGTAAGTTTAACAAGTTAACTTCTGGATTAATTCCAAAAATTAAGATATTACGAGGACGACCAGTTACAGGATTTTTCCAACTTGTATAGTCCAAATAGATAGGATGGACTGATTGTACTTCTTGTAAATCTAAAGCCTTATACAATCGCCGTTGGGAAAAACTTTTCATCGCCAACAGAGCGTTAGATTGACTGTTGATTAAAACAATATCGCCTTGCAAGCTGGTATGAAACCGAACGTTACTATAATAAAGTGCATCTCGGAAACCAAGTTGCATAAACATTAAAATATCAGCAAAGGCAATGCCTGCCAGAGCTACGGCTAGGCGAGTTTTTTCTCTTGTCAACTGTAGCCAAGACAGAGGTATTTTTTGATTCATTTTCTAGGCTGTTAAGCAGGTAGCATCTAATTCATAAAGCATCAAATGTAAAGTAATTTTTAAAACTATTTTGATGTGAGATAATTAATTTTATTAACTAATAACTATGATTGCCTGGATAATAAATAATACAAGTATTGCAGTATAAACAAATTATTACTGCTCACTCATAACTTGATTAGATATTAATTTCGACAACCACTTTAGCGTAGGTTAAACCAGAAACTAATTGGCTATCTTCTGGAGACAGAGCGATTTTAACTTCTACAACTCTGGCATCCACATCTGCTGCTGGATCTGTATTCAGCACATCTTTTTTGCCTATTTTTCTACCAATCTCAGTGACAGTTCCTTTTAATTCCCCGTTAAATGCTCCATTATCACTGGTGATAGTGGCATTTTGACCAACGCGCACTTTACCAATACCGTCTTCAGGAACTTCAGCAATCACAAACATCTGATTAGTTTGTCCAATCTCAGCAATGCCATTTGAACTTATGGCTTCGCCTGATTTGGTGTGAATTTTTAAAATTTCTCCAGCAATTGGTGCTTGCACATAGCTCAACTTTAGCTCTGCTTCTGCTTTTCTAACATTGGCGATCGCATTGCTAACTTGAGCTTGTGCTACTTGCGAGTCAGTCGGGCTAACTTCCAAAATTCTGCTCAGTTTGGCTTTTTCTTCATCGATTTGCCTTTGCAGAGTTGCTACAGTTTTGTCGCGGTTAACTCTAGCTTCGATTAGCTGCTGTTGCAAAGTCGCTAAATTTGTTATCTGATTGGCTCTAGCTTCGGCAAGTTGCTGTCGTAAAGTTGCCAGTGTTTGCCTTAAGGTAGCTTGGCTTTCAACCACCTGCTGATTAGAAGTGATGGCGCTTAGGCGTCTTCTATCGCGTTCTTGTTGAGAAATCGCACCTTCTCGGTACAACATATCATAGCGTCCAGCATCGACTTGGGCATTACGTTGCTCGGCTCTAATTCGTGTAATTGTCGCTCTTAAAGTATCTCTTTGCCCAGTCAGTTCAGCTTCTAAGCGATTTACCATTGCTTGTTGAGCGATTTTTTCCCCACTTAACTGGGCGGCGATCCGAGCGATCGTTGCTTGCTGAGCATCTCTTTCCCCCCTTAACTGAGCTTGTAGCCGAGCAATGACTGCTCTTTGAGCTTGAATATCTCTTGGTGAACCTGCTCTTACTTGGGCTAAATTCGCACGAGATTCTTGCAGTTTGGCTTTTGCTTCTTCCACTGCTGCTACTTGGGTATCGCGGTTATCCAAAATCGCAACTACCTGACCTTGCCTTACCCGTTCACCTTCTCTCACGAAGATTTGCTGAATTCGTGAAGACGCTGATAATCCTCCACTTGGAGCAGACAATCTAACGACTTCTCCCCGCGGCTCCAAACGCCCAACAGCACTAATGCTATTAGCAACTGGCGCTACGGGTACGGGCGTAGTGAGTTTTCTTAACTGCTCGATTTTGGCTGTACCTAGTACCCCAGCAGCGATTACTATCGGCACAGCTACAGCAATGCCCCACCAAATCTTAGCTTGTTCATGATTAAGTGGCTGCTCGCTTGGTTTTGGCTTCTCAGTCACCCTTGACATGGTATGTTGCCCGTTTATCTGAATTGTGGTGATGGCAGTAAAAAAATGAGTTAGGCGCAGTTAAATTAGTCAAAAAGGGTTTTTAGCAAATAGCCAGTTGCATAGGAGAAGCAACAGTAGTTTAAAGCTGGAAGTTGCTTTAAACCCACTGCTTAATGAATGCTCTTGCAAAATAGCGTTTTGTGTTTGCTGGCTATTAAATAACTTTGAATCTGATTAAGACGTGAATATGATATGAGTTAGGAGAATACACCAAAAATCTTCGTGACGGGGTTCCCTAGTTTGAAGCTATGAGAAGTAAGCCACAGGTGAATTTATTAGCTGTCAAATATCTTAGACAAAGCCCTTAATTATTTGATATCCAAACACCTTTAAATAAGTAAAGGCACTGCTTAACCTCGCAGAAATAGTTACACCCGTAAGCGAGGAATAGCGCGTATCTAGTAAACACACTGTTACCGTTGTTGGAAACGATTTTGCTGCTAAAGCAAGTCTTCCTTCAGTAAGTCAGCGACCAACTAAAAAATTTTTCTCAACTTGAGCATTCTTAACATCACAGTTTCCTTAATTTGGTCAACCTGTTAGCAGGGCTGGTCGTTTATATCTACCAAGGCAACAAACCATCTTTGGCTATTTGCTCCAAAAAACTTGCTGCTCTCACTGCTGCTTTGGGACTCCATCAAACTCTCGTTGAATGAATTCTACATTCATCAGTTACGGGAAAACGTAACAGAGCTTACAGATGGGGAGAGGGGGCTGATGAATCTGGGAGGTCAAATAAAACTGTGGTCATGTAATGTTCTGCCCAAGCTGAGCCAAAGGCTTTTTCTAATACGCGCCGGGTTTTGTCGTTTTGCTGCTGTTTGGTGCAGTAGTTGTGTTGTCCAGCGAGATTTTGCGTTACTTGTTCAGGCGAAACTGGACTAGAGGCGATCGCCTGGGTGCAATGAATATCTAAAAAATCACCCACGCGAGAAAGAAACATCGCTTCTTCTTCTGGGGAACTGGGGCGCACAAAGATACAAAAATCTGAAAAGATATTTCCCCATTCAGGCAATTCACGGGGTTGGGAAAAGTTAAGGGGTGTTAACGCCGTCAGTGCAGAAGTATAAGATGCTGGTAAGACACGCTCTATGTGAACAGGAGAAAGGTCTGCGATCGCTGCACTAATTTGACCCCTACCTGCAACTAAATCACAACCAAACATCGGCAAGTCATATTCTGGACGCGGAAACATCACACAGTGCAAAATATCCAGCATATTCCCTACTTTTGCCAGTTCCAAGTGGATTTTTCGGAACTGGGGAGTTTGGTAACAGCTGTTTTGAATTATTAGTTTTTCGCCCTCTAATCTACCTTCTACATACCCTAACTCAGCAGGCAACTGGTAAGGCGACAGATCCAAGTGCTTATGCCAAGCTGCCTCAATACAATCAGCTAGCTGACGAATTAGGGGATGTTGTTGCTCACGCAGTGAGGGAATAGAAGTAAATGACATGTTCTACTGAGAAATGTTATCTAGTTGCCAGTCTACAGCCTGCCGTGCCACACCTGTTCTAGCTTGCAATATAAGCAAACACTTGCACCTAGCCAACGTAAAGTTATGAAACATTGACTTTTCAAAAATATTATTTATTTTGTAGTCTAGGTTACAGAAATAATTTTTAGTTAGTCCATTAGCTTAGACTAGTACACAGCTATGAAACTAGATTCTAATAGACCAGATTTTGCTTTACAAGCAAGAAGACAGAATTTGCAAGGTATGCAGCAACTAAAAGCTTCTACTTGGGTAGAGCTTTTGCAACTTCCTAACCCATACAGTTTTGACGAAGCACTTTTATTGTGTCCGGTTTCTGAAGACGAGTGGCTGGTTTGGATTCCAGATCATGGGGAAGCGCTGCTGCACAGGAGACAATTTCGTTAAGAGTTAAGGGTCAAGGGTTAATATTTGAACTCTGGACTTTATGTAGCGGTTAGACTATCGCCAGAAATCAGTGACATCGTATCCTAGTTCCGCTAACATTTGCCGCAGCAGGGGTAAACTGAGTCCAATCACGTTGCTGTGACAGCCTTCGATTTTTTCCACAAATAGACTGCCAAAACCTTCGAGGGCGAAAGCACCAGCACACTTGAGGGGTTCACCTGTGGCTACATAGTCAGCAATTATGCGATCGCTCATTTGACCAAAGTAAACCCTTGTCACTTGGGACTTAACTATAGTGCGGTTTTGGGAAAGGTCAATCAAGGCATGACCTGTGTACAAGTCGCCAAATTTACCTTGCATTACCTGCCAACGAGCGATCGCTTCTGAGGCATTTGCGGGTTTGCCATGAATCTCACTATTTACAGCCAAAACCGAATCACAACCCATAATCAAAGCTGATTCAAACTGCGGTACGACAGTTTCCGCCTTGCACTGGGCGAGAGTTTTGACCAACTGTGCAGGCTCATTTAATTTAATTTGCGACTCATCAAAATCACTCGGTCTAACTATCGGTTCAATACCAACAGTTTGCAGCAAACGGCGTCGCGCTGGAGAAGCAGAAGCAAGTACAAAGGGTAGAATTCCCATAGGGAACTAGGGGAGATAAAAAGACAAAAAGACTTTTACTTAAACAAATGACAAGTGACAAATGACTAATAAACAGAAAAAGAATTCACAACATTGTCAATCATACGTTTAACTTTCTGCCAACGCCTTTCAGGAATTGAGGCATTCAAGGTAAAAAGTTTACCACGGCTAACAGCAACGCTGGCGATGTTGTGTCGTTCTTGCTGATTGGGAAGTTTAACCTCATACTCCAGAAGGTAGTACGTTTTACCATCAACTTCTCGCTCAACGGCATTGACTAACTCAGCTGAGCGACCAGAGTCAGGAGGAGCAAGAGCAGCTTTTCCCAACTTATATCCTACTTCCGTTGGTGTCCCTAGTTCTGGCAAAGTTTTGCCTTCTGGAACGGGACTGATCACCACAGATACATTTTCAGATATCTCAATCAAATCGTGGAATACCACATCTGGGCCGTCAGCAACTTTAACTTGCACCCAGCCGTTAGGATATAAAAACTCATAGCCATCATTAGTATCTACAAAGCTTTTGAGTCCAGCCGCAGCCGCTACACCAGAATTACTCAGGCTGAAGCTTAACACCAATAGCAAAATCAACGCAATTCGTTTCCACATTTTTATAAATTCCTTTAGGCTGGAGGCAAAACAAGGCCACCATCA
This sequence comes from Nostoc sp. B(2019), assembly GCF_010091925.1. Classification (GTDB taxonomy): domain Bacteria; phylum Cyanobacteriota; class Cyanobacteriia; order Cyanobacteriales; family Nostocaceae; genus Komarekiella. Next base: position 36,146 of record NZ_WVID01000035.1, on the reverse strand, counting down.
TTTCTCGTTTTTATTCTCCCATCATCAGGGACGCTTCGGATGACACACCACAGGGAGAGATGGGAAGATAACGGAGCGGGAGGAGTGGGGCAGGGGTGGATTCATCCAGTTCAAAGACTCGTTAATCCAGTTCCGAGGTGGATTCATCCAGTTCAAAGACTCATTAATCCAGTTCCGAGGTGGATTCATCCAGTTCAAAGACTCATTAATCCAGTTCCGAGATGGATTCATCCAGTTCAAAGACTCGTTAATCCAGTTCCGAGGTGGATTCATCCAGTTCAAAGACTCGTTAATCCAGTTCCGAGATGGATTCATCCAGTTCAAAGACCCATTGTTGCATTCCAAAATATATCTCTCCTGCCCCTTGACCCTTGACCTTACTAAACAAATTATGCTGATAACTAACGAATTGCGCTGGTTCTACCCTGGCACAATCCCGGAAGACATTAAACTTTGGTTTCAGCAAAATTGTCTTGTTGATCCGTTGCAATCACCAGAAACAAGAGAAGATTTGTATCTCTACTCACCAGGGTGTGATTACATGGGGATAAAACTGCGACAAGGAAGGCTAGAAGTCAAATGGCGTCAAGCCGAATTAGACCTAGTGCGTTTTGGGGAATTAGTGGAGGGTAGAGCAGAAAAATGGGGTAAGTGGCTGTGTTGCGATTCCACAGGAGAAAGTTTCCAGCCTGCAACGGTTTTAGATAATGCTTCGTGGGTGAGTGTGCAGAAAGTTCGTTATTCACAGCTTTATCAAGTTTTACCCGACTCTTTAGTACAACCTGTTGTAAGCAATGAAAACATAGATAACCCTTGTACTGTCGAAATCACATCTGTGGTAGCTAGGGACAATCCTTGGTGGAGTATTGGTTTTGAAGCTTCCGGTGAAGATGTGCGCTTGATGGATAATCTTCAGACAACAGCCAGTTCCATATTCAATACTTATCGGTGGTCAAGATTGGTAGCTGCGGATTCTTATGCTTATCCCCATTGGCTAGGGCTTGTTTATCGGTAATTGCTAACAAGGCAAGCAAAATCACCCAGTGGGGTACTGCCATACCTAATAACACTGAGCCATGATTGGTAGTGGTATCGCAGTTTGCTATAAAAAATAACTGTTGAGTACGTAGTTATACTTTAACTTAGAGAATCGGAGCGCAAGCCTAGCCATGAGTAAAATATCAGACTATTGGTGGCGATCGCTAATCCCTTAATTTTAAAATGCGGTAGTTCACAACCATCTGATGTATAACTTTGCAACCGAAAAGACCATACCCATAATTCAGATAGCGTATATGTAATTACCGTATTTTAGATGATTGAAATAAGGCATTTTAGTCTTAGATACGGAGATGCTCAGCTAAACTTAGGAAAAAGTTTAGCTACAGGCTATTTACATCAAGTTGGTATTTGGAAAAACAACAGGAGATACCTCATGAGCGATATCTATCAACAAATTTGGAATAGCGACAAGAATGGGTTCTCAGTCAGTCTGAGAAGTGGAGACGGTTGGAAAAATCCTGATGCTGATATTCTCCTTGACTTGCAGACAGAAGCAAGTGGTAAAACTAATATTGACTTAGCTACTCAACCTCTATTTTTCCAGGTAAATGAGAAAAAATTAAATGGCCAAACTTATACAACCTTTGTCCAACTCCTAGACAACTATATTGCCAATTTTCGTGCAGAGGATATTTTAACTGCTGAGGAACAAGAAGAAATCGAGAAATTTCTTGATGCAATTCTACCCACTGAACCGATGAAGCTGGCATTAGAATACATCAATCAAGAATTGGGAGAAAACCTTTCACAGCAAAAATTTCGAGCCAGACTCAAACAGATTTGGTTTGAGATGTATACCAACTACTACAAAGGCAAATCTACTCATTTCTGCTCTGGTTTTGAACATGTCTTTGTTGGAGAAGCGAAGTTTGACGAAAATTTCAGAAGCACTAGAGATAGAACACAGAACTTAGGATAAATTTCTGGCTATCACTCCTGGATTAAGTTTTACTTTGATGAGAAAATTCGTAACGTCAACTTTCTCGGCTATAAATATGATTTGCAGGGTGATGAAATACCCAATAACCCAAATGTGGTTACTTTGCAAATGCTACAGTATCTTACTAATATGCGAGGCGAAGTTATCGCTCAACTGTTCAAGAAAAAAGGTGGATTTTTTGTCGGTTCAAGTCCAGAATCGGAAATTGCAATGGGAACAGTTGTTTACTTTGAGAGCATAAATGACAGAGTAAAGCAAGACAAACGACGTACTATTATTAATAGTGGCGTCTATGATTTAGTCATATACCGCAATATCAAATCTGATGGTAGTCGCGGAGATTTTATTCGTTCATTCTTCCCTATATTTCTCGGTAACGAGGGAACGGAAACACTTCCAGATGTTCCAAAAGAGCGTCCTGATGTGGAGGTTGTGCCAATAGGAATCAAGAATAATAAGCCAGTAATAATTGTAGAAGCGTTAGCAAATCCTCTGGGAGCAGAGGACATAGGAGAGTGGGTTAAGTTGCAGAATGTGACAGATGAACCGATTGACTTAACAAACTGGGAGATGCGTGATAAAGCCGCTCGTCCTCAACCATTGAGTGGTATTCTTCAGCCGAACGAAGTCAAGCAGTTTGCAATTACCCGCTCTAGTTTGAATTCGATGCAACTTAGCAATAGATCTGGATTAATCACTGTAAATGATCAACAATCGAAAGTTATCGCCGCTGTTAGATATAACCGTGCTAATAGTGGTGAAATTATACGTTTTGAAAGAACAACAAGTTGAGAATTTGAGGTCAATACGCTTGATTTGAGTAACGAAACCCAACATAATCAAGACTTTGTTGGGTTTCGCTGTTGCTCAACTCTACTTACGCCAGTTGTAACTAATTTACTATTCTGCTAGTTATGAGTTATTAGCTAATGACTACTTACTACTAACTGTTGGGTATTGTATTTGTAAAACAACCAGTGTCATGTCATCGGTGTTCTGCTTATCAGAACCGATGAATTGCTGAACTTGGTCAAATAGGTAATCTACAATTTCCTGTGGGCCATTACAATACCTACAAGCCGTGTTGAAGGCGGTAATAAAGTTGTCTTCTTCGAAGCGATCGCCTCCTGCGGCAGCGGCATCTGTTAAGCCATCTGTGTAATAAATAATTGTATCCCCAGGCTCTAACTGTGCCTGAGCATCTTCATATTGGCTGTTAGCATCTAAACCAATTAGCATTCCCAAAGTATCCAAACGGGTGACAGCTTTTGTCGCTGCGTGCCACCACAAAGGAGGATTGTGCGCCGCATTGCTGTAAGACAAAATTTGGCTTTGAGGATTATATTCTGAGTAAAATAAGGTTACAAAGCGGTGGGAATTTTCCAAATCCGCGTACATAACACGGTTTAAGTTTTGCAGAATTCCTGATGGAGAATTACCATGTAGTACTTCTCCCCGTAGCATTCCCCGCATCATAGTCATAATTAGCCCTGCGGGAACGCCTTTTCCCATGACATCCCCAATTACTAAACCCCAGCGCCCAGTTTCCACACTACTTTGAGTAGTCGGCTGAATCTGATTGTGATTGGTGGGAATAAAGTCGTAATAGTCTCCGCCAACACGATTAGCAGGTTTACAGCGTGCAGCGAGAGCTACACCAGGAATTGTGGGACATTGACGTGGCAAAAGTCGCCGTTGAATTTCTGCACCAATTTCTAGTTCTTGGTCTAGGCGTTCTTTCTTCCTTAGTTCTACAGCTAGTTCATCGTTTTCAATAGCTACCGCTGTTTGATCTGCCACTAGCCTAACTAACTTTTGTCTAGTTTCTGTCCAGCTATATTCAGGATCGCGGCTCAAGACATACAGCCATCCCCGTTCTGTGTGCTTCACCAAAATTGCCGTGCCAAAGATTTGCACATCTGGCCCCAAATAGCGATGCATTTGGTCATCCAAAATCCCTGTAGCTGCTGCTAAAGGAACAGTGTTAGGCACAAGTGTAATCTGACTGCTAGCTGTTTCCAGTGCTTTGCGGATATTTTTACGCTGGCGACTATCTTGCCAGTGTAGTTGCTCTAATCTAACTTGACCGTTGGGTTTGTAGAGGAAAAGAGCACTGCCATCCGCATCTGTTACCCGTGTTGCCATCAACGGAATCAGCTCTAAAAACTGATTCAAATTATTGAAGCTTCTCAGGGCAAATCCTAAAGAACTGAGCAAATCTTGGATTTTGTTTTGTTCCCGGTGCAACCGCGCCACGAGTTCTTTCAGCGCCACTACTGGTGTGACATCTGTCGCGGCACTACTATTGCTGTCAGTGGGTTGAGAGGGCAGTTGAGACACAGGCACAGGTACTATTGCACTTGAATATCGGTAGATTTTAGACTTATAAATCCTTTGGCTTCGGCATTGCTAAACCATATTGAGACAAGGATTGTCACTTTAGCAAGAGTATAAAGACGTAAGGTGTAACTTTTATGAGTATTGTATTTGCTTATTGCATTTCTTGCTCAATATTAGGAATTTTAGGTAATGTATTTTTAATCAAAATCCAAGCTGTAAAAATCAGTAATCCTAGCGAGACTCTAGAAAGTTTTTCATTTTTTCATAACTTAATTCCCAAATCATATATCTAAAGTCATAAAAATACTTTGGCAAAAGAATAATATAGAATCCTTACTGAGTAAACCTTTAGCCTAAGAAAGGTGGTTGGGGAGTTGTGGAAGAGGATCTATATAGGCACTTATATCACTTCCTGACGCTCATCTCATAAGTAAGAAATATGCAACTAAGCTTTCAAAGATTTAATTTATATATCATAATTGCCAGGATGCTTGCTAGATTGTGTTTTCCACTTTTTAATTTGTAATTTCTAAAATTTTGAATTGCTCAGAGGTGTATTTTAGCTTACTCAAAAAATAATTAGAACCTACATCTTGTATTAGAGCCGCTACAATTCAATTTAGGCTTAAATTTTAAAAGCCTTTAGATGGGTTAAAGCCATGCAGAGCAAACTTTTTAGTCGTTTGAGTTTGAATTAAGATATTAGCCAAAAATTTATTTTAAATAGGTCTTTAGTACGTATGAAATTCCAATAAAATTGATTGACACAAAATTTAGAAAAAGTATATTGTCAGACCCCTAGCTCAAAAGCCAGAAAGGTTATTATGATTTAGCGATCGCACTTCAAACTTTTAAACTTCCTCTAGAGAATATTTGTAGACACTTTTGCAGGTAGAAGCTGAGAATACACACGTCTGTGTTTAACCAGCTTACTTACATCAATTCACTTTTGGAATCCACTAGTGAGGACAGTTATCCAAAGTTCTGCTCGGACTTCTCTGGATTGCAACTAAATGCTAGTACTGCTATATTTAAAAACCCCCATTAATGCTTAAAAAAATAGCATTAGTCTGAAATTTTTGCAAAAGTCACCCGCAAGTAGCGACAAGCTAATGAAATTAGGACTTACACTGTTTCCAGCATTTTGTTTGTAGTTTATCCAAGTGATAATACCAGATCAGTAAGCCCTAAATTTATGAGTTTGTAAAGAGAAAATCTTGACTACAATTTTCCAACTAGCCACTTAACCACTCAATAGCGCTTCGACAAACTCATAGCTGGAAAAAGGGCGTAAGTCTTCGATGCCTTCACCAGCACCAATGAAGCGAATTGGTAAACCCAACTGCTGCACAACGGCGAGGGCTACACCTCCTTTGGCAGTACCATCGAGCTTGGTTAAGACAACGCCACTGAGTTGAGCGGCTTGGGAGAAGACTTCGGCTTGCCGCAATCCATTTTGCCCTAAAGTGGCATCTAAAACCAATAATGATTCTACTTTGGCATTTGGGGCTTTTTTGTCGATAATGCGACGGATTTTACTCAGTTCATCCATTAAATTTTTCTTGTTTTGCAGTCGCCCAGCAGTATCTACTAAAAGTAATTCCGTTTGCCGTGCTTGAGCAGCTGCGATCGCATCAAACACCACTGCTGCCGGATCTGTATTCTTTCCAGGATTGGCAATTACTTCTACACCACTTCTAGTACCCCAAACCTTCACCTGTTCCACAGCAGCAGCGCGGAAAGTGTCTGCTGCTCCAATCAAGCATTTATAACCAGATTTCTGGGCTAAGTGGGAAATTTTGCCGATGGTAGTGGTTTTACCAGCACCATTTACCCCGGTGATTAACCAAATATTGAGAGTGTCTTTTTCTGGGGTAAAAGTATATTTGTAGGATGTTTGGCTCGGCACATCCAGCATATCCCGCAAGATTTTTTTCAGATAAGCGATCGCCTCTTCTGGTGGAGTGACTTCTTCTCGTAATTTTTTCTGTAAGGCGTCAATAATAAAGTCTGTCGCCTCCACACCCACATCAGCTTGCAGGAGCAACGCCTCAATTTCCGTCACAGCGGCTTGATTGAGCGGCCCTTTACCAACAATCGCCTTCAATTGGTTCAGGATGCCACGACGAGTTTTGTCTAAACCTTGGCGGAGCTTTTTCAACCAGGTAATTTCTTCAAGAGAAACGTCTTCTGGACGTCTACCTTGGGCTGCCAAAACTTCTGCTGACCAAACAAACCCTTCATCAAATGTCAATCCAGGAATTTCTTCTGTTGTCTCTGGTGCAGTTGTAGCTGGTGGCTGAACTATCTCCGGTTGTGGTACTTCAATCGCGCTAGCGAGCAGTCGTTCCTGCCTGGCTTGCCGTTCTGCTGCGGCTCGTTCTAAGAAAGATAAGGTGGCTGGCGTTGTTGGCTGTGTTGCCTCTGGCGTGGCTGTTGGTTTTTCGCTCGCAGTTAATTCTGGGCTAGAGACATTTAGCTCATCGTAACTTGCTACACTCTCTTCATTTATGCCAACAGGTTCTTCAGTAGTTGTTTGGGCAACATCAATAACTGCTGCTTGCGGCTGTGATGTTTCCGTTACTTCTTCAGGAGTTGCAGCTTCTAAAGTGGTGTCAGCAGTTTCCTCAGCTGCTTCTTGTACCGTTTCCGTTACTTGCGCTTGTACAGCTTCGGTAGTTTCAGGTTGTTCTTGTGAGACTTGAGCATCTACTGAATCAGGCGGAGTTTCTTCTGCCTGGGATTGTTGTTTTTGCTGGATATTTTTGTAGGCGGCTTTAGCGAATGCCAACAAATCCGCTCCTGTCTCTTGTGTAGTTTCTGCCGTTGGCGTTGAAGTCTCGGCTGGCTCTGTTTGAGGTTCTTTTACAGGAAGAGTTTCTTCCTGTTTCTGCTCAGAGGGAGTTTTAGAGGAATCGTTATATTGACGACGGAACCAATTAAAAACCATTGCAACAGTAAGTAGTAGTTGTTATGTGAGTTATGAGTTATAAGTTATGAGTTTAATTTAACCGTGTACTCTTTCCTGGAGTGAAAACCCCCAGGTTATCCTCACTTTTCAACGCCAGTTTGAGAGGAGTCGCTACAACGGGCAGAACCTCGAAGTTTTGAAATGTTCGCCCTTGGAGGAAAGCAGAGCCGGAAGCAGATGTACCCTGCGGGAAGCAAGCTACGGATTTCTTTTTGCAAACAACTGCCTCTTCACTCTTAGCTCAAAACTTAGCACTCATGCAGCTGAGAAAATGAGATGGAAACCCTACGCGGTTTTTTTCTGATCTGTAACTCGGCGCAAAACGCCGTTAATAAACCGATGGCCTTCGTCTCCGCTGTAGCGTTTGGCTAGTTCCACTGCTTCATTGATGGCAATGCTATCTGGAACTCCTAGGAACTTCATTTCTGCTACAGCAATTTGCAGTATGTCCCGGTCGATTTGGGCGAGGCGAGTTACTTGCCAATCTACTAAGGCAGTGGAAATGAGTTCATCTATAATATTTCGATTTTCGTTGACTGCAATTACAATATCTTTGGCGTAATTACGGACTCCTTTGTCTTGATTAGCTAACTGAATCAATTCTGGGAAATCAATTGCTGTACCCAGTTGATTGATTGCTGTTTGGGTATATGCGATCGCCTCTTGGAGCATTGTTCTGGCAGTGTTGATGTCTGAGGCCCGAGTTTGGCTGCTTAAGAGGCGATCGTTGCTGCGTTGCAATTCACCTGCGGCATTGTCCAAAGTATCTTGCACTTCTGATGTCAGGGTGCGTACTGCGCCTAGTACCAACTTCGATACTAGTTGATCGTCTTGCAATTGATTCAATTTCTTGGGGTTTACTGGCAGTTGGCTAAGGCTTAAAAGCGCCAACTCACGAGCAATTTGCTGGGGTTTACGAGGTTGCATAAAAGTGAGGGGTGATTGTGCGAGAATTGATTAACCAGGAGGAACGGACTTAAAAGTGTATCAATTTTGGCACAGCCAAACAACAACGTTATCCAATTGCTTGTGACTTTGCCTGATTGATTTTAAGTTTCTTCGACGGGGATAGCCGACTGCTTTGTTTCTTCGTGTTTCTCTTCCAATTGTGATTCTTTGGGAAAAACCAAGGGCGTATTGGGGGCGACAATGCCACCAGACACAACTATTTTAAAGGCGTCTTCAATCGACAACGAGAGGTTGACTACCTCGTCTTCAGGAACTACTGCATACCATCCAGTGGTGGGGTTTGGGGTGGTGGGGATAAAAACACTCAGCATCGGGTGAGGCATTTGAGATTGGATATCACCGCTGATCGCGCCAGTGACAAAGGCGATCGCCCAAATTCCCCGCCTGGGATACTCTACCAAAATTACACGGCGAAACTTGCCATTTGAGTCTTTTAGTATTGTTTCCAAAAGCTGCTTGAGAGTTTTGTATACCTGTCCAGCTAAGGGAATAGCTTGTAGTATGCGTTCACCAAAATCGAGCAACCACCGCCCAGCAATATTCCGAGCCATTAAGCCAATTAAGAGAATACTTAGTAATGGCACAGCTAATCCCACTACAAAATTCAGCAAATTCACTAATATTGGGTGTAACCCATCAAAGGGATTCAGTTGTTTCGGAACTTGGGTGAGAAAGTTGATTACCCAAGTAGCAATTGTAATCGTTAGCCAGATGGTGGTTGCTAGCGGAATAACTACCAACAAACCAGCAATCAGGTCATTTTTTAAGTCCTGTTTTAGGCGTTCGATTACCAAGCCCTGATTCTCCTTTTTGAGGCTAGAGGAACTTTGATTATTGGTCTTCATACCAGCAGATTCGTCAAATTGCGAAGACTTTACTTCAGGCATCTTTTGCCACAAATAATTATCCAAACAGCAAGCTGTTTGGCTGCTACCACAGAAATACTCACTTGTTGCCGGAAATCAGCTATTTTCATACAACTGTGTATGAATAGGCATGTGCCAACCGACTAGCGGATGGTTAGTCTTAGAGGATGTTACTTTTCTTTGTAAGACTTGTAAATGATTGTTGCAAGTCTCTAGGTATTACTAATCTACCGCGCTCAGCCAAAAGCTGCTCATGATTGTGAAAGTACCACCAGGCAAACTTAGAAGTTGTCTTGTCTGGTGAGTAACTTACGCATTGCTAGGAGCGACTTTTCTGAAAAACTTATGTTAAAAACATTAATTTATCAAATTTGGGCCGTAATCAGCTAATGTATATTTAAAATTTCACTCTTAAAGGCTTAGGAAATCAAAACCAAAAGAAAAATTCTTTTGGCTCCCAACTCCCAAATTTCTCTAAGCTGCATCAGCTTGTGTAGTTTCTGAAGCCACGCACTGCACCTGTTGTGTACTCTCTTCTGCAAGAATTACTTTTGCATCTAAGCTGGGCTTGGGTAAATACTTCATTTCCCAGACTTTGAGCAAAATCAGGTATTCGTAGAATGCTTGCAATGTACACCAAGCCATTCCAGCACGTCCGTCTAAACAGCCACCCAAAATAAAATACATATACAAAAAGCGTAGCAACGGTCTAGCGGGTAAACGCAAAGACAAATCTTTGAGGGCGCGGCGTTTTTCGACTTCTGACTTACCGAAAAATAAATCTCGCCAGTTAACTTCCCCCTGTTCTAGTTGATACAGCGTTTCTTGGGCTTCATCTGTTGAATACCGATTGTGCTTTTCAATCCAACGACTCAAGCCTTTGCTGCAAGTGTAGTGGGGGTAAGTTTCTTTTAAAAAACTAGTAGCACCGTCACAAACTTCTCGTTCAGTATGACCATAGTCTGTAAACCAGACTTTACCGTGGCGGAAGAGACGCATTTGATAACGGGGATACTGGGTGCTATGACGAATCCAACGATTCATGAACATGACACGTTCGGCAACGTAGTAGCCAATGTAGTCTGGATTCTGAATAGCCTTTTCGCCTTCAGTGAAAAGTTCTGGTGTCATCCGTTCGTCGGCTTCAAGAATGTACACCCATTCGTGCTTGGGGGGGATAGACTCTAACATCCAAGTGCGTTGGCGTCCGTGACTTTCAAAAGGATGTTGGACGCTGCGGATAGAATATCTACTGGCGATTTCTACGGTGCGATCGCTACTGCATGAGTCTACAACAATAATGTCATCCGATAGCATCGCCGACTCGATACAAGCAGCAATATCTAGTTCTTCGTTATATGTCAGTATGTAAATTGAGAACATTCCCAGGTTTTATAGCGATTTAACTAAGTTGTTAATTATCTTTTTATTGTTTTAGCCATTGGGCATGTGGCAGCATGAACCATCAAAAACTGGTTGATGCGTCCTACTGCCATACCGATAGTTGATTAACGCGCGGTAGCTTTACGTCCACCACCTTGTAAACTACCCATACCTCTTAATCCTGTCCAGCCGATGATAATGTAACCAATAGACAACAGCAAACTGCTAATACCAATCCTCAGTCCAGACTTCCAAGCATTATCCTTAGCTTGTTTTTCAGCTTCGTCTCTGCGCTGGCGAATTTGGTTCAGTCTTTGATTTGCAACTCCTTGAGGATCTGTGCGCTGCGCGATAAATTTTTCAAGTTCTTGGGGATTTGCTTTAAACTTCTTGAGTAATTCTTTTTGCTCAGCGGGAAGTTGGGGATTTTCTAGTGCTTGCTTATACTTCTGTTCATCTTTAAGTAGTTCAGTAAACTGAGCTCTAGCTTGGTTTCGCAATTGTTCTAACTGAGCTTTTGCTTGATCGTTGTTCAGTTGTGCTTGGAATTGAGATAGCTGGTTTTTCAGTTGATTTTCTGCCTGATCCGCATCCTGGGAAATTTGATTTACTGTTTGAGTGCTAGCTTGACGCACATTGTTGAGGTGCAAAGGAAAAATCAGTAAGAACATTAACCCTAAAATACTGGATATAATCAGGGCGGGAAATCTTAAATCGACACCTGATGGCCGATCGCCAGTATCAGCACTATCAATCCAATATGCAGCAAACAGCAGCCCCAATCCTACCAGAGGTACAATTCCCCGGTCAACCAGGGCTGTTGCTATGCTGATTTGCCATCCCCGATCAGTTGGTTGAAAGGGTAGCAGTAGAATCACAAAATCTACAAAAAAGGACAAAATACAGATGATTCCAACCACCTTCAGTGTTAAGGCAGTATTCAAGGCAGCAAAACGGTTAACCATAGTCTTTCAAACTTGCGGTAAATAAGAGTGATTTTCATATTTCAAGTTACTTGAATATTGTTCCCATAACTTTAAATGTTGTGTATGAACACAAGACTGATTCAAGACTAGTCAAGAATCTTCACCTCTTGGTTTTAAACTACACCACAGTAGCATCTGTAATGTAGACTGTCTTCAGAAAATTCCTGGTGTTGGAAGATACGAAACCAAGTAAGGGTATTGAGTACTGTGAAGAATTTAGTTTCTATTCTCCACTCCTCCATTCCCCCACTCCTTCTCAAGAGTTTGTTCCCAAATTGGCAAATCCTCTGGACGATCAACATCAGCCAAGGTAGGCAAGTATACAGGTGACAAATTTAGTAACTGAGCAATATCCACAGTTTTTTGGAATACTTGAGCAGTTCCCCACTCGATGTTAACGAATAACTCAGGGATAGGTTGTCGCAAACCAATCAAGTAATAACCACCATCGATTGCCGGGCCGAGCACAAGGTCAAAGGCTTGTAGTTGCTCAAAGGCTGTTGCTAAAATCTGGGCATTCACTCCAGGACAATCCGTACCGATGATAATTACTTCTTTTGCACCAGACTCAAAAGCATCAAATAGCGATCGCGCCATGCGTGAACCAAGATCCCCTTCACCTTGAGGCTGGTAAGCTAAACCCAACCCCAGCCAGTCTTGCATGAGTTGGGAATTACCACCTGCAAATCGCACTTCTACAGATATAGCAGTTACCTTTTGCAATTCTCTAACCTGAAATATCGTATATTCAGTCATCTCCCGTTGAAGATTAGCAGCGCCAATAGTACCCAAAGCAGGTATCAGTCGGGTTTTTGTTTTCCCTGGTTCTGGATAGCGAGTAAAAATAATTAAGTGCTGTTTTGAGATTTTTAGTGATTTCAGCACACAATACCTTATTTCAATAAACTAAAAATATCTTAATAGCAATACTTGCCGCCTTCGGCTGTAGCCTGCTCTTTTTCCGTTCGCATTCCCCCTATAATTGTCGAAACAATAACACAACGCTTAGCTTTACCACCATATTTACTAGATAACGTGATCCGTCCTAGATCGTTGGGGCTTTTAGCATTACCTCTGTAGTCAAACTCAACTTTGCGTATTCCATTTGAGAGGGGAAAGTTTGTCTCAGAATCAAAATGGACACTGGAATCTAAATTATTCCAGTTAGCGGCAGATGGGTTTACTGTAGCAGGATGAACCGCCCATTGAACAATACCGTTTTGTTCACGAAAGCTAACTTGCCAAGTCAATTTTTCTTTGGTGGCTTGGCTTCGAGCTTGACGCATAGCAAGGTGAACTTCGTTTTGTGCAGTGTTTAGACGACGGGTGTCCACAAAAGCCAGCCAATTAGGTATTCCCAGTGCAGCCAATATACCAATTAATACAACGACTACTAACATCTCTGGCAAAGTAAAGCCACTGTTAGAGCGATTATTCAAGAAATTTTTTGCATTAACTAGAGACGGTAAATGCACCTGAGTATCCACTTTGATTTTCTGATCGGTTTTCAGCCTCTTGGCTTCTGTTTCCGCGCTGGTTAATAGTCCTGTTTAGTAAGGTAGGCAGGAAAAAGATTATAACAATTTTTAATAACAATTTTAAGCTGAAAGTTATACGTTGGAGCCTTGAAGAGTCATTCAAAACATAATTCCATAAAAATTTAGCCGCTACTAGACACTTTTGTCGATTAAAGGGCTTTTGTAGGGCTTTACAAGTCAGGTATTTGTATAAATTTGCAAGGCTGATATTCCAATTATCTTTAAGTGCTGATGGTCTTGCATGATACGCTTGTTCAAGCACTTGTAAGCAGGCTTTTTCCTGTCTGACAAGATTAGAAGAAACTGAATTAGCACTGATTCGATATAAAATTTGTACAGATGGTATGCATACAAAATCAAACTTACAAGCTAATCGCAACCACATATCCCAATCTTGAGCAGCACTTAAGGATTTATCAAATCCACCCAATTCAATTAAAGCTTCTCTACGAATCAAAGGATTAGAACCATTCTCCAAAAAATTAGTCAATAACAGATTCTCATAAACATCTCCACTGATATTAATATGTGTACCTGAAACTACGAATTCATCATTTTCATTAATATAATCAGTCCAGCTATAAGCAACTGCTGCTTGAGAGTTTTCCTGCAAAGCTTTCAACTGAAGTTCTAGCTTATCAGCTATCCAGATATCATCTGCATCTAAGAAACTAATAAATTCTCCAACTGCATAATTCAGCCCACGGTTACGACTGACGTTTCCCCCAGAATTATTAAAGGCAAATACTTTGATTCTGGAGTCTTTGAATTGTGAAATTATATCTAAAGTTGAATCTTGCGAACCATCATTAATTATAATTAGCTCAAAGTCAACAAAAGTTTGATTTAAAACAGATTCAATTGTTCTTTTAATAGTTTTTTCGCTATTGTAAGCAGGGATGATTACAGAAATATTTGGCATTGTCTAGCTGATTTATATCAGGGTTGATAAATTTAGTGTTCCCTGTAATCCTGGCAAACTAACATTCTTATGTAAAAAATATAAAAGTTTATATATAACCGTTACTTTCAACAAGTATAAATTTAGTATTACTACTTTTTGAGATTCAGTAGTATAGATATAATGTAAGTATCTTTCTACAGAAAAGTAGAAAATTATAATAAATAGATAACTAATTAGTCAGTTAACTTTCGTATAATTCTTTTTAAGCAATAAAAAGGACTCATCATGCTACCCAAGTAAAATTGCATTTCAAAAAGCGCAATTAAATCACTTTTTAAGTGACCCCTATACTTAATTAAATGCTCTAAAACTCGGCGCAAATTACCCAAAAATGTTCTCGCAAATACTATTGGTTTTTGCCAATTTTTAGTATTAATCAAGCGTAACTGATAAATACACAGACCACAGCCACGAGCTAGGTTTAGTAAGTAATCTTTTTCTAATCGCCAATGTGGTATTTGGTGATAAGTATGCATGGTTGGGTTATACCAAATTTGCCAGCCTGCATAATGGATGTAAAGCAATGGTTCATAGTCATCACCCTGTACCAAAATGCCAGGTAATTTTCCACTCAATTTAGGTCGTTGTGGAACATTCTCACACCATACTTGTTTACGAACAACAAGGGCTGCACCAGGAGGAAGTCTTAAATTATCCGCATCAAATAAATGTGGTTCTAGTCCGTGTTCTCTGATAGCTAAAAAAGCTTGAATTCTCTCAAAGCCTTCTGGTGGATTCACTTCAAAATCACCATGAATTTGCCCACTCCAAGCGCCTGCTTGGGGATGCTCAGTACCAAATGCATAGGCCTCTGCTACCCAATTCGGGTCGGGCAAGTTATCATCATCTAAAAATGCAATTAACTCACCTTTGGCTTCGCGTACTGCGCGTAGTCTTGCAAAGGCTGCTCCCTGTTCGGTTTCTAAAAAGTAGTTCAATGATAAGTTACTATTGCATATCTTTTGGTAATTTCCTATTACTTCACATGTATTATCGGAGCTATTATTGTCCACAATAACAATTTCCCAGTTAAGATGTCCTATTCTCTTCTGGGTAAAAAGTTTATCTAAAATCTTAGGTAAACGAGTTGCTCCGTTATATGTAGGAATGGCTACGGTAATATCTAAGCTTTCAATTAATAACTCATTCATATATAGTATAGTCAACTTATTTATTATTGGTTTTTAAATAACCATTTTTCCACAGATAAAAAGGGCTAATCAAGCTACTAACAAATAGTTGCATCTCACAAGCCGCAACCAAATCACTTTTTAACTTAATTTGATATTTAACTAAGTGAAAAGTAATTTTACGTATATCATTTATCATATAAGCTAAACAAATAACTGGTCTATATCCAGGCTTTATATTTACCATTCTCGTTACATATCGGCTAAGTCCAATACCTCGAAAAAAGGGAATTAAATAGTCTTTTCTCAACCGAGAACTTGGTATTTTATGATAAATCTCCATCTCTGGGTTATACCAAATTTCCCATCCTGATTTTTGGATGTAAGACAACATTTCTAAGTCTTCACTGGTCAGCATATTTCCATTAGCTCTACCAGTTAAAATAGACTTATTTGGTACACTTTCTAACCAAGCTTGTCTGCGGATAACAAGTCCGGCAGAAGGCGGTAACAATTTTTTTGCAGGTTCATACAGTAGCGGTAAATTTCCTCGCTCTGTAATTGCCAAAAATGGGGCAATTCGTTGAAAGTTTTCCGGTGGTTCTACTTCCCACTTAGGATGAATTTGGCTACCATAAGCTCCCACTTTAGGATACTTTTGACCAAAAGCATAAGCTGCGGCTACCCAAGTTGATATTGGGTAATTATCATCGTCTAGAAAACCTATAAATTTGCCTTTAGCTTCTTCAACTGCTCGTTTTCGAGCATAAGCTGCTCCCTGTCGTGCTTCAAAGCAATATTTTAAAGGGTAAGAGCATTGCCAATTTTTTTGATAAGTTTGAACAACTTTAGCTGTTTGATCAGTGCTGTTATTATCTACAACTATAATTTCCCAAGTTAACTTTTCTGTGTGAATTTGGTTTTGCAGCCGCTCCAGTAGTTCAGGCAAACGACTTTCACCGTTGTAAGTTGGGATAGCTACAGTAAAGTCAAGGCTCTCAGTCATCTTGCAAAAGTTAGACTTTTATTAGGACAGATTACTAAATATACTCAACTAATGCTCACAATCCAGAATGGCAGACTGTAAAACTAATTTGTTACTAGCGAATCAAATAAATCAAACTCTCAAACTGCACATGATGTTTTAATTTTGCTATCAACAAGCAGTTTTATGTACAGTATTTTTATGTATTTATTTTTGAGAATCTACACAAGTATTACTTAATCGCACTGAGAAACTTCTCTCGGTGTGATCATTGAGCCTAAGAGAGTTTTCACAATAACGCATCGCTTTATGCTACTGGGCGATGTAGAACTTCCAGAGCTTGGTATAGCTATCGCTATTTTTAACCCAGGTGGTTCTACTGAAGGTGTAAGTGGCGTGCCAAAGTTGGCATTTGGTAAAGTCCCCATATAGTCAAAGGTCATTTTTGTTGGTGTACTTAAAATGTAGGATACAGGAGAATTAGCTGTAGAATTGGCAGTGTTTTCACCACTGAGATTTGCGCCCAATAGAAATTTCTTAGAATTGGCTCCCACATCTATCCCTAAAGGTTTCCATGTGCTGATTTCAGCAAAAGTTAAATTACTACCATCACTCTTTTTAGTAGGATAAATAGCAACCTCTATATTTTGGGTTGTGCTATTTTTTTGAAAGCTGACACTGTAGCTAAGTTTTTTCTTTTTAGCTTCACGCTGTGCGTCTTGCAGTGCGGCGAAAATGGCGTCGTTAGCCTTATTTATCTCCTGCCGATTTACAAAAGTAAGCCAACTAGGAGCCGCGATCGCAGCTAGAATTCCTATCATCAACATTACTGCGATTAATTCCAGCAAACTAAAGCCAGCATCCTGTTGGGTGTATTCAGAAGCATAGCGCAGCCTGTTAACTAGATATCGCTGTTTGCTTTTTCTGTTCAAGTCGCTGGGGTGCAATAACTTCAAACTTAAATTTTCCATAATCAGTTGCCATTGAATAATCCTTTGATTTTCAGCATTTACTTGGTGTACAAGTATCCGCGTCCTTGTACTCGTACACTTGCAGTTGGAAAATAAGTTTTTTTGCTTTCAGTGTAATTCAGCTTTGTTGAGTCGTTTTCGATGCGAGCAAGTGCATTGCCGCGTATAAATACTTGTGCTGTTGTGTTAACTCTATCAACACAGGCATAAAAGCTAGTCATTTTACCCGCATCACGAGTATTGAAGCTGGCTGTGTTTGGTGATACTTTTGACCATGTAATGGGGGGGGTAACGGTGTTGGAGGGGCATGTTACGCCTGGCGCTGCTGGTACGTCGTCAGTTTTGGTTTGATCAATAAAGTCAACAAGCACTATGGTATTGACAGTGTAATCTGCTGTAGCTTTTGTCCAAGCATTCATCTTTTCGGCTAGCGTGCCTATTCCATCGAGTTTAAATGGGGCAAAACCTATGTCAGGACACTGACCTGCTAAATACTTTCCACAAGTTTGTGTACTGCTGGGATCTGCTACGCCATCCCTAATTTGCCATCTGGCGATGCGAGCAGCTTTAGACCAAGTGGCACTAGTGTCTTTAATTAAATAGTAGGCAACTAATGAGTAAACAAAAGTATCATCTTTTTGGCTGCCTGTAATTGTAATTGCTTGGCTAACTAATTCGCGCTTCCAAAAGACAAGGACAGGAACTCTATCTGTCTTCGTCGTTGGTGCTCGATCAGGTAGTTTATCCTTAATAGCTTCGATTCCGGCATCATCATAGATATAAATTGCCTGCTGTAAATCACGAGCAATGTAATCTAGTGCAGCTTGGATTTCTTGCTCAGAATTTGCCTTGGCTTGTTCCTGCTGGTCTGTATTCATAATGTTAATCATGAATCCCATCAATGGGGTGATGACAAGGAATGCCAGAATCATGGCTATCAGCAATTCAATCATTGTGAAACCGCCAACTTGCTGAACGACTCTGGAGCGTGTCAGCTGGCTCCTGAGTAGGAATTTTAGTGTTTTCATCATCCTGGGGTTTTCCCGTTGCTAAATAGATACACAGCGGTCAAGCGCATATTGTGAATTTGCCCAGTCTTTTATTGACAGCTTTTATTTGTTGCAACACCAAGACGCTGACATAAAGCCTGAAATGAAGTAGTACTACTAGCAACGTCAGTTGTCATTTCTATGAGTGGTGCTTGACGACTACCCGTTCCGCCTGTGAAAGTCAGTTGTGTATTCTTAGTAGTACCTGTGCTGGCAGTTAAAGTTTTACTACGCTCAAAATCTTCCCGATAAACCCGAATTGCCAGACGGTAGCCGTCGTTAACTCCAGTAATTCGACCAGCCTGAATGTAAAACAAATCGCTAGTACAGTCTGGATTACTAATGATGCCATTCTTATTAAAGCAATACAAACCAGTTGTTGACCCTAGGGTAGGAAGGGGCATATTAGTGAAGTAATCTGCTACTTTAGTTGGACTTGAAACTCTTCTAGGTTCAGCATCCATATCAGTTGGAGCAACAAGTGTAGTAATTACAGTCGGTGCTGCAATTGCACCAGTTCTGACGCCATCAATGTATGTTTTTGCAGCACGAGCTGCTAGTTCCACTCGGCGAGACTGAACGCGGGTCGCTGTTGCTAAGACGATTACAGGTGCGATCGCTGTTAGTAAAATAGCAACTACGAGTAGTGCTACTAATGACTCAATAATCGTAAAACCAGACTGATCAGAAAGGCAGCTTATTTGCTGTTGTTTGTGTTTAATCATTGCTCATTACCAACTTCTAAGATTTTAAGATTGGCAGCTAGAAGGACGTTGATCTTGGTCAATTACATAAGTATCGTCAGTCACAACAACGGTTCCTTTCGGGTCTTTTGCACATAGCAAAGTTGTTACCCACTTGTCATCTCTACCAACTTCCCGGAAGTACTCATCCGGCAGATCATCTGGTGTTCTCACCAATTTTTGAGCAAATAAGTCAGGTGATTGTGACAGTAGTCCTACGTCATAACCCCACTGCCTTCCAGGAGCAATGTAGAAAGGAGCTCTGCGCTGGTTCCCAGTAATCTTATACTCATCTGATAACAAGGCCCTAAATGGGCCTGTGGCATAGGCACTGCGTTTGAACTGGATAAAGGAGCCACTAATCCTAGCCTTTGTAGCATCCGCTGTACTGCCAGTTGAGTTCCAGTTTTCTAAGAACCTTACAAAGTTGTGCAAACCACCATTATCTTCAGCGGGACGTGGGGGAGTATCTCCAGCCGCAGCGACTAAATTGAAGGTGGTTTCGCTAGCTATTTGCAACCAGTTGTTATGATAGTTGCCGCTACCAGGCCCTACGATTGTGCCGCTTGATGCTTGAGGCGTACCAAAGGGCATATTGATTTGTAAGACTGGCTGCAATATGGGTTGGTTCTCTGGCGTTACATCTGCTGTGAAGCTAGCCTGCAAGTAACCTGGGTTGCTAGTATCAATTGCTTTGTCATCATTGCTTGTCTTAAACCACAAAGCTTTAGCATTGTCTACTAATGGAGGTTGATCAGTATTACTTCCAAGGCTATACTCCTTAACTGTGCCTCCATCAATCCCTAGAATAACTGGCTTGCCACTGCCATTAAAAAATAACGCACCTAATTGCGGCGTTGGACTAGGGCCTGTATATGCATCAACATCAGCTTGAGTATAGCGTTTGAAAGCAACTCGGCGAGGGTAGCGTTGATATGCAGTAATAGCAGAAGTAGCTGTCGTACCCGACTCTAAATCAGTTACAGCTTTACCTACAATGCCATCTGTAATATTCCATGAATTTGCAGTTGTTGTAACTTTCCAGTCTTGAGGTGTACACGCTGAAACAGGTAGTTTCTCGCAGACTTCCATTAAATACTCGTTGAATTTTCCCCGTCGCTGAACTGGTGTAACAAAGTTATTGAGGTAGGAACTACTAACTACAGGAGGAACCTCTGTATTTGTTGTGGCTGGATCATACCATTGAGCATTAGTGACGTATGCATTAGTAGAAAAGCCATTTTGTTTAAATTGGTTAATAGAACTAGTATCTCCCAGGTTGTTGTTCAGGTCATAGTCTCCCTCGTTGCGGAAACCCAACTGGAAGTTATTAGAGAGTAGGGTTACAGCATCGGCTATTACGCTTGCAGGTCGCCATTCATCCCCAGTAGTACAATTTGGCAGCCTTGGATCACCTGAGCGACAAGCAAACTGAACGTTGCGTTGAGCTGCGGTGCGAGTATAAAAGTTGCTCCAATCGTCCGCGAGTGCTGTTGTGAACTCTTGTTGGGTGTGACGATTGAAGTTGCCTTTAACATATACAGGTAAGTTTGAAGCTAAAATTAACCCTTTTTCTGTATCTCTATAAGCCAACGTTCGCCAGATTGGGCCGTCATTGCTATCAGGGTCGCTATTGATCAACATGATGGCGTTGGGACGACGAGTCGGGTCAAGTTTAAAGTCAACAGGACTTTCTGTTTTCTGGTTTACACCTGTTGCACTCGCATCCAAAAGCGCGTCATCACGAGTAGCGTAGATAATACCGCTGTTGGGTAGTAAATATTCGGTTGTTGTTACACCACCGCTAATGGTTGTTTTTCGCAGCTTATCAATATCTAATACTGTGGCGCGAATTTCTAAAGGTTGGCGCTGTTCAATGGCAAGGTTGTAATTGGCCGCTGATGGTACACTTGCCGTAACTGTTCCGTTACCATCTGCATTAGTAAATGTTTCTATACCAGGTGTTGACTGTTCTGCATGAATTGCCTTAATCTGCCTAGCATCAAGAAAGGCAGTTTCTATAATTGCGCCGTGAGGAATGACAGGAGTACTCTGAACGCTAATAGTGCCATCTGAAATTTGGAGGGCGCAAAGTGCAGATTCAAGAGCAGACCTTTCTGAAAGAGTGCGATTAGCAGCAGTTTTTGCCAGAGCCTTTTGAAGTGGCTCATTCACTAAACGTCCATTGGGATATTTTAATTGGGCTTGGTAACTCAGGACTGCTGCATAAGTTGTTTCGCCGCTAGCAATGTCAGGAGCAGCGTAAACTATGCCGTTATTGGAATTCCCAGCATTGGCAGCAGTGACATTTGTACTAGGGTCAGAGCCAATAGGGGAGGCATTAGGTAGACCTACTTGATTTTTAGCTCTAATGCTGTCAGTGGGATCGTAGTAGCTACTTACACAAGCAATAGGTGCTGGAGTCTGCTGATTGTAGCTTGCAATGTTATAGTGATAAACCACTGTCGCCCGCATCCGCAGGTAAGGTGTATTTGCGTTATCTGGGAATACGATATCTCCATCCTTAGTACTGGTAGCAGTTGCAGTTGCAGCGGTAGAAATAACTGGCATCATATCTGACCAGATTTTGTCTGTAGCAGTTTTAGCTGCTGTGTACTTAGCACTAGTCTCAGTGACAGTATAACCACTAGGCAGATAAATTCCAGCACCAGTTACCACTCGTAAGCCACCAACGGGGTCTTGGGGATTAGTCGGTACTTTAGCAGCTGCCAATTCCCAGTCTTGATCTCGGTCTGTAGCTCCTAAATCAGCCAGTATTTCTACACGACTACGACGAGTACGAGTTCCATCTCCGTCGTCCCACACAATACCTGTGATATTTTGTGTATCTTGCGGATTTGGCCCAACAAAGCTTGTTCCGTTCCACCAGAGTTCAGGCAGGTTGTTACCCATCAAAACCCTGTCACCCAAAAATTGCTCTATACCTCCTAACTGTTTTTGCAGTTTAGTTGGTTCGGTTGCACCAGGTAAAAGCTTTGTCGCATCGCCTGTGTTAGTCCTCAGCGCCAGACCAGTATTACTTGTACCATCACTGGGTTTGATGGGATACATCCAAGGATCTGGTGGACGTAACGTGTTACCACTGCCTTGAAGTACTTCAGTTTCTTGACTACCCCCGACTTTATAATTTCCTAGAGCATCGACACCAAAATCAACTTCTGCATAAGGTACACGGCGAGTGCGTCTTTTAAAGTAAAGCTCTAGCTGTTGTTGGCGTATCCTCTCATCTTCCTCTGTGGTGTAACTTGCTAAACCAAGCTTCGTTTTTTCTTTAGCAATGTTATCTATAACTTCCTGTGGATCAGCAGTTGCAGCAGTAATATGGGCGCTAACTAAGCGATTGATGCGCTGCACATAAGCTAGACTGTTGTAGGCTATATTGTTCGGACTCCCACCAACTGATTTGTTAGCCGTGACCTCAAGAGTTGTATCGGGATCGGTACTTTTTCCTTTGTATAAGTGAACTTTGGCGGTGTTACTCAAATCACTGGCATCTGTAAATCCACCAGCACCTAAATTCCCACCAAGAATAATTTTGGCATTATCATCTTCATAGAAGCAGGATGCTTTACTGCTTACTTGATATAAAGTAATATTACTTCCTGGGGAAGCAGTGAGGAAGTTACTATTAGTAAAAATCCGTCCATTTAGGTTGAAGTTAGTACCTGGAGTTAGTCCTATATCATCTTCATAAATAACAGCATTGTTAACTAGAGGAAGTTGTACGCGCTCGTGTTGATACTCTATGGCAGAAAAGCCTTTATTGCCTTTGTATTTCTCGTAATTAGTAGTATCTGTCGGTGTAGTGGTAATAGGAACAGTTGCAGTGTAAGCAAAAAAGGCTTTTTTTAGTTTACCGCCAATATTAAACCAGCCAGTACTACCTACTAAGGTGGCACTAGTACCTAGGGTATCTCCACAATCTCCACTCACACTACCAGCAGTCATTGGTGGAGTTCTTGCCTCTAGGGAATTTCTAGCGCGGGTATATTCACCACCACTTATGGGAGGATTTCTAAAGTAAATTCCATAAAGAGTGTAGCTATCAAATTTGCCGTTGTTGTCGGTATCTACAGGGTACAGCCATGCTGTCCTTAAATTGTCTGAGCCTTGAGTCAGCTGTAGTTGAGTTTCGTCGCCAAAGGTGTATTCGTTGATATTGGTTGTTAAAGTAGAGTACAACGCATCATCTGTTGGCGTAGCTCGTGGTAGTCGCCCATCAAGGAATAGCTTGTTTAACTTGGCTCTAGCGCGATCAATTGCTGGAGTTGCAGCATTAAGAGTAGCCTCATTTACTCGGACATTACTAGCATTTTTGGAGCGTTCAAAAGACCGGAACAAAATTGCTGTTGTTAGTAGTACAACTACTAAACTTACCATTGCTACTGTTGGCAATACAAAACCAGCATTTACTGAGCTTCGTTTTCTTCCCGTGACAACAAAAATCCGCAGTAGCCAAATAACTTGCTTTTTAATTGCAGATAAAAATTGCTTGGTAATTTGTATGAAGGTTTTTTTAATTGCCTTGAATGTCCGACGCTTTCGAGACATAGCTGCTTCCCTATCAAGTGATTTGTGGCGAATTATGGATTGTTTATTGGTAAAATCAAGGATGCATATAAATTGATTTTGGAGGCAAAACTTGAGATTTTAGTTGTGCGACTACTGCATATTGATTTACTAACTTTCTAATTAAGATGGCGGCAAAAAAACAATTTATTAAAGTTATATCATTGATAAATTGTTTAATTTAATCCGGGAAATACCGATTTTTTGATAATTATTAATTCTGGAAGGGCAGAGCATAAAAACACCATAACTTCACAGTAAGTTTGCGGATATCTGTTTTATCTGAAGGCAACTTCATGAAGATGTTGTTAGCAGAGTAAGCTTATAGTACCCATCTGTTAAAGGAAATATGTCAGTTGGGTGCAAAATGATATTTAGTAAGCGTTTAACTGAGAGAATTACCTTTTTCCCTATCGCTTTCTCACAGCAGGGTTGAGCGGACTAATTTTCGTTCGCCTGAGTACCGTATCTGACTTTATATTAAGTAAGTGGCATGAAAGTGCTGTTAAAGAAGAAAATTAAGGTTTTAAAACGCAAAGGGACGCTAAGGAAAGCGCGGAGTAACGCAAAGGAATTATCTCTCTGCGTTCCACTGTAACCTTTCAGGGAATCAAGCTACGTGTAGTGACGACCATAGGAGAAGTTATGCGCTCATACTTCTGTCTGCATTAGAAAAAAGGATATAAGCTATGACAACGATATTAGATACTTTGATTAATTCTCTAGAAGGTTTAGAAATTATCACTGAACCTACCCAAGTAGCAAAATTATCTCAGGATTACCACACCTTTAGCCCTGTGTTAGTGCCGAAACTAGAGGGAAAAGTGGGGGATATTGTGGTGCGTCCCGCCAATGAAGAAGAGGTTTTAAAAGTTGCAGCTGCTTGTGCTAAACATCGTGTAACCGTGACTGTGCGGGGTGCGGGAACTGGAAATTATGGGCAATGCGTACCGCTGCACGGTGGCGTAATTCTCGACATGACACGGATGCATGAGATTCCTTGGGTGAAACCGGGAGTGGCGCGGGTAGAAGCTGGGGTAAAATTGGCGGCGTTGGATAAAAAAGCTAGAGAAATTGGCTGGGAAATGCGGATGACACCCTCGACGTACCGTACAGCGACAATTGGCGGATTTATTGCTGGTGGGAGTGGGGGTATCGGGTCTGTACAATATGGATTGCTAGGCGATCGCGGTAATATCCTAGCATTGCGAGTTGTGACTGTAGAAGATGAACCCCGTATCATTGAACTGCGGGGGGACGATGTGCAAAAGGTGAATCATGCTTGGGGGATTAATGGCATTATTACCGAGTTAGAAATTCCCTTGGGGCCAGCTTATCCTTGGGCAGAAATCATTATCACATTTGATGACTTTATGGCAGCGGTAAATTTTGGTCAAGCGCTGGGTAATGCTGATGGCATGATTAAGAAGTTGATTTCTGTCTTTGCATCCCAGATTCCCCAATATTTTCACGCTCTGCAAAATTACATTCCTCAAGGTACTCATCCGGTATTATTGATGCTTGCCGAATCGAGTTTGGAATTATTACCTGGTTTAGTGCAGCAATATGGGGGTAAGATTACTTATCAAAAACCAGCTAATGAAGCAGGAAAAGGTACACATTTAGCAGAATTTACCTGGAACCATACTACCTTGCACGCCCGGACGGTAGATACTTCGATTACCTATTTGCAAAGTATGTTTCCTGCTAATCAAAGTTTGCAACTGGTAGAGCACCTGTATCATCATTTTGGTGATGAGGTGATGATGCATTTAGAATTTTTTCGGGTGAATGGTACTGTAATTCCTGGTGCTTTGCAACTTGTGCGCTACACCACGGAGAAACGCCTCAACGAAATTATCCGCTACCACGAAGCGCAGGGTGTATTTATTGCCAATCCTCACACGTATATTATTGAAGATGGGGGAAGAAAAGTTATTGATCCTGAGCAATTAAAATTTAAGGAAATGGTTGACCCTTATGGGTTGATGAATCCCGGTAAAAGTAAGGCTTTGCAATTAAAAATTCATAATTAAAAATGCAACGTTAGAAAGTTAGAGACACACAGATCCGAATCTGTGTATATTTGTGTAACCTCTTATAGTTTGATTCAATAAACGTGGGGAAAACCCAAAATCACACTACTTTGCTCAATGGTTTCGAGAGCAAACCAGTAGCTCCATCATCCTAAAATCGCGCATGATTGACATTGACGGTTCCTACGGAGAGGGAGGCGGACAGGTTCTTCGCACTTCCCTAAGTTTAGCCGCCATCACTGGCGAACCCATACGTATTACAGGCATTCGCGCCGGACGCAAAAAGCCAGGATTAGCAGCACAACATTTAACAGCAGTTCGTGCTGCGGCAAGAATTTGTAATGCTCAACTCCGAGGTGATGCTTTGGGTTCAATGCTACTGGAATTCATCCCTGGTAGTTCTGTACAAACTGGAACTTATACTTTTGATGTGAGTGAAGTGCGGACTGGTGGTTCTGCTGGTGCGATCGCTCTAGTTTTACAGACTATTCTTTTACCTTTAGCACTAGCAAATGGTGATTCCCTAGTAACGCTACGGGGTGGAACTCATGTCATCTTTAGTCCGACAGTGACTTACATTGAGCAAGTTTATCTGCCAATATTGCAACGTATGGGAGTGGAAGCCCAAGTTAAGTTAGGCGCTTGGGGGTGGTATCCTCAAGGTGGCGGAGAGGTAGAGATGCGGGTGACTGGTGGTAGTAAACTTAGTGGGATCAACTTGCTAGAACGGGGAGATTTAAAGCAGGTGCGGGGACTAGCGGTAGTCACAGAGCTGCCTTCGCATATTCCGCAACGGATGGCGAATCGTGCCGAGAATTTGTTAAGAGAAGCGCAGTTGAAAGTTACTGTACAGGCTTTACGAGAAAAAGGCGTTGCACCAGGAGCAGGTATTTTCCTAACTGCTGAATATCAAAATAGCTTGACTGGGTTTGGTGGGTTTGGGCGTTTGCGGTTATCAGCGGAAACAGTTGCAGAAATTGCTTGTCAGCAACTACTGGAATTTCATCAAACTGGCGCACCAGTAGATGAACATTTAGCCGATCAGTTATTGTTACCAGCGGCTTTAGCCTCGGAGGGGAGCCAGTACCGAGTCGCTGAAATTAGTACACATTTAACAACAAATGCAGCGGTGATTGAGCAATTTGGACTAGGGCGAATAACTGTCAATGAAGTTGAGCAGATGGTCAGTGTGCAACCTTTGAAGAAGTAATAAGCTGTGAGGCATTTAATTTTGTATTACTATTTATCCGTTTCAGGCAGGACAGAAGAACGATAAGTTTTATTATTTTGGTGGTCAGGTTGCAGATAAAAAAATTTCAGATTAACGATTATAGTGTTCGCAAACACAAGCACGCTGTCAAATTTAAAGCGTCAATCTAAAACCCCCAAATGTTGCATCTACATAGTTATTACCTAGAAGCTGAAATTGAATTCCTCCAATGACTGCTGTAAGTTCTGCATTAGATAGTTCTTGTTCTTCAACTTTATTCAAAAGTTGCAAGTTAGTCATTTTGATCCTAGCCATGTTTCTTCCTTGATATTTTTTAAATTACAGCAAAATTTTCGTCTAATTAGCTAGCAACCTCATCAATCAAAAGTTATAAAGTCTAATGTTTGCAGGCTTTTTAAATAGACATTAGTGTAGTAATTTTTTATGCTCACAAGACAAAAATACTCGATGATGAGTCTTTGATACTCGCTCACGAGACAAAAATACTCGATGATGAGTCTTTGATACTCGCTCACGAGACAAAAATACTCGGCGACGAGTCTTTGATACTCGCTCACGAGACAAAAATACTCGACGATGGGTAAATTAAAATTTAGGCATTGCTGATTAAGAGTATGGATTTAGTCTCACGCAAAGGCGCAAAGACGCAAAGATAAGAGTTTTCAACACTCGATTTCGGAATTTCATATTTAAATTCAGCAACGCCAAAATTTAACTCGGTTAACTAATTACTAAGGCGAATAGAGAACAATTACACCTACTCTTGTCTCTACCACGCGTTGCTGCATCAAACATCCTTGCCGTCATGCCACCCACCGAGAAACGCAGCTATCCCCAACGCCGCTAAACCGATCGCTCCCCACTTCAAGGTTGGATTCATATCCCACCAATCTGAAAAGCTTGGTATTGTCAGGTTTTTAAAGTCTCCCTCAACGCGATCATAGCCGTTTATCGGTTCAAAAACATTGTCTGGCGCATCCTCTGATTTCGGCTCATTAGTACGCTGTCCTGCAAAGCCGATCGCCGCTAGCACTGAATCCACTAAAGACGGTGAAACGCGTTGTAGCACATCTAACACTCTGCCTACATCCCCGACGATAAAATCGCGTGTGGGGTGTTCGGCAACGTAGAGAATGGCATCGGCAACTAGACTAGGATCGTAATACGGTGGTATCCCTGTCGGTTTCACCCCTAGCTTAGTACGAACTTTATTGTAGAAAGGTGTATTAATCACTGAAGGCAATATTGAGGTGACGCTGATAGGCCACTTTTCGTGTTGTAACTCGACGCGCAATGCTTCTAAGAAACCTTCTAAACCATGCTTGGCAGTAGAATAAGGACTTTGCAATGGCAGACTGCGCCTACCCTCCATTGAGGAAATATGAATTAACGCCCCGCGTCCCTCTTGTTTGAGATAAGGTAGTGCTGCCATTGCACCATACACCTGTCCCATCAAAGTTACATCAACAACTCGTTGAAACTCCTCCGGTGTGATTTTCTCGAA
Source organism: Nostoc sp. B(2019) (assembly GCF_010091925.1). GTDB lineage: Bacteria > Cyanobacteriota > Cyanobacteriia > Cyanobacteriales > Nostocaceae > Komarekiella. The sequence continues at coordinate 7,888 of NZ_WVID01000035.1, read as the reverse complement.
AGGCGCAAGTATACCCGTAGCCGCAGTATGAACCCAAGTATCTAGTCGTCCATATTGGGCTACGGCTTTGTCTGCGATCGCTTTTACTTGCTGAAAGTCACTGACATCAGCGACAACATACATTGCATCACCGCCAAAGCCCCGGATTTCTTCTACTAAGGACTTCAACCCTGATTCGCTGCGTGCTGCAACTACTACCTTTGCACCGCGTTGGGCAAACTTTACTGCTGTGTCCCTTCCGATTCCGCTGGAAGCTCCAACTACGGCTACCACTTGCTGACTAATTGGCTTCAATTGCATGGTTAATCACCCTTACCCTCTCCTTATATGTAAAGTTTGATTAAGGGTAGATACATCCCTCGTTAGACTTACGCACAAGGTAGAGATGTCTGTGGAGTGGGGAAGTGGGGGCGGAGGAGCAGGGGAGCAGGGGGGCAGAGGGGCAAGGGAGAATAAATAAAAGACTCTTGACCCTTGACTCTTGACCCCTTTCATTTTTTCTCTTCTCGCCACAAAGCAATACCGCCCAATAAACCAGTGATATTGGGGATGAGTTTCACATTTAACGGCAATTGAATATTTACCCTCACAGCTTCACCACCGCCGATGTAAAGGTAATCATAATTGAATAGATGTTGCAAAGATGCGATCGCTTTTTCTAAACGCCTGTTCCATCTTTTCTCACCAATTTTTTCTAACTCTGCACGCCCTAGTTGTTGCTCATAAGTCTCTCCTTTGCGAAACTGATGATGACCCATTTCCATATTCGGCACTAGTTTACCATCCACAAATAAAGCCGAACCGAACCCTGTACCTAGAGTAACTACCAACTCTACGCCTTTACCTGCGATCGCCCCATACCCTTGCATATCTGCATCATTAATCACTCGCACAGGCTTATGTAAGTGATTGGACAATGCTGTTTCCAAGTCAAACCCGATCCAATCTGGATGTAAGTTTACCGCTGTTTCCGTGATGCCACACCGCACTACGCCAGGAAAACCTACCGAAACGCGATGAAATTCTCCTTGAGTAGCTGCTAACACGATAATTGCATTAATCACAACTTCGGGTGTAGCAGGTTGGGGCGTTTCTAAACGTACTCTTTCGGTCAAGGGAGTTCCTGCAATATCCAAAACTATGGCTTTGACACCACTACCGCCAATATCAACTGATAGGGTGCGAATCGATCCATTTTCTTCAGCCATTGGCTTACGTCCTTATTAGTGCCGCTTATATTGTTATTATCCCCTGCTGCATCTGGATCAGACTGGATATGCTGAGAGTCTTCATCTGGGGAATTGCAAGCGATCGCAATTTACGCTGCACAAGTATCTTAAGAGTTCCTGACTTCTAATCCTAATAAATTGGAATGGTAATTGTAAACTGTGAGCCATGTCCTGGAACTGACTTTACTTCCAAGGTTCCTCTATGCTTTTCCACAATAATTTGATGAGCGATCGCTAATCCTAAACCAGTACCTTTACCCACGTCTTTAGTGGTAAAAAATTGTTCAAATATCCGCTGTTGGATTTCCCGGGTCATTCCTATCCCATTATCAGTAATTTGAATTAATATAAGTTTTTTATCTTCAGTTAGTTTTGTACAAATTTTAATTTGAGGTGTAAATTTTATTTCAAATTTAGATAATATAAGGTCTGGAGTTGAGAGTTGAGTAGATAAAGACGAGGACATCAATTTATCTCCCCCTGATTTATCTAATTTCAACACTGGCAAATTATTAATCTTCTCATCAATTGCATCAATAGCATTAGATAAGATATTCATAAACACTTGATTGAGTTGTCCTGCATAGCACTCTATGGATACTAATTCACCGTACTCCTTAATCACTTCGATAGCTGGACGTTCGTGTGTAGCTCTTAGGCGACTATGCAAAATCATTAGAGTACTATCGATGCCTAAATGCAAGTCAACTTCTTTGATTTCCGCTTCATCCAATCGTGAGAAAATTCGGAGCGATCGCACAATTTCTTGAATCCGCTCAGATCCCACCCTCATTGAGGATAAAAGTTTGGGAAGATCTTCTTTGAGATAATCAAGTTCAATTAGCTTTGAGAAATCTTGAATTGTTTGACTAGTATCTAACGTATTAACTTCGTATAATTTCAGTAATTGTAATAAGTTTTCAATATAGTTTTGAGCATGAATTAAGTTCCCATAAATAAAATTTACGGGATTGTTAATTTCATGAGCAATCCCTGCTACCAATTGTCCCAATGAAGACATTTTTTCTTCTTGTACTAACTTCAATTGCATTCTCCGCAGTTCTAAGTGGACATTGATCCGGGCTAAAACCTCTTCATATTCAATAGGCTTAGTAATATAGTCCACCGCACCCAAATGTAATCCCTTTACTTTTTCTACAGTTTCAGAAATCGCAGTCATAAAAATTACTGGAATATCCTTAGTTTTTTGGTTATTTTTTAGACGATGGCAAGTTTCAAACCCATCGATTCCTGGCATCATCACATCTAATAAAATTAAGTTTGGTAATGTCTCTTGCGCTTTTTCTAATGCACTTTCACCATTCTTGGCAATAGAGACTTTAAAGCCAGAATTGTTTAAAATATCAAATAAAACCTTAAGGTTATTTGGAATATCGTCAACAATCAAAATTAAATCTTTTTGATAATTAATCATTGGTAATTTTAGGTAAGTTTATTTTTTATTAAATTAACAATTGCTTCATCATCAAAATCTTCTGCTAAATCTAATATTTTCTGAGCAAAAGCTGTGTATTTCGGGTTTAGATTATTAATAATATAGTTTGCTTCTTCTTGAATATCTTGAATGTAACCAGTTTTAGCAGCTTTATACAAATTGATAAGTTGTTCTGAAGGTGGAAATATCATTTCTTCCAAAGAGACAATACTTTCTAATAATTTATTTTCTGCTTCATAAATCCATGTCAAACTTAAATAATGCTGTAATTTGTCAAATAATTCGGAACTTTGCACTGGTTTTGGCAGAAAATCGTTACAACCTGCCTCTTGGCTATCTTGACGATTCAAGCTAAATACACTTGCAGAAGACGCAATAATCACGAGATTCTGAAATTCAGATTGAGAGCGTAAATGTTGCGTCATTTCTAAACCATTCATTACAGACATTGCTAAATCGGTAATAATTAAATCTGGTTGAAATTCCTGCACCTTCTTTAAGCCCTCTTCTCCATTTTCTGCTTCAATTACTTTAAAACCAACAGGTTCAAGCAGATTGATAATTACAGAGCGATTTTCCCAACGGTCATCAACAATTAGAATTATTTGTTGTCTACCTTGGTAAGAAATCACGTTTTTGTTATAACTAGACATCTTTGTTGAGATCCAATTAGTAGCTTCTGGCACATTTAAGTCAAACCAAAACTTGCTACCTTGATTTGGGATACTTTCGACTTGGATATTACCTCCCATCATCTCCACAATTTGGCGACTGATTGCCAATCCCAAACCTGTACCTTCAGATTTACGTTTGCTATCACCTACTTGCTCAAAAGGCAAGAAAATTTTCTCTAATTGTTCAGGAGTCATCCCAACGCCTGAATCTTCAATTTGAAAGCGAATTCTCCAAATATTGATATTTGTTTTTTGATTTTCTATTGAAGATTTTTCATTTTTACTATCTTCTACAACTTCTACTTTGAACGTCACTCCTCCGCGCTCTGTAAACTTAACAGCATTACCTAAAAGATTAATTAATACTTGTCTTAAACGTTTCTCATCAGTATTAATGGCAGTAGGTAATTGATTAATTACTTCATATTTAAAACTGATTTCTTTTTGCTCTGCTTTAATACTACAGATGTCTCTTACTCCCAGAAGAAAGTTTTCTAAATTAAAATCATTGGTGTAAATATCGAGTTTTTTAGCTTCAATTTTTGAAATATCCAAAATGTCATTAATTAATGTCAGTAGGTGAGAGCCACACTGCTGAATAATACTCAGTCCGTTCTTTTGCTTGGGAGTAGCGGTATTATCGCGTTGTAGAATTTGGGCGTAGCCGAGAATTCCGTTGAGGGGAGTGCGGAGTTCATGGCTCATGTTTGCGAGAAATTCGCTTTTTGCTTGATTAGCAACATCGGCAGTTTCTTTTGCTGCTTTCAGTTCTACAGTACGTTCTTCAACTCGCTTTTCTAAGTCTTGATTGGTTTTTTCTAGGGCGGTGAAAGACTCCCGCAGCTGTCCTGCCATTTGGTTAAAAGATTTGGCGAGGATGCTGAGTTCTTTAATATCCGAAACTTCTACTGCTTGGTCTAGATTACCAGATGCGTAGGCGAAGCCCATCGAAGATATCGCCTTACTAGCTTCACTTAACCCCCAGATAGGTTTGGTAATCCAACGAGAAGTGTAGATTCCCAAAACTGTTGCCACCCCTAATGCACCAAAACACAGTAGGATTGTTGTTTGGTTATTGGCGTTGATTTGTGCCATGAAGTCGCTTTCTGGTACAACCACAACTACTAACCAGTCCAGGCCAAACTCGTCTTGCCAATTCATAACGTGGACAAATTCGCGATCGCCTTTGAACTCAAAATTCAGTTCTTGGCTGTCTTTAATTGCGTTAAAGTCGCTAAATTTTTGTTGTAAATACTTTGCTGTTGCTTGAATTAAGAGGTCGTTGCTGTTGAATGCGCTTAAGCGCTGCGTTTTACCATTCCTTACCATAAATGGTTTTTGACGACTGGAATTAGCAATTAATAGCCCATTGCGTTCCATGATAAAAATCTTAGCGCTGGGGCTAACTTTTAAGTTGGCTAGAAAATCACTAATATTCGACAGCAGCAAATCAACACCTAAGATACCAATCAGTTTAGAAGTTTTGTCGTAGATAGGACGGTTTGCCGAAGCCGTAACATATCCTTCAAATCCCTCTGATGCGTAAATTCGACTCCAGATGGGTTTGCCTGCCTTTACTGTCTCTGCGTACCATACATCGGTTAGCGGATCATAATTTACGACTTCTAGCAACTTCGTGCGATTTCCTTGGCTATCGGTCGTGTAGATGTAGTTTTTCTTAGCAGAATCTTCGCTAATTACGACCCCCTGACCTGCTAGCCAACGACCTGCACCCGCCCCTTGATAAGTTTGCAGGTTGTAGCCAATGTAGCTAACATTTTTGAATACCTGCGCTTGTTTCCAAAAGTAACGCCCGGTACTTTGCAAGTCTTGTAAGTTGAGTAGTCCCTGTTCTATGGCATCAATGTTGATTTGATTAATTTGATGCGGGGTTGCTAAGTAAGTATCAAGGTGTTCATCAACTAGGCTGCCGGTTTTGCTCATCAATTGATTGGCAAGATCATTGACTGCCTTCTGTCCATTTTTAAACGAGAGATATCCCACCAGCCCCACAGCCGTAAATATTTGGAGCACAAAGGGGGCGATGAGTACAAGGCGCAGTGGTAACTTTTTGGAATATGACAAGCCAGAAAGGTTCATTGCTTCAATTGGGCAATTTGGTGACTCATGTTGCACTAAGCGATTAAGAGTCGCCAGGGCTAAGTGCAAGATGTGAGCAAAAAGTAAATTTCCTGGCTGAAGTTAGTTTGCCCACAATCTTGTTTCTTGCATCAATCCCGTTAAGATAAAAATGGCGTAATCCAAGTCTTATGCATAGTTTTATTCCTCCAGAGCGCTTTTTCTCCTACCTCACTTGGACTGACATCCAGTCCATGCCAGATAAAGAAAATGTGGTGATCATTCAACCAGTAGGGGCAATTGAACAACATGGCCCTCATCTGCCATTGATTGTAGATGCTGCTATTGGTGTGGGAGTACTGGGAAAAGCAATGGAAAAGCTGGACTCTAGGATTCCCGCCTATGCCTTACCAACGCTTTATTATGGCAAGTCTAACGAACACTTACACTTTCCCGGCACGATTAGCTTGAGTACAGCAACTCTCACGGCAATTATCATGGAAGTGGGAGAAAGTATCTATCGTGCTGGATTTAGAAAACTGGTGTTGATGAACTCCCACGGCGGACAGCCCCAAGTCATGCAAATGGCAGCGCGAGATTTGCATGTTATGTATGATGACTTTTTGGTATTTCCGCTGTTTACTTGGCGTGTGCCTAATATCACCAAAGAATTATTGACTCCGAAAGAAGCAGCGTTAGGAATGCACGCTGGAGATGCAGAAACTAGTATTATGCTGTCGATTTTGCCAGAACAAGTAAAGCTGGAGAAAGCTGTTGCAGAGTATCCACCAGAACAATCACAGAGTACTTTGCTGAGTTGGGAGGGTAAATTACCTGTGGCTTGGGTGACGCGAGATATAAGTAAAAGTGGAGTGATTGGAGACGCCACAACCGCAACTAAAGAAAAAGGCGATCGCATTCTCGAATCTGTCGCCAATGGTTGGGTACAAGTCATTCAAGATATCTATGCCTTTCGACAGCCTCAATGCAGTTAGTGAAAGGAGATAGGGGGGTCAAGGGGAGCCAGCGCCGTGGTGAGGCAGTCCGGTCTTGGGGGTTTCCCCCCTGAGGAACTGCCGAAAGGGTTTCCCGACTTGTACCCCTACGGGGAAGCAAGCTACGCGCAGCGTCTTTTTTAGGAGAGGCGACTGGCGTTCAAGGGTCAAGCGTTAGAAGGCAGAGGGGAAAGACTTACTGCAACTTCACCCCTGCCCCTCTCTCCCTCATTCACATTAGGCGTAATTCGATAAATTCACACCTACAGCACTGTCTAGATTTGCTAGTGTAGAGATAATGGAGATATTACTGCTGGTGGCGGCGTGGTTCCATAACATCTGTCGGGCAGCAAATCTCAATCAAAAGTTAAGATTAAGAGAAAGAATTATGACGGCGTTTGAACCTAACAGCATCCGCTCTTATAGCCAAGAAGATGTGCAGCAAATTCTGCAATTGGCGATCGCCCGTCAAGCAGATGATAAAGACACAGAATTTTCTTATGAGCATCTTTTGGAAATCGCAACTGAGTTGGAAATTTCCCCAGAGTCTTTAAAACTGGCAGAACGCGACTGGGTTGTGCAACAAGGGCAAGTGCAAAAGCGAAAAGCCTTTGACGCCTTCCGCATCAGAAAATTTAAGAAGCGTCTCGGCAACTATACAATTGTCAATGGTTTTTTGATACTGCTCGATTTGCTCACTAGTGGAGGTCTTGTTTGGTCGTTATATATTTTGCTATTCAGCGGATTGCCAGTAGGACTTGATGCCTGGAATACTTTTCAAACTAAGGGTGAAGAGTACGAAATCGCATTCCAGAAGTGGAACCGCAATCATCAGATTAAACAAACCATCAACACAGTTTTGAATAAGTGCTTCAAGGCGTTGCAAGCTTAGTTAATTAGCGTAGGCGTAGCCCTGGAAATAAAAAACCCCGTAGTCAAACCGGGGTAAAGTTTGCCGCAAAATTTTTACGACTCCACCAAATTGAATTTAGGAAACACAGCAATTATCAGGATTAGGGTAAATAATACTTTGATTACCGAAGTATTTTTTCTATCTTTATAGGTATATAGCTTCTATAAATAGTCTGAGGATTTGATACTCCCCATGCCTAGAAGGCAGGGGATTCTTGAAGAGTCCATAAACGAACTTTCAATGGTGCTATCAAAGACACCCTAGACGCTCAAAACAACTACCACGCTCGGTGTTGCCATTGCGCTTACTTTTCATTTTTTTCGCTTTCCGAATCCATCACAGCGCCAGTTAGGTACGCTCAACATCCTGCCATTATTTGCCCTTTAACTATTCCAAATCAAGTTGGATATGTCCGTTGCCGGGATTGCTCCGCACTAGGATGAATCATCACGCAGATGGTTATTCTTATACCAATTCTCTAAAATCTGGCTACAGATAAAGCCTCCAAAATATGTTGTCTTCCAGCAATAGATGCAATAATT
>NZ_WVID01000034.1:27831-64051 GCF_010091925.1 Nostoc sp. B(2019) | reverse complement strand
GCTTTATCTCGCACCGCATGGATGAGGTATTATCTGGGGTAAGAAGTGCGATCGCAGTCAAAATCTTTGGCCCTGATCTAGCAGAATTACGCCACATTGGCTCTGAAGTTCAGACTGCTATGACCGGAATTTCAGGACTCGTAGACTTACAACTCGAACCCCAAGTCCCTATTAGACAGGTGCAAATTCAATTCAACCGAGAAGCGGCGGCTCGTTATGGTTTAACTGTTGGTCATCTCACCGATATGGTAGAAACCGCGCTCAATGGCCGAGTTGTATCTCAAGTTCTCAAAGACCAGCAATTATTTGACTTAGTGGTTTGGTTACAGTCAGAATCACGCAATAATTTAGATATCATCCGCAACTTGTTGGTAGATACACCTACAGGTCAAAAAATACCCTTAGCTCAGGTCGCCAGCATTGATTATGGAACCGGCCCCAACACGATTAACCGGGAAAATGTCTCGCGCCTAATTGTCGTTTCTGCTAATGTCTCCGGTCGAGATTTAGGCTCGGCGGTAGAAGAAATTCAAAACAAAGTCAGTCAGGCGATACAGTTACCCACAGGCTACTTTATTCAATACGGCGGTCAGTTTGAATCTGAGCAACGAGCGACTCAGAATCTACTGGTGTTTGGGGGACTAGCGTTGGTCGTCATTGCAGTCTTAATGTACTTTGCAGTTAAATCTGTTGCTGCCATGCTGATGATTATGATTAACCTACCTCTAGCGTTGGTAGGAGGTATATTTTCTATTGCTTTGGGGGGTGGGATTATCTCTGTGGCTTCTTTGGTAGGATTTATTACTCTATTTGGTGTAGCAACGCGTAACGGGCTACTGCTAGTAGATAACTACAACGGCAAGATTGCACAGGGAATGCCTCTACACCAAGTAATTTTTGAAGGGTCAACCGAGCGCTTGGTCGCCATTTTGATGACGGCTCTAACTTCAGCTTTAGGAATGATACCCTTAGTAATTGGCACAGGTGCAGGCAAAGAAATCTTACAACCCTTAGCTGTAGTAGTATTGGGCGGGTTGTTTACTTCTACAGCGTTAACATTGCTGGTATTACCTGCATTGTATGCTCAGTTTGGTAAGTTCTTGATGCCTACTAAGCAAACTCAGTCAGTTGTTGAGGATGGTAAAAAAGTAGGCGCAGTATTTGATTGGTAATTCACCTTTTAATCATAGATTAATTATTTCTAGTGAGGAGTAAATTGATGAAATCATTCAAATCAAGTTTAATTTTTCTAGGAATAGCGGTACTTTTATTAGGGGCTTGTAATAACAGTAATCAAACAGTTAGTACAGAAAATAGTCCAACTGCTTCTACCCCAAGAGCCGAGAAAGCTGTACCTGCTGCTAAAACAGATAGCAAGCATGGTGCTTCTAAAGGTGGTCAAGTTGTGGAAACTGGAAAATATCACTTAGAGTTTGTGCCAGAGAAAGAAGCTAATCAAACTCAGATGGATTTATATTTACAAACAGGTGATAACCACGAAACTGTACCTAATGCTAAAGTCACGGCTCAAGTACAGCTACCGGATGGCAAACAAAATACTATTCCTTTTACTTTTGATGCTAATGATAAACACTACACAGCCATACTAAGTGAAAAAGCATCTGGTCAGTATCAGGTGAAAATTTCTGCTGATGTTAAAGGTGAAAAAGTAGATGGACGTTTTAGTTTTAATCGATAAACTCTATGAGAGTGCTACTAGTCGAAGATGAACCAGATTTAGGTGCTGCTATTAAGCGAACTCTTACACAGCAGAAGTATTTAGTTGATTGGGTACTAGATGGTAATGATGCATGGGCATATATAGAAAATAGTTGGACACAATACACGCTAGCTATTTTCGATTGGATGCTGCCAGGAATATCAGGTTTAGAGTTATGTAAAAGGCTACGTTCTCATCAAAGTTCTTTACCTGTATTAATGCTAACAGCTAAAGACAGAATGGAAGATAAAGTTACGGGGCTGGATGCAGGTGCGGATGACTATTTAGTAAAGCCATTTGGTATGGCGGAATTATTAGCAAGATTGCGGGCATTGCAGAGGCGATCGCCCCAATTTCAGCCCCAAGAATTAACTGTTGGCAACTTAACTCTAGATTACGGCAACAATATGGTTGTTAGTCAAAATAATACAGGCAATAAACAGGAGATTTCCTTAACTAATAAAGAATTCCAGTTACTAGAGTATTTTATGAAACACCCAAACCAAATTGTGACTACTGAACAAATTCGCAATCAGCTTTGGGAGGTGAGTGCAGAACCTATTAGTAATGTGGTAGCTGCTCAAATGCGTTTGCTGCGACGCAAACTAGCTAATAGTGGTTGCGAAAACATGATTGAAACTTTGCATGGGATGGGATATCGTCTGAATCTTACTGATGAAATCTCATAAGCGCGATCGCTGTGAAAATTTCAAGGTATGTCATTGCGAGTGGAACAGAGTGGTTCGTATATTTTAGATTCCGTTACACTCAAAAATAGCTATAACTGTCAAATAAATTTCAAGGAAGCATATTGACTATGAAGTGGCGAGTAATTCTCGAACCCGATCAAGAAACCGGAGAATGGGCTGTTTGGTGTCCCGAATTACCTGGTTGTACATCTGCGGGTGATACGGAAGAAGATGCTTTAGAAAATATCCGCGAGGCAATTCAATTATATTTGGAAGCCGATCCAATTCAATTAGCACCAGGAGCAATATCCCGCGAGGTTACGGTAGGATGACTCGTACCCGACGAATGAATGCGGATGAGGTTGAAAGAATTTTACAAAACTACGGATTCGATCTGATTTCTCAAAAAGGTAGCCATCGTAAATGGCGAAATGATGATCGCCAACTACAAGTAATTGTGCCATATCATAAAGGTCGGAATCTGCCAATTGGGACTTTGCGTAATATCATGATAGGTGCAGATATTCCCGAATTTGAGTGGAAAACTGATTAGCAAAAAGTTGTTAATTTTTACGTTCATTATCCTATTGGCAGACTTACAATTTTACCAAATTTTATTTAATTTCGAGTTAATCAAATTACTTTTTAACAAGTGCAATCCCCCTAAATATCGTCTGAATATGACTGTTGACAGTTCTCCTTATTTGTAAAATTTTGCGGTGTCCAGATCCCCGAATATTCAAAGAAGTCGGGGTTCTAATTATCTCCATAGTTACAGTTATGAAAAAAATAATAGAAAATGTAAAACAAACCATAGCGCAAAAAACAATTTAAGTTGTTTTACTTAATTGATATTTAATGAATCAGAATAAACTATTTCGGCAAACCCGCTTGCGTTTAGCGCTGTGGTATGCGCTTGTCATGGCTTTGATTTTAAGCTTGTGCGGATTCGGCATCTATAGAGCGATTTCTCATGCTCATTGGGTGACATTAGACCGAGAACTGGAGTCTGTGGCGGGAACTCTGCACGACAGTATTGAACTGAAATTACAGCAACCTGGCAAATTAGAACCAGTTATACAGCAGCTTTTACCGAATATTTGTGTAGTTGGTACTAGCTGTATTCAAGAACAGTTAAGTTCTAAACGTCATATTTTAAGCGCAATCAATCAAGGTAATTATTATGTACGTTTTTTTGATAATTTCGGACGCTTGATTGCGATCGCAGGAACTTATCCAGAAGGATTACCCCTAGTATTTAACAAGGAACTTTGGCAAACTCTCAAAGACAGCAAAGGACACTTCTACCACCAGATTTCTTTTGTTCTACACACTCAAGAAAATCGTGATTGGGGTTACATCCAAGTAGGGCGAAGTCTGGCAGACTTTAATAGTTATCTTGTTGCTGTAAAACTCACTTTAGGATTGGGATTACCAATCATCATGCTTTTAGTTGGTGTTGCTAGTTGGTGGTTAGCAGGATTAGCAATGCAGCCTATTTATCGCTCATATAGACAAATTCAACAATTTACAGCAGATGCCGCACACGAGTTACGGACACCTCTAGCAGCAACACAAGCGACTGTAGAATCAGCCCTTTTGATGCACCAAATAGATGAAATAGAAACGCGGGACATTCTGCAAACTTTACAGCGTCAGAATCAGCGACTCACAACTCTTGTGACAGATTTATTACTGTTAACTCGCCTAGATCGTCAATCTGTGCCAATGCAACGAGACATTTGCTGCTTGGATGATATTGTTAACGACTTAATAGAGGAATTTGCCGCGTTGGCGATCGCTCAAGGTGTAACGCTAACATCTTCAGTACGGGTATCAACTCCTTTAAATGTTATCGGCAATGCAGACCAACTTTATCGCTTGTTTTCCAATTTAATTATTAATGCAATTCAATATACGCCACAAGGAGGTAAGGTAACTGTTTACTTAGATCGCAGTGACCATTATGCCGTAATTCAGGTTCAAGATACGGGCATTGGGATTCCGCAACAGGAAATGACTCGGATTTTTGATCGCTTCTATCGAGTGAATAGCGATCGCTCCCGTAGTACTGGCGGTTCTGGATTAGGACTAGCGATCGCGCAAGCAATTATCCAGGCACACCACGGTAGCATAGATGTACAAAGTGAATTCGGTAAAGGTAGCACTTTTACTATTAAGTTACCTTTTGATGTCCGCCCACTTGATAGCGTTCGTTCTATTTACCCGTTTAAAATGCTGTATCCTCGGTTACATCGATAAAACTGGATCCATCAGTTTGGTCAATTTCATCTTTTACCCCTGGTATGCAAAGCACTATCGGGGCTTTGCGCTCTTAGGGACATAAAAGCTATATATAAAATATGCTGCAAATTTCTCACAAAATCATCATCCCCGATAGCGAAATCGAAATTAGCGCGATTCGCTCACAAGGAGCAGGTGGTCAAAATGTCAACAAGGTTTCAACTGCCATTCATTTACGGTTCAACATTGAGGCTTCATCATTACCCAATTTTTATAAAGAACAACTTTTAAAGCTAAATGACCGACGCCTTACCCAGGAAGGAGTTATTGTCATCAAAGCTCAAGAACATCGAAGCCAAGAGAAAAATCGGCAAGAGGCTTTGCAACGACTCAAAGAACTCATTAAAAGTGCAGTCATACTGCCCCAAAAACGCAAACCCACTAAACCAACTCGTAGCTCTCAAAAAAAACGTCTTGACAGTAAAACTAAGCGAGGACAGATTAAGTCTACCAGAGGGCAAGTCATTGATTAAAGATTAAAGTGCGATCACTTTTTCCTCTCAGGGCTAAAACCACGCTTATTTCCATCCCGCGAGGTTTTTTTATGAATATAAAACACTTATTACAAATATCTATACAACCAAATTACCACCCACAAGCTACTGATACAAATATAAATGCTGACATTTATCTATTTGCTCGGCTGCGGCAACTCTCACTCGCTCAACGCATAAAAATGTTTGCGGCCCATGAACGCGGGTTGAAAAAGTTATCCCTAGCAGGAATTAAATCTCGAAATCAAGGTGCTTCCTTGGAGGATATTCGTCGGATATTTTCTCGTGCTGTGCTAGGAGATAAATTTACTCCTAATTTCCAACCACAAGGTTTTGATGAAAGTATGTGGATTCAAGATTCCATTACTCTGGCAGGCGAACTTCATAAACTATTTGAATCCCTTAATATTCCTTACTACGTTAGTGGTGGTGTTGCTAGTTCCATTCATGGTGAACCTCGCTCAACTCGTGATTTAGATTTGGTAATTGAAATCCAACTTGACCAAATTGATTTATTAGTAATGACACTTGAAGCTGGTGGATATTATTGTCCGGCAGGTGCAGTTGAAGATTTAAAACGAGGAAGTGAGCGAATGCTGAACATTACGCATACAGAAACTATCGCTAATGCTGACCTGTATGTTAATGACGTTTCACCATTTGCAATATCGCAAATGGCACGTAGGATATTACCTGATTTAGATGGAATACCTCCATTTTGGATAGCTTCACCAGAGGATATGATTTTACAAAAGTTGCTGTGGGGAAGGGTTAGTCAATCTGAAAAACAGTGGCGCGATGTATTGGGGATACTCAAGTTACAGGAACAAGGTTTAGACTATGCTTACCTAACAGATTGGGCAGAACAATTAAATTTGGTTGATGCGTTGAGCCAAGCATTTAATGAAGTCAGTTTATAGTTAAAAATTTTTATAAATTAGTCTGGTCAGATGGGCTTTTTCAAGCCCACGGCTTTAGCCATGAGGTTTCTGACCATACCAGATTCAGGGCAGGGGCTTCTCCTTGGGTGACGAATACTGTTTTTTTCTTGCTGCCTCTGGTTAATTTTTTTGCCTAACGATCGCTTGACTTTTAAGACAGTCGCTACCATTTCCTTAATTGAACCGTATTGGGTTAAACCGTCTTTATACGCAGAGGTACGTATCCTCTGCGTTCTTTTGTGAAAAAATTCATACTAACAAGCAAAAGCATTTGTATTTTTCCCTATTTTTTGGGAATCCTATATCTTAGGAAGTTTCTAAATCGCAAGGGATTACTTCCTCAGTAATCACGTAACTTTTAAAGGATTATTATGTCTAAACGCAATTTGCTCAAAGGCCGTAGTACCAGTTCAGTTGCTCTAGAACCTGAAGTTGCGATCGCAGTTATTGGACTGCTTTCTGCGACTGCTGATGGTGAAGGCATAACCATAGAAGAAGAATACGCCTTGAGTGAAATGCTAGGTAGCGTTTCCCAATTTGAAGATTATTCTGATGACGACTTTGAAGAATTAACACAGAAAGTCGCTAGCTTGCTAGAAGAAGAAGAACCTGAAGTTGTCATTGAGCAGGCGATCGCATCCTTACCGAATAAAGATTATCGAGAAGCTGCATACATTACAGCTATCTTGGTGGTGGGGATTGACGAAGAAGTACCCGAAACTGAACAGGATTATATCTCTGAACTTCAGGAAGCCTTGAAGATTTCAGATAAACGCGCACAAGAACTCATAGATGAAGTGTTCGGTGAGGAAGAGGAAGAAGAGGAAGAAGAGGAAGAAGAGGAGTAATCTTTTTTTAATTAAAACTTCACTCAGGTAATAACTTCTGCCCTGTGTATGGGATGAAACTGTCATAAGTCCTGAGTTCCAAAGACTCAGGACTCAGAAGTAATTAGAAATTGGTATATTTTTAAATGCGGCTGTATCTGGTAAAAAAATATCGAGGTTATTAACACCATCGGGAACCCTTACCCAGGTATAGGCATCAGTCGAGTCATTTGGGCGTATTCGTATTTTTATAAATGCAGAATTGTTCACCTTTTAATTTTATAATTAACTGCTTAGGTATTAAAATATATCAGCATCTTTCCTAAACAAATTGAGTTAGTATACTTAGCAAATTCTGTTTAAATAAAGAATCCGAGGTCAAAATGATAAAATCTATTCTGGGCAGAAGGAGTATTTAATGAAATTTAACGTATTCCATAAACCACTGGGGTTTTTCCTAATATTTTTATTTAGCCAAATAGTATTTAGTTCTATTGCCAAAGCACAAACTCAAATCGCGCCAACAACCACCACAAAATCAATTTGCTCTGCCCAACTAGGAACAGCTATAGATACTGTAATCAATCGCCCTTTATTCAGCCGCGCCCGCTGGGGTATTTTAGTACAGCCTCTTGCAACCGCGCAAACTCTTTACAATCGAGATGCTCAGAAATACTTTACTCCAGCTTCTAATGCCAAGCTGCTGACAACAGCTGCCGCATTGCAACAGCTTGGTGTCAATTTTCGCTTTCGCACCTCTATTTATGACAATGGGAATGGTGTTTTGCGTGTTGTTGGTAGGGGAGATCCCAGTTTAAATGATACTCAATTGCAAGATTTAGCAAAGCAGTTGAAACAGAAGGGCATTATTCAAATTAAACAGTTGATTGCCGATGATAGTTATATTCAAGGAGATATTGTTAACCCCACTTGGCAATGGGAAGATTTGCAGTCAGATTATGGCGCACCAGTCAGCAGCTTTATTCTAAATCAAAATCTTTTTAGCTTGAAGCTTGTACCGCAAACTGTAGGTAAAGTTTCACAAGTGGTGTGGGCTGATATTAACGAGGCGAAACAATGGCGGACAATTAATCAGTCAATCACAGTTGAAAAAAATCAACCAACCAATATCAATTTTACCCGTGATTTATCAGGAACAGTATTGCGAATTCAAGGACAACTAACAGCAAATTCCGAACCGTATTTACTCAATTTGCCTATAGTTGATCCTAATTATTACTTCTTACGGCGCTTCCGTAATACTTTAGCAACAGAAAAAATTACCTTGGGACAGACATTCGTACTAACTGGTGGTGCTAATAAACAGGAAATAGCAGCGGTGGAATCGCCACCTTTATCTGAATTGTTATTAGAGACGAATGTAAATAGTAATAATCTTTATGCTGAAGCGCTGTTGAGAGCATTAGCTGTGAGAAAACCAAGAGTGCAAAATCAAACTAGTGCTGATGTAGGTTTAGAAGTTGTGAAAGCGAGTTTAACTCAATTGGGAGTTGATCCGGCAAATTACATTTTGGTGGATGGTTCTGGTTTATCACGTCGTGATTTAGCGACTCCAGAAGCTTTTGTACAAACCTTGCGAGGAATAGCGAGAACACCAGCATCATTTGTGTATCGTGCATCTTTACCTGTTGCAGGGAAAAGCGGTACTCTGAAAAATCGCTTTCGTAACACATCTGCTGAGGGCATTGTGCAAGCAAAAACAGGCACTATGACGGGTGTAGTTTCTCTATCTGGATATGTGAATGCGCTTAGGTATGAGCCGTTGGTTTTCAGTATTATCGTGAATCAATCGGAACAGCCAGCAACAGTTGTGCGGCAAGCAATTGATGAAATTGTTGTGTTATTAACGCAGTTGCAGCGTTGTTGATATTATTACAAATAACTGATTTATATATCAAAACATTTCAATTATTAGGGTGGTCAATGCCCAATAATTGACTGAATCTTTTATCAAATAAATATTGTTACTTTAATAGCACAAATGGGAACTATATAAATAGGTAAGTTGTGCTGTGATAGTTTCTTTTATATATTAGAGGTGTTGATTATGGATTTAACAGGTTTAAAGTGGTGCAAGAATGTAAATCATCAAGGTACTGATAAATATTGGGCTTATAATGATAACTTCACCTCAAGAATGTTTCTCTTGAATTGGAGAAGTGTATATAAAGAGAATGCACACAAGCCAAAGGAAGGCGAACTTATCCTTCTCAGACAGCACGCTAAGATAACACATATTGTTAAACTTTTGAATCATGTTATTTACGCTGATGGCTCTGATTCTGAGTTTAACATCGGTCGTTTGGTTCAAGTAGTTTGGATAACAAACAATTGGGATAACCTACCAAGTAACGAAGATATATTTGGTTGTCCAGTAATTTTCCCTCCAAATGGAAAAGTTATTAGCTTAGAAAATAAAGAAGATTTTGAACAACATTGGCATATTAGCAAAAATGGATGGCTAGAATTCCAAAATCATGTTCAAGAAAAACTGAATAGGTTTGATGGCAACTGGTATCAGCCCCTAATTCATTTAGGTTAAGTAAATGTGAATAAAGCGATCGCTAAACGATCTATTTCTTGATTAATGCTTGGAGCGATCGCAAATCATAATCCAAGATTTTCCCAGTCGTAAAAAGTTGATATCCAGCAAATAATAAAGCAGATGATACCAAAATCACAAAAAGATTAACTGACGCGAATACATTACCAGTAAAAGCTATTACAGCAATTCCTAATGCTATTAAAATCCATCCTAAATTAGGGTTGATACGTCGTTGTAAAAGAACGAAAATCCCGGCGCAACATAGCAAGATACCAGGAATACGAAAAAATATCCCAACTCGAATACTTGCAGTTAAAATCACAATTCCTGCAACCATTAAAGCTAAACCTACAAGCTTGGTTGTCTTATCCACCGAAGTTTTTCTTGAGTTTTCAGTGCTTTGAGACTGAATTGTCGTAGACGAAGGATTTTGTTGATATTCTAGTTTAGCTTGAAGTATAAATGTTACTTTACCTCCTTGACCGAGGTCTATTCTATCTCCTAAATTCACTTGATAAGGAGTTCTAGGCTTTAGCCTAGTGTTGTTGAGAAATGTGCCATTGGAGCTTTCCAAGTCTTCAATGAAATAATTACTTCCATCTATCTGAATCTGTGCATGAATACGAGAAACTAAATCAGCATTTGGCAAACTAGAAATATCAATATCTGGCAAAATTGGCTCATTTGGTTTACCAACGCGAATTACAGCAAGATTTGGTGGTAACTCAAAAGAAGTGTTAGTCTGCACATGAAACAACTCTAAACTCAGCCCTGTAGTATTGAATGTATTGAAATTTTGCATGGCTTGTTTTTTGAGGAGAAATTCCTCTGCTTTTCTTTGTGTTTAGGTAATATCGTTGTTATAAACTTTCCAGATTTTGTGTACCTTTAAATATTCTTTTGTAACCGCAGCAAGTTAGTGTATCTGTGATTGAGTTCACTAAAACATACCAATATTTGGGTAAGTCTCGACTTCATGTCTCAAACTTAGCATAATTGGAAATCACCAACAGGTGTAGAAGAGAATCCGCCTTTGACATCTAGCGCGTCTACGCTTGCACTGTTTCCAATTCAGTTTTGCAGATTTCCTGTTTCCTCCCCTGACGCAAAGGAATATCAATCCAAAATTCGGTTCCTTTCCCCAGTTCTGACTCGCACCGCAGCACTCCAGAGTGTTTCTGCACAATAATTTGGTAGCTAATCGATAAGCCTAACCCTGTCCCCTGTCCCACAGCTTTAGTTGTGAAAAATGGGTCAAACAACTTCTGCTGAACCTCTCCAGCCATACCTGGGCCATTGTCAGCAATTCTCACTACTACTCGGTTATCGCTGCTAAGCTGTGTGCAAATTGTAATCTGGCTGGAATGGGTGTGAATCTCTTCGGGAGAACGCTGATCATTGTAACTCTCAAGGGCATCGATCGCATTATTAATAATGTTCATAAACACCTGATTTAATTGCCCTGCGTAACACTCTACCAAAGGCAGTTGGCCATATTGTTTGATAAGTTCAATCTGGGGATGCTCCGGCTTAGCTTTGAGTCGATTTTGCAAAATCAGCAAAGTACTATCAATACCTTCGTGAATATCGACCTCTTTCATATCTGCTTCATCCAGACGAGAGAAGGTGCGTAAAGACAAGACAATCTGTTGGATTCGCACAGATCCCATTTTCATGGAACTGAGAATTTTTGGCAGGTCATCCAGCAGAAAATCCAAGTCCATGTCCTGACGCTTTTCCTGAATCTCATACCCTGGATTGGGAAACTCTACTTGGTAAAGGTGTAATAGCTCTAGTAAATCTTGTGTGTATTGACTAGCGTGAGCGATGTTGCCATAAATAAAATTAACGGGGTTATTAATTTCGTGTGCTACCCCTGCTACAAGCTGACCCAGACTGGACATTTTTTCAGTTTGGATTAGTTGCGATTGGGTGCTTTGGAGTTCGTGCAGAGTTTGCTGGAGTTCTGTTTGTGCTTGTTCGCGTTCACGAAGTGCGCGTTCGCGATCGCTAATTTCGTTTTCTAAACTTTGATTTAGTTTGCTTAATTCACTGCTGCGCTCCACTAATACACTGTGGGATTTAGCCAGTTTTACTACCATGCGATTGAATTCATGCGACAGTTGCTCAATTTCATCACCCGTTTGCAAATTCAAACAGTAGTCCAAGTTACCTGCACCAATTACTTCAGCCCCTTGCTGCAACTTTCCTAGGGATCTGATGACCGGAAGCAAGATCAGCACAAAATTACCGACAGGAACAAGAAGGATAAAAATCACAATCGCATAGGACACCATTTGTGAAGTTCGTTGAAGTTGTGCCAATTCCTGCTCAGCTAACAACTGTTGCTGACGAGCGCGATTAATCAGCTTGGTTAAAAAGAAGTCAATATCTCTGTTAAAAGCATTGATTGCTCTGAAATCCTGTTGAGAATCAGCCAGATAAGTTTCAGATGAAATCTGAATTGGATCTGCTAGCTCACTTGCCAAGCTAATAAGAAACTGATGACGACGACGAATTGCGCCTAGCTCTGGAGCCTGGGGCATCAAGCGTTCTAGCTCGTCGAGGTCAGCGATAAACTTAGTTTGATATTTTTCTATATCTAAGTATCGGTCTTTTAATAACACATAGTCTTTGAGGATAATAATTTCATTTGTTAAATCAATCTCTGATTGAAGCGCCACTTCTATCAAGCGACTGCTTTTCTCAAACTTTTGGTGGATAGATTTATCAGCTTGATTCCGTAAGACGGTACTCCCACCCACGACAACAGCGATTAAGGCAGTAACCACAGCAGAAGAGGCAATAAACTTAGTTGAGATTTTCATTTCGCCGCCTCAAAGTTCAATTTAAGCTCTACTCGAAGTTTCTTAATGGGTGCATAGTCTGCATCCTCAACTAAGGTATATCCGCCTACTTCAGTCCCTACAATGTCCTCAATGCCATCGGGTATGTTGAGGAATGCCCATTTTAAGTCTTGGATCAACTCAGGAGACAGTTTCTTGGAAACCAGCATTGGCGAATGGGGAACAGGAGCAGACTCCCAAAGGACTCTGGAGTTAGCAGATGTGAGCCTGCCGGTTTTTTGCCGTTTCATGTATGACGGGATATTCGTCGCCACTGCATCGACGAGTCCATTTTCCAGCGCCGCTTCGCTTTTAGCGTGAGTACCAGGATAGATGACTTGAGCAAAGTCCTGCTCAGGGTTAATCTTAAGCTTTTTAAATGCTGCGATCGGCATGAGATAGCCAGAGGTGGATGATTTGCTGACAAAAGCAATTCGCTTACCCTTCAAGTCTTCCAACTTCTTGATGGAACTATTAGCTGCTACGATAATTGCAGCCCGATACCACGGTCGTCCTGTGTACTTATCAATTGGCGCAATTAACGGTTCAACTTCAGCACCACGCTCCAAAGCCTCAAAGTAAGACACGGCTCCGACATAAGCCATATCTACCTTTTCCTCCACTAGCCAATTAACTACTTCTTGATAATCCTTGGCAACTTGGAAATCGACCTGTCGCTTTAGCGCTTTTTCCAGGTATTCATCCAATGGTTTGATCATCCGTTCTTGCTCTATCTGACTTTGCGTAGGCAACACGCCAATTTTTAAGGTGGATAAGTTATTTATGCTACTAACTGAGACACGATCCCTAATAGACTGATGATTGCCAGATACTTTCCCAGTACAGCTTGCGCCTAGTAGCGCTACAACCATTGCTAAAGTCAGAACTCCGCTTTTGCGGAATAGGCAATGTCTGGCAATGAGCCATTGCGCTGCTAGATACTTCTCCATAAAATTAAATTCAAATATAGGCAGCTCAAAAATTCCAGGACTGTACTTGGCCGCTCAGATGGCTGTTTACTCAGTCCTTGACTAAATATATTTTTCCCTAAAGCAATGTCAAGATAACAGTTTTGAGGGGATCAGCTGGTTAAATGGCAAATCTAAAAGGTCTTCAAGTTCATTAATCACAAACTAAACTCCGCTGCATTATCTTCATCCACATCTTTCCCCGCAGCAGTAGGTTTAAATTTAGAGCCATGAATTAATTCACCAAACGAAATTCCTGGATTTTGATGAATAATATTCAACAAACTCATAAAATCCCGTACAATTTCCCCTGGAGTAAGTAATGCCTCTGCACCCAAGCGATTGACAATTTCTTGGACAAACTCCTTTAACTCACGATTTGTCAAAGCTTCGTCATACCCAAAATTGACAGCATGAATCTCAGTTAGGCGTTGCAAAAGCGTGAGGATTTCTTCTTCACTTAACGGGTTTAGTCGAATTACTGGCCCTAAATATTCTTGAACACCAGCTTGTGTGACAAAACGGCTTTCTTTTGTGCGCCTCCGCCAAGCTTGATCTGCAAAAAGTCCCCGGTTTGGATCTTCTAAAAATCTGGTTGTTCCACCAATGACAATGCCAAGATGTTCTGCTTTGCACTGCATAGTGTCATTAAACATTGCCAGTAGTCTATTATAATTTTTTTCACGAGTAACCGTAGTTGATATTTGATATATATGTACGGCTTCATCAAGCAACACTAAAAGTCCTTTATAGCCAATCTCAGCCACAAACTTAGCGAATAATTTAATGTAGTCATACCAACTATCATCATCAATAATTACTCGCACTCCCAAGGCTGCTTTTGCCTCAGTTTTAGTACTAAATTCTCCACGAAACCAACGCATTGCGGCGTTTTTCAATTCATCATCATCTAATCGGTAGCCACGCCAATACGCAATAATAACGCTGCCAAAATCAAATCCGTGAACTAAGTCTTCAATATACTGGACTACTTCCCTAATTTTTGCTTCAACTTGGTCATCAAAACCATCATCATTAGGACGCATTCCAGTTTCTTTAACAACTTCTTGTTGAATTTTATTAATCCATCCTTCCAAAATTGAGACTAAAGCACCACCATCAGGACGAGTTTTTGTAGCTAGGCGGCTCATTAATTCTCGATAGGTTGCTAGACCTTCGTTATTAGTTCCTGCCAATCGGCGTTCGGAAGATAAATCAGCATCAGCTACTACAAACCCTTGCTCCATAGCACGGTTACGAACCATTTGTAGCAGGAAGCTTTTCCCTGAACCGTAGTTACCAATTATAAAACGAAATGACGCTACACCTTCTGCAATGTCGTCAAGATTTTGTAATAGGCTTTTAAGTTCCTTTTCTCGACCTACTGCTATATGTTCAACTCCCGCTCTTGGTACTACCCCTGCACCAAGAGAATTGATTAAAGCAGTAGATATTTTTTTCGAGATTTTGAGCTTTGCCATTTATTACACCTCACTTTATTTTAAACGCAGAGGCGCGTAGCCAGTAGGTAAGGCTTATGCTCACCTCACTAATAATCTGACGACGGCAAGAATAATTTAATTTGATGAGGCGTGTCTAGCCATGAGAATTTCATACATTGCAATCATTTTTCTGACGTTTGCGATATGCTCTTGATAAACTTGTGGAATTTCCAAATTAGTTTCAATTATTAATTCACCAATAGTATCATTTGCCCGTTCATTTATAGAATCTATTAATAAATTTGGCATGGTAATATTTGCTTCAGCAATCTGTTTAATAGCTGCTTTGGGATTATCTAGCTCAACTATGGCTTTTAATACTTGTATTTCATCTCCTGGTAGTTTTTCCAGAAAGTTAGTCCATTCCGCAGGTAAATTTTCCGATATATCAACTTTAGTATCTATTAATTCTAAGGGTTCAATTAATTCAGAAAAAGGAAACAAGTCCAGATTATCTCCCTGTGTGTCTTCAGCCAAAGGTTCCGGGTTAATTATTTCTACTTGTTGGAGTAATTCCCAAACTTGGTTTTGCAACAGATCTCGTTCTTCTTGTAATAATGAGATTTGCTCTTGTAAATTATTAAGTTCAACTTTCTGAGATGCAATTTGAGTTTGAAAAGAATTCAGGCTAGCTTCGATATTTGTTCTGGCATTGGTTGTAGCTACTAATAATTGATTTTCCGTAGTTACTTCAGTTTCTAGCTCTTGAATTTTGATTCGCAGTTCGTGTAATTTTTCTTCTAGTTGAGGTTTGAGTCTGCCTAGCAGAGTTAAATTGCTTTCAAGTTCTCGTTTTTCTTGCTGGAGTTCACCAATTTGAGTTTGTAACTGAGTGATTTCAGCACGAGATGTATTATAATTCAACTCTAAACGACGTTTTTCAGATGTAAGAGTAGAAAAAGAATTGTTCAGTTCTGTTTTACTTTTATCAAGATTATAAAGTTCAGTTTTCAGGTTGTTTATTTCAGCGTCTAACTGCTTTCTTTGTCCTGCAAAAGTGCTTAACTCTCGATTGAGACTATCCCTTTGATTACGGCATTCTATAACTTGATTTTGTAGTTGCTTTGACTCTGAGTATAATAAACTACGATGGTCTTCTATTTGGTTGATTTCTCTGACAATACGGGACTTCAATCCCTCCATCTCTTTAATTCGTTTGCGGAGAGAACCTAAAACAAGCATTTCATGATTTCTACGTCGCTTATCTACAAATAATGCTGCTGTATATGTAGCAAGTACGGTAATTACACCTGTGAGAAAGGCTTTATTGAAATCCCAGCTTGGGACAAGGCTGAGTCCAAAACTCACACTGAAGGCTACTATGCCTAGGATAAATCGATTGCTTACCATTACTGATTGCATATTGCTTATTTTTAGGGTAGTTAAGTTATCAGAATAAGTAGTTAGTAAGGTTATTACCCCTGATATAGTTGTTTTGAAATCTCCAATTTTAAGTATTTGTGCATCAGACTGTTTTATAAGTAACAAAAAAATAAATTATCAGCAAATTAATTTTCAGGTTGTGTATCGAACGTATTGTTATTTGCACTAGAGAGCGCTAAATCTGCTTTTAAAAAATCAACAAACTGCCGTGCTGTGCGACCAGAACGACCGTTGTGACGAGTTGCCCATTGTAATGCTTGATATTCTAAATCTTCTGGCTTAATATTAATTTCAGCTTGTGCTGCTAGATGCCCAACAATTTTTAAATAAGTTTTCTGATCGGCTGGTTCAAAGGTTAAGGTTAAACCAAAGCGATCGCTAAATGAAAGCTTCTCTTGCATAGTATCCCATGCATGGATCTCTTCATTGTCTTTGGGAGCAGGTCTATCGACAAAAAACTCTCGAATCAAGTGGCGACGGTTGGAGGTGGCATACACAACTGCGTTTTGAGGTCGTGCGGTTAAATTGCCTTCTAAAACCACTTTGAGTGCTTTAAAGGCATCATCATCTTCTTCAAAAGAAAGGTCATCGACAAAGATGATAAATTTTTGTGACACTCCCCGCAGATGTTCTACAATTTCTGGTAAATCTTTTAAATCAGATTTTGCCACTTCCAACAAACGGAGGTTGTGATAGCTATATTCATTCAATAAAGCTTTCACCAAAGAAGATTTTCCCGAACCGCGACTACCGTAAAGTAATACGTGTAGTGCCATTTCTCCTGATAATAAAAACTCTGTATTTTTTAGCAAAGCATCTCGCTGAGACTCGTAACCTACAAGTGTGCTAAGTTTAACTGGATCTGAATACCGAATACCGATAAACTGCCCAGATTGCCAGCGGAGAGCGCGATATTCTGCAAATAAACCTGAGCCGAATTGCCGGTAATAAGCTGCTAAATCTTCTACAGCATTACCCCAATTTTCTAAATGTTGTAGAGATGCGGTGAATCTTGTGCCTACTCCTACCTCTTTCAATTCTTGATACCAAACAACTGGTGAAATTGGCAGATGGGCTACGGTTTGTACCCACTCACTCAAAGAAGCGCTGCTACATTCATAGAGACTCTGCAATACTTGTAAATCATGTTGAGCTGCTGTTACTAAAGCTGGGGGCAAATCCTTAAATTCTCGCTGTTGAGCAAGCCTTGTAAAAGGGTTCTCTGAGATGAGAATTTGAGTAATTAGGTAGTCCTCCCAATTTTGATTTCTAGCAGCCAAAGCGTGGAAGTAAGTACCGTAGGCTTGGAGGCAACCCCGCGCATCGGCATCAGTGTAACGTATCGCTTGCAACAGGTCAAGAAATGCCACCCCTACTTCGCCTTGGAGGACAGATTGGTACAGTAAAAGTGACGCTGCTTGGCGCTGGAGAAATTGAACCTTTGTGTAGTAGGAAGTACTTGCCGTTGGCATCGCTTGATTATCCATCAATCAACTGGGTGATATAGCTAAACAGCTATGGTAAATTGTCTGCTGACCCTGGCAGTAAAGTCAAAATCTACATAGGTTTTAACAATGAATTTAGGTATGATTGCTACTCTTGCTTACGGTATTTTAGCGATCGCTGGTGGCATTATTGGCTACATTCAGGCTAATAGTCAAGTTTCGCTCATAAGTGGCAGCATTAGTGGTTTATTACTACTTTTTGCCGCTTATTTTCAACTCCAAGGGCAAACCTGGGCTTTAATTTTAGCAGTGTTAGTTACTAGTGTTTTGGTAGTTGTTTTTGCTTTCAGGCTTATTAAAACACGTAAGTTTATGCCTGCGGGACTGATGACTATTTTGGGTATGCTGACACTGGCGGTAATGGTAAATCAAATTGTTGTTTTAAGGTAGCATCAGTTTGCGGTAACAGCTATCCTGCTTTTATTTTACGAAGAAGCAGGAAGCAGCCAGGGCAATATGTTTCGGTTATTGGTTGCTGTAATTAATCGCCGTGAAAATTCTTTTAACTCTGGCCCACACTACGAATTGTTAAGTGACAATGTAAATATTTTTGGAGTGTTGAGCGATGCCTACGGCGGCAAGCTACGCAAAACTAAATAATGCTACTTATATTTTGGGATAATTAATAGTTAATAATGATAACGAGCTTGTAAAAAATTTATTTCATCATCTTTTACAAGATATACAATTCTATGTTCTTGTGTTATGCGGCGAGACCAAGTATTAGGATCTAAATATTTTAAAGGTTCTGGCTTACCTTTCCCCTTAAAAGGATCTTGGCAAGTCTCTTTGACAAGATCCAAAACTTTAAGGGTAACTCGTTGATCATTTTCCACCCAAAATTTTAAGTCTTCTAAAAATTCAGGTTGAAATACTGTTTTTCTTTGCTTTGGAGTTGCTGGATTTTCTTGTTTTGATTGGTTTTTGAGGTTCTGCTTCTTGGTCAAATCCTAACTCCTTACTAAGATCATCCAAGCTTTGAGATTTCACAACTCCTGATTTAGCTCGATTTAAAGCTGTTAGCAAACGTTCAGCGTTACGAGGGGAACGTAAAAGATGAGCAGTTTCTAGAATACTAGAAAGTTCATCAACAGCTATTAGAGCTACATTTTCAGCATTACGACGTGTAATGATTACAAAATCGCGTTCTGAAGTAACTTTCTGGCACAGTTCAGACAGCTTTTCTCGTGCTTGTGTGTAAGTATAAGTTTCAAAAACCATAAGTATCAAAAGTTTCCTTTGTACTTGTAAATTGAATTAAGTACCTTTTCACTTAACCTGTACACAAAGTCTGTACAGGTTGATGCTTTTATCGTAACATCACAGAAATTGATAAAGTAAAATTTTCAAAAAACCTGGTCAAAAAATTCTGACTAATTGGGGTCAAAAACATTGTAGGCTGCGGATTACAGGGTCTACAGTCTAATGATGAAAATAAATGCGATCGCATAAATTGAGGGGTGACAAGCACACGCCAGTCGATAACCCGCAACTTTGGTTACATAGCTACGCGTTTACGCTTGTCAGTAGCTTATTATTGACAAAATTAATATGTTACTGAGACTTCAAGGTGGCAAAGAATAAAATATGAAAAAAAATTAATTATTTACCGCCTAAAATTTCCGGTTGTCTTAGCTTTGTGATGATCAATAAAAATAATAGGGTCAAATGTCATGCTTCTTGATGCGAAGGAACTATTAGATTTTTCGCTATTTCTAAGCTGACATATTGTTATTATTACTACATTTTTCCATCAGATTCAGGATGAGCAAATATCTTCATTTATCAATGACTACTTAACAGCAATTAGCACTTACTGCGAATCAGTTTGTTTGTGGTGACGTTAATTCCTGATAAAACTCTACTCTAGATAGATACAAGTAACTATGCTGAAAAATGTAAAGAATTGATGGTATCTTTGAGAAAATTTTAAAGGAAAAGTAAAGGGTTTCGTGCCATTTTGGCAGGTTTTTATTAGACAGATGGGATATTAGTAGATTGTACCAATCGTTATTGTTATTCACACACTAGTTGCTATCTACCGAAAACGGCTAAAGCTAAGCCAATCCTGATATAGGTGATTCTCTCCGCAATTTTAGGAACTAGGAAATAATACATGGTATTATCACTGTCTTCTCATAACGTTATCCAGTATTTGCAAGATGCAGGTCTGTGTAGCTCAGAAGATGGCGCAGCAAATGAATCTGAGTTACCAGAAAGTAGTAAGAATTGCAATTTACTGGTGACTCTGGCAGATAACCGTAAACTACTTGTTAAACAAGAACGTAGTATTAATAATGATGGAATGCCGCATGAGTTTTTTAATGAGTGGCTATTTCATCAGTTACTTCAACAGTTTCCGGTTCTAGGCAATATTTCTGCGATCGCATCACTAGTGCTGCACTTTGATGAGGAAAATTCTATCCTTGTCCGCAATTACCTCAGTGAATATTTGGAACTTGGGAGAGTATATCACAGAAATGATATTTTTCCACTAGAAATTGCCTCCGCTATTGGCACTACTTTGGCTGGGCTGCATCGTGCAACCTTCAACCGCCGAGAATATAGTGATTTCATGGCAACTGCTCCTCAAGGACAGTTTCGCTATGGCTATTACAATCCGGCGCAAGGAATAGGGTCAATTAGTCCAGAGATTTTTGGTACAGTTCCCACCGAGGCGCTAAAGTTTTATATTCTCTATCAGCGCTACGAAAGTTTAGAATCAGCAATTGCTGATTTAGCAAATGAGTGGCATCCTTGCTGCTTAACACATAACGACCTGAAATTAAATAACATTTTGGTTCATTCTAGGTGGGAGCAGCTAGACAATTGTCTAGTGCGGCTAATTGACTGGGAAGCCTGCTCTTGGGGAGATCCAGCATTTGATTTAGGAACTTTACTAGCAAGCTATTTAGAAATTTGGCTATCTAGTCTTGTAGTAGACCCCACAATTGAATTAGAAGAATCTTTGCATTTGGCGATGACACCTCTAGAGGTTATACAACCTTCAATAGTTGCCTTAATTAGAGCTTATCTCAATGCTTTTCCCATGATTTTGGAATACCGTCGTGATTTTATTTTGCGCGTTATTCAATTTGCGGGGCTGGCACTAGTTCATCAAATTCAAGAGATGATTACGTGCCGCAAATACTTTGATAATGCTGATATTTGTATGCTTCAAGTCGCTAAAAGTTTGCTCACTATGCCTGAGCAATCTGTACTGACTATTTTCGGCATATCTGAGTCAGAAATCCTCAAACCTGTGGGAAACCTTCATAAAGTTCCTCAACCAGCAAAAGAGCAGCAAGTACTTCGCATTTATTATGAAAAAACTCGGCTGCGTGGCTGTTAATAGCATAGAACAGAACAATTTAAAAGATAATTGAGAGATTTTGAATTGTTCTGTATGCTATTTTTTGTCTAATTTGCTTGAATTGAAGTTTATGAAAAACTAGAAGGTTTTAAAATCAAATTATAGGCTAATACAAATAAATATTTTCGATTTATCTGTGGTAACAAATTTTATATTATGCTTTTTACAAGCAGCAAAGATATTTGATACAGAGTGGTTATTGAATTTTGAGTTCTGAATCGATTAATGCTAGATTATTCTACCAATCAACTGCTAACTACACTATTCGATATTGTTAACAATATCCAGATTGAGCCAAACTTTTGTATTTACCATCCCAACTATCAACCCTTTGCTCTGCCGACTAAAGTAGCCGACAGATTTCAGCAAACCTCCTCAGCTTTGCAGCATAAGTATCTCACTTTGCTATTGCGAAATTTCCTTTATGGAATTTATTACAATGGCTCGCTGCAAACTACTTTGGCAGTTAATACCCAAAGTACAAATCACACGCAGTGCCATAATTTAGAAACCGATTCCGCCTTGGGAATTGATTGGGAATTTTATGGGCAACTGCATGAGTGTAATCATGGTATCGGTTATTTTGACCCTAGTTGGCGGGTGTTGCGGCAAGAGCCTGATGGTAGTATGGCTGTGGCTAAAGGCGGTTTGACACTTTATGTTGAGCCAGACTGTCATTTAAAACCTAATATTAAATCTGCCAAAGCGGGTGAGCTAATAGCCATCTGGATGCCCAAAAATCGTCTGCAAAACGGTTGTTATGTAGCAGTTAGCAATATTGGACAAGAACGGCAAAACCCAGATGCGGATTTGGGAGCAGGGAGAATCTATTTTAATTTCACCCCATCTGGTGCGATCGCGCTCATGCAAAGCCTAACTCAGCAACTAAATGCAGCGGCTATTCCTTTTAGCTTTCAGGTTCTCTACAACCCCTCTGCATACGAACGCTATGACTCAGGGGTACTCTTCTTTGAACTTCACGACTATCCAGCCATCCGCGAAATCCTTCAGTCCGTTTATACAGAACATCAATCCCATTTTCAAGCCGAAATACCACTGTTCACAAAGTTTTTAGCACCAGGACTGAGTTTAGCTGAGGAACCAACTCAAAAATTTGCGGCGCAAGAGAGTTTCGGGATGAACCGTTGTCAAATTGTAGCTAATGCTTTGTTGGAAGCTTGGCAAAAAGGTAAGAATGCAATGGAGGAGCGGATGAGGGTAATTGACCAACACTTTGCACAGCATTCAATTGATTTACAGCATCCTTATCTAAATCCTAGTTCTGAAGATATATATTACCCCTTAAATTAATAATTTTAGTTACAGTAAAATTATAGAGCAGGTTTATTACCTGCTATTTTTATGATTTAAAATTTTGAAAAATGCCTTTTACTTATAATCGAACAGTTCACTTTCAAGATACTGATGCTGCTGGGGTAGTTTATTTTGCTAATGTTTTGGGTATTTGTCATGAAGCTTACGAAGAATCTCTAGAAACATCAGGTATTAATATCAAGGGTTTTTTCAGTAACTCATCTGTAGCTTTTCCGATTGTTCATGCTAGTGTAGATTTTTTGCGCCCAATGTTTTGCGGTGATAAGTTAGTGATTAGCTTAATGCCCCAAAAATTAGGTATTGATAAGTTTGAAATTGCTTATGAAATTTCAGTTGGTGATATGGTTGTTGCTAAGGCAATTACTAGACACGTTTGTATTGAGGTGAGTAGTAGAAGTAAGCAGGAATTGCCTGATGAGATTATTCGGTGGTTGGAAACGAACCGCAGAGACGCAGAGGGCGCAGAGAGAAGAAAGTCAAGAGAGATTATGTAAGAATTTTGTGGCTATTTGCTGTAGTTTTTGACGGTTGATTTTACCTTGGGAGTTGCGGGGTAAGCTTTGCTGGGGAATCCAATGTTTAGGGATTTTGAATTTGCTAAGTTTGTCTTTGAGTAGGGTTTGGATTTCTAAGGTAGAGATATTTGAGTTTTGAGGAATATAAATGGCTGTTAATGCTTGTCCCCAGTATTTATCTGGTATGCCGATAATACAAATATCAGCAACCGTTTTAGTTGCTAATATCGCTGACTCAATTTCTGCTGGGTAGATATTTTCACCGCCTGTAATGATTTTATCGCTACTACGCCCAATAATATTTAAATAACCTTGGTTATCTAAAAAACCTAAGTCATCTATTTGGAAAGAATCTTGTATTTTCTCAGTTGGATAATAGTAACCAAGGGCTAAAGATTTGGCTTGGATAGTAATATTTCCTATTTGATTTGAATTTAAAATTTCGCCTTGCCGATTGCGAATTGTTACACGGGCATGGGGGAGAATCTGACCACTGCTTATTTTACCTTTGAGAAAATCATCGGGTTTAAGGGTGGCAATTTGAGAGGCGGTTTCTGTCATACCATACGTAGGTGATAACCGGATGCAATGGAATCTCGCTTTTTCTAGCAGTTCATTCCATGCTGGCGCACCTCCCAAAAGTACGGTTTTAAATTTGGTTAGCCACTCAGTTAATTCTGGGTTTTGTAGGAGACGTTGTAACTGCGTAGGTACTAAAGATAGGAAAAATTTTGATTGTTCAATATTGAGTTTTTGACCAGACTCTACTGCTTTGAATGGTAGGATAGCCAGTTGTCCTCCGGTTGCGAAGGAGCGC
Organism: Nostoc sp. B(2019); assembly: GCF_010091925.1. Taxonomy (GTDB): domain Bacteria; phylum Cyanobacteriota; class Cyanobacteriia; order Cyanobacteriales; family Nostocaceae; genus Komarekiella. The sequence goes on along the minus strand of NZ_WVID01000034.1, from coordinate 40,266 downwards.
ATAAATTGCATCAAACCACTGACATGATATAGCGGCAATACACAAAAAGAATTTACTTGCTTTAGCTGAAAATATTCTGTAAATCCTTGAACAGATGTCATGAGAGTTTCCCAAGTGTGCATAGCAAATTTAATCTGTCCCGATGAGCCACCTGTGGGAATCATGATGAGTGTTGAGCGGGGGAGTTGAGGAGTGGGAGAAGGGGTAGTCTTTTCTTCCCAATCCCCAGTCCCCAGTCCCCAGATAATGTCTGGCTGTACTAAATCAAAGACTTGTTGCCATTCTTGTTTTCCCCAGTCGGGGTTACACAAAAAAACTGGACAATTAGCTGCACAAGCAGCGATAAAACCTGCTAAAAACTTTATTGGTTCGCGTTCAGCTAAGATGATTTTTGGTGGCGTTCCATATACTGATAACTGTATTAGTTCTAAATATAATTCTTCAGCTATTTTATGAAACTGAAGGCTGTTATGAGTAATCAGCCAATCGTACTGAGCACGTTTTTTAAGATAGTCTAAAGGTTGTTCCATAGACTTTGAAGCCAGGTTTCTTTGTGTTCAAAAAAGTGGTTGATGCCAAAACCAACTGCTCTGTTATTTTGAGATAATTCCGCTGCTAGTTGGAGTGCTGCAAGTCTTGCGATCGCAGTTTCAAATACTGATGAAAATACAGCATCAATCTTATGCTGTTGGCAAAATTGTCGTAGACGAGATGGTGAACCGACTATCGCAGGCTTAATAACAAAAATTTCTCGCCAACCTTGTTGATAACAGGTGACAAGTTGGTTAAGTGTGGCGACAGACTCATCCAAAGCGATCGCAGTCCCATAACATATACTTAATTCCAACATTTCCTGAAATTGCTCAACAGGTAGCGGTTGTTCGATAAATTCGATTTCTATAGATATTTCTTCATTCGCCTTGATACTGTCGCAAGTCCACAGCCATAAGTTAGCCTCTTCATAGCTGAGTCCGCCGTTAGCATCTAATCGCAGTTTTGTAGAAGTTGGTAAGCTATGCGTAAGTATGTCGAAAATTTCCAGTTCATTAGCGATCGCATACACACCAATTTTCCATTTAAACGTACGATATCCCTGTTGCCATAACTTTTCCCACTGATTTAAAGCCGCTTCCCCAGCCGGTAATAAGCCGCTATAGGTGAGAGAGCTAGAAGCAGAGGGTAAATTGAGATTCTCCTCTGCTCCCCATCCCGTCTGCTCCCCATCCCATCTGCTCCCCATCTCCCACGCTGACTCAAAGCCAAATTGACAAGCAGGTAACTCATCTGGAATGGAGAAAATTGTCTCGTCTGTGATTTCCTCTGGTAATTGGCGACAAAAATCTAAAGCTTGTTCTATGGTTTCAGAACCAAACCAGCTAATGGGGGCAATTTCTCCCCAGCCAACTCTACCTGTTTTATCGGTGAGGTTGAGGATAATCCCATCCCGGATATCCCAAATACCGTGACTGGTAGTTAAAGATTGCACAAATCTATGTCTATACGGACGAAATTTAAATCTGTATGTCACTAAAAGTCATTTGCTAAATGTCATTTGTTATTTGTAATTACAAATGACCAAGGACTGCCGCTACGAAAAATCTCACAACTTCTAGAGTTACTAAAGCATAAATCCCAAACCTAACAGTAAGCAACTCCAAAAATGTACGGCTACGGCGATGAATTTACAGTTACTAACTTTTTCTGGCTGGTGATGATTTTTTTGGACATGACGACATAGTTTGACGGCAAAGGGTAAACTAAACCAACTCAGCAAAGTCCAAATTGGAAAAAATCCCCACAGCACAAACAGCAAGGTGAGGGGATAAATGCCACCAGTGAACCAAATTAGGAGCTGAGCAGCTTTTGCTGTTCCCAAACGGACGATAGGCGATCGCTTACCGGCGGCTATGTCATCTTTAACTTGGTGAAAGTGTGAGCAAAACAAAATTAAACTTGTGACGATGCCGACAATTATTGAAGCTGCTAAACTCGTCATTGACCAAGTTTGAGTTTGACTGTAATATGCTGCCGCTACTGCCAAGGGGCCAAAGGCGAAAAAGCAAATAATCTCGCCTAAACCTTGATATCCTAAGCGAAAGGGTGGCCCTTGGTATGTGTAGCCTAATGCACAGCAAAGCAGAATTATGCCAATGATAGTTGGGTCTTGTTGCCAAGTTGCGATCGCTAATATGCCCAGCAATCCCAAACCTAAACACAAATTTCCTAACCAAAATATTAATGACTTATTGCCAGTTAAGTTAACCAGAGAATGGTGTTTATTTTGATCAATCCCTGTTTCGGAATCAAACACATCATTACTGATATTTTCCCACGCCAGAATTAAAATTGCCGCAGCTACAAAAGTTGAAAATACTGCACCATTCAAAATTTTAGTTTCGGCAAATGCTACTGCTGTTCCTACCCAAATGGGCATAATGGCAACGCTGTACATCGGCGGTTTAATCGCCGCCATCCATAACTTAGTGTTGGGATATAAAATCTGCTTGGTAGTCATCAGTCGTAATTAATTAAAATACCAAAATGTTACTCACACAAGAGACTTTAGTCGTGGGGTTATACTCAGGACTCAGAACTCAGGATTGAGTACTACTGAAGTTGCAGCTCAATACTGAGCTTAGCTTGTTAGGGTCTGGGAACACCACAAACAAGGCAAACCACACGCTGGTGAAATGGCGACTTAATATGTTACCTGTAGAAATACGACCACGATTAATTACACTTTAGGAAGTTAACTTAAAAAAAATTTACTTTAGATCCATGACAGTTTCACCATGTCGTACCAACTCCTTTGTAGAGCACAAAGATTTATATCAATTTCTGTTAGCAGTGCAAGAAAAGTGCCTCAAAAATAATAGCAGGCAAATTGTCAGTATTTCCCAAGAGATTGACTTAGTTGACCCCTTAGTTGTATTGAATAAACTTACACAAGTAAATGAAATAAATTTTTACTTTGAGCATAAAGGTAAAGGAGAAGCGATCGCGGCAATTGATACTGTAACAAAATTACAAATTGATGGTATAGACCGTTTTACTAAAGCCGAATATTTTATCAAATCTTGTCTAAAAAATATAATTAACTTTGGTAACGCTAATCAACCTTTTTCTGGGCCTCATTTTTTTTGTTACTTCAGTTTTTTTGACAAAAATACCCAAGCAGATTATCCATTTCCATCTGCTACTGTTTTCTTGCCACGATGGCAAGTAGCTGTCAAAAATCAGCGTTGTATATTAGTAACGAATACAATTATCAATAGCAGTGTAAATATTCAAAGAGTATTGCAGACTATGCGGGGCAAAATTGAATTCCTCCAGTCTTTAGAATCTTATCCCCATATTGATTGTTTTCCGGCAAGCTTCCGTAAGAAATCCGTCGCAAATGCCACTCAGTTTAAACGCTCAGTATCTTCTGTTCTGGAAAAAATTCGCTCTAGCCATTTAAGTAAAATTGTCCTAGCAGATACGCTAGATGTGAGATCAAGTAATCATTTTAACTTATTCAAATCATTAAATAATCTCAGGCAAATACATCCTAATTGTTATATATTTTCCACAAGTAATGGTAAAGGACAAAACTTTATTGGTGCAAGCCCAGAAAGATTAATTAGTATTAATAATCAGCAGTTAATTACCGATGCTTTGGCTGGTTCTGCGCCACGAGGTAAAACACCTGCTGAAGATGCTGCCAATGCCAATCGTTTATTAAATAGTGAAAAAGAAAGGCATGAACATTTGTTGGTAATTGATTTCATTACTCAACGTTTATCCCAACTGGGTGTATTACCCCAGGTGTTAGCACCACGCCTGCGACAATTATCTAACATCCAGCATTTATGGACACCAATCAGCGCCATCGTTCCTACCAACGTACACCCGTTAAAAATTGTCGCTCAACTGCATCCGACACCAGCTGTTGCGGGTGCAGCACGAGATGTTGCCTGTGCTGAAATTCGGCGTTATGAAAGCTTTGAGAGGGGTTTATATGCCGCGCCTCTGGGTTGGATAGACTCTGCGGGTAACTGTGAGTTTATCGTTGGAATTCGTTCAGCACTGATAGATGGCGATCGCGCTAGACTTTACGCCGGTGCTGGTATTGTTGCCGGTTCTGATCCTGATAAAGAGTTTGCAGAGGTGCAACTCAAACTTCAGGCTTTACTGAAGGCATTAGTGTGAACTCCTGAAACAATGGGAGTAGAAACTTCAGTATGATACAGAATATGAGTGAACTTCCCAACAGTCTTGAAGATGCGATCGCCCAATCTCGTGTAGCTACCCAAGCAGCCTTGGCAGATGGCTGTACTCGCCTACAAGTTGAGTTCTTATTCCCAGAACTCAAACCCATAACAGTAGCAGAGCAATTTCTGCCAGTTTTTGCAGCTTATGATTCCCGCTTGAAGATTTTCTTTGCCGATGCTGGTGGTGCTGCCCTTGCCCGTCGTGATTGGGCAGATACACCCTTTAAAATTGAGGATATTGGTACAGGTAGGGCCGCCTCCTTAGAGTCAAAAATTCAGCCAGAGGATGAAATCTTCTTATTCATTGCCCCTACTTCCGTGGAAGTACCACAGCTAGAAAAGCTATGTGAGGTAATAGGCTCACGCCCTTTAGTCATGTTAAATCCTCGCCTAGAAGATTCTGGAGTTGTAGGCATTGGTTATGCAGCCAGAAAAATCCGTGATCGCTTCATCAGCACCATTGAATCCGCCTATTACCTGCGTCCCGTAGATGATGAAACTGCCGTATATCGCTGCTATCCAGGACAGTGGGAAGTTTGGCTGGAAACTAACGGCGAATATCAAAGAATTGCCGAATTACCCAAAAAACCATCAGGTGATGAGTTAGATCTCATCCTCATAAAGGGACAACCACAAACAACAACTGACGCTGTACCTGCGAAAAAACCCAATGTGTTCAAAAGTTTGCAACGCTTTTTTAAGGCATTGAGTAGTTAACTGACTTAATTGAACGTGAGCTTCTAACGAATGCCTTTCATTAGCAGCTCACGTTAATTTAATATGTCAACCTAATTCATAATTAATAATTACTAATTCATAATTGCAATCAGCGCAAAGTTTGAGCGGAGGTTTCCTCCGATGGTCTTTATCACTGCCGAGAGGCGCAAAGCCTTGCGCCTCTCCCTTGTGTCTAAAAGACCCAAGGCAACCGTTCTTTTAGAACGGTTGGGCAGTCAGACCCGCATAGCGTTCAAAACTTTGTAAGAGAGTGGTAGCTCTGAACCCATTTAATTATGAATTATGAATTATGAATTAATAATAATTTGGTCACTCGTCTCAGAGTAGGAAGATTATTGAATGCTGTTGGCGAAGTCGTATTTGCCTCCACGTTCGAGAGCGCGTTTATAAGCAGGGCGTGTATGGATGCGCTCTACAAATTCCTTGATCTTTGGTCGGCTCTTGATATGTTCGGGAAGCGTGGCGATCATTTCGAGAGGAAAGCTCATTTGGATATCGGCGGCGGTGAATTCTTCGCCTACAAACCACGTATTCTTACCAAGTTCGCTTTCTATGTAGTCAAAGTGAAGCTTAATCTGAGGTGCGATGAATGCGTCCATCGCGCTGCTATCCGCTATTCCAAAACGGTTGAAGATGAGGTTCATCACCAGCGGTGGCATTGCAGAACCTTCGGCGTAATGCAGCCAATACGTGTAACGCAGATGCTCCGGTGTACCGGATGGCGGGACTAGCTGACCATTGCCGTAGCGATCTATTATGTATTCGATAATAGCGCCCGACTCAGCGATCGCCAGATCTCCATCTGTGATCACCGGTGACTTACCAAGCGGATGGACTTGGCGCAGCGACGCCGGTGCTAGCATCGTCTTCGCATCGCGTTCGTAGTACTTGATCTCGTATTCAATACTTAATTCCTCAAGCAGCCATAGTACGCGCTGCGATCGCGAGTTGTTGAGATGATGGACAACGATCATAAAATATTCCTCCTCTGGCGGCTCATTTTTATCCGACTTCAGTTAGTTTCTAACTTTTTATTAAACAGACTTCTTCAATCTTCAACTAACAGCATAATCTGTATACTGCCGGATATATGGCGGATGAAACCCAACTACAATATCGTGTTTTGGTACTCCCATCGCCGCTAGTTGTTCACCTACATCCTCTTCTGTACCATTCCACTGAATCCAAATCTTGCCGTCTTTGATATCAAAATGCATCACAGGGCCAAAAACCCTGCGTTTATTTTGCCAACCAATATATATCAGCTGATAATGATCTTTTTCTACGTCAAAAATTGTTTGAGGTTCAATTTCATTATTAGATGCGACACGCTGGGCATATTCTGTAATTAACTGCCGAATACACTCTCGATATTTATTTAAATCTGCCATCGGATAATTTCCTCCGTTTCTACGTCATAAACTATGAGATTGATTTGACTACGCTGGATAATAGTTTGAATAAACGGTTTAATTAAAAAATCGTTATAGGTGTTTAATGGCACTGCTAAATACAAAATTCGCTCAGAACCTATTTCTTCTAAAGCATAGCGATAATTAATAAACTGCCCAACGGCAGTATGAAACTCGGAAATAGTTGAAGTGCCAATGAAACTTTTAACTTCAATTGCTATTGTTTGTCCCTCTCTTTCTGCGGCAATAATTCTCTCTGCTCCCAAGTCAATGTACATATCGGTTATGCCTTCTATGCGAATTAGTAAGGGGTCATGAGTAATGCGCCACCCGTCCTTTTGTAATGCCGATTTCACAACATGATGAAATTTATCTTTAGCCGACATAAAATTTTTCTCAGCCTGCGCGGGCATTCTAAATATATTTTGCCAAAGTACTGGTGGAAAAGGAGGATAAGGAGAGGGGAAATAACAATTCAAAATTGTTCTTCTACTCCCCCATTCCCCTACTAATTCCCTTGCAACGGGGCATTTAAGACTTTTTCGATGCGATCGCGTGTTTCTAGGATGTGCGCTTTGGTATATTCATCGTTGGAATTCACCTGCTTGAGTTCGTCGTCTAATTGTCTAAGTTTATACCAAGCAAGAGTACGAGCATCTTCAGGTACATATTCTTTCCGCAACACCATAGCAGTCAAAATGTTCAAGTATTCCCGCTGTAAGCCTCGCCGTAAACTGGCAATTTTTAGCGGTTTGTTTGTTGGTTTTAATACTTCCGTCCAGACACCTGATTGTAAAGTATCAAACAGTTCAGGAAGAGTCAGTGCTTCTCCTGGCTGAGTTTTGAGTTCGATGTCTTTGAGACGGGAGAGGCGATCGCGTGAAAGCAAATCCCGCAATACCGCACTTTGCATGAACAAAACCGAGTCATGAATTGGATAATCCAAACGACCAACCAGAGGATTACTACCCCAATGTCGCCAACGCGAAGGTGCTAATTTATTCAACAGTTCTGGTGAGAAGCTGAGCGCATCCTCTGCAAACACATACTTTTGTAGAGTCTCTAAGGCTTGTCGTTGTTGTGCAACTGGCACTGGTTCAAATGGTAAGCGGCGATTACCTGATGTACCGGATGGCATTTCACTTGCCTTAACTCGGTAGAAAGACTGCCCACCAATATACTTACTTGTATAATATACTTGCTGAAAATAGTTACCTAAAACTGTACTAAAACGTTCGCTCAAATCGCTGTAACTCTCTCCATCCATTGGGTAACGCTTATTTAATCGCTCCCACATTACACGAGAATTATTCAACTGCCACTGTGAATAAAGCAACACATCGCTGCTGTTGTCCCAAGCATCGGCAGTTGGGTCAAGGCTATACACATCCTCATCTGTGGAATAACTTAACTCCGGCTTGTAGGATTGCTGAGCAATTTCCTCTAAAATCGGCTTTTCTGCTATGGGAGACGCTGCTTGAATTGGTGTATAACCGTACTTAACCGCCCATTCATCATACGGCCCCACCATAGTAGGGAAATAGTCTCCCTGCTTTGTACCTTGAGGGGCGATGTTTGGGGGAACATAATCCATTACCGATGCTGTCAAACCTTTAGCGCGGGTGATTTCTGTATTATTCATATCTTCTGCTGGCAGCAGGGTACTACCACGGAAGTTGTGGCGTAAACCAAGGGTATGTCCAACTTCGTGAGCGATGATTAAACGTAAGTATTGATTGGTATATTCTTTGAGTTGATCTTGATTAGGTACAGTATCTTGCAGCAGTGACATCGCCAGTGAACCAAAGGCAAACTGGTTAGCAGCTTCCATGCCATAGCACAGATCGTACTCACCTGCCAGTTTGGATAAACGATTCAATAACTCTTGTTTCCCCTGCATCTGCGTGGGAGCATCGTTGTTGGCATTTAAACCGTTGGCGCAAAGTAGGCGATTTTGCATCAATGCTGATAAAGAAGTACGTTCTGTTTGGCTGGGTTGGACGATTTTGCGATAATCATTCTTGAGCGCCCGCACAAAACTAGCATCTACCAGAATATCTGCATCCAAAATTTCCCCAGTCAGCGGGTTAACGCGGGATGGCCCTAGCGCAAAATATCCATCTACTGTGTTAATCCAGCGAATCGTGTTGTAGCGAATATCTGCCGGATCCCATGTGGCGTCATCTGGCATTTGGCGTACTTCAATTGCATCCTTAAATCCTGCTTTCAAAAATGCTTTGTTCCACATCAATACCCCTTCTTTAATGGCATCGCGGTACTCGAAGGGCACAGCATTATCAATCCAGAAGACAATTGGTTTTTTTGGTGGAGAAATTGCTGCTTTGGGGTCTTGTTTTTCTAAATCCCAGCGATTGATGTAGCGGACAAAAGGATCGCCGCGATCGTCTTTGGATAAGTCTTGGTAAGCGGTGATGAAATAGCCGACACGTTCATCAGCCAAACGTGGCCGGTAACTTTTGTCTGGTAGTTGAGAAAGACTATAGTGGACGCGGAGTGTGAAGCCACGGTTGTCAGGTAGCGCTGTAAAATTCCGCATTTCATTTTCGCTGCTTTTACCGCTACTGGAGAAGTTTAAAACTGACTCAATTTCTAAGTTTTGCGGGAAGACTTTAGCAGTGCCAAAATATGATTTGTCTGTGCTTCCGGGTAATCCTAAACTTATAGATAATCCGGCTAAGTCTGTTAGTAGCAAATCTCCTAAGTCAATCAGAATAGTTTTGCGTTCTGGATGAATACTTTTAATAGTGATGGTATAAAGAACAGAGTCGCTAAAAGACCGGGCAAGCGATCGCGCCTGGGGATCTCCATCACGAGTCCGAAAATTGACATTGCGAACAACAAAGTGTAAATTTTTACCTACTCGCTGGAAATAAAATAAAAAATCTTGCAAAGGCATCCCACTATAAATGCCTCTTTCCCCAATCCCTGATTCCAAAGTTGCCGTAGCTAAATAATTCTTATTTAGTTGCTCTGGTTTAACTTCTAGATAAATTTTATTCTTTTCTTGATTCCGATAAAGGGTGAATAGTCCCCCTGATTTTTTAGTATCCTTTACCACTTCATCAAATGGCTCTAAGTCATCCTTTTTTGGTGGTTTAGTACTAGAATTAGGCTTTTCATTCGGCTGATCTGGGGTTTTTTGTACTTGCAAAAATGGCTGCTGTCCTGCTTTTTTCAGATCGTTAACTACCCAAATAAAAGGTTGACGCTGTGCCTGTTTGTTCTGATTAACCACCCAAACTTGCTCTGATGGCAGCCTCGCTTTCTGAGAGATATTGGCGTTTGCAGATGATGCCGAGAGCAGAGTCAAAGAATTTCCCTCCCGACTGTTTTTAATTCCTATGGCAGTCGGGCTACGCCCATCTATATGTAAGTTCTGAGTTGTCTGTGTACCTACCTTTTGCTCAACTCCAATAATAGGCAGTGACTTAGCGTTAGTAGTTGTTATTCCTAAAAACAAACCATTTAACAAAATTATACAAAAGGTTAATCTGTTCATCTAATTCATCCCTGACAACTATGACTAGTTAATTTTTAATTTATGCAAAACTACCCAGTTTTACCTCTGCTAATTGAGTCAATCTAAAAATTTCTTTAGCAGCCTGGTATCAAGCAATTAACATTTTAGTTTAGTTTTCATTACTAATTTTTAGCTTTGTTGAACTGTTTTACTGTAGTATTCTTCCTAATAACTACGTCTGTAACAAACAGTACGTATTATTTTTGCCTCAGACTAGTGAAGATGCTGGAACAGAAGTAGAACAACTTAAGCAAAATGTTAGAGCTGTCTCAGAAATAAAAGAGTTTTAGATCTGACACTTTAGCCTCATTGTGAGCAAAAGCGCCAGGTTCCTCAAGGTTAACGAGATGCCATCTGGCGCGCTACCCTTAACTTCCGGCAACTCCTTTGAGTAACGCGATCGCTAACGCACTATTACTTAGATGCTTAGGATTTATTTTACTAATATATTTTTTAGTTGAAAAGCTTACTGGCAAGGAAATATCTTTACATACAGTTTATCACAACAGTAATTTTGTAGTATTAACAGGCACAACAATGTCAACATATTTATCTCAGGTCTGGAAGCTGTTGAGAAATTATGTAAGGGGTACAAGGTTAAAACAGATGCCAAAGACAACATCTCTGGAAGCTGAAGCGGCTGTGCCTCCCGGAAAAATAATTAAAGAATTAGACAACGTTAAATTTGCTTCAGATCATTTACAGGATTATTTATGGTTTCAAAGACTGCAAAAAAGCTTGGAAGAATGGACAATATCAGTCAATAGCTTGACTTTGAAGCCAGACACACTGCTTTACGAGAAGTTACCTGGAGGAAATTTAGGCGATCGCCGATTACATGAAGAGATTTACGATTTACTAGGCAACGGTGCGCTGAAACCAGAAATAGTCGAGCAATTGATGGAATTCCTTGTAACTAGTAAAAAAGTTCGTCCTGAAATGCTTTTCCAGCGGCTAGAAAATTTTTATCGTCGCTGGAGCCAGGGGGAATTTATTGACGCTGCACCGGAGTCTAACCTGCCTCAGAAAAAAATGTTAAAGCTGGCAGCACAAAATATTACCATCGGACTTAGGCAAGTAGATATATATACAGGGTTGAACGTACTGATTTTACTCTTAGAGTTACATCGTTACGCACAAGGGCAAGATGAACTCAAGCAACAAATTACTTTTTATCCATCTGCTCAACCAGATACAGAAAATTTTTTCACATGCCAATTGCTTCAGATCATTAACTATAGTGATGCTTTGGAAATTGGCAATTTTAGTACTATTGTTGGGGAATTTCTTAGAGGTGGCAACTTTATAGGTGCTTACCTGGGTGATGCGAATCTCACTGGCGTCAACTTCAGCGGTGCTGACCTCAGCGGTGCTTACCTAGGTGATGCCAACCTCACTGGCGTCAACTTCAGCAGTGCTAACCTCAGCGGTGCTAACCTCGGTGATGCTAATCTCAGCGGCGCTAATCTCAGCGGTGCTAACCTCAGTCGTGCTGATCTCGGCAGTACCAACCTCAGCGGCGCTAATCTGATCGGTGCTAACCTTAGTCGCGCCAATCTTAGCCACGCTGATCTTAGCAGTGCCAACCTCAGCAATGCCAACCTCAGCCACGCAGACCTTAGCAGTGCCAACCTCAAAAATAGCGAACTCAGTCGCGCCGACCTCAGCAACGCTATTCTCTTCGGTGCTAATCTCAGTGAGGCCAACCTCATCAGCGTTAACCTTAGCCATGCCGATCTTTGCCGTGCCGACCTCAGTGGTGCTGATCTATCTCACGCTATCCTTAACGGCACTAACCTCAGTGACACAATTCTTTTTAGTACCAACCTCAGCGACGCTATCCTGGTCGCAGCAGACCTTAGTTACGCTAAACTCAACGGTGCAAAGCTCAACGACGCCAGACTCAACGGTGCAATGTTCTTAGGTGCTGACTTGAGTGGTGTAGACCTCAGCAGAGTATCTCTCAACGATGCCGATCTCAGTGGGGTAACTCTCAACGACGCCGACCTTAGCGGTGCTGACCTCTCCGATGCTGTACTTTTCGGCACAGACCTCAGCTACGCCAACCTTAATAATACTAACCTCTGTGGCAGTAACCTCAGCGGTGCTATCCTCAATGGTGCGGATCTTAGCCACAGTAACCTGAGCTACGCCATTCTTAGTGGTGCTGACCTCAGCGACGCCAATTTAGAAGAAATGACTTGGGGTGAAAAACAGCAGTGGGAAGGGGTACGAGGATTAGAGACAGCAGTTAATGTGCCAGAAGCGTTGAAAGAACAACTGGGACTGAATTAAGAGGAGGGGCAGGGAGGCAGGGGGGCAGGGGGCAGAGGAAAGTTAGAACTGGATTAATCCACCTTTGAACTCCATTAATGAGTCTTTGATACTCGTTCATCCACCTCGGAACTCCGTTAACGAGTCTTTGATACTCGTTCATCCACCTCGGAACTCCATTCACGAGTCTTTGATACTCGTTCATCCACCTCGGAAC
>NZ_WVID01000034.1:0-27732 GCF_010091925.1 Nostoc sp. B(2019) | reverse complement strand
AACTCCATTCACGAGTCTTTGATACTCGTTCATCCACCTCGGAACTCCATTCACGAGTCTTTGATACTCGTTCATCCATCTCGGAACTCCATTCACGAGTCTTTGATACTCGTTCATCCATCTCGGAACTTCAGACTTGTATAGCAATGGAGGAATAGAAGTGCTAAAGAAATATGGGAGCAATTACCAGCATCTTGATATTGTTTGATTTTGTCATACAAGCTGGCAACGGTTTCTTGTGCAAACAGTTGTTCTTTAACTTTGAGGTAATCACCCCCACCAAGTTTACAAGCTGCCCAAAATCGTAATACTTTAGACGGTTCTAAATGGGTCAGGAGAACTTGCATTGCTTGCTGTTCATTAATCACTTTAATTGTCGTCTTCTCTCTCCCAGATAAAATCATTTGGGTTAATGACTAATATCCTTTGATGCAAGTAATGCGATCGCTATCCTACTGAGGATAGCGTTTATGCATAGTACCGCAGCTAACTACCGCAAAAACAACTCCCGAATCCCCACACTACCAATTTCCACCGCCAGCGCCGCCAATATAAAACCCAAAAGCTGGGTAATAATCACCTCACCTTCTGCACCAATCCACTTGTCGATGTAGTTACAGAAGCGTAAAATCAACCATGTGACGAGCATAGCCCCCACAATACCGACCAACACGCTAATATGGGGACTTTGAGTTTTCGACATTAATAACATTACCGTCGTGAGCGTACCTGGCCCCGCTAGCAGCGGTAAAGCCAGTGGAGTAATTGCGACATCGCGTCCTTCCTCAATAATGGGCGTATCTAATTCTCCCCGCAGCATTTGTAAAGCAATTAACAGCAATAAAAGTCCCCCAGCTACTCGCAAAGACCCCATGCTGATTTCTAAATAATTCAAAATTATTTGACCAGTAAAGGCAAAAAGTAATAGAACTGCGATCGCTACAATAATCGCTTTATCTATGACTTTATTTCTTTCCTCTGGCGTCTTGCCTTTAGTCAAAATTAAAACAATTGGTATATTGCCCACAGCATCCGCCAGGACAAACACCGCGATAAACGTTTGAATCAGAACAGAGGTATCCACAACAGACAGCTTTTATCAGGGTTTGATAACAACCTAATCTGAATCTGGTTTAGTTTTCCAGAATCCATAGGAATATTAAAATAGAGTAATAAGGATAGCTAACCCTTAAATCAGTGAACAGTCAACAGTTACCAAGATTTCCGACGGGAATTTAGTCCTCATCTGCACCGCTCACTTAGATTCGTCGTAGGCTCTAACTTGCTACTGAAAAACAGATAACTGCTAACAGATAACTGATAACTGTTAAATAAAAGCAACGTTTAGATATTTTTAATTAAGCCCACTGGGGTTGAACTAGCGATATATTTTGAGAATCTATCTTGCTTAAATCGACTGCTCCTTATTGAATCTATGAAGTCTTATTTAGCCGCCGCTATTCAATTGACCAGTGTGCCAGATCTCCAAAAAAATTTGGCACAGGCAGAAGAATTAATAGATCTTGCCGTGCGTCAAGGTGCTGAATTGGTGAGTTTACCAGAAAACTTTTCTTTTATGGGAGAAGAAAAAGACAAACTCGGCCAAGCGGAAGCGATCGCCCGTGAAACGGAAATATTTCTCAAAAAAATGGCTCAGCGCTTTCAAATTACTATCCTGGGCGGCAGTTTTCCAATTCCTGTAGACAACACAGGCAAAGTTTATAACACCACCATACTCATTGACCCCAACGGTCAAGAACTTGCCCGTTACTACAAAGTACATCTATTTGATGTCAACGTCCCCGACGGTAACACCTATCGAGAATCCAGTACTGTCCTGGCTGGTAAGCAACTACCTCCCGTTTATTTTTCAGAAACACTCGGTAATTTAGGACTCTCTGTTTGCTACGATGTCCGCTTCCCCGAACTGTACCGTCATCTAGCAGATAAAGGAGCCGATGTCGTATTTATTCCCGCCGCCTTCACCGCCTTTACAGGCAAAGATCACTGGCAAGTACTACTACAAGCAAGAGCCATTGAAAATACCTGCTACATCATTGCTGCTGCCCAAACCGGCACCAACTACGCCCGCCGCCAAACCCACGGACACGCCATGATTATCGACCCTTGGGGCGTAATTTTAGCCGATGCAGGCGAACAACCAGGAATTGCGATCGCTGAAATCAAACCTACCAGGCTCGAACAAGTCCGCCGTCAAATGCCCTCCCTACAACACCGAGTATTCTAGGGACTAGGGATTGGGAGTGGGAGGACATAAGGAAGAGAGTAGAGACAACAGAGAGATCTGTCCAATAATTCCTCCTTATCTTCCTAATCCCCAATGCCCCAACCTCATGAACAAAACAAAAAACCGGGTAGCTTAAAGGCTAGCCGGTTTATTTATCCTAATATTTAGAATCTTCAGCTTTCTAGGAGCATAACAATACTGTACTGTGCCCCTAATTATTCACTGAAAAAATTAAACATTAGCAGTTTTCTTGGTAACAACGTTGAGTTCGCCTTTTGCGTACTTAGCTGCAAAATCTTCCAGAGAAACTTGCTTAATCTTGCTAGCGTTACCAGCTGTGCCAAATTGCTGATAGCGATCGGCACAAACCTTCTGCATATATGTAATAGAAGGCTTGAGGAAGTGACGGGGGTCAAATTCCTTGGGATTTTTTGCTAAAGCTTCACGTACCGCAGCGGTAATAGCCAGACGGTTATCGGTGTCAATATTTACCTTACGTACACCGCTCTTGATCCCTTTTTGGATTTCTTCTACAGGTACGCCGTAGGTTTCGGGAATTGCACCACCATACTGGTTAATTAGCGCTAGTAAATCTTCTGGCACAGAAGAGGAACCGTGCATTACCAAGTGGGTGTTAGGCAGACGGCGGTGAATTTCTTCAATGCGGCTGATAGCCAAAATTTCCCCAGTCGGCTTGCGGGTAAACTTGTAAGCACCGTGGCTAGTGCCAATAGCAACAGCTAAAGCATCTACTTGAGTTTGTTCTACAAAATCAACTGCTTGGTCGGGGTCAGTCAGGAGTTGGGAATGGTCGAGTGTACCCTCAAAACCATGACCATCTTCAGCTTCACCAGCACCAGTTTCTAGAGAACCCAAACAACCAAGTTCACCTTCAACGCTGACGCCCAAAGCATGAGCTACATTCACCACTTCGCGAGTGACATTAACGTTGTACTCGAAGCTAGCGGGGGTCTTAGCATCAGCTTCTAAAGAACCATCCATCATCACGCTGGTGAAGTTGTTCTTAATTGCTGAGTAGCAGGTAGCAGGCGCATTACCATGATCTTGGTGCATGACAATGGGAATCTGAGGATAGGTTTCTACCGCTGCCAAAATCAGGTGACGTAAAAAGTTTTCTCCTGCATAAGCACGAGCGCCACGAGAAGCTTGCAAAATTACGGGGCTATCTGTTTCTACAGCAGCCTTCAGGATTGCCTGAATCTGCTCCAAATTGTTAACGTTGAAAGCTGGGATGCCATAACCGTTTTCAGCCGCGTGATCCAACAGCAGCCGCAATGGTACAAGCGCCATAGATAGTCCTCCTAATGTGGTTATCAGCTAGTCTGTGTGAGAGAAGCGTAATTATTACGCTAAATCTTAAGAGTTTTTTCAACTTATAGGAAATTATAACTACTGTCGTGTGTCTATGTTGAAAAAGTTTATGCCTTTAAGCCTGATTATAGGGGAATAGTAATTGTTAACTGTCAGCTCTAAACAAACAGTTCCCAGCCTTTTGTTCCTCAACAATCATTACTCTTAAAATGGGTCGCCCGGGATTCGAACCCGGAACTAATCGGTTAAAAGCCGAGTACTCTACCGTTGAGTTAGCGACCCTTGAAGTTGTTTTTTACAACCTCACAATCATAGCATAAACACTTGTAGATTTGTAAAGTGCCTCAGAAAAAATTTGCCCCTAGCCTTACAGATTTCGAGTAGCTGGCTCCTGATTCTAGCATAATCAGATTTTCACCAGTGTTTAGGGAGTTACGGGGAGCACTCCAGGGTTCTAAACAGTAGAATTCTTTGCCTTTTATTGTCCAAAACACCAGCTTGGAATAGATATCGTCGTAATCCAAGGTCAATGTTAACTTACGGCTATTATCTGTAACCTTAGCAGACTGACTGGTTAGTTCCCCAAAGGCAAAATCAATTTCATCACGGCTAAAGTCAAAATTGCCGTTAAAGGGATGAATTTCCTTGGATTGTTGGTCTAAATACTGCTGGGAAGGAATTTCAAATTCTAGCCCCGTTTTATCACCCACTAGAAAGTAAGGATGAAAACCCGTAGAAAATGGCATTGGTGTGGATGAAAGATTTTTATACTGCTGCCGAATTTCTAAGGTATTGCCTTGCAGTTCGTAAGTGAAAGCCAGTTGAAAGTCGAAGGGATAAACTGCCCGTGTTTGCTCGTTGCTGTTGAGGACAAGGGTAAGGCTAACCTGCTCTTGGGTTCTTTGGTCAGTTACTTCCCAAGGTAGGTCACGCGCAAAACCGTGTTGTTTGAGGGTATATCGTTTGCCGTTGTAAGTGTAGATATTGTCCGGTAAATTACCGCATATCGGGAACAGAATTGGAATCCCACCCCTGACACTCAAATCAGGATTAGTAAAGCGTTCAGCATCCAAGTAGAGAATATCTTGCCCCTTGATAGACCAGCGGGTAATGATACCACCGCGTTCTGGCACAACTTCCAGTTGAGAGCCAGCTGTTTGATCAGAAAGGATATAAGTTTTGTACTGTTCCTGTTGAAGGGCAATGGTAAACACAAATTTTAGTCCTAATGGGGCATTGGGCATTGGGCATTATTGGGCATGGGGCATGAGGCATTGTTATTTTTTTCCTGCTCCATGCTCCCCTGTTTCTTCCCTAGTCCCTAATTTACTCGTCTTCTGCAAACACGAAGCGATATAACTCACTGGGGTCTGGTTCAGGGCTGCTTTCGGCGAACTTAACGGCCTCGTCGATCACATCCTGTATTTTACGATCAATGGCTTTGAGTTCTTGCTGATCTGCCAGGTTTTGCTCAACTAAATAAGCTGCTAACTTCTTAATTGGGTCACGAGCAAACCAAAATTCTTTCTCAGCTTTGCTTCGCATTTCATCTGGGTCTGCTAGAGAGTGACCCCGGAAGCGGTAGGTAAGTGCTTCAATTAATGTCGGACCTTCACCTGCACGAGCGCGACTTACAGCTTCTTGGGCTACGGCTCGCACCGCTAGCACATCCATACCATCTACTTCCACACCCACCATGTTAAATACACTGGCTTTTTTGTAAATCTCTGGCTGGGAAGTTGCTCGCTCGTGAGCCATACCGATTGCCCACTTGTTATTTTCTACCACAAAAATAATTGGCAGTTTCCATAAAGCTGCCATGTTCAACGTCTCAAAAAACTGACCGTTGTTAGCAGCACCATCGCCAAAAAAGCAAGCTGTCACTTGGTCGGCGCTGTTATCTCCCAGCACTTCGCGGCGATATTTGCTTTGAAAAGCTGCTCCAGCTGCTACAGGAATTCCCTCAGCCACAAAAGCATAACCACCTAGCAAGCGATGTTCAGCAGAAAACATGTGCATGGAACCACCACGTCCTTTACTGCAACCTGTGGCTTTACCAAATAACTCTGCCATTACCTCTCTTGCTGGTACGCCTGCACTCAGAGCATGAACGTGGTCGCGGTAGGTGCTACTAACAAAATCTTCACCCGGTCGCATCGCCTGGATAACGCCAGTGGAAACGGCTTCTTGACCGTTGTACAGGTGGACAAAGCCAAACATTTTACCCCTGTAGTACATTTCGGCGCACTTGTCTTCAAACAAGCGCCCCAATACCATGTCTTCGTACAACCGCAACCCTTCTTCTTTGGTAATGTGAGCGGTGGCAGTATTAAATGTAGGTAATGTGCGTTCGTTAACCATTATTTTTGAGTTTCCCTGTTGTACAACTTAAAAGTTACGGTCTTAAATTAAGTTGCTCTCATAACGCTTTAGCTTTCAACAGGCTAGCGTTTGCAAGAGTCAACAATCAAATTTATTTATGCACCAAAAAGGGTTGTATGGAATAGTTCATTAGTTCTGAGTTCTCGGTTTTGCGCCATGAGTATTATTCTTAATTACTCAGGACTCACTCAGCACTGTTTGGTTACTCCCCCTCATAGGCTAGCAATCAGGATAGACTGCTTTCTGCATATCCATTAACAATTTAGAGAAAATGGACGTTAAAATCATATACCTAGCTAGGTAATTGTAATTAAAATCTAACCATGATATAATTTGCTTCTCCCGTATCGTTATCAGGTTCAACCCTCAAAAGTGGTATTTAGATTACCGCATACGCAGGGCGTACTCAAAGGAAAATCATATAAATTCTTGCAAGTACAACATCTATGCCGTCACTAAAAGTGGTAATTTTACTTTACGGTATCGAATGCTAATGGCAGTTGTGTTAAACGAAAAATACTAAGAATTAAGACAAAAAGCTGACGTTTTCTAAGCGAAGGCAAAAATTATACTAGAATGTGACTCAAAATTTCGGGAAGGTACAAAATAAGTTGTTGCAATATACACTTGTAGTGTAAATTTTACACGGCATTATGGCACGGTTTTACATGCCTGGAAAGCTCTAGGTAAATTACGCTGATCACGGTGCAGGGGAAGTAGGCTGTGCGAATTCCACTAGATTACTACCGAATTTTAGGACTACCGTTAGCGGCAAGTAATGAACAATTGCGGCAAGCATATAGCGATCGCATTGTACAATTGCCGCGACGCGAGTATTCTCAGGCAGCAATTTCTTCTCGCAAACAACTCATAGAAGAAGCTTACGTGGTTTTATCAGATCAAAAAGAACGTAGCACCTACGATCAGCTTTATCTTGCTCACGCCTATGACCCTGATAGCGCCGCCGCTGCCGCAGTGGAAAACCGCACGGAAAGCCACAAAAAGGGTCTTGACGCGCAAAGTCTTAGCATCGAAATTGTCCAAGACGAATTAGTTGGCGCTTTATTGATTCTGCAAGAGCTAGGAGAATACGAACTCGTACTCAAACTGGGTCGTCCGTACCTAGTGAAAAATAGTGCCAGCAAGGACAATAATCTCACAAGCGAAGAAATCCACGAAAGTGCTGAACGTCCAGATGTTATTCTCACCGTTGCCCTTGCCTGCTTAGAGCTAGGACGCGAGCAATGGCAGCAAGGCCACTACGAAAATGCTGCTATATCTCTAGAAACAGGTGAGGAATTGCTATCACGCGAAGGCTTATTCCTCAGCGTACAAGCTGAAATTCAGGCGGATCTTTGCAAATTGCGACCATATCGAATTTTAGAGTTACTGGCACTACCTCTAGAAAAAACCACCGAACGGCGTCAAGGTTTAGGATTATTGCAAAATATCTTAGAAGACCGTGGTGGTATTGATGGCACTGGCAAAGATCTATCAGGTTTAAACATAGATGACTTTCTGCGATTCATCCAGCAGTTACGCAACCACTTAACAGTTGCAGAACAGCACAAGTTATTTGAAGCTGAAAGTAAACGCCCCTCCGCTGTTGCTACCTACTTGGCTGTTTATGCCTTGATAGCACGAGGATTTGCTCAGCGCCAACCAGCTTTAATTAGTCAAGCAAGGCAAATGCTGATGCGTCTAGGCAAGCGCCAAGATGTACATTTGGAACAATCGCTATGTGCATTGCTACTGGGGCAAACCGAAGAAGCAACCCGTGTTTTAGAACTAAGTCAAGAGTACGAAGCCCTAGCTTTTATTCGAGAAAAATCTCAAGATTCTCCAGACTTACTACCAGGGCTGTGCCTATATGGAGAACAATGGTTGCAACATGAGGTGTTTCCGCACTTCCGAGATTTGGCAAAGCAGCAAGCTTCCCTCAAAAATTACTTTGCCGACCAACAGGTTCAAGCTTATTTAGAAGCACTACCAACGGATGCAGAAACAACTAATGAATGGGCTGTAATTAACCGCCAGCCCTTTCCCCAAACACAAACAAATAATCTCCGTCGCAACAGTAATTCAGCTGGGGTTTCTCGGCAATTCAATCACAACATCACACCTGACCCAGAGTTACCAGAAACACTGATAAGAGAAAGATCTGAATATGCAAACTTCTCGCCACCTACATGGAATACGTCTGGGAGTACAAAATCAGAAGTACCTGCGGCACAGATTCCTACTGCTGAGCGAATAGCCAGAGGCACTAACAGCAACTTAAATGGTTCAGCTAAGGCTGCTACAACGGGTCAGAATCGAAAGCGAAGGAGGCGAAAGCCTACTCAAGTGCCCCCTCGTGAGCATGTATTAGATAATCATCATCGTTATCCTCGGCGGCGGCGAACTTTTGCTAGCACCCTAGAAGGGAAAACGCGGCTAGTGTGGAGAGTGTTTATTTCTCTAGTCGGTCTATTAGTTTTCTGGGTAGTAGTCACAACAGCTTTTGGATGGCTAAAAAATCTACTTTTCCCCGCACCGTCTTTACAAGGTGAACAATTATTCGTCCAACTCAATCAACCACCAATACCAATTCCTGACAAAAACAGCAACCCACAACCGCCAGAGGGAACTTTAACAGATACAACGGCACAGGAAGTTATTCAGGCTTGGCTCTCTACCAAGGCAGCAGCTTTAGGGCCAAATCATGAGATTAGTAGTTTAGAACAGATTTTAGTTGGTTCAGCTCTAACTCAATGGCGGCTAGTTAGCCAGCAGGATAGGTTAGATAACCGCCACCGAAAATACAACCATAGCCTCAAGGTGGAATCTGTAAGTAACATTGAGTTAGACCCGGATCGTGCTGCTGTAGTAGCTACAGTCAAAGAAGTCACGCAGTTTTATGAAAATGGTCAGTTTAAAAAGTCTTCTAATGAAAGTTTGCGAGTTCGGTATAACTTGATTCGACTAAAAGGTGCGTGGCGTATCCAGAATATGTCAGTTATTAGTTAACGTAATTGGATAAATTTTATTGGGTAATGGCTCAGACCTATTAATAAACTTCAGTCAATAAACATCTTGATTTGCGAAAATTGAAAGGCTTAGATTCCCGATTTATTAAACCAGTCGGGAATCTTATTGTTCATGAATGATTAAGTAGGGCTATATCACTGAGCAATAGACAAAACCCAATCACGTAAAAGTGGGTTGACTCTATCGGGTACTTCGTCATGAGGACAATGACCCGCCGTTAGGAAATGTTCTGTGAGTTCAGGATAATATTGACGAAACTTGTGGGAACGTTCTCTAGCATTCATCCAAGGGTCAGCTTCTCCCCACAAAATTAATAGAGGACAAGTTAATTGCTTTAGTAGCACATCAACTTTTTCTCCTTGAGGAGTGCTAAAGACCGAAACAAACACTTCCATTGCCCCCGAATCGTAAGCAGGGCGATAAATGTCCTCTATCAATTGGTCTGTAATCGCGCTCTTGTCAAGATAAACTTTCTCTAAAGTTTGGCGAATTACCCAGCGCTGTCGTACGTATTGAAACAATAAAAATTGGGCTAAAGGTTGTTGCAAAATCCACTTAACACTATCACCTAGCAGTTTTTGCAAAGGGTCAGGTTGTTTGGGAGCCTGAATTTCTGATTGTAAAGCTTCAGGTTCAGATGTCGGCTGACTTTCGCTAAAGGGCCCTGCACTATTGAGCAAAACTAAACCAGCTACACTGTCAGGATGTTGTGCTGCAACACACAAGCAAGCATAGCCACCAAGGGAGTTCCCTGCTAATACTGCTTTTTGACCAATGACTTCACTGATAAAGTCGTTTAGTTGGTCGCGCCACAAGTCACCGCTGTACTGCAATTTCGGTTTTGCTGAGCGTCCAAACCCCAAAAGGTCGATCGCAAATACTTCAAAATCTTGGCACAATCCTGTGATATTCTTGCGCCAGTGGTCTGTGGAAGCACCAAAACCATGTACTAGCAGCAAAGGTGGATGTTGCGATTGTCTCTCTCCCGCACGCACATAATAGATGTTGTGTCCTCGCCACTGCCAATATTTGCCAGGAATTGGGCTTGTAGAGGAAACTGTGGTTGCCTGCATGATATAAAGAAATATTAAGTAACTTCTAATAATTGTAAGCTAGCCGTCAAATTACGAACACTCGACTGATTCAGAATGAGGGAGTGGGGGAGCAGGGAGAGAATAAATAAAAGACTCTTGACCTTTAACTCTTGACAAATGACAAATAACTAATAACAAATGACAAGTGAAATTACAGGCAAAACTAAACTGCTAGGAGTCAT
Source organism: Nostoc sp. B(2019) (assembly GCF_010091925.1). GTDB lineage: Bacteria > Cyanobacteriota > Cyanobacteriia > Cyanobacteriales > Nostocaceae > Komarekiella. Next base: position 17,464 of record NZ_WVID01000034.1, on the reverse strand, counting down.
TGGATATCCGGTGGAACATTCGCTCTCACCTGTGATGCACAATGCTGCGATCGCTCAATTGGGATTAGATTACATTTATCTCCCTTTTCCTATAGAACCAGAGAATTTAGAGATAGCGATCGCCGGATTTGCCGCCATTGATGTTGTCGGCTTTAGTGTGACAATCCCTCACAAACAGGCAATATTGCCCTTATTATCCGAAATTACACCCATTGCTCAAGCCATAGGAGCAGTGAATACTGTCAGCCGTCAAAATCATCGATGGGTGGGTACGAATACAGATATAGAAGGATTTATTGCCCCTTTGCAAACAACTTATAAACAGGATTGGAGTCAGAAAGCGGCGGTAATTTTAGGTAATGGTGGTGCAGCGAGGGCTGTTGTTGCAGGTTGTCACCAACTAGGTTTTACCAAAATTCATGTTGTTGGGCGCAATATGCAGAAATTACAAGAATTCCGCAATAGTTGGGGTAATTCACCGCTAGCCGAGAATTTACAAGTTCATACATGGGACGCACTTATAAAATTGATTCCGCAAGCTAATTTGTTGGTAAATACAACTCCTATTGGGATGTATCCCAAGGTGGATGAGTCGCCTTTGAGTGCAGAGGAAATCAAGAAATTATCGCCAGGTGCGATCGCCTACGATTTGATATATATTCCTAAACCGACGCAATTTCTCCAACAAGCACAATCACAAGGCGCAATTGCGATCGATGGATTAGAAATGCTCGTCCAACAAGGAGTAGCAGCATTAAAAATCTGGTTGCAGTCAGAAACTTTGCCTGTGGAAGTAATGCGCCAAGCATTGCGAAATCACCTAGCCTTAAGGTGATGAGAACTCAGGATACAGATGTGTCTGTTGAAAAAATCAGATGATTACAGCTAAAAAGGAAAAAACCGTGAAACGCGGAGTTTCACGGTTTTCAGTGTGGTGTGAGGAGCTTAACTAAATATCATCATAAAGTAACTGCCCCACAGCAACACACTCGTAACAATTTTGGTAACAGAATTTTCTTGGTGATGATAGCATCATCCTCAAGGATAATTAACATTGCTCCCACATTGCACACTATATTTCTTGTATTAAATCTGTGTCAATTAACCTCATATTCTAATATTCAGCCTATAGCCTGTATAACTAAGCCACCAGACAAACCTCCATTTTCAAGTAACTATAAGTTGCTTTAACAAAAACAGCATATATTCTCTTAAGCAAATTTATATCCGCATAAGAAGACTTGCAATAATCAGCTAGTAGGATGCTTAATACCATCGGATTTAAATATTTTGATGAGTGGATATGCTAATTACTGAATTTATCTCCAACAAAAAAGTAAAAGCCGTGGAAACTCAGAAGATTCCGCGGCTTTTTGGTGTGGTGTGAGGAGACTTAACTATATATGATCATAAACCCATCTAACTATTAGTGATGTATACATAACAGAATTTGTAACAAAATTTTCCTTTGATGACATAAAGATACTGTTGGGCGGTCAATCAAAAATTTACAATCGATTGACTAATTTAGGATGTAGACACTTAGTGGAAAAAGGCTAGTCTGAAGGCTGAGTTCAACCTTAGATTGAATCTAACTTCATCTTTTAACTGACTTTAGAGCAAAGCACCGCCACAACTGGAACCACACCCAGCAGTACAACCATAGCAATAAGCGGCTGTTTGGATCTCACTAATCAGGTCTAAACTGCCAGCTTCTAGCAATTTTGTAACTGTCAAGGGTTTACCATTGTGAGTTTTCGCAGGTAGATTCATCATCTGGTTAAAGTCACAATCATATACATTACCCAGATAGTCAATTGAAAGTTCATCACGACACATTAAATGTTCAACTGTACTGCGATTAAAATGTGACTCTAAAAATTGCAAATAACTAGTATACAGTTTTCTCCGTTCTAAATACATTTGAGTTCTGCCAACTGGTAGGTTGGTAATGGTGAAGAGGTTGTTAAACACAATATTAAAATGTTCTTGTAAGAACATTTTGTAATCTCGTTCTAGGTTTGTCTGTTCAGGAGCTAAGGAAAATTTTTCGCCTGTAGGTAACGGAGGATTGTATACTAAGTCTAAAATTAGATTTGGCTCTTTCCCATAGCCTAATTTGTTCAGCCATTGCAAAGCTTTGACTGAACTATCAAAAACACCAGTACCGCGCATTCTATCAACATTATCTGCTAGGTAGCAAGGCAGAGATGCAACTATTCTGACTTGGTGTTTTGCACAGTATTCTGGTAAATCACCAAACTCATCCTCAAAATAAATGGTCAAGTTAGACCGGACAATTACCTGCTTACCTGTTAATTTTGCTGCTTCTACTAGTGGCTTAAATCCATAATTCATTTCTGGTGCACCACCGGTCAAGTCAACTATTTTGATTTCGGGGAATCTTTGGATTACCTCAATTAACTGTTGACAAATTTTTGGGGAAAGTTCTTCTGTTCGTTTGGGGCCAGCTTCAACATGGCAATGTGTGCAAGCAAGATTACAGCGCTTACCCAGATTAATTTGTAAAACAGTGATTTCCTTTTTTTTAAAAGATGAGCTTAGTTTGTGTTTGAATGGCGTAATAAATTTATCTAGTTGAGTTATTGGTTGAGTCTGCATTAGTTATTACTCCTTAAATATATTTTTTCAACCTTGCAATAATCTGTAGATTATTCCACTAATAATTGCAGCAATTGGTAAAGTTAAAATCCACGAAAGTAGTATCTGATAAAAAACACGTTTATTGGCTTTATTGGCAATCAGTCCTGCTCCAAAAATAGAACCAACTGAAACATAAGTGGTAGAAACAGGAAGCCCAAACTGAGTAGCTGCAATGACTAAAACTCCAGTTACTATGTTAGCTGACAAGCCCTGAGTTTTATTCATTGAAGTAATTTTTGTACTCATGGTTTCAGCAATTTTTTGGGAGTTAAGTAAACCGCCAAGTGCAATTGCGATCGCTATAGTGATCATTCCTCCCTGAATTGAGAAATATTCAATAATCAGAATGAGTGAAACAATCTTGGGAGTATCATTCAATCCTCTGGCAAAACTGATTACCCCAGCGCTAATAAAATGACAAGTATCAATTATTCTCGGATTGACTGGTAAGCGCCATTTGGAATTAATGTAGTTAGATAAACTGTAAACTCCTGCTCCCAGAAAGATAGCGATCATCGGACTAAGTAATAGAGACAACAAGAAGGAATTTCCTAAAGCTGTAAAATTAACTTTGAGTCCGATCGCTACTAATCCAGGGCCAATTAGCGCACCTGTTAAACTGTGAGTTGTAGAAATGGGAAATCCTGTAAGGGTAGCAATGAGCACTGTCAAACCAGCCGCGATCGCTACTGCAAGATGAAACTCTGACGTATTAGCGATCGCATCTGGTACTATTCCTCTACCAGAAAAGTTTTTAATTAGTTTACTTACCAAAAAAATCGAAGCGATCGCACCAGCAGAAGTTGTGAAAGTAGCCCACAAAATCGCTGTTTGGTAGCTAGTTGTTCCACTACCAAACAGCGTTGCTACACCTTTAAAGTTGTCATTTGCGCCATTTGAGTAAGCTAAAAAAAGCGTAGCCAGAAATAGACTGATACTGATTAACAACATTTTAAATATTCGGAGTTAACAGCAGCCACCGCCACTATAGTACCAGGTTGAATCGGTAATCATTATTTCTGCTGGTTTTAGAGTTCCAAGCTTAGCAGCAGTTTTGTCACATACAGCTGCGGGAATGCCACGTTGAAGCAGATGACCTGCTGAGTCATCGAAGAAAGGTTCTGTACCAGCATAAATTGCCGTTTTTCCAGTGAAAATACAAGCACCGTCTTCAGGGATGGCAACTTTAAAAGAAACAGAATCTAGACTTTCTAGAAGTAAATTTTCTTCTAAGTTATAAGTCTGGGAATCAAGCAGACGGTAAGGGCGACGAGCACGAATTTCAACTTGACCAAAGCCAGCATTTATAATAAGTTGAGTATACTCTTCATAAGTGAGAGCGCCTGATAAACACATGGCTCTTAGCCGCTCATCTTGTTGTAAATGTTCTGGAATTTGACGAGTAGCAATTGGATCGCTCATCTGCAAGCGTCCGCCTGGTTTTAATACTCGATATGCTTCTTTTAAAGCACGGGTTAAATCTTCTGGTTCAAAGATATTGAACAGGCAATTTTGCGCCACGATATCGACGGTAGCATCCGAAATAGGTAAATTAAAGGCATCACCATCGCAAATTTGGACAAAGCTGGTGTCAAACCAAGGATTTTCTTGAGCAGCAATTTCCAAATTACGCCTAGCAGCTTCCCGCATGGCTGCAACTGGTTCAACGGCGATTACTGCACCTGGATAGCGGGAAAAATAAGCGAATTGCAATGCTTCTAAGCCACCACCAACACCGACATACAGCACAGTAGGTTGGTTTCCTAGTTCGGTGGGGTGAACGGTAGTACCACAACCATAGTTCATTTCCTGCATCGGCACAGGAATTTTCAGCCCTGGTAGTTGCAAAGGTGTACTTTGGACGCAACAAAGTCCAATCTGTGGTGTTTGGGCGACTTCGCCATAGAATTGCGCTGCTGTTTCTAAATAAGTCATTGCAGTTCTAACGTTGTGTGTTGTCGTAGAGAGTTAGCTTTGTGCATCCTAGTATAGTTAACTCTGAGTTAGATGAGTTTTCGCTGAAATTGCCAAAATCCCCAACCTTTATTTTTTAACAAAGTTTGGGGATAATGTTTTTCGGATAAGTACTCTTTACCTCTCTTGTGGACTGGGAAAGAGTAAAGGGTAGTGGCAAAAGTTAATCACGCAGCACGTAGCCAACACCACGCACAGTTTGAATAAGGCGCTTCTCGTTATTAGTTTCGAGTTTCAGGCGCAGGTAGCGAATGTAAACTTCGATGATGTTGGAATCGCCCATGAAGTCGTAATTCCAGACTTTTTCTAAAATGCGATCGCGTGTAATTACCTGTCGTGGATGAGCAAGTAAATATTCTAGTAAGTCAAATTCTTTGGCGGTTAACTCAATGAATCGATTACACCGATACACTTCCCGCGTGCGACGATTTAAGCTCAGGTCTTCAAATTCTAAGATATCTGCGGCGTCTGCTTCTTGGGTTCTTCGCAGATGGGCACGGACTCTAGCTAATAATTCCTCAACGCTGAAGGGTTTAACTACATAATCATCAGCACCAGCGTCTAAGCCCGCAACGCGATCGCTCACTTCATCTTTAGCAGTTAATAAGATTATCGGCACTTTATCACCAGTACTTCGCAGGCGGCGGCATATTTCCAACCCCGACAAACCGGGCAACATCCAGTCTAAAATTACTAGATCTAGATTTAACTCCCGTGCTGCGGTAAGTGCAGTTAATCCATCGTAGGCAACGCTGACTTGATAGCCCTCATAAGTCAGCTCTAATTCGACAAATCGAGCCAGTTTGACTTCATCTTCAACCAGTAAGATGTGCGTCATGATAATGTTAATGATTTCAGCAGGGTGTGGTAAGCAAAAATGCGGTCTCAGAATTTAGATTAATGCTAGCTACTAAATAGCCAGATATCTAATTAGGTGTACGTTAGCTTAGTATAAAGCTGAGTAAGTAACAACCGTAAATCCACAATTACCAATGGCTGCTTGGTTCACATAAGACTCCAACTGGTTATTAACAGTAAGCTGTGACATCTTCACCGCATTCATCGGCAAGATAACATAGAGCTTTAAAACGCAGACTCACCACTTGCTCGTAAAGCGGATTCAATTTACACATTGGTGGAATATGAAATAGCTTCCGACTAAACAGTGTGATGTCTCGTTCAAACGGACACTGGGCGGGAATGGCTTTGCACAAGAAATGAGCTAGTTTGGAGTTATGAATTTCTATTGCTTCCAACCACTCACGGACAGGATGCAGTAGGTCGTTGTGTAAGTAGACTTGAGTAAAGTTTGTCATAATTACTCACCTGATCATTCAAAATTAGAAAGTTTTTAAGTTTGTTGAGTTTGCATCTCTATAAATCTATACGGTTAGTTTCGGCATTTTTATGCAGTTGTTGCTTCTTTCTTAGTTGTAACTGCATCTCTAGTTTCTCGGTATAGGCTTAACTACACATTGAAGTACCGGAATTCCGAATAAATCGCCTGTTATTTTAGGTAATACTTGGATAATACATAAATGTTACAGGAATTTTAATCAGCTTTTTACCTAATTCAGGCAATCTAAACTTAGACTGGAGCGATCGCGGTAAGTCCTCAAAAGAAATTGGTACAAACCCAAAGCCACTATAAAACTCTGCTAGTCGTTCACCTAGACATTCAAGATACAGTGGTTGAGTTGCAGTGTTGATCAAATGCTGCGTCAGAAAAGTACCCAAACCGCGACCTCTCCAAGCAGGCGCAACCACCAAACTACCAAGTTCTTGTGCGTTTGAGAAGTTACGTAGCTGTCCGCAAGCTACTATATCTCCATCGCATTCAATCACCCAGAATTGCTGCCAACGTAATTGAGTTGGATCGAGTTTAGCTGAAAACACTGACAATCGAATTGACCACTTATCCGCAGATGTTGCCTTGCGGACGATACACCCAGTTGGTAATGATAAATTGTTCTGTTTCATTAATTACATTGTTGTTTTTAGTATTAAAACCTACACAGTATTATTTGTCAGGTAGCACCGAGAGTATTTGATAGTTAATATCGGCCGCTAATGAACCAATTACCAAGGAATTTTGGCATTTAAACACTTTAATTAGTTTCAAGTTCTCCATTAACTGCTGGAAGCGTTCATACTTTAACAACCTCTGTTTTGTGCATTCCCAAAAGCAGAGGTGAGTATACTAAACAATACTTCCGATAGAGGGATAAATCAGCCATGACTAGATTCTAGATAGATGAACTTGCCCTTCCTATGTTCTTAGAATAATGCCAACACTAAATGACTAAATGATTTCTAGGAGAATACTAATGGCTGAAGAAAAAAAATCTGATAATCAAGGTACTACACCCAGCGCTTCTGGTGGCTACCAAACTCCCATCGAAGAAAGTATCCGTAAGACAGGCGATGCTGAAAAGAGTGATGCTAAACCCACTGCTACACCAGAAGCACCAGGAGAAGACTCTGTAGCAGGTAGCCCTAATCAAGGAACTGAGTCACGTTAATTGGTTTAAATTGTCCCAATTGCAAATAAGCTAAAATTGGGTCTTTTTTAGTGACTATATTCAGTAAATTTAGAGTGGATAATTGTAGCTCATATTACAATTATCCACTTATTTTTATTAGTGTTAGAAGCCTTTTTAGGAAGAGTAGTGGCTGAGTTTGACAGGATGAGGAGAATAACTACACTACTATATCTACTTGGGTGCGATCGCAATCCGAAATCCCAGTGCATCTAGTAGCTCAACCAAACCGTAAATTTCTGCACCTTTTGTTTCTAACAAAACTTTCTCAAGTTTTTCATGATGCTGTTTGGCTTCTTCTGAAAGATTATTCGTCTGCACACGCGCATCTACAAGATTTTTCAGCGCTGCTCTCAAAAGTTCAGATGGTAGTGGTTCTTTTTCTTCTTCCAATTCCAACATAACTTCAATATAAGCAGCAGCGTGTTCAGGATCTTTTAGAGAAGAAATCAAGTAGTCGTGATAGCTAGTACTTGTTGGCATTTTCATTTCTTTCATAATCTCTCCAATATTCCCTAGCTATTTGGATATCTTTTTCTTGGGTGCTTTTATCTCCGGCACAAAGCAAAATTACTATTGTTGATCCTATTTGCCCAAAATAGATGCGATGACCTTGGCCATAATCAATTTTCAGTTCACAAACACCTTCTCCGATCAGAGCTTAATGGCTATTAACATAACTCAATATAAACATTACTTTATAACTATCTAGCATAATCGCAAGTAATCCTACTGTATTATTTAATTCAAGAGTCGGCAGTAGCTTTCTATAAAGGCTAAAACTGAATTGGTTATTAGCTATACTTCTGCGAATATTCCATGAACAGACTGTCAGAAAAATTTGTTGCAGGCGGTTTTAGCTCAGCATTAGTACTACTGTGTGGCGTCGGAGCAGTTTCCTACCTGAGTATCGAAAGATTGACGGCAGAAAAGAGATGGGTAATACATACATATCAAGTCATAGAAGGTTTAGATCGGATACGTATTGGTATTAGCAACGCCGAGAGCGCACAAAGTAGCTATATTCTCACGCAAAAAGCAGTTCACCGAGAAACTTATCAGGGAGAGAAGCAGGAAGTTTACAAAGCGATCGCAGCCATACGGCAGTTAAGCAGTGATAATCCTGATCAACAACGCCGGCTGGATACATTTGAACCCCTAATTGCACAGAAATTTGCTTTGCTTGAGCAGTCAATCAAGCTATTCAGTCAAAAAAGTTTAGACAAACCAACTCAAATGGCTATTACTGATGGAGGCATAGAGATAAGCCAACAACTCCAGACAATCAGCCAAGCAATGGAAAATGAAGAAAAAAGCTTATTGCAACAGCGCACAGCAGTAACAGATGCTCGTTTGTCTCAAATCATTGCTGTGGTAAGTCTGGGGTATGGTTTAAGTGTTGTTTTGCTAATTATCGTGTACTCATTGCTACAAAAGCAAATTCGCATTAACAAGGCTTTATCTGAAGAAGCTATTTGCTTAGAACAGCAGGCCGCTAAAGCAGAACTGGCGAATATTTTAGAGAGTGTTACGGATGCCTTTATTGCCCTTGATCACAATTGGTGTTTCACTTACGTCAATCAGAGAGCAGGTCAAATTCTTGACCGTCGCCCCGAAGACTTGATTGGCAAGAACATTCGGGAAGAACTCCCTGAAGTTGTTGAACACAAGTTTTATCATGCCTACTACCAGGCTGTGGCAGAACAGCGAGTCATTCAGATGGAAGAATATTATCCACCGTGGGAGCGCTGGTTTGAAAATCGCATCTACCCCTCTCAAGAAGGACTATCAATTTTCTTTCAAGATATCACTCGCCGCAAACTAGTAGAAATTGCCCTGGAAGAAAATGAAAGACGCTATCGCTCACTGGTGATTGCCACTTCTCAAGCCGTCTGGATAGCTGATACTAACGGGATGTCAAAAGATTTTTCATCTTGGGCAGATCTGACTGGCCAAAGTGATACAGAAGTCAATGGACGGGGATGGTTCAATGCAATTCATCCCGAAGACCGGAAGTTGACAGAGTTGTTGTGGACTCAGGCAATAGCAACTAAAAGTCTTTATGAAACAGAGCATCGTGTACGGGTTGCTGATGGCAGCTATCGATTTTTTGCCGCGCGTGCGGTTCCTGTCTTAAATGCCAACGAAGATATTCAAGAGTGGGTGGGTACTCACACGGATATTAGCGAACGCAAACTTGCCGAAGCAGCACTACAACAGGCAAATGAAGAACTAGAAAACAAAGTTCAGCAGCGGACGGCGGAATTACAAAGACTAAATGAGGAACTCAAACGCTCGAACCAGGAGTTAGAGCAATTTGCTTATGTGGCTTCCCACGATTTACAAGAACCATTGCGAGCCGTGACGGGCTATAGCCAACTATTAGGGCAGGAATATCAAGACCGTCTAGACGAGTCTGCTCAAGAATACTTTGCTTACATTGTAGATGGGGCAAAGCGGATGCAGCAGTTAATTCAGGACTTGCTAGCTTATTCTCGTGTAGGAACTCGTGGTCAGGAATTTGCCCCTGTTGACTGCAATGCTGCACTCAGTCTAGCTCTAAGTAATTTACATATTACGATCGCCGAAAGCAAAGCCATCATCACTCATGACCCTTTGCCAAAGTTAATTGCTGACAAAACCCAAATGGTGCAGTTATTCCAAAACCTGATCGGCAATGCTATCAAGTTTCGCCGGCAGGAAACACCCCAGATTCACATTGGTGCAGTCAGAAGAGGAGGGGGAGCAGGGGAGCAGAGGGGAGAATTTATAACTCATTCACTCACTACTCAGCAACGCCAGTCCGTTCAAGTCGGGGAACCCGCCCACGCGGCTGGCTCCTCAGCATGGGCTAAACGCCCCGCTACCGCTAACAGCACTCCTGACTCAGTTTGGCTTTTCTGGGTACAAGATAATGGCATTGGTATTAAGTCTCAGTATCTTGAGCGGATTTTTGAGGTTTTCCGAAGGCTTCACACTCGTCGTGAATTTACTGGTACGGGCATCGGTTTAGCTATCTGCAAAAAAATCGTTGAGCGACACGGTGGTAGAATTTGGGCTGAGTCCGAGCCAGGTGTAGGAACAACCTTTTATCTTACCCTCAATGAAAATTAAGTTACCTTAATATATGTAATATACATACGCTTAATATACGCTTAATAACTGCATGATTAATAATCAGGCATTCCGACATATTGAAATTTTGTTAGTTGAAGACTCTCCTAGCGATGCTAATCTCACCATCAAAGGCTTCTTAAACGCCAAAATCGCTAATAATTTGCACTGGGTTGAAGATGGTGAGACTGCTATGAACTACGTGCGACAGCAAGGAGAATTTGCTAATGCCCCTCGTCCTGACTTAATCTTGCTCGATCTGAATCTCCCAGGGATGGATGGGCGCGAAGTACTAACAGAAATCAAATCAGACACAAATTTCAAGTGTATTCCTGTTGTCATAATGACCACCTCAACCGATGAGCAGGACATACTACGTTCCTATAATCTCAATGCTAATTGCTACGTAACAAAACCCATTGATGTCTACCAATTCATTCAAGTTGTACATTTGATCAAAGATTTCTGGCTGGTAGCAGTGGCGCTACCACGATTATAGATTTTAAAATTTCCAATTTTGCTTGCAAACCAAAAGATTAAGCGCTTTTGACAAATGGGAAATCAGGTGATTATCTTGCAAATTGGTATAACCCTGCACTATGGAAAAGATCAGAATTCACATTCTACTAGTAGAAGATAGTCCTAGTGATGCCCGTCTGCTACGCCAGATCTTTTTACATGCTTCTCAAGAAGAATGGGAGATGTCACATGTTGAACGGCTATCAGAAGCGATAGATGCTAGTAGGGAAAATTCTTTGCCCACACTTGATAATTCTCAAATAGAGAGTCGAAGGCAACGCAGATTCAATCTAGTTTTATTAGACCTCAGTCTCCCAGATTCTATTGGACTGGACACGTTGAAAGAATTTCGGGTAGCAATACCTGATATCCCAGTTGTGGTGTTAACAGGGCTTGATGATGAAGATTTAGCACTGCAAGCATTAGCAGAAGGCGCACAAGACTATCTTGTTAAAGATCAATTAACCATACAACGGTTAGTGCGTGCTATTCGCTATGCCATTGAAAGGAGCGAAATTATTAACCAACTGCGGGAGAGTGAAGAACGTACCCGTCAAGCACTAGCAAAAGAACAGGAACTCAATGAACTAAAGTCGAACTTTGTAGCAATGGTTTCTCACGAGTTCCGCACCCCAATGACCACTATTCAGACCTCTATAGATATCCTTGAATACAACAGTGATAAACTGACTGATGAGAGGAAAACAAGATACTTTTATCGGATTCAAAATGCTATTAACCAAATGCTTCAGCTCTTAGATGAGGTATTATTTCTAAGTAAAACAGAAGCAGCCAAACTTGAATACAAACCTGCACCTCTGAATTTAGAAAATTTCTGTAGCGAACTCATAGATATTTTTCAACTCAGTACAGGCAATCAGTACAATATTCTTTTTAGTTCTCAAAAAGAACATACTCTAGCTCAAATGGATGAAGATCTACTAAATTGTATCTTCACTAATTTGCTCTCTAATGCTATTAAGTACTCCCCTCAAAATAGCACCATCTGGTTTGATTTGATTTGTAAAGATGGTCTTGCAACTTTCCAGGTTAAAGACCAGGGAATGGGTATTCCCCTCAAAGACCAAGCACATTTATTTCAAACTTTCTATCGCGCTAGTAATGTGGGTGTAATTCAAGGAACAGGATTAGGACTTTCTATAGTTAAAAAGTGTGTGGATCTACATGGCGGTCATATTCAGTTAGAAAGTGCTCAGGATGTTGGTACAACGGTGATAGTAACGCTGCCATTACGCTCTTTAACATCCCGCTCATAACAATTATTCCGGTTCAACTCCATCGTTCGGACTCATGCGCGTAGCATTGTTGCGTGTGATACTTTTTTGAAATAGAGCATGATAATACGAAGTTCGCAAAGCGTCTCGTAGAGAAGCCATACCCGTTCGCCTTTGGTGTCTCCCTTTGGGAGAAGGGCTTTACGGCGGAAACCGCCGCTCTAACTTTGCGCTTCCAACGCAAGCGCGATTGTTCGCACTAGCTCGACTTTTCGCTACAGCGGGCTAAGCCTACGCTCTGATTCATATTTTGATTCAGCAACGCCTCTTGGAAGCGCTGAGTATATTGTAGTGCGATCGCTATTTTCTAAAAGACTTTGAACCACCTCCATTTTCAGTAAAGCTCAACCCTTAAGAGAATTAATAAAAAAGGTGCAAATAGCCATATCTATTTGCACATCTGTTTAAAAGTCAATTTGGAATTGGCAAATATTAGACCATCCAGAGTATCAAATTGATAGTCAATCTGGAAAAGTCAAGAGTGAACATATTGTTGTCATATATACCGAAAGGGCCATGAGATGTAGATGATGTGCTGTTTATTCCATCATGAACAGTGGTTAACTCGAGTTCTGAATTACCACCCCACAGATACGGAAAACAACTATCTAATGTGGCATTTATTGGTACTGAAATTTGGTTATGCAAAAATGGCTTTGCATCAAGATGATGTAAGTCGGAAATTACTATTTTAGCCATTGTCTTAATTTTTAGGTCAGGTTATGAACAGTCGTGCTACTTGAGTGGAGTGAAATTGCCGACAAGTGATATGAAAAAATTATGTGCTTAGCCCTCAATTATTAAAGCCATGTCTGACGGTAATCTACTTTTGAAGTTCTAAGCACTGAAAGCTGACACTCAGAGTTTTCTAGCGTCAACTAATTTTAGATTTGGCATTTAGGATTGACCCTTACACTAAGAAATTCAGTTGCTCTATATCCGATTAAGTCGGGAGCATTTCATCCTTCATCTTTTCTTTGGCTACCAATAAGGATAAGCCCAAATGTAAACTTGGTCGGAATTGTCTATCGAGTTATAGTTATTGTCGTGGGTACTGTATGGACCAAAAGTCTGAGTTTCTACACGATTTATGCCGTCATGAATGGTCATGATCTTAGCAGAAAAGTAACCACCCAATACAGTCTCAGCTTGCGCTGGGGCCAGCTCATGCAGAAATATTTTTACATCATTAGAATGAAAGTCGAAAACTGATATTTTAGCCATGATTATGCCTTAATGAAAACTTGATCTGAATTGTCTGTCGAGCCATAGTTATTGTCGTGGTCGCCGCCTATACCAAAATACTGATATTGTTTACGATTTATGCCGTCATGAATTGACATGATCTCAGCAAAAAAGGAACCACCCCATATAGTCTCTGCTTGCGCTGGAGCCAGCTCATGCAGAAACATTTCTACATCACTAAAATGAAAGTCAAAAACTAGTATTTTTGCCATGATTATGCCCTAATGAAAACTTGATCTGTATTGTCCGCCGAGCTATAGTCATTATCGAACTCACTGTTTAAACCAAAAATCTGATTCTCTACACGATTTATGCCGTCATGAATAGTCAATATACGAGCATCAAAGGAACCACCCAATACAGTCTCAGCTTGCGCTGGAGCTAGCTCATGCAGAAATTTCTCTACATTACTAAGATTAAAATCAAAAACTGATATTTTAGCCATTACCTTACTCTCGGAGTCATTAGCCAATTTGACTCTTAAATTCTACTTTATTAGTCAAAATCTCAGGAGCATATATATTAAGTTTTCATGTGAAAATCTATATTTTATAGACATAATTAACTGATTTTTGTCTTTAAGAAAAAATGTTTTTTATAGTAATTATTACCTTAGTTTTTGTCTAAAAAATACACTTTAATAAATTTCTTGCAAAAGTACCTGATGACTGAAGTCGCACGCCAGTTACTAAAAAAGCGGGAACGCTAAGAGCGAATAAGTCGAGCCAGCGCACTGACTCAGCTATAAAAATGAAGTCTCCCAAATGCAGATTTCATGCCTAAAAGTCTGGTTTGGCAAGCTTTGTTAGGGTAGCCCTAGACTTGAGTCTTTGCCATTACCCACATTTTTGTAACAATTAAATTGTCGTGATATGGCCCGCCAGTGATTCAAAGCCTTTCGTAGAGAAGATAAGCTGGGCTTAACTCATTACGAAATTGGTATCAGAGAGTGGCTACTGACTGAGGGCAATAATTAAAAATCTTTCGGATGAGGGTTAATCAAAAGAAAGTAGTATACTTTTCTCGGCTCTCGTATTGCTTATCTGAAGATTTCGTCTAAAAACCAAGAATTTTAGGATTGCTCTAATGTTAAGTCCTGTAGTAACAGTCAGTATCTTTCAAAAACAACCCGACCCTCAAGTATTTTCAGCAGGTCAAGTCATATTTGAAGAAGGACAGCCTGGTAATTTCATGTACGGCATTCTGGAAGGTGAAGTCGATATATTTGTCAATGGTAAGGTTGTAGAGACAATTGAGACAGGCGAAGTTTTTGGTGTTGGGGTACTTGTGGGGGTAAAAAATAGAACTTATACAGCTATTGCCAAAACAGATTGCAAACTTGCCTTCCTTAATGAGCAAGGGTTTCTCTTTGCCGTTCAGGAAACACCTGTGTTTTCCCTAAAGGTGATGAAAAGCTACTCAGAACGCTTGAGTCGCGTGGAGCACATACTCTAAAGCACTTCAGCCAGCAGAACCAAGACTAATCAGAACAATGAAGCTCAGCATTATGCTGGTCTTCATTGTTTCGTAGCTCATTTTTCAATGTAGAGTAGAAAGCGTATAGGCGTAGCCCCTCGTATAATTGCCCGCTTCATCCATTCCTAGAACCTGCCTGTACAATTAAATATGAAAACTCAAGGCTTTCGGGCGCTGTGAAATTTTTTATTGGTTGTGCTGTTTGGGCATATAAAGGTTGGGTGGGTGAACTCTATCCCCAAGGAACTCGTACTACTGAATTTCTCCATCTCTACAGCCGTCGCTTCACCACTGTAGAGGGTAATACTACCTTCTATGCTGTGCCTAACCAAGAAACTGTCACTCGTTGGGCTGCTGAAACACCACCAGGCTTTGAATTTTGCTTGAAATTGCCGCGAGATATTACCCATCAAGGGTTGCTGCAACCGTATATCCCTGCCGCTTTAAAATTTTTAGAGGGGATGCGCCCTTTAGGAAAGCGTCTTGGCCCGATATTTGCCCAGTTACCACCCAGTTATGCACCTGGATTGCTCGACGATTTAACCACCTTTCTAGAAGCTTGGCCGCGTACAGACACACCTCTAGCGCTAGAAGTTCGACATCCCGACTGGTTCAGAGAACCCCATGCTAGTAATTTGACAGCGTTGTTAGAAAAGCTAGGTGTAGGACGAGTACTGTTAGACTCGCGCCCTATCTACACCGGAGATAATGACCCCCAGTTACAATCAGAAAGACGTAAACCCAAATTACCATTACAATTCAGTGTGACAGCACCTTTCAGCCTAATTCGGTTTATTTCTCATCCGAATTTGTCAGTGAATCAATCTTTTATGGAAGAGTGGGTGACGCAGATTCGGCAGTGGTTGCAAGCGGGAGTGCGAGTTTATCTCTTTATTCATTGTCCTACAGAGGAGCGATCGCCCAGCACAGCGCGTTACTTCCAACAGCTATTGGAACAGAGTGATATAGCAGTTCCGCCTCTGCCTTGGAATCACCTTGAGCATCCCCCCAATCAGCTTAGTTTATGGTAATAATACTTAGTAACTAAGCAATAAAAATTATTGCTGTTTTCTATAGGTAATAAAAAAAGCTCTTGCTTTGACACAAGAGCCTCTAAACTACTTAATTGTCAGTGATGAAACAAAGTTTACAACCTAGTCGAGGTCGTTCATAAACATCACTGGCTCAGTTTCACGGTTAATACCTTTCTCGAAACCACCAGCCGCGGCTCTAGCCCGACCAGCGTGCCACAAGTGACCAACTAGGAAGAAGAATCCTAGAACGAAGTGTGAACACGCCAACCAAGCGCGAGGAGACACGTAGTTGAAAGAGTTAATTTCGGTAGCCACGCCACCTACAGAGTTCAAAGAACCCAGAGGAGCATGAGTCATATATTCAGCAGCGCGACGAGCTTGCCAGGGCTGAATATCGTTCTTAATTTTTTCTAGGTCAAGACCGTTAGGGCCACGCAGAGGCTCCAACCAAGGGCCACGGAAATCCCAGAAGCGCATGGTTTCACCACCGAAGATAATTTCACCAGTGGGAGAGCGCATCAGGTATTTACCCAAACCTGTGGGGCCTTGTGCAGAACCAACGTTAGCACCTAAGCGTTGGTCACGAATCAAGAAGGTTAGAGCTTGAGCTTGAGAAGCTTCAGGGCCGGTAGGACCAAAAAATTCGCTGGGGTAAACGGTGTTGTTGTACCAAACCATGATGGAGGCAATAAAGCCCATCAAGGAAAGAGCACCTAAACTGTAGGAGAGATAAGCCTCACCAGACCAGATGAACGCACGACGCGCCCAAGCAAAAGGCTTGGTAAGAATGTGGTAAATACCGCCAGCAATACAGATAAACGCAACCCAGATGTGACCGCCGATGACATCTTCTAAGTTATCGACGCTGACAATCCAGCCTTCGCCACCGAAGGGAGACTTGATTAGATAACCAAAGATGACTGCTGGGTTCAGTGTGGGGTTAGTAATTACACGAACATCACCACCACCTGGGGCCCAGGTGTCATAGACACCACCAAAGAACATTGCTTTCAGCACCAACAGCAGCGCACCGCATCCTAGGATGATCAGGTGGAATCCGATGATGTTGGTCATCTTGTTCTTGTCTTTCCAGTCATAACCAAAGAAGGAAGAGTATTCTTCTAAGGTTTCTGGGCCACGGACGGCATGATAGATACCGCCAAAACCCAGCACAGCTGAGGAAATCAAGTGAAGTACACCGACAACAAAGTAGGGAAAGGTGTCGATAACTTCACCACCAGGGCCAACACCCCAGCCTAATGTGGCGAGGTGAGGTAGCAAAATCAAGCCCTGCTCATACATGGGCTTTTCAGGGATGAAGTGAGCGACTTCAAACAAAGTCATTGCTCCAGCCCAGAACACAATCAAACCAGCATGAGCAACGTGAGCACCTAGCAATTTGCCAGATAGGTTGATCAAACGCGCGTTACCAGACCACCAGGCAAACCCAGTTGACTCTTGGTCGCGTCCAGCACCGCCTAAGACATTTGGTCTATTAGAGAGCGTTACCACGTGGTAATACCTCCTCAGGGAATACAAATTGTTCGTGAGGTTGATCTTGAGGAGCCATCCAAGCGCGGATGCCCTCATTCAGCAAAATGTT
>NZ_WVID01000033.1 GCF_010091925.1 Nostoc sp. B(2019) | reverse complement strand
GTATAAAAATCTAGTCACAGAATTAATGCCAAATGCTCAAGTAGTAGCAGATAGATTTCATGTAATGACACAGATAAATAAAGAATTAGACACCCAAAGAAAAAGAGAAAGACAAAATGTAGAAGAGTTAATTAAAAAAGCAAAATTAGCAGATGATAAAGCGGAACATGAACTAATATTGGAAGGGTTAAAGAATAGTAAATACCCCCTACTCAAAAATGAAGATGACTTAAATAATCAGCAATTGAATAAACTTATTCAAGTGAAAAATGTATCTCCTATTCTGAAAGTAATGCATGAACTAAAGGAAAAGATTAGAAAAATTTTTAATAAGACTAATGATTGGTATACCGGAGTCTTTAAACTAGGTATGTGGTTATCGAGAGCTAAAAAATATTTCCCAAATAGTAACAATACTATTATCCGTTGGTTTGATGAAATCATTGCTTATTTTGACAATGGTACAACTAGTGGTAAAGTCGAAGGAATTAATAACAAACTTAAACTTATTAAACGTTCTGGATATGGATTTAGAAACTTTGAAAATTTCAGAGTTAGATGTTGATTAAATTGGCATTCAAATTATTAGTTTGGCATAACAAGTACTGAAGAACCATAAAAGTTTCAACTTCTAAGTTGCTAATGTCTACAGCTATCTGAGTACCAGCGCCAAAAACAGGACGGGCAAAACTAATGCTAAAAGGCCCTCCGTTACCTTGAGTCTGAGGATCAGGAGCACCAGGAGGAAGAGGTTGAAAACCTGTTGGGTTTATACCTCCGAAGAGAATAAAATCTCCTTGGGCGAAGTTAGTCCGAATGCCAGGTGGAGGTAAAGTTTGAAAGACAAACGGTGGAGTAATCTGAGGATTATTAGTTGGAACTATATTTATATCCAACCCTAAACCACCTTGCGATGTTGCTAAAAAAGAATTAAGTAAAAAAGCAGAAAAGTCAGGAGCAGAAGGATTGAATACTTTACCTAAACTTCCCCAATCAACTTCATCATTGCCTCCTAAAACAGCGCGTTCAGTTACTAAAAATGTAGCTGCTTTAGCTGGTAATGGGAGAACCGTTATTATAGCTGTAATGGCCAGTAAATTCAATATTTAACAGATGACTTGAATAATTGGCTTGTGGTAAATTTCATAAATTTTACTATTTAATTTTGTAGAAAAATATCATCAAAATGGAAGAATTTCACACTCAGAGTGAGACATTGTGTTGTTTTGGTTCCCAGATTTGAAGCAACTGTTGTGTTTAATGATTGTGTTGCAAAATTTTTTTGATGTCTAGCTGGTTGGAGTTGACGCAATTCATACTTTTACCAGTTAAACGTCATTTTTTACAACACAAGTTTAGCCTGGATTACAAACACAATTTCTTATGTCTGTACCACGCTCAATTTGTTATTGGTATACTAGTCAGTGCTTCTACAATAAACTGCAAAAAGCTTTAACTTGTTATAGATTTTTGACTTGTAGTCCTTTTAGACCAATTTAATACTCAAATTAGATGAGAGATTTTCAACAAAGGCGAATTGATTTCCTAAGAAAGACAAGTTACCGCTAGAGGCGTCGTAAGAAAAGTCGCTAATATTAGTTGTACCAAACCCTACTTTAGAAACTTGGATTACGTCGTTTTGAGCAAAGTTGTAATCTTTGATGGTATCAAGACCCTCCTTAACACTGTTGAAGAAAAACTTATCTGCACCAAAGCCACCGGTGAGCATATCGTCACCTTTTCCACCAGCGATGAAGTCATTACCTAAGCCACCGGAGATAGTGTCATTACCATCTCTACCTTCTAATCGGTTATTTTGGCTGTCGCCAGTAATGCTGTCACTTTCATTTGTGCCGATGAGATTATCAAAGTTAAGTACATTAAATTTTATTGTCCCCAGATTAGGAACGTTAAGGGCAGAGATAGTTTGGGCTTGTAGGTCAGCAGTGACAGATACGCCAGCAACAGATTGGGAGGAATCTATAGTGTTATTGGCAACACTAGCATCAGCAATAACTGTTTCTACCTTAAAAACTGTGTCTTTCCCAAATCCACCAGCTTTGGTAATTGTTCCTACACCTGAGAGGGTGATGGCTTTACCTAGTTTGCTGTAATCTGCTGTATCAGAGCCATCTCCGCCATCGATATTGTCGTCCCCCCGACTGCCTTTGAAGGTATCATCGCCTGCACCACCTGCTAACTTGTCATTACCGCGTCCACCATCAATCAGGTCATTGCCACCTCTACCATCAATACTGTCATCGCCATCATTACCGAATAATTGGTTTCTTTGGTTGTCGCCAGCAATGGTGTCACTTGCATTTGTGCCTTTGACATTGACAAAGTTGACTACCGTAAATGGCAATGTCCCTAAATCAGGAACGTTATTGGCAGCCAAGCTTTGGTTTTGCAGGTCAACGGTGACAAATACGCCAGAAGCAGATTGGGAGGCATCTATGGTGTTGTTGGCAACACCAGCATTAGCAATAATCCTTTCTACTTTAAAGAGTTGGTCTTTTCCGAACCCTCCAGCTTTGGTAATTGTACCTACGCCTGATAGGGTAATGCTTTTATTCAAACTACTGTAGTCTGCGGTATCAATGCCATCTCCGCCATCGATGCTGTCGTCACCACGACTGCCCTTGAATGTGTCATCGCCACCATTACCAGCCAACGTATCGTTGCCTAATCCACCATCGATTAGGTCATTTCCAATACCACCAGAGATATTGTCATTGCCTCCACGGCCAAAAATTTGATCGTCATTATCAGTGCCCGACAAAAAATCATCGTTAGCAGTACCAACAATAATGGACATAATGTATGCTTTATAGTTTTATAGATCAATGCATTTGCTAGTTGTAATACTTGCATATTACAATTAGTAAAATTATAAATTTCTGGTTAATTATACTTAAGTATATTTAAATATACCTTCATAAACTGAATCGTTGCGTATAATACACTCTGTAATACAATAGTCAGCTGAACAGAAATGGTCTGGCTATTGTAAACATACTGACATAAGCCCTTAGTAAACCATCAACGATACTTACCACCCGATGAAAGAAGAAATCCTTCCTCACCTCTAAACAATGATTATCATTGCTATTTACTGGTGATCTTATTTTTTGGAAGTCCCTAATAGAAATATCCCATACCGCTTTCAACGGCTTTGCTAACCTAACCTCTCAAGATACCTGGCTGTGTTGCAAGTCAGTATCAGATGCTTTTACTTTATGAATTTGCTCCTGATGAAATGCTTTAAGCTTATACACAAATCACTCCAAATCAACTTGACTCTTCATTAACCTTTGCACGCTCACCAAAGCCCGATTCAACTCATAATTCCGCCTTTGGGGATTTTGCAAATATGCTTGCTGTTCCTCCTCAATCATCTGCACATCTTGAACCACCAAGCCATCAAGTAACTTTTGCGCTGCACCAAATAAACTATTTTTGACAAATCGCCGAAACCACACAGGTAATTTATGCAATCGCCAAAAGGCATTTAATGAGGTGAAATGAATTAAATAAGCTTTTGTCTGCGTCTCATTGACTGGACACAATAAGCAATAGATTTTAAAATCTTTACCCAATGTAGAAACCCAGTGTGGATAAACATAACTCACATCCAAGGGTTCAAGATGCAACCGCCGCAAAGCTGGAATAAATAGCTGGGATATAGACCAGATTTTATCTATTTTATAATAACTTTGTGCTTGATAATGAGCATCTACACGGTTATTGTCTTCGTCAATATCTTGCAGTGATGCTTCTGCCCAAGCTTGTAAATCCTGATGCAAATGTCCGTGATACATATCCATCAGGTTTTCAATTAAATAAGAATAATGAGCATTACAATTAATAATTGAAACTGTCGCAATATAGTTTAGATGTTCCCACTCTGGTAATCCCAGAGGTTTTACAGATGGTTCTACATCTCCAGGAAATAGCCAGATAAAACCGTCTTGTTCTTTGACTGGGTAACGGCGAATTTTACAATTTGGGAGTTTTTGATTTTCTGCTAAATAGGGAACCGCTGCACATTCACCAGCTGAATTGAAGCGCCAACCGTGATAGGCACATTCCAATTCATTACCTATAATTTGTCCATGACTCAGTTTAACTTGACGATGGGGACAGCGGTCTTCTAAAGCGTGAATTTTTCCTGTACTATCTCGATAAAGTGCGATCGCTTGCTGCCAAATTGTCACACCTACAGGCTTATTTGTAACCTCACTGCTCAATGCAACCACATACCAGTGATTCAGGTTAATACCCAACTGGCGAACATCGCTATTTTGCACGGCTTGGGAGAGAGAGGACATATCGCGCATCCTTTTCGGCGTTAAACTTTAGATATGCTGTTCTTTGTCTATGGGTTAGGTGCAGTCATAAATATTTTACAAGTAATGACCACCCAAAGAATGGTAGTATTTTTTACTTTTGTTTTCCCTGCACTCCATCTGCATAACTGATGATCAGACTATCACTTAAGGAAGCTAAAACTAAGCGTGCCCACAAGCTATAAAGTATGTGTAGATAAAACAGCGAGTATTTTGAGCCAAAAATCTGTATGACAAGCTACCCAGAAACACAAACTAACAACGAGTTGGTTAATCAGCTAATCGCTGAGACGACAAGCATGAACCACGTAGAAGTAATTGAAAATGTCATTGACTCTCTAGAACAAGATGACAGTGCGATGGTTAGTCACACTCCAGAGGGTGGTTATCTTTGGAAGTTTAAGTACGGCAGTGTAGAAGTATTCGTACAACTTACTGGGAAAAACGATGAAGACACCATCACAATTTGGTCTGTGGTGCTAAAGTTGCCTGCTAAAGATGAACCCAGGTTGCTGCGATATCTCCTGGAGTTGAACTGTTCTAGCACCTTTGAAGCTAGGTTCGGTATTATTGATAACCAAGTAGTTGTCATCTCGACACGCACCTTGGCGGAATTGTCTCCTGGTGAAGTCTCTCGGCTGATTACCATTGTGGCAACGATCGCTGATGACAACGATGAAGCTTTACAATCTGAGTATGGTGCAGCTTAAGCAATTTTATATTTTGCGAAAATCCGCACGCGACTAGCTCAACTTTTCAAGACGGATTTTTAAATAGGAGTCTGCTGCATCCAATGCATAGCAAGCAGGTTTGGCGACTAATTCCTTTGCTAGAAGCCACTGGCAATGTGCAGATGGGGATCGACCGTTGGCTACTAGAACAGCACCATTCGGGAAAGTATCCCCCAACTCTGCGCTTTTATACTTGGTCGCCACCCGCCATTTCTCTCGGCTATCATCAACGTCAATATCCTGAACATTGGCAAAATCTAACTTGGCAAGGCAAGAAATTGGATTTAGTGCGGCGTCCTACGGGGGGACGAGCAGTGTTACACCAAGGTGATTTAACTTACGCTGTCATTACATCTGGGTTGATGGGCAGTCGTCTCCAAGTATACGAAAAAATTTGTGAGTTTTTGATTCAAGGGTGGCGATCGCTCGGCGTAGAATTACATTACGGTACAGCTGGGCGAGGCTACATCCACAACCCTAATTGTTTTGGTACTGCTACTGGTGCAGATTTAGTTTTGCCAGATGGCGCTAAGCTCATTGGTAGCGCTCAACTGCGACGTGGAGGGGCAATTTTGCAACATGGCTCCATCTGTTTGCAACCGGACGCTGAACTATTTGCTCAAGTATTTGGTACAGAATCTTTTACGACTGTACAACTACCTCAAAGCCTTAGTATTGAAAAGATTATTACAGCTTTAGTTGCCGCAGCTAGTAATTGTTTTGATATACAGATAGTTGTCCAACCTCTCTCTGAGGATGAGTGGCGAGCAATTTTGGAAACTAATTCTCAAGTCATGTCAAAGCAACGACCTTAGAACCTATATGCTTGGGAAAGAGCTAAAAACTTTTGGCGCGTTAGTCCTAAATTTTCAGAGCAGTATGTTCTTGCAAATACCCTGCTGTCACACAATCATCAATTAGTTGCAGGACAAACGGCCAGAGTTCTGGCGCACCTGTTTCTACGGGTGCTACCCGTTTCATCACCTGATCCCGCCTAATACCATGAATGCGCCAAGTCCCACCTTGAGTTTGCTGGTTGTGCAATAGAGGCTGTATGCGGTCTAAGGCTGCGGCAAATTTTGCAGTGGGTGTTTCTCCTGCTTCAAACTCATCCCAGAATAAACGTAACTCGCTACCTTGGTCTGCTGGCAAAAGTCCGAATAAGCGTAATGCAGCTTGTGCTTCTCGTTCTGCTTTGCTGTGATTACTCTGCACGTCGTAGCAAAAGGTGTCACCTGCATCAATTTCTACCAAATCATGAATCAGCAGCATTTTGATGGCATGAAATATATCAACCTCTTCTGGGGCATATTCTGCTAATGCGATCGCCATCATAGCCAAATGCCAAGAGTGTTCTGCACTATTTTCTCGGCGTGAACCATCAGTGAGTAGAGTTTGACGCATCACCTGTTTCAGGCGATCAATTTCGATGATGAACTGAATTTGTTGAGTCAGTCGGTTGATTTGCACCTGAATTTTTGATTTTGAACCGCAGCTAATTATCCAAAAAATCTTAGCGAATCTGCAAGGAAGTTTTCTACATCAAATCAAAAAGCGCCTGGGAGTGTTGCCGTGTTTCCACCCCAGACGCTTTTTGTTCTCAACTTGCTCCTCACACAAATAGAAAATAACACTTGTTCACTCAAAAGCGAGTATATATAAGTGACACTTTCAAAAGTGTACATACAAATAATCTAATTTCTAGTAATAAATTAAAAAGCGCTTGGGAGTGTTGCCGTGTTTCCACCCCAGGCGCTTTTTATTCTTAACTTGCTCCTCACACACAACTGTAGAATATCACCGATTTATCTAAAGAGCAAGTATATTGAGTGACACTTTTTTAACTGCACAAATAACCTAATTTTTAGTAGCAAATTAAAAAGCGTCTGGGAGTGTTGCCGTGTTTCCACCCCAAACGCTTTTTATTTCTTAACTTGCTCCTCACACACAACTGTAAGATATCACTGATTTAATTAAAGAGCAAGTATATTGAGTGACACTTTGCCAACTGCACATCTTACAGCCAATAATTTAGTGTAAAAAGTGACGTATAGACGTGAACACCATTACTAAACCTAGGTCGTTAGCAGCTTTGATAGAATCTTTATCGCGCAAACTTCCCCCTGGTTGAACAATAGCAGTAATTCCCGCTGCTGCTGCTGTTTTGACTGAATCATCAAAGGGGAAGAATCCATCACTGGCTAGAGTTGCACCTTTGGCTTTGTCTCCAGCTTGTTCCAAGGCAATTTTCACTGAGCCGACGCGGTTCATTTGACCAGCACCCACACCTAGAGTAGTGCGATCGCTCGTTACAACAATTGCATTCGATTTAACATGTTTGCATACTTTCCAAGCAAAGAGCAATTCTGCTAACTCGTCAGCGGTGGGTTGACGTTGGGTGACAATTTGCCATTGACTAGTATCAGCGATCGCATCATCAGCAGCTTGGACGAGAAAACCGCCGGCGATCGTTTTTACTGTTTCTTTGGGGCCAGTGCTTAAATCTGCTAGAGTCAAAACCCGTACTTTCGATTTAGCAGCCAGAATTTCTTGAGCATCCGCTTCACAACTTGGTGCAACCACACATTCTAAAAATGTTTTGGTTAACTCGCTTGCTGTATCATTATCAATCGGACGGTTAAGGGCGACAATGCCACCAAAGGCAGAAACAGCATCAGCGTTGAAAGCTTTTTGGTACGCTTCCACAATTGTGTTGCCTAGTGCCGTACCACAAGGATTTGTGTGTTTGATAATTGTAGCTGCTGGTGTATCGGTGAACTCAGCAATAATCTGGCGTGCAGCTTCCAAATCAACTAAGTTATTGTAACTGAGTTCTTTGCCTTGCAGTTTTGTAGCAGCTGCCCATCCTGTTGGGGTAGTACCAGTTTGATACCAAGCGGCGGGTTGGTGGGGATTTTCGCCGTAGCGCAGAGATTGTAATTGTGTACCGCTAAGGGTGTATTGCTGTGTTTTTGCGAGGTAAGATGCGATCGCTTGATCATAACTAGCAGTATGTAAGAATCCTTTTAAAGCCGACTTTTGGCGAAACTCTAGAGATGCTTCGCCGTTATTTTGCCGCAACTCTTGCAAATATTCGTCATACTGAGCCGGATCGCATAATACCGTAAGATGGGCGAAATTTTTTGATGATGCTCGTAACATCGCTGGGCCACCGATATCAATCTGCTCAACAGCTTCAGCTAATGTAACTCCTGATTTAGCAGTAGTTTCCTCAAAAGGATAGAGATTCACTACCACTAAATCAATCGGACGAATTTGATTATTTTCTAAATCTGTAACATCTTGTGCCACATCCCGCCGCGCCAAAATCCCGCCATGAATGCGGGGATGTAGTGTTTTCACACGACCACCTAAAATTTCAGGAGAACCCGTATAGTCAGCGACTTTTGTAACTGGTAGTCCCGCATCTTTGAGAGCTTGGGCTGTTCCCCCACTGCTGATTAAATCAAATTCAAATTCTTCAACCAAGCTACGGGCTAGGTCAATTAAACCAGTTTTGTTAGATACACTCAGCAGTGCTAGACGCGCCATTGATCAATTCCTTAAATGTAAGTTGTGAAGCGAAAGACTACAATTTTTACATAAGCCTTGGTTCAGTTCAAGACCATGAGGAATAATCACGTTAATCAGATTTCTTATTCTTCACGTGGATCTGACTGAGGGGGATGCCAACCTGCTTCTACCCAAAAACGACGAGCCACTTGAATTGAAGGCTCATCTCGACGTTCATCATTGAAGTCAAAGCGATTGCTAGTAGCTCTCCCTGTAGGAGTTGTACCTATAATTTTAACGCCATCTTTTGTCCAAATAAAATGCTCAGACCATTGTTGTTGACGGGGATGAAATAGATGGACTTGTTCTTTAGTTTTAGGATCATTAGCTACTATAAAATTATAGTGACGCTCATTACAGCGATGACAAGCTAACGCCAAATTATCTAGTTCATCTGAGCCACCTAAAGACTGCGGCATAATATGGTCAATGGTAAAACGGTCTGGACTCAAATATTCTGGAGAGTGACAGTATTCACACAGATATTTAGCTCGTTTTCTTACAAATCTTCGAGTTTGTTCGGACACCATTTACTTTTCGCTGCTAGTTGAGCGTTAATCAAGGTAAAAATTCGCTCTAATTCAGAGATACCTAAATATTCAGCTTCTTCTTCAGGAGTGAGCACATCTGCTTTTTTCTTCTCCAACAGTTCTTCAAAGCGAGACTGTAACTCATCGGTAAATTTAAACAGATAAATATCACCAAACTCGCTCATCCTGACACCAGAAGATATTAAGGATGAGGGTTGAACCATCAATTGAGTAGTCATTGTATGTTCACAGTGCCTTTGGTTCTATTGTGCCTCAATTCTTCTGTGATTATAAAAGTGTGTGTGCAATGGGGCGGTTTCCAGATAATTATTTATATCTAACAGCCCTTAATTATTCGTTGATAGAAAGATTGCCATTCAGCATCTATTCATCCTCTTCTTCTTGCATAATATCTAATGGACTCGTGTAATTAATATATTCTTCATGATACTCACGCTGCTTTAGTTGTTTTTCAACTCCATCAATATTAATCCTTTGCAAAACTTCTCTCGCAGCTTTCATACCTTTTTTATTCATTATCAAAGTTCTTTTAGTTGACGAGAGTTCTAATAAACCCTCTGCTTCTAAAGCATTAATTATCTCAAATTCAAATCCATGTTCAAGAAAATCCATAAATATAGAACTAAATTGTTTGTGTAATAGTTCTTAAAAAAAGTATTATAAACGTAAAATCTACCTATCTTGACAGATTAGCCACATTTAAGATAGTAAAAATATAGAGTCCATTTGCTGGGACTGTAAAGTTCAAGCAGATGAAGCAGTCGTAAGACTGAAAATTACAAAGGAAATAATTATGCCTTCACAAGGTACTGGCGCTCACGTTGACCCGCGATCGCTTAAGCCGTCTATTGACCTCGCTACAGTCATAGAGTTGCTTGCTGAAGCTATTCTTCCCAGCAGTAATCAGGCAAATACTAATCAGCTAAACCCTAGAGGAATGCAGCTGTTTGAATTTGATGACAAACAAAATAAACGCCTGAGAGTAAGTACTTCAGCCGTTATGTATCGGCTATTTGCACAAACTAAATTTAAAGAAGCTTTGAAACCTGCTCCTGGCGGTGGTTTTATTCAAAACTTATCGATGCCAGCACATGGAAATAGGTCGCGCGTTGGCGGCTGTTTGAGTGATGGCAATGCTACAAAGTTACCTGGTGCAATAGACAGATTAATGGCTGCTATTGACCAAGCACTCAATACTTCTGTGCCTTCCGACAGCTTATTATCAACATTGCTGTTAGATGACCCTGATAAGCAACTCAAACAGCTTGCTAACAAAGCAGGTACGTCTTTCCAGAATATACCCAATACTGCCAACCTCGTACATCTAGCATTTCAAGCTGGAGATACTAAAGATAACAAGTCTGTGGCGACGGTTATTTGTGCGCGCGAACGAGTTGAAAATACTGATTATTTTGAGCAAATGTGCAGTGCTGCCACAGAATATTTAGAAAACGAACTTGACAACGATGAAGATGATGTTAATTCATCGATCGCAACTTTGAAAGAAGAAAAAAATCGATATGATAGCCAAATCCAGCGTTTTTTAAATTTCATAGACGACGAAGCATTGTCACGAGTCCGATTGACAATTAGCTTTCGGATTATGGAAGCGATCGCAGAAAATGCCCGATCGAGTCACGACCCAGATTACCAACTTTTAGTAGAGTACGTCAATCGGATACTCGTTCTAGTTGAATCTGCTAAAGAAGAAGGCTATACGGTTGATTTAACGGCTCATTTCGGTAGTGCAGCTGAGTTCGACTTGGCAGATGAACTTAGCAAAGCGACCTTTTATTATTGTCTAGCTGTTTGGCCTGAGTGGAAAACTCAAATTTTCGAGCAAAAGACTAAAAATCAAGTAGAGCGTGAAGTAAGTTATCGTTTTCGAGTTAATGGGCAAAATCCAGAATTAGGCAAACCTGCTTTTGAAGTACGACTCGATCAAATTAGAGAATATTTACTGAGTAATGATGAATCTTCCTTACAAAAACCTTGGGAAATTTGTCGTCGTTTAGCTCAACTGATCTTTTTGGCAGTCGTTGTTCCCAAAAAGGACGAGGAACCGCTAACTAAAGAATCACTAACAGATATGGTGAATCAACTCCTAGCAAATTTTAAATCGCAGGGTACAGAAGCTATTCGCCAGACTTTAGAAGAATTACAGGAACGCTCTGAGTCAATGAAGTCAATTGCCAAGGCTCTGAAGGAAGTACTGCGCGACAGGAGGCAAAAAGTCATATCTCAAGTTCAGGATCGCTCTTCACAACAATTCATCTGTGTAAAAAGCAGCATCATTAATTGGGATCGCCTAGAAGGGGCAACATTAGGTGTGAGAAAGTTGCTTGTAGAGCCACAAGAAAATTCCAGCGAAAAGGTTGAATGGTTCAAACATATTGAAATTTGTGAGCAACCAACAAAATCCCTATTTTCGGTTAAGGTTACTGCCGAGCTTTCGGAGTATGACTTAAAAACTAAAGATACAATTAGTCAATTACGAGCAAAGCGTTTATTGCCACAGAAACTCCTTCAAGTTTGTTGGGTTCCTCGTTCTTGGCAGAGGGGAGAAGATCGTCAATGGACTTATGAGCTATCTACAAATGCTTCTCAATTTGCTGGGTGGGCATTATCAGCCGCAATCATAGTGGAATATGATGTTGAAACTGTGAGGCGGCGAGCAAATACAAGAGAATCTGAGGAAAACAAGCAGTATCATGCAGCCGCAGTTACCGCCTTTGCTGTCCTAGTTTACTGTTGTTTGTGGCGGATTATTACACGATTGCAAAAACGTGGCCAGAAGGAAAAATCGGTTGATTTTACAACTTTAATACTGCGACTGCAAGAAACAGGAAAACAACTAGATGAAGATAAGGACAAGAGCGGCGATGCTTATATTTATGCAGCCGCCCAAACCTTAGAAGCTATACTAGGTGAAGATACCCCGATCCGAATGCAGGGACTTATTCTAGATAATCTTGTCAAAAAATCCAAAAAAGACCAAGATTTTATTAAATCTGGTACTTTTAAGGCATTTTTAAGTGCGTTTCCACTTTGCATTAGTAGCCCAGATTCTCATTCAGCACCTAAGATTGGTTTAATTTCATACGCCAGCCGTCCCTGTAACGAGGGAAATTTTCCCAATGATAGTGAAAAGGCTTATCTTTTTCTCACTCAAAGTTATATTGCTACAGCCGTTAATGAACCGTTTATCGGTTATGAACTGAAAAGAGAACGAATGCAGTCTGATGTGCTTGATTCTCTAGAACAGCTGAAAACGCAACGCCTAGTTCAAGAAGAAATTCGTCACCTTAAAGCCCAAGGATGTCAGCACATTATTTTATTAGCTCATGCCTATGGCGATCGCCGCATTAATCGAGCCGCAGATAACAATTCTTCTTTAATACCTACAGAATTTTTAGAAGAAGTCTTTCAAACTTTTCCTGATATCAACATTTACCCAATGGTGCGGGATGTATTTCCAGCTACACGCTTGCGCGAACGAGGTTACAGTGAAGCGGCATTTGAAATTTTGCAAGCAGGAGATCATTCAGGTTTTCCGCGATCTGTTAAGGCAGACTACTTTCGTGATTTAATTCCGGTTTATACTTTTGCCACACTTCATGCTATTCAAGCAGAAGAGCGCTTACAATCTGGTTTCTGCATTTATTTCTTAGTATCGGATAGAAAAGTTAGCAATATTAACTGGACTGAACGCGCTCGTCAGCATTTGATTAATCCTGATTCAGACTCTCGTATTAATCCTTGCTTACTAGCTGTACTACGAGGCTTGCATTTTATTGAAGCTGAACGAGGTGTGTACAGAAGTCAACTAAGCCCAGTCCTAGATCCATTTAGTTGGATATCGCCTAATACAGTTGAAGAGGCTGGTGAAGTCAAAGTTCTTCATACCCGCCGCAAAGGACAGGTATTACTTAATTATCGCGCTGTACTTACCCACGTTTCTCAAGTTCTGCACAGGAAGTAATGGAATCATCTTTTCTACAACAAGCCTCTATTTGGGGGCAGATATTTGAAATTGCTGTTAAACGCGGTGTTTTACAACAGTTGATTCACAGAAACTTACTGTTGAATGATCATCCTGTTCTCCAGCTTTGGCAATCTCACAAAAATGCAGATGTCTCCCAGCAACTAGTGAAAGAATTCAAAATAACAGATCCCAATCACAAAGAATGGGTGGAAACAATGCTGCGTCATCTGCTGGTACTCGGCTATGGTTTAGGTTGGACAGCAATGCGTGAGTGTCTCAACCACAGTCAAATTAGACAACCTAAACTAGAAGCAATTTGGTGTCCGTTGACATTGCCAGGACAGCAAATGCAACGGGATGAAGAAAAAGAAGAGACAGCAAGAGCATTTCAAGAAGCTTTCAAACTACCAAAACTAGACGAGAACTTAGTCAAGCGTGGACAGCCAGCCAGAGCCGATTTTATTTTATGGCTGTCCAACGAATCTAGTCCTTCCAAAGATGAGAAAACTGCTTCCTCTCAGCCACAAAATCCAAAACACAAAAAAATTGAGAATTTAATTATCTGTCTGGAATTTTCGTATAACGCACCCATCAAATTTGCAGATTTTCAAAAAGAAGCCCCTCATAGAGAAGAAATGAGTCGCTATGCCCGTTACATTGAATCGCGGGGGGTCTTCTCTAGAGTTTGTGCAGAGGTTGAAGGTGAAGAGTTTTCACTTTCTAAAAGGCTGGAAAATTTTCTTTCAGCATTTAGCGGTCAAGATAAACCATTATTCAAGCTCTGTCAGGCATCATCTTATACCGATCAGCTGATTAAAGTGTTACGCGCACGTAAGCGATTAGAAGGAAGTTGTCATGCTAGAGCGATCGCTATCACATCCAATGGTATTGAAAGTCTTGCGGCTCAATTCTTCGGTGTGGAACCTGAACCAGATACTAGAGCCAAGTTAATGAAATCATTGGGAAAAGCATATTGCCAGGCTAAACATTCAAAGGATGATGTGCCACTCGATCTAGATGCAGAAATCCAGTTGGTGTTCAAGAAGCTATTGAAAGGGCTACCGTCTGCTTTTAAAGAACAAGCACAACATCTAGCTGAAAAACCAACTCCAGGCCAATACTCCCACTTTCTCTTTCAGGAGAATGTGACGGACTTCTACAACCCAATGGGTGAAATTAGCAAGGCTGAGGCGATCGCATCTATTGAAGAGAACGACGCATTACTTGAGTTCTTTGGAGGCAACCCTGTTACACGAATTGCCGATTTTATCAATGAAATCAATCCCGATAAGGCAACAATTCCTCTGCGACAAGTACACCAGGCAGCAGTATTTGCTGGTATAACAGCTGCTCAAGTTGGTAAAATTAACGTCCTAGCTTTGGAAGGAAATCCCGGTATTGGTAAAACTACTGCTGTGATGAAATTTCTTAAACAGCAAAAGCAGCAGTCTCAAGGTTTCTTATTTTTGTATCTCAGTCCGCGAGTTGTAATTAATCGAGATGTTACCGACAAACTTGCTAGAGAAAATCAGCAGCCCACTGGGATATTAACCATCACCAGCAATAAAAATTTGATTGATGCAGCTCCCGAATGGTATAAAAAACAGGTTCAGCAAAACAATTTTCCACCTTACAGTATCGATAGCGCTGTTGTTGTTGATGGTATTGGAAAACTCACACGTCCTGATTGCAGTATCCTCTTCGTCACCCCAGAACAAGAACTTGATATTGATTGCAATATAGTCGGCTCTACTCGGTTTAAACGCCGTCTCAACGAACGGGATTACAGCATAGAATCTCTTTATAGTCCTGGTGTCTTGCGTACCATAGCAACCTCAGCCCGAAAATTACTCGAAGCAAATCCCAAGGTTAATCAACTGGTGATGACTGCTGCTATCCAAGGTTATCGGACTTTTAACGATCAATCAACGACAGTTAATGCCTTTAACAACTTATTTGCAAAAAAAGCTGACACTAAGCCTGGAAAAAAGGAACGTTCAGCATTTGCAGCGCGGATTCCCACTATAGTTGTGATGGTAGATGAACTTGCTGGTGATGGTGCAGGAGCGCCCTTTGTCCGTAAGTTAGCAGAATGGTTGGAACAGCAATTTATTAAACCGTTTGATACAAATCAATCTCCGTTTAAAATTGTGCTGATTCTTGCTGATGCCTCACTCAGCAATGAAGTTGTGTTGGATAGCTTTTTGAACTCAGGCGATCGCGCTCCTGATAAAGTTCTAATAAGTCAGAGTCGAGGTGAAGCACCGTTTCGGGTGACAGGCACTCATACAAAAATTGGCCTCAGAAAACACCCAACGCTACACGTCATGACAAATAGCTATCCCGCCAGTAAACTCAGTATTGACTACAGTATTAGGCTGTCGCCCATTAAACCAGGTCAAAACAGTGACGGCACAGAGCAGACAATTAGACAAGCAATTCGAGAAAAATCAGAAGAAGAATCGCTAACAAATGCCTACTTAGAAATCAAGGGTGGGTTACACAAAGGAGCAGAGCAGTTAATTTTCTTTGCTCAGGATAAAGCTTTTTACGTCAGTTGCAGGAAAAATTGACCACTGGGAAAGAAGCTCTGGTAAACAGAGGACAGGTGGAGGTTTTGGATCAAAGTGTATCACCCGATCAGCGATTGAAATTAGTAAAGCCGCCACGACGAGATGAAGTTCGAGTTTTCCTTATGACTTCTTCAGGTGCAAGAGGTGTTTCTTTCCCGAAAACAGATTGGATCATAGCTGCAATTCCCCGATTTAATATTGAAGCCGCTTTAATGGAAGTCGCGCAATTAATTTACCGGGGTCGAGGAATGTATACAGATCCAGAAACCGGAATGGAAGTTTCTGGAGATAACAAAGCTAGACGGTTAGTTATGTTAATCAATGATTTTATCATTGAAAGAGAGGACATTGACCCCAAAAGACTATGGTTGCGTCAGTCAAGCGATTTATTGACTTTGCTGGTAATGTTGCGTTCTACAATTCACACCCGCATTAAAGGTGATGGAGGACTTAATAAAAACCGAATTGCATTTGTCCCCGTTGGCTCTGTTGGGGATGAGGAATTGCTACGTTTAATGTCTGATGATGTCTTAGATTTCTTGCGTGAAGCCAAAATTTTTGTCAGCGATAGTCATCCTCAAGAAGCAAAAGCAATTGTGAAAAGGGCGGAGCAGTTAACTGCAAACATCTTTAAACATTTTGACTTGAGAGGTCAATCATTAGAGAGAAATGCCAAGTCCTATGCAAATTATCAAACTTTACAAGCTTTGGTCAAAACTATTTCAAGAATTTCGAGCCGATTATTGCCATCTTTAGATAACGACGAGTTACACATACCAGATAATCTAACTTGTATAGGCCCTTTCTGGATAGAAGATTGGAGCGATCGCCAAACTGAAGAAATATTTAGCTTTGAAGCATGGAAAGCTGATGTTAAACAAAATAGCAGTCATCTTTTAGGATCGCTAAAAGAAATTGCCGAAAGCAAGAAGTTCAAATTCCCCTCAAAACTCAAACGTCCTGCCAACGAACTGTATAAACTATTGAGTCGGGAACAAGAGGGATTTGTGATTGAATCTTCCACACGTCAAGCATTAAAAACTAAAAACATAGTTATTGGCTTACCTCTAGACTATCCCCATTTCTGGAATGAACAATCAGAAGATGATATGCGCCAACAGCTATTACAAGATCCGCAAGCTTGGAGAAGTGCGCTAGGACGTTCTCTAACCCCTCAAGGCTTAATCATACCTGTAGTACCTCACTATCGCACATTTCCTTGGGTAGCTGTGGCAGGTAGACGGATTTTTACACAATTAGAAACAGTTTTTGATGATCGTTACTTTATGGCATCTAATGAATTGAATCTTCTCAATACCATCTTGCTGGAAGACGAAGCAAAGTAATCTATTAAGATATTCACTCACTTTTTTGCCCAACTTCAGCTTGTGTTTTGTAAAGTCTAAGAGATTAACCAAACCTAGGTAGCGATCGCAACGTTAAAATCTATTACGTAAAAACGTGAATAGCATTACCTGCTATGGATATCTGCACTCGTGTACCTACAGGTAATGCTATATCAGTTGTCGTCCGGACATGAAGTTCTTTACCAGAGTGAGTTTGCAAACAATATTGGTACTCGCGTCCTAAAAAGCGGCGGGTGCGGATGACTACCGACGCATCAGTGGATGGCTTTAAAATAAAGTCTTCTTGGCGGATCATGATTTCGCCAGTATCGTGGGTATGGTTAGCTTTTAGCTCAAAACTCCCAACTTCTGTTTCCCATAAATTACCTTGACGGCGAGCGGAGAGGAAATTGGCTTGAGTTACAAATTCAGCTACAAATCTTGATGCTGGATGAGTATAAATTTCTTCTGGTGTGCCTATTTGTTCTAAGTGTCCATGCCGCATTACACCCACCAGATCCGAAATAGCTAGTGCTTCTTCTTGATCATGGGTAACAAAAATTGCTGAAGTACCTGCTGCTTTGAGAATGTCTCGGACTTCTTCGCGTAACTGCAACCTCACTTGGATATCAAGATTGCTTAAAGGTTCATCCAAGAGCATAAGTTGAGGTTGAGGTGCTAGGGCGCGGGCGAGAGCAACCCGCTGCTGCTGTCCTCCAGAAAGTTCGTAAGGATAACGTTTCTCTAAGCCTTCAAGTCTTACTAGAGCAATGGCTTCTGCCATACGTTTTTGTATTTGCTGTTTACTGAAATGTTTCAACCCAAAGGCCACATTTTCTGCCACATTTAAATGGGGAAACAGTGCATAATCTTGAAAAACAATGCCGATATCGCGCTGCTCTGTAGGGATGCAAGTAAAGGCATCGCAAACTATCTGCCCGCCAATTTTAATTTCTCCTGTTTGCAGCCGCTCAAAACCAGCAATCAATCGCAACAGTGTAGTTTTACCGCAACCAGATGGGCCAAGTAATCCCAATACATCTCCTTGTTGCAACGTCAAAGATACGTTATCTACAGCGGGAGAGGCATTTTCTAAAAACCGCTTGGTGACATTCTGTAACTGTAGAATTGCTTGTTGCATAAGTAGATAAAAGGGGGCGGCTTAAAACTTTGTTTGTGCTTGCGGTTTACTTATTACTTTCTCTTTTTTGACGTTCTCTTGGGATAGCACCAATAAAGTTGAACCCATAGAAACCAATAACATAGCTAGTGAAGCAGCCGCAGCATCAGCAAAATCTACATTTTCTGTGGCTTGCCAAATTTGCACTGCTAAGGTGCTAAAGCCGATGGGTGCTAGCAGCATAGTTGCAGGTAGTTCTTTAATGGCTGTTAAAAATACCAGCACCGCACCACTCAACACACCAGGTTGTACTAGAGGTAAAGTAACTTCTCTTAAAGTTTGCCAAGCAGTCCTACCTAAGCTGCGTGCTGATTCTTCTAGTTGGGGATTTACTTGTAAAAGACAACCGCGTACTGTTCCCACGGATTGCGGTAAAAATAAAACTAAATATGCAAATATCAGCATTGGTAGAGTTTGGTACAGCGCTGGCAGATAATTTGCCCCAAAAAATACCAGGGATAAGGCAACAACAATTCCTGGTACACCAAACCCGATGTAAGAGCAGCGTTCAATAATGGCGGTGATTTTACTTGGAAAACGTACTGATAAAATTGCGACTGGTAGGGCAAAAATAGTAATAGCTAAAGCTGCTAGTCCAGCTGCCACAACTGAGTTGAGGATAGTGGGTAGCAAATTAGGAAAGTTGTAGCCACTGTTGAGTCCGCGAATTAGCCAAAATAGGGTAATGCCCACTGGTAGCACTACACCCAAACTAGTGATGCTTAGACAAAAGCCGAGAGCTGGCCATTTCCAAATTCCCAACTTCACAATTTTCGGCGGACGGAGAGAGGCAGAACCACGACTATAATAAGCAGCACGCGATCGCATTCGATATTCTAGCCATAAAATTAGCAGCACCAGTGTCACCAACATTAAAGACAAAGCTGCGGCTGAGTTACGGTTAAAACTAGCTTTGTACTGCAAAAAAATTGCCCTTGTAAAGGCATCAAACCGCATCAACGAGGGTGTACCAAAATCGCGCAAAGCGTACAAAGCTACTAATAATCCACCTGCAATCATCGATGGTTTCAATTGTGGCAAAACCACCCGAAAAAAGGTTTCTCTACCGCCATAACCCAAACTGCGAGCAGCTTCTTCTAAGGATGGGTCTATACCTTGCAAACCAGAGCGTACACTCAACAGCATATAAGGATAGGTAAACAAAGTGATTGCCAAAACTGTCCCAGGAAAACCATAGATAGAAGGTAGTTCTTCTACCCCCAAAGGTTGAAGCAACAACTGCAAAAAGCTACCCCGTGGGGCTAAAGTCGCAATCAGTGCAAAACTGCCCACATAGCTAGGAACTGCTAAGGGCAATGTTGTCGCCACTAACCAGAAACGTCGTCCTGGTAAGTCTGTTCGCACGGTTAAAAATGCCAATGGTACGGCAATTAGTGTTGAAAATAACGTCACTGTTGCCGCCATCACCGCACTATTAAAGAAAATCATGATATTGCGAGGACGAGAAATCAATTCCCAGAACTCTTCCCCGCCAATACCCATCGTCCGAATCACTAAGTATAGTAATGGCAGAGCAATGGCAACTGCCACTACCGCAGCCGCTAATGTGAGAAATAATGGAGGGCGAACCGATTTCAACTGCTACAAAACTCCTGCCTGCTGTAGTAGATTCAAAGTTGCTGGTAAATCATCTAAGTCTGTCAGGTTAACATTGGGAGGATTTAGCTTACTGATTGGTACTTGTTTTGATGGTGCTTGTACTCCTGTGACTAGAGGATATTCATTAGTTTCTTGAGCAAAGTAATTTTGTGAACTTTGTGACAGCAGGTAGTTAATCAATTTTTCCGCGTCAGTTTTTTGATCGGTAGAATTTGTAATTGCTACTCCTGCTACGTTAATCATTGATCCTGCATCTTTGCTGGTGTAGTGGTGGGTAACAGGAAAGTTAGGATCATCTTTTTTAAAGCGATATAAGTAGTAGTTGTTTACTAAACCGAGATGAATTTCTCCGCGTCCTAAAGCTTCCACGATTGGTGAGTTTTTAGCGTAATCTTTGACACCATTAGCTTTCATTGCTTTCAGCCATTGGAGAGTTTTCTCATCTCCTTCTAATACGCGCATGGCGGTGATAAATGACTGAAATGAGCCGTTAGTAGGTGCCCAGCCAACCTTACCGCGCCATTTTGGTTCTGTTAACTGCCAAATTGATGTCGGCAGTTCATTTTGCTTGACTAGCTTGGTATTGTAGTCAATTACACGGGCACGCCCAGAAATTCCTAGCCAATGCCCTTTGGCAGAACGAAAGCGAGAATCAACTTTGTTCAGCAAATTAGATGAAATTGGCAGTGTCCGCTGTTGTTTTTCCAAAGTGCCTAAAGCACCAGCGTCTTGAGCAAAAAATAAATCTACACGACTGTTTTTGCCTTCTTCCAAGAGTGCGATCGCTAATTCAGCAGTATCGCCATAACGCACTTGAATATCTAGATTCAAGTCCTTTTTGGCTTTCTCGATTAATGGCCCAACTAGCTTTTGTTCTCTGCCTGAATAAATGACGAGTGTTTTTGTTTGTGCGTCTACAGTCAGCCCCATTCCCCAGCTGAGCATGAAAGCTAAAGCTCCAGCTGAAACTTTCATCAACGGTAAAGTTTTCAATCTCCAGTCCCCCACCTTGATCTTACCAGGAAGTTTTTGCAATAATCGTGATATTTTCAACTATTACCATTAACGTGTGTTATCAAGCAAGAAATCTTATCAAAAAATTTAGATTTTTCCTTTCCTTGCTAGACGATATCCCGGCTGATCCGTAGCTTATATAACTTGTGTTTGCTGCAAAAGCTTAAGTGTTGCATCTAAATCGCTAAGGTTACTCAAGTCAATTTTTTGACCTTGTTTTTGAATTTGTTGGAGAGATTTTAATTGACCTTTAGGGGCTACTTTTGAAGTTAGAGGATATTCATAAGTTCTATTTGCAAAATAGTTTTGAGCCTTTTCACTTAACATAAATTCCACAAACTTTTGGGAAATATTAGGATGTTTGGCACTGTTCAGAATTGCTACGCCTGCTACGTTTACCAACGAACCAAGATCATCTGTAAAATGATGTGCCACTGGAACTTGCGGATTTTTTTGTTTGAATTGTTCTAGATAGTAATGATTAACAAATCCTACAGCAATTTCGCCACGAGATAGAGCTTCTACTATTGATGTGTTATTAGAATAAACCTTAGCATTGTTAGATTTAATACCTTCTAACCATTGCTTAGCTCTATCATCTCCTTCTGCAACTCGCAAGGCTGTGACAAAAGATTGAAACGATCCATTTGTAGGCGCCCAGCCAATTCTCCCTTTCCATTTTGGTTCAGTAAAGCCAAAGATAGATGCTGGTAATTCCCCTGGCTTTACTAATTTAGTGTTGTAATCTACTGTACGAACTCTGCCAGTAATACCTAGCCAGTTCCCATTTGGTGAACGATAAGTACTATCCACCTGATTGAGCAGAGATGTTGGTAATTGTACTGCTCTACCCGCTTTTTGAATAGCTCCAAGTGCGCCTGCATCTTGGGCAAAGAAGACATCTGCGGGACTGTTTGCTCCCTCTTCCAAAATCGCTGATGCTAACTCAGCGGTATCGCCATAGCGGACTTCTACCTTAGCGCCAGTTTGCTGCTCAAACTGCTTAATTAGCTCCCCGACGAGTTTTTCGTTGCGTCCTGAGTAAACGATTAGCTCTTTTTCTATTGCACCGCTAGCAGTCGTACTAGCGGGTGTAGTCTGTGATGACGGCGATTCAGTAGTATTTGTAGGAGTTTGATTAGCATTACAAGCGATCGCTAACCCACCACTAACAGTTGCTAGTCCCACTAAATAGACAAACTCGCGGCGCTTCATAACCTTCCTCCACTAAAACCGACATTATTGAAGTAATATTTTTATTGCAGCTAACTTATTATTAATGCATATAACTTGCATCTAAATCCAAGATCCCCGACTTATCAAAGAAGTCGGGGATCTGACTGACTAACGACAGGTTTTTGCTAACCCAATTAAAGCAAGCATTAATTTTCTATTAAATTTTTCTTGGTTTAGCTTTTCTAGAAATACTTGATAATAATTTTTATTAAATCAAAAATCTTGCCTAGAAGCAACACCATACAGATGAGAATAATTCTTCTATAATCAAATTTTCTGCTTGTTGAAGAGATAGGATTTACTAGAAGAGTAAGATTTTAGGAGTAGACCCCTGTCTTTGCAATTTATTACCGTTCCTCCCGCAACTGCTCAGCCACCCGCAGGCTTAATCGTCACTTTACATGGTTGGGGCGCAAATGCCCAGGATGTGGCATCTTTATTGCCATTTTTCAACCTGCCAGATTATCAGTTTATGTTTCCTGATGCGCCTTATCCTCATCCCCATTCTCCTGTAGGCAGGGCGTGGTATGACCTCAGAACGGAAAATATGTATCAGGGCTTAGCAGAAAGTCGGCAACTGTTACTAGATTGGTTGCAATCTTTAGAGAGTAGTACTGGTGTGCCTCTATCACGCACTATTTTGAGTGGATTTTCTCAAGGTGGGGCGATGACTTTAGATATAGGATTAAATCTGCCTCTAGCTGGTTTAGTTGTGATGAGCGGGTATTTGCATCCTGGTGCAGGAACAGTAACTCAAAGTAGTATTCCGCCGATTTTAATCGCGCATGGAAGATATGATGAAGTTGTACCCCTGCAAGCTGCCTTAAAAGCCAGAGAGACTGTGGAATCCCAAGGAGTGGCAGTAGAATACCATGAGTTTGATATGGGGCATGAAATCAGTCCACAAATGTTAGAAGTGGTACGGAATTTTGTCGGGAATACAATTAACTAGTCAAACGTTACAAATTTTTTATAAATTCTAGTATAAATCCTGAAAAATTTCACGAAATCCACGCCTTCTAATGAGTAATATATATTGGGTGGCTGCATAATAACGCAATTTCACCCATGCTGAAGGCGAGTGCTGCATAAGGGAGGGGCAAGCATTATGACAACTCTAAGCATTTCCAAGAAAGAAATTGCTGCCATGACTTCGGCAG
The DNA here is from genome assembly GCF_010091925.1 of Nostoc sp. B(2019). Lineage (GTDB taxonomy): Bacteria > Cyanobacteriota > Cyanobacteriia > Cyanobacteriales > Nostocaceae > Komarekiella. The sequence goes on along the minus strand of NZ_WVID01000033.1, from coordinate 41,403 downwards.
AAGTAGAACAGTTGGCTACACGTTTGGAATTGGATAATTACAGTAATGCTTTTGAGGGTTTGAATGATTGGCATCTACTACGAGCGATCGCATTTCAGCGTCCAGAGTTAGTTGAACCCTACATCTACCTCTTAGACTTGGAACCATACGATGAAGCATAAAGATTTGAGAATTAGAAGTTAGCAGTTAATATTCCTAACCCCTAACTACTAATCCTAATCTTTTTGCTATGCCTAATCCCGAATCCCAAAGCGAAAACATCAAGAAAAGGGTTCTAATTGGCGTAGGCGGCGGCATCGCCGCCTACAAAGTTTGTGAACTGGTTTCGACGCTGTTTAAAACAGGTGTGGAAGTCCGAGTCATCCTCACCAGTTCGGCACAAGAATTTATCAAGCCTCTAACTTTAGCAACCCTATCTCGTCATCCCGCTTACACAGATGATGATTTCTGGCAACCAACTCACTCCCGTCCATTGCATATTGAGTTAGGTGAATGGGCGGATGTGTTGGTAATTGCCCCCTTAACAGCTAATACACTAGCAAAGTTAGCCTACGGTATGGCTGACAATTTACTTACAAATACTGTGTTGGCTTCTACTTGTCCTGTGCTGTTGGCTCCAGCAATGAATACCGATATGTGGGAACAAATAGCAGTGCAGCGGAATTGGCGACAGTTATTAACAGATAGTCGATATCATGGTATCGATACAGCATCGGGGTTATTGGCGTGTGATCGCGTCGGTGCTGGTAGGATGGCAGAACCCCCAGAGATTTTGGTTTACATCCAATCATTGTTGCACACTCAAGGCAAACGAGATTTAGCAGGTAAAAGAGTGTTAATTAGTGCCGGGGGAACGCGAGAGTATCTTGACCCAGTGAGATTTATTGGCAATCCTGCCACGGGTAAAATGGGATTGGCTTTAGCGCAAGCCGCACTCCACCGAGGCGCAAGTGTCACCCTCGTGCATGGCCCAGCTAGTTTTAATGTACCATTGGGAGTCCAAGCAATTCCCGTCGTTAGTGCCGACCAAATGCAGCACGCCATGCTAGAGTACTTAGCCAACGCTGATGTCATTGTGATGTCGGCAGCGGTAGCAGATGTGAAGCCAAAAGATTATAGTACAAAGAAATTGCCCAAGCGATCGCTTCCCCAAGCCCTCCCCTTAGAACCAGTACCAGATATCGTTGCCCAGTTAGCACAACTCAAACAGCCGCATCAGCTGTTAATTGGGTTTGCTGCACAGACTGGAGATATTATTACACCTGCGTTAGAAAAGTTACAGAGTAAAAAATTGGATGCGATTGTTGCCAATCCCATCGATCAACCCGAAAGCGGTTTTGGGAGTGACAATAATCAAGCGATATTTTTAGATAAGCAAGGGCGTCAAGTAGAAATTGCACCCTGTTCTAAATTACAAATGGCGCATCAATTCTTTGATTTTGTGAGAAGCTCTTAGGTCAGTAGATAGTTTCGTATTTTACCAAAAGTGCGATGCCTGCGGTGGGCTACGCCTACGCCTACCTATCTCCAATGTGGGCATAGTACAGGCGGCGTTATAAATTAATAAGTGTATCTGCAATACCGGACTTGTTCTGGCTTGATCTCAATAGCAAAGGTTTGGAGATGTCTACTTTATCAGAAACTTCTATCCTTGCAGCAATACTGCTGGTAGCTTTCGGCATTTTAGGTTGGGGCTTTTATCGCGCCAGACCTTTTGGTAAGCTGGGAGTCTTAGCCTGGTTACAGTCGGTGGTGTTGATGGCTCCCTGGTTGCTGTTTTTTGGATTGTTTGCAGCTGGGATTTACATCAATATAGTTGGTATATTGTTCTTGGTAGTGGCTTCCTCTGGGCTATACATATATTTGGGAAGACAGCTACGCGCAGCTGGGCAAGATGCCCTACTCAAGCAGCGAGCTACAGAAAGGCTCAATGCTGATTCCTCGTCTGAGACAAATCCTACAGAGTCAGCAGTAATTGCAGAATTAAAATCTGAAGTACCGCCAATACCGGATGATGACTTAAATACAATTAAAGGTATTTTCGGTATTGATACGTTTTTTGCCACAGAAACGATCGCCTACCAAGATGGAGCTATTTTTAAAGGTAATTTGCGAGGAGAACCAGAAGAGGTTCACAATCGTTTAACTACAAGTTTACAGCAACGCCTTGGTGATCAATATCGCCTATTTTTAGTAGAAAACACAGACGGAAAACCCGTAGTCATTGTCCTACCGAGCCGCAATGATCCCCGTCCGATGTTGTTATCGCAAAAAGTCTTTGCAGGTATCCTCTTGGTAGCAACCATTGCCACAAGTCTAGAAGCCGCCGGGTTAGTGCTGAATTTTGATTTCTTTGCCAATCCTGGGCGTTTCCAAGAAGCTCTACCTATAGGCGCTGGTATATTTGCGATTTTGGTAGCTCACGAAATCGGTCATTGGTTACTTGCTCAACGTCACAAAATCCGCCTCAGCTGGCCCTTCTTTCTACCCGCTGTGCAAATTGGCTCTTTTGGTGCAATTACCCGTTTTGAGTCTCTGTTGCCCAATCGCAAAGTTCTATTTGATATTGCTTTGGCAGGGCCAGCAGTCGGTGGTATTCTTTCTCTATTAATGTTGATCACTGGCTTGCTACTTTCTCACCCAGGCAGTTTATTTCAATTGCCCAATCAGTTTTTCCAAGGCTCGATTTTAGTGGGAAGCTTGGCGCGGGTTGTACTAGGTTCTGCTTTGCAGTCGTCTTTAGTGAGTGTCCATCCCCTAGTAATTATTGGTTGGTTGGGGTTAGTAATCACTGCTTTGAACTTGATGCCCGCAGGACAACTAGATGGTGGTCGCATTGTCCAAGCAATTTATGGACGCAAAACCGCAAGACGGGCAACGATCGCAACTTTAATTTTACTGACCTTAGTATCTCTTGGTAATGTTCTAGCCATGTACTGGGCGATCGTGATTTTCTTTTTACAACGAGATCTAGAACGCCCCAGCTTAAATGAAGTTACTGAACCTGATGATGCCAGAGCCGCTTTGGGGCTTTTGGCTTTATTCTTGATGATTACCACGCTCTTGCCCTTGACTCCCGCCTTGGCTGGGCGTTTAGGAATAGGATAGTGCTTATAGAGCCAACACCCAAAGCAATATCCGCAATTCTTTGATAAAGCGTTGTGTTTGCAGCACAACGCTTTAATTTTGCCTTAACAGCAGTATCTACTGAGACTTGACACGATTTTCACTCAGTAATAAATATCTGAGCAACGTAGTTATTTAAACTTAAGTGGATGGTTTCCAACCCGCTAGCAGATTCGGGTAAGCCGTTGGTGCGGGGAAGATTTTCTGGAAACCAGTTTGACGCTCTTGAGGTTTTTCTTTGCTCATGTTCCAGAGAGTTTCATAGAAAAAGAATGATACCCCAGCAAAGTTGCGATCGCGTACTTTTTGTACTTGTGTCTGAATTTGTTGCATTGGTACAGATCTATTTTTCAACCCAGCTAAAATACCAATACTCACTGGAATATGGCTTTTTGCTGCTTTCACTTCCGGGTACTCTAATTCGCTGACAAAGACATTCAAGTCATCCCGATATATCTGCAAAACCAGTTCTTCGATGATTCCCATACGTTCCCACTTCTGCCAGTCTGCTAGAAAGTAGTCGTATGAAAAACGCTGGGGATTAGGTGCAACAGAAACGAGACAATCTTTTTTAGTAGCTTTGATAGCTTTGAATACCCGCTTGGTAAAGTCGGTAATTTTGTTAGCTCTCCAGCGTACCCATTCTGGATCTTTATAGTTATTAGAAGGCGCTCTACCACGGTGTTCTTTTTTGTAAAGTGCCACTGTATAGGCATCGTATCCCAATTCTGATGGCAAGCCAAAATGATCATCAAATTGAATACCATCGATATCGTAGTTTCTGACGATTTCAACGATTAGATCTTGGATAAACTGTTGTACTTCTGGGCGAAAGGGATTTAGCCAAACGCGATTATGTGTCCCTTCTTTAATAATCCGCGTACCGTTGCTGCGATTGGTGAGCCATTGGGGACGATTTTTCGCCAATAGGGAATCTGCTGGTGCCATGAAGCCAAATTCAAACCAGGGAATGACTGTTAAGCCTTTTTGATGTCCCACATCGACAATTTCTTTGAGTATATCTCGCCCTTGTAGTCCGGGTGTGGGATCGAGCGATCGCCCAATAACTTTGGCTGCAACTTTGCTGGGATACAGTGTATACCCCCAATTCCAAACCGCTGGATATATAGTATTAAAATTGAGTTCATCAAGGCGTTGCAAAGATCCCTTGAGGCGATCGCTCGAAAACAGCACATCACTATCAATATTTGTTAACCACACGCCTCTTAACTCAGATGACGGTGCTCTCTGAGGAATCGTCTGAGCATTCATCGGAAACGATAGCATCACTGTAGCTGCCATACTCAAGGTCACTATGACGGCAAACAACCTTGGCTTTATGCTTTGGCGAATATCCCACCAATTATGAAGCTCAACACACCACTTTATAGACCTTTTCATCATTTGCTACAGACATCATCAAATTATAAACAATGACTCGGACATCTGGACATAAGTTGCGCTATCGCCCTACATCAACCAATAGCCAGTTAAATTTTCTCTCACTCCTGATGTTTATTGTTAAGCTTTTGTTTAGTATTTATTTTGACATTGTTAAGATAATGGCTACTGTGTAGCCTTCATATGTGACAATCTAAAGAAGGATACGGTAATAATTTTACTGCTAGTTTTTCCCTGTCTTCTCTAATTCATACTCAGTTGAGATTACCTCCACATTAACCCTTAACTGTAAATGTGGAATAATACACAATATCTTCGCTTATTAGCTGATGCGTAAGATTATGCTAAGTATTACAGAGAAAATCTCATCCAAATTACATAGATCCGATTTGTGATCAAAGCTTAACAGAGTAGCGGATATTACCCAGCTATTTTTAAAATAAAAGCAGGATTTTTAATGATCAGCCTAAGTAATTCAGAAGACGACACCTTTAGCACCACAGCAACCATTAAGCGTCTAGCAAGAGCAATAACAGTATCGGCTGGGGAGTTTTCACTGATACTTGTATGTTGTAACTGTGTCAAGGCTCAGCAGCAAATACTGAATTCGTTAACAGAACTTTCACCAGCGAACATCCAAGACATTCTGCTTACACCTGAGCTTGAGACGCTGTATACGACTCTCGCAACTACAATTGGTGATACTCAACCCGAAGCTTTGATGGTGCGAGGTTTAGAATCTGTGGTAGCAATTAATCAACTAATCATCAGTACCAATCTCATCCGAAATGAGTTTCGGAAAAAGTTTCGGTTTCCCTTGGTGTTGTGGGTCAATGATGAAATTCTTCGTAAGCTAGTCTGGCTAGCACCTGATTTCAAAGACTGGGCGGCCAGCACTATTAGATTTGATGTACCGAGTAGCCAATTAATTGAATCTGAGCAGCAAGCGATTAGCGCCTAAGCCTGACTTTATCCAAATCACAAGACAAACTTAGTATTATTTAATATATAGCACCTACGTAATTTATCATAAATTTTCTGCAAATACTAAGGAACAAACAATCAGTATATCCACGTCTATCTATACATCAGTCGGTAAAAACAGATGCTAATTTAGTCCCAACTAGTTCGGTTTTGGGAGCATATACTTTTTTGGGTATTAGCGAATCAAGTAAATGATGCCAATAAATGTAGATTTGTTGCATAGCTGCATAAATCTTAAAGTCACCTTCGATAAGTTAACAACGATTTAAATCGGGGAGACCAGATTTTATACTTCCATCCCAATATTTTCGGATTTTACGGGAAAAGGGGAACAAAAAACCTTTAACCTTTACCTCAAAGCAAATTCCGAGTTGAAAATGCAAAACCCAAGTAGTATTGACTTCCATCCTGCAACGTTTTTTGCCGTTAGTTGCTAGTTATTAGTACTTTGGCTTTTGACTAAATATATGCTGATTACTGGCTAATCCCAAATCTGGATCAGATTACTATGAAAAATCTCTTGAAAGGCAACTATACCAGCAACCAAGGACGAATTGTCACTGCTTGGTTTTTGACTGCTATTTTGTCTGTTGGTAGCGGATTAACTCTAATTAAAACTGCCTCCGCTGCTTCTGCAAACCTCTCCTTAGAAACTGGGAGTTCTTTGCGCTTAGCTTCTACAAAGAATCCTACTAGCAACCTGCCAGCAAATTTTCCCCAATCTGTCAAAAATGCCGTTTTACGAGCCGCCTCTGTACGTTTGCAATTGCCAATTTCTCAACTAACTATTACTGAAGCTCAAGAGCGAACTTGGAACAATGGCTGTTTAGAATTGGCTAATGCTGATGAATTGTGTACCCAAGCTTTAGTACCAGGTTGGCGGGTGGTTGTCGGGTCTGCTAACCAAACTTTGGTTTATCACACCGATCAAAAAGGTTCCGTAATCAGGCTAAATGAAAAGGCTAGCAAAACTAAACTGGCCCCTGTACCAATTCCCGCAAGTGAGTTACCACCACCATTAGACCAAGGTGTAGTGTTTCGGGAAATTTCTAGTGGAGGTATAGCTGGTAGAACCTACGAAACTGTTTTACTCAATGACGGGCGCTTGATTCGTGTGCAGATTGGTGATGCTAATGATTCTGAGCGTAGTGTCCGCCGCGTTTCTGTGCAACAGGTAAAACGGTTTGAGCGACTACTAAAGAGAAGACAATTTAGTGACTTCAAAAATCTCAGTTATCCAGCACCCAGCGGTTCTGCTGATTTCATCGCCTACACCCTCACCAGCCAAGAAGGTACGGTTCAATACAACGATATTTCTCAAGAGCATCTACCGAGGAGGTTACGAGCAGTAGTCACAGCCTGGAATCAGATTATAAGCAGCGCACAATGATGATTTCGAGATCCATACGCTTGAGTTAAGGATAATTGTAGTAGTCTGTTTCATTAATTTTGATGGTTATACGTGTTTGTAGTAAGGACTTTAGTCCTTGATTTTTTAAGCACTAAAGTGCTTACTACTAACCTCTCAAAACTTTTGCGATAGACCAGTAGGTTTGGTGTCCGCTTGCGAAACCCAACAATTAACGTTAATTGTTGGGTTTCTGCAAATATTTTTATTTATTCAGAATAAAAAAGAGCGCTGTTCAGCCTTTTTAAAAGCAAGACAAACTCAAACTCCGTTTTATCTATCGGAATTTAGTTGTATATTTTCGACATTTGATGGTAGTATTATACTTATAGTAAATACTTCCGGCGATAGATGAGCCATCAAAGTGGATACTCACACCACCGTTGGGTACAGCCTCATAATCCTGCAAAGCTAGAGCTGAAACTGCTACAAAAGCAACAAAAAGAACCGATGTTCTACTATTTTGCTTACGGCTCTTGTATGTGTCCGGTGGATTTGAAGCGATCGCTTGGCGAAAACACTCACCCTTATGTCATGGGGACTGGAATCCTCAAAGGCTATCGGCTTGGGTTTTATCTCTATTCTGATATGCGTAAATGTGGTGTTCTGGATGTAGTGAAAGACCCCAAAGCCAGCGTCAAAGGTGTACTTTATCAGTTACCCTGGCGGCTCAGTGAATACTTGGATAAACGTGAAGGCGTTTCCCAAAGTGTCTATCGCCACGAATCAGTAGACATTCACTGCCAAGATCAGATATACAAAAACGTTCGCACATATATGGTGGTTAACAAGCTTACAGAAGAAGCCCCGCCGAACGACTGGTACTTTAACGTTGTTCTACGAGGTGCTATCACTTGCGGACTACCAGAAGAATATTGTTGGCATTTGTTTAACCATATGCACCAATTACAACAGCGCTATCAAGACACGCAAATAGTACGTTCTGCTTAGTAACAATGAATCCCCATAGTGCAAAATTGTGTTGTGATAAAACTACAGTAAATTCCAAATTGAAAAAAGGTGCTGCTTTACGCAATAGTCTGCCTAACGGCTTAAATCAGCGGTGGCTGGCAACCTCGCGCCTCAGCAACAGTGGCTTGATTCCGTCCGGTGCATTTGAATTGTTATGCGGCGATCTCTGGTGGCTTTTCGACTAAACCTAGATCAGATGGCAAAGCAACATAAATGAAGTGATCTACCCATTGCTCGTCTTCGTAAAGAAAGCCACGACGAAGGCACTCCTTCTGCATACCTACACTTTGAGCAAGTGCAATTGATGCTTGATTATCTAAATTAATCGCGGCTTCAATGCGATGATAACCCAGCGTTTCAAACCCTGCTATTAATGCGGCTCTGACCGATTCTTTTCCAAAGCCTTGCTTCCAATGTTGGTTGTGAATTTCGTAGCCTAAAACTGCCCACTGATGTTGTCCACGACGAATCGTTGAAAAATCAATATTTCCGAGGTGTTGACCAGTTCGACGAGAAAAAATACCAAATATAAAAAACTGATCATTCAACGCTTCCTGCTGATGACGTTGACATAAATCTACGAACCACTGACAATCACAATGATCCAAACTAACCAGCCCATCATCATATTGATGCTGCTTTGGCAAGCGTCCTGAAAAACCAGCATACCAAGTTTCATAATCATTTGGCTGCTGAGGACGGAGAATCAGCCGTTCAGTATCGATGGTCAATGACCAGGAATGTTCACCCATATTTTTCGCAAAAGCAACTGGCAAGCAGCTTGGCTGATTCTAGCTTGATTCTGAACTCTGACTACTAAACTTCAAGTGCCACCCTTACCAATAACCTAAGCTACATAACGCCCCTGTTCACCGGATGCAAATAACCTTTGCAAGTATGGAGGCAAATTAGATGCGCTGAGGAAACTTATTGAGCGCAATCAGCTTCGACCGGTAATTGATTCGGTTTTGCCTTGGAGTAACATGGTTCAAGCTCATCGACGTTTAGAGCAAGGAGGAATGCGAGGCAAAATTGTACTGCAATTGACTGAGAATTAAATCTGTTTACATAGATGAGTTTTCTGCTGCCAATTTGCGAAATCGCTTTGGGGTTGATAAAGAAAATTTTCGCGTCATTTTGGTAGGTCAAATACTGTCAGATGTCACATTTAATTTAATTCATTTACTGAATAATTTTTGTTTTGAAGGACATTCAGTAATATTTACTAATAAATAAACAATAACGATTATCTGCTGTCGGCTCATAACTTAAGTTGTCGGCAAATGCAGACATGATTTTCAAACCGCGCCCACGCTCTTGAGCATTCTCCTCTAATTCAGATGTTTCTCGCAATTGTTGCTCTAAGTCAAAGGGTTCACCTTGTGACCAGATGCGAATTTCTATCTGTTTATCTAACCGGAGAGCTTCTATTTCAATGGCAGTTTCAATTGGTAAATTTTTGTGTGCATGTTCAACAATATTAGCAAAACCTTCTATGAGCAGCGTTTGGCATTGCCACCAAATTTGTTGATCTGGAATGGGTGGTTGGTTTATCTGCTCGAACCAAGACAATACCTGAGAAGAAGCGGTCAGGTCTGTATTAACTTTTAGATGAATGTGATTATTCACTTTTTAGCAATTAAAATAGTTTGACATTATCATATTCGAGAATTAATTTATTTAATTTGAGTAATTTTACTATACATTCTTAACTAAATTAAATGTAATTTGAATGAGAGCAATTATGTAGTTTTTATTCTATTTATGACAATGTAGTTTATGTTGAAAATCTTAATTATTGATGATGATCCTATCGTGCGGGCGGCACTTAAAAGAACACTCCAAAAGCAGGGTTATGATACGACTGTAGCTAGCAATGGTGAGGAAGGAATCATACAAGCACAACTGCTACGTCCCGCCTTAATTATCTGTGACTGGGTGATGTCACAGTTAGATGGGTTGGAAGTGTGTCGCCGCATTAAGGCAAATCCAGAGTTAGCAACTACTTTTTTTATTCTGTTGACTGCAAAGGGAGCAGCTCCAGGAGAAGAGGAAGATCGAGTTAGGGGATTGGACGCGGGAGCAGACGAGTTTGTCTCTAAGCCAATTGAGATGAATGAATTGAAGGCGCGAGTAAGAGCAGGGCTGAGGTTACACCAACTGAATCAGGATTTACAAAGTCAAAAGCAAGTTTTAGAAACACTTAACCAGAATTTGCAAACCCAAAAGCAAATTTTGGAAGCAGAATTGGCCGAGGCGGCTGACTATGTGCGATCGCTTCTACCCTCAACGCTTGTAGGAGCAGTCAGAGCAGAAGCACTGTTTATTCCCTCAACACAACTGGGAGGTGATAGCTTCGACTATCACTGGATCGATGATGATCATTTAGCTGTTTATCTGTTGGATGTCTCAGGCCATGGAGTAGGTTCAGCCCTATTATCTGTATCTGTACTTAATGTTTTGCGATCGCAATCCTTGCCTAATACTAACTTTTGTCAACCTAGTGAAGTTCTAAAAGCGCTCAATCATGCCTTCCAGATGAAAAACCACGGTGATAAATACTTCACAATTTGGTATGGAGTTTATAACCGTCTTAAATGTCAACTCGTTTATGCCAACGCTGGACATCCACCAGGTGTACTGTTATCAGGTACACCTGCGACAAAAATCCAAGTTAGACAATTAGACTCTTTAGATCTGCCAATTGGTTTTTTGCCTGATGTCAACTTTGAGGATGCTATCTTTGATATCGAAAAAAACAGCACTTTATACATCTTTAGTGATGGTGCTTACGAAATTAATCAGTCAGACAGCAAAATATGGGGTATTGATGCTTTTATTGATTTATTAATCAACTGTAGCCAGGAAAATACTGATCATCTAAACCAGATACTAACCCAAATTATGAACTTAAATACCAAAAACAATTTTGATGATGATTTGTCTTTACTAAAAGTTAGCTTTGGTTAGCATGGATTAAATTTGTATCCAATTATCATTGGAATACACTATTGGAAGTTTTCAATTGCTCAGTAGCTTATTGAATTGCAAGCACTTGGTGATTGAATTCATCTTGATCGGCAAATGTTTGAAAAATTCTATCCAGTTTCGTTAATTCAAATAGCATTTTTACTTGATCATTAACAGAGCAAACAAAGAGCTTGCTCTCTGCTTTTCGTACCATTTGCATTGCTGATACTAGAGCACCTAAACCAGAACTATCAACAAACTTTACATCTTTAAGGTCAATCAACAAGATATCAGATCCGTTCTTAATAATCTCACTAACTTCCTGACGTAATTGATTGCCTCTAATACCGTCTAAAATGCCAGATGGTTCCAGTACTGTTACTTTAAGATTCATAGTTTTTTGTTCTTGCTGTTTTATACATTGCTATTTTGACATTTGACTACTGCAAACGGCAAGGTATTATGCAATTATTCTTGTATTAATACTTGTTTACTACTATTTACCATTGCAGCAAAGAAGCTAGCATCAACCCATTGGCGAGCAATTTCAAAAGCTTCAAAATAGCCATCCTTTTGACCTAATTCTCTTGCCCAAAATCGAGATAAAACGAGTATGGCGTCGAGTTGCATAAATGCTTTAGACATCTCTGACTCGTAACAACCAATAGCTGCAACTTTTTCTTCAATTACAGAGGTTATATCCACAAAAAAGTTTGGTTCAAACCCGCGCAAAAAAACAGGTGGTGCTGAATACCAAAGAGGAATATTTTTGCGAGTAGCTACATTGGAAATTGCGATCGCACATACTTCATGATCCCTATGCCCATATTTTTCAGATTGTGGTGCATGAGTAATAATCAGATTTGGTTGCCAACGTTTAATAGCTTCTTCAGCAACTTTAATCACTGTTTGTGTTGAGAAATTACACTCTTCAAGAGCGTAAAACTCATAAGTTGCACCGATAATTTTACCAGCTGCCTCTGCTTCTTGATGACGTGTACCCTTCACAGACGAGCTAGAAAGACTGCCATCAGTCAAAATCAAGCAACGAACGTTCCATCCTGTCTTAGACATTAAACTGAGAGTACCAGCGGCAGGTAAAACTTCATCATCAGCATGAGCATAAATTGTCAAGACAGTTTGCTGAGCAAATTTGTTGGAGTCTAAATAAGTGTTCATAGCTGTTTTTATTGTTAAATTGTACATTCCTCATGGAGATTGTCCTTCGTCGTTAGTCATTTGCCCTTTGTATAGATAAATAGCTAATGATAGCCACAACTAAAAAAATGTAACTAGTAAACACATCAATTTATTAGACATCTTTTGCTGGTTGCCAGAAAGAAGCGCGGATAATAGCTGATAAAAGTAACAAATTATAGATAGCCCAAGCACTGTTGAGCAGGTGAACCCAAGGAGAATTTAAATGACCAATTGCAAAGCGGTAAAGACTCCACAATATACCTAAAATAGTGAGGAAGAAAACGAGCAATTGAGGCCAAACAAGTTGGAGATAAATTCCAGATTGCCGCTGCTTAGGTGTTACTTGGAATTTAAGATTACCTCCAATAAATACGCTCAATACAGCTTGGATAAATAGAGGAAATAAGGCGATCGCGTACTGCTCGGCTCGCCAAACTTCTCTAGCGGGAATACCCCAAGTAGCTGCCATGAAAGTCAAGCGGTTAAGCATAAAAGCTGGAAAAAAGTGGAGAGCAAAATCAGGGCCATAGGTTTTAACTGGAACTATGTCCGTGAAAAAATAAATAATTGGGCAAGATATAAAAACAACAGTAGCAAAACCCGAAAAGTAGCTATACATTGTCTTAAAATAATGCAGCCGTTGCCAAAATGTTAGCCCTGCTTTCGTGAGTGGATTTTCTCGAAGTAGCACTTGAATAGTACCTTGTGCCCACCGGAGCCGCTGTTTTAGAGTAGATTTTAAGTCATCGGGTGCTAAACCTTCTGCTAAAAGCTCATGATGATAAACAGATTTCCAACCAGCACCATGCAAACGCATAGCTGTATTCATATCTTCTGTAATACTGTTGCTAGATACACCACCAACTAATTGAAATTCATCTAAACGTTTTTCATCTTTAGCAAACTCATCAGAAAAGTATTGCAATCCAACATTAATTAGTGCTTCACGCCTCAATATTGCATCTGTTCCTGTATAGAATGCGGCATTCATGCCATCTTTTCCCTGTTGGAGTGGGCCATAAAATAGATGTGCTTGATGGCCAAAAGGATCGCCTGGAGGAATGTTGTAAAAATCCTGGGGAGTTTGCACAAAAGCAATTCGATTATGCTCGTATTTTCCTGTGAAAATATTGTAAGTGTAGAAATATGGCAAGACACGCTTGAGAAATTGTGGCTTGGGGATATGATCAGCATCCAAGGTAAGAATAAAATCTCCTGAAGTTTCTCCAGAAAAAATCGCATAATTGAGATTGCCAGCTTTAGCATGATGAGGTACGCCAACTGGTTTAGGACGAGCAATGTAGCGAAAGCGAGCGAGTTCAACTAGCTCAAGTTCTTTTTGGCGAATAGCTTCTTCTAATAAGAGCCGTTCGGCAGTGAGACGATTGCTTAATGTTGTTGCAGGAGAATTGCTAATACTTTGATGAGCAGGATGCAACCATAGAATTAATTGTTGCAGACTTTGTACAAATCCGGCAGCAGTTTGGTCAAGACTTTGAGCTTGTTCTGGTGATAATTCTTGCAACCATTGTTCAGCTGCTTGAGTATTAGGTGTCAAATTTTCGAGTTGCTGAAAGCGCTTTAATAAATAAGCATGTTCTGCATCAATCCGAGTGGCTTCTTGCTGTAATAGTGGTGACTGTAAATCTTCGATACACAGCTTTTCCGTCATAGCTCGTATAGCAGCTGAATTACCATCATCCAACACATAAACGCGCAACTTTGTTGGAGGATAATCAATTGCTAGAGCCGCCTGAGCAGTTTGTTCTACAATTTCTGGTGGTTCGTTGTAACATGTCACAAACACATCTACTGTAGGCCATTCAGGTCTAGGTAGAGGTGGGGTCATTTGGTCAATAGACTTAATCTGTCGAACTAAAGGACGCCACAAGCCAATCACAAACATCACACCGCCAAAAAAGCTATAAATTTCTGCTAGCAGCAATGGAATAGAGAGCCACAGCGCATCAAAATTGATTGAATGAGTGATGCGCCATTGCAAATACCAAATACCAAAAATTAAATTGATTTCTGCCAAGTAGCGAAATAACAGCGTTCTTTTTTTTAAGCTTGAACGACTATTGCCTGAAAAAGTTGATGAATTGTCAATAACGGGAACTGAAGTCATATTGATACCAAAAATAAAATTAATCGGCTAGTGGATGTCTACCTCTAGCTTTGTAAAGCAGACTTTCTAAAACGATCGCATTAGTATTAACGTCAACTGAAGCATTAACACCTAGTTTGTGATTTTCATATCGTCCTGAAAGGTAGCCGCGGTTTTTATCAGCCAAATTCTGAGCAAAGTCTCGTAGCGTTTTAGTGTAAGGATCATTTGGCATGAGAGCAAACCAGGAAAATGCTGCTTTAGTACTGACAAACCGTAAGTAATGATTAGCAAAGTTGTGAATTTTCATATCTGTTGCTCTTGCGGTCAGACAGGTAATGAAGCCATTGCCTCATAACCAGTATTCCCAAGTGCGCTTCATGATTAACAGACGTAGCTTCATGAAGCACAAAAAACTCAATGGAATTACAGCGGCTTTCAATTGAATTGATTGTAGGATGGGCATTGCAATGCCCACCCTACATAAAACCCTCGTTTTCTTTACAGCGCTTCCAGCTCTTATGAATTACAGTTTTTCGCCTCCCCACTATCTCCTGTAGCTTTTTAGGACTGAGAACGTACCTCACAATAGCGGGAACTGCTGTATTCCCTATTACCTTTCATTGATGTGCTATCTCTCCCCGAAACCCAGTAATTTCCAGAGCTATCAGAAATTAACTTGGCTTTTTGCGTGGCAGTACTGGGTAAACCTCGACCAGAATTCCCCTTGGCTACAGTCTGCCACCAAGGAGAGTTCATGGCGGTAGATGGGCGAATTAAGGGTTGCCGATTCATTACTGCGTATAGCAAGGATTGTAAAATCATGCTGTTGGTGCTGCTAGTGAAACCAATCGCTGTTTTACCTGTGGTTTCATAGAAGCCCTCATAAAAGCCAGTTAACGGGTTATATAAATCTGTCGTCCCTCGCAGTAACTCTTGAACATACTTGTCTTCTGGAAGCAGGGCGTGATAAGCAAAAGCTACTGCTGTACTGACTACTCGCCCTTTTGGTACAGGTTGACCATCATCTGCTAAAGCCACCCAAGGGTCGCCTTGTCCAGTAATCGTGCTGTGGACAGTGTAGGGTTTGCGATCAATTAAGGTGGTAGCGGAGGCTGTGAGGGTTCCGGTACGACGGTAACGCTCGGCTTGCGCTTGGAAAATTGGCTGAAATAGCGATCGCATTTGCGGATCTAGTCCAAACTCCAGAGCATAAAGCAAGAACGGATTGCTAACTGTGTATTGGTTTTTTGAGTTAGTGTCGGTTCGACGGCGTTGGATTGGCACTTTTACGCCTTCCACCAAAGCAGTTTGATATTCACCCCCGACAGCAGAACGCGTCACATCAAATCCCCACAATTGAAAAGCCCGAGCTGCGTATTCTTCATAGCCCAAGCGTATTTCAGGATTAACACGGGTAAGCGATCGCCCATCATCTTTGGTGACTGTGGCGCTAGAGAGCATACCCTCGCGCACAACTCGCAAGTATGACCAATCCAGCACAATTTTATCCACAGCAGCCGTGTATTCTGGATGACAGCTTTTTAAGTTGTAAAGCGCTGCCAACATCCTGCCAACATCCAGAGATGACCAGCCGTTACCTTCTGGAACTGGATTACCGCCATAATCTACAGCTTGCAGCGATCGCGTATCGTAACCTCGACTTGGTAACTCCCCAGCAAATAATGGGAGTTTTGTCAAGGCTCCCAAAAGATGACGGGTGCGCTGGTCAAATTCCTTGGCAGTAATGATATCGAGCGATCGCGCTGCATGGAGTGCTGCTAAATAATCACCCAAACCCCAGAGAGTTGCACCTTTGAAATCACTGCGATCGTCTATTAGCCCACTCTTAGAGTGATAATTTGCCTGAAAGTAGCGCCATGCTGCCTCTGCATAGCGCCGTTCAATAATCGTCAGCGATCGAGTCAACTTGAGTTGAGATTTTGGCTCTCGACTCCCAACTGGTGGAATGGGTGCAACGCTCACCTCAATTACCTTGGAAGCATCCGCAGGAGTTGCTTCTGGAGCTTTAGGGCTGGAATTTGGTTGATTTGAAGGTGTCGCAGCAGAAGTATTACCACTAGGCTTTCCGGTGGAAACACTGATAGAACTAGAAGCAATTAAAGGACGATTCTCCCTAGCTTTGTAGTATAAAATCTCCAAAATTAGCCCATTAGTATTGCCAGTCAGGGCTTTATTAGGTTGCTTTGATTCTTCATAGATGCCAGCATAATAGCCACCGTCATCAGGACTACGGAGATCCTTGACTGCATCAAAAACTTTTTGGGCATAAGCATTATCTGGGAATAAATAACGCCAGCCAAAAGCAGCTTTTGTACTGACACTGCGTAGCTGTGGATAAGGCTGGTTGGTATCTGTGATTGTTGCCCAGGTTTCACCGTTAGCGTAGACGGTGTTGTAAAGAAAATAAGGTGCTTGATCGATGTTATCTTCTGTAACCGCAGTCAACTGACCTGTAGTATCGTAGCGGCGTTTTTGCACATCTAAGACCCTAGCAGCAAAATCAGCTAACTCACCTTGCAAGCCAAATTCAATTCCTTCGAGGATATAAGACTCACTTACAACGTAATTATTAGCGTTGGTGCTTTTAAAGTCACGAGTATCAACTGGAATCTGGACACCGTTAATTTCGACCAACTTAAATGGGTTTAGAGAAATTGCCTTGGGTGCTGGGAAACCCCAAAGCTCATAGCCTCTAGCACTGTATTCCTCATAGCCAAGTCGTCCTTCTTGCACCAGTAATGTTTTGTTGTCTGGTAAAACTGTAGCTCCAAAAAGTTGTCCATCTTTAAGCGATCGCCCTACCTGCCACTTCTTGACAATTCCTGTAAGCCAGTCATTGTATTGCGGATGACAACTGCGAATAACATCAAATGCAGCCAGCATCCGACCAAGGTCTAAAGCAGACCAGCCAATACCCCGCTCACTCGGATTATTTCCGTAATCAACTATCTGTGCGGTAGCGGCGTTATAGACTTTATTCGGTAAGGCATCCTCAAATAGTTTCAGGCTACTGAGAGTCGTCAAAAATTTATTGAGACGAGCATCAAAGTCTGCTTGGTCAGTCAGATTCAACCAGCGTGCAGCATTTAACGCCATCAGGTAGTTGCCCATGTCCCAAAGTGTGCCGGAAGGATAACCTCCAGTAGAATTTGTAAATCCGGTTGCTGGTTGATAATTTTTAACAAAATACTGCCAAGCAGCACGTGCGTAAGTTTGTTCTTCAGGTGTGAGCGGGACTGTAATATTGCTACAGCTATTAGAATTTTGCGATAAGACTGGTGTCGGGATGTAGAACCAAAATTGCAGAAATGTCCCCACCAGGAACAATGCAATCCATCTCAACAGCTTTTGTTGATGGTGCTTGTATAGCATAAGCAAAGAAGGAGTTAGGAGCGCGTCTGTACAGCTATCGATAGAGTCGAGTAGCGCTAGTGAATGATATTCGCAAAAGTTCTAAATATCAGGGTGAATTACACGGAAATTTTATATATTGTTTACTTAAACGGGGTCTGTATACGGAAAAAGTTTGTATTTTGCCCAAAAACTGATGTTATCGAGAAAGTTTCTATATATTTATGACAAATTGGGTAAATAAACGGACAATATTTTGGTATATTTTCGAGATTTAATAAAAATTCTATATAGTTGGCGCAGTCCGACTTTGCCATGCATGATAACAGCGATTTCAACCGCCCTAGGCTAAAGATTTGTTAGCCAACCAAGCTCAGGTGTTATGTATTTCCCCTAGATAAGGTGAAGACAAGTAATGCAAAATCAAGAAGACTCTTTTAGCCAGCATTCAGAATCTGATCGTTCCAAAATTCTTAATTCCTACCTTACAACAATTGAAGATAGTTTTCGAGAAAACCGTCCTCAACTCAAACTCATTAATTATGGTACAGGGTCAGGAAAGACTCATCAATTTTTTAAAGCTATATATAAAACGATTCAAGAGCATCCAAATACTCAGATAATCGGCATATATGTTGCCCCATTAAGAGAACATTTATGTGTTCCCACTTCAGTTAGGAGCCAATATCCAGATGTTCCCGTCTATAAACTAAATTCTTTAGAAATGAAAACGACGGATGAATATATCAAATTATACAAAAAATGGATACCTTCAATCCTTAAAAACAAAAAATTTTGGAAGATCGATCCAAAAGTATACGCTCATGAAAAAGTTCAGGAAAGCCAACAAAAACTTAAGACAGTAGAGGATGTTATACGCCGCCTTGAGTATGTCAAAACTGTAGGCTTTGGAAATGAGGAATTTAATAGTTTCGAGGCTAAGAAAGCAATACGTCAACTGAATAATTTACTTGAAACCTTTTTAGAATTTACAATCAAATGTAAATTGGATCGCTCAAGTTGGCCAGATGAATGTTTAAAGTTAGTTGAGATATTTTTTCCCCTCCACCTCCTGCAAGATAAATCTGGTATTTTGATGCTCACTTATGATAAGTTTGAAACCGCTATTCCATACTTTATCCATAAAGACAAAACATGGGTAAAGAAAAGCAACGATCTTGATAAATACATTATTCAGCACACAAATAACTCCAGAAAATTTATCCTTGCATTTGATGAGCAGGAAGATGGCTATCAAATTATGCTAGATGAGAAAATTGATATCATCTCCCCTCAAAGACTGGCAATCAATAATGCACTGTCATCTATCAATAGGGAGTTTTCTATTCTTTTTTCTAATCAAAACAATGAAAACAGAGAATTCCTGAATTATGTTGCGAAAAATAAGGGAGTTTTTCACGAATTTCAAGAACATTTTGAGAAAAACAAAGTTATTGACCCAAAACTGCAAAAACTAGCCCCAGTATATCAAAGACTGACCTTTGAGGAAGGGAACTCTATCAATTTTTTGCAACAGGTAGTAACGATGATAAAAAGACTTGAAAAATCAATGGAAGAAATTGCTGGGATTTTCGATGATTCCGAGCAAGAGAATCCCATTGTATTAAATTTTGAAATGTTATCCAAAGTTTTTTCAAAATTCGAGAGTAATAGAAGTTTGTTGATTCCTCAGCAGCTTTACAACAAAATCAGTGATGAATTGATGAGCATTTTCTCATATAACAACCTATACATCTACAACATCGAACCTCTGAAAAAACTATTTTTAACCAGACCTTCCGGCGGTCATGTTCACATCACTGAGGAAAAAGTTTCAGATAATACCTCTGTGGCAGAATTGATTTATGCTATTTTAGCTGTTCGATTACAAATCAAAGCCATCAAAGATTTTCTGGCTAATGTTTTAGATGCTGAAGATTCTCAATCTCGTTCTTTAGATATTTGGTCAGAACAGATAGCTAGAGTCCAAAAGGCAAGTGAAGAAAGCTCATTGCCAAATCAACTGCTCAAATACTTAAACCGTACCTATGTCTATGAAAGCTATAAATCTATCATAAATATCAAAGAAATTTCCCGGTATCAAAATCCTAAGAATAACTTGATTGCTCACACACTTAGAGAAGTTTCTATTGGGAGTACGGTTATATTGACTTCGCCTGAATTCAAGATAAATTCCATGCTAACTAATAATAGTAATATAATTTTTCTTATTTCAGCGACAGGGGGGATTTTTGGGGATTTAAGCACAAGTTATGATATGCGTTATTTAGAAGATAATTTACGTAACGAATCTGGTAAAAGTTCATTTAAGGCAATGGTTGAAGAAGAAATCTTGCTTTGTGAAAAAATCCGAAATCAGCGTGAAGGTAAGCGACAGATTACAGTAAACTTTTTTAACGAAAATTTATCATCTTTTCCAAATAACAAAACCCAAGAAGTGGCAGAAAGATTTGAAAACAAAATTTTAAAAGATTTTATCAATGATTGTAAGAATGATGGTGCTTGGTTTAGTATTTACAAAATACAAGAGCTAAAAAGTTTTATTCGTTTCTTATTTTACCTGTGTGAAGAGGACTCAATTCAAGAAACAATTGTTTTTACTCAAACCCTACACTGGATTAAAAACTTGATGAATTTTTGGGAGAAAATTCATCATGCAAACTTTGTATTTAAAAAATCATCAGAGCATCCAAACATATATTATGTCAATTTAAAGCATGAAAAATATCAGAGTAATATTTGTATTAAAATAATTTTATATGAAGCATCCTTCACTAGACTTTACTTTGATCAAACAACTAAAAAAACATATCTGGATGAGCTTGTTGAAGAAGAAGGACAGAAAATTTTCTTTATATCGGCTTATCAGTCAGCTTCAAAAGGATTGAACCCCATCATCAAAAATCACAACGGCGATGAAAAAGATTTTGACTCTTTAGTTTTGTTAATGGACAGTTACTATACAGTAATGAAACCATCACTTAAGAAGTCAAAAGAGTCTGAAAAATCTACGACACTTTATCATTTTGCCTTAATGAAAAGTATTGTAAATTTGGGAGACTCTAATCTTGAAATAAAAGATTTCAACAAATACCTGAGCCAGCCGGAAGCTGGAGCATTTCGAGACCAGCAACACCAAATTTTATTAGGCAAAGCAATTTTGCAAGCTATTGGCAGATCTGAAAGACGTGATTTTCCCAACCAAATGGTAAAGATTTTCGTTAATGAAGAAACCAGAAAAAACTTAGTGAATTTTTACAGATACCTGAAGCGGGAAGAGGCGAATGAAATCCGTAAGTTTTCCGTCAACAACCACAAAGTTTACTTAAGTGTTCAAGAGGAAGAGAATAAACGAGCAATTAATGATTATGACGCTCATGTATATCATGAGACTAATGCTTCTCTAAATTTTCAAATTTTTAGAGAAAAAATGTTGGATAATATTAAAAATTTTCACCAAGATAAAAAAGCCTTTGCTATCACAAAAATGTGGAATGCTTTACGCGATCCAGTTGTTTTTAAAGAGCCAGACAGGTATCTACAAAAGTTACGAAAGTTAAAGCTATTTCCTGACGAATTTATTGACTCATTATTTTATAGCAACGCAGAACAACCTGAATTCACCCCATATTTAGCTTCTGTGAAGGAAGACGGCAAAAACCTCCAGATTATCAGCGATAGCATCAATGGGGAAAAAATCTATCCTTATCAGAAGCGGTTATATCCTGAATATCTCAAAACAAATGCTCAAGGCTATGACTTGGAAGGAAATGAAATTGGCATACTAGATCCTTCAAGTAATTTAATCTACAGCTTGTACAATGAGTTGATTCCACAACCGGAAATTTTTAATACTTATATTCCGCGTGCACATTTCTTTTACGATATGTTATGTCCATCACTAACCGAAAATTTTGCAGAACGCTGGATTAAAGATGTAGTTTTCAAAGGTAAAGACTGGAAAACTATAAAAGACAACTATGGTTTTGAGCCATTGCTAGATTTTAAAAAATATCATAAGTTGTATGAGCGGTTTGATTTGTACTATATCAAAGACAATACGCTATTTTGTATTGATGTTAAAGCATGGAGTGTAGCTTCGGGGAATCGCCTTTCAAATCAGACGCTAGAAAAAACTCAAAACAAGCTGAATACTATTGTTTCAGACTATCCAGAGTTTAATGCTGTGAGAGGGTTACTTCTAAATTTGCACGCAAAACAAGAAAAAAATAACCAATACTCACCAATATTATTTTCGGGAAACTTGATTTACTTTGATCGCTACAATATTCCATTTGAATCTAATATACTCAAAGACTTTTTGTTCCAAAAGGAGAAATAAAATGAGAGATAAAATGACTAAAGCATTATCAGACAAATCAAGAATAAACCAGCTACAGATATTACTGAAGCCAGAAGATGTTGCTGAAAAACTTTTCCTATATCTCTTTAAGACGGGTAAAGGAATTGAGCATTTTGTTCCTGAATATCAGGTTGTTGAAGATGAGTATTCCCAAGATGAGGATTCACAGGCTGATTTTTACGAAAAACGGCATAGATTCATTAAAAATCAGATCCAAGAACGGCTTTCTGTAAATGGAGAAAAACCTAAATATTCAGATATTCAGTACTTCCTTTCTTACGTTGATGGTAAAAACCATGTGTTCTTTTTATCCCCGAATAAAAGCCATTCCGGATGGAAACGGTTATTTAGCAATAATCAAGAAAGAATTTTCAATTTAGTTTTTAAATTTTATCTTCTTTCTCAAGGTTTATCTGTAGAGACAATGAATGGTTTTGAAGAATTACTCTTACTTCATTCCATGAGTCTTAGCAAATCAGAAAATGCTCTTATAGTCTGGGGACAAAATCTGTTAATCAAATATAATCACTATAATGTACTAACATTAACTTTATCTCGAAAAAGGCGACTATTATTACCAAAAGATGAGTATATAACCACAGATAGTGACGATTTAGATTTGCTGGTCTACAAAAATAAGAACTACTACTTTAAACGTGATCTTGATGCTCGTTGCAAAAATTCTATTTATTTTATGCAATTTCCTAAAGCTCAGGAAGATTTTGACAAGTTCAAAAAGACTCAGATTTATCATTATCAAAATCTCATGACAAAACTTGAGGGTTTTTTAAGTGAGTGTGATATTACCTTTAATCTCCTTCACTTTCAGGCTGATCATTACTTAGAAAACCCTTTTATCAAAAACATAGAATCTGTAGAATCATTAGAGATTATTAATAATATTGGAGTTGCTCTGACTGAATCTGACCAACAATTTGTAAAAAATTTTTTGAGACAGCAAGGAGTATCTTTACTGACATTTTATAATTCTGGAAAAACTGTGAGTACTTATGAACGAATAGAAGTTGAGGGTGAGGACGAGCCTTGCTGGAGAATTACAGAAGTTGTTCCCTGGTCAGATATTAATCTTGATAAGGGAAAAAACTATTTAGTTTTTAATAAAGATTTGGAGCAAGAAGCGGGTTCAATGGCCTACCAGAGAAATGATGCTCTCTGGTGTCCATCAACAAAAATAGATAATAAAGTGAAAGTTGATTTTTATTCACAGTTAAAGAGAAGATTTAACTATTTGAAGACAGGAGAGTTTTTTAGCATCCAGGGTATAAATATATCAGAATTTAGGACTGTGGGAGATGTAAAATCTGCTTGGTCGGTTCTTAATTATACGAACTATAAAATTGATAAAGATACTCTGCTCCTGGACACGCAGGCTTTTACGGATGGGGACTTTTTGGACGTAGAGGGTTCTATTTTCTGCTATTTAAAAGGTCAACAAGATAGCGAAGAATGGAAAAATTTCTGCGATAATTACAAGATAAATATTTCACCTGAATTTCAGAAGGTCTTGATTGAACTGGGAATTAAGAATTGGATGAGGCAAAGTCTTGTAAATTCTAGCTTTGGCTTGCCCATTAATCCTCAATCATTGCCTGAAAAACAATTTTTTACCATATATGTACGTAGCCCTCGAAAAAAGAAAGCTAAAGCGGTAGCAGTAGAATTCTTATATAAAGAGGGTTGTATATATATCAAAAATGTAATGCGTGACATGAAACAGATCGAAGATAGATTTTCATTTTTAAGAAGACAAAAAAACAAGTCAGAAAAATTAATTGACGATCAACAATATTTTGTAGATGAATCAGAACAGTTATATATTAGTTGCTATACAAATGACTTGTATACACCAACTTTAATTGGACGTAATGGTATTATTGAAGGCATGGAGCAGGGAACCCTAAAAATTAACCGAGAAATTCAAAATGAAGATAGTAGTAGATTATTCCCTTTGGTGTCGTATTACAGCGGTGAAGTTAAACCCATTAAGCGAATACAAACAATGATATGCTTGGATTTACAGAACGAAGTATTTGCTCAGTATTATGTTCCGCCTGCGAAAAGTCTTGAGCGTTTTATTAAGAAAGGGTTTAGAGTTTATCATTTGATTGGGAAGACATATTCCCAAACCCTAATTCAAACATCTGAACTTATTGAACATCCCATCACAGCCTTACATTTTAGTACACTAACTCACAATGTTTTAAAGATAAGTGATAATAGTCAATCATCTTTGCTACAAAAAGTGGCAAAGGTATTAATTGAAAATTGAGAAACAGGTTTACCAGATTTCTTGTCATTTTTGCGGCTATGATATTGATGCACACCTTGGACATGGCTCCCGTGATGTCTACGACTGGCTACGCCTACGCTCTAATTCATACTTCAATTATGCAATACCAGAAAAATCCTCAGTGGGCAAAGGTCGGTGGATATTACGAAGATAAATATAGAATCTAGGGATGAGTATTTCGAGAGTTTATTAGTTATTACAATCGTTGAGTTCGGATTTTTGTTAAACTTATCTAGCAAAACTTGTCAAATTTTAGAGTAGCTATGAGATCAATTGAGGAACTGACAGAAGAGTTATTGTCTCTTCCTGGCGTGTCTAGGGCACTGTTGGCAGAGAAATTAGTCGAAAGCCTAGAATTTGGCACTGATCCAACCATTGAAACAGCTTGGACTACTGAAGCAAAGAAACGACGAGACGAAATTCGGGACGGTTCTGTACAATCAATTTCTGGAGAAGAAGCTTTAGCTCAGGTGAGGCAGTTACTTCAGCAATGAGGTATGTATTTCATCCTGAAGCTCTCACAGAATATGCTAATGCCGTTCAATATTACGCAGAACAGCGTACTGAGGTAGCGCAGGCATTTATCAATACGATTGAGGATACAATTTATCGGATTAGAGAATCCCCTACTCGCTACATTGAGATTGATGAAGATGTTCGACGATGCATGACACGCAAGTTTCCGTACGGAATTCTTTACACGATTGAGCAAGACTATATTCTTGTCCTAGCAGTAATGCATTGTAGTCGAGAACCTGGATACTGGAAAAGTCGTAGGTAATCGCAGTTGCCAGCAACCTAACACTACACTGCACCGGAACGTACCGAAATGGTTGCTTGAGTTGGAAATGTTATCTACGTCACGGTGAGCGCGAACGTTAACACATATATGATTTTGTCTAGTATATTATCTGCTATTCTTGCGGTTATGAGTTGATCCACACTTTGGACATTGCTCCCGCGATCGCTTGGGACGACCAGCATTCTATATTGATTGGGGTGCTTCTCAACTAAAAACTCATAAAATTGAACTAGGTTTATCACAAGAATGTGAGCAATTCTGCTATGAAAACCCTGGCTAAATGGTCTGTAGACGACTATCACCGCATGGTTGAGGCAGGCATTCTGCGTGGTCGTCATGTGGAACTGCTAGCAGGCGAAATTGTTGAGATGAGTCCAGAAACCCCAATTCACTACACCACAGCAAAACGAGGTGCAAAATATTTAGAAGAATTGCTAGCAGGTAAAGCTGATGTCCGCTTCAATGGGCAGATAACACTATCTGACTCGGAACCGGAACCTGATATTGCGATTGTTCAACTTCCAGAGTCATCCTATAATGACCGCCATCCTGCTCCTAGAAATATATTCTGGATTGTAGAAGTTGCAAATACAAGCTTGAACAAGGACTTGGAGATCAAGGCTGCAATTTACGCTACGGCTGAGATTCAAGAATATTGGGTTGTAAATTTATCTGCTAAGCAAATGATTGTGTTTAGAAACTCACACAATGGTAACTATGTTGAAGAATATACTATTAAGCAAGGAACGGTTACACCATTAGCATTTGCAGATGTTTCTGCATCTGTTGAGAGATTTTTGCCATAAGGTAATGTTGCTGAATGGAGGGATGAATAAATTTTTGTAGGTACAATTCTTGAGAATTTCCGTAGACCCACAATATGGACATTGCACAGTAGATGACTTCAATTCATCCCTCTATAATGCAATGCCGTTTTCTCATTACCTTAAAATTTTAGCTGTCACTTACGGCGTTCTGATAGTCTTTTCGGTTGACTTTTGACTTTTAACTCCTGCCCAAACAGTAAGTGGCTGTCCAACTTGCTTGTATAGCAAGCTCTCCAAAATCACACCATTATTGTTGGCTGTGAGAGCTTTATTCGGCTGACGTAGAGACTCGTAGAAACCGTTGTACCAGCCATCTGGAGATTTGAGGTTAGTTTGGGCAAAATCAAATAACTGACGCGTGTATGCAGTGTTGTAAAGCACGTGCCAGCCGATCGCAGCTTTGGTACTGAGGAACCGCAAGTTATTGTGCTGCTGTTGGGTATCTGTGATCGTAGCCCAAGGTACTCCATTGACAAACAAGCTGCTGTAAACGAAGTAGGGAGGGCGATCCAAGTTGTCTTCGGTAACGGCAGTTAATTGTTTTGTTGCTCGGTAGCGAGCCTCTTGAGCGGCTAAGATCCGGTCGGCATAGACTTTAGGCAAAGCTTGAAACCCAGTTTCAATGCCGTCTAAAATATAGGGTTCGCTAAGAACGTAATTATTAGCTCCAGAGTTTTTATAGTCGCGGCGATCATAAGGAACGCCCTCTCCGTAAAGATTGACAAAGGCGGTGTGAGATTGATGATCTAAGGCTTGCTTGACATCCAAACCCCACAACTTCAAGCCATAAGCGGCATAATTCTCGTAGCCTAGGCGACCTTCTTGGTTGTACTGTTCTTTACCTTTAACAACAGCAGTACCGTACATTTGCCCATTTTTGGTGAGACGCTTGACTTGCCAATGCTTCCATACGGCTTCTGTCTTTGGTCGCAACTGTGGATACTTTGCCCCAACAATCTTTAGCCAGATTGCCATCCGTCCTAAATCGATCGCAGACCAACCAATTTCTTCTCTTTTTTCTAGTTGACCGTAATTAACAGGTAGGAGAGTTTTAGCATTGTATACTTTGTTAGGCAGTTCTCCTTTATATAGAGGCATAGATGCTAAAGTCTTCAGCATCTTGCTCATCTTGGCTTCAAATTCCGCCACTGGTACAATATTGAGTTCTCTAGCACTAACTAAGGCAGCGATCGCAGCTGCTTGATCCCACATTGTTACAGAAGTAAAGCCATCAACGGAATTGACTAAGCCGGTTTCGTCGTTCCAGTTACGCTGGAAGTATAACCAAGCCTGACGGGCAGTTGCAGTTTCTTCTGGTGTGAGTTTTCCGACTCCAGGAGCAATATAAGGAGTTGCTGTTATTTGACCAGGACTAACAGGTGTCCCTGGTAAAACTACCGATTTAGCGTCAATGTCAACTATTTCAGCTTTTGGGGTAGGTGAAGTAGTTTGGGATGTTGAGATTTTAGGCTTTTCTATAGAAGAAGTCTGAGACAGTTGCTTAGACCAAAAATTTAAAATTGCGATCGCGATTACAGCGGTAACTACCCCTCCCACGGAAGCTAATATAGACAAGCTTTTAGGGGGTGGTTGAAAATCAGAACTCATGCTGACTAAAGCCTCATATTGTAAGTTATTGTTGCTTACAGAATCTAATCAAATACATTCTTCCCAACTTTGAAAGCTAACTAACACTCTAGAAAAGGAGACAAAGAATACTTCCCTTTTGCTCGACTTCTAAAAGAAGCCTAAAATTTGATCCGTAATTGCCCTGTTAACGAGTTTCCATCGTAGGCGCTTGTTCCTGTATCTTGATTGCGGACATTACTGAAGCTATAGCCGAGATCTGCCTCTACATTGGGTGAAAGCTTTACTGTGCAGCGAGATTGATAGGTATTGGCGTTGTCAAATTCTCCTTTAAGTCGTTGTCGTCCTAGGTTGGCAGATAAACGACAGCGTAAGAAATCAGAAATATCTCCCTCCCAAGCCACTTCAGCGTTGTAAACGAGGAAATCTGGTGGGGAGAAGTAGCCACTTGTACGTTCTAAATCGTGATCGTAACTCCAAGTGAACAAGTTAGCTGCTAAGGAAAACTGCCCAAACTTGCGCTCTAGTCTGCTAAAAGACTGGATCTCTGAATTACCATCGTTATAATTGCCCAAGCGTAATGAAGAGAACAAACTAGTGTCCCGGTCAATTTGCCAGTATAAATTAGGGCCGAATCGCCAAGCAGTAATTTGATTTTCTAAAGTTCGAGCGTTGGATTTATAAGGGGCTTGATCTAAGTTAGCTGATAGTATCAAACCCGAAAGTAATCGACCTGATGAAGAAACTTTCGGCGGCAAAATTGGAGCCTCTACTTTGGCATTGAGATTGATGGCTGTGGGTAAACGGTTGAATAAATCAACCCCGGCTGCTGTTTGCAGTGTCGCTTGCCCAATTTTCCCCTCCCATCCAATTTGAAAAGGAATGTTGGTAATTGAGTCAATACCACGTTGCTCAAAGGAATTAAAACCTGTCTTGAACAGTATTTTATTGCCATTACTCAATCGGAACTGAGCCGTTGGTTCGATGAATAGGTTATTTTGTCCAAAGTTGTCTGTATGATTGCGAAAGTCTGTTTGGATACTTTCTAAAACTGCAATCGCTTCAATTGGTTCAATATAAGTTGGTGGTAGCTTGGGTAGCGCTGGCGGTGTTGGCGGCGGTAATCGCAGTCCGGGATTGAAGTTTTCTGGTGCTGCAATCAAAATCGGTGTTGGCTCTAATTGATAGGGAAGTGCAACTGGCTCCTGATTTCTGGATTCTTCTTGAGTCAATTCCAAGGGGGAGTTCCAGTGCTTATATGGTTGGGCAGCTTGTAACTTAGCTCCTGATAACATCCAAATACCTATTGCGATCACTACACATTGGATCTGTATACATCGCAAAACCAACTTGGTGTCCAAACTATGTCGAGAGACAGAGAGATAATCTCTAAAACTACCTGTCATCGGCTAATACTATAGTTTTATATAGAAAAACGAGCTGCCGGAGAACTATTTCTTCGACTTGGCATTATGATGCCCAATTTCTTCTCATCAGCACACTCATAAATAAAACCCTCATTAAAATAGTGAGGGCATTCAATTAAAATCTTTTAGTAGCAAGATCGGTACAAAAATGCTTCCCAAGCCAGATATAAACCGCTTCTAAAATTTTTGTAAAAAAAACCGCCACCTGTATGAAAGACAAAAGTCAAAGGGGCGGGTATTTATCTGCAATTAAATCAAACGGCTCAAAATTTACAGGGTATTCGGTAAATCTCCACTCTGTGAAATGCCACGAGAGCTACGTCCTTCAGGGAATCCAGATGCATCCGCTTCTTTGAGGAATCCACTGTAGGCTTCCATGCCATGCTCACCGATATCCAAGCCTTCAAGTTCTTCTTCTCTAGATACTCTAATACCTAAAGTCGCCTTCAGTATCAACAAGAAAATACTGCTGAGGAGAACGGTCATACCGCCTACCGAAAGAACACCAATTAGCTGAGTGAATAACTGTCCAAAGCCACCACCTGCCAATAAACCCTTGGCTGGGCCAAGTCCGTCACCATACCAGGAATAAACACCAGGGCCAACAGACCACAAACCAACTGCCAGAGTTCCCCATACACCACAGACTAGGTGGACTGAGGTAGCTCCTACTGGGTCATCAATGTTGAGTTTATCAAAGAATGTTACAGAGAAAACTACAATGATTCCAGCAATCAAACCAATGATGAAAGCACTGCCAATGCTGATATAAGCACAAGATGCTGTAACTCCTACCAAGCCAGCTAAAATGCCGTTGATAATCATCGACAAGTCTGGTTTACCTAAGTACAGCCAAGCTGTAGCAGTGGCAGCAATACCGCCTGTAGCAGCAGCCATATTGGTGGTTAAGGCAATGTGAGTGATCGCACCAGGATCAGCAGCCATTACAGAACCGGGGTTAAAACCAAACCAACCCAACCAGAGAATTAAGCAACCCAAAGTTGCAATGCTCATGTTGTGACCAGGTAAGGCAATAACTTGCTTATCTTGATATTTGCCAATACGTGGCCCCAGAAATGCCGCTCCCATTAAAGCAGCCCAACCACCGACTGAGTGAACTACTGTAGAACCAGCAAAATCCCAAAAACCACTTTTTGCTAACCAACCACCGCCCCAAATCCAATGTCCGGTAATGGCGTAGGCGATACCTACAAGTAAGAGGCTAAAAATCAGGAAGTCAACAAACTTAATCCGTTCCGCAACTGCGCCAGAAACAATTGTGGCTGCGGTTCCAGCAAATACTAGCTGGAATAAAAACTTGGCTGCTAGGGGTACACCAGCCCAATTAAGAGCGCTATAGACACCTTGATAAGCATCTCCTGTGGCGGGACTGTTATCTGCTCCTCCTAGGAAAAACCCATTCAATCCGATGAAGCCATTCCCGTCGCCAAACATTAACCCGAACCCGATCGCCCAAAAGGCAACTGTGGCAAGAGCAAACACAATCAAGTTTTTAGCAAGAACGTTAACAGCGTTTTTCTGGCGACAGAACCCGGTTTCTAACATACAAAAACCAGCGTTCATGAAGAACACTAAAAAGGCAGCGATCGCTACCCACAATGTGTCAAGAGCAACTTTGAGTTCCGCTGTTGTTGGCCCTGTAGCTGGAGTTTGAGCAACTGCTACATAACCCCAACCCAATACAATTACACAAGCTAGAGGTAAGCAGGCTTGCCA
Source organism: Nostoc sp. B(2019) (assembly GCF_010091925.1). Lineage (GTDB taxonomy): Bacteria > Cyanobacteriota > Cyanobacteriia > Cyanobacteriales > Nostocaceae > Komarekiella. Next base: position 10,785 of record NZ_WVID01000033.1, on the reverse strand, counting down.
ACTGGGAGAAAGTCGCTTAATTGCTAGATTAAATGTCTTGACTTTTGAGTTAGATTGTGTTGTTTTAGCGTAATTTCTTGCAAACAGACGCCTACTTTTTATTTTCGACTTCTGTTTGTTCATAAATTTGAACATCATCCTCCAAACCATCCTTAAAAACGCGAAAAAAACAGGTTAAACAGAGAAAAACTAATGCTAGAAGTTAAATCCAGTGGTTTTTGATATTTTTCATTTCAACCACTTGTTTGCAAACCAGAAAGTCAATAACCTAAGTAGGAGTTTAGGAAATTATAGGAACTTCTGTAAATATTGCAGTTGTTATTAAGAAGTTATTATGTAATCTCTTAATCAGTCAAGTCTCCTTCACTTAATCTTTAATCTTTAGTAGTTAACTTTGAGAGTGCGATCGCCTGGAATTATCAATATAATCTAACACGGTTTAGTTAAGAAGAATTATCAGTTAGGTAAGTGAAAGCGAAAACTAAATGAAGTTTTCCATTAGGCGTTAACTATACCTCTATGCTGGATCAAACCTTCTCATAACAGCACAAAGCCGATTTACATGAAAAACACTCACACACTTAGTGAGCAGTAACCAGATAATATCAATTTAAATTTGTAGTTTGGTTGTAGTTTCTGCTAAAGACTGAACTGTTATAGGGTCTGCTGCCTGTACAACTATGGAAACGCTAGCTAAAGACAGTAGGCTATGCCAAGGTCGAGAATGCTTCCTCATTAATCATTTCTTCCTGCTGGAAAAGTGGTAATTAATGTTGATAATAGATTTACCAAGATTAATTTAATTAGAGAAACTCAACAATCTGTCGCTAACGCACTTGAGAAATAATTATCTCATTTTCTGTGTCAGTTACTCTCTCTATAACTCACTTTTACTAATATCAAAAATTCTAATTTGAAGGAAAAAACATAACCATTTTTGTACAGGAATTATGAGACTAGTTTTTGTTGCACCTTAGTGAATTTATGCTTAAAAGGATAAATTTGACTGATTGTCTATTTAGTAGAGCTAAAAAACTGTATCATTAAATACGTTTTTGTGGTTTGAGTCGCAGTAAATAGCCACTGACACATTTAGTTCAAGCAGCTATATCCTTTATAGACTCAGTGTTTTACGTTATCAGGATAGAGCAATCCCGAATGTTATTAAATTTATATACAAAGAGTTAATAATTTGTTACTTTTACCTGGCGTTAAAGAACAGCAAATATGTGGTTTGCAGTTGATTCAAATACAGATCTAATCCCTACCTCTTCCTAATAAGGCTATCGATGAGTGCTACCTTGACAAATCAGCCTTTATGCTTATCGATAAAAACGTAACTTTATTGAGAATGGACAACGTAGGTTTAAGCCTTTGGTTTTTACCAGAGCGTAAGTGTAGCCAGTGGTAGCGGCGGAAACCGCCGTTGGCGCAGCCCGCCGTAGGCATCTGTTAGCGCAGCGTAAAGCCTTGGCTGCGCCAACGGCATGGCTTCTCGTAGAGAGGAACGAGCGTCCGCAGGAGCGTCACTTTTCAAGACAGACATCGCTCTGGTAAATCTCAAGAAAGATCTGGGTATTTGCATATCTCCTTCCCCTCCTGTGAGATCTTAATTGCTACATCCCCCAATCCCTTCTTTCAACATTGGCAGAAGGGTAGACAATCTGAAAAAGTAACTGAAATAAATAGTAGTTATCAAGTTATTAAATACATACACATCTCCATAACGTGTAATTGCTGTATGTATTTTTCGGAAATGGCGTTGTCGTAATTGTGCAATCGAGTTTTCTAAATTTGGTAATTAAGTTTGCACAAAGTGTAAATGACTAACCTAAGTGCTTCCACGTATTGTATAAGTCAAGCGAGGAGTTGAGCAGCCAAAACAAGGTAACCAACTAGTAGCTTTGAAACGATAAATCCATTGCAACTAAGGACTCAAAATCATGCAAGCTATCGAAACCAACGCTCTTTTCACCGACGTCACAGTTGAAGAATCTGCTACCGTTAGCGGTGGTACTGACTACAAAAAAGATGGTACTTACGTTAACTTTGACCTTAATGGATACCTGTTCATCTTAGGCGCTGGTGTTGTATTTGGTAACCCAGGATTGACCCCTGATGAAACCCAATTCGCTTTTGAAAGCGCTATCCACTTAGGTTAATTTCCTGAAGTTTAGGTAACTGTTAAACTTTTACCGGGTATTTATCTAAGAATCTTTGGAATTATATATTCCAAATTTTTTAGATATTCCCAGAAATGCTTTAGGGATAAACAAGTAACAACTATCTATTTTCTAAATACTGGGGCATCTTTGGGTGTTCCAGTATTTGGATTCACTACCTGTTTAAGCCAGAGCATACTACGAAATTAATTTAAGGAGAACGAGAATGCCAACAACAAAGATAAAACCTCTGTTTACTGAGCTAACAGCGGAAGAATCTGACATAGTGCGTGGCGGTGCTCCCGTTGCTGTTGTGAATCCTGACGGTACAGTTACTATCAAATACGTTGATGGTGCTAGTAGGTTTGTGATTCTTGATCCCTCTGATCCTTCCCCTTCTAATCCCCCTGTGAGCAAACCCGATCCTATTTTAGGATTAGGCTTACCAGTTTCACTTTAAAAAGTTTCCACAGTTAAGACCAAAGAGTAAGTAGTTAAAAGTTACCACTACTAATTACTTATGAAGTTCATAGTTTAGTTTATGCTCCTAGGTTGTCAATTTACTCACCGTTATACCTAATTTTAATACAAGGAAGCAATGGAAGATATAGGCCCGCTTTTTACAGAACTCAACTTAGAAGAATCTGCTGCCGTCAGCGGAGGATATCTTCAAGTTAGTTTTGATCTTAATACTTACTTGTTCATTTTGGGAGCTGGTGTTGTATTTGGCAACCCTGGACTTACTCCAGATGAAATTCAGTTTGCTTGGGAGTCATCATTTGTATTTGAATCTCAACCACGCTCTCGAAGAAGACGCCGTTCTGAATAGTTTGTATAAACCAGTAAAACATTAAATCAGGGTGTTTTTCATCTTTAATAATAGGTTAATCAAGACAGGCTTCTTATGTTATGAAATACCCTCACGTTGAGCAACACAGCGAAGAAGATTGTGGCGCTGCTTGTCTTGCTTCAATTTCTAAATACTATGGGCGCACTTTTACGCTAAGTCACATCCGTGAAGCGGTAGGAACTGGACAGCTTGGAACCACATTATTAGGACTAAAGCGAGGAGCAGAAACACTTGGCTTTAACGCTCGTCCAGTTAAAACTTCGCCAGAACTTTTAAACCGGATGAACGAAGCACCCCTACCAGCAATCATTCACTGGAAAGGGCATCACTGGGTAGTTTTATATGGCAAGAAAGGCAATAAATGTGTAGTTGCAGATCCAGCTATAGGCATTCGTTATCTGTCTAAAAAAGATTTAGTAGAGGGTTGGACAGATTGGTTAATGCTTTTGCTGGAACCAGATCCAGCGTTTGCTGATCAAACTAATGATCAAGTTGGTGGCTTTTGGCGTTTCTTTAAGCGCGTCTGGACTTTTCGCACTATTTTAGCTCAAGCGTTGCCCCTCAATCTGCTCTTGGGATTGCTATCTTTAGCTTCTCCTTTTTTGCTACAAATTCTCACTGATGATGTGTTGGTTAGGGGTGATACAAAACTGCTCACTACTATGGCGATCGCTGTGGTAGTAATGAATCTTATTTCTAGTAGCCTTTCACTTGTGCAGTCTAACTTAATTGCTCATTTTGCACAACGTCTGCAATTAGGGCTAGTCCTAGAATTTGGACGGCAAATTTTACGATTACCTCTTTCTTATTACGAAGCTCGTCGCAGCGGTGAAATTGTTAGCCGTCTGCGAGATATTGAGCAGATTAATCAGTTAGTTTCTCAGGTTGTAGTTAGCCTGCCAAGTAAATTTTTTATTGCTACCATTTCTCTTTTTTTCATGGTTTTTTATAGCTGGAAACTTACTGTAGTAGCTATCTCCGTAGCTGTATTTATGTCCCTATCTACAATTGTTTTCCAGCCTGCTTTACAGCAAAAAACCCGCGATGTTTTAGTCACAGAAGCCGAGGCACAAGGAGTTTTAGTAGAAACATTTAAAGGCGCACTCACTCTCAAAACTACCACGGCATCACCTCAATTTTGGGATGAATTTCAAAATCGATTTAGTCGTGTTGCTAAACTGTCATTGAGCACGATACAAATTGGTATTATCAATAGCAGTTTTTCGACTTTAGTTTCTGGTATTGGCAGTGTTGCCTTACTGTGGTTTGGCGGAAATCTAGTTATCAATCCTGCTGAAAACCTCAGTATTGGGCAATTACTGGCATTTAACTCAATGAATGGTAATTTTGTAGGTTTAATTGGTACTGTAATTACTTTTGTAGATGAATTTACTCGTGCTAAAACCGCCACACAACGCCTTACAGAAGTTATCGATGCCACAGCAGAAAATGAAGGCGATGGTAAAAAGCCTTTTGCAAAGATTCCTGAAGATGCTGACATTACTTGTACAGATGTCAACTTTCATTATGCTGGTCGGCTTGACTTACTAGAAAACTTTTCTTTGACAATTCCTGGTGGTAAAGTTGTCGCCATTATTGGTAAATCTGGTTGTGGTAAAAGTACTTTAGCTAAACTAATTGCCGGCTTGTATTCCTTACAATCTGGCAATATTCGTATTGGTTATTATAACCTACAAGATTTATCTCTTGATTGTCTACGTCAACAAGTAGTTCTCGTTCCTCAAGATGCTCACTTTTGGAGCCGTTCTATTGTAGAAAACTTTCGTTTAGGAGCGCCTCACGTTACCTTTGAGCAAATTGTGAAAGCCTGCCAAATTGCGGATGCTGATGGTTTTATCAGTAAACTTCCTGATAAATATCAAACTGTTTTGGGAGAATTTGGGGCAAATATTTCTGGAGGGCAACGGCAAAGATTGGCAATAGCAAGAGCTATTGTTACAGATCCACCAGTGCTAATTTTGGATGAATCTACTGGTGGACTCGATCCAGTTAGCGAAGCGCAAGTTTTAGATCAATTGTTTAAGCATCGTCGCGGTAAAACTACGATTTTAATTACTCACCGTCCCAAGGTAATTAATCGCGCTGATTGGGTTGTGTTGTTAGATCAAGGCAAGTTAAAAATTCAAGGTTCTTTGGAGGAGCTGTACTCCAAAACAGGAGATCATTTGGACTTTTTAAATCCTTAATTATTGATATTTATTCAGGTAATTATGTTGCACACCCATAATAAAAAACTTCTCCCATCAGTTCAAAGTGAAGAGTTTCTTCCTCCTGTTAGTCGCTGGACATCTTTAGCGGGAATTTTTCTGATTGCGAGTGTTGGTGCTGGGATTAGCCTTTCTTCATGGTTTAAATATGATGTCACAGTAAAAGCTCCTGCTACTGTGCGCCCCACGGGAGAAATTCGGCTAGTGCAACCGAAAGTTGAAGGAACTGTTAAAACTATCTTAGTTAAAGAAAATCAGCTTGTTAAACAAGGAGATGCGATCGCTCGCCTTGATGATGAACAATTACAAATTAAAAAGAGCCAACTGCAAGGTAATATCCAACAGAATAGGTTACAAGTAGTTCAAATTGATGCCCAAATTAAAACTCTAGATGCCCAAATTTTAGCGGAAGAAAGAGTAGCAGAGCGGACGGTTTCTTCGGCTAAAGCAGATTTGGGACGTAATCAGCGTGAATATCAAGAACGCCAAGTTACTACTAGTAATGATTTACTAGCAGCAGAAGCAAGCTTGCAAAAAGCCGGAGCAGACTTACAAAAAGCTCAAGCTGATTTAGACTTCGCAAAATTAGATCGCGATCGCTATGAGCAGCTAACAGAAATTGGTGCAATTGGTCGGCGTGAATTTGAGCAGAAAAAACTTCTGGTTGAGCAAACAAAAGCAACACTTGAAGGACAAAAAAAAGCTGTTGAAATCGCCAAAGCTAAAGTAGAATCAGCTAAATCTGCCGTCAATCCTACTACCGCAACAGTGGCGATCGCCCAAGAAAGAATTGCTCAAGAAACTGCTAAAGGTGAAGCAACTATCGCTACTTTAAAAAAAGAAAAGCAAGCCTTAATTCAGCGGCGGGTTGAAATGCAAAGCCAACTAGGACAATCTCAAAAAGAACTCCAGCAGGTTGCAAATCAACTGCAAGATACTGTTCTACGGGCAAGTAGTAATGGTATCATTCTTAAGCTGAATTTGCGGAACTCTGGTCAAGTGCTGCGTGCTAGTGAAGCCATTGCAGAAATTGCTCCTACTAATGCTCCTTTAGTCATTAAAGCAATGATTCCCACTCAGGAAATTAAAAATGTCGCAGTTGATCAAAAAGTACAACTGCGGATTAATGCCTGTCCGTATCCTGATTATGGTACTCTCAAAGGCGTTGTTAAAACCGTTTCTCCAGATGCAATTGTACCCCAAAATAACAATACAGGTACAACAACATCAAGTTCCACATCTCCTGCTGCTAGCTACTTTGAAGCGACTATTCAGCCCGAAAATCTGACATTTGGAAATGGCGATCGCCAGTGTCTTATTCAGTCAGGGATGGAGGCGCAAGCTGACATTATTTCCAAAGAAGAAACAGCACTGCAATTTATATTGAGAAAGGCAAGATTAATAACTGATTTATAAGGTGCTTAAATCTATGTATTGTGTAGCGATTCAATACCACAAATCTATCTTTTCTGATCAAACCAGAGAATAACGTTATTTTTAAAGGCACTGACTATGTTAAATATCATATTAACTTATTTATCCATCATGCAATTTTTGAAAGTCACAATGGCATATTTTGACACTTTTCTTGTACACTTTAAACAATTTATTTGGCATCAACATACCATAACCTACTTAGCATTTTTCTCTAGTGCTAGTAAAATAGTTAACATAGCGATATCCTGTGAATCTGAAATTGTGTACGCAAATTATACTTTTAATTGTCTACGTTATGACTATTGTGAGGTTTCTGACTTCCTACCATAGAATTCAACAAGCATTGCAATGGTGGTCTTCTAGACAGTCTATGCGACTATTCTTAGAAGCCGAGAAAATCCGAGAAGACTTATTACAAGAATCCTTCACAATTCGTCGCAGCTTAGATTTATTGGCTAGAGATAATGTGAATTTATCAATTAACAGAACTCAAGAATGCCTAAAACAAGTTGATAATTTTCATCACTCTTTAGTGGAATTGAGCGATCGCTTATTTCCGGCGTATCTTCAAGATAGTTTACCCTTGGCTATTGAGTGCCTATTAGAACCGTGGCTTGTATCAAATCCTCACCTATATTTTCACATCAATATGCCAACATATTGGCGACATGAATCAGCCAATCGCAGTCTGATAGTTTTAAGGGCTTTAGAGGAGTTGCTTCTTATAACTTTACCAGAAGTTTTAATGCCAATATCAATCTATATCAGTTTAGAAGAACGCAAAAATATTGGTGAGTTAATGGTACAAATTACATATCCTGATACATCTACATTTCTTTTTTATTCTAGCTTACCAGAATTAAACTATCTTTGTGAAAGTTTTCAATTTTTAACTTCAGGAAAATGCTTTTGTCGTAGTCAAAATCTTACTATTGCGTGTTATTTATGTTGGTAAGCATAATCATTAAATTGTCTTCAGCTTTCTTCAAAGAGAGCGATAAAGAACTATTATGAGTGAAAAGGCTGGGATATCCCATTAAGAAGTATATTACTAAATAATACAATTTTATATAAGGAAATTTATTTATGCAGGCAAAAAGAAAAATTCATATCTACGTGAACAGTTGGCAGGGTGTTAATTATGAAACAAGCTTTAACCGAGAAAGCATCGCTGAAAATTCTGGTAATTGATGACCACGAATCAGTTTTAGCTGGAACAGTAGATGTACTGCGAAAACATTACCCTGGTGCTGAATTTATCAGTGCTGTAGATGCTAAGAACGCTCTCAATCAAGTTACTAGCTCACAGCCCGATATCGTGGTTATGGATCTTTCTCTTCCATTTACTGTCGGAATGACCGCGCGACCTGATACAGGTGTTCAACTGCTCAGGACTCTGATGAAAAACTATCCCAATCTGAATCTTGTTGTCCAAAGTGCTAATGTGAGAACACTGGTAAGGATTAGACCTGATATTGATAGTCATAAAGGAGGTTTTACAGTTGCAGATAAAAGTCTTTCTACTCAGGAAATGTTGACTAGAGTTGATTGGGCATTACAGGGATTAACTCATACAAAAGACATCAAAGGCATCCATTCGGGATTAGAGGTGAAACCAGAATGGCTGAGAATATTGACTCTGGCATTTGAGGAAGGATTGCAAGATAAAACTATTGCTGAAAGAATGTGCATATCTGAACGCATGGTGCGTCATTACTGGAGTAAATTGCAAGACGCTTTAGATGTTTACCCAGAAGATGGAAAGAATATCCGTATTCAAACTGAAATGCGAGCTAGAGAAGAAGGATTGATTGATTAGTTACGCATTAAGAGTCAAAGATCATTAGTTATTAAAGATTAGTAGAAGTTTTCCTTTTTTATTAATTAATAACGAGTGATCAACAGCTGAGGGCTAAACACTAAAGCAGACGCTTATGCAGACTGGAATTTGGGCAAGAATCAAAGAGGAAATTGACATTTGGCGTGTAGGCGCATTACCAGGTATTGCAGTAATTGGACTGGCAATTATTGTTCGTCTCACTGGTGCAATGCAATCTTTAGAGTGGCTAGCCTTTGATAGTTTTCTGCGTCTGCGTCCTGAAGAATCTATAGATGAACGAATTGTGATTGTGGGGATTAATGAAGATGATATCCGTACTCGCAAAAATTATCCCATAGATTCTCCCATATCAGATCGTGACTTGGCACAGTTACTATTAAAATTGCAGACTTATAAGCCGAGAGTAATTGGTCTTGATATTTATAGAGATTTACCAGTTGATCCAGGTCATGCTGAACTGGTTGCAGCTTTTAAAAGTATTAAAAATTTAATTGCTATTGAAAAAGTCTTACCTGATCAAGTTGCTCCACCAGAAGCATTGCCCTCTCAAAAAGTGGGCTTTGCAGATCAAATTACCGATAGTGATGGTAAGTTAAGACGCAGCCTATTGGGAACACCAACACCTCAAGAGTACAAGTTATCTTTGTCTATACGTCTAACAGAAGTTTATTTAGCTAATGAAGGTATTAGTTTAGAAAATGGTATTCGCGATCGCGCTGCTATGAGGTTTGGCAATACCGAACTACCCCGATTTTTACCCAACTCTGGCGGATATGTGCGAACTGATGCAGGTGGAGTTCAGGTACTACTGAATTTTCGGAGTGGTAAAGAAAGATTTAGAACTTTATCTTTAAATGATTTCCAAAGCAACAAATTTAATCCAAACTGGATACGCGATCGCATTGTAATTATTGGGATGACAGCGCCTAGCCGCAAAGATTTCATCACTACTTCAGCCATTGAATCTATCAAACCTGCAACAGGGCGAGTTTATGGTGTAGAAATTCAAGCCCATGCTGTTAGCCAAATTATCAGTGCAACACTTGACTCCAGACCACTTTTAAAAACCTGGGATGACAGATGGGAGTATTTGTGGATTTTTGCCTGGGGTTTTTTCGGAATTGCTAGTGCTAGGCTGACCAAATCTCCTCTAGAAAATTTTGTAGTTGTTGGAATTGCTAGCTTTAGCTTAGTGGTTTTTAGTTATTTACTCCTGACTTGGGGTTGGTGGGTTCCGGTAATACCAGCACTCCTCGTTTTAGCTTTAAATGGTATAGAACTCACGGCTTTATATCAATATGACCAAGCTTTGAGGTCTAGAATACAAGCTCGCCAAGCCATTATTGAACGTACATTTGAAACAATTCATAATGGGCCTCTGCAAAACCTGGCTAAAGTTTTGAAGCTAGTTCGAGATCAGGATTCGCCAACTAACGAATTACTACCAGAACTAGAAAAAGAACTTGAGAAATTGAACCACGAGCTACGGGGAATTTATGAATTTTTGCAACGAGAACCGCCAACCCAAGATACTAGTCTTTATTTAGGGAAAAGTTTAGTACTAAATTTACAAGACCCGCTTCACGAAATTCTCTATCAAGTTTACAGCTATACCTTAGAACGAGAGTTTCCCTGCTTTAAAACCATCAGGATTAAAATCCGAACCTTTGAGCCAATAGATGAACGACGTTTGAACATTGAGCAAAAGCGGAGTCTCTGCCGATTCTTGGAAGAAGCTTTGTGCAATGTTGGTAAACACGCCACAGGAGTAACCCGTCTTGAAGTCACTTGTTCTTCATCTGAAGGTTGGTACACTCTGAGCATCGTAGATGATGGCTTGGGAGTTAGTTCATCTAGAGAAGGTCGCGGAACTCAACAGTTTAGGAATTTAGCACGACAATTCAAAGGGAAATTTCGCCGAGTCCCCCTTTCTCCTAAAGGGACGCTTTGTGAATTATCTTGGCCTGTAGCAAGGTTTTGGTTGCGGTATTAAAAAAGGTAGAAAGTATAAATACAAAAGCGCCCCCTGTTTCCAGAGAGCGCCTTTAGTTGTAGTGACGCGATGAATCGCGTCTTGTTTAATGATTAACCGTTAATCGCAGGAGCACTGATAGCAACAGGAGCAGAATCAAGGGCAGCCAAATCAAGAGGGAAGTTGTGAGCATTGCGCTCGTGCATCACTTCCATACCCAGGTTAGCCCGGTTGATTACATCAGCCCAAGTACCAATCACACGACCTTGAGAATCAATGATTGATTGGTTGAAGTT
>NZ_WVID01000032.1 GCF_010091925.1 Nostoc sp. B(2019) | reverse complement strand
CTTCTTTCAACGTGAAAGCTATGCTAATTAAGCATTATACTCTTTTTTAATCTTAAATTTTGTTTAAGTCCCGTTAAAAATTTTATATGCCTTCACCTAAATGGGTGACTTCACTACCTTTGTTAGGGCAGTCTTACTGAGCCTCCAACTTTCTGCGCTCATTTGCGGAGTATCAAAAATAACTTTGGTTATCCACCAGAAGCAATACTTCTCGGTTAAAGGGGAAAGGAGTGAATTTAAACCCTTTCCTTTTTCTCTTTAACCTTTGCCCAGGTTCAGGTGTGCAAGCAAAAGGAAGCTGCTAAGTTGATGCGATCGCAGAAGTTTGAATTAAGTAGGTAGCATAATTAAACATAAAATAAAATCCTAGTTCGCATGAGTGATTTATCGCTCAAAACAAGGATTATCAGGACTCAAGTCCCGACTACAAGCTTTAATTTATTTAGATATTTTATAAGAGCAAAATGTGAGGCAATTGAACAACACAACAATCGTACAGCTACCTTTTATGTTGCCCCTAGTTTAAATCCTCTAATTGCCACCGGAGTGCTTTTTTAGCTTGAATCATTGCGTAGGCGTAGCCCACCGTAGGTATCGCGTCTTTGACATTCTCATCTAGTACGCATTCTGGAAACGCTGCCACAACTTCTTCAATCTTTTCCATAGGATACCACCAACTTTGGCTTTCCCGATGAAAACGCTATCCTTGTATCGATCTGGCTTTGATCTGAAAAGTTCCTCTTGGATCACAGGGACTAATCACTACTACTGCATTAAAGTCTTGACGAATTTCAATACGCTTGTCTGGTTTTTGTGCATCTAGCTGACGAGCATATTCCAACACCTGTTGTACAAATATCTCTGGTACACGAATGGATTTAGTGGGTAAATGCCGCCATTTTGGGAGATATGGGATTAAATTACGAGCGTTACCACGTTTATTCACCATTTTTATCTCCATGCTTTTTAATTTATCAGGTTATTGATGCCAATGTTACTGATTGCTAACAAACAAGTATCGTTAACAGCCTCTATCTATGGAAAGATATATACTGAGAAAATTTTTATTACGGTACAGACGTTGCAATGCTGTGTACAGACGTTGCATTGCAACGTCTGTACTGATTTCTACCTACGCACCACCACTAAAGTCCCCGTTTTTGTCCAGTTGTATAGCCTCCGAGCTTGCTTGACTGGTAAATTCACGCAACCGTGGCTGACTGGAGTCCCAAAACGGTTATGCCAGTATGCACCGTGAATGGCGTAACCTCTATAAAAATACATTGCGTAAGGGACATCAGGAATGTTGTACCCCCTGCCTCGCATCCGATGAGTGCGATACTTGGAATTGATCCGAAATCTACCGATGGGTGTGGGAGTTGATCGCTTACCTCCCGAAATTCGGTATGAATAAACAAGTTTTTTACCTTCCCATGCACGTAACCGCTGCTCAGATAAGTCGATTTCAATCCAGCGGGGTTGGGATACTTGCCTAATGTCAGATACTATGATGCTATTTTCATTTACTGACTCGGCTCTAGCTATAGCAAAGTTGTGATCACCTCCTGTTAACGGTGGCGACCAAGAGAACAACGTCGCCACCATCAACACCACGCCTGTACAAAAAGTTTTTGAGCCACTTCCGCCACTGCGAATCCAGCTTTGCATTATGCATCACCTTTTAAACTACGCAAAAATCATGAAGTAATTTTCTGGAACGCTACAAATTTCCAGAGCGACTTCTAGCTTCCTGTGGAGGATTTACGCAACTCATCCGCAGAGGAAATGATCAGACAAGAAGAATGGCTTTTCGGCATTTTCCTCTTGTCTTCCATCTTCTTAATTGATTTGGTTACACCCGCCAATCGAGGCGTTTCAGTCGTATTGAGTCTTGTTGGTTTTAATTTGTGAATTAAAAACTGTTGACAACTCAACATTTCATAAATATTACGACTTACTCGGCACTCATTTTTGGCGTTATCGGTGATTTTTGAACAGTTGTTACTTTCAAAAAATGCAAACTTTCCCTAACTTAATATTTGCATTTGTAATTTCACACAGGAATTGTCAGGATTTACGCTTATTTCTGTGGGGCAAATCAGATGAATGCTCCCTTCTATATTCTATTTCAAGTTTAATATCCCGATCCCGGAGATTCCCATTAGAAAATCTCGTTTTCATCGCTCAATTGTCTTGATTTGTAGTTATTTCTGATTTTGCTAAAACTGCCTTTTAGCTATACTTAACTATTTATGAATAACCACTGGTGTTCCTAGCGATGCCCACTTGAATAACCATTGAGCATGTTTAGGCGCGAGATTTACGCAGCCGTGACTGACTGGAGTACCAAATCTTTTATGCCAGTAGGCTCCGTGAATACCGTAATTGCCTTCATAAAACATTGCATGAGGAACATTGGGAACGTCGTAGCCCCTACCCCGCATCCGCGTAGACTTCAACTTGGATTGAATCTTAAAAGTACCAATACGTGTGGGAGTGGATTTTTTGCCAGAAGAAATCTTGGCTCCATAAACAACTTTGTTACCTTCCCAAGCTATTAATCGTTGTTTTGAAAGATTAATTTGAATCCAGCGCCGCTCAGATTGTTGTAGTGTCTGGATTTGTTGGGCAATTATCTGATTTTTGGAATTTGCCCAAACTTCACCTGCGCCAATACTAACAACACTTAAAGAAAGTGCTGTACCAGCGAGGAGTATTTTTAAGCGACGCGCCCAGTCAGAATAAATTAGGGTTTTCATAGTAAATACACTCAAATAATGGAGTCTTGGGAAAGTTGTCAGGTTTCACCTTTATTTCCATGTCTATTGCTGCAATAGACGTGAGTTTTCGATGATTTCATCCTAATCTAATTTAACCGTTGTATCAGGTTTTTTGCCTGACTGGCGATCGCTTCCCAGTTTCCATCTGTGACAAGCTTTTTGGGAAACAATTCACCACTTAAACCCACGGCGATCGCCCCGGCTTGTAAAAATTCTTTGGCATTTTCCAGGGTGACGCCGCCAGTAGGAATTAAGGGAATCTCACCCAGGGGGCCTTGTAAACTTTTGATATATTTTGCTCCTCCCATCGCTTGCACAGGAAAGACTTTTACACAACTAGCGCCCTGATTCCAAGCGTTAACAATTTCTGTAGGAGTCAGCGCTCCTGGGATGATAGATACATCTTTTTCTACCGCTACTTGAATCATCGCCGGATCAACATGGGGTGTGAAGAGGAATTGCGCCCCAGATGCGATCGCTTCTTGTAGCTGCTGCACATTAAACAGCGTACCAGTGCCAATTATACAGGCTGGTAATTCCGAACGTAGTTGACTGATTAATTCTGCCGCGCGATCGCTATTCCAGGTAATCTCAATTAGTTGCATTCCCCCAGATGCTACAGCCATTGCCATTTGCTGTCCCAAATTCATTTTTGGGGCGCGGATAACTGCGATCGCTCGGTGTTGTTGCAACTGTGATAACCAAAGTTGATGAGGCATTTTGATTTGGACTGGAGATTGGGTATCGGGGTTAGGGAACTCTTGACTGGAGGCGGAGCGTCTCCGGCTTTGCTCTTGATGATCCTCACATCTATGTAATCTAAAAGCGTAACAGCTTACCTTCCCCATTCCCCAGTACGGCAATTCACTCTCAAGCTTGCCTCTTGCATCAAATTATGAGATATTACATAAACCCCAGTAAAACTATCGAATTACAGTAGTTTTGAAATATTCAATAGCCTAGCATTGAATCTCGAAGGAGTAATTAAAATGACAGTTGCGCGGCAAAACACAGCATCCTTAGCAATCACTGTTTACAATTCAGATGTCAATCAAGGCTATCTGTGGAAGCTTGTGCGACTGGGTGCAGAACTTCAGAAATTTTGGTGGCACACTAAGGCGTATGGAACAATTCTAGGTATCATGCTGCTGACTTTGGTGAGTTTAATTTACCTGGGAATCCATTGGTCTTTCAGCAAGCTGCTACCATTAAACAGTCAAAAAGAACACAATCAGGATGATGCTGAGGACAAAAGCGAACAACAGCGCATATTCAAATCTGCGACTAAAAAAACCGACAACGGCGACCAAGCTTAGCAACAGAATTGTAATGCCAATATACTGTTCCCGTTGCCAGCCTTTAGCAATTAGTGAATCTTTGGGAGTTATACCGGGGGAGGGAATTTCTTGAACTGTGCCTGGTGTTCGCTTTGGCGCTGCAAATTCTTCAGTAGGTAAAGCCATAAAAACCTCGTATTAAGTGCGAAAACTAAAACCTATCTGCGGCTTACTATGAGAAACTTAAAGCTGGCGATCGCTGATAATATTTCCAGTAAAATTATTTTTCATCAATACCCTTACTCATGCATTTACGAATATACAAAATAGACGATACTGAAGAAATTATCAAATTGTTTTATGACACAGTTCATGAGGTTAATATTCATGATTATACAAAAGCCCAAGTAGATGCTTGGGCATCGGCAAATACAGATACCGAAGTTTGGATTAAACGTTTAGGAGATAAGTTTACTTATGTGGCAGAGGAGGATAATAAAATTATTGGTTTTGGGCAATTAGAAGCAAATGGTCATATTGACTGCTTTTATTGCCATAAAGACTTTCAAAGGCAAGGAGTTGGCACACAAATTTTAGAACAAATTGAATCAAAGGCAAGAGCTTTAGAGATTAAAAAGTTATTTACAGAAGCCAGTATTACAGCTAAACCTTTCTTTGAAAGCAAAAATTTTATTGTTGTGAGAAAGCAAGAGGTAGAACGTAGGGGTCAAAAATTTATCAATTTTGTTATGGAAAAACTTATTTATTAATTGCTCAATTTGCTTCTAATCAATCTTATTGGCGTTTTTTATATTATATAAACTCAAGACTAAGTAAATAGGTATAATTAAATATAAAATAAAATTCTAGTTCGTAGTGTTCGCGTAGCGTCTCGGAGAGAGTGATTCATCGCTCAAAACAAGGATTATCAGGACTAAAGTCCTTACTACAAACTTTAATTTATTTAAGCCTAGCTATTTAAGTAGAAAACTCAAGGGTAGGATAACTTGTAGCTAGTATTAATCAATACATCCATCTAAAATAATAAAATCAGTTGTAATTTTTGTCTGTCTTGAGAAGGAAACAACGGTTATTCCATTAGAAAGAAGTTATTGTTCTTCCCACTCTCTAAAGTAAATCAAAGAGAAGAGAAAAAATACTCTGACCAAGATTACTCACAATCTTATCTCTTTTTAGTTTAAAAGGTTACTAATTAGCTATTCAGTAATGGTGCTTCAGCTTGAATATGAACGCCTAGTTATCAGTGGCATAGTCCAAAGGTTTGGATGAAAATTTTGCCGTTTCATAACTTTTTCGATTTTTAACCCTGTCCGCTTCACCATTACTTATTGATAAATTCCCTGTATTTTCATTCAGGAAAACAACTATGACCACACAGGAGCAACTGCACCAATGGCATGAACTGGCACAACAGTTGCGTGTAGATAGTATTCGCGCTACAACTATTGCCGGTTCGGGTCATCCTACCTCGTCGATGTCTGCTGCTGATTTAATCGCGGTTTTAATATCTAAATATCTCCGCTACGACTTTGATAATCCACATTACCCCAATAACGATCGCTTCATCCTTTCAAAAGGACATGCTGCACCGCTACTCTATGCCATGTACAAAGCTGCGGGGGTAATCAGTGATGAGGAGTTGCTGTCGCTGCGAAAATTGGGGAGCCGCTTGGAAGGTCATCCCACACCAGTTTTGCCCTGGGTTGATGTGGCGACTGGCTCTTTGGGACAAGGATTGCCGATTGGTGTAGGAGTGGCTCTAGCAGGTAAATATTTAGATCAACTCCCATACCATGTCTGGGTGCTACTGGGTGATAGTGAAACAGCCGAAGGCTCGGTATGGGAAGCTTTTGATCATGCTGGACACTACACTCTAGATAATCTAATTGCCATTATCGATGTCAATCGACTAGGACAGCGTGGTCAAACTGAACTGGGTTGGAACACACAAGCTTACGCTACTCGTGCTAGAGCCTTTGGCTGGCAGGCGATTGAGATTGATGGTAACAACTTGCTGGAGATTGATCAAGCATTTAGCGCCGCTTTGAGTATTAACGATCGCCCCACGGTAATTATTGCACGGACGAAGAAAGGCAAAGGTGTGGCTGCTTTAGAAGATTTAGGTGGTTGGCACGGCAAAGCACTGAAACCAGAACAGGAAAAAAAGGCGATCGCCGAGCTAGGCGGTGAACGCCACATTATAATCCAGGTAGATAAGCCCGAAGAACAAGTCCAACCCGCTACAATCGCTAATTCTCAACCGTTGCAACTTCCCACTTATGAGAAAGGCGCAAAGGTAGCAACACGTCGCGCTTATGGTGATGCTCTCAAAGCTTTGGGAGCGGCTCGACCTGATGTGATTGCTCTTGATGCCGAAGTCAGCAATTCCACTTACGCTGAAGATTTTGCCGAAGCCTTTCCTGAGCGCTACTTTGAGATGTACATTGCTGAACAGCAACTAGTAGCCGCTGCGGTAGGTTTGCAAGTGCGACAATACAAACCCTTTGCTTCTACATTCGCCGCCTTCTTGAGTAGAGCCTACGACTTTGTACGGATGGCTGCCATTTCACGCGCCAACATTAAATTAGTGGGTTCTCATGCTGGGGTGTCGATTGGTCAGGATGGCCCTTCCCAAATGGCGCTGGAGGATTTAGCTGCCTTCCAGGCGGTGTGGAATAGCACTGTATTGTATCCGAGTGATGCCAATCAGACCGCTAAACTAGTAGCTCAAATGAGCGATCGCGATGGGGTTGTTTACCTCCGCACCACACGGGAAAGTACACCAGTCATCTATGGTGCTGATGAAGAGTTTCCCATAGGTGGCAGCAAGGTAGTCCATAGTTCTCAAAAAGATCAAGCCACTGTGATTGCTGCTGGGATTACTTTACATGAAGCGCTCAAGGCTTGCGATCGCCTAAAAAATGAAGATATCACGGTGCGCGTCATTGATGCTTATTCTGTCAAACCCATTGATGTGCAAACACTTCATCAAGCTGCACGCGATACAAATGCGAATTTAGTAGTCGTCGAAGACCACTGGAGTGAAGGCGGATTAGGTGCTGCTGTGCTTGATGCTTTTGCTGGTACTAATAATACTCCCGCCTACAACGGCCCCCAACTGCGACTAATTAAGCTAGCAGTGCGTGATATGCCAGGTTCCGGCACACCAGAAGAACTGCTTCATGCCGCCAAAATTGACGCCGATGCTATTGTTGAAGCGGTGAAATCGCAAGTTAGACAGCCGATAGGCGCATCAGCTAAGTTATATGCCGAGCGATAATGCATATACTTAAGACTTTTTCGTATTTCACCTATAAAGTATTAGTCACCAAGCATAAAATATCTCACTTGAATTAAGTCGCCAGTAGGAGGAAAACCAGCATAAGAGTTTTTACGCTTGGAGATAGATATTTTAAACAATTTGGGAACAGCTATGCCTCTTCACAAACTTGAACATTTTGACCCAAACTATCGAGAAACTTTTGGCGGTGATGATGTTAAAGCGTTAGAAGTTTATACTCATGGAGGAGAAAGAATAGGCTCAGTTGCCGATGTTTTAGTTGATCAAGACGGTCGTTTTCGCTATTTAGTTCTTGATACCAGCTTAGACTTCGTTAGCAAGAAAATACTACTACCTATTGGACTTTCCCGCATTAATTATCCTCAAAGACGCGTCTCTGTCAATGGACTGAGTAAACAGCAGATAGAAAATTTACCTGAGTACAGAGAAGACGCGATCGTTGATGAAGAATATGAAGAAAAAGTACGTAGTATATTTCGCTCCTCAACTAGCAATGTGATTTATGATCGCGAGACATATAATTACCAGCAAGAACCAGCTTTATACGATTTGAATGAGCAATATAATCAAACTTTCAGACTTTATGAAGAACGATTAATTGCCAATAAGCACCGTGTAAAAACCGGAGAAGTAGCAGTTAGTAAGCACATCGAAACGGAAACTGCACGCGTTGCAGTACCTATTCAAAAAGAACGTGTTTTGATCGAGCGAGTTCAGCCTACAGCAGGAGGTACGGTAGTAGATCCCAATGAACTTAAGTTCCAAGAAGGCGAAGTCGCACGCATAGAAGTATACGAAGAAATGCCTAACATTCAAAAAGAAGCATTTGTGCGTGAAGAAATCCGAGTCAAGAAAGTTGTAGAGCGAGATACTGTAGAAGCACAAGACACAATTCGTCGAGAAGAGTTAGATGTAAATACGGCGGGTGAGTTACGTGTGAATGAAGATGGTGGAACTACACATCAAGCAATTTAAATAGCTAGTCCAAGAATTTGTTAGGCACATTTATCATAAAAAGTTATGCAGGCAGAGTAAATTTTTCTCTCTGCCTGCACTTTTAATTTTGCCAGCAATAATGCATTAAATTAATTATGTTTTCAAAATTCCATACTGAAATATTTAATTTATTTGTACACACAAAAAATACCTATAACTTTTGATGCTACGTTCTTGAGACAATTCATTCGCTGGAAGGAGGTAGAAAAGTAAAGAAATGCCTAATTTAGAACTATACGATACAGAAAACTTGAGGGCTAATATATGGTTCTTTACAAATTAGAAGATTTTGAGCCTAATTACCGAGATACCTTTGAAGGTCGGGAAATTAAAGGTCTTGGTGTTTATACAGAAGGAACTGATGAAAAGATTGGCTCTGTAAGTGATGTTCTGGTAGATGAAGAAGGTCATTTCCGCTATCTAGTAGTTGACTTAGGTTTCTGGATTTTTGGTAAGAAAGTATTGCTCCCAATTGGTCGTACTCGCATTGACTACAATGTTGATCGCGCCTACGCCGTTGGCATGACCAGAGAACAAGCAGAAGCTTTACCTGAGTTTGATGAACGCCAAACTCTTGATTACGACTATGAAGAACGAGTACGTGGAGTATATCGCCGTCCCGGAGACTACAACACCGTACCTGTAGAAGCATCAAGACCTTTAGAAGCATCAGCACCTTTAGGCACAGAATATCAGCCGACGACAACCCCCACACCAACTTACAACCGCGATAACTACACTTACGAACATGAACCTTCTTTATACGGGTTAAATGAGGGAGATAATCAAACCCTAAAATTATATGAAGAAAGGTTAGTTGCAAATAAGAGACGCCAAAAAACTGGAGAAGTAGCGATTGGTAAGCACGTTGAAACTGAGACTGCACGAGTTGCAGTACCGGTGGAAAGAGAGAGAGTTGTAATTGAACGTGTAACTCCAACAGACGCCGGAACTGCTGTTTCCCCTGGTGAAGCTAACTTCCGTGAAGGCGAAGTTGCTCGTATGGAAATTCACGAAGAAACTCCTGAGATTCGCAAAGAAGCATTTGTGCGTGAAGAAGTTAGAGTCAAAAAAGTCGTGGATCAAGACACAGTTGAGACTCAAGAAACTGTGCGTCGTGAAGAGTTAGACGTGGATGCTTCTGGTCTTCCAATTGAAGAACGTTAAACGACATAGACATTAGTTATTAGCTAATGACTGATTAAATATAGTGCAGGTGGGGCTGTCTGATTAGCTTTACCTGTACTTCTAATAACTTAATATGGTAAAAAATTTAATTTAGCTGAGTAAAATCAGTTCATATTTGTATATAAATAACTAACGATGGTACAGAACGTTGGACAGGCAAAATTAAAATCTCGCGTCAACAACTTACTAGCCGACCTGAAAAGAAAGGTAAAAAACTTTACTGTGTTCGATAGGCAAGGTCAACGAGTAGGCGAGGTTCAGGATTTAGTTGTGGATGCTAATCATCAACTAAACTTAATTATATCTAAACAGGTAAATCACCAAACTTTAGAACACGGTAATCAGTTTGGAGATCATCAGTATTCTTTATTTCGATTGCAGAGTCAGAAAATAAAAAAAATTGATAAGCCGACTAAATCTGTTTTCATAGATCTAGACCATTTAGAAATAGAGCTTATGCCTGAATATTTAGGAACAGAAACACCAGGCGACCAGAAACTATCAGAAAACTCAACTGAGCCAATAGTGCATAGCCAAACTACGAATAACCAAGTTGAGTCAGTAAATTTAGAAGAGGTCGGAGAAGAAAAGATTATTCGCTTACTGGAGGAACGATTATTCGTTGAAACTGGTAAGCGGAAAGTTGGAGAAGTTATTGTTCGTAAACAAATTGAAACCCGGATGATACAAGTTCCTGTCCGGCGAGAGAGACTGATTGTAGAACAAGTCAGCCCAGAGCACAAGCAACTTGCAGAAATTGATTTAGGAGAACAGGAGATTGTTAGCGTTGAATTGACTGAAGCGGAAAGACTTGAAATTGCAAATTTTGATAGTGGTTTAACAGTGAGTGGCGAATTTAGTTCGCCTAAAATTGCTAGTTTATTGTTAAATGCGATCGCCCTAGAGCGAAATCATGGATGCAAACAGGTACGAGTGACCATTGCTGTTGAAGATGAGTCACGCCAGAAAAAATATCAGGAGTGGTTTGACCGCTGTTCTAAAGGTCAACAACCAAAGCCTGAAAAATAAGCTCCTAGCAAATTAATCAACAGTAGGGTGGGCAATGCTCACCCTATATTTTTGCTAAGTATTTTATAATTTGATTTACTTTTATTTAACTTGATTTGCGTATCGTTTGCGAGTAGCTATTGCCAAAAATAACACTAAAAAAGTCAGCATTCCAGCTAAATATAACGGATAGCTATAGGTATTGGGATTAGATTGATGAATCAGCATTCCGGCAATCACAGGCCCAACACCATTAGCAATGCTTAAATAAGATGCGTTCAATCCCATTGCAGTTCCTTGATCTTGTGGCTTAGCGTTGAGAGAAATTAGTGTGTTGATCATGGGTTGAACTAAAGAATTAAACAGAGAAAAAAGTATAGTAACTCCTACAAAATAAACAATGTTTGGCCAAACTGGCATGAGAACAAATGATAGACTGCGGATAAATAAGCCTAAAAATAATATACTAACTAGGTTAAATCTCCGACTGAGAAGTGAGACACCCCAAGTCTGCATGATTACACCTAGGACTCCAAATGTGAGAAACATCAGTGTTAAAGACTTGCTATTTTGACCCAATACGTTAAGAAAGTAAGGTTGAAAAGCATAAGTAAAGATAGTAAAAGTTGTGCCAATAAAAAAGTTTATTATTAGCAAAATACCAACTTTAGGTATAGCCAAACCTTTGATTAAATTTCCTAAACCTAAATCAAAAATGTTGTGCGCTTTTTCAGCCTTATTTTGTAGAGTTTCAGGTAAATAAAAGGCTGTAATTAAAAGTGCTACAAATGCGATCGCACTTGAAACTAAAAAAGCAGCACCCAAAGAAATCTGCTGTGCTAATAAACTTGTAACTGGCCCTAATACAAAGCCTAACCCCAATGCTGCTCCATAAATCCCAAATCCACGAGCGCGATTTTCTGGAGTGGTAATATCTGAAATAACCGCTTGAGCTACGGAAGTATTGCCTCCAGTGATGCCATCTAAGAGTCGAGCCAGAAAAAGAACAACTGCTGTTGTCGCTGTTCCAGCTATTAAGTTAGCGATCGCAGTTCCAGCTAAACTGATGATCAGTAAAGGCTTGCGTCCAAAACGATCTGAGAGTTTACCGATGACGGGAGTCGCAAAAAACTGAGCTATAGAGTAAATCGAAAATAGTAAACTGGTCTGGAAATCGCTAAGCCCGAATTGTTTGCCATAAAGATAGATAATGGGAATTAAAACTGTAAAACTCAGGGAATTAATAAAGGCAATTAAAGCAGTAATCCAGAAATTTCGATTCATCAGCGATATATAACCACCAGGTTGTAACTTTGCGATCGCCCGCACTGCAACTTGCAACTAAAGACAGCGACTTTTCAATAGTCATACTACCACTCGCCGTTCTTTTGGCTACTCCCAATGAAATTTCGACTGAAGAGACTTTCACCGAAGCAGCGACAGCGTTTGATCCCACGAATTCATATCAAAATCCAAGATGGACAGTTTGAGATTATGGGTATGGGTGTATGGTATTCCTACTGGCGTGACCCATACCATCTGCTACTAACAATTCCTTGGACTGCCTTTCTGGCTCTAATAGCTGTTTTGTACGTGGGAATTAATGCCCTGTTTGCCCTAGCTTACCTAGCAGGAGGCGATTGTATTGAGAACGCTCGACCAGGCTATTTTTTAGATGCTTTTTTCTTCAGCGTGCAAACGCTCGCATCTATCGGCTATGGTGCGATGTATCCGAAAACAACTTATGCCAATACCATTGTGACGATTGAAGCAATGGCAGGTTTGGTGGGAATTGCTGTGATGACGGGACTAGCTTTTGCCCGATTTTCCCGACCAACTGCGCGGGTTCTCTTTAGCCGTGTAGCGGTGATTACACCTCACGAAGGAGTGCCCACTTTGATGTTTCGCGCCGCTAATGAACGCCGCAACCAGATTCTAGAGGCACAGATGCGCGTGTACCTGATGCGCGATGAAGTAACGGCAGAAGGACACTTAATCCGCCGCTTTCACGATCTCAAACTGCTGAGAAGTCAAACCCCTAGCTTCATGTTAAGTTGGTCAGCGATGCATCCAATTGATGAGTATAGTCCTCTGTATGGCATGAGCGCTGAGTCGCTAATTCAGACGAAAACTACTCTTGTGATCTCGCTAAGTGGGATCGATGAAACAGTTGCACAAGTTGTCCATGCCCGTCATCACTATAGTGCTAGTGAGATTTTGTGGAACTATCGGTTTGTCGATATTATTCACTACACAGGCGAAGGGCATCGCTACATCGATTACAACCACTTCCACGATATTTTGCCCTTAGATTAGGTGATGGATTACGTTACCGAAATAGCACTCAAAACTCAGCACCGGTTAAACGCCCCGCTACCGCGCTTCAGCACTACTGAGGTTGAGACTGCTCTTGAGCATCAGAAGTCTGATTAAGTTGTGTTGGTAATGCTTTAACGACAACCCGACCATTTTCAACTACAGTGCAATTTTTAACCGCACTCTTGCTGTGATTGACTGGGACATCCTGGCACTGGTTTTTGTGAAAGTTATTTTGCTCCTGTTGTTGATTAAGGACAACGACACAACAGGGGCAGGAAGTAAAGGACATAAAAGGTATTTTGATCTCTATATTAATTATCGCGCTGTTAATATCATTTAGCTGAAAAATTTGCAAATCCTATTTTATAAGGTGCGTTATGGACATTAGTTCTACGCACCGAAAGTGTTTGATTGTGCGTTAGACGAAACGTCATAACGTATCTTTACAAGATTTAAGCCAATGTGGATCAGGTTTTTCGACCTGTACGTACATAGTAGGCTAGAACACCGATTCAGTATTCAAGATAGGGTCGAGAAAAACTGATTATTTCGTAGAGTCATTGCATTGCAACGTCTCTACAGTCAACGATAATTGGTCGTTTTACCGAAAAGAAATCGGATTTTTGCGATTACTGAATCGATGCTCTAGGGAACTAGAGGTGTAGTAGCCCAAAATTTATTTCATCAGGGATTATTCCGTAGGTGCAAGGCTATGAATGCAGGCACTTGTTTCAATATGCTTAGAACGTATTTGATATATCTAAAACAAGTAAACCGGAAAGCGGTACACTTCCCGCCCCGCTTTCCTCCCCGCCTAAACTTATTGGTAGGGTTAAACAGCGGGTTGTTCTAATGAAAAAATTTCTAAAATACCTGAGTTTAGGGCTGTTATCTACTGTTTGTACTGCAACTCCTGGACTGGGAGCCGATCGCATCAGCTTTTATTACCCTCCCTTTGGGGAGTTTTCTTTGCCAGTTAACTCGCTGGAAACTTTTGCTAAAGAAGGCAAAATCGATGAAGACCTTTCATTTTATGCCAGTCGTGCAACTCCCGAACAACTCGCTCAACTACGGGATCTACTCCAGCAGCGTTTCAATGTCACTCCTACTTTAGTGTCTCAAGTTACCTACTCACCTGTAGGTGAGCAGTTAATGAAGCGTTTAGGAGAATTACTACTCACTGAGTCTCGCAAAAATGGCTTCTATGCCATACGTGCTGCTTTAATTTTGGCTGCTGCTGATAAAGATGGCTTAACAGTTCTGAATTTGCTGCGTAGGTTTCCCAGCAATACGATGCGGGTAAATTTTACAGAGGGGTTAAGAATAGTCGATGATTTGTCGCAATTGCTTGAAAGAAGAGATCAAGTTGTGGCTTTTCTGCAAAAAGAAGTAATCGCTCAAGCAGCCATTTCAACTGTTGACTTTTCGCAACAACTTGATTTGCGATCGCCTGGAAAATTCCGCTGGGCTATCAAAAGCCTAGAGCTAAATGATATTTCTCGCAATCGCCGGATGCCGGTGGATCTCTATTTACCTGTAGCAACCCTACAAAGCACACCAGATATCTCCTCGTCAGCCTTTCCTGTAATGGTAATTTCTCACGGCGTCGCCTCAGATCGCTCTACCTTTGTCTATCTAGCCAAACATCTAGCATCCTATGGTTTTGCTGTCGCCGTGCTGGAACATCCTGGTAGTAACGCCGAACGCTTTGAGCAATATTTTTCGGGTTTGGCTGGCCCACCAGAAGCCCAGGAATTTATTGATCGACCCTTGGATATCAAGTTTTTACTTGATGAACTCCAGCGTCTAGAAAAGGTTGATCCCAACCTCCAAGGGAAACTCAATTTACAGCAAGTCGGGGCGATCGGTCATTCGTTTGGTGGTTATACTGTTTTGACTTTGGCGGGAGCAAAGATTAACTTTGACCAACTCAGCCAAGACTGTGATTCCAATAATTCATCCTTAAATGTGTCGCTCGTGTTGCAGTGTCAAGCAATTGAGTTACCCCCATTAAATTATCAACTCAAAGACGATCGCATTAAGGTTGTCATTGCCATCAATCCTGTTAACAGTTCTGTTTTAGGTGAAAGCGGCATGAGTCAAATTAAAGTTCCTGTGATGCTGGTGACAGCTAGTCAAGATATTTTTGCCCCACCTGTACCGGAACAGATTCGCCCCTTCACCTGGCTTTCTAACCCCAACAAGTACCTAGTCTTGATTGAAAACGCCACCCACTTTACTGCTATTGACGAACCTACTTCTGAGAATAATGTGTTGCCCGTGCCACCTGCCTTGCTAGGCCCTGACCGTACTGCTGCTTATTCTTATGTCAATGCCTTAAGTGTGGCTTTCTTAGAAACTCATCTTCTTAATCGCCCAGAATATCGCTCTTATTTGCAGCCATCCTACGCCAAATTCATCAGTAAAGAGCCTCTAAATCTCAGCATTTTCCAGTCGTTGCCGATAGATCAGTTAAATCAAATCTGGAATGGGTCAACTTCCCAGTCAGCTAAGCCATCAAATCCTCAACCTGTTTCTGCCTCGCCTTAATGTGAGATAAACCTCTCCCTGCCTTGAACTTTAGTTTAAGTCTGTCCCTCTCCGATGGCCGAGAGGGACGATAATCCGCAAATAAAAGACGGATGTTTGCAGCGAAAAGTTTGTGGGGAAGGTTTCCTTCCACAAAACTTTTCAAGACAAGGTAATCGGATTAATCTTCCAATGTTTGGTAGAGTTAAAGTTATTTTGCATCGTCCTATCCCAGATGGTTTTAAAATCAAAACTGCATCTGTTACAAAAAAAGCTGATGGTTACTATTTAACTCTCAGTCTAGAAGACGCTACAGTCCCAACAGTGAAACCAGAATTTAACCCAGATTCTATAACTGGTATTGATGTTGGCTTAAAAGAGTTCTTGACAACTTCTGAAGGTGAAACTGTTGCCATTCCTCAACACTATCGCAAGTCTCAAAAACGTTTAAGAGTTATCCAAAAGCGTGTTTCTCGTCGCGAAAAAGGAAGTAATAGAAGATTAAAAACGGTAAAACAACTGGGAAAGCAGCACAAAAAAGTTGCTGATAAACGTAAAGATTTTCATTTCAAAACAGCTAATAACTTATTGAAAAAATATGATGTTATTGCGGTTGAAGACTTGAATGTAAAAGGACTTGCGCGAACCCAATTGGCTAAGTCTGTACTTGATGCTGGATGGTCAAGCTTTCTGTCGATACTAACGAACAAAGCCGAAAATGCTGGTTTATTGGTTATCCCGGTTAAAGCATTCGCTACAAGTCAAGATTGCTCTAATTGTGGTCTGAAAGTCCCTAAAAAGCTGCATGAACGCGGGCATGATTGCCTTCATTGTGGGTGTAGTCTTGACCGTGACCATAACGCAGCAATAAATATAAAAAATAGAGCGGTAGGGCATTCCGTTCTTAAAGCTCATCGAGTATCCGAAGCAATAGCTGGATTTGGTGAGAAGCCTACACTGTACTGTATTCAGTCAGTGTAGGAGTATGTCACTCTTGTTCCTAGTCTCCGACTTGGAAGGCTCATTGCGAAGCTCCGTAATGAAGGGCATTTTCAGGTAAAACCTAGAAACGAGATTTTAAATTCAATTGAAAACCGCTGTAAGAAGTTTGCAATAAGTCTAATCTTTTTCAGGTTGATCAGTTTTGACTATATATATGTGCAATTGAAATACTGAGATCTTTGTAGTACAGACTAGGCAATGATCCCCGTCTATTGTTACCTCAAAAGCTTATTAGAAATTTGAAATAAATGTATAAAAAAGATGGTTTTTTTGTATCTAAAGTTACGATTTTTTGAGGAAAATTTTGTAAAACAATCAAGTTTTTTGCAGTCGTGGAGAACGTTTCGAGTGTTTGTCAAGGAATTAAGATATTTTTCCAGCAGTATTCATAAAAACTTATACAACAAAATATTTTATATATATATACTGGATGTTAACAAGTATTAAGAAATGCTTATTTAAAAAATATTGCAATACCTTGATTTAATTGCTAACGTGTGTATGGCAACGATGCTGATGAGCGCTCTAAGCTAAAAGAGGTAAAACCTATGAGCTATATCCATTCAGCCAACTGTGTTAGGAATTGATTGTCGGGTTAAAAGCGAGAAGTTCCTGCCTCGTATAGATAAATGGTGAGGTATTAATGGTGAGGTATTGCAGATTAACCCAGAAATATCTCGTTGCTAAGGGCTAAGCGCCGTTCTGTTTTCAATTACAACTAATTATTTGTCTTACCCTGTGCCCGGATGCAAGTAACTCAAACTGTGTCTCGTCGGCAATGAAGAAGAAATGCGGTAAGACTTAGATTCTGGAGGTTAGAACCCATGAATATTCAAGGTAAGGTTGCTCTAATTACTGGGGCTTCCCGTGGTATTGGGAGAGCGATCGCCCTGCAACTAGCCCAACAAGGTATACAACGGCTGATATTAGTAGCACGCGATCGCCAAAAGTTAGTGGAAGTAGCCAGCGAAATCGAGGCGATGGGTGTAGAAACTGCGATCGTGGCATTAGATTTGACTCAATCAGTAGATGTGAATATTGCCATTGCTCAACTTTGGCGTAGTTATGGGCCAATACACCTGCTGGTTAATTGTGCGGGAGTTGCATACCAAAACTCGTTTTTGCAATCTAAACTACCCCAAGTTCAAGAAGAACTCTCTGTGAATTTATTGGGAATGTACACCTTGACGAGCCTGATAGCTCGACGCATGGCCAGCCAAAAGCAAGGGACAATTGTGAATGTGTCAAGCCTGATGGGGAAAGTTGCTGCACCGACAATGGCAACCTACTCAGCTACCAAGTTTGCCATCTTAGGGTTTACCCAAGCCTTACGCCGAGAACTAGCTGAACACAATATTCGAGTGATTGCATTACTGCCTTCTCTCACAGACACAGACATGGTGCGCGACTTAAAATTATTTCGCTGGGTGATCCCCATGACTCCCCAGCAAGTAGCTCAAGTACTCGTCACTGGACTACAAAGGGATGCACCAGAAATTTTAGTCGGATGGCAATGTCATTTAGCTGTGTGGTGTCAACGCCTTGCCCCTTGGTTGCTAGATCTGATTTTACGAATAGCAGCTCCGCCGAGAAAACAACAGTCTGGCGAAAAACTGAAGAAGCTAATACCAAAATGGAATTTTTCGACGAGAATGCATCGTTTCAGTGATTTATTCTGGTCAAGAACATAATTACTTTCGTGTCTGCACGTCAGTTGTAAATCAAGACGATTAAGGTTGTTTAGGAACTGCTGCAAGCATTGGCGCTAGCTTTGCAGCAGTCGTAGGGCGATTCTCTGTTGAAAATAATATGCAAACTTCTAAGCTTGTACTCTTTTTAACTCAACTATAGAAGCCAGAAAGCTTCTGTCTCCTAACTCTCGAATAAAGATATCTCAACTAAACAGGCCAGGCTGTTGCATTGATTAGATAATTAAATAGCCTTTATTTCGGAGCAATTCAGAAATGCTTTCCTTCCCTACAACTCTTACTACTTTGCCCGAAATCATTGATGGCTTGCCGAATATATCTGGTTGGGAAACAGAGGTGCTCTCTGTAGTAAACCATGATAAGCCTGTATTTTTACCAACAACCAATATCCGGTTAGAAGATGTAAATGCTGTGTTTGCGATCGCCTTACACATGCACCAGCCAACTATTCCCGCTGGACATGATGGCGCATTCATCAGCAATCTGCAATATATGTTTGAACATCCCAATGAAGGGGATAACCATAATGCAGGCCCTTTTGCCTACTGTTACAGCCGCATGGGAGACTTCATTCCCGAACTCGTCAATCAAGGTTGCAATCCGCGCGTGATGTTGGATTACTCTGGTAATCTTCTGTGGGGACTCAGACAGATGGGACGTAGCGACGTACTCGATAACCTCAAACGAATTACTTGCGATCGCACCTATCAACCTTATGTAGAGTGGCTGGGTACAATGTGGAGCCATGCCGTTATTCCTTCCACACCCATACCAGATATTAAATTGCACATCATCGCATGGCAACACTATTTTGCTGCAATTTTTGGCTGGGAAGCACTAGCGCGAGTCAAAGGATTTTCACCTCCAGAAATGCACCTGCCAAATCACCCCGATACTCTATTTGAATTTGTCAAAGCGTTAAAAGAATGTGGATATCGCTGGCTACTTGTGCAAGAACATTCTGTAGAAACAATTAACGGTCAATCTATCATTCATAAACATTTACCACACCGTTTGGTTGCCCGCAATTCTCAAGGCGAAACAATTAGCATCACAGCCTTAATAAAAACCCAAGGTTCAGATACTAAATTAGTCGCACAAATGCAGCCTTACTATGAAGCAAAAACCCTATCTAAACAGCAAGTAGGAAGTGTATTTGTGCCGCCAATAGTTAGCCAAATTGGTGATGGCGAAAATGGTGGCGTCATGATGAATGAATTTCCTAGCGCTTTCAACCAAGCTTGGCGGGACATGGTGCAGCACGGAGGAGGAAAATCAGGTGTTGTTGGGGTATGTGGTACGGAATATTTGGAATTAATCGAAGCCGCTGGTTGTAAACCTGAAGATTATCCAACTTGCCAGCCAGTGGGACAACATCATATTTGGGAACGAGTTACACCAGACAATTGCCAACCCGAAGCTGTAGAAAATGCTATTAAAGAACTAAAGCAAATCAACCCCAATTTTCACATGGATGGAGCCTCGTGGACGAATCATATCAGTTGGGTAGAAGGATATGAAAATGTTTTGACTCCCATGTACAAATTAAGCAGTTTGTTTCATCAAAAGGTTGATCCATTACTGCAAATTAACTCAGCAGAATCTATTACTAGACAATCTCACTACCGCAGTCTTTTGCTACATAATCTTTTGCTGCAAACCAGTTGTTTTCGTTATTGGGGACAAGGCGCTTGGACTGATTACGCACGCGATATCTATCAACGTGGCGAAAATTTACTGTCATCAACATTTAAAGAATAGCCGTAAAAAACTTAAGGAAGATGGATTAAAATCAATACTCTAAGAGTAATGCCTAGAGATTGATTTATGACATTGGGCGTAAGTGAGAAAAGTAAGATTTGAATCTCCTGACTGATTTGAAAAGTCCTTTTTATAAAAGTTTCAGTCAGGAGCGACCAGATACCTTGATTGCGAGGTCGTACTTGCGATGCCTGCGGCAAGCCCCACACATAGGCTAGAACCCTTATGAAATGTAGATTTTGAGTTTTTCGATATCGGCAAAATTAGTGATGTATTGGAATTTTAGGGTATTTTAAAGAATATTTTGAAATAAAAACTCATAATACACAGCTTTACTGTAAATTTATCGATTATTTTCCCAAAAGCTGTGAGGATCAGTCATGTCTTGGGCAATCTAAAGATAACCTAGAATTTCTTGGTAGCAAACTATGTGATTAAGGAGCTAGCCCTTGATACAAGCCAACTCCAGCCTATCGGCATCTGACAGAGGAAATCATCCCTCGCGAAATTTACTGATTCGATTTATTGTTGGCGGCACTACCCTTGTAGTCAGTATTGCTGCTTATTTCAGCTATCAAGCCGCTAGAAATCTGATGCTCAAAGATTTGAGGCAGAGTGCTTTTTTAGAGGTACAGAGAGGGGGTGCTGAAATTGAGGAGTGGTTACACCTTCGCCAAGTGGAGGTACAAACCCTGGCTAATACTTCAACTGTACGCTCCTTAAACTGGTCTGTGGCAGAACCTTATTTAAAAGCAGAAGTCAAGCGGATCAATGAATTTTTCTTTTTCCAAATAGTTAACCCAGATGGTTCATTTTCAAATACAAAAGTTGGTCGATCAAATAAAAATATTCAGGATCGAGACTTTTTTCAAAAAGCAATTGCGGGAAAGAGCAACATTTCCGATCCTTTCATTAGCCGTTCTACAGGAATTCCTTTAATTGCGATCGCCACCCCGATCTCGTCAAATTCTACTAGCAGTAGTTCACCGAGCGGAGTCTTCCACGGCAATGTGAGAGTCGATCACATTGCAGAGGTTGTCAACTCTCTGCGCTACGGCATGAACAGCTATGCTTTTGCTCTCAATTCCCAAGGACAAGCGATCGTCCATCCTAACTCGGCGTTAATGTCAACCGTAGAAAAACCTGCACCCAGCCTGCTGAAAATTGGCGATCGCAATTTAAATGCGATCGCCCAGAGGATGGTAAACAAACAACAGGGAATTGAGTTAATGGAAATTGACGGCACTAAAAAGTATGTAGCTTATCTGCCGTTGCAAGCCGCTAATTGGTCTGTGGCCTTGGTGATTCCCCGCCAAAATATCGAATCTCGATTGCAATTCCTCGATTTGATCGCCTTAATTGTCGGTGGACTGGCTATTACCATGATTACTGTCTTGTGGCAAGTGCAAGCATTTGAACAAGCTGAACTGAAAAAATCTAAAGCTGCGGCTGATACAGCCAACCATGCTAAAAGCGAATTTTTAGCCAACATGAGTCATGAACTGCGAACACCCTTGAATGGCATTCTCGGTTGTGCCCAAATTTTGCTGCGTTCCCCAGCTTTACCTAATCAAGAGCAATATCACGTCAATATTATTGAACAATGCGGCTCTCATCTGCTGACTTTAATTAATGACATTTTGGATCTATCCAAAATTGAAGCGAAAAAGCTAGAACTGCATCTAGATGATGTGCATTTCCCCTCCTTTCTCCAAGGAATTGTCGAAATATGCCAGATTCGGGCAAAACAAAAGGGCATTTTGTTTGTCTATAAACCCGCGATCAACTTGCCTACAGGGGTTTATATTGATGTCAAAAGATTACGTCAGGTGCTATTGAATCTGCTGGGAAATGCCATCAAATTTACAGATGAAGGTCAGGTTACTTTCAATATTGAAGTAATCGATCAACCTCCCAGTGATGGACAGACAGTGAAATATCGCCTTCGCTGTACTATTGAAGATACGGGAATTGGTATAACTCCCGCAGAATTGAGCAAAATTTTCTTGCCCTTTGAACAAGTAGGTGATAAAAAGCGCCAAGCTGAAGGCACAGGGCTGGGTTTAGCTATTACTCGGCAGTTAGTACAGATGATGGGTAGCGATATCCATGTTAAGAGTCAGATCGGTCAGGGGAGTAGCTTCTGGTTTGAATTAGAGGTTTCCGAAGCGACTGACTGGGTACAATCTGCGATGGCTGCATCAGGGAAACAAATCATTGGCTTTGAAGGTAGCCCCTACACCATCCTGATGGTTGACGATCGCTGGGAGAATCGCACAGTGATTACAAACTTACTACAACCACTGGGTTTTAATGTAGTTGAAGCCAGCAACGGTAAAGAAGGTTTAGAAAAAGCGATCACCTTCAAGCCAGACTTAATCATCACAGATTTGCTGATGCCAGAAATGGATGGGTTTGAATTAATTGAACACCTGCGTCACACTCCAGAAATCAAGGATGTCAAGATTATTGTCTCTTCCGCTAGTGTCTTTGAAGCCGATCAACATCGCAGTCTGCAAGCTGGAGGTAACGCCTTCTTGACCAAACCTATACAGGTAGATGAATTATTGCATCAACTAGAACAATACTTAAATTTGGTATGGATTTACAAGCAATCTCAGTCTGATGGAGAAAAGCCCAAAGAAGCAACAACAGCAAATAGCCAATCTGCTCAATTAACCCCTCCTTCTCCCCAAGTCTTACAGGAACTAGTCACCTTCGCCAGTAAAGGTAACTTCAATGCCATTATCAAGTGGGCCGATCAACTGGAGGAAACAGACACAACCTTCGCACCATTTGCTAATGAACTACGGCAACTAGCAAGGCAATTTGATGAAGATTTAATCCTAAGTTTCTTGACTCAATATGCAGTGGAAACAGTATGAAAACGAGTATTGGAAACCAAAAAAATTCTATCAATTACGCTCCTTCTAGGGGAATTGTTTTAGTCGTTGACGATAACCCTGCCAATTTACAAGTTTTATCCAGCTTTCTGGATCAATCTAGCTTTGAAGTTTGGGCAGCACGCAGCGGTGAGAAAGCCCTTCAGCGATTAGACAATGATAATTTACCTGATTTAATCTTGCTGGATGTAATGATGCCCGGTATAGATGGTTTTGAAACCTGTAAACACCTAAAAAGCAATCCTCGTGTTCAAGATATTCCGGTCATTTTTATGACAGCTCTCTCAGAAACGGCTGATAAAGTCAAAGGTTTGCAATTGGGAGCCGTAGACTATATTACCAAACCTTTTCAGCATGAAGAAGTTTTAGTGCGGATCGAAAATCACCTAAAACTGAGAAATTTGACAAAAACCTTGATTGCTAAAAATGCCGAATTGCAACAGACTCAAACTCAACTGATTCAAGTAGAAAAGGTAGCAGCTTTAGGTCAACTGACAGCAGGAATTGCTCATGAAGTTAATAATCCCATCAATTTTATAGCTGGCAACTTAAATTTTGTTGAACAGTATGTAAAGGAGGTAGTTAGTTTACTCTCTCTCTATCAACAATATCTGCCTGATCCACCAGATGAAATTCAAATCGCGATTCAAAAAAGCGATCTCAGCTTTTTGCTAAATGATTTATCTAAAATTATTCAATCCATGCAAGTCGGTACAAGTCGTGTTACAGAGATTGTGTCATCTTTGAACAATTTCTCGCGACATAGAGAAGCAGGCAAGAAATTAGCTAACTTGCATGAAGGGTTAGAAAGTACATTACTCATTCTTGGACATCGGTTTAAATCAAATGCTCATCGCCCAGATATACAACTAATCAAAGAATATGGAAATTTGCCACTCATTGAGTGTTATCCTGGCGAAATTAATCAGGTTTTTATGAATTTAATTTGTAATGCGATCGATGCAATTGAAGAAACATATAAAAATAAAGACCTTGATCCGATTTATAAATATCCTGGTGTGATTAAAATTAAAACTGAGGCAATTGGAGAGCAAGTTATTTTAAGAATTGCCGACAATGGCTCAGGTATAAATAAAGCAGAACAAACAAAAATATTCGATGCATTTTACACAACAAAACCCGTAGGTAAAGGAACAGGGCTTGGTCTATCTATTGCTTACCAAATTGTGGTTAATAATCATCACGGCAAACTTACATACCATTCCAAGCCAGGTGAAGGCATAGAGTTTATCATTGAACTACCCATTCGATAAATTAGAATTTGTAGTTCTTCAGTACTTTTTATGCCAAATTATTAATTACAACTATAAAATAATATTAAAAAGGGTATCAAAAAATTACTAAAAGTACTGCGAAGATCAGGGTAAGCGTGTCTCAAATGCTGTTGACAAGCTAAGTGAGCACAAGTTCTTGGTACACGCGGATCTTTTATCTGGCTAAAAAATGATTGCATCTGTTTTGTTAGCGCAGTCCATTGGTTATACTCAAAGCTCAAAGGCTTTGAGTTTGTATACGAGGAGATTTAAATCCTGATGTCATGAGACTACCCCTGCTCGCTCAATAGATGCTTTTAAAAGCCATCATACTACTTTATACTTGTCAACTCCAATTGAGATGCGCTTACCCTGGTTCCTTACCTACGCAAGCCAGTTCAAAAATCAAAGCGGATTGCTATAGATAATTTATCTACGTTCATCTGTGGTTTAATTCTGTTATATATTGCTATACCAAAGGCAAAAGTATTTCAAATTCAGTGCCTAAACCCAACTGGGAACGGAAATTTAATTTACCACCATGTTTTGCCAGAATAATCCGATAGCTTACTGCTAAACTAGTCTCTTTACCAGCCTTTTTTTCCATAGAAAAAGAGTCAATAATTTGTTGTTGTAACTCCTGAGACATTCCAGGGCCATTGTCAGCAATGTGAATTAACACCCAGCGAGAATCTGGCGCATTTGGGTTGCTTGCTTTCTGGGAAATAACTTCTGTAGTGATTTCAATTCGAGGTTTTGGGGCAGTTTTTGTGTCTTCAAGATGCAATTGCTGGCGTACTGCTTCATTTAGTAAAGTATCTACAGCTTCACTTAAAATATTCATCAAAACCTGGTTTAGCTGACCCATAAAGCAATACACTGGGGGCAATTGACCATAATGTTTGACAATTTCGATTTCTCCTTGCAGACGGCTATTAATTAATAAAATAATACTATCTATACAGGCGTGTAAATCTACTGGTTTGGGATAAATTTCATCGATATGGCAGAAATTTTGTAAGCTGGTAACGAGCTTTTTTAATCTTTCTGCTCCAGTGCGGATACTAGCAAGCGATCGCGATAAATCTTGTTCGAGAAAATCAAATTCAATTTCTTCTTTAATCTCAAGAATTTCTGCGGAAGTTGATGATAATTCTTTATCGTAAGCTGCTATTAGTTTGAGTAAGTCTTGGCTGTAGTTTGAGACATAAGTTAAGTTACCCCAAATAAAACCCACAGGGTCTAAAATTTCGTGTGCAACTCCATCTACTAAACGCCCCAAATTAGCCATTTTATCATTTTGAATTATTTGAACTTGGCTGCGTTCATACCGCACTAGATTTTCGATTCCTTGAATTTGCCAAGAGGTAATATTCAACTCCTGCACATCTAATAATCTGTAGACACCAGATGCCGTCTTAACTACAATTGGTTCTGCTAACATTTCAGGCGATCGCTTGAGGCTAAGTTGCATCGCAGTCAAAATCGGCGTTGTATCAGGAAGCAGCAAAATCGTTGTCCGCGTATAGCTGTAGAGAACGCTTAACGATTCCTGAACAAACACTTCTTGTCCATGAGGGCGAATCAAAAATTCTAGTAGTCGTCGCCGCGAAATCATCCCCGTGAACTTTCCTTGTTCTACTAAGATTGCTCCTGGTAGCAGAGGATATCTTTCAAAAAAATTAGCGACTTCTGCACCAGTACAGTTGATTTCCACTTGGAAATTGTACATTGGCAGTTCTTCGAGGGTTGACTCTAAACCGAGATCGCGATCGTTACCCTCAGACAAAAATGGTGGTGAGATTTTGCAACTGAATTCTTCTGACACTAGACACCCTGATTTTTACAAAGACAGGTAAACAATAAATTAACACTTTAGCCTTTGCTAGTCTCTGCTCAATTGTAAAAAAGAGGGTTAACAGCCCCCACAAAGAAAGGAAAGTTATGAAGACAGCAGTAGTATGGGGCGTATACAACAATACCTGTGTAATTAAAAATTGTGACTATACAAACTAAGTCTGCTCCGAAATCAAAACTCTAATTTCGCACTAGTAGGCTTTCTTCGCTTCATGAAATCATCGCAGCTTTGCACTTTTGCTTGCAACGACTATCCAAACACTCTTTCTTAGGTACAGCCATATACTAAACAGCCAAGTAGCAAAGCTGCTAAGGTAGCCTTCCAGCAGTTCGCTCATAGAGACGAGAATTATAAAACTAGGAAGAAATATCGTGTCTGTACGTAAGTTGAGCGATTTTTGGACAAAATACTTATTAACAAGTATCGTATCTACTAAACTCTGTTCTTGCAGTTTTAGAGTTTTTGTAGTAGAACAACCAAAGCTCAAATCAGATTGTGCCAGAAATAAGCAAAATCGAGGATGGTAGTACCAACGATCCCCAAATATTGAATAACTGTGAATCCTTGATGAAAATACGGCTCGGTTAACATACTATCAAACAAATTACGGTAAGTATAAACATAGGTGATTAAACATTGTACAAGTAGCTAGCTACTTGCCGTCTACAATCGGAACTATTTCGGAAGTTAGACAATCTTATGAATAGTCATCGGCAGTAAATATACTAGGTTAAATCCCTATTTAGGACGATGAAAGGTTTATAACGCTTAAGCGTTACTTAAAAATAAACAGCAATTAGCTGTTCAAATGTTGTTTAATTATCCCTACCTGCTTTTGATCCCCATTTCGATAGAATGACTAGGCAGAACCCTAAAACTCAAAACCGCTTTTGACTGCGACGCCCATGAATCAACTGAACAATGGTTTTACGCTATTTTTAAGTCTGCTAGTCGAGGCGATGCCGTTTTTGTTGCTTGGGGTTTTATTCTCCAGTTTGCTGCTATTTTTTGTCGATGAGCGCAAATTGGTGGAAAAAATGCCCAAAAATCCGCTGCTGGGTGCTTTATTCGGCAGTATGATCGGTATGTTATTTCCGGTGTGTGAGTGCGGCAATGTGCCAGTGGCGCGGCGGTTGTTGATGCAGGGAGTACCCACACCAGTGGCAATTGGCTTTTTACTAGCAGCACCGACAATTAACCCAATTGTGATTTGGTCAACTTGGACGGCGTTTCGAGATCAGCCCGAAATAGTAGTGTTACGAGTCGTATTTTCTCTGTTAATTGCCACAATTATCGGTTTTATTTTCAGTTTTCAAAAAGACTTGAGTCCTATCGTTCAGCCTGCGATCGCTCGTTATTTGAAGTTTAATCCACCCTCCAAACCGGAACTCAAACACCGCAGGGGACGTTATCAGGTAGAACGTGAAGCAACAGCACCCAGTTTATTACAATCGGGGACTTATTTAATTGGAGAAAAAGCGGGTATACCCACGCGGATAGATAATGATTTAATCCAGGCAACTGCCTCAGCTTATAGCCCCAGTAAACCACTTGCAGATAAAATGCGTCTACTGGTGGACAATAGCATCCAAGAATTGCGGGAATTAGGTGCAGTAATGATTATAGGCAGTGCGATCGCTGCGGCTATTCAAGTACTAGCTCCCCGCGAATTGATTCTCAGTCTCGGTGCTGGCCCCATTAGCTCAATTGTAGCCATGCTGGTACTAGCAGCAGTAGTATCAATTTGTTCTACAGTCGATTCATTTTTTGCTCTGTCTTTCGCTTCGACTTTTAGTAGTGGTTCTTTGTTGGCATTTCTGGTGTTTGGGCCAATGATTGATATCAAATCTGTAGGCTTGATGCTATCAATTTTTAAGCCTAGAACTATATTTTACCTATTTGCCTTAGCCGCTCAATTGACATTTTTGTTCACACTTTTCATTAACTTACACGTCATTTAAAAAATTTGTCAATAATCAAAAATCCAATGTCTAAATATTGACTTTTGACTCTTGACTTTTGACTCTTGACTCTTGTCTAATGACTAACCAAAACCGCAAAACCAAAATACCAAATAAGTTACTCCCCTGGCTGGATGTGCTAGCAATTACAGCTTGGGGAATTTTGATGTTTAAATACTGGCTAACTGGCAAGCTGAATTTGTTGATTCACCCAAATTACTTTGGGTTGACAATAGTGGGTAGTGTTGGCTTAATCATTATTGGTTTCTTTAAAGCACAAGAACTTTGGCGGCCGCGTCGCCGTGATTTGCCGACAAGCGCCCAGCATACTACTTTATTTCCTCCTGGTTGGGGTAGTAGTTTACTGTTGACAACAGCGATTTTGGGTTTCATCATTACACCGCAAGTCTTTGCCAGTGATAAAGCACTCCAGCGCGATGTTACCGATTTATTAGGAACGGCACGCATCAAACCCCAAGCATTTCGGGCTACTGTTCGTCCAGAAGAGCGATCGCTCGTAGACTGGGTACGCACTGTCAACGTCTATCCTGAGCCAGATGCATATACAGGACAAAAAGTCAAAGTCCAAGGATTTGTGATGTACCCGCCAGATATAGGAAAAGAATATTTATTCTTGGCGCGATTTGTTTTAACTTGCTGTGCAGCAGACGCTTACCCCATAGGATTGCCAGTCAAACTACAAGATAATCAAGAGCGTTACTCTCCTGATAATTGGCTAGAAGTAGAAGGTCAAATGGTGACGGAAAATCTGGCAGGTAAACGCCAACTTACCATTGCCGCTACCTCTTTAAAAAAGATACCTCAACCGAAAAATCCTTATAGTTATTAGTCAGAAGTCCACAGTTCAAGAGTTTTTGACCCCTGACCCTTGACCCTTAACCCTTAACCCTTGACCCTTGACCAATGACCAAATCCAAAGCATTTATCCAACCACTAGATCGCGTAGCAATTCCATTGATGTTACTGCTAAGCCTACTGATTGGATTCATGATCTTGCAAGGTGATGCAGTCTCAGCTCGCGTCCGAAGTTTTAGCTGGCAAAACCAACAGATTGGGGCAGAAGATATTTCCTTCACCCTTAACTTTAGCCGCCCAATGGACACAAAAAGCGTAGAGGATAACTTGAAGATTGATCCGCCTCTAGCAGGTAAAGTAAGTTGGGCAGGGCGGCGCATGGTGTATACATTGTTGACACCAGCACCTTATGGCACAAATTATCAAGTGAAGTTGCAGGGAGCGAAAGATAAGTTTGTCCAACAAGAAGGCAAAAATAAGGCGATACAGCCTTTTACAGGTAGCTTCCGTACACGCGATCGCGTCATCCTTTACATCGGAGCCAATCAAGAAGAACGGGGGCAGTTAGTTCTCTACAACTTGACTCAAGAGCAAAAAAGAGTACTCACACCTAAAGACCTAGTTGTAATGGACTTTGAGCCATTTCCCAATGGAGAGAAAATTTTATTTTCTGCTCGCACCACAAATAACCAAGACTTACTTTCGGCTCAGCTATACACAGTGACAACAGGCATTTCTGCAAAAGCTGGAGAACAAGCAGAAACAGCCGCCAGAGTTGACCTGATTTTAGACAATAAAGACTATCAAAACCTCAAATTTGATTTATCACCCGATGGAGAAACTATTGTCGTTCAGCGAGGAAACAAGGCTAATCCCGGTGACTTTGGGCTATGGTTCATGTCAGCAACCAGCAAGAATTCTGGAGAAAAACCTACCCTAAAACGCCTGGAAAGCCAACCAGGGGGAGACTTTATGATCACGCCAGATAGTAAAGCCGTAGCAGTAGCCCAAGGACAGGGAGCAGCAATTTTACCTCTGCAAGGTGATGCGAACAAACCCCTAGATTTTCTGCCGCAGTTTGGCTTAGTACAGGCTTTCTCCAAAGATGGCTCTCAAGCTGCAATGGTAAAGTTTAATACAGATTACACGCGAGATTTGTTTTTAGTGACAAACCAAGGCGTGCAGAAACAATTATTAAAAACTACAGGTTCAATTATCAACTGCCAATTTGATACGGCTTCACCTACCCTCTATTGTTTGCTGACACAGCTAGTGTCAAAAGAACAATACATAGAACAGCCTTATGTAGTAGCGATCGACCTGAAAACCGCACAACAGAAGCCGCTGCTAGTGCTTCCTCCCGAACAACGAAATGTGCAAATGAGTTTATCTCCTGATGGTTTGGGCTTGTTAGTTGACCAAGTAGTACCACAGCCAAACCCCACAGGAGCATTACCCGAAAACATGTTGAAAACCGATGATGGAGATGCGATCGCTACTAGTAGCCTGTGGTTAATGCCCCTATTACCCATCGCCGACGCTGCAACCGTTGAAATTAGACCAGAACAATTGCCCTTAGTTGGATTTCGTCCTCGTTGGCTATCTTGAAGATAGTGCTGAGTAAGGAGTCAAGAGTCAAGGGTTAGGAGGCAGAGAGAGGAGCCACTGCGTTGCGGAGGTTTCCGACGCTCGTTGGCAAAGCCTCTCGTAGAGATGACTCGCTCTAAGCGTACCCCTGCGGGCAGGGCTGTTTCATTCCCTAAAAGGCGCTGATTTACAAGCGTTTCAAGCAAAAAAAACAGGTGACTAAAAAATCTGATTGGGCAAGAAAATGGTGAACGCACTTAAATTTGCTGGTTGAGGTGGTAGTTTTTCTTTTTTCCACTCAAGCAAATTTCTGACTCATACTCTTGACAAAATCCCTAAGAGATCGAATGAATCAGCCCTGCCCCTGCGGGGAAGCAAGCTACGCGCAGCGTCTCGTAGAGAAGCTATGCCGCAGGCTTTACGCTGCGCTATCCGTTGTAGCAAGTGGCGTGGGCGGAGGAGAAAGACTTACTCCAACTTCCCCCCTGCTCCCCTACTCCCACACTCCCAAATTTATTACTAGTGATGTAAGACGGTTTGCTAAATTTATACACACGCTAAAGTTTATCTAGCGTGTAAATTTATGTCGGACAATTGCTAATCATAATTATTTACTAAAGTCAAGCAGGATCAGACCCCGCATTAGTATTTGAACTAGAAGCCCCTGTCATACCGAAGCTTGACGGGGTAGAGCCTCATAGTGTTATAACGGCATCAGTTCTAGATGCAAAATGGGGAACTCTAAATTAATGATTAATTACTCATCCTTGGGGAGAGTTAAACTTGGCATCTAGAGTAAACCCTCAACGGACACAGTTGATCAGCAATGCTAACGCCAGCACTGCTGAATATTTTTAAGCAGGTGGGTCAAGAGTGATGAATGAAGCTGACACCTCAAACCAAGGGGCTGTGATGGAATCCCTAAATTCTGCTAACTTGCCACAATCGGAGCAGGCGAGTTGTCCTTTTTACTCTGTTGTGCCTAATGAAAATATGGCGATTACAAAATTGCCACTCCTCAAGCCGGCCGAAGATACACATTACGAGACTGAAGTTCCACAGTTATCACAAGATACCACTCAGCAAGACTGGGTTGCAGAGCCGGAAAAAGACAAACAAGCACTTATTGACTTGGAATTTCAAAAGCTGCTGGCGTTGAACGAAGAATTACGTGCTGCTAACAATGGCTTGTATGAACAGGTGGAGCAGCTAAAAGACGACTTAGCTGAGTCTGAAAAGGTTTTGCAGTGGCAGAAAACCCGCTCCAGCGTCACTGAGTCGATGCTCAACCAACACACTCAGGAACTAGCCGCCGCTCAAGAACAGATAAAGTCCCTTTTCCAACAGTTAGAAACTGCTGTACAAACTGCTCAACACCAGGAAATTTTCATTGAAACTTATAAAGCACAGTTACAAATTAGCCAACAACGTCTTGCTCAATTAGAGCGAGAATGTGCTTTGCTGCAAACTAACTACAGTGAGCAGTCTCAGCAGCTATTGCAAGCAGAAAATACTGGTCGAGAGTTACGTACTAGACTGATGCGACAACAACGCCAAACCCTGCAATTTAAAGCAGCTCTGGAAAAATGCCTAGATACACCTGTTCCTAGTTATGACTCCCTAGACGATACGGCAAAACATCCCAAAGATATAACCAGCGGACAAGGCAGATTTTCGAGAAAAGCTCGGTCTTTGTTTCCCGATGCACAGCCAATCAAACCTTGGTCAGAAGAATCAGACTTGACTGATAATCGAGATATTCCTTGGAGCGAATCATCAACACCATCTTCATACCAAAGAAATGAACCCGCTCCAACTCCTCCCCCATCACCTTGGAACTGGTCAGTCAAGAAAGACACGCCGACACCAGCGCAACCAGACACTTCGCCAAAACTTGATGATTCCCCAAATACACCAGAAGTTTCACCTTTAGGGTCATCAAACCTAGATGAGCAATTAGATAGTCTAATTCAAATGTTTTTCGCCTCTGGGCCTGCATCTGTCTCACCGCCACCAGACAGCAATCAGGCTAGTGCGCCGACTTGGGAATCTTTAGCAACCATTCTGGAAGATGATGAGGATGAAGAACCAGAAACTACATCAAAACAGGAGCTTGACGAGCCAGTTGAGGAAGAAATAAATCCTCCTGCAACTACCTCTACTTCTTGGACAGCAGATGTTGTAATCTCACCAGCAAATAACTTACCAGTTTCCTCCACTTCACGTCACATCGAAACGACTGAAGAAACTGAGGATTACTGGTCAGAAATCTCACGATTGACACAGTTGGAATTATCGGCATCTAATGAATCTTTGGATCAATCAGATGACAACACTAATGATGCCAATTCGCCCTCACCAGTGGTTTATCCCCAACGTCCACCCAAAGGGCGCAAGTCGTTAGCATCTGTGGAACTGCCGAATTTTCGCCCAAATAGTCAGTAGGAGTCAAGGGTCAAAAAACTCTTGACTATTGACTCTGGACTATTGACTAATTTAGAATTCTTGCTTCTGATTTCTGAATTATTTCTGGGGTAACTTTTGCTACCTGATGGCGCGATCGCGGTTTACCACTAGCGATCGCATAATTAATAGTCAGCAGCCGCAACCACAATGCTGGATAGCGGGGTTCCAGCCAAGGATTTATCCAGTTCAGGAAGCGCGGGAACCATGCACTCAGCAAGGCACTGACCAAAGCATGACGACCGAAGTTAAAATAATTACCTAGCCACCTGAGCAAATCCCTTGGCCCGGCAAGTTGCCAAATCCACAGCAGCAAGGCAGGATTTTTGCGAGCTGCCTTAAGTGCTAGGCGATTAAAAGTTAACCAATCACACCTATCTTTGATGAAATTATCTGCCACTTCTGGGGGTTCGTCTACTAACAACCCAAAGAAGGTATTTAGCATGGAGTTAATCCGTTGGGGTGGTAAAAATTTCCCTGTCGGAACCATCATGCCTTTGGAAAATAGCCAAGTCACGGAAACATTGCTTTGATAAGCGCGAATTTGGTTTAAGTGTCGGAAACTCAACAGGTCATGCTTGAGAGCGGTATCCAACAGTGTTGTTAGGCGCTCTAAGTTGCGAACCAGAGAACCAAACCCAGTAAAAACCAGGGGAGACTGGAGTGATGCAGCATCACCGATCGCAATCAATCTATCAAAGGCAACTGTGCGATCGCTACTATCTATACTAAAATGTCCCGGTAT
This sequence comes from Nostoc sp. B(2019), assembly GCF_010091925.1. Lineage (GTDB taxonomy): Bacteria > Cyanobacteriota > Cyanobacteriia > Cyanobacteriales > Nostocaceae > Komarekiella. Next base: position 31,230 of record NZ_WVID01000032.1, on the reverse strand, counting down.
ATAGCCAAATGTCGGCTTTTTCCAGACTAATTTGTCCATATCGCACCTGCGATACTCTGGCAAAATCGTGAAGAAGTCTTCGTACATCTCCAGCAATGAACCAGGATTTTCAGGATTGACTTCGTGGTAATGAAATAAATAAACTGTCAGTTCTTCATCTGCTCCAGGAAACAATTCCCAAATCAACTGTCTTCCCCGCGAGATATCCCCGTGACTATAAAGAACATCTCCATACTGAGAATCCCATACTCCCGGCTCAAATCCGCCCTCAATTACTGCTCCGACTGTCGGACATACGCTGTCAAAGGCCCGACCACCATTTAATTGCCAAGCGATTGGAGATGCAGATCCCATTGCATCTACTAGCAGTCGTCCACTTACTTGCTTCTCAGTTTGGCTGGGTAAATGCTTGACTTTAACGATTACTTGTGATTTGTCAATATCTGCACGGATAAATTCTGTTTCGTCGGAGATTTCGCCGCCTGCTGCTTGTAACTTTTGCCCACACATTCGTAGCAATTTGTCGGAATCTAGACCTAAATTTAGCACTGTGGGTGTGTGTAAGACAGGCGATCGCAGTTTAGACGGATTATTGGCATCAAAAAATTTATTGAAGCCGTCTTTGTATTCTCTGGCAATGATAGTTTCTAACTCGGCGGTTGTTACCAAACCCAGATTAACTAAGCTTTGAATCTCATCGCGTGAAATATTCCATTCCCGATTCATCCGCCCAAAAGGCATTCGCTCCAGTAGCAAGACTCTATATCCCAGTTTTGCCATCACTGCCGCATGAATCACACCTAACGCGCCACCAATATAGATGATGTCGTAGGTGGGAGATGAGGGGGATGTTATTTTCTCATCTTCCCCTGCTTCCGCTGCTCTTTTTCCTGCGGATTGGGAAAACACAACTTGACGCGGCTCCTGGGGATTGCGTACCCCTTCACGCCATCTTTGTTCCCACCAGTAGGCACGCTTTAAGTCATATTCCCCGTTGGGCATTTTCTGAAAATACTTAACTGTGAGGGGATAGACAGAGCTTAGTGCTGCAAAAATTGATTGTTGGGATAAATCAATCGCAGGCGGTTCTGGGTAGTGATGCGGAAAACGGCTTCTGATTTCTGTGGTCAGACGTTGCAGGATTTGCCCCTCTCCAGGAAAGGGTTGATCTGCCCAACGAAACACTTTTAGATAGGTAGTTCGTTGCACCGACCAGATAAATACAGAAAGTTCACTAGGTAATTTTTCGGGAATAGCCTCACTAGCATTTGTAGTCCCAGCAGGTATTCCCAGGCGAAAACCTTCCGGGGTCAGCACCTTTTCTCCATTTCCTGGTTTAAAATCTTTTTGCAACCAGTTACGTACACACGCCGTATCCTGAGTCGGAATTTCTAAATAAAGGATTTCTCTCATCTTTCCCTGACATCTCCGATCAATCTACTCACTAAGACAGATTTTACAAAGGCAGAAAGTACGCTAAACTCCGCCCTATTAGTTGCATAAAGATTCAGTAAAGAAATTTTAATAGTTTGTCAAATTTATTGTTCATTTTTTATTTCTATTAACCCACACCATGAATTATCCCATTCCAGACAGTCCCCAAGAAATTGTTGCCCTGCGACAAAAGCCTGTTGATGAAGAATTAGTTGCTGCTGCGATCGCTGGAGTCGTTAAAATTGTCCGCGCTCAGGGTCAATCCTTGGAAGAATTAACCGCTCAAGTACTAGCGGATGACTCAATGCTGGATCGGCAACAACGACGCTGGCTGAGCAAATTGCTTGCCCAAGCCTGGGAAAATTTCTCCTAGAACATTGTGTAGGATGAAGTCCTTGTCGTAAGCATCGCCCATTTCTTCGCAGCATTAGCTTTTTATATCTGTGCCTATATTGCAGATCGTGTTTTAGGTGTGGGAGTAACAATTATTATTTGTCTGGAATTGGTAATTGGGCTGCTATTTTTACATTCACCGTATAAGCCACTAATTTAACCATATCAGTACTAGGCACTAGTCAGGAAAAAGGCACAAGATAAAAGGAATTACTTTTACTTTTTTAAGGTGAGTTCGAGGGCTGAAAACTAGCTCCCCTTACATAGGTTGATTGAGCAGAAAATAGGAGCGATCGCGCAACAGTTTATGTGCGATCGCTTCCCAATTCTCTTAGGTAAAAGAACCTAGATACCATCAATAACTATGTGGTGTCTTTTGTCAACTTCAAGCTTTCACCGCAGCTTCCGCTTGGGAGTGCAACAACAAACCGTATTCCAAACCCTCAACCACAGCTTGATAAGAAGCTTCCAAAATATTGGTCGAAACCCCTACCGTAGTCCAGCGTTGATGACCATTGCCTGATTCTACTAACACGCGGGTTTTTGCCGCCGTCCCCGTATGTCCGTTGAGAATCCGCACTTTGTAATCTGTCAATTCAAAAGTCGCTATTTGAGGGTAAAAGTTCACCAAAGCCTTGCGTAAAGCTGCATCCAAAGCTGCCACCGGGCCGTTACCTTCTGCCGCCTCCAGAATATTTTTACCATCAACAGCTACTTTAACTGTTGCTAAGGCGTTGCTAGTTGCTTTTCCCTCAATCAAATCACAGTGAACTTGAAACCCTTTGATTTCAAAGAACTGTTGGCGATCTCCCAAAGCTTCGTGCATCAATAGTACAAAACTTGCCTCCGCTGCCTCAAATTGAAATCCTTCACTTTCCAAATCTTTAAGACGCTGGAGAATTTCCCTAGCTTCTGCCTTTTGCTGATCGAGTTCAATTCCAAAAGTGCGGGCTTTCGCTAAAACATTGCTGAGTCCAGACTGTTCAGAAATTACGATGCGGCGACGATTTCCAACTTTTTCTGGCTGAATATGTTCGTAAGTTAAGGGATTGCGTTCCACGGCTGATACATGAATACCGCCTTTGTGAGCAAAAGCCGAACGTCCTACGAAAGGAGCGTGTTCATCGGGGGCAAGGTTAACTACTTCACTGACAAAACGACTAGCTTCTGTAAGTTGCGTTAGCTGGTCTTCTCTGATACAACTGTAACCCAACTTCAGTTGTAAATTAGGAATTAACGAACAAAGGTTGGCATTACCGCAACGTTCACCGTAACCGTTGATTGTGCCTTGTACCATGTTTGCCCCTGCCATAACGGCGGCTATTGCGTTAGCAACCGCCATTTCCGAATCGTTATGAGTGTGAATTCCAATTTGGGGGATTGTCATTTGTCCTCTGTTTTTCGTCATTGTTTCTTGACTAATGACTAATGACAAATGACTAATGACAGTTTGCACAATTTGGCTAACTTCATGAGGTAAAGTGCCGCCATTGGTATCACAGAGAACTAGCCATTCAGCACCAGCTGCGATCGCTGCCTCTAATGTTTGTAAAGCATAATCTTGATTGTGCTTATAACCATCAAACCAATGTTCGGCATCGTAGATAACGCGACGCCCTTGAGAACGGAGATACTCAATCGTGTCACGAATCATTGCCAAATTTTCTTCTAATGTCGTCTTGAGGCCTGTTGTGACATGTAAATCCCAAGACTTGCCAAAAATCGTCACCCAGCGAGTTCCCGCAGCCAGAATAGCTTGTAGCATCGGTTCATCTGCGGCAGTTATGTTAGGGCGTCGAGTTGAACAAAAGGCAACAATTTCTGCTTGTTTGAGCGGATCTTCTTGAAGTTGCCAGAAAAATTGTACATCTTTAGGATTAGCACCAGGCCAACCACCTTCAATGAAAGGAATTCCCAGTTGATCGAGTCTCCGGGCAATGCGTAACTTATCTTCTATCGATACTGATAGCCCCTCGCGCTGAGTGCCATCCCGTAGTGTAGTGTCATAGAGCCAAAGTTGAGGTGAGGGATTTGTGGTCATAAAACTGGACCGACGAGACAACTTTCAAGGCAATGTGTCAATATACAACAAAAAGCCAGCATGGCAATCTAAAAAATGCCTAAAGTTCTAGCTCAAGGTAAAACAATTGAATGCGACGGCGTAGTGTCTCCACTCGGCCACACTTGCTTTAAGCAAGTATTCATCCGTCTTACCTTCAGTTTGCACTTGAAGGCAAGACGGATTAAGGCATATACGGACGATATCGGAGCCAATTTACGAAAAATTTTGCAGCAAAATGGTATTGACCTCTACAATAGCGGTGCTAAGGTAATAAACTGTCACATAATCGGCAGTTGTGCTACCTGTGCGGTTAAGGTAGAAAGCAAAGTATCAGCCGTGAATTGGCGTGGCAAGGCGCGGCGATGGTCTGTGGTTAAGCCACAAGACCTGATAAATACGATTGCTTCTTTCTCATTCTCCTACAGCAGACCTGCATTTAGCCTGCCAAATTCAGGTTTAGGCAATGTGAAAGTGACGAAATTTGATGGATTTTCCGGTTAAGGTTCTCAAATAGTGTGGACACCAGAAGGTTAAAAAGGAGCAAAACAAGATGGGTAGATGGACACCCTTAATTCTCATGGCTGGCGGCTTGGCGATTTTGCTTGGTACGTTACTAGGCATCAATTTTCCTATGGGCGGACAACAAAGCGCTAACGCTCCCACTGACAAAAAAGCCAGAGTTCTTCCAGCTAATATCAATGTTAATAGTACTGCTGGCAGCAGGAATGATGATGGATCTCAAACAAATGAAAGTAGGGGCAGTGTTGCATCTGACAGAGATGAAAGCAGGACTAGCGTTGCCCAGAATAACGCTACCGATGAAACTGATACAACAGACACCCAATTCACAGATACTCAATCAACTGATGGAAATCAAAGCAACGAACCAATTCGAGCCTTATGGTAGCGGTTGCTAGAACAAAAAGCGGCTAGACAGAATATAGAAGTCTATTAATGCTCACGAAATCTGTTTTTTTGTTTGTTTTTAACTGTCTAGCTTATTTTTACTGTACTGTACTAGTACAGCGTGGTGGACACAAACCACCCATTCCAAATCAATGAAACGCTTGCGGTACAGGAATTATGAATTCCTCGTAGCGGTACTAGTCATTAGTTACAAGTTATGAGTTATCAGTCCTAAGTTATTAGTTATGAGTTATTAGTTATGTACTAATAAGAAATGGCTAATGATAAATGACTAATGACTAATGACTAGTGAGATTGTAATTATTGGTGGTGGCGTTATTGGTTTAGCGATCGCCATTGAGCTAAAACTGCGCGGGACATACGTCACCGTGCTTTGTCGTGATTTCTCTGCCGCAGCTAGCCACGCCGCCGCTGGGATGTTAGCACCAGATGCGGAAAACATCCCGAATGAGGCAATGCGTTCTTTGTGTTGGCGATCGCGTGCTTTATATCCCGACTGGACACATAAACTAGAAGAACTAACTGGCTTAAATACTGGCTACTGGCCCTGCGGTATCCTAGCACCCGTCTTTGAAGAGAGCAGGGGAGGTGGGGAAGAAAATACTCCCTTATCTGCCACTTCGCCTCTCTCCCCAGCTTACTGGTTAGACAAAGAGGCAATTCATCAATATCAACCAGGATTGGGAGCAGAAATAGCTGGGGGCTGGTGGTATCCTGAAGATGCACAAGTTGATAATCGAGCTTTAGCACATGTACTGTGGACAGCGGCCGAGTCCCTTGGTGTTGAACTCAAAGAAGGCATTACAGTAGAAGCAATTAGGCAACAACAGGGACAAGTTATTGGTGTTCAAACCAATGCTGGAGTAATCAGCGCTGCACATTATGTTTTAGCAGCCGGTGCTTGGTCAAATGAATTATTACCACTACCTGTGCGTCCTAGAAAAGGACAAATGTTGAGTGTGCAAGTACCAGAGTTTGTGCCGGAATTGCCTTTGCAGCGGGTTTTATTTGGGCAGGATATTTACATTGTACCGAGACGCGATCGCGCAGCGTCTTTAAAAGAGAAGCGATCGCTCATCATTGGGGCAACGGTTGAAGATGTTGGCTTTACCCCCCACAATACCCCAGATGGTATTCAAACATTACTACAGGCAGCTATCCGCCTATATCCTCAATTACAGCATTATCCTATCCAGGAATTCTGGTGGGGATTTCGCCCAGCCACCCCCGATGAATTACCCATCCTTGGCACTAGCCATTGTAAAAATTTAACCCTTGCCACTGGTCATTACCGCAATGGAATTCTGCTTGCGCCCATAACAGCAACATTAATAGCCGATTTAATCTGTCAGCAGAAGTCTGACCCTTTACTTTCTGATTTTCACTATTCACGCTTTCACGCTCAGCCATCTACTCACACTTCCATGCTCACTCACTCTGCCAATTTCTCCAATGGGCATCGCCCTGCCGTATCCTCGCAAAACTCAGAACTCAGCGAGAAGTTGGAGCGGAGGCTTCCTCCGATCCAAACTTCGGTGACTCAGGATTCAGCACTAATTATCGCTGGTAAAACCTTCCAATCTCGCTTATTAACGGGAACTGGCAAATATCGCAGCATTGAGGAAATGCAACAAAGTGTTGCCGCTAGCGACTGCCAGATTGTCACTGTGGCTGTGCGACGGGTACAAACCAAAGCACCCGGACATGAAGGTTTAGCTGAAGCCCTAGATTGGACAAAAATCTGGATGTTACCTAATACCGCAGGTTGTCAAACAGCCGAAGAGGCGATTCGGGTTGCTCGTTTGGGGCGAGAAATGGCGAAATTGTTGGGGCAAGAAGATAATAACTTCGTTAAGTTAGAAGTAATACCTGATCTTAAGTATTTACTCCCAGATCCAATTGGGACATTAGAAGCAGCAGAACAACTAGTTAAAGAAGGCTTTGCGGTATTACCTTATATCAACGCTGACCCCATGTTAGCCAAGCGTTTAGAAGATGTAGGCTGTGCTACGGTGATGCCTTTAGCTTCGCCGATTGGTTCTGGACAAGGGCTGAAAACAACTGCCAATATCCAAATAATTATCGAAAATGCAACTGTGCCAGTGGTGGTAGATGCCGGTATTGCCTCCCCCTCCCAAGCCGCGGAAGCGATGGAATTGGGAGCAGATGCTTTATTGATTAATAGTGCGATCGCCCTTGCCCAAAATCCAGCAGTAATGGCTCGCGCCATGAATTTGGCAACAGTCGCCGGCCGTCTAGCATACCTTGCCGGCAGAATGCCTATTAAAGACTACGCCAGCCCTAGTTCACCTCTAACTGGGATAATTACTAGTTAGGGATTGGGGACTGGGAGGAATTATTAGACTTCTTGCAAAAGTCAGGGTAAAGGTTAAGGGGAAAAGCGAAAAGGGACTTCCGACCCTTCCCCTTTAACCTTTCCCCTTTTCCCCAAGGTGCAAAAATATATTTTTGCAACAGGTCTATTGAAGAAGTCTCTCCCTTGTCTCCTTTCAATGCCCAATGCCCAATGTAACGATTTATCTCCTACTTAGAAGGCAAAATATAAAGTTTATGTAACATTAAATGAAGGATAAGACAAGATAAAGGACTTAATTCATGCCCTATACAAATGAAGAAGGCGGTCTTCTGAATAATTTTGCCCGTGAACCGAAGATTTATCAAGCAGAACCTCCCACTGATGGACAAAAGCGAACCTACATTTTCCTTGGTGTCGCTGCTACAGTTTTGGTTGGTAGTTTGATTGTGGTAGCCTTCTTTGTTTCTAACAGTTGAGCATAAACTATTTTAATAAAACTTCATCGTTTTGGCTTTTCAGGTTCCGATTTTAATAGGAGCCTGCTTTTTTATTTTTTGTTAAAATTGAATTAGACGTTAAGTATAATTATATACTTTTAATTCTCCCAAATCTTAAAAGCTTGATTTATCCTGAGCAGAACCTACATCCACTTTTAGTCTGCTTGGATGCGCCCAGAAGAGGGATATACATTGTGTCTTGGCTCTTTAGCCGCCATGAGCGTGAATGATACTGCACACAACGATAATTTTGCTTGGAATCGGCAAGTATACCACCGCCTGAAGCTTGCCTTAAGTCTTGGCTTGCGGCGACAACTCTTTTTAGCAGTGTGTGATGATTTACACTTGAGAAATCAAGTTGCGGCTCGTTTGCACTCTACATTGGCTTATCCTGTTGGACAAGTGCTATATCAGCCATCCGATACACAAGAAAATAGCACTCCAGCATATCCGCGATTAGTCACGTTGCGGTTAAATCTAAACGATCCCAATCCTATAGTTCAGATAAATCAATGGTTGGCTAATTATCCACCACCAATTGTTGGAGCATCAAAAGATTCTCCAGGGAAGTCCTTGCCAATACCAGGATTTCAGATTGTCGGGGTGGAGCAGTTAACCAAGCAACCAGTGGCAATACAGCGTTTATTTTTGCACTATCTGCGCTTAAGCGAACAATATTTCTCTACCCAAGAGTCCAGCCGATTTCTAGACTCTAGCCTCCTGTTGTGGATACCGCGTCCTTGGTTGTCAGCTATTCAGCAATCAGCACCACAGTTTTGGCGTTGCCGTACTGGCGTATTTACGTTTGCTGGAGAACCGACACCAACGACGCACAATTCCGGCTATCCAGAACGTTTTTCTAATTCGAGAAGTTTGGATTTAGGAAATCTTGAGCAACCGATTCCAGATGAATCAGTCACCCCAGCAGAACTCAGAACAGTAGCTACTGAGATGAAGTTTGAGGAAAATTACGATTTTAAGACGGAGACACAACCGAATCACCCACACAAAACCCCTGAAGTTTCGTCGCCAATAGTGGATTTATTAAATACTGTGCCACAGCCACAGGAATTTACTACTAGATCTGCCAGTGGAAGTAATGACCAATCGCTGTCGTCTTTATCTCACATTAGCAGCGAGTTAACGGAGCTAGTAATAGCAACAATTAATACGAAGATTTCTCAAGACACAGAGGATTACTGGCAACCGCAGCAAATTTTGTTAGAGATTGAAGCATTACACTCACAGCAAGCTTCGGGAGAGTTACTAGCAGAAGCTTATCATCGTTTGGGTAGCTTATATCGCCTTCGGATTGAGCAAGGACAGTCAACTTTAGAAAATCTCATGGTGGCAATTATTGCTTATCAGGAGGCAATTAGCTATGACGAAACCTCAAGTCAACTACCAGATATCTTGAATGACTTAGGTACACTCTACTGGATGCTGTACCGCACACCACCCAATTTGGAAGAGGGACAAACTTATATAGAGCAGGCAATAGAATTTTATCAGTTGGCATTAAAGCTGATCTCGCCAGAGACACATCCAGAAACTTACGCTCGTGTGCAAAATAATCTAGGGACAGCTTATGGTGATTTAGCGCGTTTTTCTAACCAATCTGAAAATTGGCAGCAAGCGGTTTCAGCTTACAGCGAAGCACTCCGCTACCGGACAGCTGACATGGATTCATTAAAGTATGCGGCTTGTCAAAATAATTTGGGTACTGCTTACTGGCATTTAGGGCAATATAATCAACCGATTGTGCATTTAAAGAAAGCGATCGCAGCTTACAATCAGGCACTTATACACTACAGCCCTGAACAAGAACCACTCAAGTATGGCATGATTCAAAATAACATCGGTACTGCTTGCTGGAATCTGGCACAATACGAACAACCAGCGGAAAATCTCCAGCTAGCTATTGATGTCTATCGTGAAGCTCTCAAGTATCGTACTCCAGCACAGGTTCCTAGCGCCTGTGCCGCGACACAAAATAATCTAGGTACTGCCTACTGGCATTTAGCAAACCTATCTCAAACAACTAAAGAAGTACGGCAAAAGTATCTGCAACTATGTATTAGTGCTTACGAAGAAGCTATTGCTCTGGCTTACTCACTTAATGATACTTCTTTGAGTTTTGATTTGCTAGCTACTCACAATAACCTGGGACTAGCCCATTATCAGCTAGTAGTAGATAATTCTTTCAATGGGGATAAGACGACGCGTTCTCAACACCTAGAAGCATCATTAGATAACCATTTGCAAGCCTTAAATGGATTAAGCAAACAACCAGAAGTCTATCAAACAACTTTTGCTTATGTGGTAAAAACTATTCGTGCTTTCCATAATGAGTTAGGAATACAAGGACAAAATCTGGCTTTATCTAAAGTTCCTAGTCAGTTGTTACCAGAAATTTTGTCCAAGTTGTAGTTCTATCAACACTTAAAAGTTAAATTCATTCGTTATCGTCTTGTTCTACTTGATGTTGCTTCTCAAAATCAGCCAATATTTGCTGAATTTCTTCTACGGAGATGTCTTCCTGTTCAGATTTTGAGTAGATGGTAACTAAAATAATGTTTGTAACTCTTTTAAGATAGTAAATTACTCGATATCCACCACTCTTACCCTTTTGTATATCACTATTTTTGACCCGCAGCTTAAAAATTGTATATCCAACTCCAGGTATTTGATCTCCTGGTAATTCTCCTAATTGCAGTCGTTCGACAATTGGCTGAACATCATTACGGATGCTGCGATACTTTTTTGCTAAAACACGTAGGTTACGTTGGAATTTGGCAGTTGCTTCAACCTTGATCAAGGGTGGTTTATTCTGCATCAATTCCTTTCCATAGTTGAGAGATAGGTATAGTATTTCCACTCATAGCATCGTGCCAACCCTGACGAAAACTTTCGCTTGCAGACTCGGAAACTTCCTCATCCTCCTCATTCTCTTCCGCTATGAGGACAATTACCCTGACGCGGCTGTGTTTTGCCAAAGTCAACGGTTCGTCTAAAGAAAGTTGACCGAGTTCATCGACAGTTCCTTTAACTTCAATTGCTTTCATCGTCGTGAATGTGAGTTTTACCTTTACTAATTAGTATGACCGAGATAATTTATCAGTTTTATTTAAGTGTAAGTATTATTCTGTGTCCCAATAGTTATTGATTGACCAGCTATTTCACCTTTCTCTACAGTGAGGTTCTCTGCTAACTTCGCAAAGTTGTTGATAACTGACGGCTGCGACTTAATTTCGGCTGCTAATTTTTGAATTTGCTTAGCAGTCTCAGACTGGTCATTGTTGACTGCTGCTTTGACTTCTAAAACTGCTTGAGCAATTTCTGGGTCTTGTTCTGCTGCGGCTTTGAGTTCCAATCCTGCTTGACCATAATCTAATGGCTGCGGTTCATTTGCTTCTAAAGCACTGATGAGTAATGGCGACTTCTTCTGGCGGAGTAAACCTATCAATGCCGTCCATGCAGCATCACCACTATTTTCACCGATTTTCTCTAGTGGTTTAGAAAGTATAGTAGCGATCGCAGTTACAACAGCCGTCAACAGTATCACATCCATAAATTCACTACAACTCAGTATATGTAAAAATTATTTCAATTTTCACACATACCCTTTCGCAAAAGTTTGGCACTAATTAGAATCCCAAGGCTTGAAGCCGTGGAAGTGTCAAAATGTTATATGTAAACTTTATTCACAAGGTCACTTATGCCGAAAGCAATTTGGAATGGAACTGTTTTAGCCGAGAGCGATAACACCGTAGTTGTGGAAGGCAACCATTATTTTCCTGCTGATGCAATTAACAAGCAGTATTTCCAAGAAAGTAACACCCACACTACTTGTCCTTGGAAAGGTGTCGCTAGTTATTACAGTATCGATGTTGATGGTCAAGTCAACAAAGACGCCGCATGGTACTATCCCAGTGCCAAGGAAAAGGCTAAAAATATTGAGGGCTATGTTGCCTTCTGGAAAGGTGTAAAAGTTGAGGCTTAATAGAAGTTCCCAGAAGTATTTTATTTCCAGGGAATTATAGTGGTTTTCAATTGAGTAGACTACAGCAAATAATTTGTTGCTTGTGGGGTGGGCATTGCAATGCTCACCCTACTGTGGTCTATTTGTATAAAACCCGCTGTAACTCAAAATTTCTAGCAATAATCAAACTAAATTTTGTGGTGGTTAACTTATGTCAGCCACCATATACTTAGTAAAATTAAAACATCAAATCCTTAGTTTGCTTAATAATTTGTGCTCAACTATTAAGTGTAAATTTCCTAAAAATTGGTATTAATAAAACACCTTCTATTCCCTAGCAATGACTATATCGTTGGACTTGATGACTGCATAGGCTTCTGTTCCTTCAAACAGTTCCAACTCCTCTGCTGACACCCTAGTGATCATCGAGGTTAACTCAACTTTGTGAACAATCTCTAGTGTTACCTCAGTATTAACTGCTCCTGTAATCACTCGTTTGACAACTCCTTTGAGGACATTGCGGGAACTAACTTTTAACAGTTTCTTTTGACTATTAATTTTTATATCAGGAGTGTCAGCATCCTCCTTTACTTTTTGTTTGGTTGGTAGTGATACTGGTGCTGAAGAGTAGTCATTTAAACCACGTACTAGTTCTCGGAGGATCTCAGTTTTTGTGCGCTGAGACTGCTGGCAGAATTCTTCTAGAATTTTCCGCTCCTCTTCTGATGTTTGAAATGTAACCCATCCTTGTTCTTTTCTTGGCATATTTTTACCAATTGAATTGGTATATATTTCTGATCTTGGTATGATTTTACCAAGTGTCAATCCTCCGAAGCAGAATCTATTACCATGAAATGCGTTTGCAATTGTCATCACCTTTGATAAATGCATTCTTGATTTGCTGCTATTAACTTTTGATAAGTTACCATTATGGGTTTTCCTTTGGTGTGGTGTTTTACCGTATTGCTTACTCTAATGCCTGAAAAAGAAAGCTATGGTAACTCTTCATCGGGTTCTAAATCGTCCTCTGTCAATTCCTGATGGGGAATGGCGGCGATAATTGCATCTATTACCTTAGATACTGGTAAAATCTCGATATTAAGGTCGGGGAATTTTGTCCCTTTTGGCACGATCGCTCGTTTAAACCCTAATTTAGCTGCTTCTTTCAATCGCAGTTCCATTTGTGACACTGAGCGCACTTGTCCACCTAACCCGACTTCCCCAATCAATACTGTACCTGGATCAACAATGCGATCGCGGAAACTGGCAACGATGGCGATCGCTACTCCTAAATCTACCGCTGGTTCTACTACACTCAATCCACCAGCAGAAGCGACGTAGGAATCCAATTTCGACATGGGAATCCCCACTCGTTTTTCTAATACTGCGAGAATTTGCACTAGGCGGTTGTAATCTACGCCAGTACCCGCACGACGAGGGGAAGGGTAGCTAGTAGGGCTTACAAGAGCTTGCAACTCGACGACAATAGGGCGAGTTCCTTCGCAAGCAACGACAATCGCAGTACCAGGCGCAGGATCATCGCGGTTGCCTAAAAATAACTCTGAAGGGTTGGCAACTTCCCGCAGTCCGTGTGCCACCATTTCAAAGATGCCGATTTCGTGAGTTGCTCCAAAACGGTTTTTCACTGTCCGCAATAACCGATGAGAAGCAAAGCGATCGCCTTCAAAATACAACACAGTATCAACTAAGTGTTCTAAGACTTTGGGGCCGGCGATCGCCCCTTCTTTGGTGACGTGTCCTACAATCAACATTGTGATGTCTTCGTGCTTCGCTACTTTCATCAAGGCCGCAGTACATTCCCTTACCTGCGCTACCGAACCAGGAGCAGAAGTCAAAGCTGGAAAGAAAATCGTTTGAATACTATCAATTACCGCCACATTCGGTCTTAGGGAATCTATCTCCCGCAGAATCTCTTCTAAATCTGTTTCTGGCAATACATATAAATCTGCGCCTATACTTTCAGGGGTTTCTAATTTAACAGTATCTTCTAATACTTTACTATTTCCATTACCAACCACATCTAGCAGTTTTGATACTCCCAAGCGAGAAGCTCTTAATTTAATCTGTTGCCCTGATTCTTCGCCAGAAATGTAAAGAATGCGGTATTTTTGTGCTAGTTGATTTGATACTTGCAGTAGTAAGGTAGATTTACCAATTCCCGGATCGCCGCCAATCAGCACCATTGAACCGGGAACAATCCCACCACCAAGTACTCGATCCAGTTCTCCATAACCGGACTCCCAACGTGTTACTTGGCGATCGCTGATTTGCTCGAATGTCAGAGAAGCTCGCGCTTTAGGCGTTTTAGTAGCAGATTTGCCATTGTTTTGCGTGGCGTGCCAACTACTCACTCCCCCTCGACTGGGTATATCTACTGAAGACTGAATAGTAATCTGCTCTTCTAAAGAATTGTAAGTGCCGCAAGCTGGACACTTGCCAAACCACTGAGGCGATTCTGCCCCACAATCGTTACAAACGTAAAAGGTTTTTGGCTTTGCCATTCTTAAATCTTATTCAATAATCTTAATTATTATTTAATTCTTGGAGAAAACTAGAATCTAATAATAGTAGTAGTTAGAGCTTTTTCCAAATCAATTGATGGAATGATATCTTAATATTATGGTATTAAAAATTAATCATGTAAAATTTTAGTGAAGGAGCGTTGATAAACTTGGAAAGTCATAAAGAAAAAATCTTGGTGGTAGACGACGAAGCCAGCATTCGCCGGATTTTGGAAACGCGCCTTTCCATGATTGGCTACGATGTAGTAACGGCTGGCGACGGAGAAGAGGCTTTGGAAACTTTTCGTAAAGCCGATCCTGACCTAGTAGTTTTGGATGTGATGATGCCAAAGCTAGATGGCTACGGTGTGTGTCAAGAATTACGAAAGGAATCTGATGTCCCCATTATTATGCTAACAGCCTTGGGCGATGTCGCTGACCGCATCACGGGACTAGAATTGGGTGCTGACGATTATGTAGTTAAACCATTTTCGCCCAAGGAGCTAGAAGCTCGAATCCGCTCTGTGCTCAGGCGGGTAGACAAAACTAATGCTTCTGGTATTCCCAGTTCAGGGGTAATCCATGTTGGTAATATCAAAATCGATACGAATAAACGGCAAGTCTACAAAGGTGATGAGCGCATTCGGTTAACAGGTATGGAGTTTAGCTTACTAGAGTTGTTAGTAAGCCGCTCTGGAGAAGCTTTTTCCCGTTCAGAAATTTTGCAGGAAGTGTGGGGTTACACACCAGAACGCCATGTAGATACCCGTGTAGTAGATGTGCATATTTCCCGTTTGCGGGCCAAGTTAGAAGATGACCCCAGCAACCCAGAATTGATTCTCACAGCACGAGGTACTGGTTATCTTTTCCAGCGAATTATTGAACCAGGGGAGGAGTGAGAGCAGGGGAGCAGGGGGAGATGAGGGAGATAAATAAAATAAATCTTGACTTTTGAACGCCAGTTGCTAAGAAAGCGGGAACGCTAAAAGTGAACAAGTCGGCTCAGCCGACGACACTTGCTACCCTTGCGGGAACGCTAAGAGCGAACAACGCTCTTAACCCGCGCAACGCAGTGTCTCCCCAACGCACTAGCTCCTCTTGACCCTTGGCCCTTGACTTTTGACCCTTGAACTAATGACTAAACCTGATCCTAATAGAGTTTTGCGGCGTCTGCCCATTGTTGTCGGTGGGTTGGGTGCTGTGCTTCTGCTGATTAACCGTTTGTTGACACCCGAACTCACTGAATCCCAAGCGCGTGGAGATGTGGTTGGTGTGATTTTGAGTGCGGTGTTGATTTTGACGGGTTTAATTTGGCAACAAGTACAGCCGCGATCGCCTGATACTGTAGAACTAATTGGGGAAGAAGGTTTTGTACTAGCCGCAGATTTACCAGAAGCCGTGAAAACAGAACTAGCCTGGGCGTCTCATTTATTATTGACTAATACAGTTACGCGATCGCTGGTAGTCTTTTATCAAGGTAAAGTTTTGTTGCGTCGCGGTATTCTGGGTGCTAAATCTGAAGTAACACCAGGAGCAATATTAAAACGGGTATTGGAAACACAAAAACCGATTTATTTAGTTGCGTTGTACGTATATCCAGGCAGGATTGAATTTGATTATTTGCCAGAGAATACTCAAGGTGTAATTTGTCAACCAATTGGCGATCAAGGTGTCCTAATTTTGGCAGCTAATGCTCCTCGTAGTTACACTAAACAAGATGAAAACTGGATTAGGGGAATTGCTGATAAATTAGCTGTTACTCTTAACTCTGATTTATAAAGGTAAATCACATCTGCCAAATAACTGATTAATCAATCCCTACAAGCAGCAATTACCAAGACTAGCCGAGAGCGATCGCAGATCGATTTTACTAGATTGAAGTAGAGACTATACAAAGCTCCCTTAATACTAAGTCAAGGGATGAACCGAATATATATGTGCAAAATTTATTTTAGAGAAACCAGTTTTCTGATGGAATTTCAGGCTTTTGGATAGTAATCCCTAAAGAGTTGAGCCTGCTGGCAATCTTAATGCACCCACGATGTATAATCACAGATGTTGAGCCATTTTGCCTTTTTGAGATTTAATTTATAAGTAACTCTTAGTTCCGATTTGCTAGCTGACTCAGAAATTTAAGACCTTATGCAAATTATTTATTGGTCATTAGTTGCCGTAATGGTAGTAGGTATCATCGGTGCTGTGGTTCCTGCCATTCCCGGCAGTAGTTTAATTTTAATAGCAATTATCATTTGGGGAATTGCTAGTAGTTCCTTCGCGGCTATTAAGATACCACTAATAGTGACAATTATCGTTTTACTTCTCAGTGTCGGAGTAGACTTTTTAGCTAGCTACATAGGAGCAAGACAAGCAGGGGCTAGTAAATGGGGGCAAATTGGCGCAATTGTCGGTTTAGTATTAGGATTTTTGGGATTATTGCCAGCCTTGCCTTTTGGAGGCCCGTTGTTAGGTATTTTACTAGGGCCGCTTTTGGGAGCAATTATTGGTGAGTACCTTTATCGGCGTGAATTTGGGTTGGCAGTTAAGGCTGGTATAGGAATTGTGGTAGGGTCATTAATTGGGAATTTAATTCAGGGATTGTTGGCGATCGCAGCAGTTGTAGTTTTTTTGGTAACAACTTGGCCACAGGTATTTGGTGCTTAAAATTTGATGAGGAATTTTCTACGTAACCTTTATTTTTCATACAAAAAAATTGAGTAGATAGAATAACTAATTGCGGTAGTTAGTTCTTATTATCTACTCAATTGAAAAGTGAAATACAAGGATTTTCCTGAAATATAGATGCACTAACCTGGATAAGTTTTTATACGAGCAGTTGAATCCAAAATTAATTATTTTGTCAAGATTAAACTGCTTGTGAGGATTTTTTACGTTTTTGCAAGCCAAATAAAGCAGTTAGTGCTAAAGCACCAAGGCTTACAGTTACTTCTGGTTCAGGTACACGGGCTTGTAAGTTAACACCATCGCCATGATTGAATGCGCCACCAATACTACCCAGTTGTACTTCAAACGATTGCACATCTGTTAAGGTTATTTTCCTAATATTACCGTCAGATCCCGCTGCAATTGGCACTAGGAAATCGACGCCATTCTTTTTCAGAATCGTAGTACCGTTTTGTTCAGTATCAAAGAATGTTAGTTCTAATTCTCCGATGATGTTAGCGAAATCGAACTTATATTGACCAACTTCCAACCGACCATTTTCAGCGGGAAGACCTTCCGGCGGAGCATCTGATGTGTCCGCTAGATAAGCTACCGGACGAAAGAAATATTCCTCCAAAGCGGGGTTTGTTCCTTCATCTTGTGATAAGAAAGTAATTCCAAATCCATAGTTGTTTGCAGTGGTTCTTTGGTCAACAAACAAACGGCTCAGACCGTACTGTGGGTTGATACCATCAGTGTCATACGGCAAACTGGTAACTGAATAACCCAAGGGATTAGTTTCAATACAGTTTACGCCAACCAGACAATCAACGTTTGTTAAGTGAATTTCCCCTTCTGTTGTTGGAACTAAAGAAGTGGCTTGAGCTTCAGATATACCACCAAACAGACTTAAGCTAAGAGTTGATGCTGCAAGTGTTGTTGCTAAAATAGTAAATTTTTTCATTAGACTCTCTTTTCTCTGATTAGTAATGTTCTAGGTAAAAAAGTTTTGTGCTTATTTCCTATCTATATTTGTATACTAATCGGGCATTTACCTAAGTGCATATACTTGAGTATGATATTCACGCAATCTTTATTACCGAATTGTTCTATATGAATACTGAGCGAAGAATTACTGAATTAGGATATTTTTATGTTACACACATTTTCTTGGTTACTGTAACAAAAGATACATAAATCCTGAATTTTACTCTATCTTTACTCAGGAATTAAAATTTTTTAAGAAAGAATTGAACAAAACAATAAACTTCCTGTAAAAGTACCCGACGATTGAAGAAGTCTAATAAAAAACCCCTCCACGATTGGAGAGGATTCAATACCTTTTGGTTAAGGGGAAAGGCTGGAATTTACCTCTTACTCTTTTCCCAGACCACAAAAGAGATAAGAAGTGCTCATAAGGGAAGTATTGGTCTGAGACTAACTTATCTCCTTATTTCCAGCCCTTATCTCCGTTTAATCACTAGGAGGACAGAAAAATATCATCTTTAGCCTGGATCTAATACCGATTTGTCAAAAGAGCGGACAAAACTGAATGCTTATCAGCTTAGTCTTGAAAAAACAAACTTAAGCTGATTGCAAAGACTTTCTCGCTTCAGTTGCGATCGCTTCTACTTCATCATCAGTCAGAGTTTTTAATATAGATTTGGCTTCTGCATTATTCAAATGAGTCAAAGCTTGTACAACTCTGTAACGGATTTGCCAATCTGGATTAGTAGCATAAGGAGCCAATAGGGGGACTGCTTGTACATCTCCCAACTCACCTAAAGAACTAATAGCAGCAGTTTGTACCAATTCATTGTCTGACGAGAGTGCCTGTTTGAGTAGTTCAAAGGCTCGTGGATCTCCCAACTCTCCTAACGTAGCAATGATGCTGAATTGTATTAGCCACTCACCTGTTGTGTGGTAGAGGTGCTGCATGTCTTCAAAAGCTTCATGTAGCTTAAGAGCGCCCAAACAGTCTGCTGCTGCTGCTTGTACATCAGGTTCCGGGTCATTGAGCAAGCGATCGCGCAATATATCCAAAGATAACTGTAAATCCTGTGACCCAAGTGTATCCATCTGACTCACCGCTGAGTAGCGGACACGAGCATTGCTATCGCCAATCGCACCTTGAACCAATTCAAAACCAATTGCTGGTTCCAGTTGGCGGATTTGATTAACTGCACGCAAGCGATCGCCCAAATCCGCAGAACTGAGCAATTGCTTAACAGATTCAGGTGTAATACTCATTTAGTTATCCTTGATTTTCATAGGTGTTAAAATTAGCAGTCAAAAATCAACAGTCAAAGGTCAAAACATTCTGGACTCTTGACTTTTGAACGCCAATTGCTTCTCCGTAGGGGTACAAGTCTGCGGAGTCGACGCCAGTCACTATAACGGAGGGAACCTCCCGAAGTTTGGATGCCTGCCTTGGAAAGTTCTGAGCGGTGGGAAGAACCGCCGCTCAGACTTTCCGCTGCGCCGGGCTGCGCCAACGGCATGGCTTCTCTCCGAAACGTGCTGGCTCCTCTTGACTAATCTTGACTTGCTGCCATTGCTCGAATAATATCACCACGGGTAAGAACACCAATTACTTGACCCGCGCTGTCAAGCACTGGTAAGCGGTGAACGCTGCGATCGTGCATGAGTTGAGCTGCTTCCTTTAAAGTTTTGTCAGGAGAAATGGTGATCGGGTTTTGACTCATCACCTCCCCAACAGTTTGTCCTAGTGCCTTGTGCAAGTCACGTTCATATTCAGCAGGATTTTTTAAATAGATAACGCTATCAAGAAACATGATGTATGCAGGTGGAGTAACACCAGTTTCTTGCCACATCAAGTCGGTTTCCGAGATAATGCCAACTAATTTACCGACATCATCCACAACAGGTAGCCCACTGATATGGCGTTCTGCAAGAATTTGGATAGCTTCATTCAGTGGAGTTTCCGCCCTGACGACAATCGGATCGCGGCTCATCACGTCGGCAACGGTTTTAGGCATTTGTTTGCTGACACCTTTTATCAAAGTCCCTGCGCTTATTGTAGAAAATTGCGGGACTCAACCTGATGCAATTAATAGATTGTTACTTAGGAAATACTCTATCAGCCAGATGATTTTCCGTAAGTGTAGTTACTGTCTACCTCTTTACTCTGCTTCAAGGCAGCGATAATTTGAAAATTTGCTTTGGGAAAAGTAAATTTATCCAGTTCTTCCAAGTTTACCCAGCGAATTTCATCGCATTCGAGAGGTTGGGGAACACCTGTAACATGGCAGCAGTGATGTACTGTGAGAGTGACGCGCAAGTCTGTATAGGTGTGATCAATAGTGATCAAATGCTCTCCCACTTCAATCACTATACCTAGTTCTTCGGAAATTTCTCGTTGAATACACTCTTTAATTGTTTCACCAGGCTCGATTTTGCCACCAGGAAATTCCCACAAACCGCCCATTACTCCTTCTGGACGACGGCGATCAATTAAAATTTGCTCTTGATCATTCCAAATTACGGCAACACCAATAATTTTGTGGGGTGGGAAAGAACTGGTTTCACTCATAGTTAATCGCAAAAAGGGGAAGATGAGAAAGCAGAGGAGAAGCTTTTAATTCTAATTCTTAAGTTTTGAATAATAACAAAACTCGGCAGATTAGTTTACACTCTGCCGAGTTTGTATGGATTGCAAATATTGTCTACCGCTGTTAGTTTATCCACGCGCCTGTATTAATCATTTGAAGATAAGCTTCTCATTGAACCAACTATCTCACTGACTACCGATGACACCGCAGCTTTAATTAGGGAAAGATGATTTTTAAACTTGACACCCTGACATACTTATTCGATTTCGCTGTTGTTGGTTTCAGTACCTTGTAAAGCAATTTCAAAGTCCATTCTCTGTTCAGCATTACGCAAGAAATAACCACTAATCATAGCTGAGGCCAGAAGCCGACCAAGACTTTCCCTATTGGTAGTAATAGTAACACCAAAGTTTTCTGGAGGTAGGTTTCCCAAAAGTCCCACAATATTACGTTCCATCACCTGAAAAACTTCGGAGGAAGTAGGTTTGGATAGCTGGGTAACTGTTTCTGGACTTAAGGATTTAACGTACTGCCAGAGGAAATTGCCAGTTTCGGATTCGCTATTAAAAAACTCTGATACTTTATTAGACGGGTTACTCACTTTCTACCTCCTTTAATACCACTATTGGCTGCGGTGTTTTTAGTCTTCCTGTCAACTAATGTAACAGGCTAGTTGTATGTTGGAAGTCGGTGTAACCGTACCAAAGTCAGCGTATTTTCTCGCCCATTGGTAATCAGTCACTTGTCCTATGTAACAAATTAACAACAAAGGACAAATGACTAATGACAAATGACTAACTTGCCAAATATTCATCCATATTGGCTTTAGACTTACGAAGTTTTGTTAAGGCTTCGCGCTCGATTTGCCTTACTCGTTCTCGGCTGATATTCAGAATTTCACCGATTTTGGCAAGAGTTAGCGCTTGTCCATCAGTTAACCCAAAGCGCAGTGTGATCACTTCCCTCTGTTGTGGGGTGAGGTCGCCCATTAGGCGGTCTAAGTCATAAGATAAGGAAGATTGCATGACAAACTCTTCTGGAGAAGCGCCTGGATCTTCTAACATTTCTCCAAGTTCAGTATCGTAGTTATCTCCTAGCCGTAAATCTAGAGATAATGGCAAACGTGCCTTTTCTAGGTACTCTCGTACTTGTTTGGGGGTTAATTCTAATTCTTGGGCTAGCTCAACAGCTGTGGGAGCGCGTCCCAGTTTTTGAGACAATTGCCGCTGTGCCTTTTTAATCTTATTCAGTTTCTCAGTAATATGGATAGGCAGCCTAATGGTGCGAGCTTTTTCGGCAATAGCACGTGTAATAGCTTGCCGTATCCACCAATAGGCATAGGTAGAAAATCTGTAGCCTTTGGTGGGGTCAAACTTTTCCACACCCCGTTGCATACCAATGCTGCCTTCCTGGATTAAGTCCAGTAAATCGACGTTGCGTTTAATGTATTTTTTGGCAACGGACACCACGAGCCGCAAATTGGCTTCTACCATCTTGCGCTTGGCAATTTCCCCGTCTGCGATCGCTTCATTCAACTCGGCTGGTTCTAGCTTTGTTGCTCTTGCCCACTCTTCTAGAGTTGGCTCACGACCTAACTGGGTGGCAAGATATTCCCTTGATTCGTGCAAGGTAGTTGAACGTTGCACTTGTTTGCCATAGCAAATCTCCTCCTCGTGGGTTAAGAGTGGCACACGGCCAATCTCACGCAGGTAAGTCCGCACGAGGTCTGTGGCTGTCTGAGCGGTCTTCATGGCGCTACTCTTTAGTAATGATGGGTTTGGCGGTAGGGTCATTAACGGATAGATGCTTTTGGAGGGTGCTACCCAGTCTGGCTGGGAACCCATGCTATGGTTTGCAATTTACGCGCCCGATAAACTCGGCTGCTCATAGTAATCAAATTAGGGCTACTAACTGCTAGAAGTTACAGTTATTTCCCTGTTTTTACAAGTATCTACAGTTAGATAAAAGGTAGCTTGTTGAACATTTTTTTATTTGAGAAGTATTAACAATTGTAACATTTATGAGAAAAATTTGGACATTTGGTAATCTCGAATTTTCTGATTGTTCCACTTCATGCAATGCCAACATTCCTCTCAAGTCTTCCTGGAAGACGATTTAATGAATTATTTAGATAAAGAAAAATTCCTCATATTTGTTAAAATATCTCAATGATAACTATAATTATTCTCTTATAACAATTGCTTAATTTTTCTGGGGAATCAGGCTGGATTGGGAAGGGGAAAAAAGAGCAGGGGAGGGGGATAAAAATTTAAAATTGAAAATTATTTCGCTGCTCCCTCACTCCTCCACTTCTTAGCTCCCTATTCCTAGAGCGCCGCTAAAGGTTCGCGCAGTATTCTTGGATAACTTTTACATCCAAAGTCGTAGTTTGTAGGGAGCGGATGGCGGCGACGGTGGCTTTTGCCCCGGCAATGGTGGTAATAATGGGTATTTTGTAAGCTAAGGCTGTGCGGCGGATTAACCTAGCATCAGTCTGAGCTTCTTCCCCTGAAGGTGTGTTGATGATGAGTTGGATTTTCTGGTTTTTGATTGCATCTAGAACGTGGGGACGACCTTCATGGAGTTTCAGTACTAACTCAACATCTAACCCATGTTCTTGAAGAACTCGGCGTGTGCTAACTGTAGCCATCACCCTAAAGCCTAAATCGATAAACTCTTTGACTACAGAAACCGCAGGAGTTTTGTCGCGATCGCTCATCGACACAAATACGGTTCCCGTCAGGGGTAAACGCTCTCCAGCGCCCATTTCTGCCTTGGCAAATGCTCGCCCAAAGTCGCTGTCGATTCCCATGACCTCACCAGTAGAGCGCATTTCTGGGCCCAATATTGTATCAGTTCCAGGGAATTTATTAAACGGTAATACTGCTTCTTTGACGGCAATGTGCGATGGGATGACTTCCTGAGTAAAGTTTAGCTCCTCTAAAGTTTTACCCGACATAATTAGGGATGCTAGTTTCGCTAGCTGTACGCCAGTTGCTTTAGACACGAATGGTACTGTGCGTGAGGCGCGGGGGTTAGCTTCCAGGATATAAACTTGGGGAGAATAACCTTGAGCACCAACCACGGCAAACTGGATATTCATCAACCCTACAACTGACAGCGCTTGTGCTAACTGTACCGTCCAAGCGCGAATTTGATTGAGAACAGCTGGTGATAGGGAAATAGAAGGTAACGAGCAAGCGGAGTCTCCTGAGTGAATTCCTGCTTGTTCAATGTGTTCCATAATACCGCCGATTACTACCCGCCCAGTGTGGTCAGCGATCGCATCTACATCGACTTCAATAGCATTTTCCAAAAATTTATCAATCAAAATTGGGTGTTCAGGCTCCACCTGCACCGCAAAAGTCATGTAGCGTTCCAACTCTGTATCGGAATAGACAATTTCCATTGCTCGTCCTCCCAAAACATAACTTGGACGCACTACTACCGGATAACCAATGCGTTGGGCGACAATCAGTGCATCCTCGTAACTCCGAGCTATACCATTGGCCGGCTGGGCAATATTCAATTTTTTAAGAATCTTTTCAAACCGCTCTCGGTTTTCTGCCATGTCGATAGAGTCCGGCGAAGTACCCCAAATTTTAGTGTTTAACCCTGAGTTGTCATTGCTCAGAAATTGCTCAAGGGGAACAGCCAACTTCAGCGGTGTTTGACCTCCAAACTGAATAATTATCCCTACAGGATTTTCCGTTTCGATGATGTTAAGGACATCTTCCTTAGTCAACGGCTCAAAGTAGAGGCGATCGCTTGTGTCATAATCTGTTGATACTGTCTCTGGGTTAGAGTTGACCATAATCGTCTCAAACCCTGCCCCTTTTAAAGCATAGGCGGCATGGCAACAGCAATAGTCAAACTCAATTCCTTGCCCAATGCGGTTAGGGCCACCACCCAAAATCATCACCTTCGGCTTGGTTGCTGGCAAGACTTCCGTTTCTTCTTCGTAGGTAGAGTAATGGTACGGAGTAAAAGCTTCAAATTCAGCAGCACAGGTGTCCACAGTTTTGTAAACTGGGATGATTCCTAGTTGTTTGCGGTAAGCGCGAACTTCATCTTCAGTGGTTTTGGTAGCAAAAGCAATCTGGCGATCGCTAAATCCGTCCCGCTTCACCTGATAAAGTTGCTCTTTGGTCAATTGCTGCAAGGGTGTCCGCTTGAGAAATTTCTCCACATCCAGAAGTTGCTGCATTTTATCTAAAAACCAAGGGTCAATGCCGGTGAGTTCGTAGATTTCCTCAATACTTATCCCTAGCTGTAAGGCATGACGCACAGCAAAGATGCGATCGGGATTAGGTGTCCGCAGTTGGGCGCGAATTTGTTCACCACTAGGTAATTTTTCGGCTTTGTCGCAACCCCAACCAGCGCGTCCTGTTTCCAAGGAACGTAGCGCTTTTTGGAAAGATTCGTTGAATGTCCGCCCAATTGCCATTGCTTCCCCTACCGACTTCATTTGTGTTGTCAGCACTGGTTCCGAACCAGGGAACTTTTCAAAGGCGAAGCGGGGAATTTTTGTCACTACATAGTCAATTGTCGGCTCAAAGGATGCGGGAGTTTTCTTGGTGATATCATTTTTAATTTCATCCAGAGTGTAGCCCACCGCTAGCTTTGCTGCCATCTTAGCGATGGGAAAACCTGTGGCTTTGGAAGACAAAGCGGAACTGCGAGAAACACGAGGATTCATCTCAATCACCACTACATCCCCTGTGACGGGATTGACGGCAAACTGAATATTGGAACCGCCAGTTTCCACACCGATTTCACGGATGATTTTAATTGCCATATCCCGCAGTCTTTGATATTCTTTATCAGTGAGGGTTTGCGCGGGAGCGACGGTAATTGAGTCCCCAGTGTGGATGCCCATAGGGTCAAGGTTTTCGATGGAGCAGATAATCACGACGTTATCTGCAAGGTCACGCATCACTTCGAGTTCGTATTCTTTCCAGCCCAGTAAAGACTGGTCAATGAGAATTTGCGAAACAGGGCTAGCATCTATACCTACCTGTGCCATTTCCTCAAATTCTTCTTGGTTGTAGGCAATACCGCCACCAGTACCACCCATTGTGAAGGCGGGGCGAATAATCAAGGGATAAGTGCCAATTTGGCGTGCGATCGCCTTGGATTCTTCTAGAGTTGAAGCTGTGCCGCTGGGACACACAGCCACCCCAATCTTTGCCATAGCCTCGTTAAACAGTTTCCTATCTTCAGCTTTCTCAATCGCTGGTAGCTTAGCACCAATTAACTCAACGCCATACTTTTCTAACACCCCGTTTTTGGCTAAGGTAACGGCAAGGTTG
Source organism: Nostoc sp. B(2019) (assembly GCF_010091925.1). Classification (GTDB taxonomy): domain Bacteria; phylum Cyanobacteriota; class Cyanobacteriia; order Cyanobacteriales; family Nostocaceae; genus Komarekiella. The sequence continues at coordinate 5,551 of NZ_WVID01000032.1, read as the reverse complement.
AGAGCTGTTTGTCCCCCCATCGTCGGTAATAAGGCGTCAGGGCGTTCTTTAGCGATGACTTTTTCGACCAATTCCGGTGTTAACGGCTCAATGTAAGTGCGATCGGCCGTTTCCGGGTCGGTCATAATCGTCGCAGGGTTAGAGTTAACCAGCACAACTTCATAGCCTTCTTCTCGCAGCGCTTTACAGGCTTGGGTGCCAGAGTAGTCAAACTCACAGGCTTGTCCAATCACAATTGGACCAGAACCTAATAGCAGAATCTTCCGGATGTCGTCACGGCGGGGCATAGTCGTTGCCTTAGAGTACGAGAATACAAATCCTGATTATTTTAAGGGTCTTTACCCCTCATGATGCTGTTTATTATTAAGTTTTACAGGTTTGACATAGAGATAGGAAAACAGAAGTAAAAAATGTGGAATTCCAGTTCTGCACTTTGTAGTCCCCAAAAGATCGGTTTTTCGTTCGCTTAGCATCAACCACAAGACAAAAGTGGGTCAAGTTATGTTTTATCGACCAGGCGGCTGGCATTGGAAATTAGGGAAGATGGGAAGTTAAAAATTAATTTCTGTCTTTCTCTCCATTTTGAATGTCTATTTGTATTTAAAAACGATGGTAAAAGCTTGAAAGCTTTTGCGAATAGTTACTATTTGTGTTGATGAAATTTTGCAATAATTAGTGATTTCTTTTATTACATAATAAGTTTGGCTATTGATGACAACTAAAATAATACAGATAAAAATATTTCTTAACTAGCTAATTGCTAAATACTTGCAATATATAATATTAATTATGTCGTTATGTTTCATTAGATTAAAATGGCAGAGAAGTAGCGATAGTACTCTCTGCCATTTTTTAGATTTTTTTTAGAAGCTTGGTTCTTCCAACTTTTCTTTCAGTTTAAGGTAGACCAATCTAGATTTGAGAGTTTTAATTTTGTGCTGGTTGGACAAACGCCAAGGTTAAGCTATCTTTAGCTAGGAAGTGAGCTAAGTGGAAAGCTCTTTCTTCAGTCTTTAACAGAATTTTTTCGTACAGATACCGTGTAGCTCTGTCACCTAAACTCTCTGCCTGAGCGGCTTGACGGCGAATCACACTAATAATGGCTTGTTCTGCTGCTAGGTCATTTTCTAGCATCTGGCGGCAAGAAAATACACCATCTGCTTCCTGCTCAAAACAGGTTAATTCCGCTAATTTGCTGAAAGTAGCTACTGGCACACCGCCCAGTCCATCTAAGCGCTCACCAATTTCATGGGTGTGTCCCTGCACTTCTTCGTAGCTCTCGTTAAAAAACTCATGCAGAGAGTAAAATTCTGAGCCTTCAACAACAAAATGGTGTTTTTGGTACTGCAAGTATAGTGCCTGGAAACTAGCTAATACAACATTAAATCCTTCCGTAACTGGAGCAGTTACACTGTGATCCAGCAACACAGGATTGTCATAAACATGACCAAAATTCCGTAATACAGTTTGCGTTTCAGACATTGTTCTCCTCGCTTTTTAGCAGTTATAGTTTTTAACTGCTTAGTCTCTACATCTTAACATTTAAAAAATGAAAGCAAGCCCAATCATTATTATAGAATTTTGAATTTTGGGCTTTGAAAGTTTTTAAGTTTACTCCTATGTCAAAGGACAATACACCCATCAAGCGATGTATATCTACCACTATCCTTGACATGCACGTTTTAATATACGCATACATCAAAAGAAAAATATAAGACTAAGTGTTCTCTCTAGGTTGGAACTAATGAAAGACTCGGTTCCTTCTACGAAGCAGCAGAGTTTCCATAGGACACTTGCAGGGTGGGCAGGTTTCTCCACTTGTAGCGCTTAGTAGAGGTAAAAGGGTTTCTTGGAGAGGAGGCGGCTTCCAACAGGGTATCAATGGGTGTCAAGTCGTATCCGAATCTAAACTTCAAAGATGGAAGCTACTGAGGTGCTTTGGTCGAAAGATTTAAAGTAAGTGAAGTAAGTGATGTCATTTAGCACATAGCCTACAAAGATCAGATTTTTTTTCAAAGCTACTGAGAATTGTTTGCACTTAGGGTATCCTTATTTAAGAGGCCATACTCCTAAAATTTTTAAACATAAGGAGTTGAGGCGCGGTAGTTACTGCAAGTTTGTTGCACTTTGAGGGCAATTCTCTTGAAATCGTTTAGTTCAGAAAAAGAAAGAAAGCACATTGTTGAGGTGCATTGGGCAGACCGCTGGCAAGTTTATCAACGCTTACAGGAGCTAAACATTCCCTGTTGGTGTGAAACTAACCAGCCATTGAGAGTTGAAATAGGCAGTCCTGTGGCAGCTATTCAACTTTGGAGCGTGATGCAGCGATTCACAGTTTCCCGTCAAGACATGATTGGGGCTCTTGAAAACTGCTGGCATCGCTACTAACAATTTTAATTCGCAGCTACCGCTGTTGAGGCTGTCTGGCTAGATAACTTACTTTTAGTTAAAAGATAGGTCAATAACATGAGTGAATCCTACACTACGGAAGTATCAGAATTTTGCTTTGAAGGAAGGTTTCTCGATTTTGATATCAAGGATGGCTATAAGCTTAAAGGCTTGCTGCTGGGGACTGTTGAAGGTGAATGTTATGTTAAATTAGCTAAACATTTACGAGCTGCTTTTGATTTGCGGTTGCCACCAGGTACTTGGCTGCAAGTTACAGGTACCAAAAAACACGACTTGAAAAATGGCAAGGTTACACTAAAGGCTGAGCGTGTGATGGCAGCGCATAGAGAGTGGGAAAGTGGGAGAAGTTCGCCCCACCACGCAAACACCACCAGTTACCAGCCACAGGATTTAATACCAATAAATAACGCCAAAGCAAAACCAACTAAGACAAAGGTCGCAATTTTAGTGTGTCAGAAGTCTGATTGCATGAAACGTGGTGGCAAAGCAGTTTGTCAGGCGCTAGAGGCAGCTTTGAGCGATCGCGGTTTAGAAGACCAAGTAACTATCAAAGGCACTGGCTGCATGAAAAACTGTAAAGCTGGACCTAACCTAGTTATGCCAGACAAAAGCCGATATAGCCGGATTCAGGCTACACAAGTCTCTACTCTCATGGACAAGCATTTTGCTGACAAAAGCCTAGAACAGATGAACCTATCCCACTAATAAAATTCTATTAATCCAAATGTGAATTGTAGCTAGAGAAAGAAAAGCGTTGAAGCAGGCAGAAATCCGCTCCCATCGAACAACAAGCCTGCGATATTTTCTTTGGAACCAGGCGAAACAACGCTCTTATTGAAAACGTGGAACTGAGATTTTAATTGGTCTACCGCGATTCTTCTTGCGTTTCCAAACACGCTTGGGTAATTGTGGTCTGATACCACGTTTACGCAAAGCAGCACGTTTCTCCTTGGAATCATAACCTTTGTCAGCAGCAAGGACTTTAACCCGTTTACGTTAGCGAAGCGGGACGTAGTCCGGTCTGCCAGGTCTATTAGTTTTGACTTTGACACTATCTAAAAGCGGTATAACTTCGTCTCTTTCGCTACCGTTAGCTGGGGTTGTACGATTAGCCAAAGGCATACCGTTACCATCGGTCAACGTATGTATCAAAATTCCTTTACCTTTGTGACCATACTTAATGTCTTCACCGCCACCCTTGCCAGGGGGAAAAAGACCCGTCAACCGCGCCGTAATTCCAGTTGATTAAACCTTTTTCTTCTGCAATTCCCAGTATCCGTGCTTGTAAGTTGTCTAACGTTCCATCTGCTTCCCAACGTTGTAGCCATCTATGCGCTGCGCTTTTTGATGCCCAAATCTCTCCCTTTGGGCTATCACACCAACGACATCCAGTTATCAATATATACAGTGGTAAGTGGGGAAATGGATGTAGAGTTACAAATCCTGAAACATTTGGCAAGAGATGCCCACCCAACAGTTGCCATCATAGATGAATATTGTGCAGAGTATAAACACCTATTTAAGGAAGTAAGAAATTATGAGTGTTTCAAATATTTACACTTAGGAATCATATCAACAATAAAAAGGAAATCATTACCAGAGATAGCGAAGGTAGTAAGTATAAACTCAGCCCAGTCATTACATCATTTCCTAGCTAATTCAGATTGGTCAGTAGATGAATTAAAACAACGAAGATTAAATAAACTTAAGCAAGTATTGAATGGTCAGGCGATTACAGTAGTAATAGATGAAACCGGAGATAGAAAAAAAGGTAAAAAGACTGATTATGTGGCGAGACAATACTTAGTTGAATTCTCCAGCCTTACTAGCCTTAAATCAATCTCGTCAAATTGAGACTGAGGGGCAAAGAACTAGTCATATTGATTTTTCTAATCATCAACAATGGAATCATGAATCTGGATGGAAGAATGTTTTAAATAATCTCCGTCTAATCGTCCAACCACTCTTACTATTTTGGTTGATTTATCCCTGGCTCGATATTTTCCCTAATTCACAGTTATTACTGGGATTCAATCATTTAATTGCAGCCATGAATCAATTTAAACCCTGTTATACTTCTGGATGATTTAGCTCCTGAACTATTTGCTTATTTCGGAAAGTGACAGAAGAGGGATAATACCGTGGTGTTTAATGCTGCTATGTTGTTTTTTACATACACGCACAGGAGAAATTACAGGGATTAGCTTTATTGATTCCACACCTATAGAAGTCTGCCACCGATGTCGCGCATACGCACATAAGGTGTTTAAAGGATTAGTCTCATGGGGCAAAAATTCGGTGGGTTGGCATTTTGGGTTTAAACTACATTTGATTATCAACGACAAAGGAGAATTATTGGCATTCAAATTAACTCCAGCCAATGTCGATGACCAAAAACCAGTCCTAAATATGACTCAAGACTTGATTGGTAACGCCAGTTGCTTCAAGTCGGCAGAGCCGCCCAACGCACTGGCTCAACTATTTGGAGACAGAGGATATGTTTCACAAAAACTTTTTGAACAGTTATATGAGCGAGGGTTGGAGTTAGTTACTAAATCCAAAAAGAACATGAAAAACCGCTTGGTAAAACTCATTGATAAAATTCTCTTACGCAAGCGTACCGTTATTGAGTCCGTTAATGACCACTTGAAAAACCTGTGTCAGATAGAACATTCTCGTCATCGTAGTGTTTTTAACTTTTTGGTCAACTTGATGGCTGGTTTAGCTGCTTACACTTATCTACCGAAAAAACCTTCGCTTAACATCTACCCAAAAGGCTTACCTGCTCTACCTCCTGCTGTTTTTTAACTTTGTCGAACTCGGGGTAAAAGTAGCGAAGCTGTCACCAGCCGCCACGTAATGTCTGAAAAGCTTGTATAGAGAGCATTTCAGAAAAAAAATGATAATATTGGTAACTCATTGAAATTCTCGTAGCCTTTGATTAATATCATTGATATCGAAGGTATCTGGATTAAAACTTTCACCTACCCACTCCATCCTCTCTTCATATTCTGGGTGTGACGGGTCACTAATGATTTCCAGTAACTCTGCATAACCCCAAGAACCACCACAATCTTCAGGAGGACAAGCACGCTTCCCAGTGATGCATACGGGGTAGTTTGTATCAGGAGTTGATGGTAAC
>NZ_WVID01000031.1 GCF_010091925.1 Nostoc sp. B(2019) | reverse complement strand
CTCTGTGAGTTTGCTTTTATTTTCTGTCGAGAGTGAATGACTACTCACACCCTTGTAAAAAACCTACACCTGTCAGGCAGGGAGCAGGGGGCAGGGAGCAGGGAGCAGGAGCAGGGGGCAGGGGGCAGGGAGCAGGGAGCAGGGGGCAGGGGGCAGGGGGCAGGGGGCAGGGGGCAGGGGGCAGGGAGCAGGGGGCAAAAAGAAAAAGATGATTGATAACTAGCGTTTTATTAGCCAGGGCGATGGATTGTTGATGATGGTTACTAGAATGCCTAAAACTCGGTTGTAATTTCCATAAAGTTCTCTGCCTGTATCAACATCTAAGTAACTGCATTGGACAGCAAATCTCAACCAAGTCTGGGTCTCTGCTGCTTCTGCTTCCGAATCATTTAACTTAGCTACGAAAGCAGCTTCATATCTACGTTTTCTCCATGCTTCCGCAAGATTTGCACATACAGAACGTGATGACCTACGAATTTGGTCGGTCATCGAATATCTCTCTTCTACAGGAAACTTCTTGGATAGTTCAAATATTTTCATGGCTGTATCAAATGCCATTTTGTATACTTCCAAGTCTTCATGACTTTTAATTGGTTCTTTTTCCATCCCCTGCCCCCTGCCCCCTGCCTCTACTCCTCACTCCTTCCCTGACTTGGCGGAATCTGTTCAATAGGAATCAGTGTTTCCATCACCGACTTAACAATCGGTGCGGCGACAGTAGAACCGTAAGCATTTTCTCCTTTTGGCTCATCCACTAATGCCAACACTACATAGCGAGGAGATTCTACTGGCAAAATGGCTACAAAGCTAGTTATCCTAGCACCACTGATATAGCCCCCAGAGGGACTAGCTTTTTGGGCTGTCCCAGTTTTACCAGCGATGCGATATCCCGGAATTTGTGACGCCTTGCCAGAGCCTTCTAAGACTACACTTTCCATCATTTCTACTACCGTGTTAGCTGTGGTAGCTGAGAAAATTTGGCGTGGTGTGGTGCGATTGGGCGAATAATGCATCTGCCCCTTGCTATCAATTAGTCCCCGCACAACGTGAGGTGTGACTAATTTGCCGCCATTGGCTAAAGCTCCATGCATTTGCACTAGTTGTAACGGTGTTAAAGACAAGCCTTGACCGAAGGAAGTAGTAGCTGGTTCAATGGGCGAGGCGATAAATTGCTCTTGACTTTTGAGCCTACCGCTAACTTCAAAAGGTAAATCTGTATCAACTTTTTGTCCTACCCCCAAGCGTTCCAGCCAATTGTAATAAGCTGAAGGCTGCAATCGTTGGATAATTTGCACCATGCCAATATTGCTTGAATGTTGCAGAATTTGAGCAATATTGATTCGCCCGTAACCATTATTGAGAGCATTTTTGATCGTGCGGTCAGCCACTTTAATGAAACCGGGGTCATTAAAAGTATCATCTGGTTTGATGACACCATTTTCTAGTGCGATCGCCACATTCAAAGGCTTGAAAGTTGATCCCGGTTCATAAAGATCTGCCACCGTCCAGTTTTTGAATAATGAGATATCAGACGTGGAGTATTTATTGGGGTTATAGGTGGGCTGAGAAACCAGGGCTAGTAGAGAACCATCGAACGCATCCATTACAATTACCGCCCCACGTTTCGCGCCAAACTTGTCCATCTGTTGTTTTAAAGCAGTGCGAGCAGCTCGTTGCAGACGGCTATCGATAGTGAGTTGCAGTCGCAAGTCATCAAAATGCAAAAAGCCTTCAGGAGCATGATCTGGCATAATTGCCCCATTACCCGACCGACTCAGCCGCACTGTTTGTACAGAACGTTCTAACAACTTTTCTTGAGAATACTCCACACCTGCTTGACCGCGACGATCAATATTTACGTAGCCCACTACGTCAGCAACCAAATCGTCTGGTGGGTAAAAGCGGGAGTATTTTTGAACCAACTCCAAGCCATTTAAGTTTAAAGAGGTGATGCGATCAATAATTTCTTCAGGTAGCGCCGGAGCAAGCGTGATCCCGCTTTTTTTGCTTTGAAAGGTTTTCACCAATTCAGTAGCATCTTTATTTATGATTGGGGCAAGTCGTTCTGCCATCTCTTCATTGGACTTATTAAACAACTTGGGATGAGCGTACAAAATATACATCGGACGGTCAATCGCCAATACATTGTTACCGCGATCGACTACTGGCCGACGTGGCATGAAAGGTCGCAAATTCACCATTTGCTGATTTCGCGCCCTCTGGGTTAACTTTGGCCCACGTACAATTTGCAAGTAATACAAATTGATTGCCAATCCCAAGCCTGCTGCTATTAATACGCCCCATGCAATGAACAGCCGAGACCTATTATTAGGTGTTTTGTCTTGGGTATTAGAGGCAGGTTTACCCGAAAACCCTTGTCTAGAACCTCTTCGCCGCCTCGTGAATGCTGGATTCCGAAAATTCTTTTGCATTATGCTCTACTCAGTAGCAAACTGCTTTATGGAGTCAAAAGTCAAAAGTTCAGAGTAATTAACTTTGACCCTTGACCCTTGACCCTTGACCCTTGACCCTTAACTTTTGACCTTAGTATCCCAGTGGCGAAAGGGTTTGCTGTTGCGTTTTGGAATTTGGTGTTGCGGTAGACGATGCTGGGTTAGGACTTTGAGGTACTGGAGACAAAAAAATCGTCCCTTCAGGAGTTGGTGATACTAGTCCTGCTGTTGGTCGTTCTGCTTCCTCAGCCATTTTGTTTATCAGCGTCGCATTGGTTGTCGTCAGCAGCCGCTCATGACGTTGTAGGTTTTGTACTCTGCGGTATGCCTGACTCCAAAGCTCTTGAGAATATACCGTCCAGCCATAAACCATAAGTGTCGATGCTACAAACAAAAACGCCACAACTGACGAATAGCGATGTAAGGTGTACAAGCGCAGCAACCATAAAGGTGCTGATTTAGAATTAGGCATTATGGGAACGCCAATAAAATCCTCTTTCAGATTTTTACTTTTGGGCGTTGCACTCGATCCGTTGAGATTTGAGGCTTGTTGTCTGCCCAATTCTTTCACCGATGTGGGTATAACCGCCTCATTTGTGGAGGAAGAAACAAATAAATCTTTCGAGGAACGCCGTTGTTTAGAGGCTACTGGTGCAGTTTGAGCAGCCATTGTAGAAGCGCTCCGTGCCGCTGATCCCTGACGCGCAAAGCGTCGTTTCCCTAAAGGAAGGGTAAAATGTCGTTGGAACCAAGTACCCTTTGCAGAAACATCTGATTTACGAGCAACAACCATAACTTTTTTCAGATTGAAAATACTGTATTTTGGATTAATTGTTTGTTCTTGCTAAGGTTAGAATTGCTTTTTGTGCATGAGCACACATAACACCCTACACCCTTTTCTGTGTTCTGATAGGTAGCTGCACCAATGTTTGCATCCTCTAGATATTGCAATGCTTGCAATCAGCGAGCAGCAATCTGACAGATGTATTGCATCTAAAGTATGGCAATGCGGGGTGAAAGGTGCAAGACTCTGAGAAAAAATAAAAATTCTTGATATGATAGCTCGGCTTGCTAGGAAATTTGCTACTTTCCGTTCGCTAATTAAGTTATCTTGCTTGTGAGTTAAGAGAAGCTAATCAGATTACTGGATGAAATAACCTTAAAGGATTGCTTTTGAGTATGTAATCTGACAGCATTTAAAAAAAAGCAATAAATACGGTATCGTATTCAACAGGCGAAAAATTTTCTAGCCACAATTGGTGAAAGAGGAGTTATGAAAACAAAAATCTTTGGTTTTGCTCTAATGTTAAGTCTGGCTGCAATTCTCGGAGCCTGTGAAGGCACTAATGAACCTGCTGGAACTACTACCACTCCAGGTGCTCCCGGTGAGCCAGCAGATACCGGAGCTACCCCTGCCGTTACTACTACGCCCCTTGCTACACCTACTAAGACACCCTAAACTCTAGTCAAAATCTCGCACAAGCTATCGATTAGTGAGGGTGCTGCTTACTAAATTGCTTAAATGAATTAGGGTCAGGCGAAAATACCAGTATCTTTTTTGTGTTGGTGGATCAAAGCTTGGTGCTTGCTGAAATGTCAGTTTAAGTAGGACAGCAAGTAGAGGACACTGGTGAGGATAGTTTCTGCCGTAACCAAGTGTCCATCTAGAAATTCTCGCCTGACAGAACCTTTTTCCAAAGTCAAAGAAGTTGAGTCCTAGAAATATCAGCCACTTTGTGGATAAGGTACTTCGGTGGGTTTAGACTACTCGTTTTCAAGAGTGCAAAAAAATTTATCGCGATCGCTGGCAATTGCTCTTGATCATTGGCTGTAGTCCATTCCATATTGGGATAAGTGGCTTGGTAATGTTGATTGACTTGCCAGATTTTTATTAGGGAAATGTGTAGTAGGGGTATGGCATCCAAAATCTTGTCCATAAATGGACAATCTGACTGATGCCGTGCCCCTACGGTATATTTTTGACAGTTTTGTTGCCCAAAATCGAGGAACAACCAAAAGTCTTCTTCTGTAGATGTTAAAAGATTGGTTGGATGGCTGAATCACCGAACTCTGAGTGTTAAAAGAGGGAGATGCAAAGAGTGATGAGATCCATAAGATTTTTGGTGTTAACAGTGAGTATTTTTACCTTGATAGCGTTAAATAGCCATTGGGGAGCAGCGGTAATGGCATTACCGCCACCAGAGGATACGCCAGAAGAAATATTGCGGACACAGATTATTACAGAAGCGCGATCGCCTATTGATGGGAAGCCCCTAACGGCTGCCGAATATGCAGAATTACAAGCGCAACTGCAAAAGGCCCCACCACCAAAACTAACTTCTAACTTGCGACAAACTCTTTTCCTGCTGCGTTTGCGTAATGCACTGCGTCAGTTTTTCCCGTTTTTCAATTTTTGATGACTTAAGTAGGAGACGAGAGGCAGAGGGGCGGAGGGGCAGAGGGGAAAAACTCTCTGCAACTTCCTCCCTGCTCCCCCTGCTCCCCCTGCTCCCCCTGCTCCCACTCCTTCACTCCCCCACTTCCTCGAAAGGAATCAAGACTCATTCTGAGGTAGGATAACGGTGGCGACAAAATTGCAAATAAATGTAAAGAATATATATAGATATTAATAGGACTTACGCAAAAACCCTCTAAAACTCCTATTTCTACCCTGCGGGTTTGGTTTTGGTATTCTCGTAGAATAGCCCCTCCGCGTCTATGCGGGTCGTTTTTACATAATTTTGCGTAAGCTTTGCTTAAAAAAGCACATTTAGTCAATTACGTTATTTCATGTAGGTAGCTTCATGTCCATGACCACGATCGCCCCTGAACAGGTTAACCGTATTGTTTGGAATCAGCATCACGATCCGTTTGAAATACTAGGTTCTCACCCCATAGAACAAAATGGCAAAACTGTCTGGGCTGTGCGAGCCTACCTACCAAATGCAAGTGCAGCATGGGTAGTCTTTCCTGAACAACGGCAGGAATACCCAATGCAAACAGTGCATAATCCCCACTTTTTTGAATGCACGATTGAAACAGCAGAACTAGCAAACTACCAGTTAAGGATCAAAGAAGGGGAACATGAGCGTGTCACCTATGACCCTTACGCTTTCCGTTCTCCTCGCCTGACAGAGTTTGACTTGCATTTGTTTAGTGAAGGCAATCATCACCGGATTTACGAGAAACTGGGAGCACACCCCACAGAAATAGACGGCATCAAAGGCGTTTATTTTGCCGTTTGGGCGCCCAATGCCCGTAATGTTTCAGTGCTGGGAGATTTTAACCTCTGGGACGGACGCAAACACCAGATGCGTAAAGGCCCTACTGGAGTTTGGGAATTATTTATTCCCGAAATCGGAGTCGGGGAGCATTACAAATATGAAATCAAAAATTTTGAAGGACACATTTACGAAAAATCTGATCCCTACGGGTTTCAGCAGGAACCCCGCCCCAAAACAGCATCCATCGTCACTGATTTAAATTCCTACAATTGGAGTGACCAAGATTGGATGGACAAGCGGCGTCACACCGACCCACTTACGCAGCCAGTCTCAGTCTATGAAGTACACTTAGGCTCTTGGTTACACGCTTCGAGTTCAGAACCAGCCAAACTACCCAATGGTGAAACCGCCCCTGTAGTTACTGTCTCAGAACTTAAACCGGGCGCACGCTTCCTTACTTACCGGGAACTGGCAGACAGACTGATTCCATACGTCAAAGAATTAGGATACACCCATTTGGAACTGCTGCCCGTTGCGGAGCACCCTTTTGATGGTTCTTGGGGTTATCAAGTAACTGGGTACTTTGCCCCTACTTCCCGTTTTGGTAGCGCCGAAGATTTCATGTATTTTGTTGACAAATGTCATGAAAACGGCATAGGCGTGATTGTAGATTGGGTTCCCGGTCACTTCCCCAAAGATGGTCATGGTTTAGCTTTCTTCGATGGTAGTCACTTGTATGAACACGCTGATCCCCGCAAAGGCGAACATAAAGAATGGGGGACTTTGGTGTTCAACTACAATCGCCATGAAGTCAAGAATTTTCTAGCAGCAAATGCTCTGTTTTGGTTTGACAAGTACCACATTGACGGGATTCGTGTCGATGCTGTCGCCTCGATGCTCTACAATGACTATTGCCGCGAACCAGGAGAATGGCTGCCCAACCAGTACGGCGGCAGAGAAAATTTAGAAGCAGCAGATTTTCTGCGTCAGGTAAATCACACTATTTTCAGTTATTTCCCTGGTGTTCTCTCAATTGCTGAAGAATCTACTTCTTGGCCGATGGTATCTTGGCCTACCTATACAGGTGGATTGGGTTTTAACTTGAAGTGGAATATGGGCTGGATGCACGATATGCTGGACTACTTCAGCATGGATCCTTGGTTCCGCCAGTTCCACCAAAACAATATCACTTTTAGTATGTGGTATAACCACAGTGAAAACTTCATGCTGGCTCTGTCTCACGATGAAGTGGTGCATGGCAAGAGCAATATCATCGGCAAAATGCCAGGGGATACATGGCAGAAGTTAGCTAATGTGCGTTGTTTGTTTACTTATATGTTTGCTCATCCAGGCAAGAAAACCATGTTTATGAGCATGGAATTTGGGCAGTGGAGTGAGTGGAATGTTTGGGCTGATTTGGAGTGGCATTTATTACAGCATGAGCCGCACCAAAAGTTGAAAACCTTTTTCCAAGAGCTAAATAATCTCTACCGCTCCGAACCGGCTTTGTATACTCAGGATTTTGCTGAGCCAGGGTTTGAGTGGATTGACTGTAGCGACAACCGTCATAGTGTGGTTTCGTTTATCCGGCGTGATCGGGATTCTGATGATTTTGCGATCGTAGTTTGCAACTTCACACCCCAACCCCATTCTCACTACCGCATTGGTGTACCACAACCGGGATTTTATACCGAGTTGTTCAACAGCGATGCGCGTCAGTATGGTGGTAGCAATATGGGCAACTTAGGTGGTAAGTGGACGGACGATTGGTCATTGCATAGTCGTCCTTATTCGCTGGATTTATGTTTACCACCTTTGGGCGTGTTGATTCTGAAGTTGGATAAGAAGAAGACTGCTGAGGTGATTGGATAATAATTTAGGGTGGGTATTGCCCACCCTAAATTATGCGATCGCACTATCTTACAAAAAAGCGTCCTGCTTAGTCTGATTTATATGCTGATTTGATATTCGTGTTGCTTTTAGGCGTCTAACGCTTAATTTTTACTCTTTACATTTCTTTAGATACAGCCTCTAATTTGCACAAGCATTTAGCTGGTGTTCAGGCTGGCATCAACCCCCAGCTGAGAATAACCAATAATTTCCTCACAAGTTTCTCAAATTGTTTTTCTAAATTGAGAATGTAGATAACTAAGGAAAAATCTATGAGGAAATTAGCAGATGTCAGTTTCTAACTTTTCACTTTTTGAAACTGCTGCTCAACATTTAGTTCAAAATGTTCCTCTTGCTCGCACTTGTGAAAGTGTTGGTGCTGTAATCGCTCAACTGAGTGGTAATGCATTTGATTCCGTCGAAGCTGTCTACATTACTGATGAACAAGGACGTTTGCAAGGATTAGTTCGCTTGCTTGATTTGTTAACTGCGCCACAATCTCAAAAATTAAGCGAGGTTATGATTTTTCAACCTCCAACAGTTCATCCGCAAGATGATCAAGAAAAGGTTGCCGGATTAGCAGTCAGACATGGATTAATAGATGTACCTGTAGTTGACCAAAATAATTATTTTTTAGGAATCGTTCCTGCTCAAGCTTTAATTTCCATATTGAGACAAGAGCATATTGAGGATTTACATCGAATTACTGGGATTCGAGATCACAATTCTCAGGTATATCATACCCTCGAAGCTCCACCAGTACAAAGAGCATCTGATCGCTTACCGTGGCTGCTTGTGGGACTTTTGGGAAGCATTCTAGCTACCTTCGTCGTTTCGCGCTTTGAACGTATTCTAGAAGCCCGTGTTTTTATTGCCTTTTTTGTCCCTGGAATTGTGTATCTTGCAGATGCAATTGGGACGCAAACCGAAGCAATTGTTGTCCGTGGTCTTTCTTTTAACCACAATACTTCCTTGCATAAATTAATAACTGGGGAAATGTGGACAGGATTGTTAATTGGGTCTGCACTCGCTGTTCTTAGCTTTCCACTCGTACTCGCAGCATTTGGTAATCCTCGGCTAGCTTTCGCGGTAGCATTCACTATCATTGCTGCTGGGGGTGTTGCAACCAGTGTTGGACTACTTTTCCCTTGGTTACTCTACAGCATTGGTAAAGATCCAGCGCTTGGTTCTGGGCCTGTAGCTACGATTGTACAGGATGTACTTAGTTTGCCTATTTACTTTATGAGCATTCAGCTAATTGGGATATGACAACATGATGTCACATCTAATTAGCTATTCACTTTGAGCAAGACGGGCTGTTTTACATTGGTTTGCTATCTAACAAGCAGCTTTTGATAGCAGTAACCATACCTCTGGGAGGACAACTGGCACTAATCTATAGTTCTCTAGTTGCAAAAACTTTTTTCAACAGTAGCTTTATCAAGTGGGAATTTAGTTCTGATTTTGGCTTTGAGTAGCGTGGTGTTCTGGGCTATTGAAATAAAAAAAGTGGCTGAATCTTTGTGCTCAATAAATTCACAACATTTTGACATTTTCACAACACATTTTAGAAAGAATCTCAATAGTTTTGAAGGAGCCTGACAGTGGCAAATTTCCCGACACCAGAAATAAGCTCTGTGGTTAATTCAGAGGTTATTTTATACGCAAAAGTCAGGGGTTTTTATTACGACGATTTCCTAGCTTTACGTAACATTGACCTCCCCATCTATAAAAACCGGATTACAGCCTTAATTGGGCCTTCAGGCTGTGGTAAAAGTACTTTATTAAGGTGTTTTAATCGTCTGAACGATCTCATCCCTGGAACTCGCCTAGATGGTGAAATTCTCTTTGAGGAGCGCAATATTTATCATCCTCAAGAAGATGCGATCGCAATTCGCCGATGTATGGGTATGGTCTTCCAGAAACCGAATCCTTTTCCCAAATCTATATACAACAATATTGCTTTTGGCCCTCGCATTCAAGGATACTCAGGAGATATAGATGAGATAGTAGAGCAGTCATTACGTCAAGCTGCTATTTGGGATGAGATCAAGGATAAGCTCAAAGATAGCGCTCTACAGCTTTCAGGTGGACAGCAGCAACGGCTGTGTATTGCTCGAATGCTTGCTGTGCAACCTAAGATAATACTGATGGATGAACCTTGTTCTGCTCTTGACCCCATTACTACCCAGCAAATTGAAGAGTTGATGCAGCAGCTCAAGGAAAAATGCACAATTATAATTGTGACTCATAATATGCAGCAGGCTGCACGAGTTTCTCAAATGACAGCATTCTTTAACTTGGAAATGCGAGAAGGAAGTCGTACTGGCGAACTGGTGGAATATGACTCCTCTGCCGTGATTTTTAGTAATCCAAAGTACCAGATAACTAACCAATATGTAAATGGTCGTTTTGGCTAAATAATCAAAAATTTCTGAGAAGCGTAGCTATTAGTAATATTAGCTAGATCTATCATGTTTACTTATGTAATACAATTGATGTTCGATGAGACACTTTTAAATTAAAGCCTGAATTTTAACTCGATTTAACTAAAGAAAAATATAGATAAAAACAGGAATAAAATTGATAAATGCCAGAAGTTAAAATTAATAAATTTTATTATTTTATATCCGATATTTATTTGGAGTTGTGATAGCTTAAAAGTGTAAGAATTGCAAGAGGAAAGTGAGTATTATGGAACTGAAAATGATCCCTGAATTTGAAGAAGTGGTTGAAGGTCTTGGCGTTCCTGGCATTGCAGCGATCGTCCTTCTTCCAGTTATCGTTCCAGTCGCGGCAGGCGTTCTTAAACCCATGACTAAGGCAACCATCAAAGGTGGAATTGTCCTCTATGAAAAGGGCAAAGGTGTAATTGCCGAAGTTGGTGAAACTTTTGAGGATATTCTTGCCGAGGCTAAGGCTGAGCTAGCTGAAGAACATGCAAAGGAGCTTGAATCTTCTGTGGTTGAAGGGGAGGCTAGCTAGTTGTGTTGGGGAATGATCAAAGTTACTCGAAGGATGGGTATCTCACCCATCTTTTTTTGGAGAAAATTTTATGAATTTATTGCCACTGGATTCTGTTTCAACACCAATACATATACAAGTTGTTAGTAGTACTCCAGGTCGAATTCGAGTGCGAGTTGCTCATCAGCACCGCGAACAGCAAGCTATGGCAAAAATCGCCGCTGCACTCAAAACTTTTTTTCCGCAGATTGATCAAGTTAGCAGCAATGCTCAGACTGGTAGCATAACTATTTACTATTCTGGTGACAGTGATAGTTTTACGGAAGCTCTGACTACGTTGCAGGAGCTAGGCATTATTGTAACTGATGTGCCAATGGGAAAATCTCAGGCAGCAGTGGCTTTAACAAGTGCGATCGCTAGTCTCAACCAACGATTCCACCAAGCAACAGCTGGTTCTGTTGATTTGCGTTTCTTGTTCCCATTCTTCTTAGCTTTACTTGCAATACGGCAAATTCTATCTAAGAGTCCAGGTTTGAAAACATCTCCCTGGTATGTCTTAGCCTGGTATGCCTTCGATAGTTTCATGAAACTGAATGATACAAAAGAATCGCCGCAGTCAACTGACCAACAGCGATCGCCATCTAAATAAATTGCTAACTCAACGCAAATATCAGTGCAAAACTGGTACTTTATCTATTTCTTCCCAAGGCAGTACGCCGATATCCAGCCTTCCCACATGACCGTAGGCAGCAAGCTTTTTATAGAATCCGCCTTTGACAATCGCAGGCAAGAATCTCAAATTGAACTCCCGGATGATTCCAGCTAGGCGAAAATCAAAATTCTTTTCCAAGAGTATTGTAATTTCTTCATCCAGAATTTTGCCTGTACCAAATGTTTCGACTTGAATACTTACAGGTCGAGAAAGTCCAATAGAGTAGGTTAACTGTACCTCACATTCCTCAGCCAAACCTGCCGCAACTATATTTTTAGCAGCATAACGAGCAGCATAAGCTCCCACTCTATCTATGCGTGTAGGGTCTTTGCCACTCAGTGCCGCACCACTATGCCGAGAATACTCACCGTAAGTATCTATAGCATTTTTCCTACCTGTTAATCCAGAATGGACACAAGGCCCGCCGATCGCAAAGGGATCGTCAGAGTCGATAAATATTCTGGTGTTGGCATCGGGTTTGAGTGGTTCATCTGCAAAGACAACATCAATCACTGCTTCTTTTAAATCTTCCTGAAGCTGCTTAGGATCAACCTCATTCAATGTTGTCGGTTTGTTTTGGCTAGCAATCAGTGTAATGCTATAGATGCGGTGGGGTTTATAGTCTTTGTATTCGATTGCTACTTGAGTTTTGCCATCAGGTGCAAGGTAAGGTAATATTTTATCCTGCCTGACGGTGGTCAGTTTTCTTGCTAGTTGGTGTGCCAGCCAAATGGGAAGTGGTATTAAGGCTTGAGTTTGATTACAGGCAAAACCGAAAACTGTCACCTGGTCTTTGACCGGAATTTGCTCTATCTCCTCTGATGAAAGTTTTTTTTCATCCCGACAACGATTCTGGCTTGGCGGCAATTCCTTCAAGCTAGTCATAATACTACAGGTCTTGGCATTAAAGTCAGGCTGGTCATAACCCACCTGCTTGATCACCTGTCTGGCTATTTTAGTAAAATCCACGATCGCATCGGACTCAAACCTGGCAGCGATAAAGACAATGGCAGTAGATACCGCGCATTCGGTGATGATTCTAGCAAAGGGATCTCGCCGAAGAAACTGATCAACAATTGCATCACTAATCTGATCGCAAAGTTTATCAGGATGTCCTTCAGTTACGGATTCTGATGTAAACAAAAAGTCTTTTTTCATAGATCTTTCCCCGGCGCTATTTGCTTTGTGCTTTCATTCACCACAAATGGCAGTAAGGCGCTAGTGCCGATAACAGCACCATCTAGAAGATTAATTGGTGTCAGGTTCAACAGTTGTCTGAGTCCCGGTATTGCTGCTGCTAATATCTGAAGACTCAATGAGCCTCCTAGTGCCACAGTTAAGTATTGATTAGACGGCAGTTTTTCCTGGCTAAAAATACTGTGTTTTGGCGATCGGCAGCTAAGAGTATGCAACAGTTGTGCCATTGTCAGACTCATAAAACCGAGAGTACTGGCTTGGGGGCCAATGCCATAGCGGCGAATTCCATACCCATAGGTAGCTAGAGAACTAGCAGATATGGTGGCTGACTCAAAAATGATTCTCTGAAAATCGGATGTTTTGATAATCCGTTCTTCAGGATTGCGGGGTGGTTGATTCAGCACATCTGGTTCTGGGGGTTCCAATGCCAAAGCTAATCCAGGGAAGATATCTGTCACCAGATTCAGCCACAAGAGTTGCATAGCATTTAGAGGCTGACCAATACCAACTGTTGTTGCAGTCAGCATCACCATGATTTCGCTCAAGTTGGTGGACAGCAGGAAATGGACAGATTTTCTAATGTTGTTATAAATGGTTCTTCCATGACTGACAGCAATAATCATGGTTTCTAAGTTGTCATTTTCTAAGACAATATCTGCGACTTCTCGCGCTGCATCCGTACCTGTATGTCCCATAGCGATGCCAACGTCAGCAACCTTCAAGGCAGGTGCATCATTAATGCCATCTCCAGTCATGGAGACAACCTTGCTTGCACTCTGGAGAGCTTGAACTATTTGTAATTTATTAGCAGGACTAACCCTAGCAAAAACGTTGACGCGATCGCACAGTCCTCTCATCACTTCAGGATCAAGATTGTTGAGGTCAGTAGAGTCAAGGATTTCTAGTTGCTCACCTTGACTCAAATTCAACTCTTTGCCGATTGCATAGGCTGTGGGACTTTGATCCCCGGTGATCATAACCGTATTAATACCCGCTTGATGAAAGACACCCATTAATTCTTTCACGCCATTTCTGATCGGGTCTGCCATACCAATTAGACCCAACCAAATTAAGTTTTGCTGACTATTGCCATTTGTTTGAGCATCATTGATGTGGCTGTAAGCTGCTCCCAGCACTCGCAGCCCTTTTCCAGCCATGACTTCGTTTTCGTTCTCGATGGTCTGCCTGTCTGCTTCTGTAAGGGTTGTTAGCTTACCATTCTTGAGTTTTTGGCTACACATTTCCAGCACTTCTGAAGGGCTACCCTTTATTGCTACGAGCAGTTGCTCAGAACGAGGCGATAATGGCGGACGACCCCGGCGTTTTTTAGGTGTTGGCAATGGTTGCAATCCGCCGATGTCAGATTTAGAGGTAAGCAAGGACAAAGTATTTGAATCGGTATCTCCTGAATTTAGGGATGGAGTATCTCCGCGTTTCATGACATGAAGCGTACTCATGAAATTGTGATTTTCTGAGCGGTGGTTAGTTCGGTGACAAGGATAATTCTCTTTGAGTTGGACGACATCAACCCCAGCGCTGATGGCCATGTAGATCAAGGAATTTTCTGTAGCGGAGCCTTTGACCAGATACTCACCATCTGACTTCTTGTGGACTTCGCTCTCATTGCACAGCACTGATACATGAATCAGCTTTAAGAGTTGATCACAGTTGTAGGGGTTGATATCTTGTTGTTCAGCAATAAATTTACCGTCAGCAGTAATCTGGATGCTTTTTGTATCTGTATATACTTCAACAACAGACATCTTATTTTCTGTGATCGTGCCAGTTTTATCCAAACATATCGTTTGTACGGAACCCAAGGTTTCCACAGCATCGAGACGGCGGATGAGGACGTTATGCCGTCGCATATTGGCGATCCCTAAAGCCAGGGTTGTAGTTGCGATCGTTGGCAGTCCTTCCGGCACAGCGGCCACTGCCAAGGATATGGAAGATTTCAACATCTGAAGCACACCATATCCCCGCAAAATACCAATACCAAAGACAACAGCACAAACAGCCCCCGATACCAGAACGAGTTGACTACCTGCTTGGTCGAGTTGTTTTTGCATGGGTGTTTCTGGCATTTGAGTCTCGCACACCAGAGTTTGAATTTTGCCCATCTCAGTAAATTTACTCGTTGCCACAACCACAGCCAGTCCTTGTCCGCCAGTAACTAAAGTCCCCATGTAGACCATATTCACGCGATCGCCAAGGGGTACATCTTCTTTGGTAAGCGGTTCAGCATTTTTGGGAACAGGCATACTCTCACCTGTCAAAGCAGACTCATCCACGCTCAGATAGTCTGCCTCAATCAATCTGGCATCAGCTGGCACATAACTGCCTGGTCTAAGTACTAAAATATCTCCTAAGACAATCTCGGTAGCGCTGATTTCTTGAGAAATTCCATCTCTAATCACCACAGCAGATGGTTTAACCAAATGCTTTAGTGAGTTAATAATCTTTTCTGACTGGTCTTCTGTGACGTAGCCGATGGCAGCATTAATAACTACAACTCCCATAATTACTAGAGCGTCAGCCACTCCCCCAGTGGCAACTGACAACCCTGCTGCGACACTCAGTAAACCTACTGGCAAAGATTTAAATTGGTCAATAAAAATACTCAGTTTAGAGCGGCTCTCAGATGCGGGTAGGACATTTAACCCATATTTTTGTAAGTGTTCTTGAGCAGAATTACTAGATAATCCTGATGTCGCTGATGTTTGCAAATCAGCAAGCACAGAATCTCTTGTAAAGACATGCCAGGGTAAAATTTTCTGCTCTTGACCAGATGTAGCCAACTTGCTGATTTTACTACTGGTGAAGTTTCCTTTTGAGGAAGACAGATGCTTGGCTTGACTTTGAGCTAGAGATTTTGGAGGCTGTAGTTGGAAATCTAAGACAATATTCTTAATCAGTAAGGCGATCGCTCTAAAGCTAAAGTCTGGTTGAAAAATTACAAGTACACTTCCTGTTAATGGATTGGCAAAAACATCCCTAATACCTTGTTCATCTTTGAGTCTTAACTCAATGTATTGTTTAAGTGACTCTGAACGATAGAGAGCATCAACCTTATATCTAGCTCTCCCTTTGACAGCAGTATGTATTGCCCGAACCACAGGGTGACTACTAGTATGGGATTTAGGGAAACGATTACTCATTTTTCCAATTAGCTCAACTTCGCGGCAAGAGTGAAGTATAGATAGGTTCCGGTCAAATGCATCTTATACGCAAATGTTTGAGAATTTTGGAAAAGGGTTAAAGGGATAGGTCATTTCTGGTCTTTTCTCCTTTTCTGATCACATTTGCTTTAGAGACAGATCCGATATTTCTCACACCAAAAATCAGTTCCTATTTTTTAGGATAATTTGTTAAGAGAAAGCTGTTTAGTTATAGCTATATTTCTTGATAAACCAAGTTTTCTTTGACTAACTGCGTCAGGACACAATAGCTCGATATAATTAATGCTAGCTAAGGTAAGTAGTTGTCCCTGAAAAATATATGAAACCCAGTATTAAGCCGAGGAAGCGTCTACGCATTTACTCAGGGACTTGCACAATATGAGCGATCGCATTTCCTAAACGATTAAAATGATTTGGATTCAGGGTTAATAGAGCGTTTACCTCTGCTTTTAAAGCAGCTTGAGCAATTAAAGCATCAAAAATACCACCACCGGGAAAATTTAAGGTTGCCATTTGAGCGATCGCAGCCTGATAATCATTGACAAGCAGTGGAACTCCCTCTAAATACTGTGATATATCTACAACAATGCTCTGAGCTTGTTGGGGTTGAATACGTGGCTGAATAGGTAAGCGTGTGATGACAGAATATGTTTCAGCTAAACTGTGAGTCGAGATAAAACCTTGAATTTGCCCAGATTTTGCAGCTTTCATCTGTGAAAAGCAAACAGAATGCTGCGGGTGATTGACAATTAATCCAGGAACTAAGACAGAAGTATCAAACAAGACTTTCATCAAGCTATCTGATCTTGAATGCGTTCTTCTCTCAACTCATCTATAAAGGCATTAACATCAAAGTTTTGTGGTAATTCTGCCTCTACAACTAAAATACCTTCTTTTCGATAAATGTTTGGTTGGTTAAGAGGCAATACATTGGTCATCTCAGAGTTTTGTTGTTGAGTATGTTCTTCAGTGAGTTGCTGACTCAGCGTGTCAATTTTTTCTGCAATAGCTTGCAAAATAAATTGCTCAGTCGAAATTCCCTGACTGCTTGCCCATTTCTCAATCTTTTGTTGGAGTTGGGGAGGAAAGTTCATAGATGTAAATAGAATTAATACTCCAATTGTAAAAGGCGATCGCTACGATAGTCACTGAGCTTGCCGTTGGCGCAGCCTCTCGTAGAGAAGTGCGAGCTACGCCTACGTGCAAAGCCAATGTTTTAATTACGAATTAGTTGTTTAACGAATCGCCACAGCAGGGAAAATGGTAGAGTTGCGATCGCAAATAAGATTTGAAGAAACTGACCTAACCGACGTATCCAGATAGCATGGAGAGTAGACTGGCGTTGCAGGATTGCTAAATTTTCTCGAATTGTTGTTGTAGTGGGATGATTAACGCCTAAAATGCGATCGCACATTGCCAGGACTTCAATGTAGAGGGGTTCGGCTTCGCTGTACCGCCCTTGGCTATAGTAGAGTCCTGCTAAATTCATCCTTGTTTTGAGCGATGAATCGCTCTCTTCGAGACGCTACGCAAACACTATGAACTAAGATGTTTTTATATTTAATTACATCTACCTACTTACTAGTTAAATCACGATTGACATTAACTAAATCATGATTGACATCAACTAAATCATGATTGACATCAACTAAATCATGATTGACATCAACTAAATCATGATTGACATCAACTAAATCACGATTGACATTAACTAAATCATGATTTAGTTAAAAATACTGATTTTTATTATTTTATCTAATACTCATTTATGAGGATTTTACTGAACTAGAATGCAGTTTTAGTAAGGCAAACTAGATATAGTACACTAAGAAAAAAATCTATTTATGTCTCGTCAAAAACGTACATATCGCGTTTTAGAAAAAGCTGAATTGAGAGCAGCTGGACTCAGAGCAATTGATCCTAAAATGGATTTTGGGGATACTCGTAACTTGCAAAATATGACACAACTCATTGAGCAGTACCGTACCAAGATAGATGCTTATAATACTGCTTTAGCTGTGATTGACTCTTCTAAAACCGAGATGGATGAATTAGACAAAACCTTAAATGATCTCACTGAGAAAATGCTCATTGGAGTTGCTTTTAAATACGGCAAAGACAGCCGTGAATATGCAATGGCGGGTGCTGTTCGCAAAAGCGATCGCATCCGCAAAATCTCAGCCAGCCGTTTGAAAGTAGACGCAGAGGAAGTATCTGTGAAGAACCAAACCGCTTAGTATGATTAAAGCGCACTTATTCTATTTACTAACTGTCTTATCAAAAGTGCGTAGGCGTAGCCAGCCGTAGGCATCGCTCTAAGCTTGACCAAATAATTATTAATTCATAATTCATAATTCATAATTAAATTGGTTCAGAGCTACCGCTGAAATCAAAGATTTCAGTGGTCTACAATCAGCGAAAAGTCTGCCGGGGGGATACTCCCCCCGGAGAACTTTTCAAGACAGTAGTGGGTTCAGAGCTACTACTGATTGCAATTATGAATTAGTAATTATTAATTATAAATTAGGTTGACTTTATCCAAAATTAAAAACTTGGTTCTCTTGATACGGCAAAAACTTTTTCCATGTCACTAATTATCGGTGAAATTGAAAAAGTAAAACTACTGTCACACAAAGGTTTAAACATCAGCTTGAGCGTTGCCAAAAAATGGATCAAGTCGAGCTTAGCTTAAATAGTAAGAAGCCTCTTACCTACCCCAATTTAAACTTGGTAAGTTTGTTTTAGTACCTCTTCTATTGAACCTACACGCCGAAACGCTTCTATTAGTTCATGGGATTTGGTTTTTCGGTTCGCCAACATAACTTTTAATGGCGTTAACAAATTAACATCTGAATCTTCGCCAAGAGCAACTTCAGCGGCTTGCAAAATCTTTGTAGCGTTTGTCAGAATATCCTCATTATCAAACCCTTCTTTTGCAGAAAGTTGGTGCAAACCTGCATCGGGTATAGTTGCTCTATCCAGCAAAGTTTCATCTAATACTAGACCTTTCAATAATGCCAACAAAGCTGCATAAATAGAAAAATCATCACAACTATCACAAGCTTTAAATTCGATGCGCCCTACTTCAGATGGAATGCGGGCAATTTTTGTGAGTGAAGGAATGCTATTAATTAGTTGTTCCTCTTTTTGAACAAAAACTAACGTTGCCGATCTTTTTCCCGTTCTGATAAACGTCCGTACTGAAAGCCCATCCCAGAGACTTCCATTATAAAAAGGAGAACTATAACTAAAAGGAACAATATAGGGACTGTAATAAGTTAATTTTTTGCCAATATCAATCATGCGTTCAATAGATAAATCTGCCACAGAAATGTTTAAATCTGGGCCATAAGTCACCATGTAAATATTGGCAGTTTGTTCGTCAGGATAAGCCTGTAACTGTTTGATTTCATAATCGTTTAATGGAGGTTGAGGTTCAAAAACACAATTATAAGGATTAAAACTGAGTAAAACTGGTGAAAAACCAAAACTAGCAGCAACTTCACGCAGCAAGCAAAAACTTTCTGACAATTCACTAATAGCGCCTTGAATATTAGAATGTATAGTCGTTCTAATTTCGATGCCTTTAGGCAGACAGTCAATTACTTTGTCAGAATCCGCAAACCGTTCAAAACCTTCAATGTACCATCTCTTTTGCTTAATACCAGCGTCCCCAACACGCAGTTGAGGATAGTCATTAGGGTATGTGGGCAACCTTTCAACAATTTGATTGAATTCAGCAAATTTCGTGGATAAAAAATCAGCAAACTTTCCTTCTTTGTTAAGGAAAGCAACTTCATGCTCAATGCCAAAACAAAACATTGTGTATACCTTAATTACAATTACTTGAGGTCAACCTAATCGAAACTAATGCCAATCAATATGCAAGCATTATCATATATGAGATTATTTAGCAGTAACAATTTATTCTAATCGTCATTAAATGCTGGTTTGAATCTCCGCAAATTTGGCATTTAGTGTGATGAGCTATGCTTTATGAACTTCTAAAGTTGCTATTCAGAGGCAATTAATAGTAATTCTTGAATGAACCCGATGTTAACTTTAGTTTTACTCATGAATTTAAGTAGAAAAAATTCTCAAGATTATCCCCAGAGGAATTTTACCTCAAGATAGACTATTGCAATTTGGAAATTTTTCTGGTTTATGATTCTATGAATAGGGCAATCGCTTCACAGTCAAAAGTTACAGGGAAAGACAGGGAACTGTAAACTGTCAATCTTTCCTTTATTTTCCAATAAAAAACAAATCTTCAGAGCTTTTAAGTTAGCTGTGTAACAGTTTATCCACCTTAAAGGTAGCTTAGTATTGATTGAGGAAAGCTTGAGACGTGAGTTTATGATAAGTGCCGTTCAATCCCCCTACAGCAGCGAACAAATTGCCGCTTGGTTGCGTGGACTGCTCACCATTGCTTGGGCTGATGGTAATTTCGACGCCCAAGAACAGGAATTAATTGCCAGCATCACCGAGGATGAATTAGCTCCTGGGATTAACTTCGAGTCACTAGAGGTAATCACACCAGAGGAATTAGCCGCAATATTGGGTAAAGGTACGCCAGCAGCGGAAAATTTCTTACGTACAGCCGTGATGGTAGCGATTGCAGATGGTACTTATTCTCCCAGCGAAGACAAGGTTTTACAACAGTTGTGCCAAGCCTTGGAACAGCCAGAAAATGTACTGGAAGCCCTTCGGCATACCCTAGAACATCCACAGCAACTTACTCCCACAACTGGGCTGACAAAGCCACAAATTAACGCGCTACACCCCCTGCGTCAATGGCTGGATGGGCTAGATATCCAAGATCCAAGAGTAGCCCGCTTTTTGTGCAAAATGATTCCTTCCCAGTGTCCCTTTGAGCGGGATGTCAAACTGTTTGGACGTAAGATTGTTCATATTCCGCCGATGTGCAAAATTAACCCGCTGTATGAGCAACTGGTGAGCTTACGTTTCCGCGCCCTCTCCTATCTAGCAGATGAATGTGGTGAAGATATTTCACCATATATTTGACCTTTGTAGAGACGCGATTAATCGCGTCTCTACAAAGGTCAAAAGTCAAGAGTCAAGGGTCATTAGTTATTACTTCCTCTGCCCCTCTGCCCCTCTGCTCCCCCTGCATTGAAAAAGTGCTGAGTTTTGAGTGAGGAGTTACAAGTAAAGAGTGAGGAATGAATAGTTAATTAAAACTTATAATTTATAACTCACTACTCATAACTCAGGACTCTAAAAATATGCAATTTATCGACCAAGCACAAATTCAAGTTGAAGCTGGTAAGGGTGGCGATGGTATTGTCGCCTTCCGGCGCGAGAAATATGTCCCAGCTGGCGGCCCCTCCGGTGGTAATGGGGGAAGAGGCGGTTCAGTAATTTTTGTTGCCGAAGAAAACCTGCAAACCTTGCTGGACTTCAGATATAACCACCGCTTTCAAGCACAAAACGGTGCTCGTGGTGGGCCCAATAACTGCACCGGAGCAGCAGGAAAGGATTTAATTATCGAAGTTCCCTGCGGTACGACTTTTTATGATGCCGAAACAGGTGAACTGCTAGGGGACTTAATTGAGCCTAAGCAGACTTTGCGTATTGCCCAAGGTGGTAAAGGTGGACTGGGAAATCAGCATTTTTTGAGCAACCGTAACCGCGCCCCAGAATATGCCCTTCCAGGACTACCAGGCGAAATAAAGCAACTACGCTTGGAATTAAAACTCTTAGCAGAAGTGGGAATTATTGGTTTACCAAATGCGGGAAAATCTACTTTAATTTCATCTTTGTCAGCTGCACGACCAAAAATCGCCGATTACCCCTTCACTACCCTCATACCGAATTTGGGTGTCGTGCGGAAACCTACCGGAGATGGTACAGTTTTCGCTGATATTCCCGGACTGATTGAGGGAGCATCTCAAGGGGCTGGACTGGGACATGATTTCTTGCGCCACATCGAGCGCACGCGGGTGCTGCTGCACCTAATTGATGCCACTAGTGATGATGTAGTCAGAGACTACAATACAATCCTGCAAGAATTGCAAGCTTATGGACGGGGTTTAGCAAAGCGTCCCCAAATTTTAGCTCTGAACAAAATTGACGCAGTTGATAAAGAAACAGTGGATTTGGAGGCGCTAGCTACCCAACTTAATCACCTTTCCTACGCCCCAGTTTTTATAATTTCAGCAGTGACGCGCGCTGGCTTAGAGCCGATGTTACAAGAACTTTGGCGAATTCTTGACGAACTGAATGCTGTTAAAGAAGTAGAGGTGTTGGGGTGATTGACTAAAATAACAAAAATCAGTTGACTGGCTCAAACTGGAAGGCTGGGTTTTATACTAATTCAGCTATCTAGCTTGAAAGTTCCAGTATCTCTGGAACTTCTCGCCGTTGTTGCCAGATGAACGCGTTCGTAAAGAAAGGTTATTCCACAAACTCATGGCACATTTCTAGCTGGACTTGAACTCTATAGACAACGTATTGACAAAGAATACAGTCTCACCGATTGGATTTATATGCAAATTATGAACCAATTAGATATTATTGAAGTCCTAACCCATGACAAATACTTCACCCAAGAAGGTTTCACTATACTGTTGGAATGAACCTCCAAATTTGCCCTGTAACCTTTTTGAAATTTAATTTATGAAATTAATCTAAAAATTTCTCCGCAAGAATATGTAAAATTTCTAAGTGATATGTCAAGAAATTTAGATCACTATTTATATGATTCACCCAAAAGTGGAGAATGATTATGCAATTACAAGAACAACGATATTATTCACCTGAAGAATACCTAGAACTAGAGGTTAATTCAGAGGAACGCCATGAATATATTGATGGACAAATTATCCTAATGACAGGCGGAACACCAAATCACAACCAAATTGCTGGCAACTTTTATACCGCGCTAAATTTTGCTTTAAAGCGTCAACCATATCAAGTTTTTATCACAGATCAGCGTTTGTCGATACCTAACAGGCGAATTCACACTTATCCTGATGTGATGGTGGTGAAAACTCCTTTGGAGTATCAAGAAGGAAGACGAGACACTCTGATTAATCCAATATTTATTGCTGAGGTGTTGTCAAAATCTACGAAAAGTTATGATAGAGATGAAAAATTTGCAGCTTATCGCACAATTCCTAGCTTTCAAGAATATATTCTAATTGACCAATATACGATGCATGTTGAGCAATATTTCAAAACTGATAACAATAAATGGATATTTTCAGAATTTGAAGATGGGGAGGTGACTTTAAACTTAGCTTCTGTTCCTTGCCAAATTTTGCTGGCGGATATTTACGATAAAGTGGATTTTAACGCACAAGAGTAGAACGAGAATTAATCACGCAGATTTTAGATTTTGAGGAACCAGCGTTGGCGATACATTATGACGGCAACTACCCACCAGAGTAATACGGTAGCGATCGCAAACAATAAAGAACCATTTAGCGCACCCGCCCAAGAAGCAAAAAGATTCTGGTAAATCCAATTGTAGGTGCTGGGAGCGTTTTCTCCGTTGCCGATATGGGTTTTGACTAGTATTTTAATTAATAAAACAGATGCAACGAAAAGTGCGATCGCATTTAAGCCCATAATTTCAAAGGGTTTACTCCAGCGACGTATCAGCCGCACTTCGATGAGTTCGTAACAAGCTGCTAGCAAAAGTAACGCCCAACCGCTAGTAAAGACAACATAGGAACTCGTCCAAAGCTTTTTATTGATGGGAAATGTCCACCCCCACACCCAACCAATAATTAAGCAACCAATGCCAAATAATACTAAACCGATACTCGTACGTGATTGCACTGACTGACTGCGTATCCATTGCCCAGCAAAGTAGCCAGCGAGGGCACTAACTATAGCAGGAATGGTGCTGAAAAGCCCTTCTGGATCTCCCAAATTTTTGAAACCATCGCCTGCATACAGATGCGCTTGGGGTATAATTTGGCGGTCAATGTAAGCGGCGAAGTTTCCTGTCCGCGTGAGAACGCCAGCGCCATAATCGGGTACTGGTACATACATCATCGTCAACCAGTAGCCGATGAGTAGTGCTGCTGCAAGTATCCATTGCCCTTTACGCGGCAAGTTGAGGACTGCTAGAGAGGCTAGGAGGTAGGTAAGGCTGATGCGCTGCAACACTCCCATAATGCGGATGCTACTTAAGTCGAAAGTCCAAACACCCTTATTCCAAAAGCCATTTAGCAGCAACCCCAAAGCAAAGAGAATGGCGGCGCGGCGCAAGATGCGCCAGTAAACTGCTGAAGTCGGTTTGTTGGCTTCGGTGTACTTTGACAAAGAGAAACTCATTGCCACCCCGACAATGAACAAAAAGAAGGGAAATACTAAATCTGTTGGTGTACAGCCGTTCCAGTCGGCGTGAGCTAATAGAGGATACACGTCATCTGCAACTCCCATCATGTTGACGAGAATCATACCAGCGATGGTAATACCACGAAAAACATCAAGTGAGGTCAAACGCATAGACGCAAGTTAAAATTTTGTTAAGTTGTAAATTGAGGTTTCTGCAAAGTACAGTAACGAAAAGCAACCATCACACTTGAACTGAGCGATCGCGGGCTAATGTCTAAATGAATCATAGCCTCCAAGTTATCAAGCAATATAGAAATATTAGTCTTCTGCATTGATTGTGTTGTCAGACGTTCGGGCTATGGCTTGGTACTGTAAATGACACTGCTATCTGATTGAGATTTATGACGAAGCAGGTAATTTGGTACTATTACCGGAGGAAGCAGAACGACGACGGGCTGATGCACAATAACGTACAGAGCGATTAGCAGCTCGGTTACAGAAATTGGAGAAGCTCCACCAGATCAGCTTTAAGAAAACCATGTCAGAAACTACCCTCGCTGCACCAGACATAACACTCCCGCCTACCCAGGCAGAACTACCCTACGATGACGGTATCCCAATGGAAAGCCAACGACATAAAATGCAAATGGAATTGTTAATTGATGTCGTAGAGACTTGGCTGGAACAACGGGAGGATGGATATGCAAGCGGCAATATGTTTGTTTATTTCAGTCTGGCTCAGTTGAAAAACCAAGATTTTAGAGGCCCAGACTTTTTTGCTGTACTAGGAGTACCCAAAGGAGAACGCCGCAGTTGGGTTGTTTGGGAAGAAGGTAAAGGCCCTGATGTGGTAATTGAATTGCTTTCGCCGGGTACAGCAGCAACCGATAAAAATGAGAAAAAACTGATTTATCAAAATCAAATGCGCGTTCCAGAATATTTCTGGTTTGATCCTTTCAACCCTGATGACTGGGCTGGTTTTTCTCTTGGTAGTGGAGTGTATCAATCAATAACGCCTAATGCAGAAAATCAACTGGTGAGTCAAGCATTAGGTTTAGTATTACTACGTTGGCAAGGTAGCTACAAAAACGTTAATACAACTTGGTTGCGTTGGGCAACAATGGATGGAGAATTGTTGCCAACAGCAGAAGAAAAGCAACGTCAACGAGCAGACCAAGAACAACAACGAGCAGACCAAGAACAACAACGAGCAGATCAAGTAAATTTGCAGTTGCAACAAACAGCACGAAAACTACTTCAATTAGGGATGACAGTAAAACAGGTAGCGGAGTTAACAGATTTGCCGGAGTCTGTGGTTGAGGAACTGAGTATTTCAGATTAATGTTTACTTTAAATACCGTTGCAATAAACCAATTACAACTTCTGGTATTTCTAGATGGGGTAGTATTCCTGCATCTGCGATCGCATAAAAATCTCGAATTGCACTTATATTTAAATTTGCCAAGCGTCGCCCCAGTTTGATACTGGTAAATTGTGCCTTCTCACCCCAAAAAATGACAGTGGGAACTATTAGTTGCTGAATATACAAACTTAGATCAAAGTAAAGGTCGCCCCGTAAAAATGACAAAGCGGCAAACTTAGCATTAGGCTGTTGTGCAGAGATTAAATAGGCCTCTACCATTTCCTGAGATACTCGTTGGGTTTTAGCAAACAGAAAACTCTGTAAAAAGTTTCGCACTGCAATTTCATTTTCAGCCCCAAGAGTATAAATTAAACTGTCTAATAAGGGTGTATTAATTACTGAAAGTGGAAGTCTGCGTCCAGCACCCTGGCCAAAGTCATCAAACCCAGAGGGACAAACCAAGAACAGTGTTTTGAATAAGTTGGGTTGGACAATAGCCAAGCGGATAGCGAAAGCAGCTGTCAGAGACGAGGCTACCACCGTCACAGGCTGACGACAAGTTTGAATGATAAACTCTGCGATCGTGCTGAGATAATCCCTAATTTGATAATCTCTGGGTGGATGAGCCGACTCTCCCCAACCGATTAAATCGGGAGCTAAAACATGGTAAGTAGAGGCAAAAGCCGGGTAAACTTTAGACCATTCATAAGCAGAGGCCCCACCACCAAAGTTGTGAAGAAATAGTAATGGGGGTAAATCTTCAGTGTCAGCGAACGCCCAAGGTGCATTCGTTTGGGTATAGTAAACCATTGCCCCCAAGGATGTATGGATGACTTTATGTCCAAAGCCAGGAGGTTGAAACTGAAGCATAAAATTCAAAAGTTTAGTTTAATTGCACTTAGCCTGACGCCAAAAGTATAAAGTAAAGCTTACCGATAAATCCGGGAGCTAGTACGCTTTTTGTCTTTTATTATTTCGTTTTTTATCCTGGCTTTTGGTCACTATCTCCTGTAAGTTGAACGAGTTGATGGAGGTTATCGCCACTGATATGATAAGCAGCACCAAAACCAATTACAAAACGACCTTCACTAGGAGTTAGCTGAAAAATCCGAAAGTCACCTAAGCCGCGCAAAACCTCAATAATTTGACCAAACCGCTCTTGAAATTGCTCAACAATTTCATTCCACTTGTCAGTTTCACGTTCTATTAAAGCTGCCGTACAATCAAAACTTAAACGGCGACGGGCGAAAATTTGGTTAGTTTGAGCTTCATCCTCAATAAATAAGACACTAACATGAGGATTGACATAAATATTTTTGGTATGGCTTGCAAGACCACTAACGTAAATGTAAATATTCTTGGCATCATCCATCATATATGGAGCGTAACTAGAGTTGGGTATTCCCTGTGCGCTCACAGTGCTAATGATTACACTCTGAAATTCTTCAGTAAATTTTTCGTACTCTGATTGAACTTTTTCCAATTGACTCATAAAAAATTACTGTAGCGATGAGTAACAGTTCGTCAATATCCTAACGTTATTGAGCGATAGGATGGAATGCAAACAGTAGAGACGCGATTATACTCTTCGAGAAGCCGCTCTCCGAGCGTCTACTCGTCTGTACAAGAGTCAAGAGTCATTAGTCAATTGTAATTTTTCTTCCCCTGCTTCCCCTGCTCCCTCTGCCCCCCTGCTTCTGCCTTTATCAACCGTTCCGTTATTATGTAGCAAGATGTTATAAAAATACTTGCGTCAGCCACACTATGCTAGGAAAGCTAGACTTAAGAAAAGTTGCGAGGACGCGATTGTGACTGACAAAAATCGTTCTCAATGGGACTTAGGCAGGTTTATCGAAACCCTGACTTACTTTGAGGTAATTCCTTTCCTTAACTGGGTACAAGAGTTAATCCAAGGTCGTCCCAAGGATAATCAAAATAGACCCGATGGAGGAAGAAACATGGGTGTAATACTGGTAGCAGGCGCAACGGGTGGCGTCGGAAAACGGGTGGTGCGGCGATCGCTAGAAAGGGGTTATAGAGTTAGGGCGATCGTGCGAGATATCGACAGAGCACGGTCAATTATTGGTGATGATGTTGACTTGGTAGTTGCGGATATCACTAAACCAGAAACTTTGACTTCCATAGTTATGGCTGATATTCAAGCTGTAATTTGTTGCACAGCAGTGCGTGTACAACCAGTAGAAGGAGACACAGCAGATAGAGCCAAATACTATCAAGGTGTTAAATTTTACCTCCCAGAAATTGTCGGTGATACTCCCGAAAACGTAGAATATCAAGGTGTTAAAAACTTAGTACTAGCGGCAAAAAGATATCTACCCGAAGCAAGTGAAAAACTGATATTTGACTTCACGAATCCATCAATAGAATTAAAAAACATTTGGGGTGCGGTCGATGATGTTGTAATGGGTGGTGTGAGTGCAAGTAATATGCAATTTGTGGAAAATACAGCTTTATTTGCAGGTAATGTCTCCACCGCTAACTCTGGCGGATTTGCTTCGGTAAGAACTAAAAACTTTGATCCACCCTTCAACTTATCTGATTCCCAAGGTGTGAAATTGCGCGTCAAAGGCGACGGTCAGCGCTATAAAATCTTTCTGCGGACAGAAGCACAATGGGACGGCGTTGGTTATGGCTATTCCTTTGATACCGTAGCAAATACCTGGATAGATATTCACGTCCCTTTTGTAGATTTAATTCCCGTATTTCGGGCAAAAACTGTCAAAGATGCTCCCCCAATTGACTCTAGTAAAATTTGCTCGTTTCAACTAATGTTGAGCAAATTTGAATACGATAATGCATTAAATCCTAAATTCACACCTGGTGGTTTTTCTTTACAAGTAGAATCAATAAAAGCTTATGACGGGACAACTTTACCACAGTTCGTCCTCGTCAGTTCAGCAGGTGTAACTCGTCCTGGTCGCCCCGGCATTAATTTAGATGAAGAACCACCAGCGGTCAGATTAAATGACCAATTAGGAGGAATTTTAACATGGAAATTAAAGGGAGAAGATAGTTTAAGAGAAAGTGGAATTCCTTACACAATTATCAGACCTTGTGCCTTAACAGAAGAAGCAGGAGGCAAAGAATTAATATTCGAGCAAGGTGACAATATTAGAGGCAAAATCAGCCGTGAGGATGTTGCAGAAATTTGTGTGCGATCGCTGAAATTAGCAAATGCTTGTAACATCACGCTTGAAGTTAAAGAAGGAGAGAATAGTGTCAACTCTATCGATTGGCAGAGGTTATTTTCTAACTTGCAACGAGATAAATAAATGAAATGTCTTCAGACTATTAAGTAGGTAGGTATAATTAAACATCAAATCAAATTCTCGTTCGTAGTGTTCGCGTAGCGTCTCGGAGAGAGCGATTCATCGCTCAAAACAGGGATTGTCAGGACTAAAGTCCTTACCCTCCGGGTTCGTTAGTCGCTCATGGGGGAAACCCCCAAGACCGCGCTAACTCACTACAAACTTTAATTTATTTACGCCTAGCTACTTAGTCTGTAGTCA
Source organism: Nostoc sp. B(2019) (assembly GCF_010091925.1). Taxonomy (GTDB): domain Bacteria; phylum Cyanobacteriota; class Cyanobacteriia; order Cyanobacteriales; family Nostocaceae; genus Komarekiella. Next base: position 37,194 of record NZ_WVID01000031.1, on the reverse strand, counting down.
TATCCAAAAAAGTTGCTTATAAAAGCTTTTGTAAAAAGTCAGCTATTGACATGAAAAAAATCAAGGTGCTAGTTCTCGCCGGGATTTTAGTAATGATTATCTCGATGGGGTTGTTTCCTGAAACTGCCTCATCGCAACAAGTGGAGTCCCGCCTCAACAATCTAGAAGCGGACTTTAATCGTGTCGAGTCGCGGTTAAACCAGCTAGAATCTCAACTGGGTCAACCACGCCAGTCTCCATCCCCTAGAACAACACTTACCCCACGGCAATCAACTGGTTCCAGAGGGAAGTTATCACAGCAAGATCGTATGCTTGATCGGCTAGCAACTTTGGTAGTTGAATTGAAGCAACAAGTCAACAAATTAGAGGAAAGAGTCTCTAAAATAGAATCACGCTGACTTTTATTTAAATGGCATTTTGGAATATGCTCATTAATTGACACTTACTCAGATAATTTATTTTCTGGCTAGTAAGTATGATAGGTGTAAAATAGCAAAGTTAATCAATTTTTCAGCTACCTTTACATGACAACAAATATCAATGAACCAATCACTTACGAAGGTGGATGTCACTGTGGTGCGGTGCGTTTTCGGGTAGTGGTTAAACAAAACAAAGTGGATGATTGCAACTGTTCAATTTGCCGAAAAAAGGGATTTTTACATTTAATTGTGCAGCAAGAGCGGTTTACCTTATTGCAAGGTGAAGATAAGTTGACAACTTACAGATTTAATACAGGAGTTGCTCAGCATAAATTTTGCTGTATTTGTGGAATGCATCCTTTTTATATCCCGCGAAGTCATCCTGATTGTATTGATGTGAATGTGCGGTGTTTAGATGGGGATGTTATATCTAACTTTGAAATTGTACCTTTTGATGGGGCAAATTGGGAGCAGAATATAGATAAATTACGAAGTTAGGATATGTGATTAGCGTATGCTATCTGTAGTAACATTTATCAATCCAAATTCGCATTTCTTCTTCAGAACCAAAACAGGCAGAACGTCCTGTCATCGGGTCGTAGGCGTGCCAACAATAAGTATGACCATGATGGTCTGATTCCTGCCAAACTTGAAGGTCAGTACCGCTAATCATCCATACGATAAAATGTTGCCAAATCCTTTGCAAGGATAACAAAAAATTAAATTTATTCATAGCAAAAGTACATGAGCAATAGTGAACTATTACTTTTACTTTTACTTAGGAATTTTTAACTGAGAAGGTACAGTTTTAGCAGATTTGATCTAGTACAGTTATGTGACGTTACAACTGTTATAGTAAAAAAGCCGCCAACTGTACTAGGTAAACTTAGTAAAAATCGTTTATATTGCCAGTATTGATGATTTTGCACTCTTTAAATGAGTGCGTCAAAATGAATATTATTTTGGAACGCCAATCACCCAAACCTATTTATTTGCAGATACGCGATCGCATCAGTCATCTTATCAAATCTGGCGCACTTAAAAGTGGCGATCGCCTCCCTTCTATTCGCTCGCTTGCAGAAAATTTGCAGGTCAATAAACTCACGATTATTGAAGCATATAGCGTTTTAGAAGCAGATGGTATTGTTTGTGCTCGTCAGGGATCTGGATATTTTGTTAACAGCGTTTCTCTTCACTGTACCAACCTAGAATCTACATTTTCCCCAGCCCAAAATGTTACAATTCTTGAGCCAGACAAAAGTTCTTTTTATGATATGTACACTCCCTTGGTGCAAGCAAAAACGCAGCCAGGAGTAATTAATTTGGGCTATGGTTATCCTCATCCACCAAAAGATATCAACCTCATTGCTAGACGAGCATTAAGACAAGAAAACCCTGATCTTTTCTTTTCTCATGATATGCCTCAAGGACAACTAACTTTATGCAGACAAATTGCTCAGATGTTAGTGCAGCAGGGATTAGAAGTTTTTCCAGAAGATTTGATTATTACTAATGGCTCTCAGCAAGGGTTGTCATTAGCGATGAACTATTATGTAAAACCTGGTGATTGGGTGATTGTAGAAGCACCCACATATTATGGTGCAATATCCATTTTAGAAAACTTAGGAGCCAGAATTATTGGCATTCCCATGACAGCAGAGGGAATGAATCTAGAATTATTAGAACAATATTTACATAGCCACCGTCCTAAATTAATTTATACGATCAGCACTTTCCACAATCCTACAGGATTGACAACAACACAAGCACATCGCCAACAATTGCTAGCATTAGCCGAAAAATACGAGTGTCCAATTTTAGAAGATAACGCCTATGAAGGAATAAGTTTCCAGCCTGTACCAGCACCAATTAAAGCTTTAGATAAAAATGATTTAGTAATTTATTTAAGTACCTTTTCTAAAACTTTGATGCCTGGTTTACGAGTGGGTTATATGGTAATTACAGGTAAGCATTATCAAGCAATTATTGAGCGGAAGTTGCTCCATGACTTGCATACATCCAGTATTTCTCAAGCAATAGTGAGTGAATATCTCGCTTCAGGACATTACCGCAGACACCTCAGCCGACTTCGCACAGATAATCTGCAAAGTCGTAATGCTATGTTGCAAGCTTTAGAGCATTATTTTCCCCAAGAGGCGCGGTGGACAGTTCCCACGGGAGGATTATTTCTCTGGGTGCAGCTACCAGATGATATTCCTATTCAAACAATTCGTAATGAAGCTTTTGCACAAAATGTTTACCTGGCGTGTGGTTCAGCGTTTTTTCCAGATAAGCAAGGTTATCCGGCTATGCGTCTGACTTTTTGCCTCCCACAAGAGGAGATTGAGCAAAGTATCTCGATTGTAGGAAAATTACTTAAAAAGTATATTTACAGAGGATATGAGCGGATATCTAATTATCAACCGCTTGCTCACAGTATTTAGTATAGAAACAATGCGCTCCTTAAATTAACAGTAAAGCGATGTCTGTCTTGAAAAGTTTCCTACGGCGGGAAACCCGCCTACAGAACTTTTCGCTACGACGGGCTACGCCTACGCCTTGCATAAACTCCTCAATATACCTCGTCATGAGTACCAATATCGATGAGGACAATCATCTCTTCATTAGTATCATTATTCGTATCAAAGGTGTAGACTATACGACAATCATATTCGACCCAACACGCCCACAAACCTTCTAGCTCACCTTTCAATTTGTGCGGCTTCAAAGATATTGTAAACGGGTCAGCTTCCAGCAATTCCAAAACTTCAAAAATTTTTCCTTCTAAGCGAGGGTTCTTACGAACCACTCGCTTAAAAGCACGCTTAAAGCTATTATTCCAAATCAGGGTTTTCATTCTTGACTTAGTAAGTCAGCCCTTAGATCTGCAATGCTTCCACGTTTAGCTTTACCAGTCTTGATTGCTTCCAGCGTTTGTGCTGCATTGTTGGCAATTTCTTGACGCCGTTTTTCAACTCGTCTTTTCTGAATTAGTTCCAGCAGCAAGTCTTGATCTTCTATTGAAAGAGCTTCAACATATTCTACTACTGTCTGAAAAGGTATAACTTTGTTCATTGAAAGTGTTTATATATTTTGATAATCTCAATATTCTCTAATCTTATCTTGTTTCTGTTGTCTTATAGAAGTGCGATCGCCTCATCCCAGCGTCAATATTCCTGCTGAAAAATCTGCCACCAACCGCTTTATCTGTAACCAACGTACACCTAAAAGAATGTCTTGCAGTTCATCTCCACCCAATGCTGGAATTGCAAACTCCTCTTCATCCAGCAGCACATTTCCCTGATACAGGTTAAATCGTGCTTCTCCCCTCGCTGTCTGCATATCTTCTGTTTGACTCTCCCTCAACCATCCCAAACTAAGAGCATCTTGATTATCAATCGCCAAGTAGCCTGTAAATCCTGTATCTAGTAGTGCCTGGACTGGAATAATATCACCATCAGCAGCAATCAAACCAATTTCAAAAATTACTGTTAAACTCGCCTGAAATCATATTCTGCCACAGGTTCCAGTCTCATTGATTCGCATCATCAGACGCAGGGTATCACCAAATTGATCGCGAGCCTTCTGTCTAGCAACTGTTTCATCGGAATCAATAATATAATCTCCACTATTAGGCTCAATGACTATAAACCAATCGTAGTGATCCTTAATTAGTTCTAGTTGAACTCGGTTAAATATCACTCGACAACGCTGATAAAATACCTCATCTTCAGCTTTCCGTTGTGCCTTCTCTTCAGGTGAAAGTTGGCGTTCTGGGAATACTCTTCCTCGACGTGGTGTGTGATTAGAAGAAAGTCGTGTCATTTTGTTGACTATCTTTTCAATTGCTGTGATTGACTTATTATATTTTGATTATATCTGGGGACATTTTCTTTACTGCAACGAATGTCGGGCGATCGCTTCCAGCGGGCGCTCCGCGCCATCGCACCGTTTACCACAAGTATAATTGCCTTTTAAACTTCATCATTTCATCTCAGAACTTGGAACATCAAGCTTTTTTATCGAAAGTTCATGCTTATAACTTGGAACACTAAAAAGAAAAGCGATCGCCTCCTTAATAAAAAGGGCGATCGCCAATATTTATATTCAAGATATGCAGCTTAAGCAGCAGTTGGCTCTAACAATTTGATATCAGAAAAGACAAATTCCTGAACAGATACTTGTCCTTCTATCTCAGTGCGAATTTCTCGACGGTTCAGAATGAAATAGTTACCAACCTTTTCATACTCATCTGTAAATTCGCTTCTTCCACCCTTTTGTTCCCCAGTTTTGGGGTCATGATACACAGAGTCATAAGTGTGAGACAGGTAGCCTTCGCCAGTATCGTGACTGCTGAAAGTGTCAATTGTCACAAAAGTACCGTGGATGAGACGGTGAACATGGCACACCTCATTATTGCGGACTTTGTATTTGTCGCCCTCAGCCTTACCACCAACTAAAAGCTCAACTGCGCCAGTTTCGTCAGTTTTGCCATAGCTAAACGTATTGGTGCTGTGAGTGTCTTCAAAGCTGCGGCGGATGCGGTGAATTGCTATCTCCCAAGCTTGACCGTGAATTGCCTGCTTTGCTTGCTCATCGTCTACATCCAACACTTCCGCCTTGAGATTAGCGTTGACGAGAACTTTGCCTGTAAACACCTTATCGTCATGCTTATAAGTAATATTTGCAGTGTAACCGGGGAAATTCTTATCCCACGTATAGCGGTTCTCATAAGCAGCCCGGAAAAGTTCCTGAGCAGAGAGTTGTGTAACTGTCATGTGCTTCTCCTATCGCCACTGTAATTAGCGTTTTAGTTTTCTTGGTATTAGCATAGAAGTAATTGTTGAGCCTTGGATAGACCCCAACTGGGTACACTTATGGCTAATTCTCTTCACGCCGTATTTCATGCGATCGCTAATGTCCGTAATGAGCAAGAATTAAAACTAGCTCTGGTGGATAAAATTAGCGAACATTTCGGCGTGCAAAATTGGGGTATCTATCTCCTAGATGAGCCGCCAACGGCTGAGATTGATGTTCAAAGCATTCCGGCAGTATGCTTAGAAAGCAATCCCGTCGGGCGCTACGTGGTTGAGCGTCACGCACCCGCTCATGAGCAATTAATACTATCTCCAGGCGACTGGAAGCATATTTGCCCGCGCCACGACCACGAACACGTAATGACAGGGCCAATTGTTTGCGATGGTCATCTGGTAGGAACGCTGAACTTTACCCGCGACAAGGGGAATCCTGCCTTTAATGCCAACGATTTAGCTGACCTGAGCGCTTTATGCCTTCATTTGTCGGCAAAAATGGCAACCCTGCGGACGAAACCAAAAATCTCCAACTCCTTTTTAATCAGTCCACTAACAGCGCGTGAGTTAGAAATTGCTGAACTAGTAGCGCAAGGGTTAACTAATGCGGAAATTGGTGAAAAACTTTGGATTACGCAAAATTCTGTCAAGCAAGCTTTGAAGAGGATGTTTCGCAAACTAGAGGTTTCGGCACGTACTGAGATGGTAGCAAAGCTGCATTCGATATCTCCTCAACAGTCCGAACAAATCAATTAAACACCCAATAACTTGGCTGTTTGCTTCGTCTGTGCAAGAGATGCTCTAATCAACTGCTTCCCTAACTTCTTCACCTGTTCAACTAAAGCCTCCCCAGCATTTTCTGGCGAACCGACGTTAAAAGGTGGTGCAGGGTTATACTCCAACAATAGCTGAATCAGCTTGGCTGTTTCTTCACCGCACAGATGAGCAGCAACTATCAGTCCAAAATCAATCCCAGCGGTAACACCACCGCCTGTGATGCGATCGCGGTCAACTACCACTCTTTGCGTTCCGACCTCAACCCCCAACATTGCTAACTGGTCACGAAATGCCCAATGACAAGCAGCGCGGTAGCCTTGTAGTAATCCAGCCGCCGCTAGAATTAAAGAGCCAGTACACACCGAAGTAATATATTTTGCGGTTTTACCCTGTTGCTGGAGAAATTCCAGCACTTCAGTATCCCGCATCATCTCTACCTGTCCCACAGCACCACCAGGAACGCATAAAACATCTAGTGATGGACAATTTTCAAACGTGGTTGTGGGTAAAATCGTCATCCCCTCATTGCTTGTCACTGGCTGCAAATTCTTCCATAACAAATGAACGCAAGTTTCAGGCATCAGGGCAAATACCTGATGTGGCCCAGTCATATCGAGTTGAGTCATACCGGGGAAAATGACTAGACCAATGTGATATTTTACTAGATTTGTCATTATCAAATTCTCTTAACGATTGTTACGGACTATGGTAAAAGTGAGTATCGATTCTGCCTAGTCCTCAATCGAGTACACTTAATTTTAATGGCTAATTCTCTTCATAACTTATTTCAAGCCTTAGCCTCTGCTCGTGATCAGCGCGAATTAAGACTTTGCTTTATGGATGGAGTTGGCGATCATTTTAGCGTCCAACGTTGGGGAATCTATCTTCTGAATGAGCGCTCGCGCTATGCTGCGGTAGATGTTCACGGTATGCCCAATGTTGATACATTCGTGGAACTCTACGAAAAAGTCGGTCGGGCTGTTGATCCAGTATTGCACTACGTAGTTGAGCATCATGCTCCAGCACACGAGGAAATGGTATTACCTCCAGGGGGTTGGAAGCAATGCGAACTTTATAAAAATTGTTGCGCCTACTATGACCATGAACATATCATGACTGGGCCAATAGTAGGCGGTGGTAGTCTAATCGGTGCAGTTTACTTTGCCCGTGTGGGTCATACACCAGCATTTAATTACCTAAATATTTCTGACCTAAGCGCTGTTTGCACTCACATGTCAGCCTGTCTAGCAACTTTAGGGATGCGACAAACAAGATTGAATTATTCTGTAGCTAACCGCTTAACCCTGCGTGAAATTCAAATTGCTGAGTTGGTAGCACAGGGGTTAACGAATGCGGAAATTGGTGAAAAACTTTGGATTACAGAAAATTCTGTCAAGCAAGCTTTGAAAAGAATGTTTCGTAAATTGGAAGTTGTCAATCGTGCCGAGATGGTGGGGCGGCTGCGAGATGCTTTAGATTAACAAAGGACTGGATGAAGTTTTCAGGAAGCGATCGCACTTACACGATAAGGTGAATAAGCTTCCATAGACGCAAACAAAGCAGCTTAGCATGAGATGTGGTGGTACATTTGTGCTTGCGATCGCTGACGGGTAATAGCACTTCAAAAGGCTGAAATTTTGAGCATGAAGTCGATATAAAACAAACGTACTATATGCTAGCAGCTTTAGACTAATTTTTGGGTAATTGCTGTCATTTTTAGTTCAGCCGCCTAAAATGTTATTAACCTTATAGGTTAACAAGATTAGTAGAAGCTTGCTACAATGGATATTGTATTTAATAATCGTAGATTTGAAAAAGAGTGCAATAACCAAAGGCTTCTAGAAAGAAAACATGGTGCAGATAGAGCAAAACGCATCCGAAGACGACTAGATGATTTACGTGCTGCCAACGTACTTGAAGATATGCGAAATCTTCCAGGAAGATGTCACGAATTGCTTCAAGACCGCGCAGGTCAGTTATCGCTAGATTTGGATCATCCATATCGGCTAATATTTGAGCCAGCAGATGAACCAATTCCTACCAAACCAGATGGTGGCATCGACTGGAATAAAGTAACTGCCGTTAGAATACTGGGCGTGGAGGATACTCATGAGTAATGCAATCCAAAATCAATACACGCCAGATTACGTTTCTCCTCCAGGGGAGACTCTTCAAGAAATCCTTGAGGAGCGGGGTATGTCCCAAGCTGAACTGGCGGAACGTACAGGGAGACCTAAAAAAACAATTAACGAAATCATTAATGCCAAAGCAGCTATTACTCCTGAAACAGCATTGCAGCTAGAGCGTGTATTAGGTATAAGCGCTAGTTTTTGGAACAACCGTGAACGACAATATCGAGAAGCTTTAGCACGGCTTGAAGAAGAAGAGCGCTTGCAAAAGGAAGTCACATGGCTTAGACAAATTCCTGTAAGAGCCATGATTGATTTTGGTTGGATTCGGCGCTGTCAGGACAAAGTTGAACAATTGCGGGAAGTGCTAAATTTTTTCGCCGTCGCCTCCCCTGAACAATGGGAGGGAATATGCTGTTGTACTCATGTAGATTTTCGCAAATCGCAGGCTTTTCAAAGTGAGCCTGGTGCAATGTCCGCTTGGCTGCGTCAAGGAGAAATCGAAGCAGCTGAGATTCCTTGTGCTACCTATGATGCGAATAAGTTCAGGGAAGCACTGCTACGAGTCCGCGCTCTAACGATGAAATCGGTAGAGGTTTTTCAACCAGAATTAGTGCAACTGTGTGCTGAAGCAGGTGTGGCTGTGGTTTTTATACCGGAACTTCCCAAGACAAGAGTCAGTGGTGCAACACGCTGGTTAAATCCTCATAAAGCGCTGATTCAACTCAGCCTGCGCCACAAAACTGATGACCATCTGTGGTTTGCTTTCTTCCACGAATCTGGTCATATTCTGCTGCATGGTAAGCGTGATGTATTCCTGGAAGGCAAAGGTGTTGCTGCTGTTGAGGATTTAGAAAAGGAGGAAGAAGCAAACAAATTCGCTGCGGATATACTTATCCCCCCTATTGAGTTCAAGGGATTTTTAGCATCAGGTCAACAACGCACCAAAGCGTGCATTGAGCAGTTTGCTGCTGAAATTGGCATTGCATCGGGGATTGTAGTTGGTAGACTTCAGCATGATGGAATTTTACCCCCTAATCACTGCAATGACTTAAAGCGTCGATTTGAGTGGGCTTTAGATGAGCAAGAAAGTTAATCATCTACTTTAATTGCAGTTTGACCAATATATCCTGCAACTAATCCTGATCTATCACATGACCTTTAGAAAGTATCCCCAACTCTTTACATGGCTCACCTAATCCAAGATAATCTCAGATATCTTGTAGAGGCAACTTTTATTGATGTCTATCTTTTCAAAATAGCCCCTCTCAATTTGTGGAGAGGGGCTGTTTGTGATTACGCCGGATAAATCCTTAAGCGCCGATTTGGTTCTTCGCCAAAACTGTGCGACTTGAGGCGATAGTGTTCTACCAACTCATGTTGCATTTTGCGGACTTGGGGAGAACGGGGTAATAACTCAACTGGCTGTCCTTTGGGAATTACAATTTGCTCTACGGCAAGTCTAGCTTCTTCGAGGGCGTCCATCTCGTCATCGCTACCACTGTGTAAAAACAGTTGCAGTTCTCGGTCATCAGCTAATTCCGGGTCGTCGATGTTCAGCAACCGCCGCAAGCCACGGGTAATTTGCGGAATGGTGCTGGACTTAATCATGTGGATGGGTACTTGACGGGCTTTTGCCATTTGGCGTAATTTGGCGTGGTTTTTGACGTGCGATCGCAGTGCTAAAATTGCATCAGCACTATCAATATCTTTTGTCAATACCACCGGTAGAGTTAGCACGCTGATTACCTGCTCTAGTTGGTGGCGGCTGACGCCATAAGGGTAAACGTGCAATGGTAAATCTTCGCCATTTGGCCCCGCCTGCCTTGTAGCGGTAAAATCAACGCTCTCTGAGTAATTGAAAGATTCATCAAGTAAGCGGTCAAACTCGCTTCTCCCAGTTACCCGCTCCCGCTCTATAGGCAATGCCGGCAGTGCCACCATCTGTCCAGATGAACGCCAGCCATTAGACGGTCGCGGCGGTGGGAATTCTTCCCCTGTGGTCATTTGTCCACCACGACCATTCACAACTGCTAACTGCCGTGTAACCGCAACTTTGCCCTGGTCATCAACAGTTCTCGTTTGTGGGCTAGGCTGACGTCCCCGGAGCAGATTATCTACTGTGTCAGCAACGCTTTCGTGTACTACCCAGCGTTGCCGTTCCAACATTTCCACAGCAATCTCGAATGTCGGGGGGGCTTTGCGTTCCAAAACGGTCTTTTGAGAACCCCGGCGTCTGGCTTCATCATCTCCCAGCGTCACAGCCTGGATACCCCCAACTAAATCAGCAAGGGTAGGGTTTTTAATCAGGTTTTCTATCTGATTACCGTGGGCAGTACCTACCAATTGCACACCCCGTTCGGCAATGGTACGAGCCGCCAAAGCTTCCAGTTCTGTGCCAATTTCGTCAATCACGATGACTTCTGGCATGTGGTTTTCCACTGCCTCAATCATTACCTGATGCTGTTCGTTGGGATGAGCCACTTGCATCCGCCTAGCGCGACCAATGGCGGGGTGAGCAACATCACCATCCCCAGCGATTTCATTGGAGGTATCGATAATCACCACACGTTTATGCAGATCATCCGCCAAAACGCGAGCAATTTCCCTTAAAGCGGTAGTTTTGCCCACGCCTGGACGCCCCAGCATGAGAATCGATTTACCAGTTTCTACCAAATCACGAATCATGCCAATGGTTCCGAATACCGCCCGACCAACGCGACAGGTCAAGCCGATAATCTTGCCGGTGCGGTTGCGGATGGCGCTGATCCGATGCAAAGTTCGCTCAATTCCTGCGCGATTATCTCCGCCAAAGATTCCGACTCGCTCAATGCAATCATCTATCTGTTCTTGAGTAACGGGTGTTTCGCTCAGATACTCAGCTTGATTGGGAAAGCGAGCCTCTGGGCGACGACCCAGATCCAAGACTACTTCAACTAAACTATCTCGCTTAGGATGATTCTCTAGTACTTGTTGCAGGTCTTGGGGCAAAATATCTAACAACTTTTGGAGATCGTCTGTAATCGTCATGCTTTCTATGGTGACGTTTTTAGAGATAGCGAGGACATTTCCTTGCTCTGGTCAACAGAGTTAAGGAAAGTATCCAGAACGAGCGATTAGCGCTCCTGCTGTGACTTGAGCTGGGAAACGAGAGAATGGGCAAGTTCTACAGCTTGCCAAAGTAATACTTCATCTTCTTCCAGGCGAACAGTTGCCTTAATACTAGTGTTACTCACCTCCTTATTCTCCAACTGATCGAGAATTGGTGACAGCAGTACACGGGCGTAACTACCGTAAGCTACTCCAGCAATATAGTGCTGAGTCCTGTTAGCGGTAGCGGGGCGTTTACCCCGTCTTAAGTCCTGAGTAATAGAGTCTTTCTCAGCACTCATAACTCGGAACTCAGCATTGTTGAGCAGTCCCATTGCCTTTAACTTGGCAACGGTGTAGCTATTAGTACCACCTGCTAACTGCACATATCCCGGTAACTTAGCTGCCAAAACTTTTTGTCCTAATTTCACCGCTGCTAAAGTAGTGCCATCTCCAATATCTCCACTCATGGGACGACCATCGGTTTGCCAAATTAAAGCACTCTTGAGCGGCGTAATTAACTCATAAATTGCATGAAGATAGTCAGTCATTCCCTCGCCATCGGGACAGCTAATTGCTATTAGCTTTAGTTGATCAGCCCACGGTGAAATTGCTTGCCATAATTGCTGAAATTCTTTCAAACGCCCGACTTTTGTGTGAATTTCTACGGCATCTATTCCCGTTGACATTACCAATGGCGCGATCGCTCCCGGCGTTGACATATATGATGATGTATAAATTATATCATGCGGACAAATTGGTATGCAGCGGCCACAGCCGTAGCACTTTTGGGACACCACTCCCGAAAAGTCGTCTTTTATATGGTTAAACACGATTGCTTGCGCCGGACAAATCCTTTCACAGGGTCTAGGGCAGTCTGTAGGACATTCCGTAGAATTAAACTCTGCTTTGCGAAAATGGGGGTCTTCTCCATCGTTTAGGCTGACCATTAAAAAGGGTGAGTTGCCTTTGTAGCCAAACCCTCGCTCCTGGGCATCCCTAGTCAAATCTCTGGCTACTTGTAGCGCTGCTTGCGCTGCTGCAATCACCGCTGGATCAGCTGCGACATCTATGCAGTCAGCGCCCGCCAAAGTGTAGGCTAATGTTAAACTTCTGACCGCAGGCAAATGTTGGAAGCTGGCTCCGCAGATGAGCTTGAACCAGTTGCCTTGTTTGAGAGATTGTAAAGGGGCGAACAGATCAGTCACATTTCTATTATGCGTTTATGCGACTAAAAATAGTAGTCTGTAATCAATAAAAAGTTCGGATTTCCTCATGCAGAGTTTTGAGTGGTAGTCCACCTCAATCGGATCAGGCCTTAACATCTGGTAAATAAAGCTTTCATCTTCTTTGTACTAAGTTTTTATCGCTACCCAGATTTTTCGGTATTACTTAACTTGATGGGAATTTTGATTGCAAACTCTGCTCCTTTTCCTGGGGATGAGGTGCAAGTAATCTGTCCTTGGTGTTTTTGCACAATAATCTGATGGCTAATCGACAATCCTAGCCCACTACCTTTGCCCACGGGTTTTGTGGTAAAAAATGGGTTAAATAAACGCGATCGCAACGATTCATCTATACCAGAACCATTATCTGCGATCGCAATGCTGACAAAATCAGAGTCTTGAACTTCTGTATGAATCCGAATTTGCGGAGTTGTCCTTTGTCCCCGTTCGCCCTTGGCGTCTCCCCCTGGGAGAAGTTCTGAGCGGAGGAAGCCTCCGCTCAGACTTCTCTGTTTGTCCTCTACTAATGACAGACTAGTAACAAATGAATCTTCCATAGCATCAATTGCATTATTCAACAGATGCATAAATACCTGATTTAACTCACTAGCATAACAATTCACTGGGGGCAAATTACCATACTCTTTAACTACAACAATAGCAGGACGATCTGCTGTTTCTCTCAGTCGATGCTGCAACATTACTAGAGTGCTATCTATGCCTTCATGAATATTTACCTGCTTCATTTCGGCTTCATCATGCCTAGAGAAGTTTTGTAGCGCCAGTACGATTTCCCGAATCCGATCAGCGCCTCTATACATAGCACCTATGAGGCTTTGCAGGTCTTTCATCACAAAATTCAGATCTATATCCTTGACTATTTGCTGAATTTTTAGTGTGGGTTTGGGATATTCTTGTTGATAGACCTCAATCAAATTTACTAAATCTTCTACATATTGACCAGCATATTGGAGATTGCCATAAATAAAACTAATAGGATTATTAACTTCATGAGCAATCCCAGCCACTAACTGCCCCAGCGCCACCATCTTTTCGTTTTGAATCTGTTGAACTTGAGCAGCTTTTAAATTATCAAGAGCTTGTTGTAATAAAAAATTTTTTTCTTGCAGCTTAGTTTGGAGCAAACGTAAATTAATCTGATTTTCAATTCGCAATACAACCTCTGCTCCATAAAAAGGTTTTGTAATATAATCTACGCCACCAACATCAAAGGCTTTTACCTTATCTAAAACATCATCTAAGGCACTAATAAAAATCACTGGTACTTCACAAGTTTTACTGTTAGATTTCAGTTGTTGACAAACTTGATAGCCATCCATACCTGGCATATTGATATCCAGCAAAATCACATCTGGTAAAAGCATCTGACAAGCAGTCAATGCCAGTTTACCATTTAAAGCTTTGCGAACTTCAAAACCTTGTGCAGACAACATTGCCGACAAAAGACGTAAATTGTCTGGAGTATCATCGACTACCAAAATATTTCCTTTATGTTGGTTAGTTTGATTTAAATCCATTTTGAAAAAACAGCTATTTTTATAAAAATTAAGTAAATATTAAACGCTTTGAAATCAGCCTAAATAAGTTTTTGTGCGATTTTAGAGAAATGCTTATTTATATCTACTCATATTTAATATATTAATATCCAGTAAAATTAAACATGGTGCGAAATCTACTCAAGCTATAAAAGCTAATTATATGTTAAGAGCTTTGCAAATTTTAATAGCCCTCTTACGTAAGTATAGTAGATATCACACACAGTTTATCTAGCCGCATATAAAAATTTGCTCATTAATTGCTTGAATATTGAGATAAGTCTAAATAGCAGGTTACGAATATCAGAACTTCAGTGAATTTTGAATTGGAGCGTAGATATAAAGAAGCTTACCAGAGAATAACGATAGTCATTACCATTGAGGCTCTGATGCAAGCAAATTGAGAACCAATTGTTGTTCGAGTGGTCTAGAAAATAAATATCCTTGAGCAAAATTACAGTTTAAACTTCTGAGTTGAGCTAACTGTTCTTTTGTTTCGACGCCTTCAGCGATCGCAGTCATCCCCATTGAATCAGCAATACTAATCATTGCTGGCACTAATCCCATATTTTCTTGATTTTCCTGCATCCGTTTGACGAAAGATTTGTCAATTTTGAGTGCATTTAAAGGGAAGCTATATAGGTAACTCAAAGAAGAATAGCCTGTACCAAAATCATCCATAATTAATTTAATTTGTCGTTGCTTTAATTGCTGAAGAATTGTTTTAATTCCGTTAGTATTTTCCATGATTACACTTTCGGTAATTTCCAACTCTAAGTTAGCAGCATTTATTTTAGTTTCATCAATAATTTGATCAATTTGGGTGATAAAATCTGGTTGAGAAAACAACCTTGCGCTCAAATTAACACTGATAGTTAAGTTTTTTGGTGTTGCTGAGTGCTGTTGCCAAATGCTTAGTTGATGGCAAGCCGTATGCAATACCCAGGTGTTGATAAGATTAATCAAACCTGTTTCTTCTGCAACAGGAATAAACTCTATAGGATCAACTAGACCACGAATTGGATGTTGCCAACGAACCAATGCTTCAAATCCAGAAATTTTACCTGTGCCGAGGGAGATAATTGGCTGATAGTAAACGCGAAATTCTTGCCGTTCAACAGCCCTTCGTAGGTCATTTTCTAATTCTAAAAGCTGGATAGCTTCCTGATACATAACTGGATCAAAAACGTGATATCTGGCTCTCCCTTGAGCCTTCGCACGATACATTGCTGTGTCTGCATCCCGCAGTAAATACTCTGGGCGTTCATAATCTTTGTTGCCCCAACTAATACCAATACTAACATTCATAAATACTTCATATCTAGATAGTTTAAAAGTCAATGCTAGCTGTTGCAAAATCCGCTCAGCAAGTTGGATTGCCATGCTAATATCTGTGAGATTTTCTATGAGAATCCCAAATTCGTCGCCTCCTAATCGTGCTAAAGTATCAACAGGCATCAGACATGTTTGCAGACGGTGAGCGATCGCTATCAGCAATTCATCTCCCACTAAATGTCCAAGAGAATCATTAATCACTTTGAAGCGATCGCAGTCCAAAAACAATACAGCAAACTGATAATTTGATTTTTGCTGAGCACGATTTAAAGCTTTTTCCAGTCGCCTAATAAACAACACTCGATTTGGTAAACCAGTGAGTGAATCGTGCAGTGCTATATCTAACAATTTATTTTGCAATTCCTGACGAGAACTTATTTCTTCTTGAAGTATTTGTAAAGCTTTCTCTAGCTCTCTAGTCCGTTGTTTTACCCTTTGTTCTAGTTCGGCGTTTAGGTTTAATATTTCTAATCGTGCCGTCCTCAAAGCTAATTGATTTTGCACACGCACTAAAACTTCTTCAAACTCAAAAGGTTTAGTAATATAGTCTACACCGCCAACTCTAAAAGCTTTAATTTTGTCAAAAACATCATCTAAAGCACTAATAAAAATCACTGGAATATCTACAGTTAACTCCCAAGCCTTTAACCTCTGACAAACTTCATAACCATCGACTTCTGGCATCATAATGTCGAGTAGAATCAGATCGGGTAATACTGTTTGACAAGCGGTCAATGCCATTTGCCAGTTCAAGGCTTTGCGGACGTTATACCCTTCCTTAGTCAGGATAGAGGACAAAACCCGCAGGTTGATCGCCATATCGTCAATGATCAAAATATCTTTTTTATCAGAGTCTAATCGCTCGTAATTCATTCTACGTTTGTTCTAGTCAATTCCATGATTTTCTCAAACTGATAGTTGTTTGCTAAATCCCTGAGAAATTGGAAAATTTGACTCTTATTTGGTGGAATTTGTTTAATTAACTCTAAAATTAGGTCATCGCTACAGCTAGCTGCGGCATGGTGCATCTTTCCCAGCCACTCAGGTGACATTCGTGACAAAACTCCCAAGAGTTCGGTTTCGCTAGCAAACATCTGTGCTGTTTGACCTACAACTGCTTGGTTTGTGATTTCTGCTTGTTTGATATATTTTACACCCAGATGTTCGCTCAGTTTTTCTAGTAATATTTCCTGAGTGTATGGCTTGCGAATAAAATCATCGCAGCCGATTGACAAAATTTTCTGTCGTTCTTCCTCAAAGGCACTAGCAGTTAGGGCAATAATAATAGTACGGGTATTTGGCATTAAGCATTGAGGAGCCAGTTGTATGGGTAGGCAATGCGTTGCAGAGATTCTACCAGTTAAAGCAGCTGGTATTGACCTGGCATTATCAGGTAAAATTTCTTTCCCATGGGTGCTTTGTCGAATTTTAATTACTTTTGTGGCTTCATAGCCGTTCATAACTGGCATTCGCATATCCATGAATATTAAATGCGGTTGCCAAGATTCCCAACTAGCAATTGCTTCCTTCCCATCTGTAGCTTCCCTGACTTCAAAGCCTATAGATGTAAGAATTTTAACTAGCAATAAACGGCTATCTCTGGCGTCGTCAACTACTAAAATGCGGTATTTGCTTTGAGCAGGTGCTAAAGTAAGAACTTGGCATTTACTTTGGTTTGTCTGGATTTGATTAGGGCAAGCCAGACCAACCTGAATATCAAAGGCAAATGTACTACCAATACCAGGAGTACTATTAACAGCAATATCTCCCCCCATCAGTTGCACATATCTGCGGCTAATTGCTAAACCTAGTCCCGTTCCCTGTTGTGATTTTCTCCCAGTTTCAGTTTGCTCAAAAGCTCTAAATAACAAGCCTATTTCCGAACTAGCAATGCCAGAACCAGTATCTTGTACCTCAAAAAAGAGACGAGGGAGTGGGGGAGTAGAGGTATAATTTTGAATTTCTCCCTTCCCCTGTGCCTTTCTTACTCTTTCCCCCTCCTCTTGTTCCCCCTCCCATCTCACGCGCAGCCTTACACTCCCAGTGTCAGTAAATTTGATGGCATTTCCCAACAGATTGAGTAAGACTTGACGCAGTTTACTTTCGTCAGTTTGTATGTATTGGGGAATATCTTGTGAATATTCAAACACTAGCTTTAAGCTTTTGGATGTAGCACGCAAACGCAACATCTCTTCTAAGTTTTCCAATAGATTGGTTAAGTCAAAACTTGTCAGATTTAGTGTGACTCGGTCAGCTTCGATTTTGGACATTTCTAGAATGTCATTGATTAAATTGAGCAAATGCTCGCCAGCACGATTGATAATTGCCAAGTTTTCTTGCTGTTTACTAGATAGGGAATGATCTTGGCTCATGATTTGGGTGAAGCCAAGAATGGCGTTGAGTGGAGTACGTACTTCGTGACTCATATTGGCAAGGAATTCGCTTTTAGCGCGGTTTGCAGCTGCACTTCGCGCCGCTTCGCGAACAGCTGCTTGTTGTTCTTGTGCAGCGATTGTTTGTGATTCAATTAGTTCTTGTTGGGTAATTTGTAGTTGTTCAATCACTTGCAAAAGTTCTTCAGTACGCTTTTTTACTTGAGCTTCTAAAACGCGATTGTATTCTACTTGTTGGTGTTGGGTGATATCAAAAAAAGAGGCGATATTTAACGACAAGCCGCTACTCTGCGAGAAGACGCCCTTCGAGCGCCTATGCGTCAACGCAAAAACATCTTTTTGTAATGCTCTCAAAATCGGCTCGATTACCCAGCGTGCAATCAAAATGCTAATTTGTGTAGCCACTAAGAAGGTAACTATGCACAGCAGGATGGTAGTGTGGGTGTTAAGGTGAATCTGCTCTATAAAATCGCCTTCGGGAATCACTACCACGATTAGCCAATCAAGACCTAGTTCGTCTCTCCAACTTTTGATCTGCACAAAATAACGTACTCCATCGCTGGTAAAACTCAGCTGTTGCTTCCCTACAAAAGACTTGAGTTGCTGACCAAAGTTTTTGATCAAATACTGCGTTGCGAGTCGAATTAAAGAATCTTGACTATCTAATCCCGATAGGCGTTTTGCTTGACCATTAATAAGTGTGTATGGTAATTCGGTAGTAGAAGAAGCCACTATTAACCCGGAACGTTCTAAAATAAAGGTTTTGCCCGACTTACCAACTTTTAAATTTGCTAAAAAATTGCTAATTTGTGCTAGTACAACATCGATACCAATTACCCCAATAAGTTTGTTAGTGCGATCGTAAATAGGATTGCTGGAAGATATAGATAAAACTTTTGGTTTATATTCCCATTGATAGATTTGACTCCACACGGGTTTGCCTAGCTTGACTGCATCTGTATACCACGCTTCTAAACGAGGATCGTAATTTTTGATTTCTTTGATCTGGCGGCGATTCCCTTGGTTGTCTGTAGTGTAAACATAAAGTTTACCGATGCCATGCTTTTCGGTAATTTCATTAATCAACAGATTGCCATTATTTAGGCGTTCAATACCGATAAATTCCCCTTTAGGGTTAGCAAAGTTGTTGTAGCCAACATTAAAAACCCGCATTTGTTTCCAAAAGAAATGTTCGGTAGTTTTAAAATCAGAAAGGTTGAGTAAATCTAGCTCAATAGCATCTAAATTAATTTGATTGATTTGCTTGGGAATTGTTAAGTAGCTATTAAGATGCTGTTCAATGCGATCGCAGATTTCATTTTCTAACTGAGCAGCAAGCTCTTTTACAGCTTTTTGCCCGTTTTTAAACGAAAGATAGCCCACAAGTCCCACCGCCCCGAAAATTTGCAATATGAAGGGCAAAATTAGAACATATCTTAGGGACATCTTGGCATAAACCATGCCAAATAAGTGATTGAGAGATTTGACAAGCTGAATTTTCGATAACATTGTTGTTTAATTTTTCTCCAAGATTAAACTTGGAGTATTTTTGTCATATCAGCTACATTCAATATAGGGGTAAGTACTACCTACCATAGCTAAAGCTATGAGCTATTTTTACTGTTTTAGTATAATAAAATACTAACTATTAGCCAGAGATACTTGTTCGACTAACTGAGTTCCTCCAAATCTTAATCTTCAGACTTTGTTATAGCACCTTATTTTGCCCAGTTTCATCTGACAATGTATCAACATTTATTGGATGAACCGCAAAATATATTTACACTCATTCACAATCCCAACTCTATTTGTTGAAATTTAACTACCAAGCTACAGTATGGGGTTCTAGGATACTGGTTGCTATTGGCATCAGGCTCTAAATTAAATTCTTAATTGCTGATGTTTGGGTATTTCAGTCTCAGATGCAGAAATTTACATCTGACTACAATAATCTTAAAATTGCCATAATCGATAGATAGCAAAAAGTAAAAAAAATCAAAAGATTTTTTACGTTTTACTTTGACAAAAGTTTAATTGTCTTGAGCAAGTACCTCTCTATTGGAAAGTTCTGAGCGCCAGAAGTCGGTGCTCAGACTTTACGCAACTTCGTTGCCTATTTGTAAAATTTTCCCGGCTTCTGAGGCGGGTAATCGTGTATTGACACTCAATTTGAAAAAGTGATTAAAACGAGATGAGGCTACCCACTCTGGCAAGCTTGCTTGCCGTTGTTTCACAAAAATTTTTTGAAAGTTTGGGTAAGCTTCCCCTAAATATGAATCACGTGTTGGAACTACACAACGCTGACAGGGATTAACCCCATAAAAGCAAACATCTCCCACTCGAAAGGAGACTACATCGCCTTGTTCGCTAAATAACCGATCTTCCCAAAATGGTGGTACACCGTCAATTTCGATGTTGGCACGTATCCGACGGCGCATTTCATCAACACTCAAACCAGGAAACCAGGAAGCAACTTCTGCTAGCGTTGCTGTACTAATTATTGTTGGGCCAGGTGAATCTGTATCATCAGGAAAGCCCATTACAGAGTTTTGCGCTAATGTGACAGCAAAGCCAAAAAAATCACTCAAAGACGCTTCTAGGGCTTGCCTTTGCTCATCCAGATGAAATTGTTGTGAGTCGCTACCTGGGAATTGCAGTGAGATCGTTCTATTAAAAGGTGTAAATTGCGATGCCCCCAAGGGGCTTGCGTAAGACGTCCGCAGTAAATGAATTTTGGCATTACGCTTGCCATTTACAAACCTCTGAACTTTGTCAACAATGGCAAACTCTCGATCATGCTGTAGTGCGCCACTAGCAAGCACTCTGACATTATTAACTTCAATGCCATCAAGTGACTTAATAGGGTAAAGTAAAATTTTAGCTAAGTACGGCATCATACCAATTTTAGATTTTAGATTTCGGATTAAAAAGTAGGGCGATAGCGCAGCGTTAGCGAGTCCACGAGCGTCTGGGGGTATCCACGCCAGTTGCTACCCTACGGGAACGCTAAGAGCGAACAAGTCGGCAGAGCCGCCCAACGCACTGGCTCCCCATGAGCGACTAGCGTTGGAAACCCTCCCCGAAGTTCATACCGGCGGAAGCCGCCGCTATGACTTCTCTTCTCCTGGCACAGACGCCACGCGTAGCTTGCTTCCCGCAGGGTACGCAGCGCTGTCTCACCAATCCCAACTTAAAATCTCAAATCTCAAATTGCTCAGTTACTTGTTCACTTTTCCAATATTACTCAAAGGCCAGAAGCGAACTACGGCATGACCGATAATATTCTCACGAGGGACAATACCCCAACAGCGTCCGTCATAGCTATTGATGCGGTTATCACCTAGTACCAAATATGAGTTGGACGGTATAGTGACTGGTTGGGATAGATACGGTGGCTGTTTTCCTGTTTTGCAAACATCAATCGATGTCCACTCTTCTGAGGTCAGGTATTTATCTTCCCGCAGAGGTTTGTTGTTGACATAAACTTTGCCATCCTTAATTTCTACTCTTTCTCCGGGTAAGGCTATTACACGCTTAATGAAAGCATCCTGGTATTGTTCTCTTTCTAGCTCCTCTGTAGGCGAAAATACTACGATCTCTCCTCGCTGTGGTTCACCAAAATGGTATCTCACCTTGTCTACAAGAAACTTATCATTAATTTGTAAAGTTGGCTCCATTGACCCAGAAACAATATTGAAAGCTTGTGCCGCAAATGTACGTATACTAAAAGCAAAAATCAGACTCAGCCCAATCGTCTTAGTTACCTCTATCCAGAAATTTTGCTGACTTGAAGACGGCGATGCTTGATGTTGCCTGCGACCCATTAGAGTATATTTCCCACGTGGATAATTTTTAATTATGGATATAGTGGTGACTTATCAATTCCTCCAATATTATTTAGGGGCCAGAAACGAACTACAGCACGTCCAATAATATTATTGCGAGGGACAACACCCCAGCAGCGGCTATCATAGCTACTATTACGGTTATCACCTAGCACTAAGTAAGAGTCGGGTGGTATTGTCTGGGGTTTTGCTAAAAAAGGCGGTTGCTGTCCTGATGTGCAAACATCAATTACTGTACGCTGTGTGGAGGATAGGTAATTTTCCTCCTGTAGGGGTTTGTTGTTAATATAAACTCTGCCATTCCTGAGTTCTACTTTGTCTCCAGGTAGGGCAATTATACGTTTAATAAAAGCATCCTGGTATTGTTCTTTTTGTAGTGCTTGTGTGGGTGAAAACACTACAATGTCTCCTCGTTGCGGGTCAGAAAATTTATACTTCAACTTATCGACAATGATTTTGTCTGCCTCCCACTGGTTGGGTGTACCATGCAACGTTGGTTCCATTGAGCCAGAAGGAATCCAGCGTGCTTCGGCCACAAAGGTACGAATTCCCAGGGCTAGAACTATGCTCAAGATAATTGTTCTACCTAGCTCTGCGATCCAGGAATTGTCAGGTTGTTGGCTAGAGTTGTTATCAGACACTTGATTTTGCATGAAAGTACTTAACTAAGGGAAGGATGCAGGTAATTAACTCGCTTGGGAAGACTTTATTTGTTAATCTTAACGGGAAGGAGAACTTTGATTTCCTGGTCATCTGGGCATGTTTACAGAGATATTCATAAATTAAAAATAAACTTTTTTTAGCGTGCAGTAAAAAATTGGCTACTTATAGCGCAACCAAGTTTAACCTAAAAGGAGAGTTATCTATCAGGTATAGCTCTGTGTTGTGACTCCTTTAACGCCATGTCATCTCCAAAAAGTTTACTGATTCGCCACGCGCGCATAATTCTACCCAATGGTGAATTGATGATTGGGGATGTGCTGACGCGCGATCGCCAAATAGTCGAAGTTGCACCAACAATCTCCCAAGCAATAGTAACCACAGAAGTAACCACAGAGATTGACGCACAAGGTTTAACTTTGTTGCCAGGAATAATTGACCCGCAAGTGCATTTCCGGGAGCCAGGACTAGAATACAAGGAAGATTTGTTCACTGCCAGTTGTGCCTGTGCCAAAGGGGGAGTCACTTCTTTTCTGGAAATGCCCAATACGCGCCCTCTGACAACTACACAGCTAGCTTTAGACGACAAGCTACAACGTGCCTCTAACAAATGCTTAGTTAATTATGGCTTTTTTATTGGGGCAACAGCAGAGAATCTACCAGATTTGCTTTTAGCAAATCCTACACCGGGGAT
Source organism: Nostoc sp. B(2019) (assembly GCF_010091925.1). GTDB lineage: Bacteria > Cyanobacteriota > Cyanobacteriia > Cyanobacteriales > Nostocaceae > Komarekiella. Next base: position 14,259 of record NZ_WVID01000031.1, on the reverse strand, counting down.
TAAGATTTTCATGGGGTCGATGCATGGTCAGTTGTTGGTTGATGGAGAGGCAACACTAGAGGCAATATTTGCCAATGGCAATCGCTTAATTGCTGTTCATGCCGAAGATCAAGCCAGAATCAACCAGCGCCGTCAAGAATTTGCTGGTATTCACGATCCAGCAGTTCACTCCCAGATTCAAGATAATCAAGCGGCATTGTTAGCAACTCAACTAGCATTAAAACTTTCTCAAAAATATCAGCGTCGTCTGCATATTCTGCACATGTCAACAGCCGAAGAAGCAGATTTGCTGCGTCAAGATAAACCGAGTTGGGTAACAGCAGAGGTGACACCACAGCATTTGTTGTTGAATACCAGCGCTTATGAAAAGATTGGCACTTTAGCACAGATGAATCCACCATTGCGATCGCCCCATGATAACGAAGTCCTCTGGCAAGCTTTGCGCGATGGCGTGATTGATTTTATCGCCACAGATCACGCACCGCACACCCTAGAAGAAAAAGCTCAAGAATATCCCAACAGTCCTTCGGGTATGCCTGGGGTGGAAACTTCTCTGGCTTTGATGTTGACTACGGCAATGGAGGGACGGTGTACTGTATCCCAAGTTGTTAACTGGATGTCTAAAAACGTGGCTGTGGCTTACGGTATTCCTAATAAAGGGGCGATCGCACCTGGTTATGATGCCGATTTAGTGCTTGTAGATTTAAATACATACCGTCCAGTCCGGCGTGAGGAACTGTTAACCAAATGTCGTTGGAGTCCTTTTGAAGGTTGGAACCTCACAGGATGGGCTGTAACAACCATTGTCGGCGGTGAGGTTGTTTATGATAAAGGTCAGTTAGATACGCAAGTACGGGGTCAAGCTTTAACCTTTTCCTCGTAAATATTACTATCGCATCTTTATAATTATTCCTGTATTTATACAGGAATAATTGTATAAATATATATTTATAGCCGTGTTATCTACAGATATAAACCTAAAAAATTATTCAATAAAATTTTATTGAAGTTAGTTTATTTTATTAATAATAATCAGTGTTTTTATGTATAGATATTAACTTAGCCTTGGGAATACTGAGTACAAGGATAAGTTAAACGACTTATGCAGAACTTGATTGTTGTTTAACTTTTCTCTACTAGCGTTTAGTGCTCAATAATTCCGATTGGTTCTCTAGATACTTGTAGAGAATCATTCGGGTTAAACCAAACTGGCTAAGTTCTGTAACAACTATCATTTAACCCAACAACAGTTTACAAGTCTTTAATTTACACACCATTAAAATCAGGTTTTTAAATGATTATTGCTGGCTGAAAGCTAGTAGATGTCAATCCTGAATATATCTGCTGTTCAACAATCTTTAGATAATTGAGATAACAATGTTAGCAATTTTTGATGGTGAGCGTGGTAGTGGTAGATAGGACGAGTGTGGAATTCTCCCTCGACTGTTTGCAAAAATTTTCTAGTGTTTTGATCAACTAATTTGCATAAAAGTTGCATAATTTTTTGTTAGGGCTGTCATTAGTTATTTGTGATTACAAAAAAACAATGACAAATGTCTAATGGCAACCCTAATGAGAAATAAACAACTTAAATTAAACACAGTTATAAACTGGAAATGACATTATATGGAGGCGATCGCTTCGCTAATGGCACAATTGAATGGCGTAATTTCGGCTTGACGAGTAACCTCATGCTCATAAGTCAAATTTATGCTGAGATAACTATCTGGTTTGTAAGGCATTCGTTCTGCCCATTCAATCGCCACAATTCCTGGTATGACCTCAACCCCTTCCCAGTAGGTTTCTAAATGCAAGGCTGCAACTTCTTGTGGTTCTAAGCGATATAAATCCAGGTGGTAAAGAGGAAGGCGTCCTTGGGTGTACTCATTAATCAGGGTGAAAGTGGGACTAACAACAAGTTCAGTGATTCCTAAACCTTTGCCAATACCTTGAACTAGGGTAGTTTTACCAGCGCCTAAATCACCTTCTAGTAAAATTACACTGCCCGCGGTCAGGGATTCACCGAGAGCAATACCTAAGCGTAGCGTCGCCTCTGCATCTGCAAGAAAAATTTTCATGGCGAAGTGGGGAGACAAGAGTCAAAACAAATGACAAATGACAAATTACATTCATCTCCCATGATGAGCTCCACCGTACCACCGTAACAACACTCGTGCTAGTTTTTGCGGATTGTGACGTACGATACCCATTTCATCTTCATACAAAACATTAGCTGGGACAATGCGCCGTCCTAGCTGAGATATGGCTTCTCTATCCACAAAAACGGGATGAGAATTTTGTTGAGCATAGCGGATGAGTGATTGCTCAGAGGGAGATTTTTTGTGTACTAACACAGCATCAAATAGTCGTCTTTGCCCGCAAGCCGCATCAATAGCTCTGATGTGGTCAGCAACAGTGTATCCTTCAGTTTCTCCAGGTTGAGTCATGATATTGCAGACATAAATACGGGGGGCGTCTGTTTTGGCGATCGCGTCGGCAATTTCTGGTACTAACAAATTAGGAATTAAGCTAGTGTAAAGGCTACCTGGGCCAATGATGATGTAGTCAGCTTCTTTAAGTGCCTTAATAGCTGCTGGTACTGCTGGCGGATTAGCAGGAATACAGCCGAGTTTGACAATTTTACCTCCAGCTTTGGGAATGCTAGACTCGCCTTCAATGCGGCGACCATCGGCTAATTCTGCCCAGAGGCGAACATCGCTGAGAGTCGCTGGTAATACTTGTCCCCGTACCGCTAGCACTTTGGAACTAGCTGCAACTGCGCGTTCCAAATCTCCAGTGATGTCACTCATTGCCGTTAAAAACAAATTGCCAAAACTGTGACCAGTTAACCCATCGCCAGCACGAAAGCGGTATTGAAACAATTCTGTTAATAACTTTTCTTCATCTGCTAGTGCTGCTAAACAATTGCGAATATCCCCTGGTGGTAGCACTCCAAACTCTTGGCGCAACCGCCCAGAAGACCCACCATCATCGGCTACGGTAACAATAGCAGTAATATTGGCGCTGTAGGTTTTAAGTCCTCTCAACAATGTAGAAAGTCCCGTACCACCACCAATTACCACTATTTTGGGGCCTCGATACAATCGCCGATGTGCCAGCAGGACATCAATAAGTTCCTCTTCACCTTCTGGTCTTAATACCCTAGTAATTGAGCCTACAGTGCGAGTTTGCCCCCAAAGCAGCAGCAGAAACCCGCAGAGCAACACTAAAGGCCCGCTGATATAGTTGGGTAAGATGTTGGTGATTACCCCCAGAAAACCCCTAAGTAACTCAATCATCCAAAAAATTGGGGTCAGCTTAACCCAAATAGCCAACCCCAGACTCGCCAGCAGTACACCTCCAACACTTATTAGCAACCAACGTTTTATCGATAGCCCAGGAGATAACCACTTAAACCACTGGTTAACTCGATGGGAAGTTCGAGAGCGCGACTGCTTTTGCAGGGCGTTGAGGGCTTGTCTGAAAAAACCGATTGACATACCTGATTTGGAGCAGTGCTACAAACAATGATTAATAGAAAATGTATACCACCTGATTTAAACACCAAGTGTGGAACTATTATATTTTTCAATTCCATTCAATTGAGAGCAAGTCGTCACGCCAGCCTTCTTAGTTAAACAACAGCCTGGTTTAGTAAAGTGATTTAATGGAAAAACGAATTTTAGGATTAGATCCGGGACTGGCGATTTTAGGGTTTGGGGCAATTACTTGCACACAAAGTTCTACCAAAGTAGAACATACTACAGTAAATATGCTGGATTTTGGTATAATCCGCACATCGGCAGATGCAGAAATGGGGCAGCGTTTGTGTACCTTGTTTGATGATTTGCACGCCCTGATTGAGGAGTTGCAACCAGATTTGGTTGCAATTGAAAAACTATTCTTCTATCGTATGTCAAGCACTATCCTTGTTGCACAGGCGCGGGGTGTACTCATTTTGGTCTTGGGGCAGCGTCGTCTTCCGTATGTTGAGTTTACTCCTGCTCAAATTAAACAAGCCTTAACAGGGTACGGTAATGCCGATAAATCTGAGGTGCAAGAGGCAGTAGCACGAGAGTTGGATTTAGATGAGATTCCTAAGCCAGATGATGCGGCAGATGCTTTAGCGGTAGCTTTGACGGCTTTTTATCAAATGTAGCTGATTGTACGTAGGAACAAGACTTTTCGGATTTGGTTTGAAAAAAGGTTAATGAATAAAAAAGGGGGAAAGGTTAAACGGGAAAAGGGGAAACGGGGAAACGGGGGGAAGGGTAAGGGTTAATGTGAGTTTGACGAGTATATGATGTCCATCTAAAAATTAGCCGTAAAAAAAGGACTCTAAGAGGTTTTACGTAGTAAAACCGTCCCTCTTCGAGCCGGAGAGGGATAGAGTTGAACTTTAGTTCAAGGCAGGAAGAGGTTTATCGAACTCATGTTGTATTACACATAGCAATTCTCACTTGAGTGAGGTACAGAAATTCCAGTACGAGATCTAAGGGAAAAGCATTTATCCCTTCCCCTTTTCCCCCTTCCCCTTTTCCCCTTCCCCCCTTCCCCTAACTCTATTATTTGTGTTGCACACAAGCACAAACCGCTATAGGGAATATAATGTTGTCGTTTTAAGAGTTTTGTGTAATGCCACGCATCTTTGACAACATTGACTTACGATTGCTACCGATTTTGAGAGAGACTCTCAAAGTATCTTATCGAGCAGATTTTTGCGTTGGCTATTTTAACCTTAGAGGTTGGCGGAGAATTGATGATTTGATTGAGCCGTATGTTGGCGGCGAAGGTTGTTGTTGCCGTTTGTTAATTGGGATGCAGAGTTTGCCTAGCGATGAAGTTCATGCGGCATTTACTCTTGGCACTGGTAGCGGGGGTATTGACAATAGTGCCATTGTTCGCTTGAAAAAACGGATGGCTGCGGAATTTCGCCAGCAGCTTACTATCGGTGCGCCTACTAATCAGGATGAAGCTGGGTTGCGGCGGTTAAGTCATCAGCTAAAAACTCAAAAAGTAATTATTAAACTGTTTCTACGTCATCCACTCCACGCTAAGTTATATCTTGTGCATCGCAATGATGCCAACACTCCAATAGTGGGGTTTTTGGGTAGCAGTAACCTGACTCTTCCAGGATTAGCAAAACAAGGAGAATTGAATGTTGATATTTTAGATCACGATGCTTGCAATAAATTGCAAAAATGGTTTTGCGATCGCTGGCAAGATTACGGTTGTATAGATATCTCCAAAGAACTGGCAGAAATCATTGATGCGAGTTGGGCGAGAGCAGAATTAATTCCGCCTTACCACATTTATTTAAAGTTTGCTTATCATTTATCCCACGAAGCGATCGCAGGACTTTCTGAATTCCGCATACCCCGTGAATTTAACAATTTATTTGATTTCCAAAAAGCCGCTGTGCAACTAGCAGCGCGTCATGTTACAAGGCGCGGTGGTGTATTGGTGGGGGATGTGGTTGGTTTAGGCAAGACTTTAGTAGGAACTGCCTTAGCGAAAATTTTACAAGAAGATTGTTACTTAGAAACGTTGATTATTTGCCCGAAAAACTTGGTAAAAATGTGGCAAGAATATGCTGATAAATATCGGCTATATGCCAAAGTTATGCCTAGCAGTAAAGTGCAGAGTCAATTACCAGAACTTCGCCGCTACCGAGTTGTATTGATTGATGAAAGTCATAATTTGCGGAATCGGGAAGGAAAAAGATATCGAGCGATCGCAGAATATATTACCGCTAATGAAAGTAAATGTATTCTTCTATCGGCAACACCTTATAACAAAACTTATCTTGATTTATCTGCCCAATTACGGTTATTTGTTCCTGAAGATGAAGATTTGGGATTTCGACCAGAAGCTTTACTGAATGAATTAGGTGGAGAATTGGAGTTTATGAAACGCCACCAATGTTCTGTGCGTTCTTTAGCTGCTTTTGAAAAGAGCGAATATGCTGATGACTGGCGAGAATTGATGAAACGCTACATGGTGCGACGGACGCGATCGTTTATTAAAGACAACTACGCCAAAACTGATCAAACAGGACGCAAGTATCTTGAATTTCTTAATGGCAGTCGCTCTTATTTTCCAGAACGCAAACCTCGTACTATCAAGTTTACTCTAGAAGGTTCTCATACTGACCCTTATTCTCATCTTTATTCTGAGTCAATTATAGAAGTAATTAATCAACTTAATTTACCTCGTTATGGACTAGGAAACTATATTGCTGCCAAACACAAACCACTACCTACAGAAGCAGAACAACGCTTGCTGAGTGGTTTATTTCGTGGTGGAAAAAGGTTAATGGGATTTTCCCGAACTAACTTATTTAAACGCTTAGAAAGTAGTGGCATTGCTTTTATTCAATCAATTGAACGCCATGTTTTGCGGAACTTTATTTATTTAACTGCAATTGAAAAAGGGCTTGATATTCCTATCGGAACTCAAGAAGCTGATTTATTAGACACTCGCAATAATGATGAAGATGCAGATTCAGTAACAGCAACATTGTTTGATACGGAAATAGAAGATGAGACAGATGTAGTAGATTTAGAAAATCATTTGATGCAAACAGAAAAGAATTTCCGTCAACGTGCTGAGTCAGTTTACCAAGAATACACAACTCGATATAAACGACGATTTAAATGGCTGCGTTCTACACTATTTGATATTAAAAAGCTGAAACAGGATTTATTGTCTGATGCTCAAGCACTGATTAATGTGCTGCAACACTGCGGTGAATGGAATCCTCAGCAAGATGAAAAACTTACTGCTTTGGTTAAGCTCTTAACACAAACTCACCCTAATAATAAAGTACTAATTTTCACACAGTTTGCAGATACAGTCCGCTATCTTGCTGATAACTTGCAGGCAAGAAATATCACAAATATTGCAGGTGTAACGGGTCAATCTAAAGACCCAACAGAAATGACGGGAAGGTTTAGCCCGGTGAGTAATGGAAAAAGCGACATTCTACCATCAAATGAATTACGTATTCTAATTGCCACCGATATTTTGAGTGAAGGTCATAATCTGCAAGACTGTGCAATTATAGTTAATTGGGATTTACCTTGGGCGATTATTCGCCTAATCCAACGGGCGGGACGAGTAGACCGAATTGGACAAAATGCCGAACAAATTCTCTGTTATTCTTTTCTGCCTGCTGAAGGAGTAGAACGTATTATTAATTTGCGGGAAAGATTGCGCCAGCGATTGCAAGAAAATGCTGAAGTTGTTGGAACCGATGAAGCATTTTTTGAAGATGATTCTACACAAGTAATTCTCGACCTCTACAACGAGAAATCTGGGATGTTAGATGGCGATGAGGATACAGAAGTAGATTTGACATCGGAAGCTTTTCAAATTTGGAAAAAAGCCACAGACGATAATCCTGCTTTGAAGAAAATTATTGAAGAGATGTCTAATGTGGTTTATTCTACTCGCGCTCATATAAGTCAACCTGTACAACCAAACGGTGTATTACTTTACATGAAAACCACCGAAGGTAATGATTCTTTAATTTACGTTGACCGTGAAGGAAAAAGTGTCACTCAGTCACAATTGGGAGTACTTCGGATGGCGGCGTGTGATGAATTTACCCCCGCAATTCCCAGAGATAAACAGCATCACGAGTTAGTTGAAGAAGGTGTTGAACTGATTGCTGAAGAAGAGAAAAATGCAGGTGGTCAATTGGGGCGACCATCAGGAGCAAGATTCAAAACTTATGAACGACTTAAGAGTTTCGCTCAAGAAATGAAGGGAACGTTATTTGTGACGGAAGAACTTTTGAAGGCGATTGATGATATTTATCGTTACCCCTTGCGACAGTCAGCAATTGATACTCTCAACCGTCAGCTAAGAAGTGGCGTTAGTAATCAGCAATTGGCTGAGTTAGTAGTGATGCTGCGGAAGGATGACTGTTTGTGTATTGTGAGTGAAGAAGTAGAGAATCGGGAACCTCAGATTATTTGTTCGCTAGGATTATTCGAGCCAAAGTGAAAATGACAAATGTCATTCTGAGTGTAACGAAGAATCTCACTAGATGTTTCGCTTCGCTCAAAATGACAATTAAAAGATGACAAATGACATTCTGAGCGTAACGAAGTGGAGCGTTCGCGCAGCATCTCGTAGAGAAGAATATCGCCAGATGTTTCGCTCCGCTCAACATGACAATTAAAACATTACATATTAGGATGATAGTTGAAAGTTTCAAAAGCTACTATGCATGAATATTATGTCTACCTTATGAGTAATAAATCAAAAACACTCTATACGGGTGTCACTAATGATTTACATCGAAGAGTCTACCAGCATAAACAAAAACTTGTGCCAGGATTTACACAAAAATATAATATTACTAAGCTCGTATACTATGAAGAAACTTCAGATATTAAAGTAGCTATTGAACGAGAGAAACAAATTAAAGGATGGCTACGAGCTAAGAAAATAGCACTCATTGAATCTGTTAATCCAGAGTGGCAAGACTTAAGTATTGTATGGTTTGAAGAATAAGTTTTTAGAGGATGTCTGAAAAGCCAGGTTTAGGTATATTTTGTCATTCTGACTGGAGCAAAGCGGAAGGAAGAATCTCTATTTTACGTTAATTTCTGAGATGCTTCACTCCGCTTTGCTGCGTTCAGCATGACAAAATACTATACTCCGCTTTGCTGCGTTCAGCATGACAAAGGAATTAATAATGAAGTAGATAGGCGTTGGTATACATCAGTGATTCTTAATCGCCTGATGTTTGTTTATTTTCTCCAACGTAAAGGTTTTATTGATAACCAAGATTTCGACTATCTACATAATAAGTTGGAACAAAGTCAGCAAAAAGGTGAAGATTTATTCTATCGTGAATTTCTGCAAGCATTGTTTTTTGAAAGCTTTGCTAAACCTGAGATAGACCGAGATTCATCAGTTCAGGATTTGGTAGGAAAAGTTAAATATCTCAATGGTGGATTATTTCTTCAACATCGGATTGAAAAGGATTATAAGATTTCTATAGCTGATGAGGCGTTTGAACAAGTTCTGGATTTATTTGGGCGCTATTCTTGGAATTTGGATGATACGCCAGAGGGTAAAGATGATGAAATCAACCCTGATGTATTAGGTTACATATTTGAAAAGTATATCAATCAAAAAGCATTTGGGGCGTATTATACAAGACCGCAGATTACAGAATATCTCTGTGACAGAACTATTCACAAACTGATTAAAGACCGTGTAAATGATCGGCTGTCTGATAGTTATAAACCGTTTGAGGATATTAATGAATTAATCATCAAGCTGGATGCAAATATTTGTCATCTGTTAATTGATGATATTCTCCCTAATTTATCAATTCTTGACCCAGCTTGTGGTTCGGGTGCGTTTCTTGTGGCAGCGATGAAAACGCTAATTCAAGTTTATAGTGCGGTGATTGGGTCAATTGAGTTGATGGGAGTGGAAACACAAAGTTTTGCATCTTTACAGGAAATAAAAAATTCTCATACATCGTTACCTTATTATATATATAAAAAACGTATTGTTACTGATAACCTCTATGGTGTAGACATCATGGAGGAAGCAACAGAAATTGCTAAGTTGCGTTTGTTCTTAGCGTTGGTTTCTTCTGCTAAGAATGTCGATGAATTGGAACCACTGCCAAATATTGACTTTAATATTATGGCGGGTAATTCGCTGATTGGGTTAATTAAGGTAGATGACACTGCTTTTGATACAGTGGGAAATACTAAACAAGGTAATCTATTACAGCGTCTCACATCAGATAATTACAAGGCTATTTTAGAAGAAAAGAATAAATCTATTGAACTTTACAAAAAACACGCTTTTATTGCTGGTGATGAAAAACTTCCTGGTGGAGAAGTGGGAACGCATCAAGATGGGAGGTTATTGAACTTACGTCAATCTATTGACAACCTTAATAAAGAATCACAAAAGAAGTTAAATCTTTTACTATTGGATGAATTTAGTCAAAAGCTGGGTATTAAATACGAGGAAGTTCAGTTAACTGGAAAATCATATAAACGTGTATTAAAGGTTGAGGATATTGCAGCGCTGAAGCCGTTTCACTGGGGTTATCACTTTGACAAGGTGTTAGAACGGGGTGGCTTTGATGCGATTATCACTAATCCACCTTGGGAAATATTTAAGCCGCAAGCCAAAGAATTCTTTGCACAGCATAATGAACTAGTGACGAAGAACAAGATGGATATCAAGGCTTTTGAGAAAGAGCAGAATAAACTATTACAAAAACCTGAAATTGCTAGCGCTTGGTTAGAATATCAGAGTAAATATCCTTATTTAAGTGCTTATTATCGTTCATCTGAGCAGTATAAAAATCAGATTTCTATTGTTAACGGCAAAAAAGCTGGTACGGATATTAATCTCTATAAGTTGTTTGTAGAACAATGTTTTAATCTTCTGCGTCCTGGTGGTGAGTGCGGAATTGTGATTCCTAGCGGTATCTATACTGATTTGGGAACTAAACAATTGCGGGAGATGTTGTTTAGCCAAACAAAAGTTACTGGTTTATTTTGCTTTGAGAATCGTAAAGAAATATTTGAAGGTGTTCATCGCAGTTTTAAAATAGTTGTCCTTACCTTTGAAAAAGATAATACAACGACAGAATTTCCATCGGCTTTTATGCGTCTTGATGTGCAAGAGCTTGAAATGTTTCCTAATGATGATAGCTTGCAAATTAGCGTGGATATGGTACGTAACCTCTCGCCTGACTCACTATCTGTAATGGAGTTTAAAAACGAGGTAGACATCCGCATTTCTAAGAAAATGCTTAAGTTCCCTTTGCTGGGTGAAAAGATTAATGGTAAGTGGAATTTGCGTTTAACTGCTGAATTTCACATGACGAATGATAGCTATTTATTTAAGCAACAGCCTGCTAAAGGAAGATTACCATTATATGAAGGTAAAATGATTCATCAGTTCACTCATCTATATGCTGAACCGAAATATTGGGTGGATGAACAGGAAGCGAGGAAAGCTTTATTAGGACGAAGTGAAACTGATAATGGTCAAAAATTAGATTATCAAAGCTACCGTTTAGGGTTTAGAGCTATAGCTAGAAATACTGATGCTAGAACACTTATTGTAGGGGCAATACCCAAAAATGTATTTTGTGGAAATTCGATTTTAGTTTTTTCTGAACTGACTCAGATATCAAGTGCCGAAATAGTTTTGACTCAAGCTATTTTCAATTCCTTTGTACTTGATTTCTATGCTCGACAAATGGTATCTGCCAATATAAATATGTTCTACATATACCAGCTACCTGTACCGCGATTAACAGAAAGCGATCGCTACTTCAATGACATAGTACAACGCGCCGCCAAACTAATCTGTACCACACCAGAATTTGACGAACTCGCGCAAGAAGTCGGGCTAGTTTCCCACAAACAAGGTGTTACCAATGAGACAGAACGCGCCAAACTGCGAGCAGAACTTGACGGCATGATAGCGCACCTTTACGGTTTAACTGAAGAAGAATTTAGCTATATTCTGACAACCTTCCCTATTGTCCCTGAATCTGTTAAACAGGCAGCATTAGAAGCTTACCGCATTTTCGCACTACAACTTATAAATGTATAAATAAAAGGGGGAAGGGGGAAGGGGGAAAGGGGAAGGGGGAAGGGAAATTTTTTATTTAGTGTGAAAGTAGAAAAATTGAATAGTAAATAAGATGGGTAAAATATAAAAGAGGGAAAGGAATGGAAAGGAAGAAAATTGAAACTTTTGAGGATTTAAGAGTTTGGCAGAAAGGAATTGAGTTAGTTAAGCAAATATATTTAATAACTAAAAATAGAGAACTGAGTAGAGATTTTGGTTTAAAAGACCAATTAAGGCGTGCGTCAGTATCAGTTCCTACAAATATTGCAGAAGGATTTGAAAGGCATTCTCGCAAAGAATACTTAAATTTTTTAAATATTGCTAAGGGTTCTGCGGGAGAAGTTCGCAGTCTTTTAAGAGTAGCATTAGAAGTTGGTTACTTAGAGCAGCAAACTTATACCCAACTTTATAGCCAAGCTTTGGAGTTGAGTTGTATGCTGTCTAATCAGATTCGAGCTATAAATCAATCAGAAAAACAATAAACTTCTTGCATAAGGCGAGTAAAGACCAAAAAAGAAAGCTCAAAAGCATCGAATTTCCCTTTACCCATTCCCCATTCCCCATTCCCCCTTCCCCCTTCCCCCTTCCCCATTCCCTTAGCAGAACATCGCACCCAACATAGGGATATTCAACAAACGCATTAGCGAAATGGTATATTGGCACTTGGCTCAACCGAGTCCAAACTATGAATTAGCTAGCAGGATAGTGAAATCACTGTCTACAGGATAGGTATCATAGGTGTAAATAGCATCAGGTCAACTCAACGATCAAGATTAAAAGCACTGGCAGCGGTTGAAAAAGGGAGTGAAGCAGACAGATGATCCAAAAACCTGGGCAAAGTTGGCTTTCTTCCTTAATTAAAGGTGTGCCGTTAAGTCGCGTTTTCGTAGTGCCGTTTTTGCTACAAATCTCGCTAACGGTAGGATTGACTATATATTTATCGCTTCATAATGAGCAGATCGATCGCAATACTCAAACCATAATTTGGTTCTGTTTGGCAGTCTTTGGACTGGCTGCGTTGGTGGGGATTCTTACTGTCCGTTGGATAGCTCAATTAATTATTGACTTAAGTACAGCGGTAAAAGCTTTAGCCAAACGCACAAATTCAGCCGATTTCAGCAATGCAGAAGATGCAGTGATAGTACAAGGCATTGATGAACTGGAGGTGTTAGCTGGATCTTTTAACCAGATAGTGCAGCAGTTACGCGAATCTTTTGCAAAACTGGCAACTGCGAAGGAAGATTTAGAACAGCGAACTCAAGATTTACAGCAAGAAATTCAACAGCGCATCCAGAATGAACGCAGACTAGGACAGCATAGTCGGGCATTGGCAGAATTGGCAAATCATAGGGCGGTTTCAGATGGAGACTTGGAAACAGCATTCAAAGTAATCACGGAAACAGCAGCGAATGCTTTAGAAGTCGAGCGAGTTAGCGTATGGATCTACAATGGCGATCGCACCAAATTACAATGTGTAAATCTCTACGAACTTAGCAAACAGAGATTTACCGCAGGTATGGAACTCAAGCGCAAAGACTATCCTATCTACTTTAAAGCGCTAGCAACTGCCTGTACTGTCATTGTCACTGACACGCGCAATGATCTACGAGTAAAGGAATTATGGGCTAATCTGCTAGAACCGCTGAACATTATATCTTTAATTGATGCCCCAATTTGGGTTGGGGGTGAAGTGGTAGGGATGGTATTTCATGAACAGGTTGGAACCCCCCGCCAGTGGGAACTGATTGAGCAAAACTTTGTAAGTTCCATTGCTGATTTTGTGGCGCTAACTTTGGAAATATGCGATCGCATCCGCGCTGAATCCGCTCTGCGTGAGGCTAAAGAAGTTGCCGAAGTGGCAAATCGGGCCAAAAATACATTTCTCGCAAATATGAGCCATGAACTCCAGACTCCCCTTAACTCGATTTTAGCGATCGCCGTAGCACTTCAAAACGATGTATCCGGCCCTCTCAGAGAAGAACAGCGCCAGTCTCTAAATACTCTAGAACTTAACAGTAAGCACCTACAAGAACTGATCAATAATATCCTTGACTTTGCCAAAATCGAATCCGGTAAAATAGAACTGCAACTGGCTCCCACTTCTATCCAAGAATTATGTAACTCCAGCCTCAGTTTTGTAAAACAGCAAGCATTCAAGAAAAATATCCGACTGAGTTCACAAGTACCTGAAGGACTGGAACCTATTCAAGTCGATGAGTACCGCATCAGGCAAATGCTCGTTAACCTGTTAAATAACGCTATAAAGTTTACTCTAGACGATGGCGAAGTCTGGATTGAAGTTCAGCCAAATCCAACAAACGAATATATATTTATCAGCGTGGTAGACACGGGTATTGGTATTTCTTCAGACGACCTCTCCAAATTATTTCAACCTTTTGTGCATATTGACAATTCATACACTCGTCGTCAAGCAGGCACAGGTTTAGGATTAGCAATGGTGCAACGAATTGTACAGTTGCATGGTGGTAGTGTCCATGCCGAAAGTGCATTAGGGAGAGGCAGTCGATTTACGGTAAAACTTCCTTGGAACCTACATTCCGCCCTTTGAAGTGTCACAATCGTGAATTATGACCTCAAGGCATTACAAAGCGGGTCAACACACTA
>NZ_WVID01000030.1 GCF_010091925.1 Nostoc sp. B(2019) | reverse complement strand
TTTCTCTCCTTTCATGGCGTCAAATATGCTTATGTCACTGGCGCAATGGCTGGCGGTATTGCTTCTGAAGAAATGGTTATTGCACTTGGTAAAGAGAAAATTTTGAGTTCCTTTGGCGCAGGTGGTTTAACTCCAAATCGTTTAGAAGCAGCTATTAATCGCATTCAGCAAGCTTTACCTCAAGGCCCATACACTTTTAACTTAATTCATAGTCCAAATGAACCTGCAATTGAACGGTGTGCAGTAGATTTATACCTCAAATATCAAGTAAGAACAGTAGAAGCTTCAGCATTTCTCGACTTAACTTCTAACATTGTTTATTATCGTGCTGCTGGACTGAGTTTAAATGACGCCAATCAAATTGAAATCAAAAATAAAGTCATTGCTAAAATTTCTCGCCGAGAAGTAGCGACTAAATTTCTCCAACCAGCACCAGCTAGAATCCTTAAGGAACTTGTTGAGCAAAGACTAATTACTGAGCTACAAGCAAATATTGCAGCCAAAGTTCCAATGGCTGATGATATTACTGTCGAGGCTGATTCTGGTGGTCATACAGACAATCGTCCTTTGGTTTGTTTGTTACCTTCTATGATTGCTTTGCGGGATAAAATTCAGGAACAATATCATTATGAAACACCCGTTAGAGTTGGCGTGGCAGGAGGAATCGCTACACCACAGTCAGCCTTAGCAGCTTTTATGATGGGTGCTGCTTATGTGGTAACTGGCTCCATTAATCAGTCATGCATTGAATCTGGAGCTTCTCAATATACCAAACAATTGCTGGCTCAAGCCGAGATGACTGATGTAATGATGGCTCCAGCCGCAGATATGTTTGAAATGGGGGTGAAACTTCAAGTACTAAAAAAAGGAACTCTCTTTCCTCTACGAGCACAAAAATTGTTTGATTTATACAAAACATATAACTCGATAGAAGACATTCCTATCCAGGAAAGAGAGAAGTTAGAAAAACAAATTTTTAGAAATAGTCTAGAAGCAGTCTGGCAAGAAACAGTTAATTATTTGTCCCAGCGCAACCCCGATAAATTAATCAAAGCAGCCAGCAACTCCAAACTAAAAATGGCTTTAATTTTCCGCTGGTATCTCGGATTATCTTCTCGCTGGTCTAATTCTGGTGAAAAAGGTCGAGAAATTGATTATCAAATCTGGTGTGGCCCTGCAATAGGCAGCTTTAATGACTGGGTAAGAGGTTCTTATTTATCTGAGCCAAATAATCGCCGGGTAGTTGATGTTGCTCACCACATCATGACTGGAGCCGGATATTTGTACCGAATACAAAGTTTGAGAATTCAAGGATTACAAACTCCAGATTACTACAATCAGTATTTACCAATTAAGTAGAAGGGCTTAATTAAATCAGAGCTAGTAGTGAGTTAGCGCGGTCTTCTCCCAAGGGGAGACGCCCGCCGTAGGATGCCCAAAGGGCTGTAGGGCGATGGGGGTTTCCCCCATGAGCGACTAACGATAGCGCAGCGTTAGCGACGTAGGAGCGTCACCCACAGGGTGAGGGATTTATTCCTTGAAAATATAGAGCGATAAATCGCTCTCTGCGAGACGCTACGCGAACACTACTAACAAAAGCTTTATCTTACATTTAATTACGTCTACCTACTTATTTCCAGTAATTTACTAGATAAAGATTGAGGTTTTCAAATTCAGCAACGCTAAAAATATTTATCTAAGAAGTCTAATAAAACTATTTCAAAGGAAAAATGATGACTGATAACAGAAAGCTGGGTCGCCTTGAGCAAGCTATGGAAATTTTAAATAGGCGTGCTAAAACTTGGAATATATTGACTATTAGCCGCATCAAGGGAGAACTCAGCGAAGAAATTATTAAACAGGCTCTAGACATAGTTAAGTGTCGTCAGCCTCGTCTTAATTCTCAGATTGTCTGTTCTAAGAATGGTCTCTACTTTCAAAGTGATGGAACAGCAAAGATTGCTTTACGCGTTGTGGACAAGTTAGAGGCTCAGCAGTGGCAAGAAGTCGTTTATGAAGAGATGAATGAGGAAATTGATAGTAGTAAAGGTTTGCTGCGAGTGGTTCTTGTTCATGTCTTGAGTGAGAAGCATATCAGTTATTTAATTACAACAGCACACCATGCGATCGCAGATGGTTTATCATGCATTCAACTTCACTCAGAAATCTTGACTTATTGTCAAAAAATTGTGTCTGGCGAAGCCATTAACCCAGTTACTAAGTTAGCTCCACTCCCACCTACCGAAGAACTATTACCTGAAGGGACAAAGGGTTTCAAAGGTAAGATAAATAGCCTGCGCTTTTTGTTGCGGCTGACGGTTCAAAAGATTTGGCATCGACCAAAAACATTAGGTTTTGAAAAGTACGTACCCATCGCACAACGCCGTTGCAATATTGTTCACAGACAACTTGACCCAAAGTTAACCCAACAGTTTGTAAATCGTTGTCGCCAAGAAAATACTACAGTAAATAGTGCTTTATGTGCTGCATTGATGTTTACAGTAGCGAAAAAAATAACTAAAGTTAATAGAAAAGATGTACGAGTGAATTGCTTGTCATATTTTGATTTAAGGAGACATATTCAACCTGTAATTAGTGATGAGCAAATGGGTGTATTGGCTTCGTCCATGATGGGCTTTTACACTATACATAAAAATACTTCCTTCTGGGAATTAGCT
This sequence comes from Nostoc sp. B(2019), assembly GCF_010091925.1. Lineage (GTDB taxonomy): Bacteria > Cyanobacteriota > Cyanobacteriia > Cyanobacteriales > Nostocaceae > Komarekiella. The sequence continues at coordinate 64,016 of NZ_WVID01000030.1, read as the reverse complement.
AGGGAGGTAAAACAAAAGCTGGAAGCTGGTACAAAGCAAGGTGATATCTTCAACATGGCACTAATTGCCAAGCATCTCATCAATTTTTGTTTCATACAACCCAAAGAAGTCGCAGCTACGGTATCTGTCTCCAATGTTGGCAAAGTAAATATTCCCAAAGTTTACGGTGAATTTGAACTAGAAGAAATCAGTTTCGCTGGCTCACATTCTTTATATGCAGGTATGTTTATTACCCATGCTTCAACTTTTCAGGGAAAAATGCTGTTGAATTTCGTGTTTTCTGAGCCTTCAATCAGTCAGGATACGATGGAGGGTCTTGTAAACAATGTAATGTCCTGCATTTTTGATATTTGCAATTTAAATTTGAACCTTCGTTTTACATACGATATGTGTACTTCTTAATCAGCCATACTATTAATATCGTCTAACACCTGTTATTTTTGAGGTGCGTAAATGAGCGATTTTATTCCTAATTCAACTGCAAAACCATCTTACACGGCTGAAGAAATTCAAACTTGGCTAGTCTCTCATATTTCTGAATTGCTGAAAGTTAATCCCGATGAGATAGATATTACAGAGCCTTTGGATAGCTACGGCTTGGATTCAGTTCAGGGGATGCTCTTGGCTGCTCAAACAGGAAAGTTATTGGGGTTTCAATTGTCTCCCTTGGTGCTGTGGCATTACCCTACTATTGAATTACTTTCCCAACGATTAGCCGAAGAATTTCAAGCTTCAGAATCAGAAATATTTGAGATATAGTCTTTAATTAAAACTATGAATACAACCGAAATCGTGAATAGTCTTAGACAACAAGGCGTAGATATTTGGGTTGAGAACGAAACATTAAATATTCGTTCTCCCAAAGGAGTAATAACACAAGATATCCAGGCACAACTAGTTGCACATAAGTCAGAAATTTTAGATTTTCTGCGGTGCGATCGCAATCTTAATAGTTCTTCTCTTGCGCCACTTGCTCAGGGTTTAAGCTTGCAAACAATTGGTCGTTTAATTGGAGAAGTAGGCGATGAATTAAATCCAGAGTTCAAGCAACCGATTATTGACCCAAAGCTAATGGCTCAAAGGTTAACTGTCACCTTTAGACCTCTACAAAAGGGATACAAAAATACCGAAATTATCAAATTTAGAGCCGAACTAGAACAGAAATTCCATGACTATGGAGTGAAAGTTACACCTTGGGAACAAGCTACAAAAGAGTTTTCTTATGAGATTAAGATACCATTTATTAACTTGAAGCAAAGCATCAAAACTAGAGTAGTTAAAACTGGGATTAATGCTGTAATTGATGTTGATAGACCACCTTCTGTAAGAAGTCGAGCCGAAACATTTGCAGCCGAAAAGCTGTATCAATTTTATTCTCGATTTATTTTGAAAAACCGCAAAATATCGGTTTCAGGAATTGCTCGTTTAATTGGTTGGGCTGAAGAGTGTGCTGCTAAATATGTTGAAGATCCCACGAATACTCAAATAATTATCCTTACAGATTTAGATCAAGAGTTTGTTAATTCGCAAACTCCCTATCAACAGAAGATCAAGATTGGATTAAATACTCTGATCAGAACGTTTTCAGAAATTGTGATTGGAGTTTCTGATTCTCAGTTTTCAATTTTAAATATGAATCTGTCTGATTCTGTGTTCTCTCGCAATGAAATAGACAATTTTGTCTTAAAATCACTCATTCCTAAAGTCTATGTCCCTATATTACCTCTGCCACTGAGCAAATTTAAATTAGGAAAATTCAATCCTCAAGAATCAATCTATGCCAAAAAATTAGTTGCATTGAGTAATTATCTAGCAGACACAAATTTATTTCCTCCTGGCTCAAAGCTAAGTGAGGTAATTAAAAGACAGTCTCATAGAGATATTGTTAATGTCATCGTCAATGGCAGAACTGGTGTTTCTTACGGCTTTGTAGCTTACGCAGAGCCGCCATATTATGTAGGCGAAATTGAGATAACTGAGAAGGATTGGGATAGCCTAGATCCTGTTGCAGAATTTCCTATTGATCAAGTCCGCCAAAATGCTATAGGTAGACGATATTTAAAAACTAAGATAGGAGCAGAATACAAATTTAAACAAATTCCTGATATTTGGATTTTAAGTGCTCGCTCCGGCTCAAATAAAACAAACTTGAGTCTTGAGAGTGATATCCTCAGAATTGGTTTGACAGACAGATTATTACTAGAGTTACCGCAGAAAATTGATCATCAAGTAGTAGATGTCAAGCCTTCGTATGATGTTTATGTAATGCTTGCTATTAGTCTTGGTGCTGCTTTGTACACACCGGAATTAATTAAAAATGGCGCACCAATTGTTCATTTCCACGGTTATCCGGTATTTGACTGGTTTAAACCTAATGAATACTGCGTTGGAGTACATAACCCTTCAGTACCTTGTGGAACTTATGAATCAGGAGTATTCAACTTTCTGGGTATTGCCAGCTTGGCAAATCAACAGGTAAAAAATCATGCTTTAGTTAGTTTGGTAGAACCAGATCATGGCACAAATTTCATCGCTCATGATTTGGATTATCTAGTCGAAAGATTGAAAACTGGGTGTGCAGATGGGCAAATTGAACTAGGTGGAAAACATTTTGCTTCTTTGAAGGCAAAAGTAGGTAAAGACGAAATTTAAGCGCAGAATAATTCATTGCTATCAACGCTTTTCGTCTTTATCATGCTGAATTTCTCAACCAAGTTTAGTTATTAAGTTTTATGAACCTCTCACAAAAAAAGCTTTTGATATCGGGAACTAGTGGGTTTATTGGCTTGCGATCTGCTGAGTTAGCCTTAGCTCAGGGAATGGAAGTTCGTGGGTTGCAACATTGCACAGATGAAGCTAAAAAAGCACAGAAACTAGGTGTTGAGGTGATTTTGGGCAGTATTACTGATCCTGCTATTGCTCAAAAGGCTTGTGAGGGAATGGACATCGTTTTGCATACGGCTGACATGGCCAATGAAAGCGCGTCACTTAAGCGTTTTCGTGAGGTAAATGTAGGTGGTACTGTTAACATGGCTAAAGCCGCCAAAAATGCTGGTGTCAGAACCTTTGTGCATCTTTCCAGTGTAATGGTCTATGGCTTCAACTATGGCGATCGCATCACAGAATTAGGGCCGTTATCTGGTGAAAATAATCCCTACTGTCAAACGAAAATAGAAGCTGAAGAAGCCATCTTACAACTGAATGCCCCACCCGATTTTGGGATTATCATCATCAGACCAGGCGATGTTTACGGCCCAGGAAGCATCCCTTGGGTAGCCCAACCGATTCTCTTGATGCGCCAAAAATTATTCTTCTATGCCAACGATGGACGGGGAGTCATCAATCATGTATATGTAGACAACTTGATTGATGCCATCTTTTTGGCTATAGAAAAAGAAACTTACGGTGAAATCTTTAATATTACTGACGGACAAGAAACTTCTTGGAAAGAGTATTTCACACGCTTAGCAGAAATAGCAAGTGTACCTGTACCTCATTCTCTGCCAAAAGAAGAACTTAAAGTTTTGGCGCAACTGCGCTACCAGGGACGGAAACTTTTTGGAAAAAAGGCTGATATTCTGCCTGAGTCCATAGATTTTATCTCTCGTCCCTATGCTTATTCCATTGCTAAAGCAGAAACAATTTTGGGCTATAAACCCAAGATTGATCTGAAAGAGGGAATGCAGCGCACACAGGAATGGCTGCAAAAAACCGATATCCAAAAATTAATTGAGTTGCAGTAATTGACTAAGATAAAAATTTTGCTTTTTTGAAAGCGCAGATATGCAAATAATGAACGCAACACTTATGAATTCATCACAAATACCCCATGTATTAATTAAAAGGGTGGAATCAGGGTAATAAATTTACTAACCACCTAATGAAGCCGTTGAAAAATTTTGGAATTAAGGTTAAGAACGATGATCAAGAGTATCTTAAAGACCCCGTTACACAATGAACAAATCAGCAAAAAGCGGGTTAAATGTATAGTTTGCGATCACTCAATAAATGAGAATGACAAATCTGCATTTGCGACTTTCTCCTGTAATATCAGAGCTTTTAAAAATGAGACATTCAATGTATGGCGATGTCCTAAATGTCAGACCATTCATTGTCTAGATATCGTTGATTTGCCACGCTACTACGCTGAATATCCTGTTTCTCAAACAACACTTACATGGCCATACTACTTCATTTATGGGAATCTTACCCAACAACTGACAAAGCATGGCTTTTCCAAGACTCACTCATTTCTTGATTATGGGTGTGGCAGCGGCATATATTTAGAATATCTGCGACAACGCGGCTTTACCAATTGTCACGGTTATGATCTCTACGGTTCTGAGGATGGCTTTGGCGATCGCACAATACTCCAGCGCGGCCCATTCGATTACATCTTACTCCAAGACGTGATTGAACATATAGAAGATCCCTATGAACTGTTATGTGAGTTGAATAGCTTGCTCGCGCCTGGTGGTCATATTTTGATTGGCACACCAAATGCAGCTCGTATCGATCTTACCCGTCCCAATGTTTCTGACTTTTATAATGTTGTGCATGTCCCCTATCATCTTCATATTTACACTCCTGAATCACTCAAATATTTGGGATGTCAACAAGGCTGGCAGTCTGTAGAACTCTTTGATCGATACCATTACGATACACAGTGGTTCAGTATTAACAATCGTGCCTTTAATCAGTACGTAAATCTTTTTGATGGCACAATCAACGTTGTATATGAATCTATCAACCTTTGGAAAGCGCTGACTTCTTACAAATTCTTGTTCTACTCTCTTTTTGGTTATTGGTTGAGCTTCCGAACAGGCATGGGAATCATGTTTCGCAAAAGCTGATACTGAGTGACTACACACAAGTCCTGTCTGCATACTTCCAACTCTTCTAGCCCCCTAAATACCCAAATTTTGGAGGACTTGAAACTCCGCTTCTCTCCATAATTTGGGAATTAGGGCGACGAAACCAAGTGTTAAGTGGAATTTCTAGACTTGTGTGTACACCGTAAATATTGCAGCTTCACAAAAAAACGGTATTTAGATGTATTCCTATATACCAAATCGACTAATCAAAGGGCGTTGCTGAATCAGGGGATGAAATTTGATGTATTGAAATCTCAAACTCTTTATTCTCTCTGCGTTCACCGTTCGCGCAGCGTCTCCGACAGGAGAAGTTCAGATGCGGCGGGCTGCGCCAACGGCGGTAGCCGCCGCTCCGACTTCTCTGTGCGTGAAATAAATCATCCCGCAATTATGCAACGCCAATCAAAGCCTCATTAAGTTTAGTTCTTTTGTACTTTTTGTTTAGATAAGGTTTTATGAAAAAACAACGTCTTCGCATTGCGATTTTTACAGCATTATATGCTCCGTTCTTGTCGGGGATTTCCATAGCAGTACACCAACGGGTTCGCTGGTTACTACAGCAGGGGCATGAAGTTTTTCTGATTCATCCTGAAGTCAATGATCGCTACCCCAACGATGTTTGCAATTGTCCTATGCTCGGATTGGATGAGCTAAAGTCTTTTAGCAACTTTTCTTCTTATGCATACCCAACAAAACCATTAATTTACTACAAATCTGCTCCCGAACCATTGCACCATCGCTATTGGAGCGATACCAAGTTGCTAAAAAATTTCCAGCCCGACATTGTGGTTGTTGAAGAAGCAACACAAATGAGAGGTTTCTACTCGTTTTTCTGGGGAGGTTATGGTCGCCCTATTGGTACTGAATATGCAAAGCTAACTGGCACGCCAACGATATCGATTTTTCAAACCGATATCATTGCATATATTCAATATTATTTAGGAGATCAGTTATTCAGCTTTCTTCGTCCAATCCTTCCCGCTTTGATCAAGAAGTTCAGTAACGCTTATGATGTCAATTACTTTTATTCTCAGGAACAGCTGACTAAATACAGAAATTTGAAATTACAACACAGTGAATACCTCCGCTGTCAAGGGGTCGATTGTCAAAAATTTCACCCACGAAATATCTGTTACGACCCCATTCCCGATGATCACCGACCTACACTCCTTTATGTCGGGCGTATTACCCCGGAAAAGAATGTCACCCAACTTATAGAAGCATTTCCACTCATAGCTGCCAAAATTCCTGATGTTCATCTGGTCATCGTCGGTAGTGGTCCCCAAGATGAAGAAATACGTCGGCGTACGGTTGAGTTCGGATCGGGCATCACTATATGGGGTGAGTCGCATGGAAGAGAACTTTTGGGTTGGTTCGCTAAAGCAGACATATTTTTGAACCCCTCCGTCACCGAGAATTTGTGTACAACCAATATGGAAGCTCTAGCATCTGGAACCTGCATTGTAGCAGCCTGTGCTGGGGGGAACACAGAGCAGATTTTGCCTGGTATTAACGGCTTTTTAAGCGAACCCAACAACCCGGTAGATTTAGCTAACAAAGTGGTTGCAATTTTAGAAAATCCCAAGCTCAAAGCAGAAATGACTGAGCAGGCTCGTCCCTGTATACTCACATGGGATTGGTCAGTATGTATGGAAAGGTTTGAAGAAAAACTCTACCAGCATGTTGGAGCAGCGAAGGGGCTGAAGACGAAAGGTGGTGTAGCAGTCTCGATCTGGTAAGCGAAGATAAAATCTACTGAACTTTCGCGCACTTGACTTGCACTTTTTGCAGCCTAAAATCCTTATCGAGGGCTTTCCATCTGGAAAAATAAATGATCTTCAGCTGATTTTACTGGTGTTCGAGTACAGGAGATAACAGTTCGTGTGTAGTATAGCGTTTCATATTCTGATGAAGTACACAGCTATGGATTAAAGCTCTTACTAAATAAGGGTTTTATGTACTTTGTGCAAGTGAGAAACGCTATATTCATTCCACATTATCTGAAATAGGTGCGAAAAATAGCTGCACGCATTATTTTTTGTGCCCAAGTAAAGGTGGGTTCTATCTTAAAAACTTATTATTTTACGTGTATCCACATTACTTTATAGCTTTTCGTTTTTTTAGTAACAAAGTAATGCGGCTGTATGCTGGAGCTTGTTAATTAATGACATTATGAACCTAATCCGTCTCTTGTTACGTACTTCCTCTCTTCACCTCAGCCTTGCAGTGTTAGCTGGTATTTTCAGTGGTGGCACTGCCGCAGGTTTAATTGCCTTAATTAATACTACATTAACTCAAAAACAGCCATCAACAAATATACTATTTTGGGGTTTTGCCGGTCTATGTTTACTGCGACTACTTGCTAATTTCACTTCCCAAATTTTATTAATTCATCTTTCAGAAAAAGCCATTTTTGACTTGCGGATGCTGTTAAGCCGCAGTATCCTTGCCTCTCCCTTACGTCACTTAGAACAAATCGGCCCTCATGCTCTTTTAGCCGTTCTCACTGAAGATATCCAAACAGTTTCTAGCACAGTTATTACTATTCCCTTTTTGTGCATTAACATTGCCATTGTGATTGCTTGCCTGATTTATCTCTGCTGGCTTTCCAAAATTGTTTTCCTTATAGGTATTAGCTTTATGTTCATAGGAATATTCAGCTATTTACTACCAATGAGGAAAGCGACATCTTTTCTAAAATTGGCCCGTGAGCAGGAAGATAGCTTGTTTAAGCATTTCCGTACCGTAACTCAAGGTACAAAGGAACTCAAGCTGCATAGCCAGCGACGGCAAGCATTTCTCTCTGAAGACCTTCATCCCACTGCCTTAACATACCGCCGTCATAATATTGTGGGCATGAGTATCTTTGCTGCTGCCGCTAGCTGGGGACAAATTCTATTCTTTGTTGCTATTGGTATATTGTTATTTACCATACCTACTATCAATAATATTCCTCCAGAAATTATATCTGCTTATGCTCTAACTACAATTTATCTAATAGCTCCTTTAGAGTATATTATGAGTCTTATGCCAACTGTAACTAGAGCCTTTGTTGCTTTAAAAAAAGTTGAGTCTTTAGGCTTTTCGTTGGCAAATTACTCAACCGAAACTGACTCGGATACCTCACTTAAGTTAGACAAAGATTGGAAGTATTTGGAATTAGCAAATGTAATTCACACTTATTATCAAGAGCGAGAGGAAAGCAATTTTATTCTTGGCCCTATGAGTTTGAAATTCCATCCAGGAGAGCTAATTTTTATTGTAGGAGGTAATGGTAGCGGTAAGTCCACCCTCGCTAAATTAATTACTGGGCTTTACGTCCCTGAAAATGGAGAAATTTATCTAGATGGTAAACTTATTAACAATCAAAATCGGGAGTGGTATCGCCAGCAGTTTTCTGTAGTATTTTCTGATTTTTATCTTTTTGATCGTTTGCTGGGTTTGGATAGTAGTGAACTCGATATTCAAACTCGAAAATACCTTGTTCAATTACAACTTGATCATAAAGTTAAAATCAGTAATGGCGTACTTTCTACCACTGACCTTTCTCAAGGACAGCGCAAGCGTCTTGCTCTCGTTACTGCCTACTTAGAAGACCGTCCCATCTATATGTTTGATGAATGGGCAGCAGATCAAGACCCTATATTCAAGGAAATTTTTTATACTCAACTCTTGGCAGAGCTAAAAAATAGAGGAAAAACTGTATTGGTCATCAGTCACGATGACCGATATTTTTATCTAGCAGATCGGATTGTCAAACTGGAATACGGCAAAGTGAAAGTTGAACATTTAATTAATGGCAAGGAACAAAGCAATGTTGTTGACCAAGCTATTATCAGAATATCACCCATCCAATAAGTTTGTAGGCGATGAAAAACTTACATTACGCGAACAACAAGATAAAACTTTAAAGGCAGATGTAAACACTGTTTTGTCTTACAGAGCGTGGATTCAAGATAAAACTAATAATACTTTTGATAGCACAAGAATATTAGGAATAGTAGCAGTTACTAAAGGATCTGAAAATTATTTACCCTATACAATCCCAAAAATTATTCAGCAAATCGCTGAAGTAGGTATGATGGCTGATATAGTAATCGGTCTAAACAATGGCTTTGAATGTCCGTCTGTTATCGACCGTTTTATGCATCCAGGTATCCAAGTTATTCATCTGTATACTGGAGAAAAGGCGGCAAATAATACTCCAGCTAAAATATTTGACAATTTGATGTGCGAAGGCAAATTCTATTGCGTAACTAACATCGACCTTCAGCAAGCTAAACATAGAATATTTGTTGTCCATCAACAAGAGGGGCAATACTCAGCAGGAAAAATTCGAGTTTTGGGGGATATTTATGGTTCATTACTGATGAATAGTATAGATAACGGATGGATACCGCCTGCCATTTTAGTAACTTTTGATGCTGAATCTCAATTTTTAATTGAGCAGAAATATTCATTCATTGAGCCAGATTCTAATGGGTTAAAACTAATAGTAAATCAGCTAAGAAATCAACCAAAAACAGATATTTTGGGTGTAAGACATAAGTTTTTAGTTTACCGAAAAGCTATGGTAGATAAAATTGAAGTTTTAGTACCCGATTTTAGCGAGGATTTGCCTCCTATTCAATGGTTTTTAGATATTGTTCACGGGAGATTTAGCAGCTTTATGACTAAACCAGGAGGTGGGACATTTGGTAAAACTGATGCCATAATTAGCTTGTTAACAGTAATTGCTGAAAACTATCCAGGAAGCAGATGTGAAGACTCTCATCTCACTATCTTGGCAGAACATGCAGGCTTTATAGGTGACATATTTATAGATGTTGTAGCTACGAATAGAACTCCTAATGTTACAGATATGACAACAGATAAGCCGCCAAAAAAAGCTTGGATAGAACAAGTATATAGATGGTCTACTTCTGTTCAAGGATTGAAATTACTATATGGTGAGCATAACATTAAAAAAATTGTAGATGATGGCTTACCTTGGTGGTTAGCTTTGAAAAAACAAATTGAAATTTTTAAGCTTGTAATAGGAAAAGAAAATAACTTATCTCCGGTATTTAAGAAATTAAAATTATCGTTTATTGCTGTTTTAACATCTCGACAAATAAAAAAGAGGAGTATACAAAATCCTGACGTATTAAAAGGTAGAGGAGCAAAAGCTTTTTGGTGAAAGCAACGAAGTTGACACATATCATGCTAAAGTTTAACTCATAAAATATTAGCTTTTTATTTGTATCGTAATTTCTAAACTATTTTGATGTGCAGTGACGATCGCTCTTGCAAGAGCGATCGCTTTACTTTTTAGTTGACATACTTTATCACCCGAATTGAGGAGTCAATACGTTGGGCGGCTTCCCCGGCTTAAAGTAAGTGGCCTCAAACTAGCGTCATCCATCCTCTAGCTTGAAAAGTTTCTACGGCGAGAAACCCACCTACAGAACTTTTCGCTTGTGGGTAGAGTTTTTTATTACCTCAAAGTGTTGTATATGAGTTGCAATTGAGTATCTCAATAACATAATATATGGATAATTCCAACTTGACAAAACAAGACTTTGAAAGTGTAAAAAGCTTTAGCTGCTTTAATACTGTACTGGCTTCAGTTGAATGGCAGGTTAGTTTTTGCAGTATGGTGCAAACACAGTCGTGAATGATTACCAATTAGCTCGTAAGTTTTAGACTATTTTGATGCACCGTTGCGATCGCTCTTTCAATCTGTAAACTCAAACCAAAACTACCTATATTACAAAAGAAAGCAAAGCAGGTTTTCTTTGACGACTTTTTAATCCAGTGGATATATATTGCCAAGCTACCATAAATTACAGCATTGCACTTGATTTACTCCAGGTTCTTAAGTGATAAAAGTGAGGTCAAAAGTGGCTGTACTCAGATAGCATTTATACAGTTTCACTTCTCTAAATAGTTTTAGCAATAACAGGATAAGGTGTTATTTATGACGACTTTAGCAGGTAAAACAGTACTTTTAACCGGCGCTTCACGTGGTTTAGGAGTATATATTGCTCGTGCTCTAGCAATAGAAAAAGCAACTGTAGTTTGTGTTTCCCGCTCGAAAGCAGGACTAGACATAACATGTGATGAAATTACAGCTTTGGGTGGCAAAAGTATTAGTATTCCTTTTGATATTAAGAATGTAAGAAAACTGTCAACTCTCAAAAAGTTAATTCATCAATTAGTCGGGCCAGTTGATATCTTAATTAATAATGCTGGTATAGAAGTTTGCCAATTCTTTCCTGATTATTCTCTAGATGAAATCCAGTCAGTGTTGGAAATAAATCTACTTTCTCCGATAGAATTATCACGTTTATTTTTGCCAAGTATGCTAGAGCAACGTAGTGGACACATTGTTAATATTGCTTCTCTAGGCGGTAAAAAAGGAGTTGCTTACAGCAGTATTTATTCTGCAAGTAAAGCTGGTTTGATTATGTGGAGTGATGCTATGAGACAGGAATTGGTTGGTACTGGAGTAGAGATTTCTGTAATTTGTCCAGGGTATATATCTCAAGTAGGGTTAGCTGCTAAAAATGGCTTAACTGTACCGCATTTAGCTGGTATATCTACACCAACTTATGTAGCAAATGCTGTAATCCGGGCTATTAAGCAGAATAAGGCAGAAATAATTGTTAACAAAGAATTAATAACAGAATTTTTTACGAGGTTACTGTTTGCAATTGGACAATTGTATTCACCATTTATAGATGTAATTTATCGGTGGATTGATATACCTAGACTTAACCGAATGCGTGTAGAAAAGCAACAGCGTATGGATGATAGTACGATCAAGCCTGTGGTTGGTAAACGTGGGTAACTAATACTGTTACCCTACGATAAACCACTCTGTGTCTATGCTAGGTTAAGATCCACTCAGTTTTATTGCCTCAGTGCCACCAGATTGAACAATTGAGATTCTCTCACCAGAACAAAAGCCGGACAAGGTGATTGGTAATATTCTTCAGTGTTTGAAGTACGGTAGCCGTTTGGGGTGGTTTCTTGACCCTGCAATTATTAAGCATGCCATTGTAACTCTACTTTTTACCGCTCTGATGGAGGTGCAAACTGTGCAAATACCTCTGCCGCTGTCAGGTTCTTGGTTTCATTGGCAAAACAGTAATATTTGGGCTTTTCATCAATAAAGATCTGATGATCGAAAACAAGACTTTCACAATTATTGAATAGTCCAACAGGCATGAAGTACTGGTTATTTTGTTTCAATTTGTAAAATAGATGGCTACCACACTTATTACAGAATCCACGCTCTGCCCATTCTGAAGATTGATAAACCCCGATATTTTCTTCACCAGAGAAGCTAACATCACTTTCACACTCAACTACTAACAAAGGCCCTCCACCCCAGTTGCGACACATGCTACAATGACACGCTCCCACCTTATTACTCATACTGGTTGTGGAAACACTTACTGCTCCACACAGGCAGCTACCTTTTGCAATGCTTACATTAGACATATTCTTTTATCGCGTAGAGTGAAATCATAATTTTAGCTTTTATTTTAAAATACAACCTTGGTTTATAAAGTGTTGCCATTTTCTGCTGACCGCTAGGAGTCATAATTATGTTTATGATCCTTCCACGCGCTAGGAACCTTATTCAAATAGTTGGAATAGTTACGCAAGTCTGCTTGTGGATACAAACAGGGCAACAATATCACATCAAGAAGCCTTCTTTTGATTAATTAACAGCGATAACTACGTTAAGCTCCGCTAACGCAAGTACAGCCGACACGAGATATCTACTTAAAGCTAGAGTATTAATAGCTTATTTGCAATAATTGATGTACAGACGATAGTAAATTATTGACAGTGATAGCGTATTTGGTCGCTTATTATTTTTACTTGTTTATTATACTAGTTTAACAATAAATTTTTTACTAGATAGATGTTGTTGCATTTCTATTGCTTCTTGTGGTGTGCGCCTGATAATATTCGCTCATTAAGTACATAGTCAAACGGTTATATCTAGACTAGCAGTGTCCATCTTCTTAAACGATATTTCCCTAAATGACTTAACTGGATTAATGAAAAGTGATCAAAGTGAGTAGCTCCAGTAGAACTCAAAAAATGGTTGATACCACTCACAAACATTTGATTATCGGGGCTGGTTTCGTTGGATTGGGTATGGCCCAGGCACTCAAGGCTGTTGATATTCCCTACGATCAGGTCGATGCCAGCGACAATATCGGCGGAAATTGGTATCACGGCGTTTACGAAAGCGCACACATAATTTCATCACGAAAGATTACCCAATTTGCCAATTTTCCAATGCCAGATAATTATCCAGATTTCCCCAGCGCTCAAAATATGTGGGATTACTTGAATGCTTTTACCGATCATTTTGACTTACGCAGACATATCGAACTTAATTGTATAGTTAGTTATGTACGACCAGTTGAAAATAATCTTTGGGAAGTGACTTTTGCCAACGGAGAACAGCGAATTTACAAAGGGGTGTTATTGTGTAACGGTCATCATTGGTGCAAACGTTTTCCCAAATTCAATGGAGAATTTAAGGGAGAAATTATCCATTCCAAAGATTACAAACGCTCTCATCAGCTTCGTGGTAAACGAGTTCTAGTTATTGGTGGAGGAAACTCAGCCTGTGACGTAGCAGCAGAAGCAGCTCGCGTCGGAGCTAAGTCGGTTCTCAGTATGCGCGAATCAGTGTGGTTCATCCCAAAGTCATTTGCTGGAGTCCCCGTTGTTGATTTATTTAGATGGTGGATGCCTGAATGGTTTCAGCGGCTCATGGCTTACGGAATCATCCGCCTGACGTTTGGGACGCACGACAATTATGGTCTATCCAAACCCAATCATCAGGTTTTCGAGAAGCATCCGACTTTGAATAATGAAGTGCCTTACTACATAAAACATGGACGAATTACTCCCAAGCCTGCTGTGCATCAGTTTGATGGTTGGGAAGTTGAATTTGTTGATGGTAGTCGAGAAGCATTTGACTTAATCGTTTGTGCAACTGGTTACTACGTCAAGTATCCGTTTCTACCCCCAGAACTTCAACGTGTTGAAGGAGCAGTGGTTAAATGTTATGGAGGCTCGTTTCTCGACGATTATAAGGGACTGTATTACATCGGTTGGGGACAACCACGAGGTGGGGTTGGATCGATTATTGCAGCTTATAGTTCGGTATTCACTAAGTATCTCAAACTCCAGGATGAAATCAATGTGCCTGTGGGTCTGGTTCTCAAAGAAGCAGGACAACATCTACCGAAAAACCATCTCTGCGATCCCCATCAGATTTTTAAGGAATTAAAGCTCTCCAATCTCTTATTTAACGTGATTGTTAAAAAAGCCTACCAGGTTGATAGCTCATATCCCAACTTTATTAACATCCCACTTCCTCCCTTGCAAGGAATTCAGAACACTCAACCGTTATTGGGTTTATAAGTAGCGGTGCGATATAGAAAGTTAAATGTTCGATAGACATTGCATATTTGCTTGCAAGATGATCCTGCCTGGAATAAGCACAACACTATCTTTGAGTTGAATGAGGATTTTGCGATCGCCCTAGGCTATAAAGCTGAAGTGAAAGCTATCCACTACATTACTTCATTGCGTTTCCCTTGACTCTTGAGCCTTGACTTACATATTTCCTATGAGTAAAAATCAGCCACGATTAAGCATCGGATTACCTGTATACAATGGTGAAAAATTTATCAAAGAAACCATAGATTCACTTTTGTCTCAAACCTTTGAAGATTTCGAGCTAATTATTTCAGATAATGCATCTACAGACAATACTGAGGAAATTTGTAGAGCATACGTTGACCAAGACAAACGTATAAGTTACTACCGCAATGAAAAGAATATGGGTTGTGCTCTTAACTTCAATCGTGTCTTTGAATTGTCTTCGGGCGAGTACTTTAAGTGGGCAGCCTATGATGATTTATATGCTCCAGATTTTATTATGAAGTGTGTTGAGGTGCTTGATCATGATTCTAACTTCATCTTGTGCCACTCCTATGCATATTTTATTGACGAATATGGGAAATTTATCCGAAACTACGATGTTCACCTGAAGACGGATTCACCAAAAAGACACGAGCGTTTTCACGAATTGCTACATAAGCATTTATGTTATCAAATTTTCGGAGTAATCCGTGCCAGCGCCCTCAAAATGATACCGCCTATGGGCGGTTACGGTCATACAGATGGAATTTTTTTGTTAAGACTTGGTCTGTTGGGTCGGTTTTATGAAATTCCTGAATATTTATTCTTTGCCAGAAAGCATCCGCAACAATCAATGAGTATGTTCGTTGATAATTACTTTTTATTTGCTAACAAAAATCAAGAATACTCATTAAGTATGATGCCTGATTACTATGCATATTCTGTATGGTTCGATTCATCAAATGAAGGCAAAATTATGTTGCCACATTGGAGAATCTTCTGGGAGCATTTACTTTCTATGTGGCAGAGTTCACTAAGTTTATATGAATATATTTATTGCTCTAGAAGTATGTACCAGCAATTGAGAGGCACAGAGTATTTTTTGCTGCAAGATTTGCTGAGAGTGCTTCAAACACTTTGGCAACGTTGGCAAAAAGCATTAATTGAAAGTTAGTAACTCTCAAACTTTTACAGTTTTTGTATTTTTTCAAGTATACCAGCTACAGATTTAAGTTCTTCGTTTGTGGTTACTCAAGAGATATAAGCGATCGCGCTCATTAAGACTGAATGTAATCCATAAGCAATCGCCACCTTATCCGCTTGATAGCAGTATCATAAAAAACTCCATTCTCTAGCTAAAAAGTTTCCCAACCTAGGAAACTTTTCGCTTGTGGCGTGGAGTTTACCGCCGATTTTTGATAAATAAAAAGCCCCCAGTTAGTACTGGGGGTTATGTATGGTCTATTACCATCAACATCTATTCCCATAAACAAGAATGGCATCTACAAGGCTTTAGTGCATCCATTAAATGCAATTATTGCATAAATTTAATTCTTATTTTGCAATTAGCAGTAAACGATGAGAGCGATCGCCTTTTGCTGCTAACTGAATATTGGACTAGCGATCGTTTTATCTTTCTGCTTATAGTTACACAAACAAAGCTCACCTACGTCGTAGAAGCTACGTAACCGCACTATACATGAGTAAAGAGTATTAACTACTGTTGGACAGTTATAGTAACTTGATAAGCTTTCCAGCCGTTGAGTAAGACATATATGCTGAGAATAGCAACACTCAAGCTAGAAATGATGAAAAATAGCTAGTAAGTAAAGAAACGGCAATACATAAAGAAAAAAGCTGATCTGAGCGCTTAGCCTCCAGAGATTCTGGTTATTTATGCAGACATCACAGCTGAATTTAGGCCTAAGCTGACAATTAATCTGTATATAGGTTGTTTCCAAAAATCCTGAAGGCTGACAATAAATTACCTGGGAAGTGATAAAAAAGGCTTGGATAAACCAAGCCTCTATATATACCAAGCATTTACTACACCATGATTAATTTAGACCTAGTATTACTTTAGTTCATCTTCCTATAGGCTGTATCCAAATGTTTTAAAAGCTGATATATAATCACTTGGTTGAATATAAAAAAGGTTTGGCTGTGAACCAAACCTCGATAATTGCTGTGCTTAACAACGTACTAAATTAATTTAGTTCCACTCTACTTACAGATCATCTTCCTATAGGCTGTATACAAATATTCTAAAAGCTGGTAGAAACCTGTAGCAATTTTATCTAATTGTTCAAAATCAAAAAGTTCAGATTTGCGACTTCTCTGAGAAGTTGCAAATCTTGTTGTTCACGGTATGTACCTAATAAAAAAGACCCTGGGTATTATTCCAGGGTGCACACACGTTTTTCAGGCATTAACAGGCTGAATATTAACTTGACAAAATAGTTATTTCTACTACCCATAGAATGATACAAATATCTATATTTATATGGTATGTAAACGCCTGAATTAGGCAGTCTATCCATAAAAAAAGCTTAGGGTTTACCTAAGTTTTTATATATAGTATGTTTTGATACTAACTCATCTATTTTTTCTGAAAGTTTATCTACCTCTAGTAGGTGTTTAAATATTCTGCAAATTGATAGCTAACTACCCGATTATCGAAAGTTGCAGTCAGAGATTGTAGAATTAGCATTCTAATTATATATTTTGCTTATTATTGCTAATAAAAAAGGCGTGGCTTTTAGCCACGCCCCCATATATACCAAGTGTTTACCATATATATATAATTTAGATTTTCTCCTACTTTAGTTCATCTACCTATAGGGTGGTTCCAAATATCTTATCGGCTGGTAAGGAGATATTTAAGAGTCAAACTAATTACGAGTTGACTAACAATATACTAAAGTAACTACGATGCTAAAGTCGAGCTAAGCCACCTCAAGCTTAGCGTAGCTCTTTTAGTCGCCGCAGGCTTAGTTTGTGTAAGTTAGTTGTTTAAAAAGAAAAGCTTGGTTTATCACCAAGCTCTAGATAGCAGTAGAATCAATCAACACAATTAGTTATTTTAATTTTTTATATATCTCCCATTAGGGAATATGCAAATACTTTCAAAGCTAGTAAATCAGAAGTCTGTTACATAAGCCATAAAAAAGGCTTAGCTGAGAGCTAAACCTCCATAGAAAGCAGTTATTCGACACACCAGAATTAATTTATATCTACTCTTACTTTTGGTCATCTTCCTCTAGGATGTGTCTAAGAGTTATAAAATTTGGTAAGGGTTTAACCATTCAAAAGAACGGGTAATTAAACTACCTTTGGAGAGATTAATAGTTAAAAATATGAAATAAAATATAATAATTATTACTAAGTGAAATTTCAGCTAAGTATTGAGCCTTAGAATACTTGTACGTGCAGGAGCACTCACATTGTTGCACCCGATTCAGTAATCTCGTATTACTTGCCTTAGATACTAAAATGATGTGGTTAAATATCTCTCAAATTTTTTTGCTAGTTTGGAATATTTTGCATTGAGTCTTCGTTATAAGAAATAGAAACTGCTCATCAAGTTCGCAACTAGACGAGAATATCTGATTATGGGCAGCTGTTTTACTTGGCTCTAACTCATACACTTAACATCTTGTTTATTTTTTTTACAGTTTTTAATTTAAGCAATGGTACGTGTAATGAAAGTTTGAGCCACTATTTGGTTGCACTGTTTCTGTTCTATGAAGCAAAAGACTCCAACGTCCGGTGTTGAAGTAAGAATTAAACTTCGATGTCCAAATACGTCTGACTTTGTATTAGTTTTGTGGAGTAGTTCAGATAAGGTTTGATTACCTTAACCTACTTATCAACTGAATCATTTGGAGGTTTTTCAAATGACAACTCTAAATTCACCAAAAAAACAGTACTCTCAGCCTGAAATTATCGAGATAGGCGATGCTGTTCAAGCAACGTTAGGCTGGCGTGGATGGAGACGGGAATACCGCCGCCGTCGCCGCCGTCGCTATCGCGGTGGGTACTAAAGTAGAATAACTACCTCACAGCCAATTTGTTAATCTTTTTCTCGACTTTAGCTATTTAGGCGAGTGAGTGCTATTCGTACAGCAATCGGGTGAAGTAAATAACCATTAATTCTAATTTTGCTTCACCCTTTTGAAATTCATTGAAATACAGAGCATAATATTATTACCAAAAATTTTCCTAATTAAAGTAATACTTTAGAGGATTTTGGTTGGGTTTTACATTCAATTTTTAAACACTAAAATTCTGATATTATCTCAAGATTTGCTGACAAGTCTTATTTCTATTAACAAGGCAGTTTTTTAAATCAACTATTTAATAAAATTAGAAAAATATGGAACGCTGGTTTTGCGGTTTTATCATTCAGAATAATTGTTTTCCAGAAAATCTTCCTAAACCAGTTGATGGGAAGTTGCTTTGGCAAGAGGTAAATTACTTGTGGCTATGTGGTAATTGGAAAAAACAGCAAATAATTACAATCTCCGATAACTTAGTTCGTATAGCTATAATTGGTAGTTGCCTTGCACCTTATGAAACTGTGATTAAGTTATTTAAGAATGCTGTTAAAGAAGGCGACTATAGCCAACTCATGAGATTGCCAGGTAGTTATAACCTGATTGTTCAAGATAAAGCTGACACATATATATTTGTTGATGTAGCTGGTATTAAATCTGCATTTTATGCAGTCTATAATTCTGTTGTTGTTTACTCTTCGTTAGCAATAACTCTACAACAACTGCTTAAAACGGAAGTGGATGAGTCCTGGCTTGCTACTTTTTTATCGGGTTCACCGACACTAAGCTTAGTACAAAAACGTAGTCCATTTTGTGGAGTGCAGCCTATCCCTCCTGGTCACTATTTACATATTTCATCAGGAAAACTGACATGTAATCGCTATTGGTATAAACCCCAGGAGTATAAAAGTTTTCCTGATGCGGCTGAATATCTGCGTGAACAGTTGCTAACTGCTGTCGAGGGAAGAATCAACTTATACGGCAACATATCTAGCGATTTAAGCGGCGGTTTTGACTCAACCACTTTGGCTCTAATAGCCTCAAAAACTTTAGCAAATCAAGGTAAACAATTAATTACTATAACTGACAAAACTTTCAGTGCTACTCAATCTTCAGATGTCAAATATGCTCAGCAAGCAGCTAGTCTTTATCCTAATATAAATGCTGTCATGATTGAAGATCGTGAGCTTCCTAGTGAGTATACTGGCTTGGAATCATTTCCTTTAACAGATGCGCCAGATCCATTATGCCTAGATATGGCAAGAATTAATTACAGAATGGAAATTATGAGGTCGAATGGCTGTCAGCTTCATATTAGTGGACAAGGTGGAGATGAAGTACTTTCATCAAGTCATTGTTATTGTGTAGATTTGTTAAAACACTTAAAACTAATAACATTCTTATGGCACGTTTACGGATGGTCTCGATTAGGAACTTGTTCAGCATTTCCTTTGATAAGGAAGTCTATAAGCCTAAGTTTTAGTTCATATCGTCAGTGGTTAATTCAAAAAACTAAAGAAATAAAAAATGGAGAGATACTATTAAAATCATTTAATAGTTTGGCTGATAGTGAGGAATCTCTAGCCTGGGATTTTCTTCCTGAATTTATTGGTTGGCAGACAAAAAAATCAATGAATTTAGTTTTGGAAGAGCTTTCTCAGTGGGCAATAGTAGCAACACCTTTTGCTAACAATCCTGGTGAACATCAAGCTATAGCTGATATCCAATTAAATGGAGCTACTATTAAAACTGAGCAACAAGTAGTTGATGTTTATGATGTCAATTTAGAGTCTCCTTATCTTGATACTTTAGTGATTGATGCTTGTCTCTCTGCAAAGCCGGAAGAACGGACAAGTCCATTTGCTTACAAGCCACTTTTAATTAAAGCATTTCAGCACGATTTGCCGCAGAGTATTTTTACACGTAACTCTAAAGGAGAATATACAGCAGATGAGTTCATTGGTTTCCGAAAAAATCGGGATACCATCAAAGAAGTTTTAAAAACCTCTCTCTTGGCTGATATGGGATTAGTAGATATAAAAAAATTACAAATGGCTATGCAATCTTTTAGTATGGGATTATATGGCGGTATGTCACTTTTCAACATTACATTAACAGTTGAGCTTTGGTTACGCAGCTTGGTACAAAATAACCGTAATTTTTGGTTACAAGAAGATTGGTATAAACAGCATAAATTATAAAACATTTCTTAATTAAACTAATAATTAAAGGCAGGTAAAAATAATATTTTAACTAATGAAAAGCTTTGTTAATGAATTAAATTTCAGTATCTTATTAGCTCCAAATTATTATCAGGAGAAATACAATGAAAGAAGTTTGCATACCACCTCATGTCTATACAACGTTTTTTGAAGAAAGTGCAGTACTACTAGACGGTCAAAAAAATATTTATTATGCCTTGAATGATAGTGCGGCTGACTTTTGGAGTTTGCTAATAAAATCTGGTTCCCTTGAAGAGACGCTAAAAGAAATTTCATATTTATATGAAGTTTCTTCAGATATTCTTATAAAAGACATGGATGTTTTGGTAAACAGTTTTTTAAAAGCTGGATTACTAGAAATCAAAAGGAGTAATTTCTAAAAAATAGATGATGTTTTTTGTTTAAGTTTCTTGATGCCTAAAGCCATAAGACTGTGTACACTCAACAAAGCCAAAAAAATATAATACATATCCTTACAGGGAAACTTATTTTTTGATTTTTAATATAGGGAGGGATATCATGGATGATAGAATGTCGCTCACCCCCACTAGCATAAGCTTGAAGTGGAATGAGCGTTTAATAGGTCTATTCGCTGTTGTAATTGCATACATCGCTGTACGTTGGTTGAGTATTTTTAGAATTAGTAAACTTCTTAGCATACTTAAGAGATACTGCTCACGTGAAATCACAAATTATGAGGCAGATATTGTATGGGTAACAGTGCGTGAATCCAGTTTTTTGCTATTAGGAAGAGTAGCATGTCTAGAATTTTCTTTGGCATTTGTGCTCTTAGCGCTAACTAAAGGTTTATCATCATCCTGGTGTATAGGTGTATCTAATGAACCCGTCCAAGCCCATGCATGGGTAGAAATTGGTGGTTTACCATTCCGAGAGGTGGATAATTTTGAATATCGTTTTAGAAAATTGCTTGCTGTTTAAGAAGCAATTATAAAAGAATGCTTTTGCCAAAATTAGGGTGTATTTTTATCATCAGAATGTATAAGTTGTTATAGTTAGGGGAGTGCGTATATAGCAGTTCTCACAAATTATCTTATTCCAATATATAAATAAATATAAAGTAATAGTAATAGCGTTCTTATTTTGATGTATTCATTAACAAATTTAATTCAAAGTTCTAAATAATATTTATATCTCTTGAGAGTTATATAAATTACAAAAACTTTTTCTATGCTTGGAGAATGATTGTCTTGAGAAGACATCCAAGAAAGGATTGAATTAATGACAAGTTTTAGAAATTGGCTTGAGCCTGTATGTGAGTACACTAAAGCTTTATTTCGTGCTTTAAGATTATTATGGACGGCGGCTCCAAGAGAGACTGTCTTTATGGCTATTGCTATTTTGTTGCAAGGGCTTGTTCCAGCACTAAGTATCTGGATTAGCAAGTTAGTGGTAGATGGGGTAGCAGCAGCTTTAACTCAAAACGAAAACTTAGAGCAAGTATCAGTTGCTATTTTGGTGGCTGGATGGGTTGGAGCTTTACTTTTGGAGTTGCTTCTAAATCCTTGGGTAGAAGCAGCTCAGGGGAATATTAATGATAAGCTAACGGCTCATATTAGCTTACTTTTAATGCGTAAAGCGGATACTTTTGCAGATCTGAGTCGTTTTGAAGACTCTGAGTTTTACGATGAGTTACAACTTCTGCAAAAGGAAGTTAGCTATCAACCGCTGAACTTACTTCAGCATTTGTCTGGGGGAACTCAGTCTTTGATCACTCTGGTAGCTATGATAATTCTATTGCTTCCCTTGGGGTTATGGATTCCGCTTGTGATTGCGATCGCAGCCATACCTCAAGTAGTAGTTTCCTTTCAGTATGAGAAGCAAATTTGGCTAACTTTGTTTGAAAATAGTCCACAAGCTCGGCGGATGCAGTACTGCACATCAGTAATGCTTACAGATACTCACGCTAAGGAAGTGCGGCTATTTAAACTAGGTTCATTCTTTATTGGGATGTACCTGCGAGCATTCCAATCTTTATATCAATCTATGCGTCATCTTAGAGTTAAACAAGCTCTTTGGACGAGTAGTTTAGCGGTTATGAGTACTCTAGGAAATGGTTTTGCTTTCTATTGGGTAGTGCAACAAGCTTTCAGAAGACAAATCAGTCCAGGAAGTGTGCTTCTGTTCATAGAATCGTTGGCTCAACTGCAACGTAATCTGGAAGAATTTGTCAAGGCTTTCCTTGAACTCTACGAAACTCTGCTGTACATGCAGCAGTTCTTCAACTTTCTTGATAGTACACTACCAATGAAACCGTGTGTCCCAGGAAAGCCAGTACCAAATCCGATTCAGTCTGGTATTACTTTTGAGAAAGTTAATTTTAGATATCCAGATAATCGCTTAGCTTTGAGAGATATTTCCTTTACTCTTTACCCCAATCAAACTGTAGCCATAGTTGGAGAAAATGGAGCGGGCAAAAGCACTTTAGTGAAACTACTTGCTAGGCTATATGATCCTACAGAAGGGGTTATTTTAGTCGATGGTATAAATTTGAGAGAATTAAACTTAGATGAGTGGCGACAGCAAATCGCGGCAGTATTTCAAGATTTTGGTCGCTACGCCATTACACTAGGAGAAAATATTGCTTTAGGAAATCTCAAAGCTTTAGAGCAACCAGAACTTCTCAAACATGCAATTGCAAAAGCCGGTATAGTTGAGTTAGTCGAAAAGTTTTCGACAAAAGAAAACACTCCTTTAGGTAAACAATTCGGCGGCACAGAACTTTCTGGGGGTGAGTGGCAAAAGTTAGCTTTGTGCCGAGCTTTTGTCAGGAAAGCTCAAATACTAATACTTGATGAGCCTACTGCTGCGCTTGATCCTCGTAGCGAGTATGAGATCTATCAACACTTTGTTGAGCTAGCTGAAGGTAAGACTACTCTTTTAATCACCCATCGATTAGCCTCTGTACGTATGGCTGACCGAATCTTAGTTTTAAAAGCTGGTCGTTTAATCGAAGAAGGCACTCATCAGGAACTTTTACAGCGCCAAGGCGAATATGCCACGCTTTGGAGTATGCAAGCAAAACAGTACAGCGCTTAATCTTTTTTAAAATTTCTCAGTCTGATGAGAATAATTTAATACTTTCTAGACCTATTATTAGCTCTCTTTTATCACTTTAGGATGAGAAAAAATAAGTTTTATCGACTAAAAATTAAAGGCGAGCATCCCAATGCAGGAAGAAATAAGCGGATTTTAAGTTTTGACTATAGAGCAGCAAGTTAAAAGTAAAAACCGATTTAAAATCGGAACTCGATGGTTAGCTTTGTTAGGAATCTTTGCCTTGTCCAGTGTTGGTGGTTTACTATTTTACCTTTCAAGTTTAGATAAGAATCCTGCCGAAGTTACAGCACCTATAATTACTGCAACTAGAGCCAATGTTGAAATTAAAATTAATGAAACTGGTATTGTGGAGATGGGGAGTCAACAAAGCTTAAAGTCTCCCGGAGAAGTTGCAGTAGAACGGGTACTAGTAAAAGTAGGCGATCGCGTCGTATCTGGTCAGCAGTTACTAATTCTTCGTAACCCACAAGAACAAACTAGCCTCGCTGAACAGGAGTCGTTAATTCGTCAACAAGAATTTACCTTATCACGCAATTACCAAAGAGTTAACGAAGCCGAAAAAAGGCTTGCAACTGCTTATAAACAAGTTCAGGAGCGTGTTAAACAACAAAAATTGGAAATTCAAAAACAGCAACTTAGCTTAGCACGTAGCCGCCAGAAAATTGAGGAAGCAAAACAAAGGCTTGCTGCCGATCAAAAGGAACTTCAAAATCTCGAAGTTCTAGCAGCAAAAGGTTTTATTCCTGGTAATGAACTCCAACAGCAGCAAGCCAAATTTCGTGAGGCTCAAGCTAATCTCAGAGATGCAGAGTTAGAAGCCCGCACTCAAATGAACGAACTTCAGCGCCTCACTCTGGAACAACAACGCCCCTCAGAACAGCAAAACAACGCTTTAACAGCTTTGTCAGAACTGCGAGAAGCTCAATCACAAGTCAATACCTCAAACCAAGAACTCAAACGCCTGCAAGTAGAGCGACAAAGAATCAAAAAACAACTACAAAATAACATTGTAAATGCACCTATTTCAGGTAAAGTTCTTGACATTAAAGTTAGAAATGGGGATGGAATCAAATTCGGTGATGTTTTACTCACATTAGGCAATCCTGCACAAGAAGAGGTGAAACTCCAGTTAGGAACGCTTGATGCTGCCAAAGTTCGAGTCAATCAATTAGCTCGCGTTAAAGTTATCGGCCCCAACCCGCAGACATTTTCTGGACGAGTGCGGAGTGTACATCCTGTAGCAATTTCCACTGCTGAGGGATTAGTACCTGGCCAATCACCTCAAGCTAAAGTGCCTGTAACTGTGCAGTTAGATAAACCAAGCCAGACTTTAATTCCTGGTAGTCAAGTCAGTGTAGAAATTGTTGTACAGCAGCAGCAGAATGTAATAGCTTTGCAACTAGAAGCAATTCAACGTTCTGAAGCCCAGCCTTATGTTTGGGTACGTGACAATCAAGGCAAAGCTCAAAAGCAGAATGTGACTTTAGGAATAGAGGGAGCAACGACTATAGAGATAAAATCTGGCTTAAAACCAGGCGATCAAGTCATATTACCTCCACCTGAAACTGAACTAGAACCAGGAACGCCAGTTATAGAAGGTTCATTAATTGATCAATCCACCGATTCTGCTCCAGGCGATTCTAAGTAACTCGTAATTAGTTAGGACTTACGCAATAACTCTCTGAAACTCTTATTTCTCCGTGCCCTCTGCGTCCTCTGCGGTTCGATTTTTCATTACCTGTGCGTAAGTCCTGTTAGTAATTAAGTTGGCGACAATACTTTCGGTGCGTTATTAATGCACTCTACGAAAATTTTAGGGTATTAAATCGACAATTCTTATTTAACTTTATTGCTCGTTGATATGAGCCTTGCTTTTCAAGATCTTGTAACTCTCACTTTTAAATCTTTACTTAGTAATCGGTTGCGTTCTGCCTTAACTACTCTTGGAGTGTTCATGGGTGTGGCGGCGGTAAATGCAACTCTTCAGGTGAGCAGTATTAGCCGTGCTGTAATTGCTAGACAGTTGGCAGAGCGAGAAGCACCACAAGTCTCAGTTTTTATTTTAGAAATAAAAGGTAGAGAACCACAGTTGGAGGATATGGAATTTCTCCGCAAGCGAGTAAAAAATGTTCAAGTAATTAGTGCTTACAATTATGTAATTTCTGAGCAAGTCGTCTTTCAAAATCGCACAAGCAAGGCGTTGATACTGGCTGTGTCGCAAAACTACTTGCTCACTTCTGGGAGAAAATTATTAAAAGGGCGTTTTTTTAATAGTGCTGATTTTCTTAACTATCGCCCAGTAGCAGTGATTGACAAATTTTTGGAAGATAAAATATTTGGTGGTAAAAATCCTGTTGGGCAACTTGTATTTACTTCAGGAAGGTTATTTTTAGTGGTTGGGGTTATGGAAAGTAAATTAAATTTTGGTGAACAACCTCAAGGTACTTTATTAATCCCAATTTCAACTTATAGCGCTATGACAGGTAGCCAAGGCATTGATGCAATTTCAATGCGTCCTCGCAAACTTAAAGATTTGAAAAGTATGGAAAAGCAAGCAACGCAATTATTAAAACAACGCCTTGCAGGTTCAGATATTTATGCATCAAATAATGTAGAGGATATTATCCAGCAACAAGAGACTTTGGAACTTGCTACGCGGGGACTAATTGTTGTAGGAATAATTTCGCTGCTTATAGCTGGTGTTGGTATTGCCAATATCACAATAGCTGCTGTGATTGAGCGTACCGCAGAGATCGGTTTAAGACGAGCTATTGGCGCAACTAAGCTGGAGATATTACAGCAATTTATTCTGGAAGCAGTAATTTTAAGTTTAGTGGGTGGAATAACTGCGATCGCATTCGTACATGGATTGACATTAGTAATCGCTGACACATTTAGTTTGCCATATCAATTTGAGAGCCGAACAGCCGCCTTGTCTCTGGGTTCGGCTTTGCTGGTAGGTATGGGTGCTTGTTTTGTCCCCGCTATACGTGCTAGCCAACTCGATCCAGTTAAAGCTCTACGTGAATCATAATTCTCGTCATTACGAGAAACTTACAAATCACCAGGAAATAATGCATTTTAAAAATATGCAAAAGCAACCTGAGAAAAATACTCAATCTTCAAAATATCAGTCTTTTATTTCAGTTTTTTACTGGAATATTAACTGTGTTGGTGTGTTCACTACAATTTTAAGTATAGTTTTTGTACCTGTCTATATTTCTCAATCACAATTAACTTTAAAAAAGCCGCCAAAAGCTCAGGTAGCAGTTAAACAGGAAATTGATAATCCTAATAATAAAAGTATTGAAAGCCAAAGCGACGAGCTACAGCTAATTTCCCCCAATGCAAGTATACCATTTACAAATCTGGTTGATATCAAGAAAAAACTATTAGTAACTTATTCTAAATTTCCATTAATAGTAGAAGACAAATCAGAATTATATTTACAAAGTAGTTTTAACAATCAGCTACAGCAGAACTTAAAACAATTTTTAATCCCACAAAAGCCTTTACAAAGTTTTATAGAAGATAAAGGTGAACAGATAACTTTACCTTTGTCAGCAAAAGACAAAGAACTCTTTGAGTTATACAGTCTTGAAAATCGTTTTACACAAAAGCTTTTTCCTCTTTATAAAATACCTAAACAAACCCTTGTTACATCAAATAATACTAATTTTCAATTATTCTCAAACTTATTACAATTAACTCAAAAACACCAAGAACAACTAAACATTACAGCTATTGATATAAAAAATTCAACTCAAATTGAGAGAAAAAAACAAATTAGCCAATTGCCAGAGAGTCAAAAAATTCAAATATCACTTTCTGATGTTGTTTTCTTGGCTTTGGAAAATAATATCCAAATTAAGAACGCTTATTTAGAAAGAATCGCTCAAAAACAAGACTTAGTGGTAGAAGAAGGTAAATTTGTTCCGAATTTGACCCCAAACTTAGTATTATCAACAAATCAACAAGGTTCACTTTCAACAAATATTGGTGCTAATGTAGTTGTAAAAATACCCACTGGAGGAGAATTAGGTTTTGGATTGTCAAGTAACAGTCAAACTTCTGGCTTAAATAGCTCAAATAGGAATACAGATGATAACGCTTCCCAACAGGATTGGCAGCTAACTTTTCGCCAACCTTTATTAAGAGGTGGAGGAATTGAAATTAACAGAGCTTCAATTGAAATTGCTCGGCTCAATGAAAAAAGTAATATTCAAGGTTTAAAATCTACACTTATTAATACTATTACAGAATCTATTTTGGCATACCGTGAATTACTCAGAGCACAAGGAAGATTAAAAAATGAGCAGATATCCCTACAAAATGCCCAAGAATCGTTAAAAGTTACACAAGTTTTAATCGAAGCTGGAAGAATAGCACCTGTTGATATTATCCAAAACCAGACAGATATCGCTAATCGGCGAGTGAGTTTATTAGCTGCTGAGAATGAACTAGATTCAAGAAGACTAGCTCTTTTGTCGATTCTTGGTATTGATAAAAATTTAAATATAGAAGCCGGCGTAATTCCCAAGGTAGTTTCTATTCCTCTAGACTTTAACCAACTTAGGCAAATTGCATTATCCAATCAACCTAATTATTTACAAACACAGCTAGCTTTGGAAAGAAATAAACATGAACTGTTGCTAGCAGAAGACAATAGCCGTTGGAATTTGAGTTTAGATGCTAGTTTGATCAAACAAACAAATGAATCAGCAGACGGGAGAATTGGATTAAATTTGAGCCGAACATTAGGTGATTTAACTATACAACAAAGAATTGAGCGATCGCGTGTTAATTTAAGACAGGCAGAAAACAATTTACAGGATGCAAATTCCCGTTTAGATATTCAGTTACAAGACAGAATTAGAGATGTTAATTTAAGCTTTTCACGAGTCGAACTTGCCCAACAAGCTAGACAATTATCTGAAAGACAATTGAATATTGAACAACAAAAACAGAAATTAGGTAGAGGAGCAGGACTTTTTGAGATAATTAGGCTACAGAATGAATTAGCCGAGGTAAGAAATACCGAACTCGATGCAATTATTAATTATCTCAATGCTTTAACAAACCTCGATCAACTTCTTGGTACTACATTACAAACTTGGCAAATTAGGATTCAAAATTAATTTTGATTGCAAAAATTGCTGTTACTGAGTATAAGTATGAATTAGGATCACGCAGAGGCGCAGCGAAAAGTTTGAGCGGAGGTTTCCTCCGCTCAAAGCTTTTCAAGGCAGAGACGCAGAGAGGATGAGGAGTTTTAGAGCTCTACGTCAGTTTCATCCCTTGTTTGTCACTTATTCTCTACGCCTCTGCGTAGCGGGGCGTAGCCCGGTAAACCATCTTACAAATATGCAACACCAGATTTTTTATTGAATATTTCTAAATGAAATCTATCTAAAGATATAATTTTTTTTAACAAAAGATAGTTGCTGGTAATACACGTGCTGTGAGAAAACACATATAAACACGTACTTTGCTCAACACAAAAAAGCAAAACTTATCAAATAAAGATTTGGATGACTAGAAACTTTAAAATGGATAGATGCAATTAATACTCTAGGTCAGAGAGTCTTCATTAAGTACAATACTCTAGGCGAAATTTTTAAATAAAAATATTGTGTACAGTTTTTTACTCAACAAAAGCTAGATTTTGAAGCTATAGCTTGTGGCTTGCTGATGCAACTGCAATTAGCCTGTCTCCCGCCTAACTCCAAAAAACGATACTGGTAACGATAATGACGCGCTCTCCAAATTCAGGAAATGATCAGCAACCATCTAATCATCGTTTCAAGCTCCTTCTTTTAGGGCGTATCAGTCTCATTGGAGGTGTCGTCTTACTCACGGGAATTGCAGCTGCTACTTGGTGGGCTAGAAATTATATATATAAAGATTTAGCACCATTAGTAGAGCAAAATTTGGAGCAATTGCTTGGGCGTCCTATCAAAGTTGGGCAAGTTGAACGTTTTTCGCTCTCTAGTTTAAGATTTGGCTCGTTATCTATACCAGCAACTCCCACAGACCCAGACCGAGTGACAGTTAAAGCCGTAGATGTGCAGTTCTCGCCTTTGCAACTCCTTTTCACCCGGACACTAGCATTAGATGTCACGTTAGTTCAACCCAATGTATACATTCAACAGGATAAAGATGGTCGCTGGGTTACAACTGAAATTAAGACTGGAGAGGGTACAGGTGCTATTCAAACTGAGTTGCAGACACTCCGGCTTCAAGATGGAAATGTGGAGTTAGTACCAGCCCCAGCACCAACCAAACCGAAAGGCTCAGTAGTATTAAATCAAGTTGGTGGTGCTGCTCGATTTTTACCTCAAAATAGAGGGGTTAACTATGACATAAATGCTCAACTCTCCAGAGGAGGAGCAGTTAAAATCTCTGGCGATACAGAACTAACAACACAAGAAACAAACCTCAAGCTTTTAGCACAAAACCTACTAGCATCTGATGTCAGTCGATTAATAGAGTTGCCAATTGTCTTGCAAGCAGGGCGCGTAGATGCTGACTTAGCGGTTCAGATTCCACCTAAGCAGTCAGAAATAGCGATTACGGGAACGGCTACGGCTAATCAAGTCACTGCTCAAATTCAAAATATTCCTCAACAGTTTTCTAATGCCAATGGGAGATTAAAATTTCAGGGTCAGACAATTGCTTTAGATAATCTAAGTACGAACTTTGGCAAAGTTCCCCTGTTAGCGAATGGAGCAATTAATACGCAAACAGGTTTTAACCTCTCGGCTCAGATAAAATCAGTTAGTGCTAAAAATCTTTTAGATACGTTCAAGGTGAATTCGCCAGTCCCAGCTAGTGGAGAAGTGCGAGCAGATATAAAAGTGCAGGGGCCGCTTCAACAGCCAGTTCTCAGCGGTACGGCAAGCAATATAAAACCGATTCAAATTGACCGTGTGCAATTCAACGCTGTAAATACTGATTTCCGCTTGAGTACATCTAAAACTGCATCGCAAATTACCGTTGATAATCTTAAATTAGTCCCAGCCGCAGGCGGTCAAATCACAGGAGAAGGTCAAGCTACACTGGGGTCTAACGGCGAGATAGCATTTAATATTCAAGCGGAAGATGTATCAGGGGATATACTGGCACGTAGCTACGGATTTACCCCACCGATCGCAGTTGGAAATATCTCGGCAAAGGCAGAAGTTTCTGGCTCACTTGGCCAACAGCCGTTGGAATTGGAGATTTCGAGTATTCAAGCAAACCCACCAGCTGGGGGGCAAATTGTCGGGAGCGGTCAAATTCAATTAGCACCCCAAGGTAGAGTAGCATTTAATGCTCAAGCAAAGAATTTACCAGGGGATGTAATCGCTAAAACGAACAACAATTCATCTGTAACTATTGGTACTGTATCAGCAAATACCAAAGTTTCTGGTTCTTTAGGCAACCTGCGAGCAGTCGCACAGCTACAAGCACCAGCTGCTACATACCCCACAACAGGACAAATTGTTGCTACTCAACAAGGGCAGAATATCCTATTTCCTAGTGCTGTGTTGAATGTAGCAGGCAATACAATCAGGGCTAGGGGTCAGGTTGCCCAACAACGCTGGCAGGCTTTTGTCAGCACCCAACAGGTTCAGTTGAGCCGCTTTAAGCAGATACCAGCCCAGTTTCAAGGCGTGTTAAATAATGCGGCGTTTAATTTGTCAGGAAGTACTGCCTCTTTCCAACCCTCAACGATTCAAGCCACAGGACGAGCAAACCTAAGTGTGGCAGGAGGTACAGTTAATCTTAGGAATCTTAACCTTGATGATGGTCGCTGGCAAGGAGTTGTCAACGCTTCCCAAATTCAACTCAACCGTTTTTCACCACAACTACAAGGACGGCTCAATAGCAACATCCAGTTAGCAGGCACAATAGCATCTTTCCAGCTTGCAGATATTCGAGCCGACGCACAAATCCGCGTTTCTGAAGGGTTAGCGCTACTGGCAAAACCGCTGACAGCCCAAGTTCAATGGGATGGTAAACAGATTATTGTCCAACGTGCGACTACCCCAGGATTGAGCGCTAATGGTGCGATCGCAGTTCAGTTAAATGGTACACCTCAAATCTCTAGTTTTAATCTGAATGTGCGAGCGCAGAATTTCAACCTGCAAAATACTGGCTTTCAAGTTCCTGGGGACTTGGCAATAGCAGGGCTACTTGATTTTAATGGGCAAATTACAGGCACGCCTGATGTTCCTAAAGCTACTGGCGATATTCGATTGCGGAATTTCAATGTTAGTAATTTGGCGTTTGACCCACTTTTAACTGGAAACGTGAATTTTCAAGGGGGACAAGGGGCAAGTCTGCAACTTGCGGGTACACAAGATAGGATAGCGCTTAACCTTGGTGCAGATTATCGCCCAACCTCATTTTTACTCCGACGCGACGAAGCAGTTACCACAGGCAGAACCGAGGGCGATAACTTGGTTATCAACGCCCAACAGTTTCCTATCGCTCTGGTTGGGGGCTTTGTACCTAACAATACGTTGAAACCCCTTGGAGGGATATTATCGGGAAATTTAGTTGTAAATTTGAACAACTACGCGGTTGACGGAGATATTGCGATCGCACAGCCTCGCGTTGCCAGAGTCACAGCAGACGAATTTCGAGGTAACATCAATTATGCCAATGGTGCTGCTAACTTGAATAATGGTCAATTGCGGATAGGAGACAGCAGCATCGCCCTGAGTGGAAGTTTACAAACAGGGAATGATCCTCAATTTCAAGTCCAAGCGAATTTTGACCAAATCAGAATCCAGAGACTCCTACAAACATTCAATATCTTCGACTTTCAAGACTTGGGTGGAGGGTTACAGTCTCCAGATTTGGCTGGAGCAGAGGTACTCAACACCACCCCTATCAATTTGCCTAATGCAGATTTGGAAACTCAATTAGAATATTTCTCAAAAGTTCAAGCATTGATAGCAAAGCAAGAGCGGGTAGAAACAAAACAAACACCATCTTTACCAACCCTTGCAGAATTAACGGGTGCTTTGAGTGGAGCAATTCAAGCGACAGGCTCGTTAAAGACTGGGTTGAATGTTGGCTTTAATTTTCAAGGTGCTAATTGGCAATGGGGTGAATACTCGCTTAATGAAGTCGTTGCTAGAGGCACTTTTGCGGATGGTATCGTCACACTGTCGCCGTTGCGTGTTGGTATCAATCAAGGACTGGTGGCTTTTTCAGGACAGTTAGGAACAGAGCAACTATCTGGACAGTTGAGCGTAGCCAGTTTACCTTTGTCGCTTTTAGACCCATTTATCGAAAGATACCCTGTAGATATTACTGGACAGGTGAATGCGATCGCCAACTTAGCAGGTAGTTTAGAAG
The DNA here is from genome assembly GCF_010091925.1 of Nostoc sp. B(2019). GTDB lineage: Bacteria > Cyanobacteriota > Cyanobacteriia > Cyanobacteriales > Nostocaceae > Komarekiella. The sequence continues at coordinate 30,992 of NZ_WVID01000030.1, read as the reverse complement.
ATCCCAGAGTCAATGGGGAAGTGACGCTAGCGAATGCGACTTTAAATAAGCAACCTGTGCAAACAGGACAGGTAAACTTTGACTACAACAATGCTCGCCTGAATTTTGATAGTACTTTGTTAGTGACAGGAACACAACCAGTAACAATTACAGGTAGTGTACCTGCTGCGTTGCCTTTTGCCGCAGTGCAACCAGATAACAATCAAATTAGTATCAACGCCAGTGTGAACAATGAAGGATTAGCACTGTTAAACTTGTTTACTAACAATCAAGTCTCTTGGGTAGACGGTCAAGGACAAGTAGATTTAAATGTTCAGGGTACATTAAACCAGCCAATTATTAATGGGAATGCAACAGTTAATAATGCTACTTTTCGCGCTCAAGCTGTATCCGAGCCTCTAACAAATGTGACAGGACAACTGCAATTTAATGGTAGTACGCTGAACGCTGAAGGTATTCAAGGCATTTATAATCAAGGCCAAGTAACTGCATCGGGAGTTCTCCCAATTTTTGCTGCTCAGCAAGATATATCAAATCCACTTACAGTATCAATAGAAAAAGAACTAGATTTTCAGGTTCCAGGATTGTATGAAGGCGGTGTTAGCGGTGGTGTCGTAATCCGGGGAACAGCACTAAAACCTCAAATTGGTGGAGAGATTCAACTAAGTGATGGTCAAGTCATCATTGGAAACTCTACTACTGGCTCACAACCAACTACAACAGAGGCTAGCAGTAACGCCGCAATTACAGGAGATGGTAACGCCAATGCAACAACTACAGAAGGCGGTAACGCCAATACAACAACTACAACTCGGCCCAACTTACCTATAGAGTTTGTAGATTTACGGCTGATTTTGGGTGACGATGTTCGCGTTACTAGTCAGTCTCTACTTGACTTTGTACCTGGAGGAGCCACATTTAGTCAGCCCATACTGAACTTTCAGGCAAAAGGCGACCTAACCGTTAATGGTACTTTAGCAAAACCCCTTCCTGAAGGAGTCATTCGTCTGACAGGGGGACGAATCAGCTTATTTACAACTGAGTTCACCTTGGCGCGGGGCTACGAGCAAACTGCACGGTTTACTCCTAGTCAAGGACTTGACCCTATTCTAGATGTCCGGCTTGTCTCAATTGTCCCTGAAGCTTCAGCGACAAGCAGTCGCATTTTGGAATCACCTCTTTCTGCTGAAATCAGCGATGTTTCTGCTACTAATTTTGGGACTTTACGTACCGTGCGGGTTGAAGCAAGCGTCAACGGCCCAGCTAGTGAATTGAGCGAAAATCTAGAACTGACGAGTGAACCTAGCCGTAGTAGAGGAGAAATTGTTGCTCTATTGGGTGGCTCTATTCTTGGTTCTTTCGGTCAAACAGGAGACGCAACACAAGGGCTGACTAATTTAGCTGGCTCTACTATTTTAGGTGGTCTGCAAGGAAGTATCACTGCGATCGGACAAGCTATTGGTTTTAGCGAATTTCGGATATTTCCTACTCCTGTAACTAATCAAGCAGCAAGAAGATCTTCGGTTCTCGATTTATCAGCAGAGGGTGTGTTTAATATTAATAGGAATTTCTCTGTTTCTTTATCGCGGCCTCTTTCTATTGATGAGTCTTTCCGTTACAATCTGCTCTATCGACTCAATGACGAAATTCTGATGCGAGGTTCAACTAATTTAGGAGATGTAAATCAATTTCTATTTGAGTATGAAACCCGGTTTTAGTAGAGACGTTGCATTCTTTTTTTAAGTTGGTATAACCTTTTTTGGACAATGCCTACCTGAAGAGTTGTAATCTAATTATTTGAATTAAAGTACATAGTGAGCGGCTTTGACCCTTTAAATCCTTATATAGAGCGATGAATCGCTCACTACGACCAAAAGTTTGATTTTACATTTATTAATCATGTTTCTTTAAGTAGAGGATGATGTTGTTGGTTTCGCAAAGCACTTGCATCTTCTATTTAGGATGTTGTAAAATGCAACAAGTTAAAATCACATTTAGTAACTCTACTGTTTTTATAACATAGATATTTCCAAAGATAAAAAATTGCCAGTTAAATAGAGGAATAATATAGTGAATTCTTATTTTGCATTATTGACTTCAATTGTTATTGGTATTGGAGGACAGCTAAGTCTTAAAGCAGGGGCTTTGCAAAGTTTTGGCAGCAAAGTAAACTTGTTTTTACAGCCCTATGTTCTAGTTGGACTAGTTTCTTATTTTGTTGCTGCTTTGTTTTATATATATGCTTTGAAAAAGATCCCAATTTCCGTGGCTTATCCTACTGTTGCCATCAGCTATGCTGTTGTGTCTTTCTTAGCTCACTTACTTTGGGGAGAACCTTTTGGAGTTAAACAGATTATTGCCCTATTGTTGATTGGTCTCGGTATATTCACATTAAACCATAGTTAATCATCATCATTTACTACTAAATTTGGCAGGCTAATATAGGGTGACTATTTGATTTTTACGAAGCTAGGTACACCTTTATTACTTCTTCGCCATTCCCCATTCCCTGTCTCTACGAGTGATTCAGGAATCAAATCGGATTACTATACTAATTTAAAACAAAAAACCCATTTTCCCTGTATGGGGGAATTTGGGTTAGTTATTCTGCTATACCTTGCAAGCATTTATAGGACGCGATCGCAAATTTTCATTCCCTGTGTAACTCGAATTATCTCAATGGACGAACCGACCGTAAATTGTAGGTTTTCCATGTAAACAGGAGATTTTTTGACAACAGCCTCAGTGTTTGAGCAATAGTTTTAAGTACTTTCATTTTGCTAGCAGTCGGCTTTTGGTCATATCTCAAAACCATTGGAACCTCAGCAACTTTGGGTTTGAGTACTTTTGCTTTTAGCAGCAAATCTACCATACAGGCAAACCCTTTCTCCGTGAATAAATTGTTGCCATAATACTCAAACAGACCAATAAGCAAAGAACGGTTATACATTCGATAGCCGCAAGTGTAATCCTTTACACCAGGTATAGGAGCTGCAATTCTAAATAGCCAACTAGCTCCATAACTTGTCAGTATTCTCAATGGCGATAAGCCTACCACTTTAGCACCTTTTTGATATCTGGATGCTATTGCAATATCATAGCCACCACCCACCATGATGTCATACATTTTCATGAGTAGTTCTGGTGGTTGGGTATTGTCACAGTCCATAGCGGCTAAAAAATCGCCTTCTTCAGATACTTCCAAAAAGGTTGTGAAACCTGTTTTTATAGCTTGACCTAAACCAGCATTTTTTACATGCTGTACTAATTTAAGTGATATACCAAGTGACTGCGATTCATCCAAAGCGGTTTTAGCAGTTGCATCAGTACTACCATCATCGACAAGAATCAATTTTATGTCTATATTGCAGATACTCTGCAATAACTGAAATCTTTTGAACAAAGGAGCAATGGATTCTTGCTCATTGTAGGCAGGTAAAAGAATAAAAAGTCCCATAAGTTCCTCGTTTAAGTTTTGAAACCTGTTACTCAAATTTCCAGAATTGAGTAATGACGTTAGCTATTTTTAGAACTAAGCTAGAATGATTTAATACTTGTAGTGGTTGCACTATTATTGGTCTAATAAATATGCACTGCTACACTATCATTTGCTTGAGTTCTGAGAAGATTATTCAATACTTAATAGGGATTACACACTTTATATCTACGCGTCTATTCGACTCGTTTTCAGATATTTACACAGACTGACGAACTCTAGTTAGGGATGCGGCGTGTTGTCCAACAGTCAAAACATTGAACTGATTGGATAGAAGCTTCAGGGCTTTGCGTAACATTGCCAGCTTCTTGTGAGTAGGGAGGTTCATACTAGGGAAGAATGCTAGCTCTGGCACATCCTCTTGAGTCAAAAAGTCTGTAGGATGTAGTAGTAGAGATGGCTGAGTGCCTGTAACTCTGCATAGCCAGAGGGCAATTCGGAAGTAAAGCAACGCCAAGCCTGGAGAAAATACACCCAGATACATTAAGTAGCTGAAGTGAATTGGCATTTTGAAGATCGGCATCGTGGTGACAGGAATCTCAGTCAGCTTATACTTACCCATACACCATTGGTAAGGCTTGAGGGTTTGTAAGCCGTCTTTGAAGCTGCCAAATAAAGCTTTGCGTTTAGCGCGTTCTTCCTTGCTCAGCTTACAGGTCATCATGAAGTAAGCTCGTGCTATCGGCCCCAAAAATGTGGGGAAAATAGAAGCATCATATTGATATTCCTGTCGTGCTAAGACTTGCAATACCGTAGGAGATAGACTGTATCCAGGACTTCGGAAGCCAACAGGGCTTTGACCAGTGGCGTGCTGGATGTGCTTTTGCGCTAGTGCTAGCTCTTGTTCAACTTCATCCTCTGAGTACCGATTTAGCCAAATATTATGGTGAAAGGAATGGTTAGCAATTTCATGACCATCAGCAGCGATCGCTTGTAATGCCTGATGGTTCTTTTTAAGAGCTGCATCCTGCCCCACAACGAATACTGTGATTTTCAAATTCAATTGCTTGAAAATATCCAAGAACCTGGGTACTACGATGTCCAAGTAAGATGGCAAAGTCTCCCAACCAGGATCGCCATGATCTTTCATATAAGACCAGAGATTATCTAAATCCATAGAAAGACTGGCTATTGGTTTGTTCCCTGGTGAATTAGTTTTCACCATTTGCTTAGAAATTTGGTCGTGCAAATATACACTGTTTGTCATTGTAATTAAGTACAGGTTAGTACTAATTTTTATTGAATAATTTGGCAGAGATTGGGGATTAGATTGACAAGGCGAATCCTATCTTTGGGGTTAAATACCCAAATACCATTCACAAAGTCTGCCCCAATCAAGAGTCTACATAAAGACACACATCTATGTCCTCATAGAAGTGCGTTTGATGAGTTAAAAGGCAGCTATACAGATACCTATCTCCTTACCAAGCAGACAAATGATGTAGCATTTTTGGTGCAACAATATAAATTTTAAGGCGCCGAATTTAAAGCGCTCTTTAACTAAGCAAAGTACGTTCGATTAGATGCAAACTTATTTTTTACTTCCTTGGCTGTAGTTAGTTTAGATGCAAACTTTGCATCCTTGTATTTTTTATAAAAGTCAATTTTAACAATACATAAATTTCGCTGATAAAGCAATACCTTTTACAGTAATTCTACGCTATTTTTTTTAACACTTATGATGCAGATATCACATACAAGCAACAAAATATATGATGTTTCTGCTGGAATGTGTAAAATTTTCTTGTTGGATTGTGTAAAATTTTCTTATTGGATTGTGTAAAATTTTATTGGAAACTTTAATTTTACTCTTATGTTTACACTTTCCTAAAATTTGCTATCAACCAGACCAATTACTCCAGATGAGCATTAATAACTATTGGCATAACTTTTTCCGTGCCAAACCCTTTACATTGCAGTTACTTGCTTGACAAGGCTAGACCTTTTTCAGCCATCTTGCAGCTACAAAGAACTTTGGAGTAATCCACAAGATGATTGCTCCTGGTATAGCAAAGTGCTGAGTGCTGTTAGCGGGGCGTTTAGCCCGTGCTGAGGAGCCAGCCGCGTGGGCGGGTTCCCCGACTTGAGGAGCCACTGCGTTGGACGGGTTTCCCGGTGAGACAGCCCTGAAGGAGGGTTTCCAACGCCAGTCGCTCATGGGGGAAACCCCCAAGACCGCGCTGGCTCCTCCGCAGGGGACTGCGAACCCGTTCGCGTAGCGTCTCCTACAGGAGAAGGGCTTAAAGGAGGCAGTGCCGTGGGCGGGTTCCCCGACTTGAGGAGCCACTGCGTTGCCGGGGTTCCCCCGGTTGAAGCAAGTGGCGTGCAACTGCCGTCAAGTGGCGTCGAACTGGCGTTGCTGAGTATAAACCCAGTAGCTTTAAAGCTTTGAGCTTTTCGCTGTCTTGAAAAGTTTTGCGCTCCTGTTACCCGAACGCGCAAACTTTTCGCTGCGGCGGGCTACGCCTACGCCCAGTACGAGTAAGTGGTTGTGCGTAACTTTGGCTTAATCGAAATTGTCAGTATTGAAATTCGGTCTAAAGTATGACAATTGACTTAATCGATAAATACTCGATGAGAAGTTAATACAAAAATAAATACTTTGTTTTTAAGTAATAAAACTTAAAAAAGACTGCATAAATCGACTTCAGGAAAACACGAGTGACACTAATAAACGTAGATTAAATGTAATTTAGATCACAAAGTTTGATGTACTGATTCAAATTTCCTGAAGAAAACCTTGAAGCTCCTTAAAAAGCTACCCTATAGGAAAATGGCACTAAGATAACCCCTAAGTTACTCACTTCAACGGGCTTGCTATTATCTTAGTGCCATTCAGATTTAGTCTATTTAGCTTAGTAGCGGTTACGGAAGTTGCTACCACCACCTCGATTACCACCAAAGGAACCTCTGTCTTCCTTGGGTTTAGCCTTATTCACTTTGAGGTCACGACCCATCCACTCTGCGCCATCAAGAGCTTCAATGGCAGCTGTTTCTTCAGCTTCCGTACCCATTTCTACAAAAGCAAACCCACGTGGACGCCCTGTCTCGCGATCCGTAGGTAGCTGAACTCGCTTTACAGAACCATGTTCTGCAAAAACAGAAGTGAGGTCTTCTTGTGTGACCTCGTAGGATAGATTACCTACATAAATTGACATACATTGTCTCCAAAGTCAGAAGTGTGTAGAGATTTAGATTTCGGAGAAAAGTCTGTAAATACCAAAAGGTAAAAGCCTGTCAATACTAAAAACAAACGCTGCCACCGAATTTCATTCTCATCTACTACGTTAGCACAGCATTCAGTTTATTACGCACTGCAATATAAAAGCACTATACGAAAAAGTGCTACCAAAGTTTTATCAAGCATTATTAATTTTATACCAAAATTGATACCGCGTCGGATGAATCGGTCAGATGTAGCAGAGAAATGATTATTGCTTGCTTGGTGTTGGTTTTGGGGTTTATTAGTGATCAACCCCTTGTGCACCCAGAGAACAGAAGTTCTTCAGTATTTTCTGTATAAGTAGATCCGAGCATTACTTAAGTATTAGTCGTAGCGATCGCAGCAGAAACCAGATGCACTTCAGGCACAATAGAATATCCGCAGCTAGAAAGTAAACCGAATGGGGCAGATTTGGCGGTTGAGGCTGGTATAGTTTTCAGTTTTACATTACAAGGATGTCTGGTTTAAAAAGCATAGTAAAGGTATGCTTTGTCATTCTGACGCTTTGCAAAGCATCATCAGGGAGTATCTCCATTTTCCATTAATTTAGAGGTAAAACTGACACATTTTAGCGGTGAACTGGATAAAATTGAGTCAGAATTGCAATCATAATATTTAGTAAATATACGGTTATTTGCAGGATAATAGTTAAGATTTACTAACCTAGAAGACTAGGAAAACTAAGATATAAAAATAATTCGTGTCAATTTATACTATTTTCAATTTGTATAATAGTTATACTTGTTTTTAGGTTCTACCTGGGAATTAAGAAGTGGCTTTGCCACTTCTTTTTATAGGAATGGTAGTTCGGCAACAAATAAGTTAAAAGTTAAAGTAGTTTTATTTGACTTTTAACTTTTATTAATTATTAGTCATTAGCCATTTCATCTCGCCATCTGTCTCGGTTTTGTTTACTCTCTACATCTTGCGATCGCGCTAACTGCCAAGTTTTCCACATGAGGGGTTTCTGTCTTTCAAGATGATTGATAAACTGCATTATTGACCGATCTGCTTTAATAGGAGTTTTCAAATCAAACTGAATTGTTTGGAAAAGCTTGGTATCACCCTTGATAAATTTTTTACCCAAAATCTTAGTTAACCACAGTACAAAGTGATTGTATAAACGACCGAGAATCCCTCGGCGTTTCTTAATCATCAATAATGTCATAATTTCAGCTTTTCCCTCTTCTATAAGGCGCAGAGAGATCATAAAATGTAAATGCAGGAAATCAGGGCCAAACGTTACCATACCAGTACTACCATACCAATAACAAATACTGTAGGTAACAGCATTTTTGTAAAAGCGGCTGATCAGCTTGATAAAAAATGAATCTCCGTCAATGGATGTAATGTTGTTGAAGATAATCGCATTCTCATTGAGTTCATGTTTTTCAAAGTCAATTTCTAATGGCAGCTTGTGAACTGTATTGAAGTGTTGAGCATCGATTACATTAATCATTACTACATTGGGGTGACAGTTCGTCACTAAGCGGGAAGCAAAAGTGACATCACACTCCTTTTGTTCCAACTCTGGAATATAAGGTAAGGGTAGTTGTGGAATTTCCCCAGTCCAAATCCAAATTGTCTCGTACTTCTCTGCGGTAGGCCAAACTTTTAACTTCGTGGGAAGCGGCTCATCTAAACAGGGGATATCAACACAAAGCCCTTCAGCATCAAACTTCCAGTGGTGGAAAAAACAGCGTAGTTCATTACCTTCGACTTTGCCTTCTGCAAGATGTGCGCCCATGTGCGGACAGTAAGCATCAAAAATAATTACTCTTCTATCTTCACCACGGTAAATCACCAATTCTCTGCCTAAAATTGTGACAGGTTTTACCTCACCTATCCGCAGATTTTTAGATGGTATTACCCAATACCATCCTTCAATAAAACGTTCTGGATTATTGAAGGTTTTAGGTTTGCGACTTGAGCTAACATTCATTTTTAGGATTTCGCTTAAAGTGAAGCGGTTAATCTAGAAGTAGCACATTAATTTTAGACAAACAGTTATTTTCAGTACTGCAAATGGCGATCGCACAATTAATTGAAAATCTTTAAAATATCAACTCTTGAATACATACTGAAATCTAGTAGTTTTCAATAGAGTAGGGTGGGCATTGTAATACCCACCCCACGTGTATTTAAAAAATCAAATACTAGTCCTATATTCCAGTTATTGATACTAATATTTGGCGAATATCTCTGAAAATTAATGACTTGGTAAAATATGTAATAATAGTCACAAGAGTTGGGATAATCTGTCGTGTTAACTCAGGATAAAAAACTGCTTTTAATTGGTCAGGTAACAGATCTGAGCGGAGTCCCCATCAGGACAATTCGCTATTACGAGAGTTTAGGGTTACTCAAATCATCAGGACGCACAGAGGGAGGCTTTCGGCAGTTTTCGTTTGATGTACTTACTCGTCTAGCCTTCATTAAAAGAGCGCAAAACCTTGGTTTGAGCCTGGAAGAGATTGGGGCGATTCTTCAAGTCTATGACCAAGGACAGCCTCCTTGTGGTGATATCAAAGAAAAGCTAGAAGACAAGGTTTTGCAAATTGATCACCAAATTGAGCAGTTGTTAACCTTACAATCTGAAATAAAAGGGTTACTTTCAGGCTGGCAAAATACGGGTAGCCAGCAGCATGAAGGCACAATTTGTCCCATTATCCAAAATAGTTCTGAGTTACCGAAGTTTGGAGCGCCGACTTCCGACGCTCCAACTTCTCGCTGAGTAAAGAAGTGCTGAAGCGCGGTAGCCGGGCGTTTAGCCCGTGCTGAGAAATAGAAAAGAACAAAGAAGATTATTCGTCCTTGGAGGAAAGCGGAGCCAAACGCTCTCTACGAGACACTGGGCGTAGCTTTCTTCGTAGAGGTACGCGGACTCGGCGAATCGGCGCTATCGGAGGAAACCTGTCTTGGAAAGTTTGGATGTCTGACGACAAGCTGCTTTGCGTGAAATGCTCATCCTATATTTTGGCAGTTTTTGACCCCTCTTTTTTCAGAATTTGTGAGAAATCCGGGCCAATCCCTAAAACCCATGTTGAAGTGAGCAGCGAGGTTAAAAAAGATAACATAGAGAAACTAGATTGCTAATTCCATACTTTTGTTTGTATGTGAATGCATAAGCTTGACAAAAATTTAGGAGGCTATTATGAACGCCACCGCAAGAATAATGTTATCTGGTTTTACCAACCTATCGGAAGTTGAAATTGAACCTGTCCTTTTAACAAAACAGACAATTTTTCAAGAAAACACAGCTTTTGAAAACTCTCTGTTTGCCTTAGCGCATCAACAACCAGAACAGGCAATCAAATTGTTAAATCAATGGATTGAAACACTGCCATCTTACGACGGGCCGGCAGATGGTTCAGATGTAGTGTTACCTAATGTTAAAGCACCCATCGATATTCCTCGTCACTGGATTGAAAAACCAGTCCACTTCATTCCTAATGGTTTTGCCAATCCCAAAGCTCCGCGCATTATATATGTTGCTCGAAACCAGTATTTCTTCTGTCAAGAACAAAATCTGACGGAATGGTTGTGGAAAGTTCACGGTGCAAAATCTCCAAAGCGCATACTTGATATGGGCTGTGGTACTGGCACTACAACTTTTGTCTATGGCGAACTCTTCCCTAATGCTGACGTGATTGGTATTGATTTAAGCGCTCCTCTCATCCGCTTTTGTAGAGACTGGAAAGCTCAGCGTGGTGCTGGCAATGTCTCATTTTATCAAGAGAATGCTGAAGCGACACACTGGGCAGATAACAGCTTTGACATTGTACACTTTACATACTTAGTTCATGAAATGCCACAAAATAATGCTCGTAAGATTTTGCACGAAATGTACCGACTGCTAAAACCAGGGGGAACTTTCAGTGCGATGGAAGTCATGTACGACGAAACAGCAGGGGAACGTGAAGCACGGGTGAGTCGTAGCCGCACTGCTGAACCATTCCTTGAAGAGTACATGCAACTCAATTTGCCAGCAGCAATAGGTGAGGCTGGCTTTAAATACATCAAGCGGCACTATGATAATAAATTCCCTAGCTCTGATGGTATGTTCCTAACAGCAATCAAGCCAACTAGTTGATTAGTCGCATTAATGGACAACGCAGACAGGCGAAGTCTTGATTGAGGTCAAAGGCGATCGCCCTTGATGAGGGAAGATCAGCGAAGCTGACGTTTGCCGCCACATAACGGCTATAAACCTCGCTGTGCAAGAGTTGTAAAAATAAAAATTTAGTTTCTCGCCCTTTATTTGTATGTAGTACGCTACTGCTGTGCCAATAAAAGTAATCATCAGTAGAATACATCTAAATCTTGGCTTTTTAGTATTAATTCTCTATAAATGGAGCGATAAAACTAAAAATGCTAAGTTTATTTGCTAAAAATCAAATTCACACTAATGCAAGTCTTAAAATAGAAGTATAAAACAAGGGAAAGTCGGCGTATATCATTAAGGTTAAAAATTTCCCTTAACGCTCTTAATAAATATTTAATTGTCTTGTTATATATTACTTCTGGAAGCGGAGATTAAGAGAGAAGCATATTGACAAATAAGGCGAGAAATTAGGCAAGTTCTCTTGATTTGTTGCGTAATTTAAAATTGCTGTATTTAATCTCAAAATTATTTAATTCACTATTTTCCCAATCTCCAAAAATTATCCTCGGAAATTGAGTTTTACTCTTTAAATACTGGAAAAAATTCAATAAAAGATACAAATTTTTAAAATATTTATCTTAGAAACTGAACACTATTTTCTAGGTAAGGAAGGTGAGTATGAATAATAAGTTTTTCAGGATAACATCTATTACACTTGTACAAGCTTTTCTCGCTGCGGCTACACTAATGACTGCTTTTGTTAATCCCGCCTTTGCTGAACCAAAAGTGGAAATTACAGGCGCAGGTTACGGTGGTAGTGGTTGCCCTGGAGGAACTGCTAGTGTGAACGTTAGCCCTGATGGTCAAGAGTTAAGCATTTTATTTGATAAGTTTATAGCCCTTGGAAACAACCCCAGAGAAAGCCGCAAAAGCTGTAATTTGACCATTCCGATCAAAGTACCCCAAGGCTTCCAAATTTCCCTCTACGATGCGGATTATCGGGGCTATGTCGCTCCTCAAACCACTGGGATACTAAGATCAGAGTACTTTTTCGCTGGTCAGCGCGGGCCGATTTTTTCTCGGCAATTCGGTGGCGAAACTAATTATAACGTTAGAGATAGTTTAGCGACCGTAGCTGATGTCTGGTCTCGCTGTGGCGACAGTTTGAACATGCGGGTGAATGCTGGGATGACTGCCAGAGGTCAAGGGATGGCTACTGTTGACTCCTTCGATCTCGCACACCGAGGTTTGATTTATCACATCAAATATCGCACTTGCCCCAGCAATTAGTAAAGTTCAGATAATTCAAGGACAGAAACACAATTCTGAAGTTGAATAGGATTCGCGCTCATCCAGATGCTTGGTTAACTTGCTTGCCCAGTTTGTCAGGGGGAAAGGGATAGGAATATCTCTGCTATACCCCTGACTTTCTTTTAGTATTCAACCTTTGAGCGAACCGGAAAACATCAGCTCTAAAACTTTAGGACTTAGGACTTTGAGGGAGGAGAAACCACCACAACTCTAGTCCAATTAGAGCAAAGCCAAGCATCGTAATACCAACTTTCAACCCCAAAGGCTGCTCGATGCGGCGAAATTGGCTGGTTTGCTCTGACGACGAGGCTGGCATTTCTGCTAACGCTACGCCTGATGTTCCAGTGAGCAGTACTAAAGCTGTTAGGCTTCCCCAAAGTGTTTTTTTGCTGAACATTTGCTATCCTCTGCAATTATGAAGTGGCTTTTGGTCGAAAGTTACGCAATCTTAGGGCATTGGAGACTACAGAGAACGAGGAAAGAGCCATCGCTGCTCCGGCGATAATTGGGTTGAGCAACCAGCCAAAGATGGGGAATAGAATTCCCGCTGCAATGGGAATGCCGATAACGTTGTAAATAAAGGCAAAGAAGAGATTTTGCTTAATATTGTTGATGGTGGCGCGGCTGAGTTGAATTGCTGTAACGATCGCTTGCAAGTCTCCAGAAATTAGGGTAATGTCGCTAGCAGCGATCGCCACATCCGTTCCTGTACCAATGGCAATTCCCACATCGGCCTGTGCTAGCGCTGGCGCATCATTAATCCCATCACCCACCATTGCTACAATTGAGTGCTGAGTTTTGCCCCTCTGCTCCCCTTGCAGAGATTGAATAATCGCCGCTTTTTGCTCTGGTCGCACTTCGGCAAATACTTGTTTGATACCAACTTGTTGAGCGATCGCTTCCGCAGTTTTTCGATTATCTCCGGTAAGCATCACTACTTCTAAACCTAACTTTTGTAGTGCTTTTACTGCTGTTGCTGATGAAGGTTTGAGAGCGTCGGCAATAGCCATTATTCCTTGTATTTCACCATCTACAGCAATCAAAATAACTGTTTTACCAGCGGCTTCCCAGGTATCTTTATACTCCTGGAGTGCAACTGTATTAATTCCCAGTTCTGTTAACCAGCGTTGTGTGCCAATTTGTACAAGGTGGTTAGTGACAATTCCTTGGACGCCACTACCGGCATAAGCCTCAAAATTAGTTACAGCTGGCATCGCTGTTAAACTCACCTGTTGAGTCTGAGCATATTTCACCACCGCTTCCGCTAAGGGATGCTCAGAATTGCGTTCTACGGTTGCTGCCAACTGTAAAAGCTGGATTTCATTATTATGGGCTGTGCCGTTGACAGTTACAAAGTCTGTAACCGTGGGTTTGCCTTGAGTTAATGTACCAGTTTTATCTAAGACGATAGTTTGAATTTTGTGCGCTAGTTCTAAGCTTTGAGCGCCCTTAATCAAGATGCCATTTTCTGCACCTTTGCCTGTACCCACCATTACAGAAGTTGGAGTTGCTAAACCCAAAGCACAGGGACAAGCGATAATCAGTACACCCACCGTTGTGATTGTGGCTAGGGTGACGTTGCCCATGAAGATAAACCAAATCACAAAAGTGGCGATCGCGATCGCAATTACAGCTGGTACAAACCATCCTGTCACTTGATCTGCTAAACGTTGAATTGGGGCTTTGGAACCTTGTGCTTGTTGCACTAGTTTGACAATTTGAGCTAAAAACGTATCTTTTCCAACTCGTGTTACCCGAAACTGAAAACTACCAGTTTTGTTAATCGTTGCACCAATCACCTCATCCCCTGGCTGTTTGCTAACTGGCAGACTTTCACCCGTCACCATTGCTTCATCTACCGTTGAAGTGCCTGCAATTACTTCTCCATCTACCGGAATTTTTTCACCAGGACGTACCAAAATCACATCATTAATTCTGACTTCGGCAATGGGAACATCCATTTCTACGCCATCACGAATTACTCTGGCATCTCTGGCTTGCAGTCCTATCAGTTTGCGGATAGCTTCAGAAGTTTGTCCCTTGGCGCGATTTTCTAACAACCGCCCCACCAAAATTAAAGTAATGACAATGGCAGCAACTTCATAATACACATGAGGCATCAAACCCTGAGCAATAAAAAATCCAGGGACAATAGTGACAACTAAAGAATATAGATATGCTGCACTTGTGCCCAAAGCAATCAGCGTGTCCATCGTCGCCGTATGCCGCTTAAAAGCTTTCCAGCCATTTCGGTAAAAAGAGCCACCACACCAAAATTGGATAGGTGTTGTCAGCAATAACTGCACCCAAGGATTATGCAGAAATCCGGGAATCAGGGGTAAGTGTAGCCCAGTCATCATGGGTAGTGATCCCACAAATAACAGAATACTGATTACACCTCCCACCACTACCTTGAGAGTGAGTTGACGGTGTTCGGCTTGTCTAGTCGCTTTTTCAATATCATCTTCTCCAGAAAGCATTTCTTCTTGGAGTGAATAAGATGAGTATCCAGCAGCATCTATAGCAGCTTGGATTTTCTCCAAATTGGTTCGCTTGCGATCGTAATTGATGGTAGCTTGCTCTGCTCCAAAGTTAACATTGCAATCAATTACCCCAGAAACCGAGCGGATCGCCTTTTCGATATTGTTGGCGCAGGAGGCACAACTCATGCCTCGAAGTTTGAGTGTAAGAGTATCCATAACTAGATGAACCGCTATAACTGGTGTGGATAAAGGAGGTAGGGGGGCAGAGGGGCAGAGGGGCAAAGGAGAGTTATAACTCCGTTCATCTACCTCAGAACTGGATGAATCCACCTCGGAACTGGATTAACGAGTATTTGAACTGGATGAATCCACCTTTGAACTGGATTAACGAGTATTTGAACTGGATGAATCCACCTTTGAACTGGATTAACGAGGCTTTGAACTGGATGAATCCACCTCGGAACTTCCCTACTCCTCTGCCCGCCTCCCCCACTCCCTCCCTGCCATCTGTAGCAATCTTCAAGAGAAACGGTATTAGGCAGCTGGATAGCCAGCAGCAGTCAACGCTTCCTTAATTACTGTTTCTGATGCTTGAGTTTCTACACTGACAAGCTTGGTTGTCGGATCAGCTTGAACGTTAGCGTTGGCATCGACTGCCTGAAGTGCTTTGGTGATCGTATTGGCACAAGCAGAACAAGCCATGTTAGGAACTGTGAGTTTGAGAGTCATAGATTTACGGGATAAAATGAACAACCTCGCCAAACCAAGCTGGATGACTGGGGCGCATCTTTGAAAAAGCTAAAAGGGCAGGGACAGTCTTCCCCGCGACTTTTGATTTCTACCTGAGAGCTCCCTTGAATTTATCCTAGACTCTCTATCCGACTAGAGAGTCTAGAGATTTTTAAAAGTTTTTTACAAGAAATGTTGGGGGAAGGGGGAAGAGGAAAGGGAAAAGGGGGAAGGGGAAAGGGGGAAAGGTAAAAGCCGTAGTTCGTCACGGCTGCGCTAACGCCCCTGGTGGGCGAAAAGAATCCTTGTATTGCGAGGTAGGTTGAAACCCCGCCCATCGTGGGCAGCATAATTTCCCCTTTTCCCCCTTCATAAAATAAATAACTGGGGTAAACTGCATTACCCTGCGCGAAGAACGCCAAACTGAGGAAACAGCTGCCGCCTACAAACCAATGATGTGGAAGTTGAGACAGAAATGGTGAGTGTGGTGGCGTTCAGCATTAATCTTAAAGTAGGGAATTTTGCGAAAACACAGGGGGAATTTCATTGGTTCCGCAACCAGAATTCCAGGAAAATTCGTCGATGCAGGCAATCTGGCGCGTATTGGGGAGTTTAAATACTTACCGATGGACTTCGCTGGGAGCCTTAGTTAGCTTGTTACTCTTGACAGTTGCTAACGCGGCTACTCCGCAATTATTTCGCTGGGGAATTGATCAAGGTATTGTCAAACAAAATTTACAAATTGTACTTTACAGCGCTGGTTGGATGGTAGTCGCGGCGATCGCTCGCGGTTTATTTAACTTTGGACAAAGCTATTGGGCAGAAGCAGCGTCTCAAGGTGTTGCTTATAACCTGCGAAACAAGATTTTCAGCAAGATTCAAAATCTCAGTTTTAGTTTTCATGACCAAGCGCAGACCTCCCAACTGCTAACCCGCGTTACTAGCGACATTGAGCAGATTCGTACTTTTGTTGGTACTAGCCTGATTCAAGTCATCGGTGCAGTTGTAACTTTGGTCAGTATTGCGGTAATTTTGCTAGTGATGAATTGGGAACTAGCGCTGATTACGCTGACGGTAGTGCCTCTATCAGGATGGTTGATGGCACGATTCATCACCCAAAATAATGGATTGTTCCGGCAAGTCCAAGAGCAACTGAGTGATCTAAATGCCGTATTGCAAGAAAACTTGGTGGGGATACGGGTGGTAAAAGCCTTTGTGCGGGAGTCAGCCGAAACGAGGCGTTACACCACTATGAATGATGCCCTAGTCAAGGCAAATATGAAGACGATTAGTGCCATTCGTAATACATTCCCGTTTATTTTTTTGCTGAGTAATTTGGTGACGCTGGCAGTTTTCGGTTATGGGGGGGCGCAGGTAATTGGGGGTAGGTTCTCCATTGGTGAACTTGTGGCGTTTAACTCCTACCTAGCGTTGATTCTCCAACCAATTTTGTTGATTGGATTTGCTGCACCGACGATCGCTCAGGCGGCTGCTTCTGCTGAACGAATCTACGAGGTAGTGGATGCAGAAGTTGAAATTCGCGATCGCCCCGATGCTGTGCCGTTTACAAGTTGCGGTGGCCGAATCACCTTTGAAAACGTTTCCTTTCGCTATCCGGGAGCGACAACTGAAACTCTCAAAGAGGTTTCCTTTGAAACGAAGCCCAATGAGCTAATAGCCATCCTTGGAATGACTGGTTCTGGAAAAAGCACAATTATGAACCTAATTCCCCGCTTTTACGATGTCACAAAGGGAGCGGTTCGTATTGACGGATGCGATGTCCGAGATTTCACCTTGAAAAGTCTGAGATCTTGCATTGGCATTGTGTTTCAAGAAACCACACTATTCTCTGGCACTATCCGCGAGAATATTGTCTATGCAAAACCCAATGCAACCCTAGAGGAAGTGATTGAGGTTGCCAAAACTGCACAAATTCACGATTTCATCACCAGTTTACCTGATGGCTACGAGACGATTGTCGGTGAACGCGGCATTGGCTTATCTGGTGGACAAAAGCAACGGATTGCGATCGCCCGCACCTTACTAACCGACTACGGTATTCTGATTTTGGATGACAGCACCTCGGCTGTAGATGCCAAAACTGCTGCTCAAATTCAAGCAGCGCTAGATCGCCTAATGTCCCAAAAATCCTGCACGACCTTTGTAGTAGCTCAGCGCATTAGTACTGTGCAGAATGCCGATCGCATTTTTCTTATGGATAAAGGACGATTGGTAGCACAAGGTACTCATGAGGAATTAATGCAAACAAGCCCGCTCTACGGTGTGATTTTGGAATCTCAAGTCAAGCAGAAGGTGAAAAAATGATCCCAAATTATCCACAGATCTATTGTTTCGCAATGAGACTAACAGATGGGACAACTGTATCAAGCCTTTTTCCGCATATCTTAATTACGTTAGCGCAACAGAGCGTAGCCCATTACGAATTACGAATTACGAATTAATATGAGAGGCACTGTTCCTATTGTTGCATCCGAGCAAAAGCCGAGTCAGCAACTCTCCACACTACGGCGCTTTTTGCGATACCTGCGACCCTATCGCAAAGAAATTCCCATCGCCCTCACATTAGTAATGACCGGTGCTGCAACCCAGGCAATTGGGCCATTCTTACTCGGCTGGTCGGTTGATAACTTGATTGCAAAGGGGAACTTGTCGGGACTACTCCAGCTATTGGGGCTACTGGGACTAATCTACGGATTTGGTATTTGGGCAATCCGGGGTCAGATTATTCGAGTTGGCTGGATTATGCAGCGATTGCTGGCTCAATTGAGGCAAGACATTTTTACTAAAATCCAGAGTCTACCGCTGAGCTTTTTTGATCGCAGCGAAGCGGGTGATTTAATGAGCCGCCTGCTGAATGATGTTAGTACGGTGAATCAGGCTTTTGGACAGACTGTTGCTCAAATGTTGGGCAACACTTTCAGTTTGGTGGGCATTGTCATTGCTATGCTCTCAATTAACCTACAACTTGGTTTGTTGAGCAACTTGGTTGTGCCATTGATGATTTTTACCACGGGCTTGTTTGCGCGTTGGGCAAGAGCCAGATTCCGCGTCACCCGACAAACAATTGGTGAACTTTCCGCCAAGTTGGAAGAAGATATTGGCAGTGTCCGAGAAGCACAGGCATTTAATCGGGTACATCTCAACATCGAAGAATTCAAAATTCTCAACGCCGCAAATCGTGATGCTAACGTCCAAGCAGTGGCAATTACTGCTGCATTTTTGCCGTCGATTGATTTCCTTAACACCCTAGCAACCGCGGGTGTGCTGGCGTATGGTGGCTATCTTGCCGTCACCGGAGGAGCAACAGTAGGTGTTGTGACATCCTTCTTGCTTTATGTTCAGCTGTTCTTCCGTCCTATCCAGATTCTCAGCCAGTTTTACACCCAAGCTCAATCTGCTTTTGCCGGATTAGAGCGAATATTTTTACTGCTAGATGAACCATCGCAACTCAAAGATGCACCTGATGCTACCGAAATGCCGCCGATTCAGGGTGAGGTGACATTTGAGAATGTCAAGTTTGGCTATAACCCAAATCAATTAGTCCTCAAAGGGGTGAATTTGTACGCCCAACCGGGACAGATGATTGCATTAGTGGGAGCGACTGGATCTGGCAAAACTACGATTATTAACCTGATTTTGCGCTTTTATGATGTGTCTGACGGTGCAGTAAAAATTGATGGTATTGATGTACGTAGCGTCACTCAAGCAAGTCTCCGGCGTCAGATTGGCATCGTCCTACAGGATAATATTTTGTTCAGCGGTACTGTAGCTGAAAATATTGCTTTTGGCTCTCCTCATGCCACCCAAGCCGATATCGAAGCAGCGGCTCAGATGGCGAATGTACATGAGTTTGTTACTTCATTACCACAGGGTTACACAACTAAATTAGGTGAACGGGGAGCACCCCTGAGCCAGGGACAACGCCAACTCATTAGCATTGCCCGTGCGGTGTTAATCAATCCCCGAATTCTCATTCTCGATGAAGCCACTAGCAGCATTGATACCCGTACGGAAGCACTGGTGCAAAGTGCGATCGCCCGCTTACTCCAAGGTCGAACCAGCTTCGTGATTGCCCACCGCCTCAGCACCGTTACCCAAGCAAATCAAGTGTTAGTAATTCAGCAGGGACAAATCATCGAGCAGGGAACCCACACAGAACTCATCAGTCAAGAGGGTATCTACGCGAATCTCTATGCCCTTCAGTTGGGTGCAGCAACCACATCTGTTTGAGTAAGGGTCAAGAGACGCGATTGATCGCGTCTGTACAAGGGTCAAGGGTAGAGACGCGATTGATCGCGCCTGTACAAGGGTCAAGGGTAGAGACGCGATTGATCGCGTCTGTACAAGAGTCAAGAGTTAAGAGTTATTTTTTTCCCCATCTCCCCCATCTCCCCCTACTTGCCATACATCTCAGCCTTAAAGTAAACGGTATAAGTCCTTAGATTCATTTGGGTTTCAAGAAATGAATCGCACGAAGTCTATTAATTTTGATTGTTACTTTCAACTCTATAAACATAGCTGTTTCTAAAATTACATAGTTATTACAATTACTTATATTTTATTCCTCCCATTGCTGCCGTAATTGGGACACTGTGGTGTTGGCTTGCTTCTGGGCGGTTTAGTTGTTCCTCCGTTATGCTACCCTTCACTCTTTTTGCTTTTGGATGAAGGGACATTTTTCTGTGAAGTCGGCAAATCCAGATCATTTTTAGCTAACCAATCTTCAATTAGTTCCGCTGTAACGTCAGACATATTCAATCCCTTGAAAAAGCAAACTGTTTTAAACCTGTCTTTTGTTTCAGGTGACAGGTAAACCCTAATTGAAGCTTCTCCTTGTGCCACACTATACCCCAACTAATGAACCTATTCACTAGTTTATTGGTGCAACGGTTAATAGAGCAAAATTATACATTAGTTGACTAATGCACTAGTACACTGGTATGCTATCACCTATGCCTAAAGAAAGACACACAACAAAGGCAATAGACGCCAGAAAGTGTCAATGTGGAAAATTAAATATCTAATGAGCGAACAAAGCCAATTTTGGCTTATGTTGGCTAAATTTGCCTAAAAACAATACTTCTATACGAATATAAAACCAGATTATGGCTCATGGTAGCTTTTTGTGATGGCTGGGATGAATGTAACGGTTGAACTAAGCAACACACTGGAAACAGTTACTTTAAATTCATCAATTTATCTAGGATAGTAGGAGCTTAAGTGTGCTAAAAAATTTCTGGTATGCATGTGAATTCAGCGCATCTGTTACTAATAAGCCCAAGCAAATTGTGATGTTAAATCAAAGATTTGTCCTCTACCGCAATTCTCAAGGACAAGTCGTAGCGTTGAAAAATCAATGTTCTCATCGTGGTGCTGCATTGTCTATGGGCTGGTTAGAAGACGATTGTATCCGTTGTCCCTATCATGGATGGAAATTTCAATCTGATGGACAATGCATTGAAATCCCTTCTAATCAAGTCGGAAAACTCATCCCCAAAAAAGCTAATATAAACAGCTACCCAGTGCAAGAAAAATACGGTTTTGTCTGGCTATTTTATGGAGAATTGCTAGAAGAAGAACGTCCGCCAATTCCTCCCCTACCAGAATATGAAGACTCTACTATGCATCCCATTTACTTAGAATATGAGATGAAAGCTAACTACACTAGAGTCATAGAAAACGCTCTTGACCCAGCCCATTTGCATGCAGTTCATGCGAATTCTTTTGGGGCGGGATTTGCACAAGATCCAAGAGTAGAAGACTATATTGTTCAAGATGAAGATTGGGGTATAAGTGCCAAAATCACATACAAAAATTACACTAAGCCAAAAAATGGTGTATTTAAATCATTCTTTCGTCCAACACACACACAGTTAAATGCAAAGACTAGCTTTTATCTCCCTAACATAACTAAAATTGAGAGTGATTTTGGTCGTGGCAAAATGATTAATTACGCTATCCATATTCCTGTTGATGATAACACGACCATTAGTAAGCGAATTCAATTTCGTAACTTTTTTACTTATTCTTGGGCAGATAGTTTATTCGTGAAGTTTCACCACAAAGTTGGTTTGGAAGATAGGGTAGTAACCGAGTCCCAATACCCTAAGTTATTACCGGATATGTTAACAGAAGTCCATGTTCCTGCTGATGCTTTAACCCTTGCCTATCGCAAGCTTCGCCACAAATATTTATCTATGGGCTGGGGTTTGAAATTTAATAAAAGTGAATCAGACAACTCTAACCGAGAGCAAACAATACTTTCTTACGCATCTTTAATTAAATAGATTTATATCTGATATAGTTCGTTTTTAACAAAAATAATTTTCGTCTTCGTACGAGAGTTTTAGTCATACTTTTGCTTGAAACTTGATTTTTCTCTCAAAAAAGAATAGGAGATAAATATGTTGAAAAACTTTTGGTATGCTTGTGAATTTAGTTCAGCCGTTACCAACAAGCCCAAGCAAGTTGTGATGTTAAATCAAAGATTTGTCCTCTACCGTAACTCTCAAGGACAAGTCATCGCTCTGAAAGACCAGTGTCCTCATCGCGGCGCGGCTTTCTCTCTGGGCTGGATTGAAGACGACTGTATCCGTTGTCCCTATCATGGATGGAAATTTCAAGCTGATGGACAATGTATTGAAATCCCTTCTAATGCACCTGGAATGCCTATTCCTAAAAGAGCTAGTGTAGATAGCTACCCAGTACAGGAAAAATATGGTTTTATTTGGTTGTTTTATGGTGATTTGCCTGAAGAAAAACGACCTCCTTTGCCTATTTTTCCAGAATACATGGTTTCGACTATGCGCCCTGTTTATGACGAGGGTATAGATAATGCTAACTATGCTCGTCTTATGGAAGCTAATCTAGACTTTACCCATGTCATTGCAGTTCATAGGAAATCTTTTGGTCAGAGAATTCCGATAAATAAAACTATTAAGTATAAAGTCGATAAATACGATTGGGGCGCAGTTGCTAAGGTGAATTATGAATCATTAGGTAGCTCGAAAAGTTTTTTGAACTTTTTATTAGGTGGACGTCCAGAGTTAAAGACAAGATTGAGCTTATATCTACCCAACGTTACCCTAGCAGAAATTAGTATAGGTAGAGATGACAGTTTTGATATCAAATTTGGTATTTTAGTTGCTCATCTTCCTATAGATGACAACACTACTGTTGTCAAACGCGTTTTATACCGCAACATTTTACCCTTCCCTTGGTTAGATGGTTTCTTTAGAAAGATTGACCACAAACTTGCCCAAGAAGATACGGTAGTAGTTGCAACTTTAAACTCTCAACCAATACCCAAAATATCAGAAGAACTTCATGTTGCTGCTGATGCTTTAGATATTACTTTTCGCAAGTTTCTCCAAAAAGACTTAACACAGTCCTCTACGTTAAACGTCGATAGCCAAAGCTATCCTATTGAAGAATCTTCGGAACTTTTAACCTTGCGGGAAGCAACTTACAAATGAGGCTATTATCTAACGTGAATCATCTTGTAATTTATTCCAATGGCATTGCAGATACTCTTTAAACTATCAATATATTGCAGGAGCGATCGCTAATAAAGAAAGATTTCTTCTTGGACGGTTCTTAACTCGACAATCAATGACAGAACAAGACTTAATTAGTAGTGAGGAGATAAGCATGACCAATGTCCTAGAAAAATCAGTGAGACAACAGCCAATAATGCGCGGGGTAGCCGATAAAATTTTCAAACAGATGTTTGAAAACACTTGCCAAGCTCTTGAGGCGGTAGATGGTAAAGAGTTGCTCGAACAGTCTTGGAATCGCGACAAAAACGGCATTTGGACTGTTGGTGAAAGTAGTGAGGATGCTATATATATTGACCGTGCTTTGCACAATGGCAATGTCTTTGAAAAGGTGGGAGTCAACTATGTAGCAATAGAGGGCGAATTGCCCCCTGGAACGTCTTTTCAGCAATCAGGTGCGGTTGCGACAGCAGTAGCAGATAGAATGACTAGTGACAAAGGGAGCCGCTTTTTCGCCACAGGTTCTAGCTTTGTTATCCATCCTCATAACCCGATGGTACCTACTGCTCATGTCAACTACCGTTATTTCCAGATTAATAATGATAACCAACCTGTTTATTGGTGGTTTGGCGGCGGAGCAGACTTAACACCGTCCTACTTTTTTGAAGAAGATGTAGTTCATT
This sequence comes from Nostoc sp. B(2019), assembly GCF_010091925.1. Classification (GTDB taxonomy): domain Bacteria; phylum Cyanobacteriota; class Cyanobacteriia; order Cyanobacteriales; family Nostocaceae; genus Komarekiella. Next base: position 7,445 of record NZ_WVID01000030.1, on the reverse strand, counting down.
TTCATAAGGTACATAAAGAGGTTTGCGACAAGCATGACTATTCTTATTACCCTCGCTTCAAAAAATGGTGTGACGAATACTTCCACATACCTCATCGCGGTGAAAGCAGAGGCATAGGTGGGATTTTCTTCGACCATCTAAATCAGGGTAATCCCCAAGAACTTCTTTCCTTGGTTACAAGTTGTGCAGAGGCTTTTCTTCCCGCCTATATGCCGATTGTAGAAAGACGCAAGGATGTTTCCTTTACAGAAGAGAACAAATACTGGCAACGTCTTGTGCGTGGGCGCTATGTGGAATTTATTTTGTCATGCGATCGCGGTATCCGTTTCGGTCTAGCAAGCGGTATGGTTAAGCAGCAGAGTGTATTTAATTGTATGCCTCCTGCTGCTAGTTGGGAATATGACGATCAACCTGTTCCTGGTAGTAAGGAAGCAATCCTGAGAGAAGTGCTGAAAAATCCTAGAGATTGGTTATAAATTTTCTGATACTGATAGTTATTCGGAATTTATAGTCACTTGATGCACAGAAAATAAGATAGTCATTGCTGAGATGAAAAAAACAAAATCGGTGGATGTGAGGCAATCAAAAGCCAAAATTGCTTTGACTAATCGCTCAGAAATCTCTAAACAGCTTTTACAAAAAACAGCAAAAAACTTTCTTCTGGAAAAGACGAGATGGCACAGAGATATAACAAGTGAACTTGAAATAGACATTGCATTATCCTGCCTGAATGTTTGTAGATATATGCTTGTTTGGATAATTTGGCTATGCTGTTATGCCAGCAGATAAAGTTTAGCCTCTAAGACTAAGTAGGTAGGTATAATTAAACATCAAATAAAATCCTCGTTCGTAGTGAGCGATTCATCGCTCAAATAAAGGGTTCTCAGGACTAAAGTCTTTACTACAAACTTTAATAGGACTTACGCGCACAAGTGGCGGAAGAATCAAACCGCAGAGGGCACAGCGAAAAGTCGGAGCGCCGGAAGCCGGCGCTCTGTTAGCGCAGCGTTAGCGACGCAGGAGCGTCACTTTTCAAGACAGAGGACACGGAGGAATGAGAGTTTGAGAGGTATTTTGCGTAAGTCCTGTTTAATTTATTTATGCCTGGCTACTTATTTGGTAGTGAGTTTAAGAAAAGAGAGTAATTAGAATGGAAAATGACTTAGTTACAGGCAATCTTCGGATGGAAGATATCATCAATATTGATGAATCGAAAGCCACAAAATTGTTCAGAAACAGATTTAAAAGATATAAAAAACTGGTAGAGGAAATAGGAGATGAAGCCGCTTTTGAAAAGATGATGGAAAAATATCCTCAACAACAAAAAGCGTTGATGGGTACTTTCATTGATAACAATACTCTAGCTCAAGGTTTTAAGAAAGCAGCTCCTTTACTAGGACTGATGGGCTTTGTTATGGAAGTAGTAGATGTTTCTCAGAATGAAACAGATGCAGCATTAGAAATTCAAAGAGTTTGTCCAGTTTTGTCTATTGCTAAAGAGTATGGTTTCGCTCAGCCGTGTCGTGTTTTCTGTGAGATGGAACAAGAAGCAACTAAAAGAGCTTTTCCTGGTATCAAGGCGGTGATTCTTAGTAAACAAGCAGAAGGTGATTGTGTTTGTGTATTTAAATATGAAAGACCAACCAATAAAGCGATAGCATCAACTACACATATACAAAGCGTTTTTTCTCAATTATTAGACCGCGTTTTCAGTCTAATTGGACTAGTTCCTAGTTTGATAAATATTGGTATCAAGATGCTCAAATTACGGCGACTAAATTGAATTTAAATGGTGGTTTTTGTCAAATGGGGTTTGATGGCGATCGCTAGCGAGATTTATTAGTTTTGCATACATTTTTTAAATCAAAATTTTAGGATTCTTTTTATGAAAAGTATTATCTCAGATTTAAAACATATTATTAATGGTGAAGTTAGTAATAAACAAGAAGAATTAGAGGCAGTTTCTCAAGACTTTGGCGGCATCATTCAAAAACAACCTCTAATTGTTGTTCGTCCTCAAAATTCTCATGATGTTGCTAAAGCTATCAAATACGCTATCGAGCAAGAGTTAACTATTTCGTCACGGGCTGCGGGACATTCTTTAAGCGGTCAATCTTTGAACCAAGATGGAATCCTCTTAGATATGAGGAATCTCAATCAAATTCATGAATTCCACCCTGATGAACTTTGCTTTACATCTGATGTTGGTGTTACTTGGAAGCAAATTGTTGATACTTCGATACCACACGGCGTGATTCCTCCTGTTCTGACAAATAACTTTGAAGTTACATTAGGCGGTACTCTCTCTGCTGGTGGTTTAGGTTTGAGTTCTTTTCGTCATGGTTCTCAAGCTGATAACTGTCTTGGTTTAGAAGTCGTAACTGGAACAGGGGATATTGTCTGGTGTACACCAGAAAAAAATAGCGAACTTTTCTATCACGTTCTTTGTGGTTATGGCCAGTTTGGTATTATGACCAAGGTACAAAATCGACTTAGAAAATATCGCCCTTTCACTCGTAGTTATTTTCTTTGCTATGACGATTTAGATTCTCTCTTAAATGATGAGCGGTTCTTGATTTCAGAAGGGCTTGTTGATGGTTTGGTATCTTTATTCTCACCGTGCTTATTAGGAGTAGCTAGAGCAAGTGAAAATAGAATAAAACCGATAATCCAGTGGTTCTACAGGATGCAAATCACTCTAGAAGTAGATTCTGAACAGGATATAAATGCAGAGGAATTACTCTCTAATTTGAATTTTTATCGTCATATATATACTGAAGATCTGACTTTTGATAAATTTATTCAACCGATAGCCCAAGTATCTCATTCTGTAGATAAAGCTAACGCTTGGATAGATGTTCTACTTCCAGGGTCAAAGGCAAAAGAATACATCGATATTGCTCTACAACGCATACCTTCTTTTATTGACTTTCGGACTATACCTGTAGGTTGTTTTTGTTTGCATTCTCGTAATAATAAAATGCCGATGTTTCCTTTACCAGATGAAGATTTTATTGTCGGCTTTGGAATGTATCCTACTGTCCCTAAAGCCCAAGTTCAACCTGTTATAGAGCAATTAAATCTCCTAACTGACCTTGGTTTACAAATGGGTGGCAAAAGATATATGGCTACTTGGGTAGATTTTGAACTTCCACAATGGAGACTCCAATTTGGTGATTACTGGTCTAAAGTTAATGAAATTAAGAATAAATGTGACCCTAATGGAATACTTAATCCTGGCTTTTTTAAATATGAGCAGGTGGTAGAGGAAAATGTGAATAAGGCTTATATTCAATTATGTTAAATGTCTTGCACGAATGTTGTAAAATAGGAATTTTATCACGCAGAGGCGCGGTGAAAAGTATGTAGCTTGCTTCCCGCAGGGTGCGCCGGCTCCCGGCGTTGGCGCAGCCCAACCTAGGCATCATAACTTTTCAAGACAGAGGCGCAGAGAGTAATGAGAAACTTATCTGTTGTTTCACGAATTACTTAGGAGTGCCATATAAGGTATTAGAGAATGTTGCAAGATTCTGAGGAAATTAGTAAACGATCTTTATTTCCAGCCAATTTTCATTGGTTAGTCGTTTTGGGTATTGCCTGTATGGTAGGGATAGGGGTAGGAGTATTCTATTTAGCCCGTCTATCGGCTACGGCTAAACGCCCAGCAGTTATTTCACAAGTTAGCCAGCCAGTTACTTCAAAAGTTAATGCGTTGGGGAGATTGGAGCCAGCAGGTGATGTGATTAAGATTTCTGCTCCTACTAATCCCAGTTTTGGTAGTGGTAGCCGTGTTGCTGAATTGTTGGTTGATGAAGGCAAAAAGGTACGATCGCAACAAATCATTGCTATCTTAGATAATCGCGATCGCCTGCAAGCTAACTTGGTAGAATCGCAAAAGCAAGTTCAAGTTGCTCAATTTCGTCTTGCTCAGGTAAAAGCAGGCGCAAAACAAGGTGAACTAGCAGCCATACAAGCAACTGTTAGGAATGTACAAGCAAATTTAGATGGTGAAATCCAAAGCCAGCAAGCCACCATCGCTCGTCTAAAAGCAGAGTTGGAGAATGCAGAGATAGAGTTTCGCCGCAATCAAACTTTGTATAATGAGGGAGCGATCGCAGCTTCAGCACTAGATAGTCGTAGATTGGCTCTAACAACCGCCCAAGAGCAGTTAAATAGTGCAAAAGCAAGCTTAGAGCGAACTAAACGCACACTTACTGCACAAATTCAAGAAGCTAAAGCCACCTTAAATAAAACAGCAGAAGTACGTCCTACAGATGTCGCAACAGCACAAGCAGAGGTAGACAGTGCAGTTGCTACAGTTGAGAAGATTCGCGCCGAACTTGAACTGGCATACATCCGCGCACCAAAAGCCGGTCAAATTCTGCGGATTCAAGCTCATCCTGGAGAAACAATCGGTAGCGAGGGAATTGTAGAACTTGGTCAAACTGACCAAATGTATGCTGTGGCAGAGATTTACGAAAGTGATATTGCCAAGATTCGTCCAGGTCAAACTGCCAGTATTACCAGTCCTAGCAATGCCTTTCCCAGTCAGTTAAAAGGCACAGTTGATCAAATTGGCTTAACTGTGGCTAAAAAAGATGTGCTGGACAGCGATCCAACAGCGGCGACAGATGCCAGAGTAATTGAGGTCAAAATTCGTTTGGATAAAGCTGCTAGTAAGCAAGTGGCTCGTTTTACAAACCTTCAGGTCAATGTCGAGATTGATTTGTAATTGTCATTAGTTATTTGTTATTTGTCCTTTGTAAATACAAATGACTGATGACAAAGGACAACTCTTACACCCCTTTAATATGTTTAAACGCAAGATTCCATTGGCTTGGCTACAACTAATGAAGCAAAAGGGGCGTTTTATTGTTGCTCTTTGTGGAATTACTTTTGCTAACTTTTTGATGTTAATGCAGTTAGGCTTTCAATCTGCTTTATATGACAGTAACACCCGCTTTCATGTGCTGCTGCAAACAGATTTAGTAGTAATTAGTCGCCAAGCTCAGAACTTGGGACTTCTCAGTTCTTTCCCTCGGCGTCGTTTGTTTCAAGCTGCTAACTTGTCAGAGGTTGAGTCAGTCAATCCCCTTTATGTCCGCTTAGGAGTTTGGAAGAGTCTCGAAACTAAGCTTGATGAATCAATTCTGATTGTAGGCTTTAACCCAGAACAACCTGCATTCAACTTGCCAGAGGTTAATCAAAGTTTGGATCTGATTAAATATCCAAACACACTGTTATTTGATCGTAACGCTAACGGTAAATATCAAACTGCGATCGCTCAAGTAGCTCAAGGCAAACCTGTAACAACAGAACTCCAAGGACGTAAAGTTACAATTCGTGGATTGTATGAGGTTGGTGCATCTTTTGTTGCTAATGCTAGTGTGATTACTAGTGACCAAAACTTCTTACGAATTTTTTCGACACAGCAACCAGGTAAAGTGAATCTTGGTTTAATTAAGCTAAAACCTGGTAGTGATCATAATGCAGTAGTTAAAGCGTTGCAGTCTTATCTACCTGATGATGTGAAAGTTCTTACCCGTCAAGAATTTATTGACTTTGAGAAGAAATATTGGCAAGAAAATGGCGCGATCGGTTTTATTTTCTCTTTGGGTGTCACAATCGGATTTCTAGTTGGTGTGATTATTGTTTATCAAATTATTTACAGTGATGTTATGGATCACATTGCTGAATACGCCACACTCAAGGCAATGGGGTTTCGCAATATTTACTTATTATCTGTTGTATTTCAAGAAGCAATGATATTGGCCGTGCTTGGTTATATTCCTGGTTGTTTGATTTCTTTTGGTATGTATGGCTTGACACGGAATGCAACAAAACTACCGCTATTTATGACTTATGAGCGTGTAATTCAAGTTTTGATATTGACGATTATTATGTGTTTAATTTCAGGAGCGATCGCAATGCGAAAGTTAGACTCAGCAGACCCAGCAGATATTTTTTAAAATTCATCATGTAGATTATGATTTATCAAGTTTGTTATGAATAATAAATCTATTATCTCTATTGAGAATATTAATTACTTTTTTGGTAAAGGTAGTTTACGCAAACAGATTCTATTTAATATCAACTTAGATATTCATCCAGGTGAAATAGTAATTATGACTGGGCCATCTGGTTCAGGAAAAACCACTTTACTATCGCTGATTGGTGGATTGCGCTCTTGTCAGTATGGTAGTTTAAAAGTTATTGGTCAGGAACTCTGCAACGCCGAGCAAAACCAATTAATCAAAATACGGCGGCAAATTGGCTACATTTTCCAGGCGCATAACCTCTTGGAAAGTTTGACAGCGCGGCAAAATGTTGAGATGTCTTTAGAACTGCACGAGCGCTTATCTTGGAAAGCAAGACGAGCAAAAGCAGTGCGAATGTTAGAAGCAGTAGGATTAGGAAATCGCGTTAACTACTACCCAGAAAATCTATCTAATGGTCAAAAACAGCGAGTAGCGATCGCCCGCGCCTTAGTTGCAAATCCTAAAATTGTTCTTGCTGACGAACCGACAGCATCACTTGACAAGAAATCAGGGCGGGATGTCGTGGAACTGATGCAAAGCCTTGCCAAAGAACAAGGCTGCACTATCCTACTCGTTACCCATGACAACCGGATTCTAGATATTGCCCTTCGCATCATTCATCTGGAAGACGGTTCTTTATTAGTAGGAAATAGATCATTGTAGAGAGGTTGCATTGCAACGTCTCCACTTACAACGTCTCCACCAAAGGATTTGTTGCAATCATTAATTGAATCGGCATAATATTAGTTTTGCCCACTACCTTGTAGATCTAGTTCGCCATAAACGTTGATAACAAACGTAAATTCAATAGAGATGTTATTCCCGCTATACGTTGTTGGCAAAGGTATGAAAGGTGCAGCTCGCTTAACAGCGCTGACTGCTGCTTCATCGGTAGTATTAAATCCAGAAGTTCGCGCAATTCGGAGATTGCTCACCTGACCTGAGCGGTTAATAGTGAAGTGAAGCACTGATCGCCGAGAAGATTGGGTGACTTCAGGTATCCATTGCTGCCTCACTTTTCGCTGTAATTCTTTTAGGTAAGGGCCTAAGTCTGTATCTCGACGAGCATCGATGCCATTAGAATCTGGATTGAAGCGGTTGGAATTAGGTGAGGCTGCAAAATAATTACTCCCCAAATCACGACTAGATAAACTCACCGGGCCACCCAAGCGGCTTGCTGCACCCGATTTTAAAGCTGGCTGAACTTGAGGTTTTCGCGGGGTAGTCCCAGTCTCCAACTGCTCAGATGTAGGATTTGGCGCTGGTGGTGTGTTGGTAGGAGCAACCGCAAGTTTTCGAGGTTGAATTTTGGCTGGTGTAATTGCAGGACTTGGCGCTGGTGGTGTGTTGGTAGGAGCAACCGCAAGTTTTCGAGGTTGAATTTTGGCTGGAGTAGTTGCAGGACTT
>NZ_WVID01000002.1:232866-334051 GCF_010091925.1 Nostoc sp. B(2019) | reverse complement strand
TCTCCGAAATACTACGTTTGATTTTCTGTCTCTTCAGATGTACGGAGCTTTTTCAGAAATCAAATACTAGTCCTATAAGTATTTCCGATGATTTATAGCTAAAATCATCATAATTATTAGAGGTAATTTATGAGCGAAGTCCAAACAAAATTACCAACTGATAGCTGGACAGTAGCTACTTGGGATGAATATATCCAAGTAGTCGAAAATCCTGCCTACGAAAAAGCCAAAGGCTACTACCACAATGGACGCATGAGAATTGAAATGCCACCAATCGGAAATGACCACGCTAGCGACCACACAATAATCACCTTTGCTGTTAACCTTTTTTGCAGTATCAAAGACATCCTCGTCAAAGGCTTAACTAACTGCACCTACCGGAAAACAGGCTTTAATGAAGCCCAACCCGATATCTCTTATTATATTGGTGATAATGCTGATGTCATTCCTTACGGAACTTCAATAATTAGTTTAGACATTTATCCACCACCAACTTTAGTTATTGAAATTGCTAACACTTCACTGGCTGATGATAAAGGTGAGAAACGGTTAATGTATGAGGATTTAGGAGTGCAAGAATACTGGATTGTGGATGTCCAGAATGTCCAAGTTATGGCTTTTGCGGTAGAAAATCAAGGTAGTAGGCGGATTACTGAATCTCAAGTATTACCAGGTTTAGCAATTTCACTACTAAATGATGCATTGCGGCGGACTCGGCAGATGAATCAAGGTCAAGTTGGTGCTTGGTTATTAACCCAATTTCAGGGATAATTATTTGAAAATTAAATCTAAGCGTTGCTGAGTTGCTTGTAATGCATCTGAGGGCGAATTTTTACCTAATAATACAGATTCAATTGCTCGACCTAAACTATCCGAAATTCGATTGTAACCAGGAAAAATGGGACGCGATCGCCCAAACTTTGCCTGATCTAAAAACACCTTCACTTGTGGTAATTCCTGAACAAATTCCTGATATTTCGCACTTTCACGAGCCTTGACATTCACAGGCAAATAGCCAGTTCCCCGCGCCAATTCTGTCTGAAATTCCTCACTTAATGCATATTCAGCAAACTTAAATGCTGCTTTCTCTCGTTTCGGTGTGGTTTTAAATAAAAACAGATTCTCACCACCAATACTTGTAGCAGGTTCTTGCCCAATAGGAATCGGCAAAACACCAAAATCGACACCAGTTTCTTGCAATTGTCCCAAAGTCCAAGGGCCACTTAATTGCATCGCCACCTTACCAGCGAGGAAATCATCCGTTTCATAACCTCGTTCCGGGCCAGATAAAACAGCGGAACCATCCGTAATTAAATTACGCCAGAATTGCAAAGCTGCGATCGCTCCTTGATTATCTTTTAACGCTACTTCTGCTGCATTTTGTGAATTTCCACTCACCAACTCGCCGCCGCCACTCCACATAAATGGCAACCAGGTGAACACTGTAAATTCTCCCTTCCCTAAAGGTAGAAACATCCCATATTGATCTATTTGCCCATCACCGTTGGTATCACGAGTTAATTTCTTCGCAACTTGCCGAAACTGTTCCCAAGTGCGGGGTAATTCGGTAATTCCAGCTGCCTTAAACAAACTCGGACGGTAAAAAACACCCACATTATTTGTAGCAAAGGGTACAGACCAAATTTTCCCGTTGTATTCCATTGATGCATACAAAGTAGGGTCAATTTCGGCTTTTACTGGTGAAGTTGCTAGCATTTCATCCAAAGGTAAAAGCGCACCAAGTTCCACTAATTGACCGCCAATCGTCGGGTTATACCACAACAAATCAGGGGGTGCATTTCCTACGACTGCGGCTAGAATCTTGGGCGTTTGCTGATCTTGTTGCCCAACATAAAGCGACTCTACTTGAATATCTGGATGGGTTTGATTAAATTTATCTACCAGCTTTTGCAATACATCTCGATTTGGTGGTGGGTTCACACCTTGCCACAGAGTCACATGAGTAACTTTAGTTTCTCTAAGACCGGGCAAAATAACCTGACATCCGGCTAAGGCTAGTATGCCCACCATCAATACAAGCAGCAATTTCCTCAAGTACCGTAGTACTTTCTTTCTTTTTCGCTTGGCATTGCGGCGGGAAGGCGAAAAAAAGTTGGACATGATGTTGATTAAATGATTGACCAATTCTTATAGTTTGGTTGCTACAACTTTGGAACCTTGATCCAGCGTTGCACAATTATTTTAAGTTAGGGTTTTTGCCAGCAAATATCTACAATTAAACAAGTACGCCTTTGTATCTAAGTAAAAGCTAGGTATATCCTAGCTTTGAATGGAGTTTTGATAATTTTTAGATTATGGCAGGACATAGTAAATGGGCAAATATTAAGCGCCAGAAGGCGGTAGTAGACGCAAAAAGGGGAAAAACCTTCACCCAGTTGTCGCGAGCAATTATCGTTGCGGCAAGAAGCGGCGTACCAGATCCAGCGCTTAATTTTCAACTTCGTACAGCAATTGACAAAGCAAAAGCCGCAAGTATTCCTAATGATAATATTGAACGGGCGATCGCTAAAGGTGCAGGTACTTTTGGCGGTGAGAATTCTAGTCTCGAAGCTATTCGCTACGAAGGTTACGGCCCTGCTGGTGTAGCGATTTTAATTGAAGCCCTCACAGATAATCGCAATCGCACTGCCGCTGACTTGCGTGTAGCTTTTAGTAAAAACGGCGGTAATCTTGGTGAAACAGGTTGTGTTAGCTGGATGTTTGACCAAAAAGGCGTTTGTGTGGTGCAGGGTGAGGTTGATGAAGAACAGCTTTTAGAAGCATCTCTTGAAGGTGGCGCTGAGTCTTATGAGATGACTGAAGATGAGACGGCTGAGGTATTGACTGAGATAGCAAATTTAGAAATCCTCAACCAGGCGTTGAAAGATAAAGGCTTTAAGGTGACTGATGCTGAATTACGATGGATTCCTAGTAATCATGTTGAAGTTACTGAACCCGATCAGGCGCGATCGCTCCTCAAGTTAATTGATACTTTAGAAAGCTTAGATGATGTGCAAAATGTGACATCTAACTTTGAAATGGCAGAAAATCTTATGGCTCTAAGTATTGTGTAGTCAGAGATGTGTAAATAAATTCAAGTTTGTAGTGAGTTAGCGCGGTCTTCTCCCAAGGGGAGACGCCAAGGGCGATGGGGGTTTCCCCCATGAGCGACTAACGATAGCGCAGCGTTAGCGACGTAGGAGCGTCACCCGGAGGGTAAGGACTTTAGTCCTGATAATCTTTATTTTGAGCGATGAATCGCTCTCTTCGAGACGCTACGCGAACACTACGAACTAAGATTCATAATCTATTGTTTAGCTTTCCAGCTTGCTCATAAGGGCGTGATCGCGTAAAAATAATAGTTAAGATGCTGTAATTTATCTTAACAATGGCGCGATCGCAGCTTGATCAAATTTCCCCGCAACCGACACCGCAAGATTTGCGGGGATATGAATATGATTTGGTAATTGTTGGCGGTGGAATTATTGGGTTAACCCTAGCCGCTGCTTTAAAAGATTCTGGCTTGAGGATACTGCTGATTGAAGCGAAAGTGGCATCAGCAGCGGTAGCCAAAGGGCAAGCTTATGCAGTTCATATACTTTCGTCGCTAATTTACCAAGGAATTGGCATTTGGGATAGAATGCTGCCTCAAATCGCCAAATACTGCCATGTCCGCCTTTCTGATGCCGATTATTCTGAGGTGGTAGAGTTTGCCACAGCCGATATAGGTACACCAGAGTTAGGTTATGTGGCGGAACACCAAACGCTATTGCAGCCGTTGCAAGAATTTGTGCAAAGTTGTGCAAATGTGACTTATCTGTGTCCGGCTGAGGTGGTGAATACGCAGTACCAAAAGGACATAGTAGCGATAGATATCAAAATTGCCGAGCAGTTACAAACAGTTAAGAGCAAATTACTTGTAGCAGCAGATGGAGCGCGATCGCCTATTCGCCAAGCTGCTGGTATTAAAACGCATGGCTGGAAATATTGGCAGTCCTGCATCGTAGCATTTGTCAAACCAGAAAAACCCCACAACAACACTGCTTACGAAAGATTTTGGACTAGCGGGCCGTTTGCGATTCTACCTTTACCAGGGAACCGCTGCCGAATTGTGTGGACAGCCCCCCACGCGGAAGCACAAGCTTTATGTGCATTAAATGATGAGCAATTTTTGGCAGAATTAAGCCGTCGTTATGGCGAGCAGATGGGTAATTTGGAATTGCTAGGCGATCGCTTTATTTTTCAAGTGCAACTTATGCAAAGCGATCGCTATGTCCTCCCTCGATTAGCATTAATCGGTGATGCGGCGCACAATTGCCATCCTGTTGGCGGACAAGGTTTAAATTTGGGTATTCGGGATGCTGCTGCTTTGGCACAAGTAATCCAAGTAGCACACAATGCGGGTGAAGATATTGGCAATATTAAAGTCCTCAAACGCTATGAACGTTGGCGTAAGTTGGAGAACTTAACAATTTTAGGATTCACCGATTTGTTAGATCGGATGTTTTCTAATAACTTTCTACCTTTGGTAGTAGTTCGTCGTATGGGTTTATGGTTATTGCGGCGAGTACCTGTGCTAAAAGTGTTTATGCTCAAATTGATGATTGGCTTGAAAGGGCGTACTCCAGAATTGGCAAAGCGTTAAAACTATAACTGTTGCTCTGATTGCTGAAGCGATCGCTTTGATAATTACTCAGTAGTTTCAGAGAGTATTTATAAAGTAAATCTTAACTTTCTAAGGTGTGTTATTGCAGAGCATAATGCACCAAAAAACTTTTAAATTGATAGCTTATCGAACCAGCTTTACTGCTTTTATCACACTTGAGATAGATGCCAGTATTTATGAGTGTGAGAATATTGTTTGGCAGTTATCAAAATTAAATTAACAATACTTTTCATTGCTAGATAAAAATACTCAAAATAAATTTTAAAGTTATCACAACATCAATTACTTGTTTTTAAGAATCTACTCTTAGAAGTATTTTCTAATTGAGCTAAACAAACTAAAACTAAAGTAATAGCCGACAATCACAAAAGATAATCGAATTAGTTTGAAGAGATAAAAAAATAGACCTAAAGTCATTAAGATTGCGTAAACTTTTATTGTCCTAAATAAATAATGATTTCCAAACTAACTAGTGATAATGTTTAGCTATATACAAATAAATTCTAAACGAGATGAAGGCAATTATTAAAAAGGTTAGTAATCGAATCTTAGAAAACTTTTATCGAATCCCATTGTTGAGTAATACGGCTGAGCTTGCTCATCAAGCAGCGATAGAAAAACATATTGATGCTCTACCTATCCTTTCAACAACTGATCTAACCTTAGTTGAAAACCTTCAAGATGAAGGAATTGCTGTAACTTCCTTAGCAGCACTTTCAATTCCCTCAACTCCACAAATGTTTGAGTCCGCAAAGAGCTTGATGCCAGACATTCCAAAAAGTATTTCTGGTAATAAAAATGAATTCATTATTCATGCTAGCTCTGAGCAAATGATGGAACACCTAGAAATTTTTCTCTGGGGACTTCAACAACGTTTACTCAACATTATTGAGGCTTATATTGGTTTACCAGTAGCCTATCATGGTTCTTATTTTCGTAGAGATATCGCTAATCAAGTCCAGCAAAAATCAAGGTTGTGGCATTTAGATAAAGAAGACCGAAAAGTATTGAAAATTATTGTTTATTTAAATGAAGTAAATGATGATGGCGGCCCATTTCAATATATTCCTCAATCTTTTTCTGCAAAAATAGCTCGTTCTTTAAAATATAACTATGGCTACATCAAAGACAAAACTATGCAACAGGTTATATCACCATTAAATTGGAAATCTTGTACAGGCCCTTCTGGGACTGTAATTATTGCTGACACTGCCAATATCTTCCATCGGGGTAAAATACCTATATATTCAGATAGATTCACAATATTTTTTGACTATACTTCTAGAACACCAAAACACCCATTCTATTGCCAATCTTCTTTAAATCAGGACAATTTGCTAATAATTGCTCCAAAGCTTTCCGAAAATCAAAGACAGTGTATTTTCTGGCGATCAATTCGGGATTGAGCCGAGTGTGAATAAAGCAAATATCCCTGGCGATTAGAAATCGCGGCTATACAAACTAAGTCCGCCTGCGCGGACTCAAGGAATTTGAAACTCACGGAGTTGGGTAAAGTCTCGTATAGCCAAGCCACTGCGTTGGGGAGACAGCGCCGTGGTGTTAGCGTAGCGGTAGCGACGTAGGAGCGTCGGCAGTCCGGTCTTCTCTTGCGTCGGCTGCGCGTCTGGGGGTTTCCACGCCAGTTGCTACCCTACGGGAACGCTAAGAGCGAACAAGTCGGCAGAGCCGACGACACTTGCTTCAACGCTCTTAACCCGCGCAACGCAGTGTCTCCCCAACGCACTGGCTCCCAAGGAGGAACTGCCGTTAGCGCAGCGATAGCGTTAGCGAAGCGGTAGCGAGGAACGAGCGTCCGTAGGAGCGTCAAGGGTTTCCCGACTTCCCTACGCAAAAGCCAACCTACAAAGCAGCGTCTCCTTTAAAAGAGGCAGCTGTCGTCGGGTTCCCCGACTTAAAGCAAGTGGCGTGCGAATTCTATTCGCCAGGGCTAGATATATTTTTACAAAAGTGAGATGCTCCCTAAAAAAAAATGTGCCTCTAGTTACATGAAGTCTGTTCAATCTCAACTAGATTAAGTTGAAAATTTACTATTGTATACCGAAGATAGATGTAATGAGATCAAGTTTGCGGCAAAAGCTAGGCACTGGAAACAGTAGGGTTGAAAATTAGAATTTTTCTACATAAAATTAAAAATCTAAAATTAAAAATTTCTAACACTTACGGCCAGGAGTGCTAGAGTTTCAGGAAATTGATCGGAAATTTTCAGCGGGTATCAATGCTGAAGAAACTACAGAAAAAGCAAATTTCTATAATTGCTGGTGCGGCACTGTTTGCCTTTCTAGCTGGGGCGATGGTATCTGCGCCTGGGATTGGCAAATCCTTGGGGCAATGGCTCAAAATTGGTAAAAACCAGTCTGAGCAGATATCTGAGGCAAACAAAGCCAAATCAGCGGTATTTCCACTGATTTCACAATCGCTGCCAGAACGGGCAGCCAAACTGGCAGCGATCGCCCAATCGCGATCGCCAGACAGGGAACGGGCCCGTTATCTTTTGGCGAGTGATTACATTGAAAGAACACAGGCAAAAAAAGCGCTAAGTTTACTGGAAGGTCTGGAAAAAGACTATTCCCTCCTAGCGCCCTACATTTTGCTCAAACAGGCGCAGGCACAAGACATGCTGGGTGAAGATGGCAAAGCCTCAGATCTCAGACAACAAGTGCTCAAACGCTATCCCAAAGAACCAGCCGCAGTTAAAGCCTTGTATCTGATTGCCCAACCGAAGCAGCAGGAACAGGCGATCGCCCAATTTCCGTCTAATCCCCTCACCTGGGAGATTATCCGTAAACGGTTGCAAGATAATCCCAATCAGCCAAAATTAAAGTTAATTTTGGCAACATACGCCTATGACCAACCAGGCATAGTGGGCGTGTTGGATCAGCTGGTCAAACAGCCTAACCTCCAACCCGAAGACTGGGAAATTATTGGCACAGGCTACTGGGAAAATAATCAATTTCGCAAAGCGGCGACTGCTTACGCTAGAGCACCCAAAACAGCCCGTAATCTTTACCGGACTGCACGGGGGTTACAGGTGGGAGGCAAAGATCAAGAAATTGCGATCGGCACTTATAAACTATTGGTGCAGCAATTTCCCACAGCCAGAGAAACTGGGACAGCCCTACTGCGCTTAGCAGAAATGGCAAAAACAGGTAAAGACGCCCTACCTTATCTTGATCAGGCAATTAGTCAATTTCCTGAACAAGCTGGGACTGCACTGGTACAAAAAGCCAAAGTACATCAAGCTCTCAAGGATCAAAAGTCAGCTAACGCAGCTTGGGAATTACTCCTGGCTAAGTACGGAAATTCTAATGAGGCGGCAGAGTATCGCTGGAAATTAGCTCAAGATAAAGCCAAAGCCAAAGATTACGTAGCCGCATGGCAATGGGCAGAACCAATTACCACCAACAACCCCAACAGTATTTTGGCTCCAAGAGCAGGCTTTTGGGTGGGTAAATGGGCAACTGCACTAGGGAAACAGCAGGAAGCTCAAACCTCTTATGAGTATGTGATTAGTCAGTTTCCTTACTCTTACTATGCATGGCGTTCTGCAACAATTTTGGGGCTGAATGTCGGCAACTTTAACGACGTTCGGCAAATGAACCCAGAAGTAATCGCACCACAGCGTCCAGTACCTACCGCTGGTTCTGAAACCTTCAAAGAATTGTATTTGCTCGGTCAAGACCGTGATGCTTGGTTGCAATGGCAAACAGAGTTTAAAAACAAAATGCAACCAACAGTAGCAGAGCAATTTACTGAAGGATTGATGCACCTGGCAAGGGGAGAAAATCAATCAGGAATTGACAAAATATCCAAACTGGAAGACCGGGAATTACCCGAAGAACAAGCTCAATATCAAGCTCTGAGCAAACAAAGCACTTACTGGCAAGCCCGTTATCCATTTCCCTATTTGCAGCAGATTGAAAAATGGTCTACTGAGCGCCAACTCAATCCCTTGCTAGTTACTGCCTTGATGCGTCAAGAGTCACGGTTTCAGCCGAAAATCAAATCTATTGCTGGTGCTACTGGCTTAATGCAGGTAATGCCAGACACCGCTAAATGGATAGCTCCCCAAATCAAGTTGGACAGCAAAACAATTGACTTAGAAGATCCTAACGACAACGTGATGCTAGGTACTTGGTATTTGGATCATACCCATCAGCAATATAACAATAACTCCCTGTTGGCGATCGCCAGTTACAATGCAGGCCCCGGCAATGTATCCAAATGGTTACAAAATCTCACTAAAGAAGATCCAGACGAATTTGTCGAAGATATTCCCTTTGATGAAACCAGAAATTACGTGCGTCAAGTATTTGGTAACTACTGGAATTATCTCAGACTTTACAACCCTGAAATTTCCAGCATAGTAGCAAAGTACTCGGTTCAACACCCGAAATTGCCGACGCAGTGATGGTGTTGAATTGGGGCAAGGGAGCGGAGGGGCATGATCTGCGATAAAAAAACTCGTCCGCGAGTATCAAAGACTCGTTCACGAGTATCAAAGACTCGCTCACGAGTATCAAAGACTCATTCGCGAGTATTAAAGACTTGTTCGCGAGTATCAAAGACTCATCCGCGAGTATCAAAGACTCATTGTTGCATTCTAAAATATATCTCCTCCGCCTCTCCGCCCCTCCGCTCCCTTGCTCCCCTTCCCCCCTGCCTCACCTATGGTTGATAGCGAACACTAAAGTAAAAGCCCTCATCCTGGGCGTTATTGCCCCGATCGCTCAGTTCGATAAATGGAATTCCGTAATCGAGCCGCAAACTCAGATGATCAATTCCCATAGCCTGATTCCACAAGAGTCCTAAGCCTGCACTCACAAGAAATGTTTGATTGGGTTGGTTGTTGGGGTTATCAGACTGATTCCATACGGCTCCCATATCAAAAAATGGCGCAAGCTGAATTGTAGGTAATCCTGATGCATTGCGTAGCACTGTCATCCGATCTTCAACCGCGAACCGAAATCCATTATCTCCAGAGCGAGCATTTTGGCGATATCCCCGTATAGACTGTCCGCCGCCAATGACGAATTGCTGGGAGGGTAGTAGGCTATCTGGTGTGAGCTGTAAGTCTGCTTGGATAAGCAACAAATGATCGTCACTGAGTCGCTGCACGCGTTGTATTTGTCCTAGCCAACTGAAAAAGCGTCCATCAGGGATTGGGTCATCATTGATGGTGGTATTAAATAAGTCAATGCCAAAACTAAATTGCGATCGCAGTAACCATGCACCTTGAGGTTCGCGTCTAACATAGTCTTGACCAAACTTAATCACACTGGTGCGGCTAACCCCATCTTCGTCAGGGCCAATGCCAAAAGGGGTTGGAAGTTGATCAAACAAAAAAGTTTGACCATTTTGATAAGTAAATCCTAAAGAGAGAGCAAACTCTTGTCTAGGCGATCGCACTAACGGTTGCCGATAATTAATTTCATATAAATCCTGATCTGCACGAATTCCTAAATCATCAAATGCTGGCTCAGTGATTTTATTGCGATTGGGTGCAGCTCTAATCTGCACTTTCCCATTCATTGCGTTAATAGGAATCTGATAGCTGAAATCAAAAACATCAGAACCACCTGAAAGCGAATGGTAATAAGAGCCTGCTAACTCATCGCCCATTCCAGTTAAATTGCGATCGCGTAGTTCAATACCCAATCTTTCAGCACCAATACTAGGAGGCGAATAGTTATCTACGCTCAAACTAGCGCTAAAAGAGTTAGCCTCTTGAACTCTTACAATAAGCACACTTTGACCAACTTTACCGGTTGGACGTAGACTCGCTTCTACATTGTCGAACAGCGGATCAAGTCGCAATAGTTTTAGTTGTTCTTCGAGCTTACCAGTATTAAAAGGAATACCGACACCCAGTTTGACTCGACTGCGTATATAAGATGGATTTAATCGCCGTGTTCCTTCGATTTGAATCTCTGTCAAACGTCCTTCGAGTATCCGAATGATTAAAACATCTTCTGTAGTACTAGACCGCTGAATGTATGGAATTGCTCTGGAATTGATATAGCCTTTATTCAAATAAAGCTGAGTAACGGCATCTGCGACTTTTCTAATTTCTTCTAAAGTCAAATCCCGTTTTTCAAAAGCTTGCACAACTCGATTAAAGTCGTTTTCGTTAAAAACCGTACTATCTAAAACCTGAATTTTACGAATACGAATGCGATCATCAAGGTTTTGTGCAGGTTGGTTAGGGTTAGTTATTTGGGAATTGGGATCTAATGTTTGTGCTATTAGATATTCTGAGTAATTAATATTGTGAGCCAAGTAAGAGATAAAAATATCACGCTCACTCGCTGTTGCTCTTAGTCCATTTACAGTTACAATCCAGACCAGAGGTAAAATTAGCAAGCCGCACTTGAAACTGAAACTGTAATTACTGTGTTTAGTATTTTCCAGATTCCGCCAAGTATCAAACTGATGAGGTAAATAGACAATTCTTTGCCGAATCTGAGCTTCAGCCTTAACAACAGTTTCCGTTCCTTTTCTCATTTCATTTCTGGCTAGTTGAGAGGCTGCTAGATCCCCGACTTCTTAAAGAAGTCGGGGATCTTACCGACTAGTAGTTCACCAAAAAGGAAAGGAAAGGAAATATAGCGTTTCTTAATCTAATGAGATACAGATTGACCTCACCCCGATAAAGCTTTGCTTTATCCTTACTAAGGAGAGGGGCTGGGGGTGAGGTTTTGGTATGTACCTCATCTACCTGGGAACCGCTATAAACCTTTACCCTTACCCTTTACCAACCAAGTTGACTTGGCGAACAACTAGTTACGATTTATAAGTATGCTATGGGTGCATAGATATCTGAATATCATATTTTTGACATTCAGATTTAAGAAAATTTGTAACTAAAAAATAATTAACAGCGATCGCTTCTAAGTGAAAGCCCTGAACATTATATTCTGTTAACAGAGTAAAAACTTGTGAGTACTTCCATGTCACCACTGATCTCCATTGTCATTATCAATTACAACCGGGAGTCTTACATTGGGGCAGCGATCGCTAGCGTCTTAGAGCAGACATGGCAAGACTTTGAGTTGTTGGTTTGGGATGATGGCTCTACAGATGGATCAGTGGCGATCGCCTATGAGTATGTTTACGACCAAGTTAATAGAGTCGATGGCTCAGCGAATTATTTCAAAGACTACGATCTATGTCTGCGGTTCTCTGAGGTTGCTCAGGTAGGACGTGTCAGGAAGCTATACTACTACCGCATCCATCCAGGTAATGGCTCCCAGCGATGGGCTACGCCCCACCATAGGCGATTCTCCTACGGAGACGCTACGCGATCGCACCAAGCAATTAACCAAGCACACCAACGGCAAGGACTCGCTAACCATTATCAAATCGATGAACTGTCCACAGGTTGCTTTATCTGGCGACGCAAACCCTTATCCTCGTTTCTCAGCTCCGCCTCCCGCCTTTTGAATAAACAAGAGAGGAAAAAGGATGAACACAGGTCGCTCACAAGGGGCGTTAGCGTAGCGGGACGAAGTACAGTTTTTCCCCTTTCTCCTTCCCCTTTCCCCCTAAGCTTTTTTGATAAAATCAGGCAAAGCCTCAACATCAGCATTCCCCGGCTCATCTGGGGAATGAGCAGTGTTGTCGGATATATTTTCCTAATCGGTACTGGATTAGCTCAAGCACAGCAAATTATTCCCGCTACCGATGGTACAGGCACAATTGTGACTCCCAACGGTAATCGACTCGATATCAACGGTGGTAAAACTTCCAGCGATGGAATTAACCTCTTCCATAGCTTTGAACAGTTTGGGATTAAGTTAGAACAAATTGCCAACTTTCAAGCTAATCCGGCTCTCCAAAATATCCTTGGTCGGATTACAGGCGGGAATGCCTCTATAATTAATGGCTTGATTCAGGTAACAGGTGGTAGCCCTAACCTGTATTTGATGAATCCGGCAGGATTTATTTTTGGCTCAAATGCCAGCTTAAACGTCCCCGGTGCTTTCACGGCGACAACAGCCAATGGTATTGGCTTTAACAATACTTGGTTCAACGCCATCGGTGCTAATGATTACACTGCCTTGGTGGGAAACCCCAACGGCTTTGCGTTTACCATGAGCCAGCCAGGAGCGATCGTAAATGCTGGTAATTTGGGGGTCGGCGTTGGCCAGAGTTTGACTTTGTTAGGCGGTACTGTGGTGAATACTGGGCAACTCTCAGCACCCGCAGGCCAAATCGTCATCACATCCGTACCAGGGCAAAATTGGGTGCGTCTTAGTCAGCCAGGAAATCTCTTGAGTTTGGAAATTCAACCCCTCGCTAGTAGCAACCAACCTAACAATTGGACAATTCCCATTACCTCTTTACCTGAATTGCTGACAGTTGGTAACACTGGGTTATCTGCTAACCCAGATGGAACTGTGCAACTGACAGACTCTAAAGTTATGATTCCCCCCACTGCTACCACCATTGTTTCTGGCAAGGTTGACGTATCAAGCCAAACAGGTGGCACAGTAAATATTTTGGGTCAACGAGTCGGGTTGATTGATGCTAATATTAACGCCTCTGGTACAAATGGCGGCGGTACTGTGCTGATTGGTGGCGATTATCAGCGTAAAGGAATCCCCAATGCCGAGCAGACTTATGTTGACTCAAACTCCGTCATTTCCGCCGATAGTAGTGTGAATGGAAACGGGGGACGTGTAATTGTTTGGGGTAATGACACAAACTATTTTGGTAACATTTCTGCTCGCGGAGGTGCAAATTCAGGAAACGGCGGTTTTGTCGAAGTATCGGGCAAAAACTTCTTGACCTTTAAAGGACAGGTAAATACTTCAGCAGCTAATGGCAATGGTACTTTATTGCTCGACCTTAACAGGTTGACTATTCTTGATGCCCCAGCAGGCTCAGTTGATTTTGATGCTATGCCTGCTAATGTTATCTTTGGGCGTCCAGATAGTGGGGCTAATACTATATCTTGGAGAGCGATCGCAAATCTAGGGTTTAGCACAAATATCAACTTACAAGCGACAGGAAAGATTACTATCAATCCCATCAAAGGAGCGACGGTTGGAGTAACTACTCCTGGTATGGCTAGATTAAATTTGGGTAGTGGTAGTTTCAGCCTCACTTCAAACAGCGGTTCTGTAATCTTTGCCAAACCTACCGACACAATCCAGACAAACGGAGGAGCTATTAACATTTCAGGAGCCAGCCTATTCTTGGGAAATTTAAATACAACTAGTGCTGGTATTAATAGTGGTAATGTAAATTTGTCTGCGAGTAACGGCAAGATTAATGTAGGCGACATTATCACCAGTGGTAATGGCTACGCCACTGGAACGGTAACTTTAACTGCCGTAGGCAATATCCATACAAATAATATTAATTCCTCTTCAATTGATGCGATTGGCAATGGTATGGGTGGCAATGTAGTAGTAAAAACCACCAACGGCAGTATCACCACAAGGGCAATTAACTCATTTGTAGTCAAGACTGGAGGTGGCAGCTTTACAGGCTTAGGTGGTGCAGTCAGCTTAACTGCCAAAGACCGCATCATCGTTAATGGTGCTATTGATGCTTCAGTAACCGCCACTGGAGTCGATGGTACTGCAATCACTACAGGTGGCAACGTTACTTTAAAGACTAGTAATACTGCTGGCAGCACTATTCGGTTTAACAGCATCAACACTCAAGCCACGACGGACTTTAATGGCAGTAGCACTGTTCAAGGTGGCAATGTACAAGTGTTAACAAATGGACTGGTTCAAGGAAGAGGAGCGATCGCTAGTACGGGTAATACAATCGCTAGTGGTGGAGTGTTTAATTTTATTGGTGAGGCCGGAAGTACTAGTGTTAGTTCTGCACCTCCCGTAGGCGGTAACATCACAATTCAATTTGATGGAGGAGCAAAAAATAAGCCGTTTATTATAGGTAATGGCAAATTCAATGGCACAGCAGGGACAATTAATGCTGGAGGAAGTTCAATTATCCCTCTAGGTAGCAAGTTTCCAGTCTTGCCTAATAACGGAAATGCTAGTGGTACTCCAGGCGGTATCACCATTACGTCTATCAACACCCCGCCAACACTGACGACATCGCCTTTGACATCCAATGCTCAACCCAATCAACCCTTTATCTTCACATTTAATGCCAACACTAACGATGTCAACGTTGATAAAACATCAGTTGTCATTGATGGCATTTTGGCAGGAGAACTGAGGCGAGACAATACCCTTTTAGTTCCTGGAAACACAATAGTTTCTGGTGAGACACTCAGCTATACACCCCCAACTAATACTACAGGATTAATTAATGCTTTCACAATTAGAGCTAGCGATCGCGTTTCATCCTCAGCACCCACACCAATAGGAATCAACGTCAACCCCCTACCCTTGAAAGCCCCCCCTGCTCCTTCTACTCCCTCTCCCCCTGCTACCTCTACTCCCCTTCCTCCTACCTCCACTCAACCAGATATTTCTCCCTGTAAATTTCAGTGTGTTCAAAATCCCGGTATACCGCCTGTCAACATTTCCACTAAGACTGATGTCGCTATTCTTAATACCGATTACAATCCTGAACTTAAGTTCACAACTAGCATTGCCGAACATTTAGACATATCCATTCCTGCGATTAAAACACTGGATGATGCTAGTGAGATTGCTCGCAAAATTGAGAAAGCGACTGGTGTTAAACCTGCGTTTGTTTATATCAGTTTTGTACCTGTGGAGATTCAACCAGAGGCAAATTTAGACCAAGCTAAATCTACCAAACAATTAAATCCCATACTAGAGCAGGATAGCGACCAACTAGAACTAGTGGTAGTGACTGGAAAAGGTAAACCCATACGCAAGCGCATTTCAGGAGCGACGAGAACCAAAGTTCTGGATGTAGCTCAAGAATTTCGCAACGAAATCGTTAATCCACGAAACCGTAGCCGCACCGATTACTTAAGTTCATCTCAGCAACTTTATCGTTGGATTATTGCACCACTAGACGCAGATTTACAAGCGCGAGGAATCAACAATCTGGTCTTTCTACCAGACGTTGGGTTACGTTCAACCCCAATGGCTGCCCTCCACAATAGCAAAGGGTTCCTAGTGGAAAAATACAGTATTGGCTTGATGCCCAGTCTCAGCTTGACTAACACTCTATATAGTGATATTAAAAAATCTCAAGTTTTAGCGATGGGGGTTTCTCTGAGTACTCAAGGTCAAGTGCCTTTACCAGCAGTTCCCATTGAGTTATCAACACTAGTGTCCAAACTTTGGCAAGGCAAATTGTTGTTAGATAAGCAAGCCACTTTAGGCAATCTCAAAGTTATGCGCCATCACCAACCTTTTGGGATTATTCACATGGCAACCCATGCTGACTTTTCCACTGGTACTTTGAGCAACTCCTATATTCAACTTTGGGAGGACAAGTTGCGCTTAAACCAGATACGACAGTTACGGTTAAATGATCCCCAAGTCGAAATGCTGGTGCTGAGTGCTTGTAGAACAGCTTTAGGAAATAGAGAAGCAGAGATTGGGTTTGCAGGTTTAGCTGTACTAGCAGGTGTAAAAACCAGTATTGCCAGTCTTTGGGCAGTCAGCGATGCTGGTACAGCAGCATTGATGACAAAATTTTACGAAAGTTTAAGGACAGCTCCCATTCGCGCAGAAGCTTTAAGACAAGCTCAGGTGGCTATGGCCAAAGGGGAGGTTTACGTTAAGAATGGTCAGGTACAAGGTTTGAGAACAGTTAGAAGTTTGCTTTTGCCTGCTGAAAGTATTAATGAAACTGAGCAATCGCTGTCACACCCTTATTATTGGGCTGCTTTCACAATGGTAGGCAATCCCTGGTAAATGTGGATAAAGGAGAAAAGTAACGCTACGTTCCAGATGCCCGACTTCATCAAGAAGTCGGGCATCTGAAAACTTGAATCACGAACTAGTATTAGATGGTATTTTCGCCTTTTGGAACACCTGCTCAGCAGTAAATTCTAATCCTTCAAGTAGGAAATCTGTAAGTATTTTTTCTCCCATATAAATTTGTGGTGCTGCATCTGGGTGAAAGAGCGGCTAGCTTGTTTTAATTGTTATTTGGGTAATCAATTACATCCCCTGCAACACTTGTCTGATGGTATCCGATGGCACGTCATCGGTAACTGTCACTGCACCAATCTGTGTCGGTAAAACAAACCGCACTTTACCCGCTTTGACTTTCTTATCTAACTGTAAAGCCTCAATAATTGCTTCTATGTCTACCCCATCCGGTAACTTAACTGGTAAACCCGTTTTTTGAATGAGGGCGTTTTGACGTTCTGCGTCTTCCTTTGTCCACATTCCCAAATTCACAGCAATCTGTCCTGCTGCTACCATGCCAATGGCAACTGCTTCACCGTGATTTACTAGACGATAGCCAGTCAAGCTTTCTACTGCATGTCCGATGGTATGACCATAGTTGAGAATCGCCCGCAGTCCCGCTTCTTTCTCATCTTTACTAACTACATCAGCTTTCGCTTGACAAGAACGCGTTAATATACTGGCTATTAGCTCAGGTTTTACATAGCGGAGTTGGTCAAGGCGTTTACTCTCTTCCAACTGAGTAAACAATTCAGCATCCCAAATCACGCCGTACTTGATCACCTCTGCCATTCCCGCCTGAAATTCGCGCATGGGGAGGGTTTTCAAGACTTCTGGATCAATTAATACTAGACGCGGTTGATGGAATGCTCCAATCAAGTTTTTACCGTGGGGATGATTCACGCCAGTTTTGCCACCAATTGCCGAATCCACCATTGCTAAGAGAGTGGTAGGCACTTGTACAACATTAATACCCCGCAGCCAAGTTGCCGCTGCAAAGCCAGTCATATCACCAATTACGCCTCCCCCTAAAGCCACCATTGTAGAAGAACGTTCAAGGCGGTTTTCCAAGGCTGCATCGTAGATCTTTTGAATTGAGTTGAGGGTTTTGTAGCGTTCACCGGGTGGTAGGGTGCAGCTAGCAACTTCAAATCCAGCAGATGTCAGCGATGCGATCGCTCTTTCTCCATAATGCCTAAAAATCGTCGGATTAGAGACCAGTAATACCTTCTTGCCTAAATTCAGACCAGTCATCTGTTGACCTAGTTGATCTAAGCTTGCAGGTGCAATTGCAATCTCATAAGACTGCTCTGGTAAATTTACATTAATTACAGAAGTCATTAGCCAACCCCAAACAAGCACCCGTGCGCTGGTATTCTATCGCAATCTGGGGAGAAGGGGGGATGGGGGAGTTTTGACAAATGACCAATGACTAATGATTCAATAGATTTAGTGAAGTATTGTGGAGAAACAATAAATGTTTGGAGTAATAGCTTATATCGGCTTTTTGGCTTTGTTCTTTGGCTTAGCTGTTGGGTTGCTGTTTGGTCTGCGCGCTGTCAAGCTAATTTAATCGCGAGATCCATTCAACCCAAAACTCTAGGACTTACGCCTGAAATATCTCCTCACCTCGTTAAAAGGGGGCTTTTAAGGTTTCCCCCTTTTTCCGGCTTGCTTAGGGGAGTGCGCTACGCGAATGAGTTTGATGTTTTCGTTGCGTAAGTCCTGGTGTATCTCAAGATGGCAAATTAAGCAAAGATACTCAATTCTAACTTTTGCGCTAAAGCCTCAATAAAAGCAAGCCCCGCTACAGGATTACCCACTGTATCCAAAGCGGGATTGTAGCAGGCGATCGCTCCTTCACCTGGTACTATTGCTAAGAGTCCACCACCAATCCCAGATTTCATCGGTAGACCAATCTTGACGGCAAACTCAGCAGAAGCTTCATACAGTCCACAAGTTAACATCACAGCGTTAACAATCCGGCGGTTTTGTGATGATAAGGAACTGTTTTCACAAGCTAGAAGTTTTCCCAGTAGGGCTAAGTCTTCAACTCTTCCAGATAAACAGCACATCTGCTCGTATGTGTCAAGTGCTGTTTCAACATTTTCTAGATGCCCTATTTCGGCAAGATAATTTGCGATCGCTTGATTAGCTGGGGAACGTGTTGAGCGGACTGAAGTCAACATTTCCTCATCTAAGTTTAGCTGGCAAAGAGCTAATTGATTGAGCCATTGACAAAATAATTGAGTGCGAACGCTTGCGTCTTTTCCTGGTAACTTATCAGCAAGGATAATTGCTCCACTATTAATCATCGGATTACGTGGTCGTCCGCGATCGGCAATTAGCTGCTCTAAAGAGTTGAACGGTGCATCTGATGGTTCAGCACCAACCCACTGAAAAACCGTTTCTGCTCCTAGATGTTCTAGCAGATAAAGCAGAGAAAATGTCTTAATAACACTCATCAGCGGGAATACACGATCTGTATCCCCAAAGCTAATAGTTTCTTTTGATGCACAACAGATGTGAACAGCAAACCAACCAGGATCAGCCAAAGCTAGTTGTGGGATGCGAGCAGCAATTTGTCCTCGTTCAGCTTGGGTTTTAGCTTGTTGTACCCAAGCGGACAACTCCTTAGTAGTTAGTTTGTCAAGTCCTTTCACAAAAGATACAGCCATATCAAATTGCATAATTATGAATTATGAATTATAAATTACAAATTATTATGGTTCCCCGTGTTAGAGCGCCAGAATTACCACAAACTTACTCTTGGTTAAACACTGACAAACCCTTGTCTTTGAAGCAACTCAGGGGTAGAGTCATAATCCTAGACTTTTGGACATACTGTTGTATCAACTGTTTGCACATTCTGCCAAACTTGAAATATCTAGAACAGAAGTATAAAGATAGCCTGACTGTTATTGGCGTCCACTCGGCTAAATTTGACAACGAAAAAGAAACCGAAAACATCCGCCAAGCTATTTTGCGCTACGACATTGAACATCCTGTTATAGTTGACAGCGATTTCCGGGTTTGGCAAGAGTATACCGTGCGTGCTTGGCCGACGTTGATGCTCATAGACCCCGAAGGCTACGTTATTGGTTCCGTCTCTGGTGAAGGAAATCGTGATGCTTTAGAGCAGCTAATTCAACAGTTAATTCAGCAACACCAAAATAAAGGTACGATTAATTTTCAAGAACTCAGCTTGACTTTAGAAAAACAGCGTCAACTATTAATTACACCTATAGCTTTTCCTGGTAAAGTTCTGGCTACGCCAGCGGGTTTGTTCATCGCTGACTCTGGACATCACCGCTTAGTCATGAGTAGCTTTGAGGGCGAAATTTTGTATTTGATTGGTACTGGAAAATCTGGTTTAACCGATGGAACGTTTAACGAAGCGCAGTTTTTTGCACCGCAGGGAATGACATTTGATGTAGAAAATCAGATTCTCTACGTTGCTGATACGGAAAATCATGCTCTGCGGCGAGTTGACTTGAAGCGTCAGGTAGTGGAAACCATTGCGGGAACGGGTGAGCAAAGCCGTAATATTCGCCCTCATGGCAGTGCTGGTTTAGAAACTGCGCTGAATTCTCCTTGGGATTTGGTGAAAGTGGAAAATATTTTGTTCATTGCGATGGCGGGGCCTCATCAAATTTGGCAAATGGATTTGGAAACTGGCGTTATCAAAACTTATGCTGGGACTGGTGCAGAAGCTTGCGTTGATGGTTTACTTACTGAATCTGCTTTTGCTCAACCCAGCGGTATTACCACTAATGGAAAAGAATTATATATTGCTGATAGTGAAGTTAGCTCAATTCGCGGTGTGGGATTGGTGGAACCGCGTCAAGTTAGAACAGTTTGCGGTAGTGGTGGTTTATTTGGCTTTGGTGATGTTGATGGACAGGGTGAAAATGTGCGGTTGCAGCACTGTTTGGGAGTGGAATACGTTCAAAATTATTTATGGGTAGCAGATACTTACAATCACAAGATTAAATTAGTTAGTCCTAGCACGGGCAATTGTCAAACTGTTTTGGGAGATGGTTCTGCTGGTTTACAAGATGGTCAAGGTAAGAATAGCCGCTTTTTTGAACCTTCGGGATTGAGTGTTGGGGGTTCACATTTATATATTAGTGATACAAATAATCATGCTATTCGTTGTGTAGATTTGGATACTTTTGAGGTGACAACGTTGCAATTTTCCGGTTTGTGTGCGCCAGATGTTTGTATTCCGCCGAATTTATAAAAGGATTATTTCGCGCAAAGACTCAGAGAGGCAGAGTTTTTCTTGGCGTCTTTGCGCCTTTGCGTGAGATTTAAAAGAACATTATATAAGCAACATGAACACCATCCTCCACATTACCCAACGCCAACAATGGGAACAAGCAAAAAACATCGCCACATATCGCGCTGAATCACTCGACTCTGAAGGCTTTCTCCATTGTTCAAAAGCAATGCAAATAGTCAAAGTTGCAAATAGATTTTTTTCTAACCAACAAGATTTAGTATTGCTGTTTATTGACTCTGACAAGGTGCAGCCGGAAATTCGTTATGAGGAAGCTGAGATAGGTGAATTATTTCCTCATGTTTATGGGGAGTTGAATATTGATGCTGTGTATAAGGTGATTGATTTTGAAGCTGGTGAAGATGGGTTTTTTGTGTTGCCGCAAGAAGTTGTAGATTTAGGATAATGAACCGCAGAGGAGGAGAGATGGAGAGTAGAGGATTTAATGTGGGTGAGTATATTGATCAAATGGCGTTGTTGATGGATTTGCAGCTGAGGGATGAGTATTGGGATGGGGTGGTGGCGAATTTTGAGAGAATAAGAGCGATCGCACAATTAGTAAACTCTTTCTCTTTACCAGAGGAAGTTGAAGCTGCACCAGTATTTGAACCATGAATGATGCTGTATCTATAGCTGCTGCTGTGCGCGAAGGTAAAGTTAGTGCGGTGGAAGTTACTAAATCTGCGTTAGCACGAATAGCAGCGCGGGATAACGAACTTAACTGTTTTACGGTTGTGACTGCTGAGGCGGCTTTGGCGGATGCAGCACGAATTGATAGCGAAATAGCACAAGGTAATAACCCTGGGGTGTTGGCTGGTGTACCTTTTGCGGTGAAGAATCTTTTCGATATTACTGGGTTAACAACTTTAGCAGGGTCAAAAATTAATGCAGAAAATCCCCCAGCTACCCAAGATGCAACAGCCGTAGCCAAGCTGAAACAAGCTGGTGCTGTATTGGTTGGCGCTTTAAATATGGATGAGTACGCCTATGGGTTTGTGACGGAAAACTCTCATTACGGTGCTACTCACAATCCTCATGATTTAAACCGAGTAGCTGGGGGTTCATCGGGTGGTTCAGCGGCGGCGGTTGCTGCTGGATTGGTTCCGCTAGCGCTGGGTTCGGATACTAATGGATCTATTCGCGTTCCGGCTGCTTTGTGTGGCGTTTTTGGTTTTAAACCGACTTACGGGAGATTGTCGCGTGCTGGGGTAGCTTTATTTTCTAGTAGTTTTGACCACATTGGGCCTTTTGCTCGTTCGGTACAGGATATCGCTACAGCTTTTGATGTGCTTCAAGGAGAAGACGATCGCGATCCAATTTGTACAAAACGTCCACCTGTAGAGACGTTACATATAGCGTCTCTACATCAAGATATTTATGATATTAGAATTGCGATCGCTGATGATTATTTTACCAAAGGTGCAGAACCGGAAGCATTAGCAGCAGTGCAAAAGGTAGCAGATGTTTTGGATGCAACTGAGTATATAACAATACCAGAAGCACACCGCGCCCGTGCAGCCGCTTTTGTGATTACAGCTAGCGAGGGAGCAAATCTGCATTTAGATAAGTTGCGCTTGCGTTCCCAGGATTTTGATCCAGCTACACGCGATCGCTTTTTGGCAGGTGCGTTAATCCCTAGTGGTTGGTATTTGCAAGCACAACGCTTTAGAAGATGGTATCGCGATCGCGTCCGCGAAGTCTTTCAAAATGTCGATGTAATCCTCGCGCCAACTACACCAATTTCCGCACCGCTAATTGGTCAACAGACGATGATTTTAGACGGAGAAGAAATTCTTGTCCGTCCGCATTTAGGGCTATTTACTCAACCTTTATCTTTTATTGGCTTACCCGTTTTATCAGTGCCAATTCAGCAACAAAATGCTTTACCTTTGGGTGTACAATTGATAGCAGCGCCATACAATGAAGCGTTGATTTTACGTGTGGCAGCTGTGTTAGAAGCAAAGGGTGTAGTATCGGCATCAGTGGTGTATTTACAGCAAATATGATATTTGAAAATTATGAATTTACTTGAAAGATTCAAAGTTGTTTTACTCGACATGAATGGCACTTTCATGTTTGGAGGCGATCGCTTCTCTGAAAGCGAAGACTATGCAAAAACCTATCGTGCCATTGGGGGTCAAAAGCTTACAGATTCTACAGTTAATAATGCTATTCAAGCTTGTTACAATATAATGGCAGTTTATTATGAAGATCTAGAGCGGTGCAACTCTTTTCCGCAGATAGTAGATATCTTGCAAGCATTGGCTCAAATTCAAAGTATAGATGAAGAAGACATTTTGTATCTAGATCAAGTGATAGCATTACATGAGCTTGGAAAAGTTCCGCCAAAGTATGCTGTTTTTTTAAAGAGACTTGCAACAACACACAAGCTAGGTTTGGTTGCAAATATTTGGGCAAAGAAACAACCTTGGTTAGAAGAACTAGAGCAAGTAGGCGTTGGAGAGCTATTTGAGACAATGATTTTCTCTTCTGATTCATCAAGTATCAAACCATCACCAAAGCTATTTGAGGAAGCACTGAGCGCATTTACAGTTGATAAATCAGAGGTAGTTTTTGTTGGCGATAGTATAAAATTTGATATACAGGGTGCAAAAGCAGTTGGCTTAGCCACAATCTGGGTCAAAGGTGAGCAAGAAGATAATAATGAGGCGGATATCGTGATTAATGATTTATTAGATTTACAATCTGGAAGTATTAATAAATAGGCTCAGTTATAGCCCGTGAAAAGCTGGTGGATAAACAACTTTACCCTGATACTTTTCCTGATAGTTCTGTAATGGTTTAACCATAAAGACATCTTTTGGAACCGGAAAGGGAGACTTGACTTGATAATCAACTGATGGTTTGAAGCCAAAGCGAGGATAAAAGTGAGGATGACCAAGTACAATTACCATCGGTTCTCCTCTTACATTTGCTCTTTCTAACCCTGCTTCTACCAATTTGCTACCAATTCCCTGCCTTTGAAACTGTGGAGAAACAGCCAGAGGTGCTAAACCAAGTACCTGTAAAGTTTCTTCACCTACTAAATCGATGTAACTGAAAAGAATGTGACCTACTACAATACCTTCAACCTCTGCAATCAATGATAATTCTGAAATATAACGGTCAGAATGACGAATTTCCTCCACAAGTTTAGCTTCGTTCTCCTGTCCAAAGGCTAATGTATTTACCTCAGCTATTGCTGGATAATCTAATAAAGTTTCACAACGAATATTCATGATTTCAGTATCAATTCCATAAAAATCCAGTTGGCTCGATATTCTAAAGGAATCTCTTGTTTTTCTAAATACGGTTCGATATTTTGAAAGCCAAATACACGATAAAGTGCTTGAGCTTCCTTTGCAAATGGAGCGCTGTCTAAACGAATCTTTGAGTAACCAATCAAAGAAGCTTCATTTATAATAGCTTCTAATAATGCTCGACCTATTCCTTTTCTCCGAAATTCTGGTTTTACGTACATCCTTTTTATTTCACCAACATCTTTACCAATCTTTCGCAAGCAAGCGCAGCCAGCTATTTGTTCCTCATATTGCTCTAAAAGCAAGCGTCCTGTCGGCGGTACAAATTGATGAAGTTGAATCATGTATTGCTCTAAGAATGTATTAACATCAAAATTGATATTCAATTCACGGCTAAATATTAAGTTAGTCTCATTCAAATACTCCAAAAACAATTCGCCTATATGAGATTTATATTCTTCAATGTCTACTGATATAATTTTGGGCAAAGTTTATGCCTCCGCTAAGTAATTAAAAATATAAGAGCGATCGCTTGACAATCAAGACTGTAGCTACGAGGTCGAAGCTCATTAAAATGTCACTTTTCTCAACCAAACTAGAGTAGGGATACAACATTGTTGTGTCCCTATGTGCCCCAAATATATTTTAGGTGTGACAGATTATTTCACAGTCTGAATAGCAGTTGCTTTTTTCTTTAAATGGTCAATCACAGCAAAACGAATATCTCGTTTTTCAGCAATCAGCTTAATCCCTGGTTGTTGAAGATTTAAGAAATCTAATCCTTTTTCTTTACCACTGATTAGAAAATCATTAATGGCGACTTTGTAAGTTTTTTTGAGGTTAAGAAGTTGACCGTTAATTAACCAATTTCCTGAACTTGTTTCTTGGGTAACTTTGGCTGTTTGCAGATAGCCACCAGAGCCTTTATTAGCTTGTCCTTGATCTAAAACCCTTTTCAACAACGCCCCATTAATTTCTATCGCCGCAATTTTACCTCCAAAAGGCAGTATGCGAATTACATCGTACTGGGTAATCGGGCCTGGTGGAATTACATCATCAATCCGAATTGAACCGCTATTAAATATGGCTAAATCTGCATTTTGTACTTCTTTCAACATCGCTTCAGCAATTAACTCTGTCATCTTTGTAGATTTGTTGCGGACGCTAGATTCTAAACCATCTAGAGCAACTGGCATTTTTGCAACTTCTTGCTCAGGCTCAAAACCATTGGCGCGAAATCCCTGATAACCTCTTTCAAGCCATTCCTTGATTATCTTTGCAGTCTTGGGTTCGTCGGGAATTTTTTCAGTAATCGGTACTAAACGAGAGTTTATCTGAAGACTACGCTTTGTAGTGTCGTAGCTTAAATTGTGGACGTATACTGTACGGGCATTAGCATCTGCTTTAAAAATTGGTGTAAAATCTTGACCCCGCCATTGTTGGATATTTTCGTGTTCGTGTCCACCGAGAATGATATCAATTTCTGGTACAGTTTCCGCTAATTTGTGATCATCTTCAATTGATAGATGGGTAATAGCAACTACGATATCAACTTTACCCTTGAGCGCCTGAACCTGCTGTTTAGCTGTTTCAATCGGATCGGTGTAACTGACGTATTGAGGCTGATTGCTATCAAGAGTGACACCAATTAACCCTACCCTGACTAAAGCACCGCGATCGCCTTTAACATTTAATACTAGCGATCTGGGAACTCCTGTGAAAGGCTGCCCCTTACTATTTGATACATTACTGGAAACCCAACGAAAGCGGGATTCTTGCAATCTTTGGTAAAATAAGTTCTCCGGCAGATCAAATTCATGATTGCCAAAAGTCGCATAGTCAACCCCCAAAGCATTCATCACAGCTACCATCTGCTGACCTGCCAAAGGTGTACCATTAATTTTGGCAGTTCCTAAAGCAGAAGGGCTAAAGAAATCGCCAGCTACAACAGTATAGGTGCGAGGATTTTCCTTGTAAAGTTGTTGTCGTAGGGTAGCGACACGCGCCAAACCTCCACGAGTTCCCCCCTCGACAGGAGTAATTTCGTATATATCATTGAGTTGCAGCAGGTTAAGATTAACGATTTCTGCAAGTACAGGAGTAGCTAAAGTGACGGTTGCTAATACCTGTAAAACTACGCTGCATCCTTTCCAAAAAAGTTTCATATTTAGCTTTGAATAACTCGGACATTACGGAATTGATTTTAAGGGATACTGTCAATCAAAGCTAGCCCAATTGATTCTTGAATCTTGGATTGCTATTCAAAGCTAGATACTTCCTACTTGCTACCCCATTAAAAGGCTTTGGGTAATCCAGCTTATTTTAAAACTCAGTTGGCGTTATGGCGTAACTTGATGGTTCCATCTACAACAAACCGACGATCTGTGATTGGACTGTACCAGATTTCATGATCTCCTTTGCCTTGCCGTTCAAAGCAGCACCCAACTTCTGAAAGCATCTTTTTCAACTCAGGAGTAAACGACGCACCCATCTATGAAGCCACCTCTATCAACTCTTGTCGATGGCTGGTTAACTCAAAGGTGATAGAACCCACATAGTCAGGAGGGACAATTTTGTTGAGAATGATCAGTTCTGGAATTATTTCTCGCAGTTTTTGGGTCAGAACCTCAATCGTAGAAGCTTCTGTTACCAATCCCGGTATGTCATCACTAGTTGCTACCCAAACTTCTGCGTTTGAATCCCAAAATGCTTCAACCTTAAATATTATTTGTGCCATCATCGAGCGCTTACAACGTAGTTCTAGTTTAGAACATTGATTTTAGTTGAGTTCGCCTTATACTTTCCCCTAGACTGCGAGAGCAGCTGAAGAAAAATTTTTGTTTCTAAGAAGAGGTTAGGAGCTAAACTTTAGTAGTTTCTATGTCAGAGTAGAGCAAAAGCGTTGGGTTTTCAAATTCAATCCTTCCTAACAGTTGCGTCCATTAGCAAGGCTGATCTGTCTACTTGTAAGCTCTAACAGTAGTGAGTTCAAAAGACTATGCCAACAAAAGCTGTTCTGACAAGTATTGTTTTTCCCACCTTTGAAATTATTTTGACAAATCCGATTTTAAATGGCTGCAAATACATTCGATAGTAACAACAATTGCTTCATAGCTTTTGGTTATTTCGATATAGGAGGTCAAGAATGGCTAAGATGGCACTGGTGATCGGGGTCAGCGATTATGAACCTGATTTGACCCCCCTGCCTGGATCTGCCAGAGACATAGAGGCAATGCAGCGAGTATTACAGCACCCCGATGTGGGTGGATTTGATGACGTTAAAATGTTATCAAATCCTACGCCTCAGGAGATGCAGGAGGCGATTGAAACATTGTTTTCGGGTCGCAAGAAAGACGATCTAGTACTGCTATTTTTCTCTGGTCATGGCGTCAAAGACGACAACGGTAAGCTGCATCTGGCTACTCGCATGACTCGTAAAACCCCACAAGGTGAACTGATTCGAGCAACAGCAGTTCCAGCCAGTTTTGTACAAGACATTATGAGCAATAGCCGCTCTAAGCGACAAGTTGTAATTCTAGATTGTTGCTTTAGTGGAGCATTTGCTGAGGGTTGGTTAGCTAAGGATGACGGTTCTGTAGATGTTAAAAGCCAACTGGGAGGAGAAGGACGGGCTGTCCTTACGTCTTCGACTTCCACCCAGTATTCTTTCGAGCAGGAGGGATCAGACCTTTCGACTTATACTCGTTATCTAGTCGAAGGAATTGCGACTGGAGCAGCAGATCTTGATAGCGATGGTGTAGTTTCAATTGATGAGTTGCATGAGTATGCCAAAGGGAAAGTTCAAGAAGCTGCGCCAGCAATGAAACCAGAAATTTATGCTGTTAAAGAAGGCTACAAGATTCGTCTTTCTCAAGCGCCCATCGAAGATCCAAAGCTAAGGTATCGCAAAGAAGTTGAGCATTTTGCCATTCGTGGCATGATTTCTGTCGTAGGGCGTAATACCTTAGATGCCCTACGAGATGGGCTGGGACTGCTACCTGAAGTTGCTGCGGCAATTGAAGATGAGGTGCTTAAACCTTACCAGGAGTACCAGAAAAGATTGCAGCGCTATGAGCAAGTTTTAATTGAGGCGATTGGGCGTGAGCATTCTCTCAGCAGCCACACTCAAAACGAGTTAAAACATTTACAACGAATTTTACAACTCAGAGATGAAGACATTGCCCTAATTGAAGCTCAAATTACTTCCCAGAAAAAAGCAATCCAACCTTCAAGTGAACCGAAGGAAGTGATTCAGGCTCAAACTGACTTCCGCAGTGAAGATGTGACAGTTAACCCGTCAAACAAAGCCTCAGCTGCAAGCCAAGCTGAAATTCCTACGCCACCTAGAATTAAGCTTCCAAGAATGCAGGCTTTTACTTTTCTGAGAAACCCTAAACTCCTGATTGGGGCCAGCATTGCTACTTTTCTAGCTTTAGTAGCTTATTTGGGGGTAACATCATCCCGCAATCAACCAGTTGAATCACCTGCATCAATTACCAGTCCTACTTCATCTGACTCAACCAAGATTAGTTCATTGGATTTGTATAATCAGGCATTCAACAAACAAAACCAAGGGAATAACCAGGGAGCGATCGCAGATTACACCAAAGCAATTCAAATTAACAAAAACTGGGGGACAGAAAATCCTGACACTAACTACTATGGTAGTGCCTCTGCCTACTTCAATAGAGGTTTTGTTCACTATTCGTTGGGCGAATTTCGACCCGCTTTTGAAGATTTCAAACAGGCAATCAATCTTAAGTCTGACCTAGCTATTGCCTACTACTACCGGGGGCTTGCCCGCTACTTCTCAGATGCCGATCGCAAAGGAGCGCTCAGGGATTTCATGCAGGGAATTGCTATCAACAAGAACTGGGGATCTACCAATCCTGCGGCTAACTATTTTGGTAAAGCCTCTGCTCATTTCAGCTTGGGAGATCTCAACTCGGAACTAGGCAATAAACCGGAAGCCATTAAAAATTACCAGGATGCAGTCTCTCTGTTTCAGAAAAAGGGAGAGATACTCAATGCTCAAAAAGCGCAGGACAGAATTAAGGAACTCCAGCAGCCGTAAGTAGCATCTCTCTGCTGAAGAACAAGATTAAAGTAAAAAGTATGATATGCGATCGCGTAACTTTTGATCGAAGAGTTTGAGAAAAGGTGCAAAGAAATTCTGAGTTTAAAAGGTGAGCAATGTCTTTGAGGGGCTACGCCTACGCCTTTCACTCACAATAATTGACCCTTGTATCTCGGTTGTTGCAGTTCCGAACACGAAGTTCCGAGTTCTGAGCACGAAGTTCCGAGTTCCGAACACGAAGTTCCGAGTTCTGAGCACCAAGTTCCGAGTTCCGAGCACGAAGTTCCGAGTTCCGAAGGTGAAAACTGGAGTTCTAAGTCTCAACATTGGAGATTAGAGGTTTATTTCTCCTGTTTTCTTCTCATTAATCCTCGCTTTTAGCTTATTCTTGGCTCCAAACATATTTACGGCAGACTTCACAGGCGGCTTTTGTTTCCTTTGTTTGCGGATTAATGAAGATAGGATGGTAGCGGAGGCGATCGCACCATTAGATATCAAAGAATATTCACAACGTGATGTCTGGGTTGTGCATCAACGCAGGATTTCTCTCAGTAGACTTCATCGTGGGTTCCAATATTAAGCAAGATGATAACATCTTCGTTGGTTTCGTTATCCATTTCGAGTGAAAAAACAATTCGGCAGTCGTAACCACAGGAACAGGCTCTTAATCCCGCTAACTCGCCTTGAAGAGAGTGTGTACCAAGTCGGGGCAGAAAAACATCCTCTTGCATCTGTTACAAGGTGTCTTCAATTCTTTCTTGTAGCTTAGGATTACGGAGAACGAACTTACGGAATGAGCGTTTAAATTTCGAGGCTATAACTAATTATCTCATTCATTTTCTAGCAGCGTCGTTTGTAATTCTGTAATTATTTCTGCAACAGACTGATGGGACAGTTGACCTTGATGAAAAGCAGCGATCGCAACTTTCGCATCCTGTGCAATTTCTTGACGACGAGTTTCGATCAGACGATTCTTGATAATTTCTAGTAGCATTTCTTGCTGTTCTGGTGGGAGTTGGCTAATTGTATCGAGTGCTTGTTGCAGAGTGATCATACTGCTGTGATTTTTGTTTAAATATAGATTTAATTGTACTTCGAGGAAACCAAATCCAACCGATAAGAGCAGCGATGCCTAGGGCGGGCTACGCCTACGCATTTTTTACCATTATCATAAAAGCCTAGACGTGCAGCGACTTGTCGTCAGACATTACCCTTACTCACTATAATTTAAGGCGATCGCTACTTGCTTGCATAAGTTCGTAGATAGACTAAAGTAAAGTTATCGTGAGCTAAAAATGCATGATGTCTTCGCTTCCCGTCAACGACGCTCAAAATAATTTACAAGAGCTGATAGACCAAGTTGCAGAGCAGGGTAAACCTGTGATCATTCAGGGCGATCGTGGAAATGCGATTCTACTTGCGGAAAAAGACTGGTCTGCAATTCAGGAGACTCTTTACTTGTTATCTATAACTGGAATGCGAGAATCTATCAAAGAAGGACTAGCAACTCCGATCCAAGAATGCGATGAGGAATTGGATTGGTGAGTCAGCGCAGTAATGGAGAGCCACTTCCAAATTCTGAAGAAGTGAGTTGGAGGTTAGTTTACACAAAACAAGCGCAAAAAGATGCCAAGAAGTTAGCTTCTAGTAATTTAAAGGAAAAAGTTGAGGAGTTACTTGTAGTTCTTAAAAAAAATCCCTTTCAAAATCCTCCACCTTATGAAAAGCTGGTTGGTGATTTATCAGGTGCGTGTTCTCGTAGGATAAACATACAGCATCGGTTGGTATATGAAGTCATCGAATCCGAACAAGTAGTAAAGATAATTCGGATGTGGACGCATTACGAGTAAGTTTTAGGTAGTTTATGACGTGCTTTTGCCCGGCTTTAAGCTTTGCTAGTCGCTAGTTTTAACAGTTAAAGGAATCGTAATTCCTTCCCGGACTAAAGCATCAGTAAAAATTTTCCGCAAAACCCGCTGTATTTGAAGATGCTTTCCGGGCTTGACTTTGGTCAATGTCCGTAACAACAAATTAGATTCTCCTAGACTCTCTACTCCATCTATCAGCGTCGGTTCGAGTACATCTGGGTAATTTACTTTTAGTTGTTCTCCCACGTCCTCAATCACTTTATATACATGAGCTAAATTAGATTCATAAGGTATGCCAACTTCTACAACTGCATAGATATACTGTTTAGAGTAGTTGGTAATTGAGCCAATATCGCCGTTACGAATAATCTGTAATTGACCATTGGGATGTCTGACACGAGTAGTTCTAAGTTCAATTGCTTCTACAATTCCCTCTACAACCTTCTCTTCTACTTTCCCCGCCTCAATATAGTCACCAACTAAGTAATAATTTTCAAACAGAATAAAAAAGCCGCAAACTATATCATTAATTAGTGTCTGTGCCCCAAAACCCACAGCTATACCAAGAATACCTGCACCAGCGAGTACGGGAGTAGGATTGATGTCGAGGATATAGAGGATAGAGACGATCGCACCGAAGTAAACTAGATATTGTAAAAAACTACGAATCAGAGGAACCAGGGTGAGACGTCTGCTTGTTTGTATGTCAGTGAGATTTTGGTCTTTGAATAATATTTCTTCAACTAGTAAGTAAACGACTTCAAATAAAACACGGCTGATGAAAACGACGCCGACTATCTTAACAATTCGAGGCCCAAAAATTGCGATGTTAGCGATGAACTGGACTTGCTGGATCACTAATGTTGCTACGCAGATATAAATCACAAATTCCAGACACCTCTTCAAAAAGGGGATTAGGTGTCGTAGGCGATCGTAGAATCTCAAAAGGTTGTTAGGGCTGGAGTATCTTATACTCAGAGCATCTAGACTATCAATAATCGCGGTGATTGCTTTCGGTATAAGTAATCCAACAGCAACTATCAGATAGATTCGCAGCAGGATGGACAGGTACTCAGAGATGACTACTGGTACTTTAAGAAACTTGCTACACCAAATGACAGCCCACAACCACAATCCAGTGGTAACAATGTTGTTGAGGTTGGCAAAGAACGTATCAATACTTTGATCATCGGTAGTGCTTTGTTCAATTCTCTTGGCACGAATGTTAGCTACCTTGAACCAATAGCGCACAAATTTGACTGCGATCGCAGCTAAAATCAAAGTACCAATGCTTTGAGCGCAGCCAATTCCTAAACTTACCCAAAATCCTGATGGGATACGCTTAATCAATAAGAGTGTATACTGTTGAAGATTTTCGCCTCGATAAAGTAGAAAAGCATTAGCACCGATAATCAGAAGGCATGACAGCAAACAAGTAAGTATCAACAACACTTTAATATTTTGACGCAGAGTGTTGATACTTCTCCCCTGGTTTTTAACTAGAGAGTTTTTCAAAAATAGTTTGAAAACCTTGTTCAAAAGCCAGTTTACTAACAAGAAAATGAAGATGACAATACTGACTTCAGCCAAGATAATTAATAAATCCATATCTAATCTAAAAATTAAAAAGCTTATTCTATGACTCTGATTTTACTTTTAAAAGTATATTGAGATTTAAAAACCTGTTTGACAAGGATTATAGGTGAAAATCTTTTGAAAAATCAAATAGAATTCCTGCATTATATTTAGGTACTAAATAAGTGCAATTAAACTGATACAAGTAAGGTAAATAAGAAGATTTACCTTACTTGTACAAATTATTGTTATTTATACGACTTCTACAAATACCCCACTGCGGGCAAACTCTTCTTCTTCAGGAGTAAAGTGAGGAGTTTTATCTACAATTTCAGGGTCAAAGCGGTAGGTTTCCTGAAGAAATTGCCCGGCGATCACAGATGATTCCAACTCTTTAATATAATCTTCGGCAAGCGTACACGCTTCTTTGATGCCTGACTCATCGCCTTTCTCTATCAGCTTTTGGAGAGTTGCTCTTACTCCTGCCAACCGCGATGCTGGTTTAAGAATCCCATAGAGGCGATATAAGCGCTCGACGGAGATGCTAAGGTGCTTGAGCGCTTTGCCTCGTGCCAGTTCGGAATCTAGACTGGGCCAGTAGCGGGTAGTATAAAAAGCTTTCTCATCCTTGTGATACCACTCCTCGGAGCGAGCAATAGATGAGGAAACAGTGTTATGTAGTTTCCAGAAAAATAAGCGCAAGGCGTCACCATCCACGACTGTAGACAGCTTGGCCTCCATCGACACCTCAAAATTGTTCAGCTGCGGGTCGCGTCCGAGTAAAAGATACTCTACCGGGTACATATCGACCTCTTTGTTCTGCACCACATACATATTGAGGTGATGGCGGCAGTAAGGGCAGGGGTACATTGTGGCAAATAGTTTAAAAAAGTCTTGAAAAACTGCCACCAGTGCTTTTTGTTTTTCGTATGGCTTGCTAGACACGATTTCTGCTGTGGTGTGGAAGAAACGCCACACACCAGGCCCAATGTAATAAGGAAAGCTAACGCGCATCTGGGCATCTTTAATGTCACTCCGTGCCAAATACACATCAATGAATGCCACGTATTGCGAGAGTGCGCCTGACTCGCGCCCAAACTCTTGGCGTTCGCGCCGTTTTTGCACGCCATTAAGGTAGTGATGCGTTAAACGCCATGCCTGCTTAACTGCGAGCTTTTGTTTGGGAGTGCATTTAGCAAAGTTCTGTGCTACATCCGCCCCATAGCGGTCAAATTCTCCCACTGCTTTAGTATCTTCATACCACTGAGCCAAAGCCGCTTCGTTAGCTACGGTGTTACTTTGGATATCAGCAGCAGTGTTGACACTAAAAGCAGCTAGCAACTTCGGCATGAAATCTTCATACCAATAAGCCACTGGCATCATTGCACCATGTATTTCTTCTGAAGCATCGGCGAGAATAACGCGGTTCCACTGCTTGAGGTAATCTTTGGGATCGCCTGCTGATTTAGGGGGAGGTGGGGTAAGCTCTGCATTTAGTTCCATCTGTCTGAGGCGGTTTAGTTCGTTGATTGCTAGCACGCCTGCTGCAATGTCACGAAAACTGAAATGCTTTTTCTTGACAGTAATGGCGAACTCCACCCCCGCTGCAAACTTCTCCTTGACAGAGATGGATTTGCGGCGTGCTGATTGCATCGCTTTTTCCTCAGCTAGCATCTGGGGTGTTTTTTGGATGGTGTTCCAGTTCTTGATGCGGTCTTGGAGTCGAGAGTACTCTTTTTCGATTGATTCAACGACTGCATCTAACAGGGGGTGGCAAGCTTTTTCTACAATATCTAACCCTTTGTACAATGCGATCGCTTTTTGGACAAACTGCACAAAGTCTGTAATTTTGTAGGGCAGGTTTCTCACGCGCAGGTGAGTTTCGTGATTGGCTGAGAAACTCTCGCGGAAGCAGCGGTAGGCGGCTCCTTGAATCAGACGAAATAAACCAATCTGCATTTGCAGGCGAGAGGTGGCGCGTTCTTTTTGCTCTTGTGGGTGTTGCGCGAGCAGTTCTTTCAGACGTGCTACTTCTGGATTGTCGCTGGATGTTTCCTGTTCAAGAGATGTGGTGGTTGATAATGGGAATTCATCAGTAGTAGCCGCCGCTACGTCTGGGGTGACGGTGGCTGCATCATTTGTGGGGGAACTTGTAAAAGAAATGGGTAAATCTTTATAGCCGCTGGTTATTTCTGATTCTTCTGGAACCAGTTTCATAAACTCTTGAAAGTCAATTGAAGCATCACCATCGTGATCAACCTCTTTAATCATTTCTTCGAGTTCTGCATCCGTTAGCCCAAATAGACTCATCACGTTGTGCAGTTCATTTGTAGTAATTTGACCGCTACCATCTTCATCAAACACGCTGAATGCCAGATGAAGACGACTTTTGCGATCGCCTTGTGCTGACACCATCAGGGTTTTGAATTCCTCGAAATCAATACTGCCTGATAAGTCAACGTCCACTTCTTTGATCATGTCGCGCAGTTCGGTGTCGCCAGGACTTTGCCCTAGCGATCGCATCACTTCCCCTAATTCTTTTGTTGAGATAGAACCGCTGCCGTCCGTATCAAATACTTTGAACGCTTCCCACAGCTTTGCCACTTCTTCTTCAGTCATGACCTTTTTTTCTAATTCTACAGTTGCCATCAATTCATACTCTCTATTTTTTAATTAGACTAAAAAAAGCCGAATACTTTAATTCTTATTCAGTTAAGTAGCAATTTAATTTTGATGTTGAATTAGTCAGAAAATCAATAAAATATTAGGATTTTCAACTTTAAGTTCCGGTAATTTCAATCTGAAGATAAATTGTAATTTCTTCCCACACTAAAGCATTTGTAAAAATCTTCCGAAGAACGCGCTGGTTATCATATAAAAGCGCTTGAGAACTTTTTCACACATCAGTTGGGAAAAATTTCACAGGCTTCGGTATGGGTTGGCGTTTAAAACAAT
The DNA here is from genome assembly GCF_010091925.1 of Nostoc sp. B(2019). Taxonomy (GTDB): domain Bacteria; phylum Cyanobacteriota; class Cyanobacteriia; order Cyanobacteriales; family Nostocaceae; genus Komarekiella. The sequence continues at coordinate 298,525 of NZ_WVID01000002.1, read as the reverse complement.
TATTTATAATGTTGATATAGTTAAGTATCTTGATAAAATTGCAGTTATTTGTCAAGGACAGTTAAGACAGTTAAGACAAAGCTAATTATGAATTTTTGATAACTATCCGTATTTACAAGCTCATTCAACCAGCATTGGTTCATCTGTGTATTTAATTTAACTTGGGGCGTGAGTATCAATGTTCATTTTTATGCTATGGCGGTTCTCACCTCAGTGAGATACACAGAAGAAGTAATTAACCACAGATGAACACAGATGAACACAGCGGAAAGTTTGCGTGTCCGGGTAACAGGAGCGCAAAACTTTTCAAGACAGATAAATTCGTACCTCAGCAGATTAGGAAACGCTATATCACCGCGTTCTACTTGAGAAAAATCGCACATCGCGCTAGTCTTCATTGACGTAACTGCACGCTGTGACATCAGGTGATGACAAATCAACGCTCCGTAAAAATTCCGTCTTGCACTTGGAACCGTCCGATCGGTTTAGGCTGGGACAAGCCTTATACCGTCCGCTACGCTAGTAATATCGATGATGGCCCTTGGCATGGTATGCCTTTAGGTGGCTTTGGTGCAGGTTGCATCGGTCGTTCTTCACGGGGAGATTTTAACCTGTGGCATATTGATGGCGGTGAACATATCTTCAAAAACGTCCCCGCGTGTCAATTCAGTGTGTTTGAGTCTAATAGCACATCTTCCCAAGCCTACGCTTTATCTACGCAACCGCCAGAGGATAGCAGTCTGCAAGGGTGGAAATGGTATCCAGAGAGTGGGGGAGAGGGAGAATCCCCGATCAACCAACAATACAAAACTGGCGAATATCACGCTTTGTATCCCCGTAGCTGGTTTGTGTATGAAAATGTATTTCAAGCACAGTTGACTTGTGAGCAGTTTTCCCCTGTCTGGGCAGATAATTACCAAGAAAGTAGCTACCCTGTGGCGGTGTTCCTCTGGAATGCTCACAACTCTACAGATGCACCTATTACTCTTAGCATTATGCTCACCTGGCAAAATATGGTGGGCTGGTTTACTAACGCTCTCAAATCTCCCCAAGTGCGGGTGCGTGATGATGGTAGTCCAGTTTACGAATACCAACCACGCTGGGGTGAAAGTCAAGGGAATTATAACCAGATTGTTGAAGATACACAACAGTTTGGTTGTGTTTTAAGTCGGGTTGGTAATGATGCTTTGCAGGAAGGGGACGGAAGTTGGTGTATTGCGACGCTGAAACATCCCGAAGTTGAGGTATTTCACCACACTCGGTGGAATCCTGTGGGAATGGGTGATGATTTGTGGCAAAGCTTTGCTCAAGATGGCTCTTTGCCTAATTCTATAGATGCAAATCCAGCCGCAGAAGGTGAACAGTTAGGAGCTGCGATCGCAATCCGTTTTACTCTCCAACCAGGTGAAACTCTGGAAATCCCCTTTGTGCTAGCTTGGGATTTCCCCATCACAGAATTTGCCGCTGGGGTTAACTATTATCGCAGATATACAGACTTTTTTGGTAACGATGGTAACAATGCCTGGGCGATCGCATCTACTGCGCTACAACAATATCAAACTTGGCGATCGCAAATTCAAAACTGGCAACAACCCATTCTCGACCGGGAAGATTTACCCGACTGGTTTAAAATGGCTCTATTTAATGAGCTTTACGACCTCACTAGCGGCGGTACTCTCTGGAGTGCTGCATCAAAACTTGACCCCATCGGTCAATTTGCAGTATTGGAATGCTTAGATTACCGCTGGTACGAAAGCCTAGATGTGCGGTTATATGGTTCTTTTGCACTGCTGATGCTGTTTCCCGAACTAGAAAAATCGGTGATGCGGGCATTTGCACGAGCAATTCCTCAAGGTGATGATACTCCCCGGATAATTGGCTATTACTTGACAATCAAAGCAGAAAGCCCGATCGCAGTTCGCAAAGTCCCAGGCGCAACACCCCACGATTTAGGCGCACCCAATGAACACGTTTGGGAAAAAACCAACTACACCAGCTATCAGGACTGTAATTTATGGAAGGATTTAGGTAGCGATTTTGTATTGCAAGTATACCGAGACTTTTTACTCACGGGTGCTGACGATGTAGAATTTTTAGCAGATTGTTGGGATGCGATCGCTCAAACCCTAGATTACCTGAAAACATTTGACCTAGATGGTGATGGAATTCCTGAAAATTCCGGTGCGCCTGATCAAACCTTCGATGATTGGCGGTTACAGGGTGTCAGCGCCTATTGTGGTGGGTTGTGGTTAGCAGCGCTACAAGCAGCGATCGCCATCAGCGAAATTTTATTAAATCTCAATCTTGGCGACCTCGGCGCGCCAGTCGCCTCAACGGGGGGAACCCCCGCACAGCGCTGGCTCGCGATGGCGGTTCAAAAATCCACCTATGAAACCTGGTTAAAACAATCTCGCCCCATCTACGACGAAAAACTCTGGAATGGTCAATATTACAAACTCGATAGTAATAGTGGTTCCGATGTGGTAATGGCAGATCAATTATGCGGACAATTCTACGCCCGTCTTTTGGGATTACCAGATATTGTACCAAGCGATCGCGCCCTCTCTGCCCTGAAAACTGTTTATGATGCTTGCTTTCTAAAATTCTGCCAAGGTGAGTTTGGTGCTGCTAATGGTGTTCGTCCCGATGGTTCACCAGAAAACCCTAAAGCGACTCATCCCTTGGAAGTCTGGACAGGAATTAACTTTGGGCTAGCGGCTTTTCTCGTGCAAATGGGAATGAAGGATGAAGCATTTAAGTTGACACAAGCTGTGATCAGACAAATTTACGACAATGGGCTGCAATTCCGCACACCTGAAGCTATCACCGCTGCTGGTACTTTCCGTGCTAGTACTTACCTGCGAGCAATGGCAATTTGGGCAATTTACTTAGCCATTAAGTAATGGGATATCAACCAAGAGCATTTTAAATATCAACAGTGGTCAGTTGTAATCACTACTAACCACTGCTGACTAACTCTTGTAGTGCAGAGGTTTTAGGCATTTGCTAACAATGCTCTTGAGGTTGACGGCTACGTTATTAATGTACTCAATCGCCGGGTAATCTAACTTTAAATTTGCAACTTTAGATACAAATAGATGTACATAGATGTTTTAATATGTGCGCTTCAAAATGTACTTGATGTTCATCTGAGAAAACAGAGATTATATGTGAGATTTTATTTTCCGGGTGTTTCCGGAAACGAAAGAAAATTTAAGTAATGGTAAGAGTTGAAAGATTTAGAACTCCAGACTACTGGTTAAAAAAATGCCACTATCACTAGAACTAGCCCTAAAAATTCCTAATATTTCCCAGATTATGTTGACAATTGACAATTTTCAACTGAAAAAATTGATTTGCTAGCAATCTCAACGTAAAAATTAGGACAATTCAAAGAATGAATACTGGATAAAATATGAGATGTTTATTGACGACAAGAGTCGAAAGCAGATGATTAATACTCTGGTATCAACAGAAATTTGGTTTTGCTAGTAAAATTTTGTTTTCCAAACTTTCCCTTACGGAAAGCCACTGAGAAATGATACCTCAGCAATGGGTGATTAAAAACACGATTAATTGCGTTTTACAAAGACTGTTGGAATGGTGCAAAACCCAATTAGTCAGATAATTCTCAACTTTTTTCCTTTAACTGCTCGCCTCACACAAGTTAAGAAACTTACCCAAAATACCGAAATTAAACCATGAACTCCTGTTCGTCGTTAAGAGTTCAGGGAGAGCTGAAATATACAAGTAATCAGCAGTCTCCCACTCCAAAAATTACCATCCTCAAATTTTTGAGGTTAGTTACAAGGGATACAAGCCTAAAATCAGAATTTAGCCAACAGTACTGGGGTACACGCTTAAGCCTCAATGTTCTGCGTAACTTAACGCAGGTAGACCGTATGGGTTCGTTTCTCCAGGTTTTAGCAGAAGCAGCCCAAACAGAATTTGAAGTGCTATCGATAAGGGCAAGCTTGAGTAAGCTGGACTCATATCATAACCCTTGGATAGCTCATTGGCAAGAAAATTTTTATGTAATTGTTTGGCGAGTTAAAGGCGATCGCGTATCGTGTGATCACGCTATGGGTAAGCGATGGTTCTCGCGTCCAGCATTTGAAGCATTGCTTTTAAAGCACGGCGTCAATACCTACTGGACATCACACTGGCAATTAGCAGTTTTTATTACTACTTAGCCCAATTACAAGTGCATCTGTGATTTTACTTTCATCATTCGCTTAGATTTAGGAAATAGGCATAATACTATTACTAAATTTACTTGGCAATATTCATATTGTTTAGTTGCAATATAAGCCGCTAAATTAGCTAAAGCTGGAAATTTTTAAATTCCTATATCTTTATTGTTTAAAGCATCTACTTACAGATGTTTTATTATATTTTGTTGCCACTAGATTAAAAATTTATAATCCATATCATAAGTTAATAAAATCAACAAGTTATCACCTATTTTTACTGACTAGCACTCATGAAATAATCAGATAACATTACTGTATCTTCATCAAGCATTTATAGCTATAAGCCTTGGCAATAAAGGCTTTTTTTGCATACATAATATTTTTTTATTCATGAGATGTGCAAATTAACTTTAATAAGTATGTCCAGTAATAGTTTTTCTAGTGTTAACTATCTTGCTGCCAAATTGAAGGGTGTTACACCTCATAGTTAATAATAGATTTTCTAGTATATTAAAGATAATCAAAGTTCCAAAATAATAGTAAGCGAGGGGTAACACCCCCCATGAATTAGAGAAAATGGACAAACTTAAAAGTTGCACAATACATAAGGAAATTTTGAAATATGTTCAGTAAATTTGATTTATGAGCGTGCTAATTTAGCAGATGAAATTAAGGGCGAAAATATAGTATAAATACGAGTATTGCTCTTAATATTCAAAGATAAATAATTTTTCTCTACTAGCCTAAAAAATGTGCAGCTTTACCGGAAACTTCTTGAGCAGTAAGAAATATTATATGCAGGCGGCGAATTAGGGAAAATTAATTGAATTAGAAGTTGAGAAATTTAAATAGGGCAAAACTGCATCTATCAAGAGCCACACTGAGGTTTTGATCTTGCCAGTCGCATGACAAGACAAGAAGTAAATTTTTACCTTTCACTCACTAACAAGCAAAAGCTACAGCCGAGAAGCAACCAGCAGCAATTTTCTCGATTAATTGAGGGAAATTTGAGGAATTACGGTTGAGCAGCTAACAAACTTAATTAAAAACAGCAAGACCACTAAATACTATGAATCAAAACGTTCCTGGCATTAGTAGCAACTTAGACAAGACAATGAAAAATCAACATTTTGATAAAGTAGTTGAAGCAATTCTTGCCGGAAAGTATTCCTGGGCATGTGTTTTAATGCTGCGATTTGCTGGCTATAATCCTCTACATTACATTCCCTACCGTACATACAACAGATTGCTTAAAGAAAATACTCAAGCTAGTAGATCGAACCAACAGCAAAATGAAAATCTCAAAATAGTCAAACATTCTAATGACTCCAGGTCTGATAGTAATGTTTCACCAAGCTGCTTAAGCAAAATTAAAGACCTAGCTTATCTTGAAGTAGTTGGAAAGTAAAAAATATCAATCAGCGGTGACAGTTCAGATCAGAAAATGGCAAAGCAAATTGATGAACATCAGTCAGTAAAATCTCACTTGTAACCTAAAAATACTCAATTCATTTTCTGATAATTCTATGGATTAAATCAAAAAATATATTAAATCCATAGATATTTCTTGCAGTTGATTGAGTATCTCATAGCCTGCCATGCTAATTTAAAATCTCTAGCATGGCAGATTTTTTATTAGTTTTTAATTATGCTAATTTTAGATTTTTTGATTAATAGAAACAGTATTATTTATAACCATGCCTCAGTATAAAAAAGAGAACAAGAAACCAGTTTTTCTTTACTGACAGACTGAGATTTGATAGTTCCAATCTCAAAAGACCCGATTTTTAGAACTGCTGAATTAATCTTTTAGATAAAAATGTTGCAAAAGTTACATTTAATGACACAAGTGTATTTTAGTAAACAGGGTATTACACATCAGCATGGGATGTAATAAATTTCATGGGCTATCTTTAAAAATCTGCCAAAATGGCAAATATATACTGATTAAATACTTTAAATTATAAATAACAACTTAAACAAAAACACAGAGGTACTTGGCAAACAAATTAATTTTCTAGTTATGACTGTGAAATACATCAAACTGATTGCTAAAACACTCAGTATTTCATGGATTAGATAGCTTCTACACCAAAACTGACGATCTAACTGTTGCTATTGGTGGTTCTTTTTCCGAGGAAGTCTAAGCAAATAAAATTTGGAGTGACTGCTTCCCAGAAGTCCGGGCGGAACTTCAGAGGTCAATCCATTTGTATGTCTTACGTCGGTGGCAAACGGCGAAAGCATAGCTTATAAAACTTCCTATACTACGGTTGGTGTTGCTTGAGTTACAAAAACTTACTTTTAGCACCAGCACTAAGAACGGAAATAGAAAAGTTACGGTGAAATCGTTGTTGTGGCTTGTAGAACTTAAAGCTAATACGCTTCTCTTTTGGCTAACGTAATCCTAGTCCTCCCAACCGGGATTATGTCTGCTTTGTAAATTGGCAATTTATATAACAACTACTGGAAGCTAAAAAATTGGAATAGCTTCCAGCTTTTTCATGAAGATGGTATCAATTAGATGGTGCAATATCTTGCGATAGGCTACGCCCCGCCCTAGGCGATTCTCCTACGGAGACGCTACGCGATCGCACCCTTACTAAAATTTAAAAGTAATTCATCGATATAATTAAATTTATCAAAAATATTATAAATTCGTAGTAACATCATACAGGCATTGACTATCTTCAACTACCTCTGATATTTGATTTAATTATTTATTGAGTACTCGTTAATTCCTGAATCAACTCTTCAGGAGTCATAATTCTAGGAGTAGCAACTGAAAAATCTCTAGGGTTGCGAGTAATAATAGCATCTAAGTGATTGAGTACCGCAGTGCTGTATTGAATAGTGCCTTCAAAATCTTTAAAGTTAGCAGTTAATGCCATGTTGATTGTGGCACTGTCTACTGTGGCGACTTGACAAAGTGTCGCCATTCTTTGTACAAATTGCAATGCCCAGATATGACCCTTGGCTTTGCGGATGATGTAATATAAATCGCTAAAAGCGGATGCTGAGATATAAGCCTCAAGCTCTTGCTGTTCGACAAAGCGTAAAACTCGCTCGCTGTCTGTGAAGAAAGGATCACGGTCAAGTGCTACATCAACAATAATGTTGGTGTCTATCAGAACCTTCACAGGTTATGCTTCTCCTTTAAATATTCCCACTTGGCTTGGTCTGGGTCAAAGTCTGGTGGTGTGGGTGGGGCATTTTCCAACAAGTCTTTTAAGGCTTGAACTTTGTATTCCCGTTTTTTGGGTTGTTGGGGAGTTGTGGTAGTTGTTACGGTTGGCTGTAGAATGATAACTTCCACTTTGCCAGGAGCAATATTTAGAGGTTCGTCAATAATTACAGCAGTTCCCGCTATTGTGAGGTACGTTCTCAGTCCTAAAAAGCTACAGGAGATAGTGGGGAGGCGAAAAACTGTAATTCATAAGAGCTGGAAGCGCTGTAAATGACCGGATTCATCAATTGTTGCGTTTAACTTGTATGCTTGCATATTGGTTCTCCTCATTTATATATAATTAAATAATATTTCAGGCAATTTCACAGATTATGTTTCTCTTTCAGAGCTTCCCATCGAGCTTGGTTTACGAAGCTTTGCATCTAGCAGCAACAGGAAAAAATATTATGCGATCGCAGGTGGTATGATTCAATCTCGAATTGAATTAGGTAGCTTAGTCAAAGTTGGAGAAAGACTATATCAAATTCTCAGTTTTAATAAAGAGAGCCAACTACCTATTGTAATTGATGTCTGCACTCAACATGACGGCTTGGTTTATGATGTTGCAACCAATCAATCTGTAAATGAAAGTGATTTTGTACTAGGCATTGTTACTTAATAATTAGGTGTAACCTTTTCCTTTGTACGGGCAGTCCGTTCAAGTCAAGCCACTGCCTTGCGGGGGTTCCCACGGCAGTCCGCTCAAGTCGGGAAACCCGCCCACGCGGCTGCCTCCCCGTTGTGGCAAGTGGTGTGGGAAACCCGCCCACACGGCTGCCCTCGTCTTTGTGCCTCTGTGGTGACAAAAATTAATTCAACCACAAAGACACCAAGCCACTAAGTAAAATTATTTACCAATTCTAGGCACTAAATTTAGTCGCCTAAATAAATACCCATACCGCGAGCGGTTTTAACCAAAGTACCATTGGGATCAACGGCGCTATATTGAGCGATCGCTTCTGTAATTGGTACACTTAATACTCGGCGATTTTGCCATGTCACCATGCGATCGTATTTACCCTCTGCAATCAGATTAACCGCCGCAACGCCAAACACAGTTGCGACTAATCTATCTAGCGGTGAAGCAGTTCCACCCCGTTGAATGTGTCCTAAAACTGTGACTCGCGTTTCTACGCCAATGTGCTGGATGATTTTATCGGCTAAGTATTCACCAATTCCACCATATCGAGATTGACCTAAACGATTTGTAATCGTCACATTTTCGCCATCTTGGGTACGAACTGCTTCAGAAACAATAATCAAACAATAGTTTTTGCCTTTTTCTTGGCGTTCTTTGATTTTGTGGCAAATGTGATCAATTGTGTAGGGAATTTCGGGAATTAAAATTACATTTGCTCCCCCCGCAATTCCCGCAGCTATTGCTATGTGTCCGGCGTCACGTCCCATGACTTCCAAAATCATGACTCGGCTATGACTAGCAGCAGTAAAATGTAAACGATCTAGGGCTTCTGTGGCAATATTGACCGCTGTATCAAAACCGATAGCATGTTCAGTCACACCAATATCGTTATCAATAGTTTTGGGAATACCAACTAGGTTAATACCGCCTTGTTGCGCTAAGCGGCGAAGAATTGCTAAACTACCATCGCCGCCAATACCAATCAAAGCGTCTAACCCTAGCTCATGGTAGCCTGCGATGATTTCTTCGGAGCGATCGCATAGACTTCCATCTGGCATCGGAAAGGCAAAAGGATCGCCTTTATTGGTTGTACCCAACATTGTGCCACCCGCAGTTAACAGCGAGTCAACTTGATCAATTTCTAGTTTTGTGGCTTGTGGCGGACGTGCCATTAATCCTAGAGTAGCTTGACGGATTCCCAAAACTTCCCAGCCGTAAGTATTCACAGCACAATTTACTACAGCTCTAATGACAGCATTCAAGCCAGAGCAATCTCCTCCACTAGTAAGAATTCCAATGCGTTTGCGTTCTCCCATATCTTTTTTTGACATTTTGATCAAAATATATTTAGTAGTAGATTAAACTTAAGCCAGGGTTAGTAGTAAATTAAACCTCAGCAAAAGTTCTCTCTGTAAATGCCAAAGTAATTTTATGTTTGTTTTGTGTCTAAAAACAAAACAAAGTTATCTCAGCTGTAAAATATAAGTGTAGAACCAGTAGTAGATTAAACGTAAGCAAAAAGTAATCCCCGAAAATATAGGGTGATTTTATGCTTGTTTTGTGTATAAGAAAAAACCAAGTTATCCCAACTGTAAAATATGAGGGTGGAGCCAAAGGTGACTAGTATTGATAATTACAACTTCTCTTTTTCAGGAGAAGTCACAATTCCCCAGGCTCCTCCTGAATTCAGATCAGGTTTTATCGGCATTATTGGGCGTCCTAATGTCGGTAAATCTACTTTAATGAATCAATTAGTAGGTCAAAAAATTGCCATCACATCACCAATAGCACAAACTACACGTAATCGTTTGCGCGGTATTTTAACCACACCAGAGGCGCAATTGATTTTTGTAGATACACCAGGAATTCATAAACCCCATCATCAATTAGGGGAAGTGTTGGTACAAAATGCCAAAATTGCCATTGAATCTGTAGATGTAGTGCTGTTTGTGGTGGATGGCTCAGTAGCTTGTGGCGCAGGCGATCGCTATATTGCCGATTTGCTGTCTCGCAGCAAAACACCGCTGATTGTGGGTGTAAATAAAAGTGATCAACAACCTCCAGATTCTCAACTTCTAGATAATACTTACGCTGAAATGGCTAAGTCTCATGAATGGGAAATCGTCAAATTTTCTGCCAAGACTAGTGCAGGATTACCGCAACTTCAACAATTATTAATTGGGCATTTAGAAACAGGGCCGTTATATTATCCCCCAGACTTGGTAACTGATCAGCCAGAACGCTTCATTATGGGCGAATTGATCCGAGAACAAATTTTATTGTTGACTCGTGAAGAAGTGCCTCATTCAGTAGCGATCGCTATTGATCTAGTAGAAGAAACTCCCAGCATTACCCGTGTACTCGCAACTATAAACGTCGAGCGCGATTCCCAAAAAGGAATACTAATTGGTAAAGGTGGATCGATGCTCAAAGCAATTGGTAGCGAAGCTCGTGAACAAATTCAAAAGTTAATCGCTGGCAAAGTTTATCTGGAACTATTTGTGAAAGTTCAACCAAAATGGCGGCATTCTAGAATAAGTTTAGCCGAGTTAGGCTACCGCGTGGAAGAATAGGAGAATTAGTCAAGAGTCAAGAAGCAAAATTAATCACTTTTGTCTTCTTTCTCATGACTTCTGTATCCCATCTAACTTCTGATTTCTAACTCCTAGCTGAATAAAATGTCTCCAAATACTGGTTATCCTTTAAATTTGCCTGCTAATGCTCCTCCTTTGCGGGTGTTGATTGTCGAGGATGATCCGATGATGCAGTTGGGATTAGAGCAATCGCTAATGGCCCATCCCCAATTAGAGATTGTTGGACAAGCAGAAGATGGTTATTTGGGAGTCCAAGCAGCACTACGACTGAAGCCTGATTTAGTTGTTATGGATATTGGATTACCGCGACTCGATGGGATTGCAGCAACACAGCAAATTAAGGCAGCGCTACCAGGAACTCATGTAGTGATGCTAACATCCCACACAACGGAGACAGAAATTATCGCTGCACTATCTAGCGGTGCAGATGCATATTGTATCAAAGGTGCGAGTGTAGAGAGATTATTGAGTGCGATCGCCGCCGCAGTTGATGGAGCAGCCTATCTCGATCCTCAGATTGCTCGGCGAGTAATTGACAATCTCAAACCGCCTTCACCTACCAGCAACGCTGCTAACTTGTCAGGGCGTGAATTAGAAGTATTAAAACTCATGGTAGACGGGTTGAGCAATCCAGAGATAGCCCAAAAACTCTATCTCAGTCCCAATACTGTTAAAACTCACGTCCGAGGGATTATGAATAAACTAGCAGTTGACGATCGCGTACAAGCAGCAGTTGTCGCGCTCCGTTCTGGTTTGGTTTGATTAGACTTATGTAATCTCAAGCACGTCTACATAGTTAAGGGCGCACAGATGTGCACCCCTGCTAAAGCCGATTTATTTGTTGCAAAGTTTTTTGAAAAAGATGCATGAAAGAGATTTAAAAACTATTTGGGTCTAAATTAACAGGAAATAAAAAAATTTCCTTGCCTGCTGACCTTGCTTGGTGATGTAGCAAAATTGCCTTTCCCAAGTAACAATATTTAATTGGAACCCATCCGTCATTATAAAAATAGACTGTCACTCGGCTCATTGCAGACTCTTCCATCGGCAGTGGAATATGCCAGGATGAGTCCATAATTTGAACCTTACCTGTCGAGTCCATGCTTTGAACCTCACGTACGTTAGGTATATTTACTTTGACTTATTTAGGGTAGTGTTCGCAACTATCGTAAGAAAGAAGTTATCTCATTCTTTTGATTAAGCTAAAAACACCGAAAAAGCTTGTAGGGTTCATTGCAATACTTCTCGGATCACTCTTCACTTTGCTTGGGATTTGGGAAAAGGGTAAGGGGAAAAGGGTAAATTCAAACCTTTCCCTTTCCCCTTTCTCCTTTAACCGAGAAGTATTGGGGTTCAGTGGCAATATTCAGCTTACTCTACATCTCCAGAAGCGATCGCATCTAATTTCTGTGCATCAAGTATCGTAATCTGACCACCCCGACTATAAGCAACTACCGAGTTAATACTTTTAATTAAACGCACGCATTCTTCATAAGTAATCCCGCTACTCCGAGCCATCCGGTAGTAAGATAGTTTGGCTTTTAAAGATGTACCTTGGGGACTGGATTCAGTTCCAGATTCGGTAGCAAAATACTGTATTAATCTAGCAAGACGAACAATAGCTCTTTCAGAAACTAATCCGTGGACTGTTTCATGAAGTAGCTGAATCCGAGTGTTAAAAATCATCAGCATCCGTAGGGCAATTTCAGGATTCTGTTGAATAGCTTTTAATAAAGCATCTCGCTGGATAGTGAGAATTTCACAATCAGATTCAGCAGTTACAGTCGCCGGAGAAATTCCATTGCCTAATAGAGCAGGTGCAGCAAAAATTTCACCAGCCGCCAGGGTACGGAGAATCGTTTCTTTTCCTGTTGTTGCTGTTTTGGTAACTTGAATTGAGCCGCTGACAACAGCATATAGCTTTGCTGGTAGGCGATCGCCCTCGTGCAGAATAATCTCTCCTTTGAGATAATGTTGCACCAAGGTATGAGGTTGCAAACTTATTTGATCTGCCGTTTCTAAACCTGCAAACACGATAATTTGTGAAAGTTGTTCAAGAGATGCTTGCATAATTCATAATTCATAATTCATAATTCATAATTATGAAAGTCATATTTTATCTGGGTTTTGAGGTTTTCATCTGTAGTCTTATTTTGGGTAATTTAGTATAAGAGGCATGAGATTTAATTTAGGTTTTCAGGTTTTAATTTGTGGAGCATAACGTATTATGCTCCTCTTTTTTGGAGAATTGTACGAGTAGCATTATGTTGCAAATGCCGGACGATGTTGAATCCAAGGTTTAGCTGCTTCAATTTGCGCTGCTAGGCTGATCAAGGTAGCTTCGGCGGCTGGTTTGCCAATTAGCTGCACACTAATAGGTAAACCATTACTATCAAAATCTACAGGAAGTGCGATCGCAGGTTGTCCAGTTGCATTAGTCGGCGGACAAGGAGCAACCCAGTGAATAATATTTTGGAATGTTTCTTCTAGACTTAGAGAAGCCCATTCTCCCACCCGGATCGGTGAATGTAAATAAACTGGCAAGACCAGCACATCTACGGTATCAAAAAACGCCACAATTTGTCGTGCCACTACCTGCATTTGAGAAACCGCCTGGAGATATTCAGCAACCGAACCTGTTCTTGCCAAAAGCCAACGATTCATCGGCTGTAATATCTCAACTGGAATTCCTGATGCAGCTACCCCAGCTTGCCAAACGATTTGAAACGGCTCAACTAAACCGCTAAAATCTGGACATTTCGCCTCAACTTTATGACCAAGTTGTTCTAATAACTGGACTGTTTGCAAAACACCTTGCTGACAGTTGGCATCAGCTTCACCCAAGGGAGGGATGCTAGTAGCAAAGGCAATTTGCAGAGCATTGGGTTTTTGCTGTGTGGCAGACAAAAATGATGGTTCTGGATCTGGCAACCAGTAAGGATCTCCGGTGACATAACCAGATATCGCATCCAAAAGCGCAGCAGCATCAGCAACAGTACGAGCTATGGGCCCATTGGTAGCAATTCCGGCAAGGCGATCGCCTACGGGTGCTTTACTGACTCTTCCCCGCGATGGCTTGATTCCCACCAAACCACAACAAGCCGCAGGCCCCCGAATCGAACCACCACCATCAGAACCTTGAGCGATCGCACATAATCCGGCGGCTACGGCTGCGGCTGCGCCACCACTAGAACCACCGGGTGTGTATTCCAAATTCCACGGATTCCTGGCTGGGGGAAATCCTATCGGTTCGCTGTAAGGAAGCGAACCGATTTCTGAAGTTGCAGTTTTACCGAGAATAGTAAACCCAGCTTGCTTAATCCGCTCTACAATCCCGTCATTATAGTTAGGGATATTGTTTAGTAGTACTGGATTTCCGTAGGTACAAGGCACACCCTCCACAGCGTTGAGGTCTTTAATGGAAATCGGTACACCAAAAAATGGCGGTAGTTCTGAGGTAGTCGTGAGAATTTCTGTTTTGGCTTTGGCATCTGCGATCGCCAATTCTGCCATCACCGTAAAATAACTTCCCAGTTGGGGATTTAAGCGCTTAATTCTTTCTAAATATATTTCCACCAACTCTAATGGCGACACTTCCCGACGACGGATTAATTGCGCCAACTCCAGTGCTGGGGTAAAAGCTAAATCAATTTCATTCATAAGTTAGCTAAATAGGTAGTTTTGTCTTCCTCTACAACTTTGCAACTGGAATTGTTACTTTAGCAGGATTTCCGGGAACTATAAATCTATCGCTCCTGAGATTTATTAACTAACTAGGATGCTTAGCTTCAACAGGCGTGGTTACGCTATAACCTCGCTGCATAGACATTTTAATTGTTTCGCATAAACTTTCAACAAATCCCCAAGGGATATTTATGGCTGACCTAGAAATGCTTGTCAATGAGCTACCAAAACTTGTTCATAGCTTGAAGCTAACTATTGGTAATTCTCATAAAATCATGGAAGAAATTATCCTGATAAACAGTGTTCAGGAGCAGCTACGAAATATCAAAAAATTGATTACTCAGGAACTAAAATTTACCAAAGCTAGTAATACCGCAGTTAGCACACTTTCGCGTTTAGTTTCAACCGCGAGTTTAGTTATTCCTGACATTTATTTGTTAGATGAATTCGTTAATAATAAAAGAGAATTTATTTTTGCCAAGTTTGGCAATCCAGAAACCAAAATATCATTAACTGATTTACAAACAAAAATTGATTCTTGGATTGAATGGGGTTATCTGATTCAGGCTATAGCCACAGATATTTTAAGTGATTCTCAGTTGGTATCTCAATTGGATTCTCATATTAACTATTTAAGCTTGTCCACTGAAATCCAAGCTATTGATGCAAGTTTAAATATTAGTTTAGGCTTTGGGAATTCTAAACTTTTGCAGCAGCAAATTAATAAAATAAACTATGCTCAAGAGGAATTATTACAAATTCAAAAAAGACTTAATTACATAGTTGATACTATTCAAAATAGCCAGAATATGTTAACAATATTACTGGGAGTATCCTGTTTCTGTGGTAAATCTGGCTTTGCCTTAGAATGGTTGGATGATGATCAGGAATTAATTATATCTAGTGAAGGTAGTTTACAAGAGTTAACAGATATTCTCAATACTTGTGATTCTTTTAAAGAAAAAGTATCTAGTTTAGTTATACATAGTAATTCTTTAAAAGAACAGGCAGAAAAAGCGCTGATCAAAATTGAACAAAAAATTAGTAAAAAAACAGTTATCAATCCTCAATTAGAAAAAGAAGCAGTTATTAATCTTCAATCAGAAGAAGTACCGAAGTTTTCAACACAAAAAGTCTTAGGCTTAACTTTGGTGATAGCTTCAAGTTTAGTAGTCTTAGGTTTTGGTAGTCAGATAATCAATAACCAAAGTCAACGACTTCAGCAAATGAATCTGATCACTCAAGAAGAAAGTGCGTTCGTCGCAGACGATGGCCGAGCCATCGCTAATTTTAAATCTGCTCAAAACCTTGGTATGGAAGCTGCGGCTCTAGTTCAAAATCCGCCTCATCCTCTTACAGTCTGGCAACAAGCAGCAACTAAATGGCAACAGGCAATAAAACTATTAGAGAGTATTCCTGAAACAACAGTGATTTCTCTCCAAGCAAAGAAGCAACTAGCTAGCTATCGTGTTAATTATAACGTCATCAGTAAAAGACTATTGACTGAACAGCAAGCAGTAGCAAACTTGGAATCAGCCCAAAAACTAGCAACAGAAGCTACTTTTATTGTTCAAAATTCGCCTGATTCAGAGCAACAAGTAAAAGCCAAATTGGAGCAAGCAATCAATTTATTAGAAACTATTCCAGAGGGGACATCTGTCTTTATACAGGCTAAAGAGATGCTTCCTATTTATCAAACTAACTATGCAGGTATCGGTACTAAAATACAAAACTAGAAGATTGAATTTATTTATAAACTACACGTCAACAGATAGCCCAGCCGCAAAGATTTGTTTTGCCGTTAGTTGCAAGCTAGGAAAAATCGAGGAAATCAGTTGATCGTTGTTTTGAAACAACTTTTTTTGATACTCGTCTTCTACGAGTGTGCAAATTGTAATTGTTGGCTGTTTAGGTTTGCCAATATATTCTCTACCACCAATGCCCAGGTAATCAATGATCCAATACTCAGGCACTCCTAACAGGGCATAATCTTCAACCTTGCGGGCGTAGTCGTTCTGCCAGTTTGTGCTAATGACCTCAGCAATTAATTTAATTGAGTTTCCTGATGTAATTACAGGTTCTTGTTGCCACAATGGTTCATTAATCAGTTGAGTTTTATCTAACACAATTACATCGGGACGAAAAGCTGTATTTGTCCCTAGCAGTTTAATCAAACATCGATGGGGAATAAAATAGCGTAGATCCTGACGGTCAATTTCTACATTTAGTTTTCGCCCAATTAAGGCAGATACTTGTTCATGCGGCCCCGTTGGTTCCATTTCGATTAATTCACTATCAATTAGCTCATAGCGTTCATTGTCACCATAGTAGGTAATGAATTCATCAACAGTTAAAAGTTTTGAAACTGATTGAACCATGCTCATTCTCTTTCATGATGAAGGCGATTGTTAAACTCAAACAGACGATATCATCCTCAACCTAGTAGGATACTTATATGCTATTTTAATTCTTCAACTATATACATACAAGTAGTGGTTCGCTTTGATTTGAAATATCTTAGCCAAATTCACAAGACGGTTTATGATTCGATTGGAAATAAATATTGGCTAGAATAACTGAAATTAGCAACTACCAAAAGGCACTATTTGTAGAGTCTATAGTTGCTAAAGGTGTAGAATAACACGATAAATTTATAAATTGATTCAGTTATGCAAGCAGAATATCGGCAGCGTCGCGAGCAGTTAATGGCAAAAATTGGTACTGGTACTGCCATTTTCCGTAGTGCGCCAATGGCAGTAATGCACAACGATGTCGAATACGCTTATCGCCAAGATAGTGATTTTTTCTATCTGACTGGCTTTAACGAAGCGCAAGCAGTAGCGGTGTTAGCGCCGCATCATGCAGAACATCGGTTTGTGCTGTTTGTTCAACCGAAAGATCGAGAAAAGGAAGTTTGGAGTGGTTATCGCTGTGGGGTTGATGCAGCGAAGGAAATTTATGGTGCAGATGAAGCTTATCCGATTAGCGAACTGGATGAAAAGTTACCGCAGTATTTGGAAAAAGCCGATCGCATTTACTACCACTTAGGACGCGATCGCAGCTTTAATGACACAATTCTGCGACATTACCAAAGTTTACTGCGGACTTATCCCAAGCGCGGCACAGGGCCAATTGCCATTGAAGATACTGGGCCTGTTCTCCACAGCATGAGACTTGTTAAAAGTGAAACCGAGTTAGAATTGATGCGTCAAGCTGCGGCGATCGCAGTTGAAGCACACAATTACGCATTAGAAATTAGCGCACCCGGACGTTATGAGTATGAGATCCAGGCTGAGATGGAACGCATCTTTCGGCTACGGGGGGGAATGGGGCCAGCTTATCCCTCAATTGTGGCTTCCGGCGCGAATGCTTGCGTACTTCACTACATCGAGAATGTGCGCCAGATGCAAGATGGGGAATTGCTCTTAATTGATGCTGGTTGCGCTTATGGTTATTACAACTCTGATATTACCCGGACATTTCCGGTAGGTGGTAAGTTTACACCAGAACAAAAGACGCTGTATGAGATTGTTTTAGAAGCGCAAAAACAAGCGATCGCCCAAATACAACCAGGTAATCCCCACAAATTAGTTCATGATACCGCCGTGCGCGTCCTGACCGAAGGCTTGGTAGAGCTTGGCATCCTCAAAGGCGAAATTGACAAGTTAATCGAGGAAGAGAAATACAAGCCATATTATATGCACCGCACCAGTCATTGGTTAGGCTTAGATGTCCATGATGTGGGTGTTTATCAACATGGTGACGATAAACCGCAGATTTTACAACCAGGTCAAATTCTCACAGTGGAACCAGGACTTTATATCGTCCCAGATACGAAATTAGCAGAAGACCAGCCAGAAACTAACCCGCGATGGATTGGTATTGGCATTCGCATTGAGGATGATGTGTTAGTTACACCTAGTGGACACGAGGTATTAACTGCCGGAGTTCCCAAAGCAGTGGATGAAGTGCAACGATAAAGTAGCTCACGACCTGTTACCAATTGATTGGCACTCCGGGAATTGTTCCAGAACAGAGTGCCAAATCGCTTAGTTAAGGGGATTTAACGATATATCATTCAACCACTGATGTGGAAGCTCCCTCAACTGATGGAGGTACACCGGGTAATTCCAGACAATATCCCGCGCCATATACAGTCTTAATATAACGAGGATGGCGAGGGTCTGGTTCTAGCTTGGTTCTCAAGTGGCGGATATGCACTCGAATTGTTTCAATGTCATCATCTGGATCGTAGCCCCAGACTTCTCTAAGGATTTCGCTGGGGGAAACTGTCTGACCGTGGCGTTGAAGCAAGCAGTGAAGTAGCTCAAATTCCAAGTGAGTTAGTTTCACTGTTTCATTGAACCATATCGCCTCAAATCTTTCAGGAACTAGGGTGAGTGATCCATAGTTGAGAATTTCGCTATGCTTCGCTGCTTGGGGAATGCGGTCAGTACGCCGCAATAGTGCCCTTACCCGCGCCAGCATTTCTTCAACTTCAAAGGGTTTGGTAAGGTAGTCATCTGCGCCAGCATTGAAGCCTTCTACCTTATCCTGAGTTTGGCTTAGAGCCGTCAACATTAACACGGGAATTTCTGCGGTGCGATCGTCCCGACGCAAGCGTTGACAAACGGTAAATCCATCTACTCTTGGCAACATCAGATCGAGCATGATCAAGTCTGGTTGTAGCTGGAGAGCCAATGCCTGACCTTTGATGCCGTCCTCAGCTTGACTTACATCGTAGCCGGCCATTTCCAAGTTGACGGCAACGAGTTCTGAAATTGCTGGGTCATCGTCTATGACTAGAATCCTCGGCATTCTTAAAAAATTATTACTACTTATTAAGGATAAAGAAGAACCTTTGGTAGATACAAAGATTTCTGCACAGATTATAAAAAAGTTTTAAAATCTAACATAAATCTTAAGATGAAAGAATTGTGAAATCAAGACTAAATTACAGGAAAATCTAGCTATGATGTGTCACCCTCCCTACAAACCACCCAAGTTTTTGCAAAACGGGGTGGCAATGACTGTTTACACGGCTTTGTGGGGAAAAAGATCCTGGGACATTAATCAATATCCTGAGCCGTTATACCATAAAAAAATCTTTATGGGTGGGCAAGATGTACCAATTTTTGGTTGGGTTGCCATCCCTGAAAATGCTCATAGCACAATTGTGGGTACTTATGGCATCACAGGTGAGCTAGAGACAGAATGGTCTTTGAAGCTTTTAGGACAAAAAGCATACGCTCAAGGCTACGCTGTAGTGTTATTTGATTGGCGTGCTCACGGCAAAACTGCTGAACTATCTCCAACTTTGACTTCTGATGGGTTGTACGAGGGAGAAGATTTTGTTCGCATTGCTGCGGCTGCGGCTGAAATGGGATGTCCGAAGAAATTTTGGTTCACAGGGTTTTCTTTGGGGGGGCAATTAGCGTTGTGGGGGGTGAAAACTGCTGCGGATTTACTAACTAGAAACGATGAGTATTTAGGGCTAAAAAACAGCGATATTGCTGGTGGTGCGGTGATTTGCCCAAGTTTGGATTCTTTGCGATCGCTATCTTATTTAGTCAAAAGGCCTTTTGGCAAATATTTAGAAGCTGGGATTGCACGGAATTTGAAAAAACTAGCATGGCGAATCCATGATGCTCATCCTGGAACCATTGACCCAGCGGCAATTGAAAGAGCAAACAGTATTTGGGATTTTGATAAGGAATTGGTAATTAGCCGACTAGGCTTTCCTTCTGTAGAGGCATATTATGAAGCCAGCAGCGCCCTGCAAATATTGCCGCAGCTTGCAAAACCGACCTTGATTGTATACGCTGCTGATGACCCACTTTTTCACCCAGCTATCATACCTGATTTAGAAGCTGCCTGTGCTAACAATCCTGTAATAGATTTGCTGCTGACTCGTTACGGGGGCCATGTTGGTTATTTGAGCAGCAAAGATTGCCAACGTCAAGCAAAAGACCCTGACCCTTGGTGGGCATGGAATCGAGTTTTACAATGGCTGGAGGAGAAGTAAAGTTCAATTCAACCATCCAACTATATGCAGCTATCGTTGCAAAGATGAGGATGGCATTGATTGAAATATTACCACAACATTATTGGTAAACCAGCAATGACAGAAGCAATACTTGTCCAGAGAGTAAAGCCCTCAATATCTACTTCATCTAGGGCAATACTCATTTGCTTAATTGCTAATAGCAGCGCTGCAAGTAGCAGCACAAAGAAGGCAGCATAGCCCAAATTAATCATTATTTATCCTCACTATCTTTACAAGTAGGTAGTCCTAATAGGTTTTTAGCAAGCTTTGGCAAGGGTTTTTTGTTGCAGATTTAGCACTTTCGCAGAAAAACTATTGAGCAGTGAAGAAATATCGACTTCAGATAACCAGATCATAGTTTCACAACCAACCCGGCCCATTTCTGGCTCTGGCCCCATAGGCATTTCCACTAAATAGTCCCAGCTATCTGCCTCAAATCGGTAGTTTTTGATGACGCCTTCCCCACCGATAAAGCTTACTATCTGACCTTCACGAAATTTAGGTACTGCCAAAAAACTTGCAGACATTTCTGGTAATTCCTCCGAGTAATACAATCACAACTAATGTTGTAGCTAAAAGAAAATTTGCTATTCTCTGTCAAGAGTTTCAACGTACTCTCTTTCAGAGGTTTCAACATCGAATTGGGGATCGTACATCCAGAGTCATAAAGGAGGCACGTATATTTATAGAGTAATAAATTACGGCATTAGACCTACTGAAGCGATCGCGGCTAATTATAACCCAATACTAAGTAGTAATGTTTACACTTCAACTTAACAATTAGTCATTAGTCCTTTGTAAACACAAATGACTAATGACTGTCTTTAAGAGAAAATGCAAGATGTAGGCGCGTTAGCTAATAACAGCTGCTTCTATTTACCTCTGTTTTGAGTTTCTGACTTAATGACTGCACTTAATCATCTCTGGCTACCTGCACCGACAGATTTAACTTTGCTACCAGATGATGTCCATGTCTGGCAAATAGACCTCGACCAACCAGAACAACAGCTGCAATATTTGGCTGCAACCCTGTCCAGTGACGAAATTGCTAGAGCTGAGCGGTTCTATTTTCAAAAGCATCGGCAACGTTTCATCGCTGGTCGTGGTATCCTCCGAACTATATTAGGTCGCTACTTGGGTATCGAGCCGCAAAAAATCCGATTTGATTATCAATTGCGAGGTAAACCAGTCTTAGCAGATGCATTTGCTGACAGTGGATTGGTGTTTAATTTGTCTCACTCTCAGAACTTAGGTTTGTTTGGGGTGAATTGCACTCGCCAGATTGGTGTGGATTTAGAGTACATTCGCCCGGTTTCTGACTTAGAATCTCTTGCCAAACGGTTCTTTTTAGCTACAGAATATGCTGTATTGCGATCGCTATCTCCCAACCAACAGCAAGAGGTATTTTTTCGCTACTGGACTTGCAAGGAAGCTTATTTAAAGGCAACTGGAGATGGATTAGTTGGGCTAGAGCACATTGAAATATCACTAACTCCCACAGAACCAGCCACATTACAGACATCTGAAGACTGGGGTCTTGTTGAACTAGTGCCTGCTAAAGATTATGTTGCAGCGGTAGCTGTTGCAGGTTTAGGTTGGCATTTAAAATGCTGGCAGTATTGATTAGACTTGTCTTGAAAATAGGGAATGGGGAATGGGGAATGGGGAAGAAGAAATATTATCTCCTACCTCCTACCTCTTGACCCTTGACCCTTGACAATACACTATTTATTTTCCTGCATACTTCTCACAATTTTTGTCACCTGTTTTCTGGGTATAAATCTGACACTTTTGGCCAGTATTTTATTTAAAAAACCAGGAATAACAACTGTTTTACCACGCATTAAAGCTTGATAACCAATCTTAGCTACTGTTTCTGCATCCATCATCTTCTTACCCTTGAGCAGCTTAGAGCCTGCCATTCCTGTTCTTTCATGAAAGGCAGATTCGGTTGAGCCTGGACAAAGCACTGTTACGGTGACGCCTGTACCTTCTAACTCATTTGCGATCGCTTCTGAAAACGATAAAATATAGGCTTTAGTTGCAAAATAAACTGCCATTAAAGGCCCTGGTTGAAAAGCAGCAGCGGAGGCAACGTTTAAGATTTTACCATCGCCTTGCTTTACCATATCTTTGAGAAATAACTTTGTTAAATGAGTCAGACACACCAAATTTACCTGGAGCATTTCCAATTCAGTGGTCAGATTTGTTTCATTAAATAATCCGTAAGTCCCAAATCCAGCATTATTCACTAGCACATCAATTTTGATAGTTGCTTTTTGTAACTCAGTGAAAATTTCTTCGGGAGATGTTGATATAGATAAATCCTTGATCATAGGTTTGATGAAAATGCCAAATTCTTCTTGGAATTTAGACACCATCTCTACGAGTTTTAGTTCGTTTCTGTCTACTACTACAAGATCATAATCATGAGCGGCAAAAATGCGTGCTAATTGGTAGCCAATGCCACTAGCTGCCCCAGTAATAAGAGCAATTGGTTTACACTGACTTTGGTGTATTGTATTCATGTCATAAAGTTGGTGAATTCAACTTGATTAAGCTGTGTTGCATTGACATTTACAGTGGCGATCGCTTGCCTAAAATCAAGTAAATTTAATCACTAAAGCTACAAGAAACATCTTGAATCTTTAGCTTTTTAAATGCTTGTGTAGTGCATTGGTAGAGAGCTTGATAAGTGTAGCAGTGAAAAGCTAGATTTAGGACTTACGCATTGCAAAAATTAAGCATCAATGCACTTAGTTCCTTTCAAACTGCTAATTGACTACTCTATAACACATGTAGTATGTTATCCACAAAAGCATAGAAAAGTCAAACTTTTGTGTCTAACAACTACCATTGTATACTCGATTTTTTATATCAATCTGTAAGTTCTAAAAATTTATTTTTAAAACGACGGTAAATTAGGGTAATTATATTGCCGCTGCTGGTTTTGGTGTTTTTAGCTGATTTCTGAGTTACTGATTTCTGAGTAAAGAATGAAGAAATGTTGGATATATTTTTTGATTACTTAGTATTCAGCACTTATACCTAAATAATCTAACTAAAATATCGATTGACACTCTTGTACTATCCACTTACTATTTGCGTAATGGAGTTTGTTTGCTCTGTAGCAAATTGTTCGGTTAGCCACTCTATTTCACTTTCAAGAAACGCTGTATACCTTTGCCACGCCGCCGTCTGATAGGGGTCGTGTGGGAGTGGTTCCATTTCTTGGCTTTCCAAGCGCAGCCGACAAACCATTAAACGATGTTCCAGTAACTTCAGCCTTTCTTTGGCTTCTAGGGAACTAAAAAAGAAAAACTTGATCATAAAACGAGAACGAGCGTGTACCCAGCTTTCATGGGGGTGTTCCAGCATCTCTTTTTTCCAACGCTCTCGCCCTAGCTCGGTAATTCTGTAAACCTTACGAGTTTGGCCCCCATCTGCACCCTCAACTAGCACAGAAATGGCTCCTTGTTCTTCCAGTCGCTTCAACAGAGGGTAAATCGCACCATAGTTGACGCTGATGCAACCGCTCATGAACAGTTCTATTTGCTGCTTCAGGCGATATCCATGTAGGGGTTCACGTAGCAGTAGACCTAAAGTTGCTAACTCAAGCATTTATATCAAACTGATGTATCTATATAGTATTATATTAATTTGTAGTTACATTTTGCGCCTAACCGTGAGTACACCTTGAACTTTAGTTCAGGGCTTCATAGCCAAAGTCCGCTAAAACGCACTGAAATACATATTAAGTCAGTTAAAGCTGACTTAGAGCTATGAGCCAAGAATTTATTTCTTGGCGGACTAAAAACCAGGTGCAAGATATTGAGTGTATAAACACTAGCTATACCAAGAAAAGTTAAAAAATTGATTTGAGGAGTATTTAAGGGTATTGCTTTACCTGACCAAAGACTCCTTTATATAGTTATGACTTAGTAAAATTGGTCTTGATTTAAAAACTTCTCAAATACATTGTTGTAAAGATTAAAAATGATTATGAAAATTTAAAATATCTACCTATAGGAGAAGTTACAAAGCACAAGTAAAAATACTTTAATGAGATATAAAAACAATTGAGTATCAATCTAAAACGCCTATATAAAAATCTAATAGTTATTAGATTTTTATACTGATTTTGTATGGAGAGGACAAATAAAGTGAAATTCCAATGCCATTAAAAGTATGTGTTGATTGCTAATTTTTTCTGCTTCAAAGAGATTATCCAATTAGGTAGTTAGGTATATGAAGAACTCAGAATCTTTCGAGGAAACAAAGCAGATAAGAGCGGATAAGGATAACAGCGATGATCAGCGCTCTAACGTGGCAGTGATATCGGAAGATACTGACACGGTGGATAAAACTAATACTGATTCGCAAGAATCCAAACAAAAATACTCATCATCACGAAAACGGAAGTGGCTGCTGATTTTAGGGGCGATCGCGCTAGTAGTTGGCGGGGGTATTGGTTGGCGTTGGTGGGAAACCAGCAATGCTCAAACCCAAACACCACCAGGTCAAGGCCAAACCCAAGCAATACCTGTGAAAATATCTCCAGTGCAGACAGGAACAATTAGAGAAAGCTCGGAGTTTGTCGCCAACTTAGAGTCACGCCGAGCAATCACTCTTGTACCTCAAATCCAGGGTCGAGTATCCCAAATTTTTGTTAGACCAGGGGATGAGGTGAAAACTGGTACGCCGATTCTCCAAATCAATCCTGATGAACAACAAGCAGCAGTTAGTAGTGCTAGTGCCAGTATTGCCGCTGCACAAGCTGAAGTCAAAAATGCTAGAGCAACACTCAGTTCTCTAGAAGCCGAGCGGCTTTCCAACCAATCTCAGTCAACATTAAGCCAGCAGCAATACGAAAGATACTCTCGTCTAGCTACAGAAGGAGCAGTATCACGAGATACTAGAGATCAATATTTCAATCAACTCCAAGCAGCTCGCTCTAGCCTTGGTGCGATCAATCAGCGGATTGAAGCTCAGCGAGCCGTTGTAGCCCAGGCTGAAAAAGCTGTGCAGCAAGCACAAGCGAATACTCAGCAAGCACAAGTTCAACTTCAGTACTTTCAATTGAAAGCACCTTTTGCGGGTACTGTTGGTAATATTCCAGTTAAGCTTGGAGACTTTGTTAATACTTCTACTCAACTGACAACCATTACTCAAAATCAACCCTTAGAAGTTAATATCTCTTTGCCTTTACAGCAGGCTACAAGAGTGCGCGTAGGTACTCCAGTAGAGCTAATTAACTCTCAGGATCAGGTAGTTGGTACTAGTAAAGTATTCTTCATTTCTCCTCAAACTGCTGATGAAACTCAATCTGTGCTAATTAAAGCCCTATTTGATAATAGTAAAGGTCAACTGCGGGCTAATTCATATCTGCAAGCAAGAGTCGTTTGGCAAGAGCGTCCTGGGGTTCTCATCCCAACTGAGGCAGTCTCTCGCGTGGGAGGACAAACTTTTGTTTATGTGGCAGAACAAGCCGAAAACCAACAAGAACAAGCTCAACTGGTAGCTAGACAAAAGCCAGTTAAGTTAGGCAACATCCAAGGTAATAGTTATCAAGTGCTAGAAGGATTAAAACCAGGAGAAAGAATCATCGTTACAGGTTTGCTTAACCTGAGAAATAATGCTCCGATTACCCCACAATCGTAGGGGAAACAGTATCAGACTTCTTGCAAAAATCGATTTTTCGTGAAGAAAAAGTCCGAATTCAGCAGTCAGTAAACAGAATTTTCTGGCTTCTGACTGCTGCCTTTTTAATTCAATAGTCCTACTGCCAATCTACCTATGTTTGTTGACTTTTTTATTAAGCGACCTGTCTTTGCTAGCGTCTGCACTATACTTATCTTGCTAGTTGGAGCAATTAGTATTCCCACGCTATCAATTGCTCAATATCCTGAAATTAGTCCTCCTCAAGTTAACGTTAGTGCCAACTACACTGGAGCGAATGCTGAGGTTGTCGAAAATACAGTTACGACTGTTTTAGAAAGAGAAATTAACGGTATCCCCGGTCAAAGGTATATCAGTTCTAGCAGTAGTAACTCTGGTAGTAGTTCAATATCAGTTACATTTGACGCCAACCGTAACCAAGATATTGCAGCTGTTGATGTCCAAAACCGTGTGTCTGCGGCCGAAGCTCAGTTACCAGAAGTGGTGCAGCAGACGGGAGTTACTGTTACTAAAAGATCTAGCTCCATTCTCATGGGTTTTGGTCTGTATACAGACAACAACGAGTATGACACCATCTTTTTAAGTAACTACGCTGACATCTATCTAGTAGATGCCCTCAAACGTGTAGAGGGCGTTGGTGATGTCACTATTTTTGGTGAACGTAGGTATTCGATGCGTGTGTGGCTAGAGCCAAGCCAGCTTGCTAGCCGCAGCCTGACTGCTGAGGATGTAACCGCAGCACTCCAAGAACAGAATTTACAAGTAGGTGCGGGGCGACTCGGACAGCAGCCAGCGCCGGACGGGCAAAGGTATCAACTTGACGTGCAGGCCCAGAGCCAACTACAAGATGCTACAGAATTTGAGAATATTATCATCAAAACAGGGGAAAATGGCACGCTGGTTAGGCTGAAAGATGTTGGGAGGGTGGAACTAGGAGCAGAAAACTACGATTCCTTCCTGCGATTTCGGGGCAAAGATGCTGTAGGGTTGGGGATTTATCAACTTCCTGGTAGTAATGCTTTGGATGTTGCTAATGCAGCTAAAGCCGAAATGCAAAGGCTAGCTCTTAATTTTCCCCCAGGAATCAAATATGATATCGGGTTTGACACAACTTTGTTTGTGCAAGCTTCACTTACAGAAGTGGTCGTGACTTTATTGATTGCGATCGCTTTAGTTGTATTGATCATCTTTGTCTTTTTGCAAGACTGGCGCACCACAATCATCCCGTCCCTGACAATTCCGGTTGCTTTAATTGGGACTTTTGCGTTTATCAAGGTTTTTGGTTTTACGATTAATAGCTTGACCTTGTTCGGTTTGACCCTAGCAACTGGGATGGTCGTTGATGATGCGATCGTTGTGGTTGAGGATATCTCGCGTCTCATTCAAGAAGAAGGCATGGAGCCGCGTGAAGCTGCTTCCACAGCAATGCACGAGCTATTTGGCGCAGTGATTGCAACTTCACTTGTACTGATGGCTGTGTTTGTCCCGGTTGCTTTCTTTCCAGGAACGACGGGAGCGCTTTATCAACAGTTTGCCTTGACGATCGCCTTTTCTATTGCTATTTCTACCTTTTTAGCCTTGACAATTACTCCATCACTCTCAGGTCTATTACTACGTCGAAGGCAAAGAACTGGTGGTTGGCTGGGGTGGATTTTTGACCGCATTAATGGATTTCTTGACTGGTTGGGCCGAGGTTATGAGCGAGTCCTTACTCAGATAGTCAAGATTAAATACATCATTCTGGCGGTGTTTGTTGCCAGCCTAGGGTTGACAGCTTGGCTGTTCTTCAGTGTCCCAACAGCATTTTTACCTGAAGAAGACCAAGGCTACTTTATCACCCTGATCCAAGGGCCAGCAGGAGTATCGCTAGAATATACCGATGAGGTAATAGCTAAAGTAGAACAAGAAATCTTGAAATTGCCCGAAGTCAGAAGTACTTTTGCAATTGGTGGTTTTGGTTTCTCTGGTAATACTGCTAACAATGGTGTGGTTTTTACTTCCCTCAACCCTTGGGAAGACCGCACTGGAGCAGAGCAGTCAGTACAGGCAATTATCAATAAATTAAGAGGAGGGCTTTCAGCAATATCCGAAGCCAGAGTCCTTCCAAGTAATCCCCCAGCAATTCCGGGTTTAGGCTCTACTGGTGGTTTCCAATTTCAGCTACAAGACCGGGGAAATGTGGGTCTTGATACTTTAGTTCAAGTGGCAAACCAGTTGATTGCAAAAGCCAATCAAACACCAGGATTGCAAAGTGTGTACACCACTTTTTCAGCAGATACGCCACAGGTGCTTGTAGAAGTGAATCGTAACCAAGCTAAGGCGTTACAAGTTCCCATAGCAGATGTCTTTAATACACTACAAACTCTGTTGGGATCTCAATATGTGAATGACTTTACATTACAGCAGCGAAATTACCGCGTATATGTGCAAGCAGATGCACAATACCGAGCTAACCCTGATGATATCGGTAAACTGTATGTTCGGAACGAACAAGATAGGATGATTCCTCTGAGCAACTTAGTGAAAATTACTCCTACCACTGGAGCGCAAACAATAAATCGCTATAACCTGTTTCGCTCGATTGAAATCTCTGGCTCAGCAGCTTCGGGTTCTAGTTCTGGAGAAGCAATTCAGGTAATGGAGGGGCTAGCTCAAGAGATTTTGCCACCGACTTTAGGCTATGAATGGTCTGGTATTTCTGCCGAAGAACAAGAGTCTGGCGGTCAAGCACCGATTATTTTTAGTCTTGGGCTTGTTTTCGTCTTCTTGGTTTTGGCTGCCCAATACGAGAACTACGTTGATCCTTTTATTATCCTTCTAGCTGTTCCCTTAGCTATCTTGGGGGCGCTGGCGGCTCAATTGTTGCGTGGTTTGCCCAACGATGTTTACTGTCAAATTGGTCTGGTAATGCTGATTGGATTGGCGAGTAAAAACGCGATTTTGATTGTAGAATTTGCTAATCAGTTGCGCGATCGCGGTTATTCAATTACCAAAGCTGCTCTTGAAGCCTCAAAACAGCGTTTGCGCCCAATTCTCATGACTGCTATTTCTACGTTGTTAGGGATTTTTCCGCTGGTAATTGCCACGGGAGCAGGAGCAGGTAGCCGACAATCACTTGGTACAACAGTATTTGGCGGGATGCTTGTTGCTACCTTCTTGACTCTGTTTGTAGTACCAGTTTTATATATCGTAATTCAAACACTGAGCGATCGTTTCTTCAATAAAAACCGCAAATCTAATCAATCTAATAACTCTAAGAAGCCAAACACTACTTCTCAAGAAAAAGCTCACGTTGAAAGTCGTCGTTGAATGAAAAACTTCATGCCACTTGTGGCGTGAAGTTTTTAGGCATGGGAGATGGGGCATAGGGCATTGGTAACTTTTACCGATACTCAATGCTCAATAGACTTCTTGTAAAGATTGGAATAAGACCAAAATAAACCACAGATGAACACAGATAAATATCGGTGTTCATCTGTG
Source organism: Nostoc sp. B(2019) (assembly GCF_010091925.1). GTDB lineage: Bacteria > Cyanobacteriota > Cyanobacteriia > Cyanobacteriales > Nostocaceae > Komarekiella. The sequence goes on along the minus strand of NZ_WVID01000002.1, from coordinate 268,983 downwards.
TTTATCTGTGGTTTGATTCAACAAATCTCGACCTAATGCCCAAGTCGGTGGGTGGCTATCCCTTGTCCATGAGATAATGGAGTTTCCGACCAACTTTTGATGAACTATGCGACATTCAAAAAGCCGCTTTGAATCAAATAGGCGGTATAAGTCATCAACAATTTAGAGTCAATAGTTGGACAAACAATAGAGCTACCAGCTAATGCATGAAGAGTATCTTGACAGCTAATGTGGGGTCTTCTGGCTTGCAAGTACAAATCAGGAATGGTCAGTTGCTCATCAGACCAACGTTCCAACAAAAAAGGTCGCAGAGTATATAAAGGATTGTCCACAGAAGACACATTATTGATTAACTCTGCTTGCCATTGTTCATAAGGAATCATCTCAACTGGATAACCAAAAGAGCGTATCCACTCAACTAAGTTCTTCAAAGAAATAGGTTGAGGATGTTGCAAATGAAAAGCCTTGTTTATGGATGATTTCTGCTTTGATAGATATACAATGGCTTTGCTAACATAGTCCACAGGAGACATATCTAACATATAGTCTACATCGGGAAAACTTCCCATTTGCAGACAGCCTTTGGTCATGAGATTGATAAAGTCATGGGTGTTACAAATACCTGTTTTGCTATCTCCTGAAATCAATGGCGGTCTATAGATAGTTACAGGAAGTCCTCGTTCACCCGCAATTTTGACTAACTTTTCAGCCACCCATTTAGTCTGAGAGTAACCAAGATAAATTCCTTCCCAATGACTGAATTCATCGTCTTCTTTAACTACCTTACCAGCATAAGCAGGTGATTCAAAAACAGCAACACTAGAAACGTAATGTACTGGCTTGACTTTAACTAGACATGCCAATCGTAAAACTTCTTGAGTTCCCAGAACGTTAGCTGTTTTCAATGCTGAATATGGATAAACATAATTCAGCAAAGCCGCACTATGATAAATAGTATCAACATTAGCAGCCAAGATTTGAAACTGTTCAGAGCCAATTCCTAAAAGTGGCTGAGATAAATCGCCGACAACGGGGATAATTCTGGAATTAAACTGTTCCTGCCAAACTGCATACTGTTGCAGATTCTTTTGGAGTTTGCTCTTGCCTTCTTCTGCATCAGCAGCACGCACTAAGCAATATATATCTGCATTAGTTTCCTGTAGTAGTCCCTGGATTAAAAAAGCTCCTAAAAAACCTGTTCCTCCAGTGAGAAAGATTTTCTTGGGTTCACCGAAAGGCACATTAGTTAAAGCACCAGGATGAATGGTAGGGTCAAGAACAGCTTCGGCTTTTAAATTCAGAACAGGAGCAGCAGTGTTGACACTCCCTGTGTCTTGAACCTCTGATTTCTCTTGCAATTCTTCAGCTAAACGCTGCGAAAGAGCTTCAATATTTGGGTAATGCCACAATAGAAGCGGAGACGGTTGAAATCCCAGCAATTTCTCTAATTTACTCACTAGAATCATTGCCTGGGCTGAATCCAACCCATAGCTTTCTAAATGCTCTTTGACATCTATCTCATTAGTTTCTAACTCTAGCAAAGCTGCTAAGTTAGACACTAAGAAAACTTGAATATCTGCTGCGGTACAATTCTGTTTTATACTCATTTTTTAGCTCTCCAATAGTGTGGAACGAGGGTGATACTGACTGTAATAATTAGGTATTTGCAGTCCTTGAATTTTTAAACTTTGGATGCGGTATAAAAAGACTGCACCAGTCATAATTTGGTCAGCGACATCAACGACGTGGCGATTTTTGGGTTCAGATAGATAAGAACCACGCACCCAGTCATTGAAACTACCCATCGCCGGGCCACACCAAATTTGATAATCGACTTCTCGACCTTTTTCACCAGAACTAGACCAGCGAGAAGATAATCCTAAATACCAGCGGAAAATTAAAGCCATTTTGAGCTTAGAATTGTTTACCGCCTTACCCAGCTTTTCAGGATTTTTTTGCGACAAATAAGCCGCAGTTCCTTCCCATACTTCAGCAATACTTTTGCGGAAAACTTGTTTCTCTAATTTCTCTCTTTCTGGTAAAGGAATATCTTCAATCGAGTCATAAGTTCGATATAATTCAAATAGTTTCTGCGCTCGCATGGGGAACATCGTACCCCGTTTGAGGACTTGGAGTTTTACACCCATTTCAAACATATCTGCGGCTGGAGCCATCATCACATCAGCCATTTCTGCTTGAGCTAGTAATTTCTTAGTATGTTCACAAGCTCCAGATTCAACGCATGATTGATTAATTGAGCCAGTCATAATATAAGCAGCACCCATCATAAAAGCTGCTAAAGCTGATTGTGGTGTAGCAATACCTCCTGCTACGCCAATTCTCACGGGTGTTTCGTAATGATATTGTTCTTGAATTTCATCACGCAAAGAAATAATAGAAGGTAACAAACAAACCAAGGGACGATTGTCTGTATGGCCACCAGAATCAGCCTCGACGGTAATATCATCAGCCATCGGAACTTTAGTTGCAAGAGTTGCTTGTAACTCAGTAATTAGTTTTTGCTCAACAAGTTCCTTAAGGATTCTAGCTGGTGCTGGCTGGAGAAATTTAGTCGCTACTTCTCGGCGAGAAATTTTAGCAATGACTTTATTTTTGATTTCAATTTGATTAGCGTCATTTAAACTAAGTCCAGCAGCACGGTAATAAACGATGTTGGGAGTCAAGTCGAGAAATGCTGAAGCTTCTACTGTTCTTACTTGATATTTGAGGTATAAACCTACCGCACGTCGTTCAATTGCAGGTTCATTGGGACTATGAATTAAATTAAAAGTGTATGGGCCTTGAGGTAAAGCTTGTTGAATGCGATTAATCGCTGCTTCTAAACGCTCAGGAGTTAAACCACCTGCACCAAAGGAACTTAAAATTTGCTCTTTACCGAGTGCAATCACCATTTCTTCAGAAGCAATACCGCCAGCCATTGCGCCAGTGACATAAGCATATTTGACGCCATGAAAGGAGAGAAAATTAGGATCTCCTAGCTGTTGAATATGAATTGGTGGTACAAATGTCAACAGTTCTACTTGTGCTGTTGTGCTATTCTCAACAGGAGATAAATAGCCTTCGTTGGTGACACCAATTTTTCCGGCAACTTTCACGATGTAGCAAGGTTTATCTAATACCATCAATTTCTCTTTGATGGCTGATTGTTCAAAAGATATAGATTCTAAAGAACCTTTCCAAACTTGGTTTTGGTGATGAGAATAGGCAGAGAATCCAAGACCATTATTGTGTTTACTGAGTACCGCATCTACGGTTGTCACGGCAGTTATCCCTCAAATTATAAGCAGGACTGGGTATTGGGTATTAGGGATTGGGGATTGGGCATTGTTATTTTTTTCCTGCTCCTCTGCTTCTTTTCCAGTCCCTAATACCTAATAAAAGCTGAAAGATGTAGAGCGTTTCTCACCTCAGTGAGGTACAAAAAGAAGTGATTAACCACAGATGAACACAGATGAACACAGATAAATAAATTCGTACCTCAGCAGATCAGGAAACGCTATACACACTTCATTTTTAGGAGTTTTCGTTAAGCAGATTTTCGGCGCAAGCTAATTGCAATTGAATGATTTCACTCATTTGCTGACTAAAGTCTTGTCTCGCCTGTAAGAAAACAGTATGTGCTCTAGTTAACTTTGAATTATTCGAGTTTAGCTTTTGATACTGGGACTTATTTAAATCGGACATACTGATGGATTTACCAAGTTTTTGGGTTATGGCAGGTGGAGAAAAAACAGGTTGAGGAATTTGCTGCTCAATTGTGCTTAACTCAGAAGATTGTAATTGTTCTTTAAGTTCAAAACCGTTATCAATGATATTTTTCGTTTTGACTTCTTCTGGTTGAGTATTGGATGATAAAATGTGATGGGAATTACTTTTCTCTTGAACGATCGCCCCACCAGCATTCACAGAATTTTTTTCCAACTCTCGGAAATTAGGTATATTTAGCTGCTGTTTTTGGGTGCGTTGGCGCAGCTTCTCCAAAGGAGAATCGCGTCTAATTTGTTCACCTATATCTTGAAAAAGTTTTCGGTTTCCTTCACTTAAAATTGCGTGAGTAATTGGGTTGCCACCCAGAGTAATTGTTCTCAAGGTTGCTTTATGGTTACTAGTTTGTGGTGTGAGACTGTACAGTGGTGATAAATCCACATTCACCTGATGGCTGAGTAGTTTTGCTAAAGCTTTAACCATCGAAGTATGATCATCCATACCTCTACGATTTAGGGATATTGTGATATGTTCTTGATTGCCGAGGGTTTTATCAATCCATCGAGAACAAACACTACCAGCACCCGCTTCGAGAAATATTCGGACACCATCATCGTAGACACGGTTAACTAATCGGGGAAAATCCAGTTCTTGGCACAATCCTGTAGCAATGTTGTGAGCAATAACCTCACTATCCAGTGCTATGGGTTGATAATCAGCCGCCGAATAGAATACAATACCTGGAAGATTTTGCGATGGTAGAGTGTTTACCTTCTTAATTTCCTCATATTGCGATCGCATGGCCTCACAATGGATCACATGGTCGAAAGGAGCGGGGAAAGAATTGCAACCCAGAGTTTCAATCACTCGCTTACAAGCTGCTGTCTCCCCAGCAATTAATACTTCTTCTGGTGTATTAATCTGAGTTAAATAAACATGCTTCTCATGTTGAATACATTCCCTGATTTGTGATGGAGTAGCCATGAGAACATAAGTACTCCAAAAATCATTATTTTGTGAGTTTGGCGTCAATCCCCAATATTCACGTACAGCATTTTTCGGCCCAGATAACTTATCTCCAAACAACGGAGATGAATTTAAAGTGTTACTTCCGCCCTCAAAATCACTCCAAACTCCTTGGGCAACCATCATACTAGTTTCACCCAAGCTATAGCCAAAAACGCATTGTGGCTTGACTTGAAAATCATCTCGAAAAATAGCTGTCATGTATCTGGCGAAAGCTATTTCACTTTCAAACATTGCTAGAGAATCATCTAACAATTGCTTTTCGAGAGTTTCTAATTGTCTAGTTGACAATTTATTCAAACTTCTGGGATAAACCAGTTTCTCAACATCAGCAGCACGGTTGTAAAGATTGTTGCTTTTCAAGTCCTCAAAGACTTTGGGAAATAAGCGGAAGACAGTGCGACCAATGCCGATATAAGAATTGACTGCCGCTGGATAAACGTAAGCTAAAGCTCCAGTTTTACCTAATGGTTTAGCTGTAAAATAACTACCTAGAGGTGTTTGCCAATCTGTCCCACTTTCAAAAGCATTGTTTACACCTTTGCGAGCCGATTCAATTTCTTTGAGTAATTCTTTTTTGTTGCGTCCTGTAATTGCTAGAGCATATTTTGCTTCAGGATGTTGTCCAAAAGTCGCAAATGTTTGACTAGCTGTAGCTGCTAAAGAAGAACTATCCTCGATAGTATGTTGAAGACTGTTCAGCAGCTCAGGTAAATCTGATTTATCTTGTGCTGCTATGGGGAAGAGATGGAAAGGCATTTGCTGTAAATACTTGCTGCTGCGCTCCTCTTGGACGGGTTCTTCTGACAAGATTAAATGGGCGTAAGTCCCATCTATGCCCATACCGTTAATTGCTGCGACTCTGCGTATGCCATCTTTGCGAAGAAACCAGGGTCTTGATTCCGTGGCGACATAGAAAGGACTACCTTCCCAAATTTGGGGTGTTTTGACGCCAGACCAGTTGGGAGTCGCAGGAATGTATCTGTAATGCAGACACAAAGCGGTTTTGATGAGGCTGGCAATTCCCGAAGCTACATAGGTATGACCGATATTAGCTTTGACGCTACCTAACGCACAGTGTAAACCATCTCCCACCGGCGGATAAGCTTGCAGTAAACCTGTAATTTCGGCTGCATCTTCTTGGGGAATACCACTACCACAAACTTCTACATAGTTCACCTCTGTGGGGTCAATACCCGCCATTTGGAAAGCTTGGTTGCAAACTTGGTTAACAGTTCCCGCATCTATAGAAGTTGAATCGGCTTGTCCAAAGCTAATGGCATCAATGACTGCATAGATGCGTTCATTATTTTCTTGAGCGGTTTCGTGACGCTTTAGCACCACTGCACCCGCACCTTCGCCAACCATCCAGCCATCGGCTTTCTGGTCATAACTCAAGGTATTGACACCAGTGTTAATTTGTGAATATTGGTTTCGCAGTAAGACATTTTCCACACCGCCTGCTAAATCAACAGCACCAACAACTACAGCATCAACTTCCCCAGTTGTTAGTAGCATTTGCGCCACTTCCAACGCTTTGAGGACAGAGGTTTCCACCGCCGCGACTGTGAACGCCGGCCCGGTGAAATTCCACAGTGCGGAAATCCGACTCGCCATAATGTTGGCGATGTAACTGAGATATTCACCAAGTTCTACTGGATTATGAACACTGTCTTTGACAATACTTTCTAGTTGAGCAATTTTTTCCTCTGGCAAAGTAATTTGTGCATCGTTCAAGCCATCTTGAATTTGCCAAGATGAATTCCATCTTTGCTGTAACTGATGTACTGAAAATTCTGCTTCTGCGGCAATGATAACCGCGACATTACTACCTTCTTGAATTTTGGCATCTTTGAGGGCGCGATCGCTCACCTTCAGTAATAACAGTTGTTGCGGATTCAGCTTTTCAACTTCATTCGGAGGGATTTTGTAAGCTAAAGTATCAATATCAAAATCTTTGATATATGCCCCTACTGGTGCTTTACCCTCAGCTAATCCGTATTCTTTGAGTAAGTTTTCTTGCTGTTCAATTCCGTGCCATCTGTTTGGCGGTAGGGGAATAAAATGCTGTTTTCCGTCATAAATACTGCGTTCAAAAGCATCTAATCCATTGCAACCACCAAAAAAGGCATCCATACCGACAATGGCGATTTTGGCTGGTGGAAGCGGTGCAATTGAGTCAACTGGTGTTGTAGTTCCTTGCTCAACAATTAGGTGGGAATTTGTACCACCAAAACCAAAAGCACTTACAGCAGCTCGTTTAATTGATGTATTCTTGTGTGGCCATGCTGTAGCCTTCCTGATAATTTTGTCGGCGGAAATTACACCACTTTCAGATGTTAAAGGATCTGAAACATTAATAGTTGGCGGAATTACGCCATGAGCCATACTCAAAACCACCTTAGTCAAGCCAACCATCCCAGCGGCGGTTAACAAGTGACCAACATTAGCTTTCACAGAACCCAGTTGCGGGGTAGCATGATGTTGACCAAAAAAGGTTTCTATGGATTTAACTTCGGTGGTATCTCCTAGTAATGTACCAGTGGCATGGCACTCTAGATAATCGATACTTTGAGGGCTAATTTGTGCCTCATTATAGGCTCTCTCAAAAGCCAAAGTTTGCCCTTTAGAATTTGGACTAAGTAAATGTTTACCTTTGCCATCATTTGATAGTCCATTACCGCAGATTGTGGCGAGAATATTATCGCCATCTCTCACAGCATCAGAATATCTTTTCAGCATTACCATGCCAATACCATCTGCGGGAGTTAGTCCTCTAGATGACTTATCAAATGGAGAACTAATACCATTTTCTGGATATCCTTGAACACCAGAAAATAACATCCGCACAAATAGAGAATCTGCACAACTAATTGCTCCCGCTAACATCACGTCAGCTTTGTGCGATCGCAAATAATGAGACGCCAGCTTTATAGCATAAAATGATGAAGAACAAGCAGCATCTAGACATAGATGAATCTGCGATAGTTCAAAAGCTCTGGCAACTACGGCGGCTGGTAAGCCAGATATCATGGCATTGTATAAAGATGCTTTACCTGTAGTTGCTCCAGCCAAATCGAAGTCTTCAAACTGCAAAAGTTCTCTAACAGCAGGCGCAATAGTTTGCTGGTAAATCGGAGAGAATAATTGATTAGAAAATTTTGTCGGGAATGAGAGATTTCCCAAAATTACGCCACATTTGGAGAGAACATTTTGATTACCCCAATAACCACTTTGGACAATTGCTTGTTTAGCAGCATAGAGTGACCATTTAAAGGTATCATCCAAGCTTTCTGCAAGTTCTGCTGGTAGATTGTATTCGGATGGATCAAATTGAAAGTTGCGGATGTATCCGCCTTTGAGGGAATATGTTTTATCTGGTGTACCTTTAACTGGGTGGTAAAAGATTGTCGGGTCTACCCCCATTTCCGCAGAAGTTGCAGATGATGTCGAATCTTTTTGAGCAATAAGATTCTGCCAAAATTCTTCAGGATTTTGAGCATCGGGGAATAGACAAGATAATCCGATGATAGCTATTTTTTCCACTGTTTATATCCTCATCAGCCGCTAGGCATTTAACTTACCTGTTTGGGTATTAGGCAAGAAGTAACTAAGAGACGGTAGGATTTACGCTGTTCCCCAAACTTAATAAATGCAAGTCAAGATGCAATGAAAGCTTGCTAACTGAGTGTTAAAGGAAAATGACTGTTTGTAGTAAGCACTTTAGTGCTGAATTGAGCGCTCAAGTGCTCACTATGAACCTGGAAAATTACTAACTTTTGAGTAATTTCATAGACCAAATAATCGCATTAGCTCCGAGCATTTGTGAGTAGATTTGCCCTTGAGCATCGTGTATGATAAAGTTTGCGATCGCGCTACTTGCTGTTTTGGCTTTTACTTCACAAGAAACATAAAAAGTTTCATTGCATGGTATAGCTGCAAACTGTTCAAATTTCTCTACTTTTCCAGGTAAACAACCTTCTTGATGGAAATGCTGTGTCCAAATCCATAAAGCGTGCATACTCAAATCAGTTGTATATGGATTCACCCATTGAACTGGAAATTGTCCTTGTTCCTGTTCGCTGATTCCTTGCCAAAGACATTCTGTAGTTATCTTTTCAGGGCTAATATTTAAAACTCGTTTAACTTCCTGAAAAGCTGGGCCGTGAAATAATGTTGCTCCTCCTTTCTGATAAAAATCTTGTCCTGTAGCGGTGATAATATTATCAGGTTCAAGATTGATTGATTCATAAGTGGGAACAATGGGGATTTCTCGCTGGAGATTGAGTTGAGCGCTAAAGTTGTAATGAACTTTTCCTTCAGGGTTTTTGCTCGATATTTGAGCTTTAATTTCGATGTTCTGATAATTAACTTTAGAAATTTCTTGAATTTCTAAAATATGTTCTTTTGCTAGTTTTTCATTGAAAGTAATTCCCTTCAAAACTTTGAAATCTTTGTAACTAAACAACCTATAACCTGGATAAAGTTGCTCACAAGCATTAATAATCCATGTCATTGCACAAGTGGCTGGTAAAACTGGATACCCAGCAATGACATGATCCCGCAAAAATGGATTTGCTTCCAATGTCATTTGGCGACGAATACGATAGGTTCGTAGTTCAGTATCTAACTCCATTGCAGGCGGAGTTAGTGGACTACCAATCACAACTTGTGTATTATCATGATGAGCGGGATGCAGTTCATTAACTAGCATTTGTGCCCCAACTTCTACAGGAATCACCTCAATTCCTCTTTCCGCAAAAGCTTTTTTGAGTTCCGGCGACACCATCCCACTATCCCAAGCTCCCCAATTGATCGCTACTACATGACAAGCGGGATAGTTTTGTTTGATTAAATGGGCTGATTTATTGAGAATTTCGTTAGCGATCGCATAATCAGTTTGACCAATATTCCCGTAAAATCCAGTTACGGAAGAAAACAAAACTAAGTGCTGAAGTTGATTAGGATTAATGCAAGCTAACAGATTCTCTAAACCCTGAACTTTGGCGGTGTAAACCTTTTCAAAATCCTGTTCTGTTTTCTTTTCAATTAACTTATCAGCTAAATTTCCTGCACCGTGAATAATTCCTGTAATCGTACCCAAACGTTGCACAGCAGCAGCCAATTTTTCTTGTAAAGCCGCTGTATCTGTAACATCGACACTAATATATTCTGCTTGCGCTCCAGTTTGTTGAATTGAAGAGAGGGTTTTTTTGATTTCACGGCTGGAGGTAATTTTGTTATAGATTTTTTGCACACTCATGGGTGTGGGTTTTTCACCTTGAGCAAGCAGATTCTCCATGATGCGTTTTTTCAATGCGGAATCTTCTAAACAATTTTGAGCAAAATCAGGTTCGGTTTCTAATAGTTCTGAGCGACCGAGGAGGATGAATTTGCAGGGTTGGTGTTGTGCTAATTTGATAGTACACTCAGCCGTAATCCCTTTTGCACCGCCGCTTACAACAAAGACTGATGATGGGTTAAGCTGGGCTGTTTGTGTCATAAATCCTCTGGAATATCTGCGTAAATCTACTTTTTATTAGTGGTTATTGTTCGGTTATGAACTGAGCAATAACTACTCCTTTCCCACTAGGAGAATATCTAATTATTTTTACGAACCGCCAAGGACGCCAAGGACGCCAAGGTGGAGAAGGAGGTAATTTTGTAGTAGGAAAGGAGTAGGAAAAACCCACTATCAATGGAGTAATTAACGTGCGTTGAAATCGGCGATGAGGGTGACTCGTCCTTGTGAACTGTAGCCAACTTCGCTAATGTAGTTATTGGGATCGTGAAGCTCGGCTATGATGTGTTGTGCTGATTGTTGAGCATCTATAGCTGGACTTAGGTCGATCGCCCGCGCAAATACTTTTGGCCATTCCCATCTGAGAGTTTTGGTTAATCCGAATAAACCAGCGCCGATCGCACCAAAGTTGACTTGATGTTCTAAGCCAAAGGCTCCGTCGAGATGTGCTACTGTGCAGAAGCAACTACGTCCTTGATGCGCTGCTTGATTTAGGGATGGTTTGAGATGTTTCGCCATCAAAAACACGTGTTTGACGATCGCCTTTTCCTGTTCTAGATAAGAGATGCTTCCGCTGTCTGCTGTAAATACAGGATGTAGGTGGATAAAGGCCCCAATCGCCCCGCAGTGAGATGCGATCGCTTGCAATTGTTGTTGAAGATGTTCTTCACTCAAGTTTGCTAGTGTCACGCGAGTCACGCCTGCGGGTAAAGGTGATTGTTGGGGAATTAGCGATTGGGGGAAATTAACAACTACTACCTTCCAGCCTTGTTCAATTAGCGACTCAGCTAATTTAGAAGTGGCGAGGGAACCATCATCGGTGATTAAGCCGATGTGTCCCTCTGGTAAATTGAAATCCAAATAATCTGGCTGCGCTAAGGGTTTGAGTTTGGCTGGACGGCGGGGGATACTGTGGATTATTTGAGGTGGCTGCTGCTCAAACTCATGCTCAGACTTTTTTTTTTCACCTCCAACCAACTGCTGGAGATAATCGACTATTTGACCGATGGTGCGTAGTTCTCCCAAGTCTTCCATATCTGGCTTGGGTAGATTGGGGTACATTTCTTGCATCGCCCCCAAGATTTCCACACGTTTGATGGAGTCAATTCCTAAGTCTGCTTCCATGTCCATTTCCAGTTCGAGCATTTCTACTGGATAACCAGTTTTATCACTGGTAATGGCTAACAGAGTTTGACCTAAGTCTGCAAATTCATTACTTACTGTAGGTTCCGGTGCTGTGTTGATTTCAACAACTACGCTTGGCTCAGGTGAAGTGATTACCTCAGCCACAGGGGTTGTTACCTCTGGAGTCTCGTTTGCGTGTTGTACTTCATGAATGGCGATTTCTACAGAAACACTTCTAGAAGCATGGGATTGCAGATACTCTACAACTTGGCCGATGGTGCGTAGTTCTCCCAAATCTTCCATGTTTGGTTTGGGTAAGTCGGGATACATCTCCTGTAGCGCCCCTAGGATTTCCACTCGTTTGATGGAGTCAATTCCTAAGTCTGCTTCCATGTCCATATCCATTTCCAGCATCTCTACTGGGTAGCCAGTTTTGTCGCTGGTGATGGCTAACAGGTTTTTATCCAAGTCAACAATATCAATGGTTGCGCCTGGTGCTGGTTCTGGAGTAAATGCAACAACTTCGTTGACTGGAGGTGAGCTAATGGCTACTAACTCGGTATGGGGTTCTGCTACGGGAACAGGTGCTTCAGCTACAGGCTCTACTGCGGGGATAGGTGTCTCAACTATCGGCTCAACTACCTTGGAAATGGCGGGGAGAGGTGTTTGAGTAAAAGTTACGTCATTTTTAGCCACAGGCGCGATCGCAGGTAAAGACTGGCTTTCTACAATCTCGGTAGTAGGGGATACAGGTGCTTCTGTAACGGTTGCTTCGGTGGTGAAAGGTACGAAATGATGGCGTTCGCTTACTCCGTTGCTGAGTGTCTCTTGCGGTTGAGCGGACACCACAGATTGAGTTATTTCATCACCAGCAATTAGCTGAGAATATTCTTGTTGAATGAGTTGGAAAAAGTTTTTGGTATGTTCTACCTGCTCTTGAAGATATTGTTCATGGATGCGTAGGGTTTCACCTTGTTGAGAGTGAAATTGCATCATGCTACGCTCTAAGCTTTCCATGACAACTTGCTTGAGTTTGGCAGTTTCCATTGAAGGTTTAGTGTTACTCAACAAAGAATTTTGCTGTTGCATCAATTGGAAAAACGTTTTGGCGTATTCCATTTGATGGTTGAGATAAGTTCCGTGAACTTGTAAATTCTCTGCTTGATTTTGCTGAAACTGTGTCAGCAGGTATTCTAAACTTTCTAAAAGCTGTTGATAATTTGCAAGTTTTTCTGGTGTTGGTTGCATCTTCTCTCCGGGATGCTGGGCGTAAGACTCCTGGGCTGTTTGATGTGCAAGGGTTGCAGGATTCATCTGTTGCTCTGGTTGAGTAGCGATAGTGGGGGAGTTAATCACACTGCTCACTGATGGGGTTGTGATAGGGGGTGTTTTTTTATGTCCGTTACTCTCAGGAGAGTGCTGAGTGCTGTTAGCGGTAGCGGGGCGTTTAGCCCGTGCTGAGTGCTGAGTTAGGAGTGTTGAATTAGGAGTATTTTCTTGTAGCTCAGTGGGCACTTTTGACTCAGCACTGACAGCAGGTAACGTTACTTTGTGTCCATTCTGCAAAGCTAGAGCAAAGGCATTTTTCGTTTTTTCGGATCTATGGTTGATACCGTTTAAACGTACATTTAACGCCTTCTTGTTCTCAACTGCGGGTAGTGTTTGGGGAAGGTGGTAAGGATCGAGGTTATTCAAAGCCAAACCCATTACGCGCAACTGTACTACCGCTTCTCGCAGAGAGCGATCGCTATTCTTTTGGGTGCTGGGGTTCAGAGATACGGTAAGATGTGGGCGATCGCCGAGGGTTTCTTTGACTAAGTTGGTGAGAATTCTCCTCGGGCCAAATTCCACAAAGCAATAACCACCCGCCGCATAGATATTTTCAATCTCCTGCTTAAACAGCACCGAGTTGGAGAGGTGGGTTTCCAGGATTTTTTGAATGGTTTGCGGTTCTTTGGGATACTGCTTGCTGGTGACGTTGCTGTAAACAGGAATTTGAGGATTTTGGAAGGTGACGGCTTTAGTGGCGATCGCAAAGGATTTCTGAGCAAAGGCGATTAACGGTGTATGAAAAGCTGCTGATACAGGCAATAAAACAGCCGTATATCCTTTGTCGTGTAAAGCCTGACGCACTCTAGCGATTTCTGCGGTAGGCCCTGCTAAGACAAATTGAGTTGGGGAGTTTTGGTTTGCGATCGTGACTTGTGGAAAATGCCTCAGCACTACTTCTACTTTGCTGATATCTTCTTTGACAGCCAGCATACTTCCCGCATCATGATCAGGGTCTTCTGGAGCCGCCATTGCTTGACCCCTAGCCTTCACTAGGAACAAGTAATCTTCCTCACTCAAAACGCCCGCAGCCCACAAAGCTGTAAGTTCACCAAAGCTGTGTCCCGCTACAAAATCTGATTTGAATCCAGCTTGTTGCAGTATGGAATAAAGCCCAGCGCTAAACACCCCGATGGCAGGTTGAGCATATTCTGTGCGTTGTAGAGCAGCAATTTGGGCATTCTTTTCTGACTCTTCAAACACAGGATGAGGAAAAACTATCTCTGAGATTGGCTGCAAATTATCCTTGAGTAACAGGCTATCCATCTGCCCATAAAGACGCCGCAGAGCAGGAAAATTCATCACCGCTTCCCGGCCCATTTCCAAGTATTGCGAACCTTGTCCAGAAAATAGCGCGACTACTTTTCCGCCCAGATTCATCCCAGAGGAACGATAGTAAATTCCTTGGGGATGCTCCCAGGATGCTACTGAGCCTTTGTGTTTTAGCCAATCGATGCTAACTTGCAGGAATTTGCAAGCTTCTTGCAGATTTTCGGCAACAAACCCAACTCTGGCATTAGAGAGAGGAATTTCTTGTGATTTGCACTCTTTGACTAATTCTGCATAGTGTCTGTCACCTCCATCCGATTGCAACTTAGCTAAAATCTCTTCAGATTTAGCCAACAATTGGGCTGGAGTTGCAGCAAACAACAGCACTTCACTAGCAGCATTATTTAAGCGATAGGCGTGGTTCTGTTCTTCCCCATATTCTTCTAAGACGACGTGATAGTTAGTGCCGCCAAAGCCGAAAGAACTGACACCCGCGCGTCTTGGTGCTTCGCCTTCTGCACGAATCCAAGGTCTGGTTTCTGTATTCAAATAAAATGCCGAATTTTTGATATTAAGTTTGGGGTTCGGCTCGGTGATGTTAATTGTGGGTGGTAATACTTTGTGATGTAGCGCCAAAGCAGTTTTAATCAAACTTGCCGCACCCGCAGCTGCTTTTGTATGTCCGATTTGGGATTTCACACTGCCTAGAGCAATGTGCTGTCTTTTTGAGTCATGTAAGCCAAAGAAGTCACTCAAAGAGCCGAATTCTGTGGGATCTCCAGCCATTGTGCCTGTACCATGCGCTTCCATCAAACCAACTGTGGCGGGAGAAAAGCCGGCATCCTCATAAGCACGTTCTAAGGCTTTAACTTGACCTTCTTTGCGAGGGGCATAAATACTCTTGTAACGCCCATCACTAGAAGTGCCAATCCCCTTGATGACTGCATAGATTTTGTCGTTGTCGCGTTCCGCATCTTCTAGGCGTTTGAGTACAATCATGCCTATACCTTCACCTAGCATCATCCCATCCGATTTAGCATCGAAAGGTTTGACATTCTCACTAGGAGAGACAGCCGGTGTTTTGCTAAACGATATATAAGCCATGATTGTGTTGTCGGTGTCAACACCACCAGTTAGCATCATGTCAGAGCGATGTTCAACTAGCTCGCTAATTGCCATCTTTAAAGCACCGAAGGAACTCGCACAAGCAGCATCAACTACGCAGTTCATCCCGCCAAAATTCAGACGATTAGCAATTCTGCCGGCAACTACGTTAGCCAACATTCCGGGGAAAGCATTCTCATCCCACTTCACATAAGCGCTTTTGATTTTCTCGACGATTTTTTGCGTATCTTCATCAGATAAGCCGCTGCTTTTGAGAGCTTTTTCCCAAATTGGATACTCTAATCTGGCAGAAAGTGGCATTCCCAATTGCTTGGCCATTGCCACACCTAAGATGACGCCAACCATCTCACGATTAAAGTCACGTTGTTCGCCGTAACCTGCGTCTTCCATCGCTTCTTTCGCAACTACTAAACTCAATAGTTGCGATACGTCTGTAACTTCCAAAATGCTTGGTGGTATACCAAATTCCATCGGGTTAAAATCCACCTCTGGGATAAACCCGCCTCTTTTACAATAGGTTTTATCTTCAGAAGTTCTCGGATTTGGATCGTAGTAATCTTCTACGCTCCAGTGTGTGGATGGAACATCAGTAATACAGTCAATTTTGTTGACTATATTTTGCCAGTATTCCCGCAAGTTTCTGGCTTTGGGTAATAGAGATGCCATCCCAACGATCGCTATAGGATTATGTTGCAGTTGTCTGTTAATTTTGTTGATTGACACTGATTTTTCTGACTTCATGTTTTTTTCCTCTATAAACCTAATCAAATCCTTTTCACAATTGTTGACAAGGCTCTCTAACTCTGCCAAGGCAGTATCAATTGAATAAGCAGGCATAGGACATAGACTAATCTTGAGTACTGTGGATTGTTCAGCTACAGTAATTGCTGTTGCTTACGAACAATGAGGAGCTACTTTTTTTTGCAAGCAGCTAGCTATCTTATCTACGTTTGCGTAGCGTGGCGCAGGTAAGACTAAATGCTTTTCTCCAAATCAACACCACACGATACATACTGCCCTCATAGAGCCACAGATTTATAGGCATGGCATACAGCGATCGCGTCAGAATGTTATACAGAGCTTGATTCTTGGTATTGTGGCAATAGACCGATGACGTTGTTGAAACTGGTAAAATAGTCTTGGAGTAAGTTAGCTGCTTGACCAATGAATTCAATCCATTCGTAATCACACATATTTTGATAAATGGTATGCCACTGGAGCAATGGAAACTTAGGAGCAGCTATTAGAACAGAAACGCTTTTTTCTCCTGAACTAGTTTGATTATCTAGCCTAATTGCAGCAACATAGCTGGTATTAATGACAACGTTCTGTATCTTGAAAAATGTCATAGCCAGTTTCGACATCCAGGATAATTATCTTATGGAATTTGACCGCAAAAAGAAGACAAGTTCGTTACAGAAAAGACATTACCTATAATCAGAATTTGTGCAATATGAACAACTACATAAACGGTCTAAAGGTAATGACAAAGCAGTTAGATTTAGTTATTTATGCTTTTAAAACCTTAATTAAATAACTAATTTATCTGACCGCTTTGAAGCATTGAATTAATAAAAACCCTAGCATACTTTATAGAAACTAAATCATTACTTTAAATTTATTTTATAAATAAAATAACTTCTCGCTGATGCAATTGTTGAATAAGTTTAAAGAGGAAAGTATAATTTATGACCTTGAATCTCGTAAATAATTTTGTTTTTTGCGGGTAATTCATAAATTTTCTCTTGATTAAGTTAACAACGCAAACATATTGTCTAACAAGTAACAATCCAATGAATACATAGATAAATTCAATAGCCATAAGTGTCTTTTTCTCAGAGGAACATCATAATTGAGCTAAGATTTTTGATGAATTTTTAATTTAAATCAATTTAAGAACTGAAGCGGTTGTTTATAAAGCAAATATTAATTTTTAATATGTTGCATGATAAACATAATAATGATTTCATTTTCCAGTCGAAGGCTGGGAATGCCTATAGTAAGGCTCCGCCTCTCTTACTCGCAGTAGAGACGCAGTAAAATCTAGAAACGAGATTTGCAAGGATAATCTGAGAAATCCTTTTCAGTAATGTTAATAACTTGACGAGCGTGTCTTTGGGGGCTGCTCTCTAGTCCACTTCTGCCACCACAGAATACCATGACTGACTAACTTTAGATTTTCATCCCCAACAAAACAAGTACACCCCGCCCCATGCTTATATCTTTTATTACTATTAGCAAAACTGATGATAATGTCTTATGCTACACAACTGTGGTAACAACAATCTGCTAATAATATTAAATCCGATTGATAATTAATAATCTGTTGTGATTGTAATTAGTAGATGAGTAATTTTTCTCATTATCTAATTATTCCATGACAGATATTATAGTAATTTCAGTACAATTTAGATAGAGTTAGACGATTGACAAATTACAATTTTTTTGCCATACTTGAACACAAGTTTATCCGAGTTTTACCAGCGCTTCATTCTTTTTGAGATTTAATTTTTTTAGCTAGCGCTATTGTATTTTACGCTACTGGATTCAAGGTCAAATTAGGATAAAACTTAGGAAGCTTTGGAGTAACGCCACTATTAATTTTGACGCCAACCTAGTGCTTTATGGCGGCTGTAAAGGTGTACAACAATTCATATAAAACCAATTAGACTTCTTTGATGTCTTCAGGTAAAACCGTAGAGGAAAAGCCCTCTTAGTTAATCGAATGAGTCTGTTCTAATCGACTGATGTAGCTATTTAGGCTATCCCTTGGTAAAGCAGAATTGGAATAAAAATATGGCAGTAAATAAAGAAAGCCGATTATTCACAAAACACGTAGGTCGGTGGCGAGTAATATTGGCAACTTCTATCATTTTAGCTACCGGACTAATATCTTTTTACAGTTTTTCACCATTTTGGCCTAAACCTAAAGTTCAGACACCCCCGGCGAATCCACCAAAGGCTGTGACTCCGGTAAAAGTTGCTGTAACTGCACTAGGACGTTTGCAGCCAGAAGGCGAAATTACTTCTTTATCTGCTCCTAGTTCTAATAGTGGTGTACGAGTAGACAGACTTTTGGTTAAGGAAGGAGACGAAGTTAGAGCCGGGCAAGTATTGGCGTATCTGGAAGGTTATAGTCGCTCGACAGCAGCTCTACAACAAGCTTTAGATAAACTGCAAGTTGCTAAAGCTAAACTAGCGCAAGTCAAATCTGGGGCGAAAACCGGAGACATCAATGCTCAAAAAGCTGCGATCGCTACTTTAGGCTCTCAATTCAGAGGAGACATTGCAACGCAGGAAGCGACAATTGCTCGTATCCAGGCTCAGGTAGACAACGCTCAAGCCGAGAATGATCGATATCAGCAGTTATACAAACAAGGTGCGATCGCAGCTTCCGTAGCAGATACTAAAGCTTTGGAATTGAAAACTGCACAACAGCAATTAACAGAGGCTCAAGCCAGTCTCAAGCGAACTCAGGACACTTTCCAACAACAGCAAAAGCAAGCACAAGCTCAACTCAACAGTATTAGCGAAGTACGTACTGTAGATGTTGAAGCAGCACAAGCCGATGTCAACAGTGCTGTAACAAGTATCAGACAAGCAAAAGCAGACCAAGAGTTAACCTACATCAAATCTCCCATAAATGGCAAAGTTTTGAAAATTCATGCCAAAACCGGAGAAGTCATCACTAATACGGGATTTGCTGAGATAGGTAAAACCTCTCAAATGTACGTGATTGCAGAGGTGTACCAAACCGATGTTCAAAAGGTGCGTGCAGGACAAAAAGCCACCATTACCAGCACTGCATTTACTGGAGTATTACGAGGAACTGTAAAAGAGATTGGTTGGCAAGTTGACAAACAAAGTATCTTCAGCCTCAACCCCGGCTCAGACACAGACCGCAGAATAGTTGAGGTAAAAATCTCCATCGATAATCCCGCAGATAGTGAACGAGTGGCTCGTCTAACTAACTTGCAGGTAGATGTTGCGATTCAAATATAGTCAAGGGTCAAGAGTCAAGGGTCATAGGTTAGTAGTTAGCGGTTACAACTAATGACAACTGACAAATAACAAATAACAAGTAAATCCATGAATTTTAAGATTCCTTTGGCATGGCTACAGCTAGCTCAACAAAAAGTGCGTTTTGTAGTAGCTGTAGCGGGTATTGCTTTTATTGTGCTGCTAATGTTTGTGCAACTTGGTTTCCAAGATGCTCTTTATTCTAGCGCTACCGCAGTGCATCAAAATCTGCGAGGAGATCTATTTTTAGTCAGTTCGCAATATAAATCTTTGACCTCAAATCAAAGTTTTTCACGAACTCGTTTGTACCAAGCTCTGGGGTTTGATGGTGTAGAGTCAGTTAGCCCCATGTATTTACAGTTTGCAAAATTAAAAAATCCTGCAACTGGAGAGAAATATTCAATATATGTGATTGGTTTCGATCCAGGAAACCCTGTGATGAATATTCCAGAGGTTGATAGAAATTTAGATAAACTAAAAATTCCCGATGTCATGCTTTTTGACCGGGATTCGCGTACAGAGTTTGGGCCAATTGCTGAACAATTTAATGTGGGAGATACTGAGCAGACAATTGAAATATTCCCCTTTAATTCATTAATTGGCTATAGGGTGAGAGTTGGTGGCTTATTTAGCTTAGGCCCTTCCTTTGGAGTAGATGGCAATTTAATTGTCAGTGACTCTACTTTCTTAAGAATAAATCCAAATAGCCGTCCGGCAGAAATGATCGATGTCGGTGTGATTGTCCTTAAACCTGGTGCTGATCCAGAACAAGTGCTGAAAAATTTGCAAGCCAGCTTACCTAATGATATCCAAGTTTTTACTCGTCAAGGCTTTATTGATTTTGAGAAAAAATATTGGTCTGTCAGAACACCTATTGGTTTTATTCTCAATTTGATGCTGACAATGGCTGCTGTAGTTGGTGTAGTCATTGTCTATCAAATTCTTTACAGCAACATTACTACGCAGTTCATTGCTTACGCAACTTTAAAAGCGATAGGTTATGCAAATAATTATTTATTGAATGTGGTTTTTCAACAGGCTTTAATCTTGGCAATCTTAAGTTATATACCAGGCTTTATTGCTTCTGTAGGTTTATATGACTTTGCCATGAAAGCTACAAAATTGCCAATAATCATGACTGTTAATAATGCAGTAATTGTCCTCACATCAACAATCCTCATGTGCATTACTTCTGGAGCGCTGGCGATTAATAAACTCCGTTCCGCAGATCCGGGAGATATTTTCTAGCGAATTCATAGCAATCAAACTCATCCAATTATATATGCAACTAAGCAAGCGATCGCTGTACTAACTCCTACGGCGGATCACAGTCTTATAACCGACAAATTAAACACAAATCAATCTACCAAAAAAGCCTGCAATATGAACCTCAAAAATAAAACTCTCCTGATTACCGATATTGACGAATTTATCGGTTTACGTACAGCCGAGTTAGCCATAGCGCAGGGAATGAAAGTTCGTGGTCTACAAAATTCCACAGAACAAAACAAACAAGCGCAGAGTTTAGGTATTGATGTAATTGTTGGCAACATTACAGATCCCACCACTGCAAAAAAGGCTTGTCAGGGAGTAGACATTGTTTTACATACAGCCCAAATTGCCCAAGAAGCAGGCTCAATCAATCATTTTCGAGAAATCAATGTTGGCGGTAGTGTCAACATGGCTAAAGCTGCTAAAGATGCCGGTGTTAAAACATTTGTGCATCTCTCCAGTGTGATGGTCTACGGTTTTGATTATCCTGATGGCGTCACAGAATCCGAGCCAATCTCTAGCGAAAATAATCCCTATTGCCAAACAAAAATAGAAGCTGAAATAGCACTTTTAGAACTAAATGCTTCACCAGATTTTGGCATTATTATTATTCGAGCCGGAGATATTTACGGCCCTGGGAGTATTCCCTGGATAGTCCGACCAATTCACATGATGCGCCAAAAATTATTTGCTTATGCTAACGATGGCAAAGGAGTTATAAATCATGTGTATATAGACAACCTAATTGATGGCATCTTTCTGGCAATAGAAAAAGAAACTTATGGTGAAATTTTTAATATCACCGACGGACAAGAAACTTCCTGGAAAGAGTATTTTATGCGCTTAGCGGCAATGGAAAGTTTACCTGCACCGCTTTCATTACCAAAAGATGAAATCAAATTGTTTTTGCGGTTGCGCGTCCAAGGACAAAAACTTTTTCGGAAAAAAGTAGATATTCTACCGGAGTCTATAGATTTTATGACTCGTCCCTATGCCTGTTCTATTGCCAAAGCACAAAGTCTGTTAAATTTCAAACCAACAATTGATTTAGAAGAAGGAATGCAGCTAACACATGAATGGCTGCAAAAAACAGATATTCAAAGGTTGCTTCAGTAATGAGATGAGTTAGTAGTTAGCGCTTTAGCGCTGAAGCGCCAACTACGAACTATGGTCTATTAAAATAACTTTACCAAAATTTATTTTAATAGACCAAAAATGATCATTTGATTAATACCATCTTTCTAGTGATAGATTTTATGTCTTTTGCATATATTTATTACATCAATAAAGCACAAAGTTTATTTAACTAGAGAGCAATAATTTATAGAAAACCGAGATTTTAGTGAATATATTAATGGCTGAAAAACCGGATATTCACAAATTGATAAAATAAGCTAGGGATTTTCCAAAACCTTGTTTACTATGAGCAGTAGTCAGCCGCGATTGAGTATTGGATTACCTGTATACAATGGCGAAAAATTTCTCAAAGAAGCCATAGATTCACTCTTGGTTCAGACCTTTGAAGATTTTGAGCTAATTATTTCAGATAATGCATCTACAGACAAAACTGAGGAAATTTGTAGAGCTTATGCTGTTCAAGACCAACGTATACGTTACTACCGCAATCAAAAGAATATCGGTTGCGCTCGTAACTTCAATCGTACCTTTGAATTGTCTGCGGGTGAATACTTTAAATGGGCAGCTTATGATGACCTACATGCGCCTGATTTTCTCATGAAATGTGTGGAGGTACTTGATAAAGACCCTACTGTAATTTTGTGCCACTCCCAGGTATCTTTCATTGATGAACAGGGTAAATTTCTCCAAAACTACAACATTAAGCTCAAGACAGATTTAGTACAACCACACAAGCGTTTTCACGAATTGCTTACTAAACATTTATGTTATCAATGTTACGGAGTAATTCGAGCTAGTGCTATCAAGGCGATACCACCTATGGGGAGTTATGGTCTTGCAGATGGAATTTTATTGTCAAGGCTAGGTCTTCTTGGTCGATTTTATGAAATCCCTGAATACCTATTCTTTGCAAGAAGCCATCCCCAACAATCAATGAGTATGTTTTTTCCTGATTATTTGTCGTTTACTAACAATAATCCCAAATATTCATTGAAGATGCTGCCGGATTTCTATTCATATACAGTCTGGTTTGATTCAGCCAAAAATGGGCAAGTTTTGTTTCCTCATTGGAGAATTTTATGGGAGTACGCGCTCTCTGTATGGCTGTTCAAATTGAGTTTATATGAGCGGCTATGTTGCCATATAAGTATATATCAGCAGTTAAAAGGTACAGAGTCTCTTCTGCTGAAAGATTTTCTGAAAGTGCTGCAAGGACTTTGGAAAAATTGGCAACGAGTAGCAATTCAAGAACCGCAAATCACGCTTTGAACTAATAGCGCGAAGAATAAAAGCTTGCATTCACAGCTTTTGTTAAACGCCAATCTAAAACCCAAAATCACTTTTTTCATCATCATATTATGCTGAAAATATCTTGCTTCCATCATTTTTTGCTTGCTACTTTAATGAGCCTCAGCCTTGCTGAAACCGTAAATGCTGAGCAGACTGCAACACTGACTATTGCGGTAAATGGCATCCGTCACCAAAAAGGTGAGATTTGTTTTAGAGTTTTCGCAAATGAGCGAGGTTTTCCTCTGAGTGATACCAGCGAAGTTCAAAGCGGCTGCGCTAAAATTACCGGAAATTCTGTCAAAAAAGTATTCTCTGGCTTGAAACCTGGGGCTTATGCTGTCGCCGTAGTTGACGATCAAAATGGCGATCGCAAACTCAATACAGACTTTTTCGGTATTCCCCAAGAAGGTTTTGGCATTTCCAAAAATCCCACTGTCTCAATCCAAACAGGAACACCAAAGTTTCGTGATGCTAGTGTTGCAGTCAACAAAAATACAACACTCAACATTGTCATGAAATATTCGCTTGATCCATAAATAGGAGGGGAAAAGGTGAGACCAGTGCTGCGGGAGGGTTTCCCTCCGCAGGCAACTGGCGTTAGCGAAGCGTTAGCGACGTAGGAGCGTCACCCGAAGGGTTAAAGGTAAAAGGGATTGAACAGCCATGCCACTTGCTCACGGGGTAAACCCCCTGTTCCCGCAGTGGCTCTGCAATACCAAAAAGCTTTTTACCCTTCCCCCTTCCCCTTCCCCTTCACCTTCCCCCTTCCCCTTCTTAATAAACAAGCCGATATTCTGCCGGAGACTCAAATTTAATGAAAGATTTGACGATATTTCTGTCTAAGTCTTTGCTAGGTTGGCTGGCTATTCAAGTGTTTTTAACACTTGTCTTTATATGGTATCTGCGCTTGTCTCAAAAAAACTTATTGCCAGATGACCAGTTACCTAAAACAGCAGTGATTCTTTGCTTACGTGGAGCCGATCCTTTTTTACCAAACTGTTTGCGATCGCTCCTCAAGCAGAACTATCCAAACTATCATTTAAAGCTGATTGTTGATAGTCACGAAGATCCTGCTTGGAAAATCGCCAGCAATACCATCACAGAGCAAGGAGCAACTAACGTTCAAATTAGTCCTCTGAGAATCGTACGCAACAATTGTAGCCTCAAATGCAGTTCCCTAGTGCAAGCTGTCCGTGAGTTAGACGATTCTTACAAAGTGATTGCTTTAGTAGATGCCGATACAATAGTCCATCCCAATTGGCTGCGAGAATTAATCAGTCCTCTAGCTGATGCCAAAGTTGGGGCAACAACTGGTAATCGTTGGTATGTGCCAACAGGTAAGCATTGGGGATCTTTAGTACGGTACATAGGTAACGTATCTACAGTAGTGCAAATGTTCCTCTTCCAAATTCCTTGGGGTGGGACTTTGGCTGTAAAAACAGAAGTGCTTCACCAAACAGGACTACTAGATAAATGGGCGCAAGCTTTAGGCGAAGATCTCATGATTCACAAAGCCTTGAAAAAACAAGGTTTACAAGTAAAATTTGTGCCTTCTCTATTGATAGTCAATCGTGAAGAGAGTGATTTATCGAGCTTACTAGACCATCTCAAGCGCCTGATGGTTTGTTCTCGACTTTATCACCCACAATGGTTAGCTTTAGTTAGTGAAGCGGTTTCTAGCATCCTGTTTCCTACTACAGTCGTAGTGTTATTTTTAGAGTCGTTGTTAGAGACACAATGGGAAACAGCGGCTCTTTTATTTCAAAGCTATAGCATCTACACCATCGGATTACTGTTGCTAATGCTCATTGTAGAGCGTGGTATACAGCAAGTAATTCGCTTAAATGATCAGCCGATGACAGAATTATCAGCTGTCACAATCATCAAAATGTTGATTGGGATTCCCCTCACACAGTGGGTTTATGGGTTAGCCCTAGTATCATCACTGTGGATATCAACAGTCACCTGGCGCGGTGTCAGCTATCGAGTCAAAGGGCCTTGGAATATCCGGCTAGTTGAATACCGCCCTTATCAATGGTTGGATCAACCTGTTGATAGTAAGGTTTCTCTTTAACGTCATTGGTCATTAGTCATTAGTTATTGGTCATTAGTTTATCGCTACAACCAACTAATACCAATTTGTAATTCGTAGTTTCTTAAGGAAATCATTTCTAGCCTTAATTTAAAGAATTGGTATAAAGACAAATGACAAGTGACAAATGACAAAGCGCAAAGTCTGAGCGGTTCGCGGAGCGTCTCGTAGAGAGGCTTCCTCCGATCAGAACTTTGTAAGAGAGGACAAATGACAAATTAAAAAACATTATCTTGCACCATGAAAACACCACCTCTTCGGATTGCGCTGTTTACAGGATTATATGCGCCGTTCTTAACAGGGGTTTCGGTCGCAGTACACCAACGAGTTCGCTGGTTATTACAACAGGGACATGAAGTCTTACTTGTCCACCCTCAAATCAACGGCCAATACCCCGAAAAAGTTGGCAAACGTCCGATGCAAGGACTGGATGAACTACAGCCCTTCCCCAACTTTTCTGCTTATGCATTCCCCACCAAGCCGCTAATTTTCTACAAATCTCTTCCCCAACCGTTGAACTATCGACATTGGAGTGATACCAAGTTACTTGAGAACTTTCAGCCTGATGTTGTAGTGGTTGAAGAAGCGGCACAAATGAGAGGATTGTACTCACTTTTGTTGCAAGGTTATGGTCGCCCTGTTGGCACTGAATACGCAAGGCGAACGAGCACACCAATAATATCACTTTTCCATACTGATATCGTTGCATATATCAAATATTATTTGGGAGATCAGTTCTTCAGCTTGGTACGTCCAATCATTCCGGCTTTAATCAAGCAATTTAGTGAGTCTTACGATTTCAATTACTTTTCTTCTCAAGAACAATTGATTAAGTACAGGGAAATGAAATGCCAACGCGCCGAATATCTTCCCTATCAAGGTATCGATTGCGAAAAATTTCACCCGCGAAATATCTGTTACAACCCGATTCCCAATGACAATCGACCAACTCTGTTGTTTGTTGGACGCATTACTGCGGAAAAGAATGTTAGCCAACTTCTAGATGCATATCCGCTGATCGCTGCTAAAATTCCTGATGTCCATCTAGTTATTGTTGGTAGCGGCCCCCAAGATGAAGAAATTCGTGAGCGTGCTCAAAAGTTTAAATCTGGAATCACTATGTGGGGTGAATCTCATGGCGCAGAACTTTTAGGTTGGTTCGCTAGAGCGGATGTATTTGTTAATCCATCCGTTACCGAGAACTTCTGCACTACAAACAACGAAGCGTTGGCGTCTGGAACCCCTGTAGTTGCTGCGCTTGCTCCCTCAACTTCAGAGCAGGTATTCCCTGGACACAACGGCTTCCTTGCTGAACCCAACAACCCGGCAGATTTCGCCCAAAAGGTGATTGCAATTCTGGAAAATCCCGACCTGAAAGCAGATTTGACTCGGCAAGCTCGTCCTTCTATACTCGAATTCGATTGGTCGGCATGTATGCAAAAGTTTGAAGACAAACTTTACCAGATTGTTGAAACATCAAAGAAGGTTGAGGCAGTGTGAGAGTTTCATTCAACTGAAAACTTGCACCATTCTTAATTAGCTTCATATCCGGCCCGGATTATTTCCGGGCTAATAGCTAAATTTCACGCTTGGTGGACTGAAACAGAGCGATAAATCGCTCTCTCCGAGACGCTACGCGAACACTACGGACAAAATTATATTACTTGATTTTTAGTTGGCGATCGCTTAAATTTTTATGCTGCAAGTTTTAGTGCAGCAGAGAGAACAAAAATATTTTTATTTAAAAAACGACATAAATCTCTTAGTTATGTCTGAAAATTTAGTAACATAAATTACTAGTTTTTAAATAGTTTATAGTGCTCAGTATTTTGCTAATGCTTATATTATCAAAGGCTTTTAGCCTAACTAAATACGGAATACAAACTCAGTGAAATTTATTTTAAACTAACATTATTAAAAGACATAAATTAAGGAGTTAAGTCCTAATGCTTTATTGTCAAAGCTTGATTTTTAAAGTTTAGTCATGAATAATAAACATTAGGTCTACCATCTTGATAGACGCTCTTGGTGACAACTTAACCTTATCCAATGTCCGAAGTCCGCGAAAGCGGACTTTATTTATTTCGCCTCAAGTCTTCTTTGTCAGCATTACTTTGTACTGTGATAAATCTTTGACTTAACTGTAAAAACTACAAGATTTGCCAAGTCTCTTGCTCATATCTACTCTAAGAAATAAGTCCCTAACTCTTTGATTCGCTCTACCCAAGACTTAACCTGATCAGCCACTTTATACTTCCATTCAAGTTGAAGTATTGTTCTGGTATTAAAATCATCAAATACCACGTTGTATTTATTTTCAAATATTGGCGACTGGAATTTTATCTGAGCGGCTTCCGCAAACAAAGTTGCCATCTGGCTAATACTTAAATTTTCACCTGCTGCGAGATAATGCTCTCCTTTGCAACTTCTTCGTGCAGCAGAGATATAGCAATCTGCCAAATCTTCAACGTGAATCCACGCCGTCATAAAGTCTGGTGGAAACGGTTGATAACCCTGGTGTGGTTTCCCCGTAATAAACTGCTGAATTGCAAAATCCCAGAAACTCCCACGGGTTGGCGATGAACCATACACTGATGAGGGATAAACAATAGAGGCGTTACCTCCATTGCTTATATATTCCTCTACTAGTCCATCCTTCATCAAATTGACACTTACTATTAAATCAATCCATGCTGCATAGTCAGGCTTTGCGAAACCTTCGTGCGGAGGTGTTTCTGTTATTCGTCCTCCATCAGCGGTTATCAAAGAGAAATTCCCACTGGTTGCAATTACGTGAATATCTGGTGAAACTGCTCTAGCACCGTGTAAAGCTGCTTCTAATGCTATACGATCTTTCTCCAATTGAGCTTCTTTAGTTAATTCTGGAGGCATGTGCCACGCCAAATTAATTATCGTTTTAACATCATGTTTGCGAATTGCTTCTTCGACATCATTTTTAGCAATTTCCACTCCTTCTGAGCAGATTATTTCCTTACAAAATGGCTTAATAGCCTCAATGTCACTGCTCGGTCGTACAAGCGCGAATACGGCAAAATCTGGCGTTTGATGAAGCTTGCGGCACAACGCTCCACCAATATAGCCAGTTGCGCCTATGAGCAAGATATTTTTAACTAAAGAGTTTTTGTCGTCTGAAAAATCTTTGTTTTCTAACATATTTTAAGTTATAGCTACTCAAACTTTATACTGGATAGCATCAATTAAAAATTTTGTTTCGGCAGTTTTTCAATTTGCCCAGTGAAGTATGTTTCCTGATGTTTGATCTGTTTCGCTAGTTCTAACCCTTTTTGAAAAGCTGTTAGTGCTTGAGGATACTCTTTGCGTTCTAAATGCAATTGACCAATTTGGTCATACGCTTGCATCATTCCGTAAAAGTTGACAGCTCGCTCCTGTATTTCCACGAGAATTTGGCTAGCTTGCAAAGCCTCGTCTGTTTGCCCTTGAGAACGGTACAGTGTAATTAACTTCTGCAAAGCTTCTCCAGCACGAACGTACTGCTGCAATTGCCAAGCTGTAGTGTAAGCTTCTTGATAGTTTTGAAAAGCTTGTTGCAATAAACTAGGATTCTCTTTTGCTAGGGATTCATATTCTGAGCCGATCGCTAACTTCAATTCTGGGATTTCAGTCAGATTATTTTCATTAACGTAAATTTCAGCTAGCTTATTCTGTACATTAATTGCCTGCTGGGGTTGTTTTGCTTGCTTGTAAATATAAGCTAGTTGTTTCAAGTATGCTAACTCATTCAAGCGATCGCCTCTAGAAGTAGCCAAACCTAACAATTCCTCGTAGGTAGTCGCGGCTTTGGGATAATCAAACCAACTCAAATTCAGTTCCCCAATCGTCTTAAGAGTTTCTACTAATGCTGCTGGATTTTGTTGTCGCACTCCTGCCAAAACTTGCTCATAAACTTCCACGGCTAGTTTAGGCAATCGCACATTTTGGTAAGCATCACCTAGCGATCGCAAAAGTTCTACATCAATATTTTTTTGGACAATATTTTTTTGAGAATCTGTTTTTTTGGGTTGTGCCTGCTTTTGAATTGCTTGCAACCGCTGAGTAATATATTGTAATTCTTGGCGATCGTTTTGATTCCAGGCGATCGCACCTACTCGTGATAGTGCTTGCACTTCTGCTAATGCACCCAAAAACCGCCGCAAGCGCAATTCCCGATTCCAAATTTCAAACGCTCCTACCTTATCCCCTGCTTGCAGTTTTGCCGCAGCTTCTTGATTTAACTCATCCAGCGCCACCTTCAACTTTTGCATCTCGGCCTGAGTTAACGGCTGTTTATCACGCGAAGGTGGTAGCAGTGGATCGGGTGTTGTAATTTCTAGCGGACTTGGAGGAAATTTATCAGGCTCCTTGGGCTTTTTACTCTGTGCCAGTGTCAAGGAGCTGCTAAAGAATGTAGCGGCAGTAACGATAACAATTAAATACTTTAGCATGAATACTTTACCTTGCTTTGAGTTATTTTTATTTGTCAATGGTCAAGAGTCAAGAGCCAGTATTTATCTCCCCTGCCCCTCTGCTTCCCTGCTCCCCAGTCCCCATTCCCCAGCCCCTAGTTCCCAGTTCCTATTCCTCAGCTCTACAATACTCCCAGATAATTTTTAAGCAACTGGTTGATCATCTCTAATGACTCATTCTACGGATATTGCTACTTTAGCTCGTTGGATGGCTGCTGATTTTAGCAATCAAGAACAAGCTTTTGAAAATCCGCCTTTATATGCCCATATTCGTGTGTGTATCCGTCCCCTACCCTTGGAATTGTTCTCAGGGGTTAGCTTGTTTCTCGAACAAGCGTATGATTTTATGCTCACTCAACCCTATCGAATGCGGGTAATGAATTTGATTAAGGCAGAAAACCATATTCTCATCGAACACTACACAATTAAAGAAGAACAAAAGTTTTACGGCGCGTCTCGGAACCCTGAACGCCTTCAAGACTTATCTGTTGACCAACTGGAGAGAATGCCAGGTTGTAACATGATTGTAGAGTGGACAGGCACAAGCTTCAAAGGCAGAGTTGAACCTGGGAAATGCTGTATCGTGGTTCGCGACGGCAAAAACACTTATCTTGATAATGAATTTGAGATTGACGCTGAGAAATTTTTCAGTCTCGATCGGGGACGGGATATAGAAAACGATGAGCATCTCTGGGGTTCCATCGCCGGCCCATTTCACTTTGTCCGTTGGGGCAATTTTGCTGATGAAGTGAAAGTGAGTGCTGAGTAATGTTAGCGGTAGCGGGGCGTTTAGCCCGTGCTGAGTAATGAGTTCTGAGTTAGGAGTGATGAGTTAAAGAAAGTTGTTTATTCAAAACTCCTATCTCCTGACTCTTAAAGAATTACTGTCTTAGCACCGGGGCATAGCCCATTACGAATTACGAATTACGAATTACGAATAAGGAACTCGCTCAATCCAGCTTTTCCAATCACCATTAGGATATAGTTTCAATAAACGAAATCCAGGGGGTCTTTGGTCGATCGCAAAAGTTGAGCTTTCTGGTTGGAACTGAATGCAAGTTGAGGGAGTACCCAGATAATGGACGCCGTAGCGCTGGTGATGAAATTCCTGGTGAATGTGCCCGAACAAAACTAATTTGACTTGTGGGTGGCTATCTAAGATAACAAAAAGTTCTTCTGAATTTTTTAGGGTACTTGCATCTAACCATTGAGAATTTATGATCAGAGGCGAATGGTGTAGCGCTACCACAGTCGGGTTGTCACCCAACATTTTTAACTCGGAATCTAGCCAATCCAGGTTTTTAGCTGAAAGATGACCATGCACGCACCCAGGTACACAAGAGTTGAGTAAGATAAAATTCCAACTGCCGCGTTTAAAAGACTTACGCCGGGAAACCATCCCTAGATTTAAGATTTCATCCATTGCGATCGCACAGTCATGATTTCCTGGCAACCAGTAACTTGGTATTTGTAGTGGACTCAGCAGGTTTTGGAGATTTTCATAGGATTCAGGTGTACCATCACTAGACAAATCTCCTGTTAGCAGTAGTAAATCAAGTTCAGGTTGTAGATTCTTTAACCGCTCTATAACCGCTTGGAAAGACTCCGTAGTGGGCATTCCTAGCAGTTGGTGTTTTTCCAAAGCAAACAGATGCGTATCTGTTAACTGAGCAATTGATACGGGAGACACTTGATTCATCTTTGCTGATAGCAATTTGTGCGTCTTAACATCTCATTCTTCTTTCGGGAAAGTAGCTGATTGTACCTCAAATAGCAAAACTAGATTTGTCGTGAATTCATCAAGCAACAGGTTTTGGCTAACTAATGCTTACCTGATTTTCTCTTAAAATTACATGGCTAAAAATTATCCATAACTTACTTTTATAAACAAAATAATTTTTTCATCTACCCTAAGATAGAAAATGCATTTTTTTTGTATTTTACGACACTCATCTACAAAGACTACTATTCACAGAAGAAAACTTTACCAGGATTAAACTTAATCAACTTGCCTGTGTTTGGTAAGGCCAAGCTTAGATCTGTGATGCTCTTTGTTTAGTTGCTGAGCAAATAGGCAACGGTTGAGCCGATTGCAACACCGCCTCTAGCAACCCTGGAAACAACGCTTCTAAATCTTCATGCCGCAGCCTGTTGATATGCTGCGTCCCTTCTTTGCGTGTCAAGACTATCCCCGACTCCCGCAAAATCTTGAAGTGATTGGACATAGTTGATTTAGCGATCGCAAAATCGAATCCAGCACAGCACTGTTCCCCCTCAGTGGCCAGCAGCCGCACAATCTCTAGCCGTACTGGATCGCCTAATGCGTACAGCACTCCTGGTAAAGATATGTCTTTTCTATCTGGGTGATATAAGAATTTCATAGTTGCATTATCTCTTAAAGTGGCATATATTTTTGTTATTCGATATTATCGAATTATAGAATTAAATCAGAAGGACGATTTATGTCATCCATCACAAATGTCACAGAAGCCACGTTCAAGCAAGAAGTTCTAGAAAGTGAGATTCCAGTCTTAGTGGACTTTTGGGCGCCTTGGTGTGGCCCTTGTCGGATGGTGGGCCCAGTCGTCGATGAAGTTGCTGCGGAATACGAAGGACAGGTGAAATTTGTGAAGCTGAACACAGATCAAAATCCTACTGTCGCCAGCCATTATGGGATTCGCAGCATACCCACACTGATGGTATTTAAGGGTGGTCGGCAAGTCGATACTGTCGTGGGGGCAGTGCCAAAGACCACCTTAAATAAGACATTAGCACAGCATATTTCATAATAGGGCTGATGTGGGGGAGCAGGGGAGCAGAGGGGCAGAGGGGCAGGGGTGGATAAATACTGGCTCTTGACTCTTGACCTTTGACTCCTTTCTCCTACAAGCTTTTTAGACATATTTGGAGATATAACCAATGAATACTGATATCAACTTATTTTCTCCCTACCAGTTGGGTAATCTGGAACTATCCAACCGGATAGTGATGGCTCCCTTAACTCGAAACAGAGCAGGTGAGGGAAACGTTCCACACCAACTTAACGCTACTTACTACGTCCAACGCGCTTCGGCTGGGCTGATTATCGCGGAAGCAACTCAGGTTGCTCCTCAAGGACAAGGGTATCCTTTTACACCAGGAATTCATTCACCTGAGCAAGTCGCGGGTTGGAGGTTGGTAACGGATGCTGTACATCAGGAGGGAGGGAAAATTTTTCTGCAACTATGGCATGTAGGCAGGATTTCTCACCCTAACTTGCAACCAGATGGAGCATTACCAGTGGCCCCATCTGCCATTGCTCCTAAAGGTGAGGCATCAACCTATGAAGGGCCCAAACCCTTTGTTACTCCCCGTGCTTTGGAAACTTCGGAAATACCGGGAATCGTGGAACAGTACCGTCAGGGTGCGGCAAATGCCCTAGCAGCTGGGTTTGATGGGGTAGAAATTCATGCAGCTAATGGTTATTTAATTGACCAGTTTCTCCGGGATGGTACTAATCAGCGCACAGATAAGTATGGGGGTGCGATTGAGAACCGTGCTCGATTCCTGTTGGAGGTGACAAAGGCGGTAACTAGTGTGTGGGATTCTAACCGAGTAGGAGTGCGCCTTTCTCCTAGTGGAACCTTTAATGATATGCGTGACTCCAATCCCCTAGAAACTTTTGGCTATGCGGCTCAAGCGTTGAACAGGTTTGATTTAGCATATTTACATCTTTTTGAGGCCACAGACGCAGACATAAGACATGGTGGGACGATTGTACCAACTAGTCATCTACGCGATCGCTTTACAGGTACACTCATCGTCAATGGCGGCTATACTCGCGAAAGAGGTAATGCTGTATTGGCAAAAGGCGAAGCAGATTTAGTTGCCTTTGGCACTCTATTTATATCAAATCCAGATTTACCCCGACGCTTGGCTTTAAATGCACCATTGAATCAAGCAGATCCGACAACCTTTTATGGTGGTACTGAGAAGGGATATACAGACTATCCATTTTGGTCGGTTGCTAGCAAGGTAGCCAATCATTAATCCCTGTAATCTGCTTTTCGGCGACTTTTTCTTTTTACACCTACAGGACATTAAGTCCGATAATAAAAAGCGCTACAGCAATGTCATAAATTACGTAAGGGAAGATCATGAGTCCTATTACCCAAACTCAAGCTCTGGATGTACCCAGTGCTATACTCAAGCGTCGTTCAATCAAAACTTTTAAAACAGACCCCATTGCCCCAGAACTGCTTAAGCAACTAGTAGAGTTGACCGTCGCTGCACCCAGCAGTTATAACATTCAGGATTGGCAAATCATCCTTGTCCAAGATGAAGCACAAAAGGCAGCACTAGCAGCAGCATCTTGGAATCAACAGCAAATTATCCAAGCACCTGTTACATTCGTCTTTGCTGCTGATTCAACAGCAGGCGAAAAAGACTTGACCCCAATCCTAGAGCGAGGACTCCAAACAGGCGCATGGAATGAAGGTACAGTGAACTATTTTCAAACCGCCGTTCCGCAATTCCAAGCAGCACTGGGAGATAAGCGGCGGGAATATGCTATCAAAGATGCCATGATTGCTGCTACCCATTTGGTATTAGCAGCAGAAAGTTTGGGATTGTCAACCTGCTTTATGAATGGCTGGATTGAAGACAAAGTTAAAGAAGTCATTGGTGCAACTGAGAATCCAGATTTAGCGATCGCTGTTTTAGTCCCTGTAGGCTATGCAGCAGAACCACGCTTGAATCCTGGTCGTTTACCATTCTCCCACAACGTCTCTGTAGACAGAATAGGTAATCCTTATGGGGCATAGGGTATAGGACATGTGGCATTGGGGAAAGGGAAAGGGGGAAAGGAGAAAAGTAAAAATCATCCCTTTACCCTTTCCCCATTAACCTTTTCCCTTTTTCCCCAGTCCCCAATTACTTACAACATGAACACGTATGTCAACAACAGCTTTAATAGTTGGAGCGGGTAGTGGACTAAGTGCCTCGTTAGCTCGCCTGTTTGCCAAAGAGGGAATGACTGTAGGTTTAGTTGCTCGCCAAATTGAGAAACTCACTCAGCTCAGTAGTGAGATTGGAGCAGTCAACTTCGCCGCGGATGTCTCAAAACCGGATGAGGTGAAGCAGTTATTTATTGATGTTGACAATAAATTGGGTTCTTTGAATGTCGTCGTTTACAATCCCAGCTTTCGAGTCCGTGGGCCTCTTATTGATCTAGATCCCAGTGAGGTGGCGAAAACTCTAGACATTACTGCCTATGGTGGCTTTTTGGTTGCTCAAGCTGCTGCGAAAAGGATGTTACACCAAGGAAGTGGTGCTATCCTTTTTACCGGAGCCTCAGCGGGCGTCAAAGGTTATCCTCAGTCTGCTCCCTTTGCAATGGGTAAATTTGCGCTACGTGGTTTGGCACAGAGCATTGCTAGGGAATTAGCACCAAAAAATATTCATGTGGCGCATTTCGTGATTGATGGCGCAATTCGTTCAGCAGAACGCCAAGACTCAGTAGACAATCCTGATAGCACCCTTGATCCCGATGCAATCGCTCAAACTTATCTCAGCATTCTACGTCAACCCCGCAGTGCTTGGACATGGGAAATTGAACTACGTCCGTGGGTCGAGAAATTTTAGATGTAGAACTATGTAAAATATCCAACGCTGATTCTTCAGGTTCTTCATCGAGTTTAGATGGCGATAGCAAAATCATCAAAGTCGTAATTACTACTTATGCAGATTGATGTTTTGGTGTCTAGCTGAACCATATTGTTCCATGAGCCTCCATTTATCGTAATTTTTTTCATTAGCGATCGCTGCTGAGCAAAGAAACATCAGAAGCAGAGACGTTATAATTCAACTCGGCTATCCGTGCTAATACTGAATAAAATACAATAGGAGAAACAACCCATGATTGAGCTTTACTATTGGACAACTCCAAACGGTCATAAAATCACGATGTTCCTGGAAGAAGTCGGCTTACCATACACGATTATTCCTGTGAATATTGGCGCTGGGGATCAATTTAAGCCGGAATTTCTCCAAATTTCTCCCAATAATCGCATTCCGGCGATCGTTGACCATGAACCAGCAACAGGGGGTGCGCCGATTTCCGTCTTTGAGTCGGGTGCAATCTTGCTGTATTTGGCAGAAAAAACCGGGAAATTGATCTCTCAAGATTTGCGCGATCGCGTTGCAACCTTAGAGTGGTTATTCTGGCAAATGGGGGGTTTAGGGCCAATGGCGGGACAAAACCATCACTTTAGTAAGTATGCTCCCGAAAAGATTGACTATGCTATTAACCGCTATGTGAAGGAGACGGGACGCTTATATGCAGTCCTAAATAAGCGCCTAGCAGATAGAGAGTTTGTGGCTGGCGATTATTCCATCGCCGATATTGCCGCTTACCCCTGGATTGTGCCTTATGAAACCCAAAGCCAGAAGCTAGAAGATTTTCCCAACCTGAAGCGCTGGTTTGAGACAATTAAGGCGCGTCCAGCAACAATTCGCGCTTATGAGAAGGCAGAAGCTTTCAAAAATCAGACGCTAGATATCGAAAAATCACGGGATTTGTTATTTAACCAGTCAGTAAATACGGTTCAGCGTTGAGTATTCTGAGTACGGAGGAGCAGGGGGGCGGAGGGGCGGAGTTTTTATGCTTGTTAACGAGTATCAAAGGCTCGTTAACGGAGTTCAAAGGTGGATTAATGAGTATC
>NZ_WVID01000002.1:117080-232769 GCF_010091925.1 Nostoc sp. B(2019) | reverse complement strand
ATCAAAGGCTCGTTAACGGAGTTCAAAGGTGGATTAATGAGTATCAAAGACTCGTTAACGGAGTTCAAAGGTGGATTAATGAGTATCAAAGACTCGTTAACGGAGTTCAAAGGTGGATTAACGAGTATCAAAGACTCATTGTTGCATTCCAAAATATATCTCCTCTGCCCTCCTGCCCCTCCGCCCCCCTGCCTCTTGACTATTTCACGAAAAAAATAGGAGAACTAAGTGGGTAGGTCAGTTACAGATAAAGTAGGCAAAACACCTGTCTCATTAGGACTGTTGGGCGCTGCTGCCTTCATGGTGATTGCTGATGCGCGTGTGATTGACCCCCTGTTGCACATTATTGCTGACGAGTTTAACGTTGGCGTTGGTAGTGCTGCGGTGATTATCTCAGCCTATACGATTCCCTACGGACTATTTCAGTTAGTCTATGGCCCACTTGGCGATCGCATCGGTAAACTTAAGGTAATTACAGCAGCACTCATAGCGTTTGCCATCGGTACAGCTATTTGTGCTTTTGTCTCAAATATCGTCTTACTTACCTTGCTGCGGTTTTTGACGGGGATGGCTGCTGCTGGAATTATTCCCATCACACTCGCTTATATCGGCGACAACTTCCCTTACGAAGAACGCCAAGCGGCTATAGGAAAATACTTGAGTGCGCTCGTGTTGGGTCAAATTTTGGGTGGTAGTTTAGGAGGCATTTTTGGGGAATATATCGGCTGGCGTGACATATTTCTGCTCTTTGGCATCGTTTCCCTTGGTATTGCTGTACTTCTGTGGCGGGGAACGCGCCACCTCAGTGATGGAAATCGTTCTCAAGGTCGGTTAGTGTTAACATTTCGGCCTTATTACCAACTCATGAGCCAACCTGTTGCGCGTACCGTGATTTTAGGAGTATTTATTGAAGGCTTTTGTGTGTTTGGGGGATTTGCTTACGTTGGTGCATTTTTGAGAGAGCAATATAATCTACCATATATAGCGATCGGGTTTATGCTCAGTGGTTTTGGATTAGGTGGATTAATTTACAGTCGCTCAGTGAAGTGGTTGGTGCGGCGACTAGGTGAGATTGGTCTGATTGGGGTTGGAGGGAGCTTAATGTGCGTAGGATTTTTAGCGATCGCACTTTTCCAAAACTGGGTGCTGTTTATCCCCTTGAGTATGTTAACAGGATTAGGCTTTTATATGATGCATAGCACTCTCCAGACCCAAGCCACTGAATTAACACCTGAATCCAGAGGCACTGCTGTCTCACTATTCGTCTTCAACCTGTTTATCGGACAGGGAATCGGTGCAGCAGCTTTTGGCAGGATTGTGGATAGTTTCGGCTATGTTCCCTGTTTTATTGTTGCTGGTGTCTCACTTGCCTTGCTCTCCTTATGGCTTGTCAAACAGAAGCAAGCTACGTGCAGCCTTTGATAAAGAAGCGGAGCGAAACCCATTGCACATTAACATTACGAATTACGTAAAGCCTGCGGCATAGCTACGCTTAGAGCGCAGCGGGGCGTAGCCCCAGAGCGAATTACGAATTATGAATTATGAATTATGAATTATGAATTATAAATTATCCTGTTTTAGGCCAATTCTTAGTTCCTGTTTACTGTGTTTCAACTCTTTCCAGAGCGTCTGGATATATTTGTAAGCATCTTCAGGAGAGAGTTTACCGCCGGTTTCTAAGTTCGCAACATAACCAACTTTTTGAGCAAATTCCTGAAGGTTGGCATTAAATATTAAGTTCTCCGGCTTAAATTCACCATAATACCGACTGCGTGGGTAAATAAAGCTGTCTTTTTTTTCTTGATTGGGCTTGACCATAAGTTTATTCCACATTAATCTTCTTTTGTAGACTTATCGGAGATGCGTTGAAAATTTATGCAACTATATCTAGCATATCTTTTCAAGATTCCCGACTTCATTGAGAAGTCGGGAATTTTGTTGTTCACGAATTTTTGCAAAATTATTGATTATGCCAAAGGTTAAAATTAACGGGATTGATTTGTTCTACGACATCAAGGGAGCGGGTGAGCCTTTATTATTAATCGCTGGCTTCCTTTGCGATCATACCTATTGGTCGCTGCTAATGCCGTCGCTGGTTTCACACTATCAAGTGATTCGTCTAGACAATCGAGGTATGGGGCGAAGTTCTGCACCTGACAATCCCTATAGTATTAAGCAGATGGCAAGTGATATTGCAGCATTACTTGATCGCATCGGTATTGACAAGGTGCATTTAGTAGCTCATTCAATGGGTGGTCAGATTGCCCAAGAGCTAGTGTTGACACACCCTCAAAAGATAAAAAGTTTGATGCTAATATCATCTTGGGCAAAGGGTGATGAACGGTTCAATAGCATTATTGAGACTTGGGGCGACCTTTCTAGCAATATAGACCTGAAACTTTATGAGAAAGTCGTGTTCCCTTGGATATTTACAGATGAATTCTACTCGATTCCTGGAATGATAGAAGGTCTAATCGAATTTGCAATCAAATATCCCTTCCCACCTTCTCCTCGTACACTTTATCATCACAGCCGAGCTATCCTTGGCAATGACACAACAGAGCGCCTCAAACATATTCATTGTCCTACCTTAGTTATGGTTGGTAAACAGGATATTCTCACTCCGATGAAGTTTTCTGAGCAACTTGCTCAAGGTATCCCTAACGCTGAAATTGTAGTGCTCAACCGTGGAGGTCATGGTTTGTTGGTTGAGTCGCCGGATGCTGTGGCTTCAGTTATACTCAACTTCCTTGCGAAGTTGACGCCAGCTTATACTAGTTAACTCTTATTCCTCTTTAGATGAAAATTTCCAACTCAAAGAATTAAAAATATGATGCTACCTGATTAGGTAGGTGGCTGACTTATGCGATCGCCTACAGTTTACCTGAAGAATGCGAGCAAGTGCGATCGCCTACATCATCGAAGAGTGCTTTTTAACTGGTAGCGTAATAAAACGTCAGCAAATAAGTCAATTGCAAAGAACTAAAAACAGCATGGGTGGCAAATTAATTGTATTTGAAGGGGTGGAAGGTTGCGGCAAAACTAGCCAAATGCAACTTTGTAGTAAGTGGCTGGAAAGTCTGGGTATTTCTGTGATTCTCACTCGTGAACCAGGGGGAACAGAGTTAGGCTCACATCTTCGCAGTTTGTTGCTAGAAAAGTCTGAGAACAAGCCAGTAGCCGAAGTGACAGAACTTTTGTTGTATGCTGCTGACAGAGCGCAACACGTAGAACAAGAACTTAAGCCAAGTTTAGCAGCAGGGAAATATATTTTGTGCGATCGCTACACCGACTCTACTATTGCCTACCAAGGTTATGGTCGGGGTCTTAGCTTCGAGTTAATTCATCAACTCAACGATATTGCCACTGCTGGCTTAAAAAGTGACCTAACTATCTGGCTAGATATCGATGTAGAAGTGGGACTGTCTCGTAAACGCAAAGGCGAAGCAAAACTAGACCGCATCGAACAGGAGACAATCGCTTTTCATCGACGTGTCCAGCAAGGATATGCAGACTTAGCAGCATCCGATACCTCGCGGATTGTGCGGGTAGATGGCAGTTTAAGTAAAGAAACTGTACACCAGATGATTCAGGAGATTTTGCGCGTACATCTAAAGGAGTTACCGTAACGTAAGCATCGCTTCCAATGCAGTGGATGAAGTCTAGATACTGTTACAAATTCTCTGAAAACAGTTATTTTGTTGACGATTAAATTTATGAATACAGATAAGACGTACGAAATATTACTCAAATTACTTGAAATA
Source organism: Nostoc sp. B(2019) (assembly GCF_010091925.1). Lineage (GTDB taxonomy): Bacteria > Cyanobacteriota > Cyanobacteriia > Cyanobacteriales > Nostocaceae > Komarekiella. The sequence goes on along the minus strand of NZ_WVID01000002.1, from coordinate 229,005 downwards.
GAACAAAATAGGATTAATACACTTGATTCAACTATATTCACTATAAAAAGTATAGCTATAACTTTAGTTTCAGCCCTAGTTGGTTTTGCATTTCAAGAGAAAAACAGACTTCTTTTATATATTGGAATAGTCGCAACTATATTTTTTACAATAATAAATTTTATCTACAGAAAAGTTCAACTAAGCCACGTTGAAAGAGCAGGAAATATCCAGAAATATTTGAAGATAGAATATTTAGACTCAATTGAAGCTCTGCGTAATCCCCTAAGAAATTTTGGTGATTACAAAAAGAACTTGCTTAAAGACTATTCTCCAATCTTTCTTATATATTTTCCTCTAATAATTATATTAATTATTCTTAGTACATTAGATTATAAATAGCTATCATTAATTAGATTCAATAATTATTTATTATCTGATTTTATGCATACTAAGTCACATTAGTCAGTATAACTGGTAAAGTGTCACAATTGATTAATGACTAATGACCCATTTGCACAACTTGTAGGACAACAGCAAGCTATAGAATTACTCACTCAGGCTGTTAGACAGAACCGGGTTGCCCCAGCTTATCTATTTGTGGGGCCGGATGGTGTGGGACGGAGTTTAGCGGCACGATGTTTTGTAGAGTTGCTATTTTCTAGTTTTGTAAAGACGCAAGTAATTACGTCTTTACAAAACCGTTTACGTCAAGGCAATCACCCAGCTTTGTTATGGGTGCAACCGACGTACCAATACCAAGGGAAAAGACTGACAGCAGCCGAAGCAACAGAAAAAGGACTTAAGCGCAAAGCACCGCCTGTAATTCGACTAGAGCAAATTCGTGAAATTACCCAATTTTTGGGTCGTCCGCCGTTGGAAGCACCGAGAAATGTGGTAGTGCTGGAGGAGGCTCAAACAATGGCGGAAGCAGCAGCAAATGCCTTGTTAAAGACCTTAGAAGAACCAGGACAAGCAACGTTGATTTTGATTGCACCTACGCCTGAGTCTGTGTTACCAACTTTGGTGTCACGTTGTCAACGCATCCCTTTTTATAGCTTAGATACACAGTCTTTAACTCAGGTACTCACTCGAACGGGTCATCAGGAACTTTTGCAGCATCAGACAGTTTTGAGCTTAGCATCTGGCAGTCCTGGAAGTGCGATCGCATCTTACGAGCAATTACAAGCCATTCCCTCAGAGTTACTTCAAAACCTCACAAAAGCGCCTTTATCCTACCGCAACGCCTTGGAGTTAGCGAAGAAAATTGATCACGATTTAGATACAGAAGCACAACTGTGGTTGGTCGATTATCTCCAACAGCATTACTGGCAACAATTGCATCAGCCCAATATTATCAACCAATTAGAACAAGCTCGTAAATATCTACTTTTTTACGCCCAACCACGATTAGTTTGGGAATGTACTCTAGTATCACTGTGTCAAATTTCGCGTGGTTATTAAAATAATTCGTAATTGATAATGACGCTCGTTCGCGTAGCCTCTGTCTGCGACACGCTGCGCGAACCTAGATAAGGCGGTTCGTTCATTCCCACAACTCATATAGAATTGCTACATAATATTTTTAACTATCATCAGGAATACTTTTTAAACAAGGAAGTTAGAAATAAGGGCAAGTTAAGCTAGCTTTATCACTAACTCTCATAAAATTAAACCCATTACCTCACCTTAAGGGAGGTATTTTATGAGAGATTGTATTATCAATAATTTCTATCTAAAGAAGGAATTAATCGGTATCTGAATAGCGAGAATGAAGGTGGTTTTACCACAGCCTTGTATAGGCTTGTAAGTTAATTATTCTGTTACTAATGCTACTTATACCTCCGTCTGTCGTATACGGGGGTCTTTTACTATGAAAGAACGTGTTGGTAAGATATTTCATCAACAAAAATCCCTACCATCAGTAGCAATTTTATTTGCCTTTACTGCTACTTCTATCTCAACAGTTTGTTTGATTATTCTTCCTGCATTTGCCCAATCATCAGGTGTTAATACTTCTTTTCCAGTTCCGCAATCTGTTCCTAGTGGTACAGAAGTGCAGATAAATGGCACAACTAGCATGGAAAAGATTAATCAGGCATTAGCAGAGCGATTTAAAACAAAGTTTCCTGGTACAGGCGTTAATATAGCATACGATGGCACAGATGCATCTTTAAAAGCATTGCCGAATGGAAAAATTGATTTGGCTGCGATTGGGCGATCGCTAACACAAGAGGAGAAAGCGCGAGGGCTTGTAAACACTCCTGTAACTCGTAATAAGATTGCTGTAATTCTTGGAAAGGACAATCCGTATAAGAATAGCCTGACTTCTGAACAGTTCGCTAGAATCTTTCGAGGGGAAATTACGAACTGGTCACAAGTTGGCGGTTCTCCGCAAGCAATTCGTTTGATTGACCGCCCAGAAAATAGTGATTTGCGGCGATCATTTCAGAATTATCCAGTTTTTAAGACGGCTGCATTTCAAACGGGTGCGAATGCCGTTAAATCAGAAGATAACACTGAAGCAGTCATTAATAAACTAGGAACGGATGGCATTGGATATGCGATCGCAGATCAGGTTATCAACAATCCTAATGTGCAAATTGTCCCGCTACACAATGTTCCTCCAACAGATCCCCGTTATCCATTCTCCCAGCCTTTGGGATATGCTCACCAAAGACCTATTACAAATCCAGCAGCACAAGCATTTTTAGGCTACGCAACTGCTCCTGAGAATCAGCAAATCGTAGAAGAAGCTAGGGTTGCAAATGCGATCGCGATCGCAACTCCTGCGGCTGCATCTATTCCTACCACAACCACAGCAACTAGATCTAGGGATGAATTCCCCTGGTGGATATTATTATTACTTCCGTTACTAGGTGGATTGTTGTGGTGGTTATGGAGTCGGCGCACCGCTACTTCTGCTCCTGCTCCCGTTGCAACACCTGTACCTCTTCCTGTCCGACGAACTTCAGAGAGTCGGATCATCCTCACACCTCGAAATTGCCAGGATGCTTATGCTTACTGGGAACTCCCAGATGAAGTAATACAAGACTTGCAACGCCTAGGTGGACGTAATTTGAAAGTACGTCTTTACGATGTCACCGATATTGATATGGATCGTCAAACGCCGCACAGCATGAAGGAGTTTGATTGTGATCAACAGGCGCAAGATATCCACATTCCCATCGCAGTAGACAACCGTGATTATATTGCTGAACTTGGTTACATGACCAACAACAATCGCTGGGTGGAAATTGCTCGTTCATCTCATGTGCGTGTTCCCGCCTGCGAAGCTGTTGGTGCTATTCCTCTAGCAACAGCTGTTGCTGCTAATTCTTTAGTGAGCGATCGCCCTAGAATTACAAAAGATGAAAGTCGTTTAATACTAGTACCCCGCGACTCCAAAGATGTTTATGCTTACTGGGAAGTTCCAGAAGCAAGAAAAGCAGAACTGCAACAGCAAGGTGGACGCAAGCTGGCGCTTCGTGTTTATAACACTATAGGTATTGATCAGCAACGGCTACCTGGTAACAATTTTCGTCAGTTTGACTGTGATGAATCAACACCCGATTTACACATTCCCATTGCTGAAGGCGATCGCAATTATGCCGCAGAATTAGGTTATGTCACTGACGATGGTCGTTGGCTTGAACTTACTCGTTCAACACCTATTAAAGTTCCATCTACTTTCTCGGTGAACAATGCAGCCAGACCTTCATCTAATGGGGGAACCGTGTTTGGGCGGAGTAACAATGTATCCAACGTAGCAAATAAAGTCAGTGGTACAATTGCCGGAAGCACAGCCGCAGCCACAGGAATGGAAGCCGCCCGGTCATTCTGGGATAGAGGACAGCCTTATCCTAATAGCAACGTCTTGCGACCAACCACTGCGCCTCTACACACAACTGGTGGTCAACCAGCAATGAAAAGCGATTGCCGGATTATTCTAGTACCTCGCAACTCTCAGGATGCTTATGCCTATTGGGAAATTTCAGATGAGTACAAAGCAGATGTACGGCATCAAGGCGGACGCAGATTTGTGCTGCGAATTCATGATGTGACAAATCTTGATATAAACAATCAGTTGCCGCACAGCACCCAAGAATATGTATGCGATGAGCGTGACCAAGACAAACATGTGGCAATTCCCATGAGCGATCGCGATTACATCGCAGAAGTGGGTTACTACACAGATGACAATCGCTGGCTGAGCATTATTCGCTCCTTCCACGTTCACGTACCATCAAACGGGGTAATTAGTAATTAGTAATTCATAATTCATAATTCATAATTACTAATTATTTTCACTAACCTATCAATCTTGATTGAGGACATTAATTATGGGACTTTTCTTTGATGTTTTGAGTGCAATTAACAATCCAAATCAACAGGGAAGTGTTGCTCAGTTAGAGTCAATCACAAACTCGATTCAGCAAGTAATAGTTAGTCGAGGAATTCAACCATCTCAAGTACAAAATGTCATGTCAGTTTTGGGTAATGCGCTTCGTCCCGTGCTCAAGCAACAGCAGTCAACACTTGGTGGCAATCAGTTCCAGAATCTCATTGGTCAAGTTGCGGGTAGTGGTATGGGTGCATCTGGGTTGCAATCTCTGCTGACACCTCAGTTACAACAGCAAATTGTGCAAACTGTTTCTCAAAGAACCGGGCTAAGTCCCAATGTGATTCAAGCCGCTTTACCAACACTAACTTCAGGAATTCTAGGTCTGCTGAATATGGGTTCAACTAAACCTGGTACTCTTGGTTCAAATCCACTGTTGAATAGTTTTTTGGATAGCGATCGCGATGGCAATACAGACATGGGTGATGTTCTAAAATTTGCCAATCGTTTTCTTAATCCCCACGCTGCATAATTCAGTACTGAGTCCTGAAGCGCGGTAGCGGGGCGTTTAGCCCGTTCTGAGCCAGTAATTTATTCCCCTTGTGCCCCCCTGCCCATTCAATTTTGGATTTGCAATTTGGGATTTTAGATTGTTCAATCCAAAATCTAAAATCTAAAATCTAAAATTCTTCTGCCCCCCTGCCCCCCTGCCCCTCCGCTCCCCAACGCATCCTTATGGCCTTACAATAATGACTTGGCGGTGTATCTCAATCTGAAATGAACCAACATCAGAAGTCAACGGTCGTAATAACGGGCGCATCATCGGGAGTAGGTTTGCAGGCGGCGAGAGCTCTTGCCCAAACTGAGCAATGGCATGTAGTAATGGCCTGTCGGGATCTGGCAAAAGCGGAAAAAGCTGCTCAATCTGTAGGAATGCCGAAGGACAGCTACACAGTAATGCTTCTCGACGTGGCTAGTTTAGAGAGTGTGCGACAGTTTGTAAAGAACTTCAGAGAAATTGGCAGACCTCTAGACGCTTTGGTATGCAATGCGGCGATTTATATGCCTTTATTAAAAGAGCCATTGCGAAGCCCAGAGGGATTTGAGTTGAGCGTTGCTACAAATCACCTCGGTCATTTTCTCCTGTGTAACCTCATGCTTGAGGAACTCAAAAAAGCATCAGTTTCAAAGCCGAGATTGGTCATTTTGGGAACTGTTACACACAATCCCAAGGAGCTTGGTGGGAAAATTCCGCCGCGTCCAGACTTAGGAGAACTCAAAGGCTTTGAAGCGGGATTTAAGCAACCAATATCAATGATTGATGGCAAGAAATTTGAGCCTGTCAAAGCTTACAAGGATAGCAAAGTCTGTAATGTGCTGACTATGCGTGAATTGCATCGACGCTATCACGAATCCACCGGGATTACCTTCAGTTCTCTCTATCCGGGATGTGTTGCAACAACGGCTCTATTCCGAAATCACTATCCTCTGTTTCAGAAAATATTCCCAGTTTTCCAGAAGTACATTACTGGGGGCTTTGTGTCTGAAGAGTTAGCTGGGGAGCGGGTCGCGGCGGTGGTTGCTGATCTTGAATATAGCCAATCTGGCACTTATTGGAGCTGGGGGAATCGGCAGAAAAAAAATGGTAAGTCATTTGTTCAAGATGTTTCAAAGGAAGCAAGCGATGATGACAAAGCCAAGCGTATGTGGGATCTGAGCGAAAAGTTGGTTGGACTTGCGTAGTGGGACAAAATTGCAGCGATCGCTTTATCTGGATTGTCTCAACCAAAGCGATGGCTGCGCCAACGCCTACCGTAGGATGCCCAAAGGGCTGTAGGGCGATCGCTTTGACTCTATTTCCTTTTGATAGTCTGCAAACAGGAAAACACGCTGTTGATCCACACTCCTGTTTCAGCAATTTCTAGCAGTTGTTTGGATTTGCGTTTAAGCTCAAATGATGATTTCATCTGGATGCAAAATTATCATCATCTGTAGTATGAGATAATGTCTTACTCATCTTAGTAACTGGAACAATTATGCAACTTCTTAATTGATGAGGTGCTCTTTGAATAGCAATAAATCCTAGTCGCAAATAAAATCCTTCAGCATAAAGGCTAGCAGTTGTAATCACTTTATCAATGCCGCGATTAGTTGCTTCGTTGCAAAAATGCTCAACTAGAGTGCGTCCTATTCCTTTACCTTGATATTTAGGATGGACATATAATCCGATAAGTTCATCAACAATATAACTAGTAAATCCTGTGACTACATCACGCTCGACAGCAACCCAAAAAGTTTCGACTTTCATACTTCTCAAGATATTTGAACCATCGGGCTGGTCGCGGTAATTACGCCAGGCTAACAGTTCTTTCTCGGTATATAAAGTTGGAGGCAGAGCTTTGATAGCAGCAATATGAATTGCACTCATTAACCACGCATCTGTTTCTTCAGCAGGTCGAAGAGATATTTCGTTAGCGCTCATAGTTTCAGGACTAGCATTGAGGTTACATGCCTGTTTGACCTTTCTGGTATAAGGATATCAAGTTTGCAAGACTTAGATTCCCGAATTTTTAGAAAAGTCGGGAATCTTGTTGCTCACTGATGGCTAATCACTCGTTGTGAGAAAGCAATTCAGGATTTGCGATCGCATAATCGCCCACCGCAAGCGATCGCAACGCTAACTAAAAGTCTATTTCCATACCCAATGCCCTATGATCAACTACTTCCGCTCCAATGTTGACGCAATGGCTAGCTATGTTCCCGGTGAGCAACCCCAGCGCGGCACACAGTTCATCAAACTCAACAGCAATGAAAACCCCTATCCTCCTTCCCCTGCGGCACTAGCTGTACTGCAAAATATCGATGGGGAGTGGTTGCGACGATATCCAGAACCGTTTGGCGGCGAGTTTCGTCAAGCAGTGAGTCAAGTTTTAGGAGTTCCTAGTGATTGGATTATTGTCGGAAATGGCAGCGACGAATTATTGAGCGTAGTGATTCGAGCCTGTGTAGAACCTGGGCGAAGGGTAGTCTACCCAATGCCAACTTACGTGCTATATCGTACATTAGTTCAAATACAAGATGCGGATATTACTGAGGTTCCCTACAACGAGGATTATAGTTTACCTCTGGAGGAATTAGTTGCTGTTAATGGATCTGTAACATTTATTGCATCGCCCAATAGTCCTTCGGGGCACACAGTACCAATAGAAGACTTACGGAAATTAGCTAGCCAGTTATCTGGGGTTTTAGTGATTGACGAAGCATATATTGATTTTGCTGAAGATAATGCATTGGCTTTGGTTAAAGAATACGAGAATGCGATCGTAATTCGGACACTTTCTAAAGGGTACTCATTGGCAGGATTACGGCTGGGATTTGCAGTAGCTAATCCCAAGTTGTTGCATGGATTGTTTAAGGTGAAAGATAGTTATAACATTGATGCGATCGCTTGTGCAGTTGGGACAGTTGCAATCACCGATCAAGCTTATAAAAATGCTTGTGTAGCAAAGATTAAAGCATCGCGGATTAAACTAGCAACAGACTTGAAACAATTAGGTTTCCGTGTTTGGGATTCTCAAACTAACTTCTTACTGGTACAACCTCCGCAAGATAATGCAGAATATCTCTATCAAAAGCTCAAAGAACAGAGAATTTTAATCCGCTACTTCAAGCAGCCAGGACTGGATGATAAATTACGCATCACTATTGGGACTGAGGAGCAAAATCAAATTCTAGTAAAAGCGCTGAGTAATTCGTAATTAGCTCAGAGTAACAAGCTCTAATTTATCCATTTTCCCGGATGAGCCAGAAAAAGTCTGAATAATTACTTTACATTGAATTTTCATGTGAAAACTTATGGAAATACCTCAACGCGTATCAGTTCGCTACAAAGACGCGTCTTTCAACACTAATGAAATCCGCTTGAGAACCTTCCGGCTTGGATTACAAATATGGGAAGAACAAACCAAACCTAGAAAAACAGAGCTTTATGAGTTTATACTGTCTTGCTTGAAACAAGTTGACCGCCAAGATCGTTTTATGTTTTCTATGCTGTTTATAGAATTAGCAGATCTTATACGCAATTCTCGACTTGAAAGGGGAACGAAAGAGGTTCTTATTAAAACCGCTTTTAGAGAGTTTGCTTGTGCTATGACAGACTTTGAAGACTCTATCAAATAACATCCGACGTTTGAGGGGAATCGGAAGTGCGTAGTTTACCGCTGTAGACATCGTGTCTAAGTCAACTGAACTAATCGAGTATGATCTCGATAGTATCAATTCATCTTGGCAAAGTGGAAAATATTGATAGTAAGCAGCTTTGCAATTCGACTAGTTTCTGTGCCGAGTGCGCGGATGGGTAGGTGTTTAGTGAAGAGGTCACTATAAAAATGGCTGAATTGTCGTCTATGCAAGAATTTGAGGGCAATAAAATTTATAAACCATCCGCGCAACTTACCTGGACTAGCTTTCAGCGATTTGTATCTAGCCAAATTACAACTCCTCATGTTATGATTTCTAAATTCGCGCAACAGAACCTTGAAAACCAAATAAGGCAAGGCTTTCAGGCTCCTGCTATTTCAATTACACAAAATCCCTATTAGGGATTGAAACGAGTATAAACCGGCATTATATCGACATCCCTTATTTCAATTACACAAAATCCCTATTAGGGATTGAAACTTAACTGATATTCAGATATCTATAAATCGATGGAATTTCAATTACACAAAATCCCTATTAGGGATTGAAACTTTCCGATATTAGCGATAGTAACAACGAATAAAGATTTCAATTACACAAAATCCCTATTAGGGATTGAAACTTCAATTCACTGGGGGGGTGGGTACGATTTATCTCATTTCAATTACACAAAATCCCTATTAGGGATTGAAACGGATAAGAATTTTTTACTCCTCTCTAGTTAATGTCTATTTCAATTACACAAAATCCCTATTAGGGATTGAAACCACCTACCAAAAGAGTATATGGAAGTAAAAATAATTATTTCAATTACACAAAATCCCTATTAGGGATTGAAACTAGTCATACCTGCTTCAACCATTGCTTTGATGGCGATTTCAATTACACAAAATCCCTATTAGGGATTGAAACAGCCCCAGTATTCAATGCATTCTTGGCGACTTGCATTTCAATTACACAAAATCCCTATTAGGGATTGAAACATATTTTCCTTGTAATGTATATACCCCTCTGAACCATTTCAATTACACAAAATCCCTATTAGGGATTGAAACAGGTGATAAGCCATTTGGTCGCCTCATGGTAAACGATTTCAATTACACAAAATCCCTATTAGGGATTGAAACCCATCAATACAGGCTGTGTACAGGAACCCCAACATTTCAATTACACAAAATCCCTATTAGGGATTGAAACTTAAGTACAGGGATGTCTCCGACGTGTATAGCGGATTTCAATTACACAAAATCCCTATTAGGGATTGAAACATCTCAAATGACATCCAATAACAGGGGGTATTACATTTCAATTACACAAAATCCCTATTAGGGATTGAAACTAATTTTGAATCACACGAAGTACGGTTTGTTGGATTTCAATTACACAAAATCCCTATTAGGGATTGAAACCAGGTATTAATGTGTGTGTACATAATTCCCTGATTCTATTTCAATTACACAAAATCCCTATTAGGGATTGAAACAATATCCTCCAACTTCTTCAGTCTTGTCCTCTCTTCAGATTTCAATTACACAAAATCCCTATTAGGGATTGAAACTTGTAGTTTAGCCGTTGCACTCCCACAGTTACCTAAATTTCAATTACACAAAATCCCTATTAGGGATTGAAACATTACATCTACCTTTAAGTTCATCTTTAACTTTAAATTTCAATTACACAAAATCCCTATTAGGGATTGAAACGTCATCCAATCTGTCCATAGCTACAGAAACCCTAATTTCAATTACACAAAATCCCTATTAGGGATTGAAACATCTGGAATGACATACGATATGACTCTTGGAATGACATTTCAATTACACAAAATCCCTATTAGGGATTGAAACTCCACCATGTCGTACATGATTCTCAAGTTTGGTAATTTCAATTACACAAAATCCCTATTAGGGATTGAAACACTACGACAAGTTTTACTGTTCGCATTAGCCCTGGTGAATTTCAATTACACAAAATCCCTATTAGGGATTGAAACAAATTTTGAAGCTATTAATGAGGATATTAAAGAAAATTTCAATTACACAAAATCCCTATTAGGGATTGAAACTAAACCCGTATTCTTCGTCCACTCAGCAACTTCTATTTCAATTACACAAAATCCCTATTAGGGATTGAAACATCAAACGCATAGCGGCGCAGGAGAAAGCAAATGCATTTCAATTACACAAAATCCCTATTAGGGATTGAAACAAGCGACTACGCAAACTTATAAAAGAGCTAAAGAAAATTTCAATTACACAAAATCCCTATTAGGGATTGAAACCGGTAGTCGCTTTCTTGATGAGGGTGTGAATAAGATTTCAATTACACAAAATCCCTATTAGGGATTGAAACTCGATAGAAGATGTTCGTAAATAAAACTTTCAAGAATTTCAATTACACAAAATCCCTATTAGGGATTGAAACTTCAGGGTAATCCTCTTAAGGCTTATTTGATTGATTTCAATTACACAAAATCCCTATTAGGGATTGAAACAACAACGATGGATGAAGCTACTGTGATATTGTTAGATTTCAATTACACAAAATCCCTATTAGGGATTGAAACACATATTAAATTGCTGCATATAGATAATATGAAATTCCAAAATAAAGTCTTTATAACTCTTATCTTTGCGTCTTTGCGCCTTTGCGCGAAACAAAATTCATATTCTTAATTAGCAACGCCTGGATATCGATATGTAGCTTACTCAAAACTCGAATATACCTATGTTCTCAAACTGCGATCGCATGATGCCGCCGGATAATGCCTACGTACAACTATTTTAAGTTGATAATTTATACGCGCGTATTCCCTAGTTTGGTGCGATCGCAAAACATCTGACACAGCCAAATACAAAATGTTTACCATGTGATTATATTAAATATAAACAATCTATATCAACATTATAATTTTTCTTAAATAGTCTGATATGCATTTAAAAAAGACTATTATTTGTATTTTTTGGAAATTTCTTTGCAATACTTAACTAACTTTTATTTACAAAAAGTTAATATAGATTAAAGATAATAACTAACATCATAATTTGTTAAGTTAATCAGGCTAAATTGAGAGTATGCTTAATGATTGAAGCCTAGTTTAAAATTTGACTAACTGGTGGTATGAATAAACCTAAACATTTATTTAGTCTTTTGTACTTGGTTATTTAAGTGTTAAAGACTAAAGACCAAAAAGTAAAGTTTATTTGCGCCAACTCACAACATACTGACTAGGTTGTCAAGCCAGGTGGTGAAAATCCGGTCTGAGCCACGTCCTAACAGCGAAAACTAAAGCAACCTTAACAAGAACTAGTAAGATGATAGAAAAAATTTTGCTGGCTGTCTCAGGATTGGGACACGCAGAAGAAATGCTTAAAACGCTGAAAGAAATGCCATCAATTAAATATGCAAAAGTTACAGTTTTGCATGTTGTAACTGGTCAAAGTACCGCAGCTGCCATGACAGCTAAATGGGAAGAGGGCGGCAAAATCTTGGCTAATGCCATTCAGACTTTGAACTTAGATCCTAGCCAGGTTTCTTCAATTTTACGGCAAGGAGATCCCAAAGATGTGGTTTGCCAAGTAGCTGATGAAATCGATGCTGACTTGATTATTATGGGTTCACGCGGACTTAAGCGACTGCAATCAATTTTATCGAACTCAGTCAGTCAGTATGTTTTCCAGTTATCTTCTCGCCCCATGTTGCTGGTAAAAGATGACATTTACGTCAAAAGAATTAAGCGCATTATGGTGGCAATGGACAACTCTGATGCGTCAAAAAACTGTTTAAAATTAGCTCTTTTCCTGCTGCGAGATATTCAGGGTGGTCAGTTGATTTTGGCTAATATTGCTACAGATTTAGGCGGCAAAATCTCAGAAATAACCGAGGTTAACTCAGGCAAAAATCCTGTTTTGGCAGCTGCGGCGGCTGAAGCTGAAAGACAAGGTATTCAATATCGTTGTTATAGCAGCAGTGGTAAGCCAGGTGAAGAAATTTGTCGGTTGGCAGAGGAGTTGAATATAGACTTATTATTACTCGGTTCTCCAGATCGTCGTCCATCGATCGCTAAGAGTTTTGTTGATATAGACCGACTAATAGGTGCTTCTTTGTCTGACTATGTTCGAGTCAATGCCACGTGTCCAGTGTTATTAGCGCGAACAATCGCTTAGCTCGACTTTATCCAATTAAACCGCATAAACAGCTACATCGCTCAAACGCTCAATTCAAATGACATCGCATCGGTAAAAATAGATAAAGTCGAGCTTAACTTGTAGCCTGTTTTTGCATTTGTTGCTGAACCTCCTCTAAACCAAGACCCAACTCTTTTGCTATTTCTTCTGTACTCAATCCCAATTTCAACAATAAAGATACCATTCTCAACTTTTCTTGACGTGCGCCTTCTTGTCGCCCTTCTTGTCGCCCTTGTTCTCGTCCTTCTTCTCGTCCTTCTTGATAAACTCGTGTTTGCTTCAAATCACTTAACCCAAACATAGCTGCAATCTCCTCTCGACTCATAGTCGGAAACTTGTAAACTAAAATTGTCTCTATTAATTCTAATAACTGTCGTTGTTGTCGTTCAGTGTATGTTTCTTGCTGGGTTCTTGATATTAACTCTCTGGCAGTTGTAATTGCTGTGTCCTGATCTTCAACCACTAATTTAATCGTAGCAATTCCCACTGGCAGTGTTGCTGTTTCGCCTAGTTCATCTAAATAAATACGGCTAACACGCTGGCTAGTAAAAAATTCGCTGTAATTATCTATATTTGCTGTATCCAGACTGCGGGTAGGATAGATAACTACTCCTCGCCAAGGATTTTTTGGTTTATTTCGATGTAGGTATAAAAAGATTTCTGAAAATAGACGCGAATAAATTTCTGTATCGGTTTGAAACTGAACCTCAACAAAGTAAATCGATTGATATTCGCCTTGTGTCGGGAGAAAAACGCCATCTATGCGGAAGGCAGTTTGCTTGATTTCGATTGAAGAGAATTTATAAGCATCTGCTGTTTGAGGCGGGTTGCCAATTAATTCAAAAAAGATGCTGGGTAATTCTTGAAAAAGGCGATAAAAAATGCTGTCAGTTTTCACACTTGGTGCATTGCTCGAATTTACGCTCTTAAGATCTTACTGTGTTGGGGATAAGGAAACGCTATAGCGATCGCTCCTCAACTCCTCAGCAGATGTTTCCCACTCAAAAGTTTGATTAGATTAGCAATAGACTATCTTAGGGCAATTATGACTTCTGAAAATTTGGTACTGGTTGCTGGTGGTACTGGTGGAGTGGGACAACTTGTGGTAGGCAAGCTGCTGGAAAAAGGTTTCAAAGTTCGCGTCTTGACACGCAATGCAGCAAAAGCCGAAGAGATGTTTGATCACAGAACGGAAGTTGCTGTTGGTGATATCCGCCAGCCGGCTACACTCCCAGCCGCAATGCAGGATCTAAGCCACATCATCTGTTGTACTGGAACCACAGCCTTTCCCTCTGCTAGATGGGAGTTTGACCCGCCCTTGAACTTAATTGAATGGGGAACTGTGTTTCTTAACCCTAAATCTAGTGAAGCCAAGGCAAAGAATAGTCCAGCAAAGGTCGATGCCCAAGGTGTCAGTAACCTCGTAGCAGCAGCACCTCAAAATTTACAGCGGTTTGTTTTCGTCTCTTCCTGCGGGATTCTTCGTAAAGATCAGTTTCCTTTTAGTATTCTCAATGGCTTCGGTGTGCTTGATGCCAAACAGCAAGGCGAGGAAGCGATCGCCAGTTCAGGATTACCCTACACCATTATCCGCCCAGGACGCCTGATTGACGGCCCTTACACCTCATACGACCTCAACACCCTTTTAAAGGCAAAAACAGGGGGTAAATATGGTGTGGCAGTAGGCACAGGCGACACCTTGTCGGGTGATGCCAGCCGAATTGATGTAGCAAACGCTTGTGTAGAATCTATTCTTCACCCAAGTAGCTCAGGAAAAGTTTTTGAACTAGTTAACCAGGGAGCAAGACCAGCTGTCATTGACTGGGAGATTCTTTTTTCCCAATTAGGCAAAACCTCTAAGTACTAAGTCAAGGGTCAAAAGTCAAGAGTCAAAAGTCAGTATTTATTCCTGCCCCCTGCCCATTCAATTTTGGATTTGCAATTTGGGATTTTAGATTGTTCAATCCAAAATCTAAAATCTAAAATTCTTCTGCCCCTCTGCCTCCTGAAATCCACTGCGGCAAAAATTACTGAATATCCGCGATTAAAGTGAATTACTGAGGCGATCGCTCCTTTCTGGCTCGTTGATTCCTCAGTAACTCTGTGATTTGTTGCGCCTAAAGACGGCAAACACCACTATGACGTTACGGTTCACCCTAATTACTGAAAGTATTAATTCTCATACATTAGACAAAGTGAAAGCAAATTAATCCATGAACCAACTAGAAACACCATTTAGGTGAACCGTCCTAACTAAGGTTCGGGAAACCACCCTTCATGGACTGGCTACACAAGCTCAGTATATATATCAGCATAGTCTGGAGTTTCAACTTCAGGAAAGCCAAATCAAAGGTATTCATGCTGAACTGGCTGATTTCTTAACCCAGTTGGTTCAAAATTTAGTCCTTTATACTCTCATTCATTCATTTGTAGTTATACGGAGCCAGCACCTAAAATGGCAAAAGCAGTTGGAATTGACTTAGGTACGACTAACTCCTGCGTAGCAGTGATGGAAGGTGGTAAACCCACGGTTATTGCTAACGCGGAGGGTTTTCGGACAACACCATCAGTGGTTGCATTTGCCAAAAATGGCGATCGCTTGGTTGGTCAAATCGCCAAACGCCAAGCGGTGATGAACCCGGAAAATACGTTTTACTCCGTCAAACGCTTTATCGGACGCCGCTACGACGAAGTGAACAAGGAGACTACCGAAGTTTCTTACAAAGTCATCAGCAGCAATGGCAATGTTAAGTTAGAATGCCCAGGAGCCGGTAAGGCGTTTGCTCCTGAAGAAATTTCTGCACAGGTTCTCCGCAAGCTAGTAGAAGATGCTAGCAAATACCTCGGTGAAACCGTAACCAAAGCTGTAATCACCGTTCCCGCATACTTCAATGACTCCCAGCGACAAGCGACAAAAGACGCTGGCAAAATTGCAGGTATCGAAGTTCTGCGGATTATTAACGAACCGACTGCCGCTTCTTTGGCTTATGGGTTTGACAAGAAGAGTAACGAAACTATCTTGGTATTTGACCTTGGTGGCGGTACTTTCGACGTATCCGTGCTAGAAGTTGGCGATGGAGTATTTGAAGTGTTATCCACCTCTGGTGACACCCATCTCGGCGGTGACGACTTCGACAAAAAAATTGTTGACTTCTTAGCTGAACAATTTAGAAAAGCCGAAGGGATTGATCTGCGGAAAGATAAACAAGCCTTACAACGTCTGACTGAAGCCGCAGAAAAAGCAAAAATTGAGCTTTCTAGCGTTACCCAAGCAGAAATCAACCTACCATTCATCACTGCTACCCAGGATGGGCCCAAGCACCTGGATACAACCCTAACTCGCGCCCAATTTGAAGAACTTTGTTCTGACTTAATCGACCGTTGCCGCATCCCTGTTGAGAGTGCGCTACGGGACTCTAAATTAAATAAGGGCGATATCGATGAAGTCGTATTAGTTGGTGGTTCTACCCGGATTCCCGCAGTTCAACAGTTGGTGAAGCAGATATTGGGTAAAGATCCCAACCAAAGCGTTAACCCCGATGAAGTGGTGGCAATTGGTGCAGCCATTCAAGCCGGTGTGCTAGAGGGTGATGTTACAGGTATCTTGCTATTAGATGTAACACCTCTATCTTTGGGTGTAGAAACATTGGGCGGTGTGATGACCAAAATTATCCCCCGCAACACGACAATTCCCACCAAGAAATCAGAGGTCTTCTCTACAGCTGTGGATGGTCAAACCAACGTGGAAATCCACGTCCTCCAAGGTGAACGAGAATTCTCTGGCGATAACAAGAGTTTGGGAACCTTCCGCCTTGATGGTATTCCACCTGCACCACGCGGCGTCCCGCAAATTGAAGTCACCTTCGATATTGACGCCAACGGTATCCTTAACGTCACCGCTAAGGACAAAGGCACTGGTAAGGAACAGTCTATTAGTATCACTGGTGCTTCCACCCTGGATAAATCTGATGTTGACCGGATGGTGAGAGAAGCTGAACAAAACGCTTCTGCTGACAAAGAGCGTCGTGAGAAAATTGAACGCAAGAACCAAGCCGACTCATTGGCATATCAAGCCGAGAAGCAGCTACAAGAATTGGGCGATAAAGTTCCCGAAGCTGACAAGACTAAAGTCGAAGGTTTGGTGAAAGAACTGCGGGATGCAGTTGCTAAAGAAGACGATGAGCAAATTAAGAAACTCACACCAGAACTACAACAAGCACTATTCGCCGTTGGTAGCAACATCTATCAACAAGCTGGTGGTGGTGCGGCTCCTGAAGGCGCTGAACCTCAAGATGGTGGTTCAACTTCCTCCGGTAGCGGTGATGATGTGATTGACGCTGATTTCACCGAAAGCAAATAATTCCCATAGTTCTGTAGGGAAAATTTATTGTGTCCCCGCTTTATATTGCCCATCCAAGCATTTGCCTGGGTGGGGATTTTTTTTATCTCATGATCTGGTAACTGTTGTAGAGACGTTGCAATGCAACGTCTCTACAGCGCAATACAACGCCTCTACAACAACTAAAATTGGTATATGTCATATCCACAACCACCTTGGACACTTCAAGGCTACGCTATCCAAACTCTGCAATTGGTGAATATTGACCGAGTGCGCCACCTTATTCCCTCGGAGTTAGAAATTATTTCTGTATGGCCTGGTAAAACCCTCGGTAGCGTGTATTTATCTAATTACGGCTCAGGCTCGGTGCTGGAATACAGCGAGTTAGTTGTCGCTCCGGCTGTGGTTAGTTATCAAGGAAAATTCGGTGGTTGGGTTTCCCACATTTATGTAGATAATGCTGATTCGGTGGCTGGTGGTCGAGAAATTTGGGGACTACCAAAAGAACTAGCTGAGTTTACTTGGGAACAAGGTGAGCGTGTTACCGTCCGTCAGGGAAATCAGAAGTTGTGTAGTCTTAACTATAATCCGCAAAACTTGGCTTTGCGATCGCACCTCGGCGCGTCTGGTTTCAGCGCAATGGGTAACGATTTACTGATATTCCCCGCTGAATTTGAGTCTCTGCTGGGTTTAATTGGTTCCAAGTTAGAAGTACCCGCCGAAAGTCCCTTCTCTGAAATAGGTTTTGGTCAGCCTTTTTTAACTGTACGTTGTGAACAGATGAAGTTACAGGTTGATGCGCCAAAAGTAGTGGGACTCCTTGCGGGGCTAGTTGAAGTTTCTCCCAAGTAATTTGCGTGGATACCTGCAAATTAATTTTTGTCACCACAGAGGCGCAAAGGCGAGGGCAGCCGTGTGGGCGGGACTGCCCGTACAAAGAATACATTCATGCATCGGTCTGCAATTCGATTGTATCGACTGACAATTCGATTGTATCGACCTGCAAAACTTAACTCACCCTTTCTTTATGAGAACCTTTTCCCTAAGTTCCCAACATCTGTAAATTGTGCAAAGTTGCGTAAAGTCCCCTTTGTTCCAGTAGTTCTTCGTGACTTCCCTGTTCGATTAATTCCCCTCGCTTGAGAACAAAAATTCGATCTACGTTGCGAATTGTAGACAGGCGGTGAGCGATAATAATGGCGGTGCGTCTTTGCAAAAGCTGATTTAATGCCTCTTGAATTAAAGCTTCTGTCCCAACATCTAGGCTAGCGGTTGCCTCATCTAGCACCAGAATTTCTGGATTGCGAATAGCAGCACGAGCAAAAGCTAAAAGTTGCTTTTGTCCACTAGAAAGATTTGTGCCCCGTTCCCTAAGTTGAGTATCATAGCCTTGAGGCAATTGTTCAATAAACTCAGCAATGTTTGTACTCTCTGCTGCTTGTTGAATTTCCTCAATGGTGTAAATGTCTCCTAAGCTGATATTGCTTTTAACATCACCAGCAAACAAAAAGCCTTCTTGTAAAATTACTGCCATGTAGCGGCGGAGTTCTGCCTGTGGTACTTCTCGGATATCTACGCCATCTATCAAAATGCGTCCTTGGGTGGGTTCGTAGAGGCGACACAGAAGACGGATAATAGAACTTTTACCTGCACCTGTGGGGCCGACTAATGCCACTTTTTCACCAGGATGAATGGTGAAATCTAAGTCTTTAATTACATAATCATCGTCTTTATAGGCAAACCAGACGTGATCAAAACGGATTTCTCCTAGTTCTGGTGGAGTACTGAGGTCTGGGGATTCGAGTTCTGCAAGTATCTCGTCTATATAGCCGAATTTAGCATCAAATATTGAAAAACGCGGATTGGTGCGATCGCGTATTTCTATCGGTTCATCTAAAATCTCGCTAACCCGTTCAATGGCTGTAAATCCAGATTGAATTACAGTGAATTTTTCGGCAAAATCTCGTAAAGGGTCAAATAAACGCTGAGCATACAATACAAATGCAGATAAAACTCCAAAAGTCAAGTTATCTCTTAAAAGTAACCAACCACCCACCCATAACACACCTGCAATAGCAATCAGTCCAATCCATTCTAAGGTTGCTGAAACAGCCGAATCATAAAAGATGGTTTGATCTACTTCCGCCGTATAATTCTTGTTCGTGATCCGAAATAGTTCAGCATTAAATTTTTCTCTGCGGAACAACTGTACTACATTGATGCCAACCACATTTTCTTGTAGTTGTGAGTTGAGAATAGAAAGTTCTTCTCGCACTTTGTAATTGGCTTTGCGGTACTGTTGCTGAAAGTAAACAATTACCCAAGTAACTGGTAACAGCAACAACAGCAGCAAGCAAGCGAGTTGCCATTGGATAGAAAACATTAAAGCCGTAATCACCAGCATAGAAAACAAATCGGACACAATGCCGATCGCCCCAGTGGAAAAGACATCTCCTAACACTTCTACATCACTGGTGAGTCTGGTAATTAATTTACCTACAGGAGTGCGGTCAAAAAAGCGCACTGCTAGAGATGTCACATGGTGAAATAAGTCTTGGCGAATTTCTGCGGTGATTTTTTGCCCTAGGGTTTGTACTATATAACCCTGAATACCTGTCAATGAGAGTCTTACAATAATCGCAAATAGCAATAATCCTTCCAGGATATGTAATCCTTGCATGAAGGGACGATTCCTGAGAAACTCATAAGTGCTAGGTTCATTGCGAATTAGCGAGATTACCTGTCCAATCAACAATGGTTGTACAGCGTTAGCTAATGCGATCGGCACGAGTAAGATCATTGAAAGCACTAGCAGCCGCCCACTACGACGGGCATAAGGCACTAAGCGCAAAAATAACCGCCAGTCATTTTCGCGCCGACGGTCTTGGGTGTAAGGTTTTTGGAGGGATTGGGAGATGCTCATAATAGGAGCATTATATTAATTTTTACAATCGGAAAAACACGCTTTTTTAAAGTAGCGATACTTTCTCTACAAAACGCTACGCTAACGCACACCTTATCTGATACCATGCCTGAGATAGAAACCGCAAGACTACAACTCAGACCATATACCTTAAAAGACCTGGATGAACTTGCTCCCATTTTGAGCAATCCAGCAGTCATGAAGTATTCACCTAGAGGGCCGATACCAACGGAGAAGCTCAAAGAAGTAACTCTAGAAATATTAGAATTTTTTATAGCCCACTGGCGTCAGCATGGTTTTGGTGTTTGGGCTGTCGTAGAAAAAGCCACCGCCAAATTAATTGGTCATTGTGGGCTAAATTTTTTACCAAATAGTCCTGAAGTTGAAGTTCTTTATCGCTTAGACCAAGCTTATTGGAATCAAGGTATTGCCAGTGAAGCAACAAAGGCAAGTTTGAGATATGGCTTTGAGATAGTGAAGCTAGATCATATTGTCGCCATCACCGCACCAGAACATATTGCTTCGCGTCGTGTAATGGAAAAAGCAGGGTTGAAATATGAGAAAAATGCCCAATTTTACAACTTAGATGTAGTGTACTATGCTATCTCGCGATCGCAATGGCAATCAGACGATTCCTTTTACATTTTGCGAACTTGAATTGACATCAAAGTTACTATGGCTGAGATAGAAACGGCACGACTACAACTAAGGCAATTCACTCTAGACGACTTCGATAACCTGTTTCGCCTCTACAGCGATGCCGAAGTTATGAGGTATCTGTCACTCAGAACAAGAGAACAAACACAGGCAAGCTTACACAAACATATCCAACACTGGCAACAACACAACTTTGGAATGTGGGCAGTAATACACAAAGATAGTAATAAACTGATTGGTCGTTGTGGACTTGGTTTCCTGGAAAATACGCCAGAAGTTGAGCTTGGTTATGTATTTGACAAGTCTTATTGGAACATGGGACTGGGGACAGAAGCTTCTCAAGCTACTTTGCAGTATGGTTTTGGAGAATTAAAGCTAGATCGGATAGTGGCGATCGCTAAACCGGAAAACATCGCTTCAGTACGTATCATCCAGAAAGTTGGGATGAAGTATCAAAAGAATGCTCACTATTACGGTCATGATGTAGTCTACTACGCTATCTCACGCTCAGAATGGCAACTTGATAATTCGCCACTTTGATAGATCTCAAAGCCAAATAGACTACAAATTCTCTAAGATGAACTTCATCTAAAATTAAATTTTTAGTACAAAAAGTTACATAAATCTGATACTAGCTGCTCGTATATACGTACCATCACTGATGAATAGTTACTTACAGTTGTTCAATACTAAAAGTATGAAAACGTGAGTTTTGACTAGTTGAGATTACAGTGCTAATACTGACCATCATCATTGAGGTAATTTGATAATCATGATGAAAAAGTTATCAAAGATGACGGCTACTGTCCTGTTTATGGCTTTGAGTTCAATTGCTACAACACCAGTTGCTAATGCTGTTACTACCTACTTAGAACCTAGTCCCTACAAAAGTTTTGACGACAGCCCTTTCAAGGGTGGTAACTATTCGTACTTTAATTTGGAAAACTTTGAAGATGGCCTTTTAAATACGCCGGGTGTCACTGCGTCTAATGGTGTTATAAATTCACCTAGCCCGCTTAACATCTCAACTGATTCTGTAGATAGCGATGATCGAGTAATCGATGGCAGTGGATTAAACGGTTACAGTTGGTATTCTGCCAATAAATCGACTATGAGATTTAGCTTCAATGCTAGTGTTCTGGGTGCTTTACCCACGAATGTTGGCATTGTTTGGACTGATGTTGGCTTTTCTAATACTGGTTTAGGATTTGGTAATGTTAACCTCGAAGCTTTTGACGCCCTTGGCACTTCTTTAGGAGTCTTAGGTTCAATTGTTGGTGATGGCGATTTTCGTGGTCAGACCGCAGAGGATAGGTTTTTTGGTGCAATCAATTTGGATGGCATTTCGGCAATTGAGATCCGAATGCTTGATAGCACGGACTGGGAAGTAGACCATCTACAGTATGGTCGGGCTAACAGCCAGTCTGTTCCTGAACCTTCTTTTTTGTTAGGTTTGTTTGCTGTTGGGGCTATGGGTATAGGTTTGCGACTGCAATGTCAGCGAAAATCAGCCAGCAAAATAAAAGTATTATCTAGAACACCGATTCAATATTAGGAATAGCGGTTGTAAGAGATTTGTAGCTATTGTTTCATGAATGTTGTTATGAATATGCAATAATACTACACTTCTCTATTTACGTCTTATATCTAAAGATAGAGAATAGTGATTAACTTAAATTGGGAAACCTTATAGAAGTTCATTCCCAAGAGGTATCCTGCCCATTTATCTCCAGTGCAACCGAGGTCAGATGACGCAACCTTTAAATCAAGTCAAAGAATGGGAACAACGTCGCAATGAAGCAAACGGCTATTACAGGCGGGGGAATTTCCAAGAATACCTGGATTTAACAACCGAGAACTTACATTTAGCTAGAATAATTCCAGATCGAGCCAGAGAAGGTTATGCATTGAACGATATTGGTTTAGCTCACCTTGGTTGCTGGCAACCTCAAAGAGCATTAGAGTATTTTCATCAAGCACTTTCAGTTGCTCAGGA
Source organism: Nostoc sp. B(2019) (assembly GCF_010091925.1). Taxonomy (GTDB): domain Bacteria; phylum Cyanobacteriota; class Cyanobacteriia; order Cyanobacteriales; family Nostocaceae; genus Komarekiella. The sequence continues at coordinate 206,382 of NZ_WVID01000002.1, read as the reverse complement.
ACTAGACAACGCGCGAGCAAAGGCGATCGCACTCAGCAATCTCGGTTCTACCTACAGCCGTCTTGGACGCTTTTCGCAAGCGCTGGAGTATTTTGACACAGCAGTTCAAATCTTCAGGAAATTGCAAGACACTCAAGGTGAAGTTTCGACTCTCAATGATGTAGCACTGATCTACACCAGGTTGGGAGAACCAAAACGAGCGCTGTTGCTACAACACCAAATTTTGGCGATGCGTCAATTGCTAGGCGATATTTCTGGCCAAGCAACCACGCTAAATGGTATTGGTTTTGCCTACAGCACCTTGGGTAAGTTTGAGCAAGCTCTAGAATTCTTACAAGCAGCAATCCCAATTCAACGAGCCGCTAAGAATTTGGTTGGTGAAGCAACCACCTTGAACAATATTGCCTCTATCTATACTGATTTAGGAAAACCTAAAGAAGCATTATTGCTCTACTATCAAGTTCTTTTGACACGTCGTTCTCTAAACGATCGCTCTGGTGAAGCAACAACTCTTCACAACATTGGTTTTACCTACGCTATCCTCGCACAAAATCGGCAAGCGTTGAAGTTCTACAAACAAGCCATTGCAATTTATCGACAATTGGGCGACAGTCTGGGAGAAATTTCCACCTTGCTGAATATGGGAAGCCTTTACGCCACAACTAAACGCAAAAAGTTGGCGCGATCGTGCTATCAAGATGCCCAAGGACTAGCCGAACAGATTGAATATCATCCATTTTTGGAAAAGGCACGGCATTTCATGGACGCTCTGTAAAATAGTTATATGTAGAGACGTTACATATAACGTCTCTACGTATGATTATGAAAATGCCAACTGCTGTATATCTACTAGTTGCGTAAATCCTGTCTATGAAAGCTTACGAAGTTCAGAGTACTACAGGGATTGATGCTCTGGTATTAGTTGATCGCCCTGAACCAAAACCCACTGCGGGCCAAGTTCTCATTAAAATAAAAGCAACATCGCTGAATTACCGCGATTTGCTTGTGACTGAAGGAGCCTACGGTTCTGGACTGAAATATCCGCTGATTCCCATGTCTGATGGTGCGGGGGAGGTTGTGGAAGTAGGTGAAAGTGTTACACGGGTGAAAGTAGGCGATCGCGTCGCTGGTATCTTCTTCCAAAACTGGATTTCTGGCTCTTTAACCAAAGAGCATACGAAATCAGATCTAGGAGGCGGTATCGATGGCATGTTGGCTGAATATGTTGTACTACACCAAGATGGTTTAGTAATCTTACCTGACTACCTATCCTACGCAGAAGGTGCAACCTTGCCCTGTGCAGCCGTTACAGCTTGGCATGCATTAGTAACAAAAGGCAATATTAGCGCAGGTGAAAGTGTTTTGTTGCTCGGTACTGGAGGAGTTTCAACTTTTGCACTCCAGTTTGCCAAGATACATGGTGCTAAAGTCATTGCTACTTCCAGTAGTGATGAGAAATTGAAGCGATCGCAACAGCTTGGCGCTGACGAGACGATTAACTACAAAACAACGCCAGATTGGGAAAAGCAAGTCTACCAATTGACTAATCGCACGGGTGTAGACCATGTTGTAGAAGTAGGCGGTGCAGGCACTATGCCAAAATCACTCCAAGCAGTTCGCATTGGCGGAAGTATTAGCTTGATAGGTGTATTATCAGGCAGAGGAAATGAAATTGACCCCATGCCAATACTCTTCAAGAGTTTAACAGTTCAAGGTATTTACGTCGGTAGTCGGGAAATGTTTGAGGCGATGAATCAAGCGATGCAAAAGTATCAAATCAAACCGATTATTGATAAAATTTTCCCCTTTAGTGAAGCACCGGAAGCTTATCGTTATCTCAAAAGTGCTGCTCACTTCGGTAAAGTGGTAATTCAGCTTGAATAATTGTCGTAGTGCCAAAATTATGGACAAATTGTTGATATATTGACTATAAATTGAACACTGACAAATCAGGTAATTTTGGTATTCAAGAGATAGAAGTCAGTGGATTATGTTAAGTTAAAGATGTAACTATGAAATTATAAGTTTTTATCACATAGTTTCTTTAGGGAATACACCTTTTGACATTAGGATTAGATACTTAATTTCTTTTCTTTTGCCTTGAGTTGCCTTTTCTATATCGGCTACATTCGTTGCCTCAAGGCAACTACGTTGAGGAAAATCCTAATGTCAGTGAATAATTCCCTTCAGCAGCCAGTAAATAGGCTGCTTGCAGCTCTGCCTCCCTCTGAGTACGAGCGTCTTGTGCCGCACCTGAAGTTAGTTTCGCTCCCACTTGAGCAAATAATTTATCAGGCAGGAGAACCAATTACACACGTCTATTTTCCGCATCAGTCAGTAATTTCTATTGTCACCACTATGGAAGATGGCTCGACAGTCGAAGTTGGTATAGTGAGTAATGAAGGCATGGTTGGTATCCCTATAATTTTAGGAGGCAACACAACAACCACAACAGCGATCGTGCAAATTGCAGACAGTGCTATGCGGTTGGATGCAGATATACTTAGAAGCGAATTCAATAGGGGTGGATACCTCCAAAGTCTGCTACTGCGCTATGTTCAAGCTATATATACTGAACTTGCACAAGGATCTGCCTGCAACCGTCTTCACACGCTAGAGGAGCGACTTGCCCGGTGGCTACTAACAGTTAATGATCGTCTGCAATTAGAGAATTTTCCGCTCACTCAAGAATTTATTGCTCAGATGCTCGGTGTGCGTCGTTCTGGTGTCACAGTAGCAGCTAGCACCCTTAGCCGAGCTGGAATGATCAGTTACAACCGTGGTAAAATTAGCATCGTGAATCGAGAAGATTTAGAAGCTACCTCCTGCGAGTGTTATCGAGTTATCCAAAACGAATTCACTCGGTTACTGAACAATAAACCTGGGCACAATTGTAGATAAATCTTTTTGTGCCTCTATGTGCGAAACCGGACAGACTCACGAAAGTGATTAGATTTACTCTAGAAGAAAGCGACATTATTATGCCACTTATAAGCGTGTGCATTGTAATGTAATTGCTATTCCAGGTGTTAAAACTACACGGTCGTAAGAATCATGTCTAACGAATCCATGTTTTTTAAAGGTCTACGCCTGCTCGTTGTCGATGATGACCCTGATACGAGAACGCTACTTACCTTTTTATTTGAATTGGACGGAGCGGAGATTGTAACAGCTGCTTCGGCAGGTGAAGCTCTAGAAATCATGTCATTTTTTAAACCAGATATTTTAATAAGTGACATTTGTTTACCAGATGAAGATGGCTACTCGCTGCTGATGAAGGTGAAAAATTTGGAAGCAGGGCGAGGAAGGAAGATTCCAGCTATTGCTCTGACGGCATCTGTTAGCGAAGAAGACCGCATACATGCACTTGTAGCAGGTTTTCAAATATATTTATCTAAACCAATTGACCTGGAAGAGTTAGCCTGTGTAGTTGCTGATTTGGCTGGACTCAAACAATACGCTTAAAGAGGATTTGGGATTAGGCATTGAGAAGAGACAAGATAGATCACAAAAAGACCTGTTCAAGAATTCTTCCTTGTCTCCCTTGTCCCCAGTCCATAGCACCAAAGAGTAAGCCTGTGATGCTTTAAGCGGTATAATGTCGCGTGATTTCAATAACGATGCTGCGACATCTACACATGAAAAGCTCCAGAAAAGGTTGGCGTAAAAGGCTTAAAATCACCGCGATTGTGTTGTTAGTGCTGGGGCTTTCGCTAGTAGGATTTGCCACCTATACTGTACGCCAATCTTTTGCCGTAGAGAGTGGCACAATTCAAATACCTGGAATTAAAGCAGAAGTGACTGTGCAGCGCGACAACTGGGGAATTCCCCATATTTGGGCTGCTAACTCTCACGATTTATTCATGGCGCAAGGTTACATCCATGCCCAAGACCGTTTCTGGCAAATGGATTTTTGGCGACACCTCGGTTCTGGGCGACTGGCAGAAATGTTTGGTTCCTCGCAAGTGGAAACTGATAGATATCTGCGGACAATGGGATGGGCAAGGGTGGCGCAGCAAGAAATCCAGCAAATGGATGCAGAGATGAAAGCAAATCTGCAATCTTATGCTGACGGTGTAAATGCTTATCTGGCGCAGCGTCAAGGAAGCGCCCTGAGTTTGGAATACACTGTACTGCAATTCTTGAATCCTGGTTATAAACCAGAACCTTGGCAACCGCTACACTCCCTGACTTGGGGCAAGGTTATGGCTTACGACTTGGGCAGAAATTTCGAGAGCGAAATTGAACGTACGATTTTGCTTAAAACTCTTACCCCTGTTCAGGTGGAAGAACTGTTTCCGCCTTATCCTAAAGATTTACCAGTGATTTTGCCTGGGTTCCAGGGAGGAGGGGGAGCAAGGGGGCAGAGGGGAGGGGGGGTTCCCCCCGTTGAGGAAAGTGTCCGTCGCAGAGGGGCTGGGGAGGCTGGGGGAGCAGGGGAGGAAATCACCGTAGTTTTAAAGTCAATTACTCAGCCGATGATGGCTTTGGAAAAACTTATAGGGAGTACGGGAGTGGGCATTGGCTCGAATAGCTGGGTGATATCTGGTGAGCGTACGGCTACAGGTAAGCCTATTTTGGCGAATGACCCTCATTTGGCTGTGCAGATACCTTCTATCTGGTATGAAGTTGGTTTGCATTGTACAACCAAGGGTGCAGAATGTCCCTACAACGTTACTGGCTTTTCCTTTGCGGGAATGTTGGGAGTAATTGTCGGTCATAGCGATCGCATTGCCTGGGGTGCCACCAATGTACAATCTGATGTAATGGATTTATACATTGAGAAAATCAACCCAAATAACCCCAACCAGTATGAGGTTAACGGCAAATGGGTAGATATGCAATTGGTGAAAGAGACAATTCAAGTTGCAGGAACTCAGCCGATTGTCCAAATAGTCCGCTACACCCGACATGGGCCAATTCTCTCTGATGTTTCACCCGATTTGAAGCAGTTTAACCAAAATCAGCGAGTTAAACTACCCCAAAACTATGCTGTTGCTCTGCGTTGGACAGCCTTAGAACCATCTAAACTAGCGTACTCAATTGGGCAGATAAATCGTGCCCAAAACTGGCAAGAGTTCCGCGCCGCTGCCAAAAACTTTGATGTCCCGGCTCAAAATTTGGTCTACGCAGACATTGAAGGCAATGTTGGCTATCAATTACCTGGAAAATTTCCCATCCGGGCAAAAGGAGAAGGGCGCTATCCCGTCCCCGGTTGGACAGATGAATATGAGTGGCAAGGCTATATTGACTTTGAGAAGTTACCCACAAGTTTCAATCCACCTCAAGGCTATATTGCTACCGCTAATAATTTGGTCGCAAGTGAATATCCTTACTTAATTACTACCGACTGGGTTTATGGCTACCGCGCAAAACGCATTGTCGAAATGATTGAACAGCAAAGCCAGCCAATTTCTCTGGACTATGTGCAGCAGATGCAGGGCGACAATCGGAATTTGAATGCACAGATACTAGTGCCATTGCTGCAAACTATCTCTCTGAATACTCCCCGCCAGGAAGCAGCCCGGAAATTACTGGTTGATTGGGATTTACAATTAGGAATGTCGTCGCCTGCTGCTGCCCTATTTGAGGTATTCTGGAAGTACTTGCTAGCTGATACCTTCCACGATCAGTTACCTAGAGAGTACTTTCCTGATGGTGGCGATCGCTGGTACGCTGTGATCAAAAATCTCGCTCAACAACCCAATAGCATCTGGTGGGATAATCGCAACACCGCAACAGTTGAGAACCGCGACCAAATTCTGCGACAAGCTTTCACAGAAGCCGTGAACGAACTCGAACGTCTTCAAAGCAAAGACCCGAAAAACTGGAACTGGGGCAAATTACACACTATCACCTTTCGCAATGGCACGTTAGGGAAATCTGGAGTTGCACCGATTGAAGCTTTGTTTAATCGTGGTTCGTTTGCGACTGCGGGTAATGGGGAAACTGTGAATGCTAACCGTTGGAGGGCAAACAAATCTTTTGAAGTGACTGATATTCCTTCTATGCGGATGATTGTAGATTTAGGCAATTTGGATAACTCATTAGCTATTCACACCCCTGGACAGTCAGGTCATGCGTTCCACCAACACTACGCTGATATGGTTGACCCTTGGGGTAAGATTGAATATCACTCTATGCTGTGGCAAGAAAAGGCAATTTCAGCAAAGACTGCTGCAACACTGAAGTTAGAGTTGTTATCAGGTGAATGAACTATATTTTTTCTCACGCAGAGGCGCAGAGGCGCAGCGAAAAGTTTGAGCGGAGGTTTCCTCCGATCAAAGCTTTTAAAGACAGAGGCGCAGAGAAGAACGGCGGATCGCGTTACCAGCGGGTGCAACAATTAATAAATGGTCTTCATTCAACTATCTTTTAAATGCCATCCAACCACCTACCCACAGCCCAGTGTAGAAGCGAATCACACGGCTAAAACCTGCTTGCTGGAGTAGTTCTAAAATTTTCGCTTCTGAGAGTGGATAAACTCTGCTGTTGAAGTTTTCTAGGAGTTGCTTCTGCTTATCCTCAGACAATCCTGTTTCTTTCCAATAGGCTTGAAGTGTAGCAATAGTTTGCTCTAATTCAGTGCTTCCTTTTGTTCCAAAAACATCAACTAAAATAAACGGTGCTGATGTTTTTAATCGTTGAGCAATGCTTTGAAGAAAAGTAAGTTTAGCATTGTCATCTGGGATAAAATGCATGACTAAAATGCTAGTGGCTGCATCATAGACGAGATCATTTGGTAAATCTTGAACATATCCTTGAATGATTTTAATACGTTGAGATAGTTGATGTTGAGTTATTTTTTGCTGTGCGATCGCTAGCATTTTTTCTGAAGGATCAACACCCAAAAATTGCCACTGGGGATTACTTTGCCCTAAGCGAATTAACTCCATCCCCCCACCAGCACCAACAATTAATAAATTTGCTGTTTCCGATAAACAGGAGCGCAAACAAGCCAGTACAAAAGTATGCATCACTTCATAACCCGGCAGTGCCAAACTTACCATTTGCTCGTATTCATCTGCCGCAATCGGTGGATTGGTATCGAAATCAATGATTTGCTGTGACATACTTCTCTAACTCAATTCAATCTGGAATTTTATATTATGCAAACAACGTTTCCTTTCTCCAAGTCACGAGCGCAAAAAAACACATCATGTCCTTGTTCAGCCCAAAGGATGCCGAGCGATCGCCCTATATTCCTACTAACAATAACACCAATTTTCATACTTGAAAAACCTGTTTAAGGTGCATAAAAAATACACAATAAAAGGGTGCATTAGCGTTACTTAGCGTACTATTTCTGGATAGTATGGTGTACGCAAGCCTAAAGTACCCTAAGTTACAAATTATGAATTATGAATTATTCTGGTCATAGGACTGAGGTTCTCTCAGACGTTGCTGAATATGCTCACGGCGATTCCGAGTCGCTTCTTGGTAAATCTTCTTGCGAGCTAAATTTAATGCACCAAGTGGCTGATGTTCCGGCAATGTATGCCAAGGTGTAAATGATAAACCCTCATCTAATCTTTTGCGTTCCTCAGTATCAAACACTTGACTAGGAATCTTAATTGTTGCCACTTTAACAAATGGTGAGTCTGTTTGTTGCCACTCAATTGTTGAGTCTTCGATAGGAGTTTTCTCATCATTCACATACAGCTGAACTAGGAAGTCAAAATAAGCATCCTTGCCTTCAGTTGTAAGCTGGTTAACTATTGCTTCCCGCAGATAGTTTTCTGAGTCAGCGGACGAGGGAGAAATCTCGTTATCAGAATGGGGGCGTACACAAAACTTGATCGCTTGGTTTCCCAATTGATAAGAGGTTGTACTCCCGTACTGGATACTCAAAGGACTTGAAACTTGCTGGGCGCTCATCTTTGCCAATAAGCCAAGCTCGTATGACATCGAAGCTGGATCGAGTTCTCCCTTTTGTAACTTGGCGAGGTTAACATAACCTTGCAGATCTCGCAGAAAAAAGATAAAACTATTGACAAGTACAAAATCCTGGGTTTTCTCTTCATCATCCAGAACTTTTTCACCTTCGACATTCATCAGCTTAATTGCCATACCGCGGACATCAGGTTCTTTATCAGACTTAAATTTTCCTCTTTCCTCTAATCCTCCAGCATTAGAAAAACGAATCCAAACAGGATAACTTCGCACAGTTTTAAAAACACCAACTCGCAACGTTTCAGGAAGATTTTCTTCAACAATAAATTCTCCCCAAACCAAACCGTGACTTTTAGGGTGAAGTTGTCGCAGATCGGGCCCTTTTTCTTCTTGCTTTGCTAAACTATCTGCTAAGACTGCGTCGATAATGGCTTCCTGCTGTGGGTTAGTCATATATAGTTTCCTAAAAATACAAGGCAAAGCTTAGCAGGAAGAATCGGTTTGCGATCGCACTTTCACAATAATTTTTCTATTCTGCTAGAACTTAATACAAAAAGTGGAAACCGTCTTGACGCCAACCTACTTCATCTTACTGATTACTTGGTCGGTATCCCCCAAACACAGCAAAGCTAAAATTTTTGTACCAGCAATCCACATCTTCAAAACCTGCGGCTTCTAACCAGCTTAGCTGAATATCCAGGGTTGCCATGCGATCGTATTCCATACGTTTTTGTGCAGCTTTAAGATCCTCCTCTGATATACCCAAAGCACGCACAGAATCCAACCAGTGTTGGCGATAGAGTTTTTCTAAATTAGGAGTTTTACCCAAAACCTGATCAGCGTTGATAAACATCCCTCCCGGACTAAGGACATTATAAATCCGCTGATAAAGACGTTCCTTGTCAGCATCAAACAGATGATGAATCGATAAAGCAGAGATTACAAGGTCATAATAACCACCCAAATCAGCCTCAACGTAGTTACCAATCAAGATTTTGGGAGATTTACCCATTTTGCCAAATCTCGATTTAGCTTTCTCTAACATCTCAACAGCTAAGTCCAGCAAGGTGAATTCTGCATTGGGAAACATTGCCTGAACCATACCTGAGTAAAGTCCAGTACCAGCACCCAAATCCAGAACCTTCAGGGGTGCAGTGCGCTCACCTGGTATGATCTCAACAGCAGTTTTGTATAAGTCATCAAAACAAGGAATTACAATACGACGTAGATTGTCATAATCTGCTGCGGCAGTATTAAAAGCTTCTTGAATATTCATGTTTTAATTTTTAATATAGGTAGTACCTTCTTCTTTAATAGTTCAATTAAAGCTGGTTCCATATATTCCTATTCATTTAATATTTAATGTAGAGCGATCGCTTACAAAATACTCAAGTAAGTTTGCTCAGGATTCATCGGCAAAACCCGCAACTTACGATTTTTGAGGTCTGGTTCTAATCCTAAAACTTCCATTGGCGTGACACCCAAAAGGGCATAGGGTACTTCTGTTAGTTCTAGACAATCAAAGGTTCCTTGGCACTCTCCCCTAGACAGTTCAACATCTCGAAAAATTCGCCCCTGCTGCACTCCAGCAGCCGTCTCTACTTGGCCTTCTCCACCTTGGACTAAACCTAGTTGATTCCGCAATTATACCAATTCTCTAAAATCTGGCTACAGATAAAGCCTCCAAAATATGTTGTCTTCCAGCAATAGATGCAATAATTTGTTTGGTTAATTTTCCAATTTCAGTGTAGAGAGCAGTACGTAAATCATCAAGTTTTTTGGGCAATAACCAACGAAGTCGGCGCTTAAGATATTGCCAAACCTGCTCAATCGGATTTAACTCCGGAGAATGTGCAGGCTGAAATAATAAAATGATGTTAGCTGGTACCTGAAGACGTTTGGCTTTATGAAATGCACCATTATCGAGTTGAATAATTAATACTGAATCAGCAAAATGTTGAGAAACTAGATTTAGGAAAATCTGAAAACAGTCAGTATTAAGATGTGAGAATTCCCAAAAAAAGTTCTCTCCAGTCAGTGGTTCGATGATTCCATATAAATACGTTGCCTTGAACTGCCATTGATGGACACCAACTGGTTTAACACCACTAGCCGTGATTTTACGACCTGTTATTGTTTTCAATCCAATTCGAGTTTCATCCTCACACCATACCCCTGACATTGTTCATCCTTCGTCTCATTAAATCTTATTTTCTCATCTGTAGTCTTATTTTAGAGAATTGGTATTAGACATTCAAAGGGTATTAATGGGGAAACACTTCTTGTCGAGTCAAACCCAAGCATGAAGAGTTTCCCATATCACACTAGAGCCTACTACTTGATAATCTCTAGAGAACCATTGGTTGACGAACTGAGACTACCATAGCTAGTTAGATTTGCAATCAAATTTGTACCATCTAAGGTAACGCTGCCCGAAACCTGTGCATCACGAGAGGAACCAGTAGAGCGATAACTTGATGTGTAGCCAGGCCCTTGATAACGGCTTTGGGATTTGCCACGGTAGGTATCACCTGTACCCGTCCAGTTCAAATTTACTGTTGCAGTTTTGGTAGCTCCTGACGAGTAATCGTAGACTGGGAAGGTGGCATTCAAAGCAGCTGAGTTGAGCTTGCTACTAGTGAAGGTAACGTTTTCACTAAAGCCATCACCATAGAACTGTGTTCCAGTGCAGTAATTATAGCTTGAATAGTAGAAGTAAACCCCTGTCTGGGAAGTAGGAGCGCCAGGCCCGCTTTTAGTGACATTATCAAAAGCAGAAACATAAACGTCGGTATAGCTGCAATTATCAGATTGGTAAAAAGAGGCAGAAGCATTCTGTCCCTTGAATTGGTATTTAGTAGCGCTAGCAGCTAGGACTGGGACAGTAGTTAGACTGATTAGTGTCAAAGCGGTTGCAATTGCTGTTGCAGTTTTCATGACTTTTTCTCCATTGGTATTTGTTTTTCGCAACACTTAGACTTATGCACAGCACAAATTGACATTCCATAAGTAATGGAAGTTGATCGTTTGAGACTAATGAGATCATCTTTAGGCATTTATTTACTTGCATAAGCAAGCAAGTAATCAAACATTAATGCCTAAAAATGGCTGCATTATCCTTAAGTATTTGTAGTACTCTGTAAGCCCAAAAGATGTTTTTTTAACAGAATTAATTCGATGTTAGAGGTGTGCTTACTATTCAAGTTGCTAGCACAAGATTAAAATCAGACTGTAGCGCTTATACAGCCATACTTCTGCTGATTACAGAAATTTTTAAGGCTATATGCCGAGACTAATTACCAGATATAACAGTCTCCTTTCAACTTGATAGGTGATGGTTTATAGTTGTATAGTACCATACTACTTGCTGAGTAGAAGGTGCGACATACATAATTTGTAATCAGCTTTACTGTCAACCTTACTGCTCATAATAATCCTCTTTAATTACTATGAACAGAGAATATACAGGCTAAATGGTGAAAGGTAGATTGAGTTAGGAAATCAATGCTTGGACAACCTTCCGTTCATCTAACGAAATATTTAGTCTAACAGTTTTGATGGCTAAACAAATAGCTTACCGCTCTCTATTATTTAGTTATTTGTAAATATTGAATGCTATTTTTGACAGGAAAAATAAATTGCAGGCATCCAGAAGCAACCGTTTGTAGGATAAATTGCAAACCTTGGAAGTCTGAACCGATGGTTTCATCCTATACAGCTTGGGGTATAACAATTTGCCCAAACACAGCCTGTAAAATATTAATATAAGACTATATGCAATAAAACAAAGACGCTAAGAAACCTTTGCGCCTTTGCTTGAGATTATTTATCCTTGTTCCAATTTCAAACCATCTCTGATGATGCCTGCACCATCGGCTGAGGCTGCGGCTGGAACATAAACAACGAGTACACCACGTCTCGGCGGATGTTGACCATCATATCCAAGAACAGTTCGTATCCCTCACTCTTATACTCAATCAGCGGATCTTTTTGACCGTAACCACGCAATCCTACTGATTCGCGCAAGGCATCCATTTGTTGCAAGTGTTCTCGCCACAGGGTATCAATGCGTTGCAAGATAAAGAAGCGTTCAGCTTGGCGCATAAGTCCGGGTTGAATTTGGTCAATCTGCGCTTCTTTGAGGTCGTAGGCAATTCGTACTTGTTCGTGGAGAAAAGCCTTAATCTCGCTGACAGACATATCCTCTAATTGATTTGCTTGCAAATCCGCTAGCAGATAGACGAATTCTTTAACCTTCTCAACCAACTTTTCTAACTCCCACTCCTCCGAGGGCAAATCTATGTTGATGTAGTAGTCAACGATGTCATCCATCGTTTTTTCGGCGTACTTGATTACTTGTTCTTTCAAGTCTTGACCTTCTAACACCCGGCGGCGTTCGGCGTAGATGGCGCGACGTTGGTTGTTCATTACCTCGTCGTACTCAAATACCTGCTTACGAATGTCGTAGTAGTAGGTTTCGACTTTTTTCTGAGCGCCTTCCAAACTGCGGGTGAGCATCCCAGATTCGATAGGCATATCTTCTTCCACTTGGAAGGCATTCATTAATCCAGCAACGCGATCGCCACCAAAAATCCGCAGCAAGTTATCCTCTAAACTGAGGAAGAATCTCGTTGTTCCAGGGTCGCCTTGTCGTCCTGCACGTCCGCGCAACTGATTGTCAATGCGTCGCGATTCGTGGCGTTCTGTACCAATGACGTGCAAACCGCCGATTTCCACTACTTCGTTATGTTCGCGGGTAGTAAATTGTTCGTATTCCTGCTTAACGCGGTTATAAGCTTGCCGCAATTTCTGAATCACCGGGTCGTCGATGGGAGCTTTTTCTGCTGCCACAGCTACCTTGTCTTCTGCTTCCAGTTCGGGTAAGCTGCGTTCACCATACTCACGCACCGCAACTTCTACTGCTTCTTTTAATAGCTGTTCTGTCTCTTTTGTCAACTGGGTGGGGAAAATTTCTGGGGAAGCTCGCCAAGTTTTGACTTTTTTGCCAGGGACAAAGCCTTGACCACCACTACTTGCACTCGGCAGACCACCAGCTTTTTGAACACTAAACACATCTTCATCTTCTGGCTGGACAATCCGCGGCATGAAGTATTCTCGCAGCTTCAGACGTGCCATGTATTCAGAGTTACCACCCAGGATGATGTCTGTACCTCTACCAGCCATGTTAGTAGCAATAGTCACAGCACCTTTGCGTCCTGCCTGGGCCACAATCTCTGCTTCACGTTCAACGTTTTCTGGTCTGGCGTTGAGTAGTTCGTGGGGAATTTCTAGCTGTTTGAGCAGTCGGCTGAGATACTCGGATTTTTCTACACTAGTGGTTCCTACTAATACGGGTCTGCCGATCTCGTGCATTTCGGCACATTCTTTGGCGATCGCTCCCCACTTACCTGGTTCGGTCTTAAAGACCATATCAGACAAATCTTCGCGTTTTCTGTCACGGTTAGTAGGAATTACTGCAACTTCTAGTTTGTAAATTTTTTCAAACTCAGGTTCTTCTGTCTTTGCCGTTCCCGTCATCCCACCCAGTTTTGGATACAGCAAGAACAGGTTTTGATAGGTAATTGTCGCCAGAGTTTGAGTTTCTGGCTGAATTTCTACATGTTCTTGGGCTTCAATCGCTTGGTGCAGTCCATCACTCCAACGGCGTCCGGGAAGCACCCGACCGGTAAATTCATCTACAATCACCACTTCCCCGTTGCGGACGATATAGTTTACGTCCTTCAAGAACAGTTCTTTGGCTTTAATCGCATTAAAAACGAAGTGTGCCCAAGGATCTTCCGGGTCAAATAAATCTGTGACTCCCAAAAGATTTTCGGCTTCTGCAAAGCCTTCATCTGTCAATAGCACGTTACGAGCTTTTTCATCTACCTCGTAATGCTCGTCTTTTTTGAGAGTCAATGCTATTTCAGCGGCTTGCAAGTATTTTTCCGTAGGTCTTTCTACCTGTCCAGAAATAATCAGCGGTGTCCGCGCCTCATCAATTAAAATCGAGTCTACCTCGTCAATTACGCAGTAATTGAACGGGCGTTGCACCACATCTGCCATTGATGTCGCCATGTTATCCCGCAAGTAGTCAAAGCCTACTTCGCTATTGGTAACATAGGTGATGTCGCACTCATAGTTTCTTTGGCGTTCACTGGGAGTCATGCTTGCTTGGATTAGCCCCACACTCAACCCCAAGAACCGATGCACCTGTCCCATCCATTCCGCGTCTCGACGAGCTAGGTAATCGTTGACGGTAACGACATGTACACCTTTACCAGTAAGGGCATTCAAATAACTTGGTAAGGTAGCAACCAGTGTTTTACCTTCGCCGGTTTTCATTTCGGCAATTTGCCCTATATGCAGAATCACACCACCTAAGAGTTGAACATCAAAGTGTCGCAAGCCTAAGACTCTGCGTCCTGCTTCCCGGACGACAGCATAAGCTTCTGGCAAAATGTCATCCAGAGCTTCACCTTTTGCAAGCCGCCCTTTAAACTCTACGGTTTTACCTTTTAACTCATCATCAGAAAGAGCTTTAATTTCTTCCTCTAAAAGGTTAATTTCAGTAATGTAAGGTTGGTATTTTTTAAGCTTACGAGCGTTGGGATCGCCCAACAATATTTTTAGCATGGCAGGTTATGGAACTGAATCAAGGGGGATAGGGATTAAATGAGTAGCTTTTGATTATAAACGTTTAACCCAATCTAGCCGTCTAGTTGTGGATGGGTGTCAAATGAGAATTAACTCCAAAATAGGAGAAAAACTTGCTAATCAGTTTACTAAATGATTGGTTTTTATTCTTATCTTATATTTAGACTTCCTTCATAGTATCATTTTGCCCCCATCTGAGGACACGGAAGGCTACCCAGCTGAGGTAGCGATCGCCGGAGTAGGGGAGCGGGGGAGGTAACTAAAAAATATATTAGTCATAATATTATTTTTCTCCCCTTTCCCCTCTCCCTAACTTCCCTTCTCCCCCTGTTCTTCAATGCGGCGGAAATTGAACTCACTAGCGCTGGGATGACAGCTAACACAACTGCCTATTTGGACGGGACGTGGTAAGTTGACTTTTGGATGCAAAGCTTTGAAATAACGTGAGTTGTTGACGCGGTAGGGTGTTTCTTCGTCTTTTAGCTGGGTACGGGAGAAAGTCGAAAGGTATTTCCACACCAATATACGCGGTGGATCGACTAAAGGCTGTAGTTGTGCGCCATAGTGCTGCGAGTCTTGTAGGAGATTTTTCCAAGTTTGGGTGGGTAAGACTGCTGGCGGTAAAGCAATGTGACAAGTAGAGCAGTTTTCGACATACAATTGTTGCCCCAATTGGTACTGTGCAGGCACTATGTCAACAGTGCTAACTTCGGAGGTGGGAGTAGCGCTGTAGGCGCTAGTTACCGAAGACAGAAGCCAACCCATAACAAGACTCCAAGCCAAAACTATTAAAAGTAAACCGAAAGGCTGGCGTTTGAGTTTGCGTTGAGTATTTTGCTGTAGTACTTTGCGATCGCTGTAAAGCGATCGCTTTTCGCCATCGCGGGTTTTGCGCTTAACAAGAATTGACATTCCTCACATTCCCAGATATTTAGAAGTGGCGCTTGTGCTAATCATAGGACTTACGCAGTATTGGCAGTGTTTCAAATTTTGCGTAAGTAGTTTTGGTAAGCAACGCATCTTTCATACGCACATCAATAATATAAATGTCTATTGAGCGCATCACTGACTATACAAGGAAAAATGTCTTAGCAGCTTTAATCTGACTCAGGAGAAAAATCAGCTAAAATATCTCGGATTTCATTTGCACCAATATCTTCTCGGTCAGATAATGAAAGCGATCGCAATTTTGTGGCTCAGTTTTCCCCGTAAAGAAAGTGCGAAATATTAAGGTATGGGAAGCGATCGCAATAATCGCTCAACAACAGTTCGAGAACTGCGTCCTCCCCTAGGAATAATTCGATGGCAAAGAATATGAGGAGCAAGAAATTTTACATCATCAGGAATGGCGTAATCACGTCCTAACAGAAAAGCTAGCGCTTGGGTAGCCCGTTGTAATCCTACTGTGCCGCGCGGACTGACCCCAAGGGCGATTTCCTCATCTTGTCGTGTTGCCCTCACCAATTCGAGGATGTACTGTTGCAAAGAGGCTGCTACTCTTACCTGAGAACAGATATCCCGTAATTCTTGTACCTCTGCCAAAGTAATACAAGGCTGCAAGTCAGCAACCTTAACGCCCTTTTGAAGGCTTTGCAGCATTTGGAGTTCTTCTGCTTCGGAAGGATAGCCCAAACTTAACGACAACATGAATCGATCCATTTGCGCTTCTGGCAGGGGAAAAGTACCTTGATACTCAATGGGGTTTTGGGTGGCAATGACAAAGAAGGGCTGGGGAACAGGACGAGAAACACCATCGACCGTTACCTGATACTCCTCCATTACTTCCAGCAAAGCTGATTGGGTGCGGGGTGTAGCACGGTTGATTTCGTCAGCTAGCAAAACATTGGCAAATATTGGCCCAGGAAGAAAAGTAAATTCGCCGCTTTTTGGGTTCCAGATGTTAGTTCCAGTGATGTCAGTTGGCAGTAAATCGGGGGTGCATTGTAGCCGTTGAAACTTGCCATCCACTGAACGAGCTAGGGACTTAGCGAGCAGGGTTTTGCCAACGCCAGGAACATCTTCTAGTAGGGCATGACCACCACCCAAGAGAGCGACTAGTACTAAGCGTATTGCCTCGTTTTTGCCAACTATGGTACGAGCCAGATTTTGTGTTAAGGCGTCAATTTTTTCTCTCATGTACTGTGGGGAATTGGGGATTGAGCATTAGGGATTGGAGATTAGGGAAAGAGGTAAAAGGTTAAAGGGCAAAGGGATGATTTTTACCTTCCCCCCTTTCCCCAATGACGCCAGTTCGCTCAAGTCGGGAAACCCGCCCACGCGACTGGCTCCCCCATGCCCGATTTATTGTTCCCATTCAGCACTAAAAACTTCTCTAGCAGCAATGCAATCAAGTTGAATTTGTGTTTTCAGAGCTTCTAGAGAAGGAAATTTTTGTTCAGGTCGTAAAAATTTTGCTAGTTGCACAACCAGCTTTTTGCCATATAAGTCACCAGACCACTCTAATAAATGTACTTCCGCAGATGAATAAGTACCATTTACAGTTGGGCGGTTGCCGATATTCATTACACCCAAGATCTCAGTAGGACTAGCATCTGGCGTCTCACCGACATTGAAGACGCGGACGGCATAAACACCTTGACGAGGCAAAAACTTTTCTTTTGGGAGTTGCAGGTTGGCGGTGGGAAAGCCGATAGTTCTGCCCAGTTGTTGACCTTGAACAACAACACCAATTAGGGTGTAGGGACGTCCTAGTAGTAGATTTGCGTTTTCAATATCGCCGCGCTCAAGTGTTTGGCGGATTAGTGAAGTGCTAATACGCGCTTGCTGTGTTGGAGCAATTTTAACAGCAGTGCTTTCTGGGGGTACGCCTGTATAAGTTTGCAAGGGAACAATAGTAACTGGAATACCGTACTTGGCGGCGAGTAATTGCAAATCTTTGGCAGTACCACTACGTTTTTCACCAAAACAAAAATCTTCCCCGATACTAATTCGCTGACATCGCAGTTGTTGCACGAGAATTTTTTCTACAAACTCTTCGGGGGTCAAAGCAGATAATTCTTTGTCAAAAGGCAGCAGTACCAGTTGTTCTACCCCAAGCGATCGCAATTGTTCAACTTTTTCATCCAATGGCGTTAACAAAGTCCGGGGTTGTCCCGTAAAAAACTCCTGTGGATGGGGATCAAAGGTGACAACTGTCGAGTATACACGTTCGTTTGGTGATGCTAGAGGTGCAGAAGAGGAAGGAATGGGAGGATAAGAGGATGGCGGGAAAGATGAAGAATTCCTTTCTCTTCCAATTTCCCCTTCTCCCCCTCTTCCCTTCTCCTCCTCTTCCTCTTGTCTCCTTGCTTGTTGCAAAACTGGTTGAATTACTCTTTGATGACCAAGATGAACACCATCAAATTTGCCAAGAGCAACAGCGGTTGGTGTTAGAGCCAGTTCGGTCGAAGAAGCAACCCACACAGAACACCCATTTTGAGACAGATTTAGCACGTGGATTCTGGGATTTTAGGTTTATTTTAGCTATCAGCAGGAAGCTACTCTATGGTAAACCGCCTTGAGGAGGACAACTCTCGTGCTGAAAGCTCTTGATCACCAATCTAATCTAAAATCTACAATTGCTTCGACTGCAACCTTTAGGCGGAAAACTTGCTGACAGGAAAAGATTCTGATAAGGGAACTGAGACGGGAACCTGGAGTACCATTCCTTCGCGTGCCATAATTGCACCAGAATATTTAGCTGCTGCTTCTTCCCCTACACCATCCAAAAAGTCGTCATTGTGTGCAGGGTCGTGATGATAAATCACCAAAGTTTTGACATTAGCAGCTTTGGCTACTTTTACAGCTTCTTGCCAAGTGGAATGTCCCCAGCCAATTTTCGGGGATTTTGGACAATGGTATTCGTCATCAGTATAGGTGGAATCGTAGATCAGAATGTCGGCATTACGAGATAGCCACAGGACATTTTCATCCAGTCGGTCGGGATAATGTTCAGTATCAGTAATGTAGACAGCAGCACCACCAAGCCAGTTGACTCGGTATCCTACAGCTTCACCTGGATGGTTTAAAGGTAATGTTTCTACGGTAATTTCATCAAGAAATATTGGTTGTCCTGGTTGAATGTCATGGAAATTTAAATTGGCTTGCATAATCTGCAAGGGTACGGGAAAATTCGGGTGGAGCATTTGGTCATTTAGGCGCTGTTCTATGGTGGAACCATCGGGAGCGATCGCGCCGTAAATATGAAAGTTATTCCCTTTGACAAATCCAGGACTAAAAAAGGGAAAACCCTGCATGTGATCCCAATGCGAGTGGGTGAAGAATATATGAGCTTCTATTGGCATTTGGCGCAACAAAGATTGCCCCAAAACATGCAGTCCTGTACCAGCATCGAAGATTAAGCGTTTACCGCCCACTTGCATCTCAACGCAAGGGGTATTACCGCCGTAACGGACGGTGTGTGGCCCTGGACTGGGGATGCTGCCGCGAACGCCCCAAAATTGCACAGTAAATTGGTTCTCTATCCTAGACATGGGTGTTGCTTGCTGGACTGAGCGGGCGATAAATCAAAAAAATGTTACTTATTTGGTCTAAGTTTATGCTGTCTCAGTGCTTTTAACAGAGGGTGATTTACTGGTAAAACAGCATACTCTGTTTCCGGCTGGTTTTGTGACGTGATTAAGGTAAAACAAAGCACAAGTTTCAAGTTTTTGCTGCGTATTTATATCGGTGATCTCAAGAGTGCTCCTACTTTATAGCCTACATTTTCCTGTGATGCATTTGACTAACCCCAAATCGTTGTCCATAGATCAAATGAGTCAGGGAAACTTAAATTCCCACTGAGACAATTTATCCAGTCCGGTTGCGTAGGTAAGATTGTATTGTAATGGTGTTATACTGATGTGGTTTTTACGGATAACGTGTACATCCAGGGGTATGTCTTGAGGCAAGTTTAACCCTGATGGGGGTTCCACATCTTCGATTACTTCTCCAGTTAACCAGTAGTACGTTTTTCCACGGGGATCGACTCGCTTATCAAATACATCAATGTAGCGCCGCACTCCTTGACGGGTAAGAGTGACTCCGGCAATTTCTTCCCACTTAACAGCAGGAACATTGACGTTGAGCAACATTAAGTCTGGTAAAGGCTTTTGTGCTAATTGCTCCACTAAAATTTTGGCAAAATTAGCAGCAGGTTGAAAGTCCTTAGAGGTGTGACTGGTAAGACTCAGCGCCACACTGGGAATGCCTTCAATTAGACCTTCCATTGCCGCGGAAACTGTACCGGAATAAAGAATTTCCGTTCCCAAATTCGCACCTTGATTAATCCCAGAAAGAACCAAATCGGGCGGAGACTCCAGCAAAGCCCACAGTGCCAGTTTCACACAATCTGAAGGAGTGCCATCACAAGCCCAGGCATTGACAGCAGGATGAAAAAGTGCATCAACAATTTCGGCGCGAATAGGTTGGTGCATGGTTAGTCCATGTCCAGTTGCCGATCGCTCGCGGTCTGGGCAAACTACGCTTACATCATGGCCTGCTTCTGCCAAGCAATTAGCTAGAGTACGAATACCTAGGGCAGAAATACCATCATCATTGCTAATAAGTAATTTCATGGTCACTGGTCATTTATCATTTGTCATTTGTCTCCGTATCCCTTCGGGGAAGCAAGCTACAAAGCAGCGTCTCCTTTAGAAGAAGTTCTGTTCGCCCGGCGCACCCTGTGGGATCTTGCTACAGACTTCTCTCTTTGTCATTTGTTATTATTCATTTGTCAATGTCAAGGGTCACAAGTTTAGAACAAATTAACTCTAAACTAGTAAACATAAGTTTAGCTTCGACCCTTACCTTTGATTTCAGTAATGGCACAATGCTCAGGTGATTTGTTGAGCAGTCTTGAGCTTTGAACTATAGACTAATGACTAATGACTAATGACTAATTAACTAATGACTAGCAATTTAGAGGCTCAACTTTTAGCATTGCGGCAGGAAGGAGAAAAAGCGATCGCAGCCGCCGATACCCTAGAACGCCTAGAAGAACTCAGAGTAAGCTATCTGGGTAAAAAAGGGCAACTGGGGGCACTGTTGCGGAGTATGGGGCAAATGAGTGCAGAGGAACGACCGAAAATTGGGGCGATCGCCAATACAGTCAAAGAGTCCCTGCAAACTAGTTTAGACCAGCAACGCGCCGCCCTAGAAGCCACGCAAATTGAGGCACAGCTAGAGGCTGAAACTCTGGATGTGACTATGCCGGGAATTTACCGCCCTCAAGGTCGCATCCATCCCCTGAATGGCATTATTGACCGGGCGCTAGATATCTTTGTCGGTATGGGCTACACGGTGGCTCAAGGCCCAGAGATGGAAACAGATTATTATAATTTCGAGGCTCTCAATACCCCACCTGACCACCCCGCCCGTGATATGCAGGATACTTTCTACCTGCCAGATGGTAATCTCATACGTACTCATACATCGTCAGTACAAATTCGTTACATGGAGAGAGAGGAACCACCCATCAGGGTTGTTGCTCCAGGGCGAGTTTATCGGCGAGATAATGTAGACGCCACTCACTCAGCGGTTTTCCATCAAATAGAACTTTTAGCAATTGACGAGGGATTAACTTTTACAGACCTCAAAGGCACAATTAAGGTATTTCTACAGGCAATATTTGGCGATTTGCCAATTCGCTTCCGCGCCAGTTATTTCCCGTTTACCGAACCCTCGGCTGAAGTAGATTTGCAGTGGAATGGGCGCTGGTTGGAGGTGATGGGGTGCGGTATGGTCGATCCAAATGTACTCAAGTCTGTGGGTTACGACCCAGAAGTTTATACCGGGTTTGCTGCCGGTTTTGGTGTAGAACGTTTTGCAATGGTGTTACACCAAATTGACGATATTCGCCGCTTATACGCTAGCGATTTGCGTTTTTTGCAGCAGTTTTAGACATACGCAATAGTTATGTACTGCAAGCAAGGTAACAATAAACAATGACCTCAGTTTCCAGGTTAGATCAAGTTCTAGAAAGCATCGAAAACTTATCAGTGGATGAACAAGAGACATTAATTGATCTGATACGTCATCGGTTGGCAGAACGGCGGCGTTCTGAAATTGCTGCTAATATCGCTCAAGCACAAGTAGAATACCAGACGGGGAAAGTGTTCCGTGGTACAGTTACTCAAATAATGGATGAGTTACGCCAGTGAGAACTGTAGTTTTGGCATCATCGTTTGAAAAGAGCATTTAAGCGATTGGTACGACGACAGCCAGAATTACAAGAGCTAATTGGAGAGCGGTTAGCATTACTAACCGCCAATCAATTTGATCCATTGTTGCAGACCCATAAGCTTAAGGGAAAACTTATTGGGGCTTGGGCGTTTTCAGTGGAATATGATTGCCGTATCGTTTTTAAATTTGTGCAAAATATAGAATCTGGTGAAGAGGAAATTTTGCTAATTGATATCGGCACTCATGATGAAGTTTACTGAGTTATAGGTACTGTTTTAATGTTTTCTTACTAAAGTTTAGAGAAATCGGCGACTTTAATTTCCTTTAGGTTGAAAACTTGAATGCGATCGCTCTATCGGTAGCGAGGAAAATCTTAAATAAAGATACTGTAAACTAAAGACAACGCCAGTTCTGCTGAGTGATTCGATTCGTTCAGATTAGAAATCAGTTGTTGTATGCATGAATTATTCCAAAATAAAAATATTAAGGTGGTCAGTGAATGACACTAACCACCCTTTTGAGACTTTATTTAACTACTCCTGAATGACCAGGGATATCTCCCAGAGGTTCAAATCTACCGCCTAAGTATTTGGCGAGAAACTCCTCAGCGATCGCAAAGAAATGCAAGCGATTTTCTGGTCTAGCAAAACCATGTCCTTCATCGGGGTACAGTACATATTGCACTGGCAAACCAGCCTGCTGCATTGCTGTGACAATTTGGTCACTTTCTGACTGTTTCACCCGTGGATCGTTTGCACCTTGACCAATGAGTAAAGGCTTTTGAATGCGGTCAGTGAAAAATAAAGGCGATCGCGATTTGAGGAACTCCTCTTCTGTCTCTAAATTACCAACACGGTGATAAAGCATTGCTTTGAGTGGTTCCCAATAAGGCGGTATAGTTTGGATCAGGGTAATCAAGCTACTTGGACCCACAATATCTACACCAGCGGCAAAAATTTCTGGTGTAAAAGTCAATCCCACCAAGGTGGCGTAACCACCATAAGAACCACCCATAATTGCAATCTTTTGCGGATCGGAAATACCTTGTTCTACTAACCAGTTAACACTGTCAATCAAGTCGTCGTGCATTTTGCCAGCCCATTCACGATTGCCAGCATTCACAAATGCTTTACCATAGCCAGTGGAACCGCGATAATTAACTTGCAGCACAGCGTAACCGCGGTTAGATAGCCATTGTGCCTCCGGATCTAAACCCCATGTATCCCGTACCCAAGGGCCACCGTGAACCAGCAATACTGTTGGTAGATTCTCACTAGGTATACCCACCGGAGTTGTTAAGTAACCGTGGATAGTCAAACCATCCCGCGCCTCGAAGCTAATTGGTTGCATTGATGCTAACTGCAACCCTTCAAGTTTAGGTTGGTTACTAAACAGGAAAGTGCTAGTTTTCGTCTCTCGCTTGTAAGAATAGTAATAAACTGGGCCATCATCAGTGTTGTAACCTACCAGCCAGTTTTTATCTTCCAGATCACGGCTAACTATAAAGAACTCTCCTGAACGCACCTTGGCAAGTTCCTCAAAATCTGCGGCGATACTCTGGTCGATTATTTGCCATTCCTGTTTATCTTTATAAAAAGAAACTGCTTGGATAACTCGTGTTAATGGCTGGATAATTATCCCCGCGACATCATACTGTTTATCTTCAGTAATGACAGTTTCTTGGTGAGTATCTAAGTCAACCGCTAGCACTCGCAGGGCGTTGGCGTCGTGATTGCCTTCAATATAAAGTGTTTTACCATCAGCCGAAAAGCTAACAGCACTTCCTTCCTCCTCTGGCCCCCAGTGGCGGAGAATTTCCCACTGTTGGTCTGGCGTTTTCAATAACAGGTCGTAACCACCATCAGGAGTGCTAGCTGTGGCTGCACGTACTTCCAACTTGGCGTCCTCTGTCCAACTGATAATGTTACCGGGGTTGTCAGTGTCGAACTCAACTGCACCATTTTTCAGGTTTATACGGTATACGTCAAACTTTTGAGGATTGTTTAAGTTCAACCCTACCAGTACTTGATCTGGAAATTTGGGTTCCAGTCCCACTACTTCGGCTTTTACACCCTGGAATGGTGTTAGGTCACGCACAATTTTTAACTGAACATTGACCAAGTAGAGGTGAAAGTTCTCGTCGCCGTCCGAGTCTTGCATATAAATCAACTGGTCGGCGCTATAAGTCCAGAAGAAAATGCGGACGCCACGCTTTTTATCAGCAGTTAATATTTGGTCGTCTTCTTGTCCCACTGTCCGCAACCAGACTTGCAAGACATTGTTTTCGTCTGGGGCGATATAAGCCAAGTACTTGCCATTAGGCGAGAGTTGTGGGCTAGTTTTTTCAGGGTTCCCAAAGAGAATTTCGCGCGGAATCAGCGGTGGTAGTGCGGTTGCTTGTGCAGATGACATATTTTCATTCTCTACTTGATTTCCCCATTGTTACTTGAGTGATGAAAATGATCATTCATCCTATTGGGTGAACATGTTTTAGGCGATTGTGCCGAAAGAGATTCTTTGTACTCATTGATCAACATCAGTTGAAGCAGCTTCCCACCAACTTCGCAAAGGATGGCTTTTATCCGGTAAATACCGCCCCTTAATCCGAATTGCATTAAGCACATCACGTAATGCTGGCGAATCAAGTCCTGCTTCCTCTGACCAATGCTTAATTATCTCTAAGGTAGATAAAACCTGGAGGTATGGTGCTGCCTGCTGAAAAAACGCGATCGCCCGCTTGTCGTCGGTTGCGATTGCCCATCCTCGGTGAATGGCGATCGCACAAGTGGCGGACTCGCCATCATCTCTGATAATTGCAGCGTAGTTTACAAATGATTCCACCTCTTCTTCTGACTCAAAATCTACAACTGTCAGTAGAGCCTGTACAATGGCTGTCTCGAACTGGTTTGCACCCTGGTTCTCCTCATCCTTAAGCCGTTGGAGCGTCTTTAGCTCACGTTCTTGCACAACCTGGGTGACTGCAACCTGAGCAGGAATACACTTTAAGATTGCAGCCAAATTACCTGAAGCACAAAAATTTAGCACACAGCAGGCATCAAGAAGAACGTGGGAGTGAGCAATATACATATGTCCTTACTTTCATCATTCCTGCATCTGGCGCAGATCGAAATCAATGGTTTCCTGCAACATTGCACTTGAATCCTCCCGAAATTTCTCTCGCAATTTCTCGGCAATACAGCGGGCTTCTAAGCGATCAACATTGAAAAAATCTGCAAAGTGCCCTTCCGTGACGAGTCCCTGATCTAGTGCCTCAATCGCCAAACGTTGATAATGCAGTGGCATCACATCAGGGCGCTGTGGGATTTCCTCTAAGCCAAGTTCCTTTTGCACCTTTCTGACTTTCAAACCCCGGTCTTTCAATTTATTCCAAGTTCCTGAACGCAGAAGTTCCATTTCTTCTAAACGAAGAACGAGCGCTTCCACAGAAACACCATAGTAATGCGCCAGTGTAAATAGATTAGTCGGAGTGAATTTAAATTCACTATGTGTCCGACACATATCATTGAACCGTTTAAGCAATCCACTGGTAGGCATTAGGAAATATCTTGAGAAAGCGTCCGCTAATTGCTCGCTTTCTGGGACTCGTTGATACTGCTTATCAAAGTGGAACTCAGGTTTTCGCCGATGTGCCAAAAAATGAAGGTATCCATGAGCCATTGACCAACGTCGTCGCTCTTCTGGGTGATTAACGTTAATAGCCATGCAACCGCCGATTTCTTCGTTGTAGCTATACACTTCTGAGTATTTTGTGGGCATCTTTAAATAGAAAATACGGAGTCCCACATCTTGCTCTAGAATGTCCCGAAGACGTGGAATGGGGCCGTCCCCTAGTCCAAGACGTTGACGCTCCGCAACTGCTATGTTTTCCGCAGCAGACTTGATCGGCAGATTTTTCACTTCATATTCCAAAGGGTAGTTTTGCGGTAGTGGTGCATCTATAATCTTCTCAAGTTCTAGGTAATTTTGGCACAATTCCTCTAGCTGAAGAATGAATGGTTTAATTTCCGCCTCTTCCTTCTCACTGCGTTGATAAACTGCCCGGAACTGCACTTCAAAGGGTTGCACTACAGGGCGCGGACTAACAAAGTCACTAACAGAGCATCCGTAGGCACGGGCAAGCTTAACCAGTTCAGTTGACTTAATACGGCGCTCCCCTTTCTCGATAGCGACCATAGTCGTACGTGAAACATCAATGACCTTCGCTGCATCAGCCTGAGTCATGCCGCACTTTTTACGCGCCTGTTCCAGGAGTTCCCCCAACGTCAGCAGGTCTATATTGTCTAGGATATTGGTAGTCATAACATTTTCCCTCAAGCGTAATGATCAGTGACTAAGCATTATTCAAAAGGCCGCCTGAAATTCGGGATTTCACAGTATCCCATTCAGCAACATAGGTTTGATAAAGCTGAATCAGCCGACTTTGCATATCCAAGGGTAATAGGTTTTCAGCAGTAGGAGTTCGATCAACTATATCTTCCAAATCTGAAAACCTTCTGGTCAAAGCTTCCCACTTATCGCTAGTTTCACATGAGATACTGAGCAGGTTATTGAG
Organism: Nostoc sp. B(2019); assembly: GCF_010091925.1. Taxonomy (GTDB): domain Bacteria; phylum Cyanobacteriota; class Cyanobacteriia; order Cyanobacteriales; family Nostocaceae; genus Komarekiella. The sequence goes on along the minus strand of NZ_WVID01000002.1, from coordinate 180,077 downwards.
GATGCGGACTTGCTCACGCATATTCAGGAAAGGCTTGCTCTGATCCTTATCTGGGCTTTTTTCATGAAGCACTATGTAAGGAGTCTTATCTTCTATATTAGCTGCGGCAAGGGCTTGTCGCCTCAAAAGATTGGAATGGTTCAGCACTCAGCGATTCTGGATGACGTACTGGCAATATGACATGAAGGTGACGCTCCCTCTCGTTCAAATTTTGGGGCGTAAGGCGGTCTGATGCGTGAATTGCTACAGCGAGGTCAATAATATCAGCAATAATCGCTGGAAACTCTACCTGAACTCGATTTTCAAACACTTGATCAACCACATTAATGCCAACAGTTCGTTCTTTACCTTGAGAGTGATCAATGAAGCGTACAGATCCGTTACTGTTTAACACAGGGCTGAACTCTAAGGTGTAAGTGCTGTAATCACTATCTTGAAGTTTTTGCTCAGTTGAAGGCTCATAGTTCATAGCCAATTCTCCTCAAGGCCTATCTCTTTCACCTTCTTACGTGGAGAACATCGCAGCTTTTTCACATCTTCATCAACAGTAGCTTTCTTCGCCCATTTGCTAATCTCAGCCGAAATCTCTGGATTGATTGCCTCAACACATTCCATAACGGTAATGCGATCAAGACCAGCATAATGATCAGAGGTCAGAGGAATACGCTCTTCAAAATTTGACTTGTAAATTTCTCGGAATAAACGCTCAACGACAGCTTGCGGCAAATTGCTAGTATCTACTCTCTGGTTGTAACGAAACTCATGGATGATACCCTTACAAGAACGAAGGAGTAGTCCTTTCTCATAATATTTAAGTTCGGCTTGTCGTACCTGTCGATCAATCTCCTTACTTAAAGTAGGCCAATCCATAGAGCTATTATTACCAGCATTTTCGATAGCTCCTTGCAACATTTCTCCCAAACGCTTGGCGTGTTTAACGGGCTGGTCACCGTAGCTTTTCTTGATATCCAGCAAAAGTGCCTTTTTCAAAGTCCATACAATTTCGCTGCGGTCAGACTTTCTTTCACAGAGTTCCCGGTAAGACTCCTGATAACGCCACGAAAGCTTAGTGTGATATTTATCTCCGTCAGGCATAATCTGACCTCTAAAGCTCAGAGCTTGATTCTATGTTCAAGCTAGCTGATTGCATCTAACAATGTCAACTATTAATTTCATTATTTTGTGTAAATGTCAGGTTTGTTCGGACAATAGAGAAAGAGGAGGCTGCTTTATTAGCGGCAATTATCGCAATGTCCGCAACGCCAGTTAGCAGCTTCTTTGTCAAAACCAAAAGCATTTAACAAAAACTGCCAACGACACTGCTTGGTAGTCAGATATTGATGCATTTGTTTTGCAGCGTGTAATTGTGTTGATGGCTGATTTTTTGCGCCTTGCTGAATGCTGTAATGAAACGGGTCAAGCCAGTTTAGCTGACCGCTGCTGTGGAGTGAAGCTAAAGCGATCGCAGCTTCGGGAAATTGTCGTGTCACTGCATTGATTTCTCCCTGCTTCGGCAGTTTTTTGACTAATTGTTGCGCTATTTGTTGTTGCGATCGCATTTGTTCTTGAAAAAACTGCTGTCTGTGCTTATCTTCTGGGTCTAACCACCCCGTCGGTTCACTCACCAAAGTCAGCGCCTCGGCTGGTTTCCCATCTCTTCCAGCCCGGCCAATTTCTTGCACATATTCAGACAACAGATGCGGTGCGTGAAAGTGAATTACCCAACGCACATCTGGTTTATTTATCCCCATCCCAAATGCACAGGTACAGATTACAAAGAGCATTTTTCCGCCTAACCAGCTTGCTTCTACTGCACGGCGTTCTGCTGCACCCAATCCCGCATGATAACTAGCTGTGGCATAACCCATCTCTGCTAACCATTGGGCTAAATTCTCGCTATCTCGCCGAGTGCGGACATAAACTAACCCAGCTTGTTGCGGTCTATTTTGAATAAATTTTAATAATTGTTGTTTTCTGCCTTGTGGTGTCCAAGCTATGCGGACGCTGGGATGCAAGTTAGGACGGTAAGGATTCAAGCGGAAAATCTCTGGTTGCTGTAATTGTAAAACTGTTTGAATGATTTTTTGGGCTAAGGGGTCAGCAGTCGCAGTAAAAGCAGCGATGCTGATTTTTGTTCCTGGTGGTTTTGATTTGAGTAATGCAGGCCGTACCGCTCCTAATCTGCGATAAGCTGGTCGAAAGGTATCACCCCATTGCACTAAACAATGGGCTTCATCCAAGATTAAACCGTTAATTTGCAATTCCGGGTGACATAATCTTTCCCATACTGGTGGACTCAGTAAAGTCTCCGGTGATAAATAAAGTAATCTTAGCTGTTGACGTTCCAAAGCTTGCAGAGTTGCACGGCGTTGAGATGAAGACAATTCACTATGTAAAAGTGCAGCTTTTTGGTGACTTTGTCGTAATTCCTGTACTTGATTTTCCATCAACGCTACCAAGGGCGAAACTACTAAAGTTAATCCTGTTTGTAATAGCGCGGGAAGTTGAAAGCAAATCGACTTACCCCCACCTGTGGGCATAATAATCAGTGCATCTTTTTTTGCCAATAAACTACTGATAATTTCTCCCTGTGGTGAACGGAAATCTTCATAACCCCAGATTTTTTTAAAAGCTGCGCGGACTTCTTGCCAAGATTTTGTTGTTGGCTGATTCATAATCAATATTAGATGCACCCATATCCTTGAACACTGAATATAGCCTCTGCTTTCTAGCTAATGGTTCAGTATTTTCATCATCTTATGTTGCAATCCACTGAGCACAATAATGAATTAAAATTAATTTTTAGGTATCAATATATTAAATAAAAGATGCAATCAGATGAACGAAGAATTAAAACATAGATTTTATATCAATAGTGATAAATCTAAATTAGATATTCAAATGATTCATGATTTTTTACAGACTTCCTATTGGGCTGAAAATATCCCTTTAGCCACAGTAGAAAAGGCAATAAAAAACTCTTTATGTTTTGGACTTTATGAAGGTGAGCAACAAGTTGGTTTTGCGAGAGTTATTACTGATTATGCCACTTCTGCGTTGTTAAAGGATGTTTTTATTCTAGAGCCTTATCGAGGACAAGGTTTAGGAAAATGGTTTGTAGAATATATTTTGGAATATCCAGAACTGCAAGACGTGCAAAGGTGGTTGTTGGGTACAAAAGATGCTCATGGACTTTATCGTCGTTATGGTTTTAAAAATTTGACAGAGCCGGAAAAAATCATGATGCGTTTAAATCCCAACGCTTATCAAGTGTAAGCGATCGCAACTAGCTTAAGTTAAGTACAACCCAATACAAATTCAAGCTTTTTAGTCTGCAAACATTTCTGCTGATAATTCACCTTCAGCAACCTTCGTTATAGAGCCTGTCATGGAAATTGTAAAATCATTGTCGATTTGGATCAAAATTTCTCCACCAGGCATTTGCACAGTAATAGAGGAATCGCACAAACCAAGTTTATGTGCAACAGCCGCCGCTGCACTGCTACTACTACCTGAAGCTAAAGTGTAGCCAGCACCCCTCTCCCAAATTTCAATTTGAATAGTATTTCGGTTTAAGACTTTCATGAATTGAACATTCGTACGATTTGGGAAGAAGGGATGAACTTCTAATATTGGCCCATAGTGTTTGGCAATGGCGGGGTTGATTTCAGATAGAGGAATCACACAGTGCGGATTGCCAATAGTCGCTGCACAGAAGGTAAAAGTTTTATCGCTAACATTGATTTTTTCTTCAATTACTTCTCTGCGTAGGCTTAGCCCGCCGTAGGCATCGCCAACTACTGGGATATCATTACTCCAAAAGCTAACTTTTCCCATCTCTACATGAACCGTTTTCCCTGCATCTTGGATAGTCGATTGAACCAATCCACCCACAGTTTCAATTGAGAATGACTCTTCGCTAACAATACCTCTATCCCAGAGGTAGCGAGAAAAAATCCGCAGTCCATTACCACTCTTTTCTGCCTCACTCCCGTCTGGATTGAAGATGCGTAATCCAAACTGTGCTATTTCGGATGCTAACGGCCCCAACAAGATACCATCTGAGCCAATTCCAAAATTTCGATGGCAAATTGTCTTAATTTTTTCAGGGGTAAGCGGAAATAATAAATCCTGGGGATTAATAACTAGATAGTCGTTGCCAAGAGCATGATATTTGTAGAACTTGATCAATTTAGGTTGCTCACACATCACTACAAGGCAAAAAAGTTGCTCTACTTAAATCAAATCTAATTGCATTGCATTACTTTCAGAGAAACCGAGGCTAGAGTAAACTGGTTTACCCGAGGGCGAAGCGTTAAGAACTACCCGCGTGCAACCGATAACTTTTAAATATTCAATTGCTTTATTAGTTAGATGTTTAGCAATGCCTTGTCTCCGTTGAGATTGTTCAACGTAAACGCCCCAAATATATCCAAATTTACGATATTCATCTTTGAAAACATTCGGGTATAAACCTGTAAACAGTTGACAACTTACAGAACCTACAACTACATTATCAACCTCTGCAACAAAAGCTTTGTAAAACAAATCCTGACGCGCTTCTGCTATAAATTTGAGTGTAATCTCCAGCCATTCAAGGCAGATATTACTTTCATGAACACCAATATCTAGCCACAGTTGGTAAAAGTGTTCTGCAATCAGTGAGTCTTCTTTTGTGGTGGCTTCTCTAATAGTGATATGTTTTTCTGTCAGCATGATTTACAACAAATTTCCGTAACCACACATTTAACTCCTCCTCTAAGTAGCTGTCATGAACTGCGTACACCATAACGAATGAAAACCTTTTTTATCTTTGTGTCTTGGTGTCTTCATGGTTCAATATTTTTACCACTAAGGCACAGCGAAAAGTATGTAGCTTGCTTCCCGTAGGGTGCGCCGGCTTCCGGCGAACATAACTTTTCAAGACAAAGACACAAAGTATTTTCAATTAAGAGAAGGAGTTTTTTAGCTGATGCTAAAAATCAGATGTGGTACTTTTATTATGGGCAATTTGACAGGTACGAGCTTAGACTTTCTGTGCAGATACTTCCTCTGGCTTTTCTTGAGTTTGCAAAGATGCATAAAGCCGATTAAGCGCATTTACATAAGCTTGCGCTGATGCCACGATGATATCTGTGTTCGCCGCATGGCCAGAAAACACTCTAGATTCATGTCGTAAACGGATGGTTACTTCTCCAATCGCATCGATACCAGCTGTTACTGACTGCACAGAAAACTCAATCAACTGGTTGGGTACATTCACTACACGGTTAATAGCCTTGTAAACTGCATCTACTGGGCCAGTACCAATCGCCGCATCGGTTAATTCTTCACCTTCTGGGGTGCGGAGGGTAACTGTAGCAGTGGGACGGGCGTTACTCCCGCAGGAAACTTGCACCAATTCAACACGGAATAAATCGGGTGCTTGTTGGATTTCATCATTAGCGATCGCTTCCAAATCCCGATCAGAAATTTCTTTCTTTTTATCCGCTACCTCTTTAAATTTGACGAATGCTTTATTTAATTCGGTTTCCGATAGTTCAAAGCCCAATTCTTTCAAGCGGGTGCGGAAAGCATTTCTACCTGAATGTTTACCCAAAACTATTTGATTGTTTGTCAAACCAATCAATTGGGCATCCATAATTTCGTAGGTGAGCCGATTTTTTAACACACCATCTTGGTGAATACCAGACTCATGGGCAAAAGCATTTGCCCCTACTATTGCTTTATTTGGTTGCACTAGCATTCCTGTCAAATTGGAAACTAGGCGCGAGGTTCTATAAATTTCACGGGTGTCGATATTTGTCAGGGGTTCTTGAGATTCAGCAGGTCTTCCGAAATAAAAGTTAAAATATTGTCGCCGCACATGTAACGCCATCACTAACTCTTCTAGTGCTGCATTTCCTGCTCGTTCACCAATGCCATTAATTGTACATTCTAGTTGCCGTGCACCATTTTTTACAGCTTCTAAGAAGTTAGCAACTGCCAAGCCTAAATCATTATGTCCGTGAACAGAAATAATCGCTTGATCAATGTTGGGGACATTTTCTTTAATGCCCTTAATTATTGCTCCAAATTCGCTGGGGGTGATGTAACCCACAGTGTCAGGAATATTAACTGTTGTTGCACCAGCAGCGATTGTCCGCTCTAACACTTGGTAAAGAAATTCTGGATCAGAACGAGCAGCATCCATTGGAGAAAATTCTACATCAGGCATGAAGGACTTGGCATAAGCGACCATTTCCTCTGCGATCGCTAACACTTCTGCTCGTGACTTCCGCAGCTGATACTCTAAATGAATATCAGAAGTAGAAATAAATGTGTGAATCCTACCTTTAACTGCTGGTTTTAATGCTTCTGCCGCAGCTTCAATATCTGCTTTAATTGCTCTTGCCAAACTACAAATTACAGGCCCATTTTCTGTTCCTACCATTTGGGCAATCTTGCTAACTGCCTCAAAATCTCCAGGACTGGCAAAAGCAAAGCCTGCCTCAATCACATCCACACCCAGACGAGCTAGTTGCTTAGCTATAACTAATTTTTCGTCTATATTTAAAGTTGCTCCTGGACACTGTTCTCCATCTCGAAGTGTAGTGTCAAAAATGATGATTCGCTCTGTTTTGTTTGTCATTTGCACTTTGCTGTTTAATGTTTACTTGTAACTCAAAATATCTTCAACCTTGGTTTTTATTTTACTCTTACGTTTGTAAATAATTGCTAAGGTGATTAACCTTCTGTTTTTTCTATTTGATCTCTGATATCATTTAAATCTATATATCTGTCCGTAGCATTACGCAATTCTCTAGCTATCATCCCTTCTGTAGATACTACTGTAATATAAGTATTTTTTCCTCGTAATAGTTCAATTGCCCTTTCAAAATCTCCATCACCACTAAATAATACTACCCGGTCATACTGCTCTACTGTATTAAACATATCTACAACAATTTCAATATCTAAATTAGCTTTTTGCGAGTAACGACCAGAAGAATCATCGTAGTATTCTTTGAGAATTTTAGTTCGTACTGTATATCCCAGACTAATTAGAGCATCTCTGAAACCTCGTTGATCTTGTGGATCTTTTAAACCAGTGTACCAGAATGCATTAATTAAGGCTGTGTCTGGTTGTTCGTATTTGAAGTATTCTAAGACTCGCCGCGGGTCGAAAAACCAACCATTTTTTTGTTGAGCATAGAACATATTGTTTCCGTCTACAAAAATAGACAGACGATTCATTGGAGAACCCATAAAAATTTACACCTAATAATAGAAAAGAATTTAGATGGAACAATAGATTATAGCAATTCTCAAATGGCAAGTTTGCTAATATCTATAAAGTAGCCCTTCATCTATAGCTTTTATGTTACAGCTTTCAAAGCATAAAATCGGCTAAAACATTGGATTTGAGATCTTGGGCGCTAGACCTTTTTCACCTCCGGCACTGTAAGAGCTACTCTGTGATCAAAATCTACCAATAAAATAGACTGAGTAACAGCATTCTTTGCTGTATAACACTAAAGTTTACTCCTAAAGAGGTATAGCATAAGCTTAAGGTAGGATATAAGTTGATGCCTATCTATAGGTTTTGCTGTCAATAGAAGGCTGGCTTTATAGAGAGCACCAACATTGCACGAGAGACAGAATCAGCCTTTGGAAGAGCTTCTGCTAGACCTCGTAGTTTGAGTTGTACCTGTTGGCTACGGTAGAATAAAATCTTGCTGCAACCAAGTGCAGAGGCGAAGTATCTCTGGCTGGTGAATCTGTGGAATAATCACAAGTTAGAACTCACTCAGAGAGAGAAAATAAATTAGACAGTACTTGAGTTGGAATCTCTTGAGGGCTAGCTCTACCTACACAAGTTCGTTGAGGAAGAAAGGATAGTTTACAAATATATAAGTTTTTCATTTAAGTCTTATTTCAACGTGATTGCTCTCAAACAGGGACTAAATAAATAAAAGTGTTGTACCTAAATCAATCAGTAGCACGATATGGCAGAAGAACCTACATCTACCTTAACCAAAAAATATGTCTCTGCTGCCAATAGACTTTTAAGTAAACCTACAAAAGCAACTTCGACGGTATCAGCACGCCAGTCCAAGCTGATGGCTCGTCTAGGTCATCTACTTGCTGGTACTTTAGCAATGGGGGGAGCACTGCTGAGTGCTTCTAGTTTAGGCTTGGTTCAATTAATGGAGAATCAAGCACTTTCCACTTTTTTTCAACTGCGCGGGCCGATTGTGCCTCCAGAAGATATTGTAATTTTAGCTATAGACGATCAGTCAATATCAGTCCCCGAACAGTACTATAAAACAGATACGCAACAGTATGCCTACTTAGAAACACTGAAATCTTTTCCCTATAAACGTGCTGCTTATGCCCAGGTAATTTCAAAGTTAATTAAGGCTGGTGTACGCTCTGTAGCGATAGATGTCGTTTTTGACACACCAAGTAGCTACGGAGTTGACGACGATCGCCAACTCCAAGCAGTATTGCAAAAATATGGCAGTAAAGTCACCTTAGCAGCACTCTACGAAAATTTTGAAACGCACCAAGGGCCGTTCATGCAACTGACACAGCCGCAACAAATTTTTCGTACAGGGTCAGTGTCCATTGGTTCAGCTAATTTTCCCATAGAGGTTGACGGTAAGGTTCACCGATTAGCAAGCGAGTTTCCCAAATTGTTAGCTGAAAATGATTTGTTAACAGCGAAACTACCCTCATTTGATGATGCAGTTCTGAGGGCAGCCCAAGTAAAATATCCTCAGCCAAAAGGCGATCGCATTTATTTCTGGGGACGTGCAGGTACATTTGAACCAATTCCTTTTTGGTACGTATTCGAGCCGGAAAACTGGAACAATTATTTGCAGCAGGGAAAGGTTTTCAAAGATAAGATCGTCTTGATTGGTTCAACAGATAAGTTAAGCAATGATTATCATGCAATAGCTGCTACCAACACCATTGAGCGGATGTCGGGAGTAGAAATTCATGCCAATGCGATCGCAACTTTAATGACTGGTAAAGCAATCACCGTTGCAATTAAAAGTCCACTGCTGCGGGGTTTGTTTGTACTAGTTCTAGTTGGCGGTACAATTTTTATCATTACTAGAAACAAGCGCGGCATTAATAGATTGCTGTCTAGCATTGTCCTGGCTAGTATTTGGGGAGGAATAAGCTATGTGTTATTTATCTATGGTCAGTTAAATTTTCCTACTACTATACCAATGCTTGCGATCGCAATGAGCGGACTTTCCTACCTGGGAACTGAAGTGGCTAGGGATAAGCTCAGAACGCGCCAATTAATAGACATTTTTCAAAGATATAAATCTTCTCCTGTTGTCCAAGAGATTATCAGCCAGCAAAATGATTTGCAAGACTTACTCCAGCAGCGAGATTTAGCTGTCTCTGGGAAAGTACTCGCTGGACGCTACAAAATTGTTAAAGTTCTCGGTTCAGGCGGATTCAGTGAAACCTACATTGCAGAAGATATCCAACGTCCTGGCTACCCGCGATGTGTTGTCAAACAGCTAAAACCAGTCAGCACTAAATCAGAAGGGTTGCAACTTGCTAGACGTTTATTTAACTCAGAGGCGCAAACACTAGAAAAACTGGGAACACACAGCCAAATTCCTCAGCTTTTGGCTTATTTTGAACAAGACGAAGAATTTTATTTAGTTCAAGAGTATGTAATTGGCCATCCTCTGAGTCAAGAACTACTATCAAACAAACCCCTTTTGGAAACCGCAGTCATTGAAATTGTTAAGGATTTATTGCAAACATTAACATTTGTCCATGAAAACGATGTGATTCACCGGGATATTAAACCTGGTAATATTATCCGGCGACACTTAGACAGCAAGCTGGTACTAATTGACTTTGGTGCTGTCAAAGAAGTCATAGCAAATCAGCTTGATAGTCAAGAGCAAACCCCCTTTACCATTGGCATTGGGACTCAAGGTTATGCGCCAAGCGAGCAATGTTTTGGGCGTCCCCAGTATAGTAGTGACATCTATGCAGTCGGCATGATTGGGATTAAAGCCTTGACTGGTATAGCTCCTCATGAGCTAGATAGAGATGCTTATAGTGAGTTAAGGTGGAGCGACAAGGCACAGGTAAGCAACTCCTTCGCTGAGATTCTCAGTACAATGGTGCAAGATGACTTCAAACAGCGATATCAGTCTGCATCAGAAGCCCTCGCAGCGCTGGACAAGGTAATATCTGAAAACAGATCTGTACTACAAGACAACTCATCTTTATATTTAGACGATTCCGAAGCTCCTACTAAACCCTGGCCAGGAGAATCTTAGGCTGCGTCAACTACTCCACTTCGCTGTGTAAAGTCAAGAGTCCAGATTCACCTCATAAATAAATACATTCGTTTGTATCCTTCTTTAGTGCTCTAGCCCTTTCAAGGTGTCATGTATTTTTCTTTGTGTCTTTGTCTTGAAAAGTTATGTTCGCCGGAAGTCGGCGCACCCTACGGGAAGCAAGCTACATACTTTTCGCTGTGCCTTTGTGGTTAAAAAATTGACTTTTGAACCACAAAGCCACTAAGACACGAAGGTGAAAAGGCCAAAAATCGGTAAATTATTTTGGGATTTTTACCCAAGTGCTTTTGACTCTTGACTCCCCAACAACTTAGTCAGTCCTGCACCTAATTTAATTTAACGATAGGAACTCTTCTCCTGCTGTAGGATGAATACCTATTGTTTCATCTATGTCTTCTTTGGTGATACCCTTACGAATTGCAACACCCAAACTTTGAATGATATCAGCTGCATGTTCACCCACCATGTGAGCGCCCAAAACTTGCCCAGATTTGCCGTCTACCACTAACTTGATCGTTGTTTGCTCATCCTGTTTAGTCATTTGAGATAACAGCGGTTGAAATTGGGTGCAGTAGCATTTTACAGATTCACCAAATTTTTCTCGTGCCTTTGCCTCTGTCATACCCACACTTGCTGCTTCTGGACGGCAAAAAACAGCAGATGGTACATAATCATAATTCAGTTTTTGTGGCTTATTGCCAAAAACTGTATCGGCAAAGGCCTTACCTTCTGCCTTAGCAACTGGTGTCAATTGCAAGCGGCTAGTACAGTCACCCACAGCAAAAATATTTTCTTGGGTAGTGCGGCTGTATTCATCTACTTTGATTGCGCCTTGTTCATCAAGTTCAACATTGGCGTTTTTTAAACCGAGATTTTTGGTATTTGGAGTGTAACCTGCGGCTACTAGGATAGTGTCTGCTGTAATTATTTCTTGGCGCTTACCAGTAATCATTAACAACAAACCCTCTTCTGAGAATTTGATTTCTTGAGCAGTGCTGTTGGTGAAAAACTGAATTCCCCGTTTCCTTAAACCCTGTTGCATCGCAGAACGGATGTCATCATCAAACCCAGATAAAATCATCTCATCTTTTTCGATAACTGTTACCTCGCAGTCGAAAGCGTGCATCATGCTAGAAAATTCTGCGCCAATATAACCGCCACCAATAATTGCCAACCGTTTCGGCAGATAGGGTAAGTGAAACATCTGGCGGGATGTGATAGCGTATTCTATACCTGGGATGTCTGGCTTGACGGGTTGGCCTCCCACAGCAATTAAAATTTTGTCTGCTGTAACTTTGCGTCCATCAATGTTGATAGTATGGGCATCAACAAAATTGGCATGTTCACGGATCAGATCAATTCCAGCGTCGTGCAACTGCTGAAAATAGGAGTGGTTAATGCTGTCGATATGCTCGTGTACTGACTTAATAAATATTGTCCAGTCAAAGTGTGCTTGACACTCACTCCATCCGTAACTGTACGCCATTTGATTTTGCAGGGCGAAGTCAGCAGCGTAGACAATTAGTTTTTTGGGAATACAGCCGCGATTAACACAAGTACCACCGGGGGCTTCTTGTTCAGCTACGGCGACACGCACGCCGTAACTTGCTGCTTTTTTAGCTGCTGCCAATCCCCCAGGCCCAGCACCAATGACAAACAAGTCGTAATCAAATGTCATAAAAATCTGTTCCTTTTTAACTGTTTGGAAAGCAGAGCTATTTCATCCCTTATAGTTATTTAGTTAAAACTTCATCTACTGTCTTTGGGTGGACAAAGTGGGATGAAAACACTCATACGAGTAGCAAACTATCGATTTTATAGCAATTAGATCCAAAAGAAATGGCGATCGCAGCCCTCAAGAATTGAGATGAAAAAGTCAGTAATTTCAGTCATGAATTGGGCGATCGCTACTTTCAAAATTGTCAGCAATTACGGTTAATCAAGTAAATTTTGCATCTCCTCTACATCCCGCGTCATTCCCAAGTGCTTAAAACCATTAATCGCCTTAGTTGACAATTGGTAAGCTTTCTCTGCACTCCCCCACCTTTTTTCCCAGCGAGCAAGAGAACGCTGATAGCGAGCCAAACGCCGCTTATTGTTGCTACTTTCAGCAACAGTTAAGCCTTGAATTAATAGCTTTTGAGCTTCATCGCGATCGCCTTGTTCAATTGCCAGATCAGCTAGCCAATTTTGAGCAGAATTGATTACCCGATGCCAATTAATTTTTTCTGCACTTTTCATCACCTCTTGAAAAAGCATCTTAGCTTCTAAATGTTTATATTCTCGATAAAAGATGATCGCCCGATGGTAGAGAACGGGAATATAGTGACGGATGTGCTTTTGCTCCTCTAGATTAGCCTGAGTCACTAATTTCTGTTCTATATCCAGCCATGTACGCGCATCTGGATAATTTTGTTGTCTGATTCGTAGCCTAGCGAGATTCTCAGCCAAGTCAGCCTGAACGCATAAGTCTGCATGGTCGCGTAAAACCCATGCTCGTCGCAACATTTCGTCTGCTTCTTTCAAACTTTGCTCTGAACACTCCCGAATCAGCAGCCAGGTTGTGCGAATCATAAATTTTACTAAAGAAGACCATTCACCACGTCGTTCTGATTGTTCTATGAGCCATTGCAACCAATCAAGGCGATCGTCCCAATAAGCGTAAAGATTTGCGTAGTGGTTCAAGAGCAGCCATAAACTTCTGACTTCTTCATAATGGTCTTGGTCTTTACACCAATAAAGTACTGCCCGCAGATTTCCTTCTTCTTCCTCTATCCTGTCGTAATGTATCCACTTTTCCCAATCTTCTCCAGCATAACTATAGGCAAAGTCTAAATACCATTTCACCCAGCGCCTCCGTGCTTCTCTCTCGAAATCTGGGTAAGCAGCTAATTCTGCTAAGGCGTACTCACGAGTCAGAGACAGCATCTCATAGCGCTTAGTTTCTGAATTTAAATTCACTAAAGAGAGTTGCTGCAAACGCGCCAAGCCAGCATTTACAGAATCAGGAGCAAATGTTAGTCCTGCAACCTCAGCGACAGCGGCGAGTATGGGAGAGTCAGGAAAAATCGCCAGTGACATCAGTAATTTGTGGGGTGGTTGTCCCTTTATACCTTGCACTGATTGCTCAAAGCAAAAACGAGCCACATCACCTGTAGCTGAGGCTAACTGCTCCAAAACTGAGTTTAGGGAATAACCACTAGATACTTGACCGATCGCATAAACAATAGCGAGGGGGATGCCTCCAGTGCGTTTATAAAGCAACTCAGAGTCCTCATCGTTGATAGTTATCCCTTTTTCTCCAGCTTGTTGCTGAATCAACTGCAAACCATCATCTAAGGGCAAGTTTCGCAGACTAATTGGCAACAAGGCAATCCGCTCGCGGGTTGTAATTACGACTTTGACACAAATGGGCAGATTATAAAGGAACTCGATTACCTCATTTCTATCCTCTATAGTCTCCATGTTGTCCACAATCAATAATGTTCGCTGTCTCGAAAGAATTTGGCGCACACGGTCAAATTGGTCACTAGGAGGAGATTGAATAATAGTAGGGTCGTTTAAAGCATTAGCAATCACCCGAAAAATCTCGCGCAGGTTACGCTGTCCTTGCCGCCGTAAAATATTATCGGGAATTAGTTCTTGTTGTTTGGCTGAAGTGAAAATAATCGCATCAAATCTAGGTGCGTCAGAAAGGTTTTCGTTACTGGCTTTTAAGCACAGATAAGCAGCTGCTAACACCAGCGCCGTTTTACCTACACCACCAATACCATGCATCGTGATCATGTGTGCGCCATGATCCGGCGAAAGGCGTTCCAGTAGCGTGTTCATCTCTACCTCACGACCAATGAATGCTGTGTAGGTCGGTGATGGCAGATTGTGAGGGATGGAGCGGCTATAGTTAGGTGATGGAGCAACACCTCTGCGATACCCATATTTCTCCAAAATATAGACTAGGTTGCTTGACCTGACACTATTATTTGACTCTCCTGTCAAAGTTTCGATGTTTCGATAGATATTGCTCAATCCGGCTCTCACACCAGCGTTATCCCTGTGCAAGTCCTTACTAATTTTCTTTAAGCTATACCCACACAGCAACCCAAGTAACAAATCTTTCTTAGTATTTTGCCTGTATCGCTGTTGAGTTCTAGCTTCCAAGTCAGTTAGTAGACGGTCTATTTCCCAGCCCTTCAAAACCTTGCGATACCAAGTTTTGGACAGATTCCCACTCTCGGACTGACCTGACATAAATATCACCCTATAAATCCATCATAAATGTTGTGTTAGCAACATTTTAACGGACAAAAATTTGACAATGTTGTACTAGCAACATTTTAACTAACAAAATGTTGACAAAGCGTTAACAATTTTTTAACTCTGTCAATTGGCTATTTGTAGTTAATTTAGTAGGTTAATCTCTAAGTTCTTAAAATCTCGGTAACAAACGTGGTGCAGAGATCACGCTCTTTGCCAAGTTTGATCAAAAAGCTTGCTAGATTATTTATTCTTTTCACGCATTAATACATAGGAGTATTAGATGAACAGAGCTATTAAATCACTAACTTTTTTACTGGGACTGAAATCAATAAAGCCTTATTTTCCAGATGAAAAACAAGTTTGTTTATTCAATAAACGTCCCATACTTTATCGAGACTTTACGCCAAAGTCTGTACAGGAATCTATCAATGAGCTACAACAGCGCTTGCAAGCTCAAGGTTTTCTGGCAAATATTAGTGGTAAATTCGACTTAGAGACAGAAGAAGCAGTCAAAGAATTCCAGAAAAGAAATAATCTCAGGGTGGATGGAGTAGTTGGGCCACTGAGTTGGGCTTGTCTTTTTTACCCAAAGCTTTCCCGCATTCATAGAATAACGCCTCCAGAGTTACAGGATGCTGTTAAAGAACTACAAAACATCTTGTACGAAGAAGGATTTTCCAAAAAAAAGCCTGATGGATATTTTGACAGGGAAACAGAAAGAGGCGTTAAACGTTTCCAAAGAATCTATGGATTGAAAGATGATGGTCTGGTTGGGGCTGCAACTTGGGCTGTGCTTATGGGAATGCGACAAAAAATAGACAAAAGCTTTCCCAGGTTAGTTTATTTTTTATCACCACATTCGTTGTTTTTTTGGGAACAATTTTTAATGATTTCTTCCATTCTATTGGGTATTTATCATAGCCCTATACCAGGGCCCTCTCCACAGTTGAATACAGCCTTAGCAACTGCCTATGCACTCACATGTATAGTGCCTTTTCTATTAGATTGTTTACCCCTAAAGCCTTCAGATAAGCCAAGCTTACCACTTTTACAATATGCTCCCTACGTGTTAACTGGTATTTTTTGGAAACCGATTATCAATTTTATCGGGACATTGTTTAATTAAATGATTCAGAATAAGCGATCGCTCGTCTAGCTTTATTTATGTAGCGACATCTGGAGCTTGGGTAAAGTGCGATCGCTAACCTCAAATATCCCTCAACTGATAGGTTGCAACAAAGGATTATTTCTGATCTCAGACAAACACTCTTCTAAAGACAAATCTTGCATAATTTGCCACCACTGGCCAGTATGCCTCATGTAAGCCACATTGAAACAATCTTTACCTGTGTACTCTAACCGAACAAATCTGGATTCAAATGACGGAGAAATCGCATTTTCTCCAGGATAGTTATAGATAGAACAAAAGTAAAAGTAGTTGCGATACCATTTGCCAAAAATATCTACCAAATAGTTCCACTCGTAATCTTCCGGTCTAGATAAAATAAATTTTGGCTTCAGTTCTGTGACAATTAAATCATTACATTGCTGTTCAATTAATTGTTTTTCGCTGATAGACACTTGCGGTTTAGGCTTTTTTTCAGGCAAGCGAATCCATCTTCTCTTTGCCATAGGATTTGTTAGTAAAAATTACTTCGTTGATTACTACCTTATCACTGAGTCATTTTAGTTGAGCAAAATAGAAAAATTATGTGATGATTTTTAAAATTTCACGCATTACAGATGAATAGACCACAGTAGGGTGGGCATTACAATGCTAGCTCTTTCAACGCGAACAAATGAACTAGTTGATTGAGGTTTCAAACCGTAACTGAGAATTTTAATGGAGAAATTCAACCCTTAGCCTATCCCAAAGCTGCCTTGTTTTCGTTTTCTATGGCATTTCATAAGAAAAAATCTTAAATTTAGGTAGTAAAAGTATATAATTTGGGTTTTGGAAGAAAAATATAGCGGAGTTCTCCACGTTTTCTCCACTATTTAGATTTAATCTAAATCTAAAATATCAAGTGATGAAACCTTTCTTTATAACCTGCTTTTCTGCCTCAATTATCAGTTCTTTTACTAAGAAATACCAATCTTACAGACAAAAATCAAGTGTTAATTGAGGATGAGATACATCTTTAAAAAAATATTTCTTTGGGTAGTAGAGTTATTGCCTGAAAAAGCAAGATGGTTAGCAATAGGAGGGTAAAATGCGTCAACTCATTATCCAAGTGCCACGGGGAAACGGAAAAGCTGTTATCGATATTGCCAAATCTCATAACGGCGCAAATCTGGCTCGATTTGAAGGAAATGCAGAAGAACCAATTGATGTGGTGATTGTTCACGTTTCTAATCGAGAAGTTGGGAAAGTCTTAGAGGAATTGCAAGACTTGCCCAAAGTACACATCACACTCATACCAACTGGTGTGATGACTCTGCAACCGCCTGCAACGGAAGCACCACAGCAAGTTGTGGATGTGGAAGAACGCAGCCCTATTGAGATTTTTCTTTCTGGTTTGCAAAGTGTTGGCTCTTGGCAAGGCTTTCTTGGTTATGCAGCACTGGCAGGCTTTGTAGTCTGGATTGGCTTGTATACTAATACAGCTTACTTGCTGGTGGCGGCAATGCTGATTGCACCGTTTGCAGGCCCGGCGATGAATACGGCGATCGCTACTGCATGGGGCGATCGCAAACTCCTCTGGCGCAGTCTTTTACGGTATTTTGCAGCTTTATCAGTCACAATTGCCACTACTTCGCTACTTAGTCTGATACTCAGGCAAGAAATTCCCACTAGTTTAATGCTAGACAATAGCCAAGTTTCAGCAGTGGCAGTAATTTTACCATTGGCAGCCGGAGCAGCCGGAGCGCTCAACTTGGTTCAATCAGAGCGGAGTAGTTTAGTCTCTGGGGCAGCAACCGGAATGTTAGTAGCCGCTTCCTTAGCTCCACCTGCGGGAATTGTGGGTATGGCCAGTGCAGTGGGTAGGTGGGATATGGTAATTTCGGGGCTGTTCTTACTGCTTTTGCAACTATGCGGCATCAACTTTTCAGCAGCCCTCTTGTTCCGAATTTTCGGGCTGTCTGCTCAAGGAACTCGCTATCAGCGTGGTAAAAAACGGGTATTCTTTTCTGCGTTGGTGATCACTGTCATCGCATTGGCAGCTTTACTAACTTGGCAATTCTCTAATTCTCCTAATCTCCAACGATCCAGCCTTGCCCAACGTGCCAACGCCCAAGTCCAGAAAACTGTGGAGCAAGTTGGTTTAGCAAAATTAGTCGAGTCGAATGTGCGCTTCACACGAGCCAATATTGAAGGGCAGGATACCCTGCTATCTGTTGTTTATGTGCAGCGTCAACCGGAAGTTAAAGCATCTAGTGAAGAAATTCGCTTACGCCTCACCCAATCAATTCAAACTCAATTATTAAAACAGGATTTTAACGTGACACCTCTAGTTGATGTCAACGTGCTAGAAACTCCTGCTAGTAAACAATAAGACCATTTATGAGTAGTTCAAAGCTTTCAGAAAAACAAGCCCTAGATAGAGAACGTAACGAAGTCTTGCAACAGTTAGAAGATTGGCTAGAAATTCCAATGCTAGTGCTGGGCTTTGTATGGCTAGCACTATTCATCATCGAAATTATCTGGGGGTTAAATTCTTTACTAGAAGCCTTCAGTATTACTATCTGGATTATTTTTATATTAGATTTTCTCCTGAAACTAGCGATCGCTCCTCATAGACCTTCTTATATCAAAAGCAATTGGCTAACAGCTATTTCTCTATTTTTGCCTGCGCTGCGTAGTTTTCGGATTATCCGAGTCATCAAAATACTCCGAACAGCACGAGCTGTGCGAGGGCTACAACTGTTGCGAGTCATGACTCGTGCTAACCGAGGAATGCGGGTTCTCTCAGCCAGTGTGAACCGTCGAGGCTTTGGTTATGTTGTGGCGTTAACCATGATTGTTACTTTAATAGGAGCAGCAGGGATGTATGCGTTTGAAAACGAAGTTCCTGTGGAATCAGGGCTGCACAACTACGGTACTGCTTTATGGTGGACAGCAATGCTAATGGCGACGATGGGTTCTGACTATTGGCCAAAAACGCCTGAAGGTCGAGTGCTTTGTTTTATTTTGGCGTTGTATGCGTTTGCCGTGTTTGGCTACGTTACTGCGACTCTAGCGACGTTCTTTATTGGTCGTGATGCTGATGATGATGAAGCAGAGTTAGCCGGAGCGAAATCGATTCAAATGCTTCAGACAGAAATCGCAGCGTTGCGGGAGGAAATTCAAGAATTATTGCATCAGAATTCACAGCGTTGACGTTAGTAAATATTAATTAGTGAGGAAACTACATGAATGCAGAAATTTCTACAGCTTGGGATAAGGTTCAAAGCATGATCAACGGTTTCATCGCTTTGCTACCAAACATGATCTTAGCGTTGATTGTTTTTCTATTATTTTTGTTTATTGCCAGCAGAATTAAGGCACTAGTTAAACGGTTAACTCGCAACCGTCGTTCTGCGCGGAACCTGGGATTAGTACTAGGAAGGTTAGCGCAAGGAATAACAATTTTGATTGGGTTGTTTATTGCTCTTTCCATTGTGATTCCTACATTTAGGGCTGGTGATTTGATACAACTGTTGGGAATTAGTGGTGTTGCAATTGGTTTTGCCTTCCGCGATATTTTGCAAAACTTCTTAGCTGGGATTTTAATTCTGCTGACTGAACCTTTTCAAATTGATGACCAAATTGTTTTTAAAGGTTTTGAGGGGACTGTAGAAAATATTGAGACACGCGCGACGACAATTAGAACTTATGACGGGCGGCGGATTGTGATTCCTAACTCTGAGTTGTTTACCAATGCTGTAACTGTCAACACTGCCTTTGATAACCGTCGATTAGAGTACGATGTCGGCATTGGCTACGGCGACGACATTGATGTGGCCAAGCAGTTAATGTTAGACGCAATGCATAGTGTAAATGAAGTTTTAAAAGATCCGGCTCCTGATGTACTGGTAATGGAACTAGCCGGAAGCAGTGTAAATATCCGTGTGCGTTGGTGGATTCATCCACCACGACGGATAGATGATCTGCAATCACGAGATAAAGTGATTACTGCAATTAAGAAAAAGCTCGTTGCAAACGGTATTGATTTGCCCTTCCCAACACAACAAATTTTGTTCCACGACCAGACCGAAGAGACAGATGGCGATCGCTCCCGTCAGCGTGAAGGTTGGCCCAAAGGTAAAGATGAAGTACCAAAGCCTCGCCGTATCAGCGATTCGCTCAGGTTACTTGCTCAAGTGCGTTCCTCACAAGATGACAACGGCAAAGTAGATTCTCAAATCAGCGAAAAATGAGAAATGTCAAATTAAGCAAAGTGTGGGATCAGCTCCACTCAAGTTACTGGTTTATACCAGCAGTTATGGCGGTGGTAGCTACTGCTTTGGCTTTCACAATGCTCACTCTTGACCGTACAGGTAAGGTAGAAATTGATTATTGGTGGGTTTACACAGGTGGAGCTGATGGAGCGCGATCGCTCTTAGAGGCTGTCGCAGGTTCAATGGTAAGCGTTGCTGCTACAGCTTTTTCAATTACAATCGTGGCGCTGCAATTAGCTGCTTCCAATTTCGGGCCACGACTTCTGCGTAATTTTATGCAGGATACGGGTAATCAGGTTGTACTTGGCACATTTATTAGTACGTTTATCTACTGCTTGCTCGTGCTGCGAACAATTCATGGAGACGGAGATGGATACGAACAGTTTGTGCCACAACTTGCGGTAACGTTCGGTATTTTACTGGCAATTATTAGTATTGGTGTTTTGATTTATTTTATTCATCATGCTTCAACAATAATTCAGGCATCTAACGTTATTCAAAATGTGAGTGCAGATTTACATTCAGCAATTGAGCGGCTATTTCCAGAAAAAATTGGGCGTGGTGAACCAGAAGATAAGCAAGGAGTTGAAGAAATTCCCATGTCTTTTGAGGAGGAAGCTTTACCGATTCGAGCTAATGGTACTGGTTATCTACAAGCGATCGATGACCAAGAATTGATGAAAATTGCTTGTAAGTATAATTTGCTAGTACGCCTTAAGGTTCGACCGGGAAAATTTCTAGTTCAAGGTAGCGATTTAGTCTTGGTTTTTCCTGGTAAAAAAGTAAATCAAAAACTTGCCAAAAAAATCAACGATGCCTTTATTTTGGGTAAAGAGCGTACAGAGCAACAGGATGTAGAATTTCCGATCAATCAGTTAGTAGAAATTGCCCTACGTGCCATCTCACCTGCTGTGAATGACCCATTTACTGCAATTCGCTGTATTGACCAATTAAGTGCTGGATTGTGTCACCTCGTTCAAAGGAATTTCCCTTCACCTTATCGCTACGATAATAATAAACTGCGCGTCATTGCTGAAAGCGTAAAGTTCAGAGGATTAACTGATGCCGCTTTTAACCAAATTCGCCAGTATGGGCGGTCTGATGCCGCAGTAACTATTCGTTTGTTAGAAGCTATAGCTTTAATTGCTACTTACACTAACAATTCTAAATATCAAGCAGCCCTGCGGCATCATGCTGACATGATTTTACAAGATAGCCGTGAGGGACTTTCACAAGAACAAGACTACAAAGATGTAGAAGATAAATATTACCAGACCATTAAAAATTTAAATAATGATGACACTATTAAGGGTTGGGATTAACCAGAAAAATGACGTTTTAAATTAATAGCTTTTTGGAGTAATACTTATGAAAAGTCTGAATTGGAAAGGTTATCGAATTATCGCATGGATAGGACAAGCTCTACTAACAATTTTCGTCATAGCCGCAGCAGTTCAAGGGAAGTGGTCAAATGCTTTGGGTCTTGCATTCTTTCTTGTTGTATCCTTTGTGTTTGTCATCCGAGATGATAAATTACCCACCTTGTTTGATTTTTTGTTTGTCTTAGCTGCATTGCTAAATGCTACTGGTTGGGTATGGAATTTATTTGGTATGCCGGGGCCTTATGACGAGATTGTTCATGCTTATACAACTTTTGCAATTACCCTAGCGCTCAGTTTTTTAGTATATGGTTCAATGTTGAATATATTTCGGAATCATACAGTTTTATATCTAGTGACAATTACTAGTTTTGGAATTGCTATTGGTGCTTTATGGGAAGTCACGGAATGGACTGCTGGTAAGATTCTCAGCACTGAAGTAATTGAAAGTTTAGATGACACCATTATTGATTTAGTGATGGACTCTTTGGGAGCTGGATTAGCAGCTTTAATTAGCCTTTGGGCATTACGAGAGTGGACAAATCGTCACACAGATGCAACCAATTCCCAAAATGAGACATACGTTTAAATTACAGAATTTTTGATACTTGAGAAGAAAACTATGAAGGTTAAATATATACATAATCAACAGAAATTTACTACATCAAGTTTGGTGAGATTACAAAGATATTCAATATGGAAACAATCGACAACTTATCTGCTATTACCTTTTATCGGAGTAATGGTAGGATTTTTAAGTAGTTGTTCGAGAGAGGTTAGTCTTTCACCTGTTGTTTCTCCTACAGTTAGTGAGTTACAAAATCAAAGTTCGCGCCCCTTGACACCAACTGCTGAGGACAACAATTTTGTAGTTCAAGTTGTGGAAAAAGTAGAACCAGCTGTAGTTCAAATTAATACATCCCGAACTGTCAGAACTGAAGTACCACAATTACCTGATGCATTAAATGACCCATTCTTTAGACGTTTTTTTGGTGAAACCTTACCAACACAGCCCCAAGAACGAGTAGTGCGCGGTGTAGGCTCTGGTTTTATCATCGATCCCAATGGACGAATTCTCACCAACGCTCACGTTGTCAACAATGCGGATACGGTGACGGTATCATTTTCTGATGGTCGTACTGTTGAAGGAAAAGTGCTAGGCCAAGATTCGGTGAGCGATGTTGCAGTTGTGCAAATTCCTGGTAATAACTTACCAGCAGTAGAAATAGCAAATCCTGACTCTGCAAGACCAGGACAATGGGCGATCGCGATCGGTAATCCTTTAGGTTTACAACAAACAGTAACAGTAGGCGTTATTAGTGCGATCAACCGTTCTTTAAATCTTTCCACTAGACCTAGTAGCTATATTCAAACCGACGCAGCAATTAATCCTGGAAATTCAGGTGGCCCACTCTTAAATGCTCGCGGTCAGGTGATAGGAGTTAACACTGCAATTATCCAAGGTGCTGAAGGTATTGGCTTTGCTATTCCTATAGATACGGCTCAACGAATTGCCCAGCAATTAATTACTCAAGGCAAAGTAGAATATCCTTACTTAGGTCTTCAGATGCTAACACTAACACCCGAAGTGAAGCAAAGAATCAATAATTATCCAAACAGTAACGTCCGTATTGTCGCAGACCAAGGAATTCTTGTTGTTCGCGTTATCCCTAATTCTCCTGCTTCCAGAATTGGGCTGCGCCCAGGGGATGTTATTCAAAAAATTAACAATCAACCCGTTATCACATCTGAGGATATTCAACAGATTCTTGAAAAGAATGGCTTAAATAATAACTTACAAATCCAAGTACTACGCAATGGGCAGAACTTGCAATTTACAGTAAAACCTGAACCATTGCCACCTCCAAACAACATTCAGTCTTAAGTTTGTCAGATAGGTAATCTCTACCTGACTTATCAACTGTTTTCAACAGATGATTCAGACTTACCATTTACCACAGCTAATACTTTTTATTCTTGACTATCTTTTTGATTTTCCTGCCAATTGTTGAGTACATCTTCGACCAAAACTTCTTTTATCCAAATCTGAAAGACAATTACTAATGGAACAGCCATAAATACACCTAAAAACCCAAAAAAACTGCCAAAAAAGACTACTGCTACTAGAGTAACTGCTGGCAAAAGAGATGCTTGGCTTTTCATCACTAAAGGCACTAGAACTAGACTCTCAACCTGCTGAATTCCAAAGTACAAAGCTATAACAGCAGCGATTTTCCAAGGTTCTTCACTTAATGCCAGCAGTGCAGGTGGAATCACACTCAAGGTTGGCCCAACATTTGGAATAAATTCTAATAATCCTGCCAAAATAGCATTAATTAATGGCAACGGTATTCTTAAAATTAACAGTCCAATATAGCTCAATGTTGCAATGACCAGCATAGTAAGGAGCGTGCCTTTAATCCAGCCAGTTAACGAGACTGCACATTTATTGAGAATGTCATCAACTCGCCGACGATAAAAGGCAGGAAATAGCATGATAAACCCCTGCCGATAGGGCGAGGGATTGGCTAATAACATGATAGTGAGAGCTACAAAAAGCAGCAAACCTAAAATAATAGAAAGGGAGCTACTGACCAAGTTAAAAAAGTTGCTTATTAGTCTATTTAACCAATCTTGTAAACCTTGAGTTAGATACCTAAGCCCCCGAATATTTTCTAATAGTTGATCAGGAATTACATTTTGTAACCAGTTGTTCCACGATCGCAACCGTTCTAGTGTCATAGGCATAATATTACCAAATTGTTGCAATTGGTCAATAAGCTGTGGCACAATGAGTGCAAAAAAACCGACTAAAACAACCAATAAAAGAATAACTGATATGGCAACTGCAATTCCTCGCTTGATGCGAAATCTTTGGAGAAAAGTCACTAGTTGATTTAAAACTGTAGCCAAAACCACGGCTGCAAATACTACCAAAAGTATTTGCCGAGTTTGCCACAAAATGTAAAAAGATATAATAAAGGCGAGAAACCCGATCAATTGTCCGAATCGCACAATGTAGCCCCCATTTTTTATTATTACCAGCTATTGTGCTGAGTTTAATTACTTCAAAGTAGTTGTATTAACATTTTTAAAAAGCCTCTGAAAGGATGATTTTTGAAGAGCAGTGATATATCCACCTTACGACAGAATTTAGGTGTTTTATCAGAGACTAATCTGAAATAAGCAACCCTTGAAGGCTATACTCAGAAAAATGCAAGAACCACGTCCCAGTAATATATTGATACGTGCCTTCGTATTGATTTTGATCAGTTTAGCTATCTTCGCAGTTGGCTCAATATTGTTTAACTTGAGTAGACAATTTAGAGAAAGCCCTGAAAGTATTGAAGAGCCTGAACAGGAATTATTAAAGTAGTACGGTAGGAACTTCGGCAACGAAGACTTATCTAAGTAGTAGGGTTGGTAAATTTGCATCATGTATAAACCGATTAAGTTTATCTATGTTGCTTTGCGTAGAGTTTAGCCAAGGGTACAGCCGTGCAACCGTGGACGAGGATTGAAGCACAAATAACTAAACTACCTATAATCCAGGGTTCTTCCACACCAGCCTGACGTACTGAAAGAAAAGCATAAAAGAGCGCCGCTACACCAATAGGGCCGAACCACCCTAAAAACAGGGCATCCTGCATCCCTCGCAACCGCCCAAGAAGGGGACGCAGTAACAGTACTGCTGGTAGTCGGCGTAGCAACAGAATCGCTACCACCAACAGCAAACCCTTCCAACCTAACTCAAACCATTGCTGCCAGGGTAGATATAAACCCAATAGCACGAAAATATATAAAGTAAAAAAGCGGTCTACTGCTTCTTGTACGTTCTCTTCTTCAGCTCTGTCACGACCACCTACAACCATATCAAACGTGATTCCCGCCGCAAAAACTGCAAGGATACCATCGCTACCAAGTAGCTTCACAAGACCCAATACGGCTAATGAAAGAGCGACAGTATAAGCTAAAAAAGACTGCTTCTCTAGAGTTTGTTTGGTTTCGGCCCACCGCAAGAGCCATCCTGCTAGGTAGCCGATAAGCGCTCCCATAACCACAGCTGCTCCTACTTCCCACAGTAAAGTTTTAGTGAGCCAATGAAGTAGAGCTTCTTGTGGCGGTTTAGTCAATATCAAAATCGGCAGAAGGACAAAGGGATAAGCCAGTCCATCATTTGCAGCAGACTCAGCAGAGATGGTGTGGCGGATGCGTTCGGGAAGGTTTTGCTCGGCGACTTTTCCTGTAACAACGGAAGTAGAAACGACCGGATCGGTAGGAGTAATCACAGCCCCAACCAGCATGGCTACCCAAAAGGGTAGACCTAACAGCAGATATACCAGCAGTCCACTAATCAACCACATCAAGGGCATCAACAGCCCTAGCAACACGGATAGGATGCGCCAATGTTGAAAAGGGTAAGCCTTTGGTAGCCGCAACGCCACTCCCATCACTTGGATAGCGATCGCTAATCTTGCCCCCTGCTCTAAAATCATCTCTGGTTTACCCCAGTGAGCGAGGTCAATTAAGTCAAATACAGATGGACTTAATAACACCCCAACTACCAAAGCTATGAGAGGGTCTGAGAGAAAAAGCCACTCTTTGAGCCAGCCAGACAACAGCCCAAGCCCAAGTACTAGCCCACCAAGGGTCATTAGGGCTATATTTATCTCACTTGATGTTAACTGGCTCATAGTTTTATACCTTTAGTGGCTCAACATTTCCTTGAGTTGAGAACCCAGAGTAGAAAAATTAAATACAAAAACTCATTTAGCAGCTATAGGCATTCTTAATTAGTTGACTTCGCTCCAGACGATTCAAAATGCGGGTGATTAGTTTTGAATCTACGATAGGCTTGCTTACACAATCATCTGCACCGATTGCAAATATTTGCTCAACAATATTTGCTTCTAAATTATCAACCAAAAACATTACTGGTAAAAATTTCCAGGAAGGATCGTTACGTACTGTCTGACAAAGTTCAATGCCATTAATATGAGGCATTTCTACATCTAAAATTAGTAAATCTGGGGAAAATTTTGTCATAATATCCCAGAATTTTTGTGGATTTTCAAGAGTTTTTAAATGAAATCCCAATGGTTTTAGGGATTCTTCAATAATAGTTAATATCTGCGGGTCATCGTCTACAACCATTATCCTCGCTTTAGTAATATGAGTTTGTTGTAATATTTGATTGACTGACTCCAAAATTTGGCTAGGAGGCATAGATTTTTGTAAAAAACCACGACCGCCAATTCGTGCAACCTCAAGGCGTAGGCGAAGCCCGCCGCAGGCATCGCTAAAATTATTTTGTTCTGTAAAAACTAATACGGGTATTTGGGGCGTTGGCGTTTCGTCCACTGTAGGCGATCGCTTGCATAATTCTATTAGTAACTTCAAGCTGTCTTTCTCAATATCAATATCAAGTAGCACCACATCGGGATTTAAAGATGGGATTAGACTTCTGGCTGCGGCGAGATTAGTAGCAATTTTAACTTCTATTTCTTGATTTTCAGCCTCCTTGAGCAATCCCTCAACTATTTGGCGATCGTTGCTAATTACTAATAGTAGATTTTGGGTTTGTTCAACTGGGGTTTTTCCTAGCTCTCGTTGTAACTCCATCAAGAGCTTATCTAAATGAAAACATTTAGCTTGGCTAATAGATTTTTGATTTTGAAATAAATCTTCTATCTCATTAGCTAATAATGAACCTTTTGGAAAGCCAAAACTACCCAATGAACCAGCTAGCTTGTGAGCTTCTTGCTCTGCGTTTTGCCGCAATTGAGCATCAAGTGTACCTTTTCTTAAAGTATCAGCTGCTAACTTCAATAATGCAATACGCGAACCAACCTTAGCTTTGAAATTTTCCCGCTCTTGAGCAATGGCTGCTAGTAGAATTTGCTGCTGATTTAAATCTATTTCTGGCTCATGTGTCTGAAAACTTGGCTCGTGAGATAGAGCTTTTAAACGATAACCCATTCCATAAATAGTTTCTATAAAATCGTAGTTAGCACCTGCTGCTTTTAGCTTCTGTCGTAAACCTTTGATATGAGATTTAATCGTATTTTCTTCAGGTGGATCTTTTTCAGCGCTCCAAAGTTGATCTACAATTGCACTCCGGCTAAAGATGCGCTGGTTATTGCGTAAAAAAAGGTCTAAAAGACTAAATTCTTTTGCTGTTAAATTTAGGGCAATGTCTGCATAAGTTACCTCACAAGTACTAGGATCAAGACGCAAGCTTCCCCATTCCAAAACTGGAGGTAAAGAAGTATTTCCCCGGCGTAGTAAAGCACGAATACGAGCTGATAACTCTTGAAAATCAAATGGTTTGACTACATAATCATCTGCTCCGGCATCTAAACCGATAACTTTATCAGTTTTAGTATCTTTTGCCGTTAAAAGCAGAATCAGCATTTGATAGCCTGAGTGGCGTAATTGCCGACAAAGACTTATGCCATCCAGCTTTGGCAGAATCAAATCTAGCAAAATCAGGTCATAGTTACAGACACTAACCAACTCCCAACCAGCTTCACCATCAGCTGCAATATCAACCACATAATTTTGTTTGGTAAGATATGTTGCTACAGCTTGAGCAAGCAAATCATCGTCTTCAACCAACAGAATTCTCATGAAAATGTTTGCTTTTAGAAGCAATCCTGAGCGCTGTAATCAAATTTCTATAACTTAGGTTATGCCCTTTTCAGCTTTATAAGACATCTATCAAAGGCAAGGTTTAGGCAAAAGATTCGCCCCGTCTAACCTATTTTGTTGACATCCTCTCCTACCCTTCTGCTGGCAAAGACGCTACGCATAGCTTGGCTTTTGAGTAGGAGGAACGGCAAAGCCAAATAGGAAGGTTCTGCGATCGCCCATCATTGTCAGTCAGCAATTCAAAAAAACATCTGTCGCAATCATTTTCCAAATTCAAAGTTTACCAGACATTTTACCCAGGCTGGCAACAACGGCAATTAACTCAGCTGCTCTAACTGGTTTAGCAATATGTAGCTGAAACCCTGCTGCTAATGCCTCTTTATAATCTTCTACCCTGGCATACCCTGTCAGCGCAACAGCAGGAATCCGCCCGCCTAGCTCTGGTTCCATTTCTCTGATTTTACGCATCAGCGCGTAGCCATCCTCGCCTGGCATCCCAATGTCGCTGATTAACACATCTGGATGTAATTCTTGTAGTGCCTCAAGTGCCTGTCTTGTAGAGCTAAAAGTACTAACTTTCGCTCCACACTCTTCGAGTACTGCGGTAATCCACTGCCGTACATCCGCCTCGTCATCTACAACCAGCACTCGCAAGCCAGTAAGGGGATTGGGGATTGGGGGCTGGGGAGAGAAGTGTAAGTTATTCTCTCCTGTCCCTCTGCTCCTTTGCTCCTCTGCTCCTCTGCTTTCTTCTAAAACGGGCAACTTGACTGTAAATGTTGCTCCTTGCCCTATTCCTTGGCTTTGGGCTTGGATTGTGCCACCATGCAGTTCTACCAGATGAAGTGCGATCGCCAGCCCTAAACCTAGTCCTTTATTTGACCGAGTATGAGTACTATCTGCTTGGCAAAAGCGCTCAAATACATGAGGTAGAAAGTCAGCACTGATACCCTGGCCTGTATCATTTACTTGAATTTGAGCATAATTAGGGATTGAGTATTGGGAAAACTTTTCCTCATTACCCAATTCCCTTGACGATCGCACCTCAATTCGTCCGCCCTTGGGTGTAAATTTGATCGCATTGGTGAGTAGATTCAACACTACTTGTTGCAAGCGATCTGAGTCACCCCAAATTCTTTCTATTGAAGTATCAAGTATAGATTCAAGTTGAATATCCTTAGCATCTGCCAATGGTTGCACAACCTCAATTGCGGCTGTAATTACTTCTACTAAATCTACCAAATCAATGGAGAGTGAAAGTTCTCCTCTAACAATACGCGAAATATCAAGTAGGTCTTCAATAAGTTGCATTTGCAAATTAGCATTGCGTTCAATTATCTCCAATGCGAGAGTTGCTTTAGCCTCATCTAGCGCACCCGTTTGCAACATCCCAGCCCAACCAATAATTGCAGTCATGGGGGTACGTAATTCATGAGAAACTATTGCTAAAAAGTCGTCTTTGGAACGATTTGCCGCTTCGCTAACGGCGCGTGCAGCTTGTTCTCGTAGTAGCAGTTGCTCTTTTTCTTCCTCGGCTTGCTTGCGCTCAGTAATATCTTGCATGATTTTAGAGAAGCCGCGCAGATTTCCATTTTCATCTCGTAAAGGTGTGATTACACAATGCGCCCAGAAAAATGTCCCATCTTTGCGGATATGCCAACGATTTTCCCGCGAAAAACCTTCAGTTACGGCTTGTCTCAATGCTTGTTGTGGTTGTCCACGCTCAATTGCTTCTGGTGAAAAAATTCGCTCAAAAGGTTGACCAATAATTTCTGCTTCTTGATAGCCTAAAATACGTTCGGCTCCAATGTTCCAACTGGTAAAGTTACCGTTTGGATCTAACATAAAAATTGCGTAATTAGTTACTCCTTCTACTAACAATCGATAACGTTCTTCGCTTTGACGCAAACTGTCTTGAATTTGACGTAAACACTCGTAATTTTGCTGGGCGGCTTTCGCGTTTTTCTGAGCTTGCGATCGCGCCTGACGCAGTGCAGTGTTAAGTAAGCTAATCAACAGTGCTACCAGCACAAACTGAAGCAACCCCACCACGTTGAACCCACTAACAGCCAAAGAATAAAAAGGGGGTAAAAGGAAGTAGGCGCAGACTATAGCAGACAAAAAAGTTGCCAACAGTCCTGGGTTGAAACCACCATACCAGGAACTAACCATGACAGCAGCTAAAAACAGTGGGTAAATAGAATTCAGCCTGTATAGCTGCCATAGAAGCAGTGTTAGCAGTAAAGCTAGTAAAACCGTTAAGAATGCAATGCTATAGCCTTGTAGTTGCGATCGCGTAGCGTTCCGTAGGAAAAGCGGGACGAAGCCCATCGCGTCAATCTCCACATTTTCTATTACTTCTGGTTATGCCATAGGTTTATTAGGGTTCTGCACGAGTTTTCCACTTTCGAGTTTTATCTTAGAAAATGAACCTTAAGAATATAGTATTTCTAAACAGTGCCCCTCACGATACTGGAGAAATTAAAGTAGTCAACAATAATAATTTCAAACTCCAAGGAAGATAATAATAATGAATACTAAACAAATTTTAGTTATTGATGATGAAGATGACATCCGTCAATTGATTCAGACTTGTCTAGAAATAATGGGTGGCTGGAAGGTGTTAACTGCTACTTCAGGTAATCAAGGATTACTCTTAGCTCAGTCATCTCAACCCGATGCCATCCTTTTGGATGTAATGATGCCTGATATGGATGGTTTAACAACTTTTCAACAACTACAGGCTAATCAAACAACTAAACATATACCTGTGATTTTGCTGACAGCTAGGGGGCGCGCAACTGAGCAGCGTTTATTTACTCAACTCGGCGTTAGAGGCATAATCAGTAAACCTTTCAATCCTCAAAAACTAGCTGTTCAAGTAGCAGCAGCTTTGAACTAAAGTAAATTAAAAAATCATACCGCCTGTTTCAAGTTCAGCTATTATTACCTCTAAATTAAATAACGCTAGCACCTAAATTTTCAGGCATCTTTGCTTGAGAATTAGTCTATCTATAGTTTTATAAACCTACTTCCTAAGTAATAGTTTTTTAAAAAAATATCTATTCTCCACTAGTTTTCCACCTTTTTTATTTAATTTAGAAATCACTTAGTTTAGTAATCCTATCTGAATTTGTGAAAATTATTTTTTATCAATAGACGCGTTCGCCATTAAACATTACCGCAGGTCAGCGTCTTACGGTAAGGGTATTCATAAAGACATGGAGAACACCCAGAAAGATTTTCACAAGTGATTTAGGACTGCTATGTTAGCTCTTGATTTAGGAAGTGTAAATGTTAAATAATTCAGAATCCTTTTCACGTCCACCGAGCAAACAAGAATTTGCTGCTACCTTTCGTTTAGTAAGTCAAATTAGCTTTTGGGTACAGTTAGTGCTAGGTGGTATTTCTGCCATTACTTTGTTATTAGCATCCTTTAGCCGTAATGTTACTACTCAAACAAGCAATGCAGGCATAGGGTTTGGCATATTTTTAGCTATTGTTGGTATTTTATTGCTGTGCTTTCGAGTATACTGGGCTTTCCGTTATAGGAAGTTAGCTAAACTTTTACAATCACCAAATTCTCAAAACCATCCTAAGAGAGAAGACGTAATTCAAAATTTACGAATTGGATTAATTGTGAGTTTAGTAGGTATATTAATAGCTTTTATTGCTTCGGAAGCGACAGTTGCAATCATATTAGGAAAAACATTAGCTCAACCTCAAGGTGTCGCAATTTATCAACCGGAAAATGTCATTCGTTCGCTAGATATTTTTGTAATGTTAGCAAATGTCAACATGGTTGGCGCTCACTTTTTTGGAGGCGTTACTTCTCTTGGTCTACTCTATTGGGTAGAAGAGTAATCGATCCCATATTTATTCAGGTTCCCAGCTATTACTATTGAAGTAGTAATGCTATTTCTAAAGTAGTATTTGTGAAAGGTGTTTGAATTCTCCACGAATTTTCCACCATTAAGACTTAATCTCAAAATACAGTCTGTTTTTCATAACTCCTTTTTGGGTTGAGCGGCTCAACTTTACCTAAATTACATTTCAAAGATTTAGGTTATTACAAAAATCATATTCAGATATTTGCTCTGGGTATGTATTAGCTTATTTTTACATCTAGTGACAGATGTAACTCTTCTGATATTCAATTGAAAAAATTACCAGGAGGTATTTCAGGAGGTATTTATGTACAGCAAGTTAAATCATGTTGTTTTGAAAAAAATTGGATTATTAGGAACAATTTTTGGAGGTTTAATAGTTGGTTTGTCTGCAATTCCTCAATCGGCATTAGCGCAGCAACAAACTTCTAAAATTAACCCTTGTCCTAGTATTTTCTACGAAGAACCACACCGTAATCGAGTCTTGGTTCCAGCAGGATGTCCACCAAATGCTGCAACTTTAAGATTCAGAGGACAACAGCAAACTACTGGTTCTCAGGGTGTTATTGTTCCTGTTTATCCTATGAATGGAAGACGCTCAATTATACAACCACCGTTTCCAGAAAGTAGGCAAAGTGCAATTGCAACTCTTACACCAACAGCAGGTACAGTCAATGTGAGATTGAAAAATAACACAAATTCTGGTATCTCTTATCAAGCAATTGGTCATACACAGCCTCGATTTCTCGCAGGTGGACAAGAGTTTGTTTTACGGAATCTACCAATCCCTATCAGTATCACTTTGGTTCGTCAAGATGGTGGACTACTAAAAGTTATGCCCATGTCTACCTCAGAGAGTACACTTGCAGTCTCGTTAGATGAAACAACCAATTTCGATAACAATCAAGGCGTATTGAGAATTCAAAAGGATGGTCAAGTCTTTTTGAATTAATGTGTTTTACCGCATTAATTTTGAATACGTTAAAACGCTGACTACAAAAAATCAAAAGTTTTGTGGTCTTCCAATAATATCAGGTTCGGTTGAAAACTCATCACTTAGACTGATGCAAACACATAGTGAGTTTTAAATAATAAGTTGTGATCTGAACTTGACATAAATACAGTCAACCTGAATGGAGATTTTGAAATGACCAACTTTCTTCAAACTAAATGGAGTTCTAAAGGGGCTATTACTTTAGCACTTTTTGCAGTGCTTCTTGGAGCTTGTACCAACAATTTAGAGCGAGAAGCCGCAGTACCAGAAACCAACGTTACTACAGAGGAAGTCGCAGATAATACAAAGCAACTAATTGGTAAAACTGTAACAGTTAGAAGTACACCCATCAGAAAATTGGGGCCGTCAACTTTCACAATTAGCGATAAGCAATTTTTTGGCACTGAACCGATTTTAGTTGTGAATGCTTCAGGTAAAGTTTTTACTCTGCCTACTGATCCAAATACACCAATTCAAGCGACAGGCCCAGTTCGTCAATTTGTGGTTGCAGATATTAATCGAGATTACAATTTGGGCTTAGATCCAAACTTGTATAAAGAGTACGAAACTCGACCTGCAATTATTGCTCAATCAATTGCACTTGCTCCTAAACCGGGTGAAATTACCACAAACCCCAACTTATATTATGGTAAGAACTTGGCGGTAACAGGCGAAGTAGAAGACATTAGAAACGCGAATTCTTTCACTCTAGATGAAGACAAGTTGTTTGGCGGGCAAGACTTGTTAGTGATACGCGCCGGGACTCCGAAAGCAACTGTCAACGAAGGTGAGAAAGTCGCTGTAACAGGTGTGTTGCGTCCGTTTGTTGTAGCTGAACTAGAACGGGATTACGACCTAACATGGGATTTGACTTTACAAAAGCAGCTAGAAGCAGAATACAGTAATAAACCTGTGTTAGTTGCGAATGAAGTTTACCCCTCAGCAATTCCGCAATAAGGTATTGCTTAGAGCCACTATTGTCTATCAGGAAAATTTTAAGGGCGATGATAAATTTCAAAGCGGAGATTTATCAAAGGAACTTAGTTAAGCAAGGTATTAATTTTCCTGATAGCGATCGCTACCGCGGATCTGCTTACCAATACCTGAAATATGAATGTAAAAAGGGAGTTAGAAGCTGAGTACGGCAATAGAACTATTTTAATTGCTGAAACTGTATACCCTTTTAGGAATTCCAAGTTTTATGGATATCCTCAACAAGGCATTTCTCAACCTACGGACAATTAAATTTCGGCGGTTTTTAGGGTCGCTGTTCTACCCACTGCAACGAGATTGGTTAGAACATCAGTTTCGTAAGTCTCAAACTTTAGAAGCTGTTGAAGAAACTGGAGAAATTCAGAGGGCTGAAGCAACTAACAGAGGCGGACAATTCCACTTCAAACACATTGAATTAGAAATTTATTTTCTGAGCGCCGATTTAGTCCGCATTGAGTGGAAACCTGGAATATATCCCATTTCTTATGGCATCGTCCGTAAAGATTGGCCAGAGGTAGAGACGACGTTTCAAGAGATGGAAAATTGCTGGACAATTTCTAGTCCACAGCTAAAGGTTATTGTTGGCGTTGATGGCAGTTTAAAATTTCAAAATCCTTTAGAGCAAATACTACGGGAAGAACTACCTCCCCAGCGATCTACAAAGCTATCGCGCCAAGCAAAAGATGAGACTTGGCTACATCAGGCGAAACTACGTCCAGAGGAACATATTTATGGTTTGGGAGAAAGGGCGGCTCCGTTAAACCTCCGCACATCCGGCGATCAAGGCGAAGCCAGAACCTACCGGATGTGGAACTATGATGCAGGAGGCATATATGGGCCGGGAACTGACCCATTATATCTTTGCATTCCACTCTACTTGGGTCTGCATGAAGAAGGTAGCTACTTAATTTTCTATGAAAACTCCTTTCCTGCTAGCTTTAGTTTCCAAGAGTTAGCTACAGCAGAGTTTGAAAGCGGGGCGTTGCGCTATTACTTTACTGCTGGTAC
The DNA here is from genome assembly GCF_010091925.1 of Nostoc sp. B(2019). Taxonomy (GTDB): domain Bacteria; phylum Cyanobacteriota; class Cyanobacteriia; order Cyanobacteriales; family Nostocaceae; genus Komarekiella. The sequence goes on along the minus strand of NZ_WVID01000002.1, from coordinate 145,201 downwards.
ATTACCTCAATTGTTGGAGCGATACACAGAATTAACAGGTCGCCCACCCCTACCGCCCCGTTGGACATTTGGCTATCACCAGTCACGTTGGGGGTATGACAAAGAAGCCGCACTGCGGGAAGTGGCAAAGGGGTTTGAGACATATAACATTCCGGTGAGTGCAATGCATCTAGATATTGATGTTCTAGATAATTTTCGTGCTTTTACCATTAACCCCGATCGCTTTCCCCATATTTCTAAGTTAGCTGAAGAATTGGCGGCGAAGGGAATACGATTGATTACCATCATTAACCCTGGTATCAAAGCATCTCGAAAAAACAAACTTTTTGAGGAGGGACGCGCCCAGGATGTATTTTGCAAACTCCCAAATGGTAAACCTGCGATCGCTCCGGTTTGGGCAGGTTTATGCGCTTTCCCTGACTTTACTAACCCCCAAGCCCGTCACTGGTGGAGCAGACAGTATGAATATCTGCTCGATCTAGGCATCACGGGATTTTGGCATGATATGAATGAACCAGGGGTTTTTGTACTTTGGGGCGACCCTTCACTACCACAGCACTCAACTTGGCATTCTCTGGAAGGTAGAGGTGGCGATCACCGCGAAGCTCATAATTTTTATGGATTACTTCAAGCTGAGGCTGCTTATGAAGCCCTCTCTGAGTACCAACCTCAACGACGACCTTTCATTGTTTCGCGCTCTGGTTGGGCAGGTTTGCAACGCTACGCCTGGACTTGGACGGGCGATATCAAAACTAGCCCGGAAGGATTACGCCAAACCATTCCCACAGTTTTAAACCTGGGACTATCAGGTATTCCCTACAGTGGTTCTGATATTGGTGGATTCAAGGGCAATCCCAGTTCCGAATTATACTTACGTTGGTTTCAGATATCTTGCTTTATGGCATTTTGCCGCACCCATTCTGCCAACAACACCAAGCCCCGTACACCCTGGAGTTTTGGCGAACCAATCCTGAGTATTGTACGGCAATTCTTGCAATTACGGTATCGCTTGATGCCCTACTTCTATACCTTAGCTTGGGAAGCAACTCAGACCGGGCATCCTTTAGTACGTCCTTTATTCTGGGCAGATACGGATAATCCTCAACTTTGGAGTATAGATGATGCCTTTTTGTTGGGTAATGCTGTTTTAGTTGGTGCGATCGCTCAAGAAGGCGCAACCTCAAGTGCGATCGCATTACCTAAAGGAAACTGGTATAACTTCTGGGATGATGCACTTCTAGAAGGAGGAAAGCAGGTCAAATTAGAAGCATCTCTTGAACAAATACCGCTATTGGTAAAGGCGGGGAGTATCTTACCAATGGAGGAAGATAATCAACTGATTCTGCATATTTACCCGTCCGCGTTCTTAACCAGTGAAGGTCAGGTTTACAGTGACGCGGGAGATGGTTATGGTGAATCGCGGTTGGATAGTTTTTACCTAACGCACAATCAAGATTGCTTAGAACTGACTTGGAAGCAACAAGGAGATTATACTTTTCCTTATAGAAGCATCCAATTGCACCTCCACGGATTTGAACCGCAACAAGTCTGGGTGGACGGTAATGAAGTTGTTAATCAGGGACGATGCTTGGATGTAGAGCAGTTTGAGCAAGTGCGCTGGCAGGGAGTGTTCACCAATTCTGAACATCGTAGTTAACTTGAATCAGCTTATGTTAAAGTCTTTATCTTTCATTTACCATCGTTTTTATCGTCGCTGGTTGTATTTATTGCTGTCAGTTTTAGTAGCGGTTGGTATTGGTGTGGGTTCACCCCAAAGAACCCAAGCAATTTCGTTGTTTGATATCTTGATTCGAGGAGTCCAAATACTTCAGCTATCTAATATTTCCGCCCAAGAAGAAGTCCAGTTAGGCAAGGAGATTAATCAACAGTTAGTTAACAGTGAAATTCAGCTTTATCGCAATCAAAATGTAAATCGTTATGTGAATCAAATTGGTCAGAAATTGGCAGCAAATAGCACTCGCCCTGATATTCCTTATACATTTCAGGTAGTTCAAGATGAGAGTGTAAATGCCTTTGCCACAATGGGAGGCTATGTCTATGTGACTACCGGATTGTTAAAAGCCGCAGATAATGAAGCTCAATTAGCCAGTGTTATCGCTCACGAAATTGGTCATATTGCCAGTCGGCATTCAATAGAACAGATGCGACAAAGAGCGATCGCTCGTGGTGTTGCTACAGCTGCCGGATTAGAACGCAGTACAGCAGTTCAGATTGGTGTGGATTTGGCATTGCGGCGTCCCAATAGTCGCCAAGATGAATTTGAAGCCGATCAAAAAGGACTGAGGACTTTAGGCCGTGCTGGTTATGCTCAGTCTGCCATGATTGCTTTTATGCAAAAGTTACTCCAACAGCGATCGCTGCCGTCATTTTTGAGTACCCATCCAGCAACAAGCGATCGGATTACTGCTTTAAAAAGTGAAATTGATTCTCAAAAAACTTATGGAGGTGGCGGTTTAAACAATGCTGTATATGAGGCAAAAATTCAACCTTTAAGTTAGTTCCTAATAAATCTCAAAAGGTTTTACAGGAGGAAAAAAGATGGCTTTGTACAAACTTGACGAATACAATCCTGATTACACAAATGAAATTTTTGATGGTAATGACATTAAAAATTTTGATTGACAAAAAAACAAAAAATTACTTTTTGTTAGCTACTGTTGGCATACTAACAGTAGGATTTATCAGAGTATGCTCAATAGATTTTTATAGAAAGCTTCGGTCTTCAGATGTTGCTTCTTTAATGTCTTCAAAAATCATTCAGGAGCCAGAAAAGCAAAGTAACCTCTTTCTCTTACCCACCGTTGGCGACACGAATTTTGTGGCTAAAGTTGTAGAAAAAGTGCAACCTGCGGTGGTTGAAATTAAGATTGCTAGAACTCTAAAAACCCCAGTTTCAAATGGGTCTTACAACTTATTTGGACGACAATTTTTTGGTGAAGATATACCAACACAAATACAGGAGAAAATTACACATCGTCTTGGCTCTGGTTTTGTCATCAATCCTAATGGTCAGATTCTAACTAATGCTCATGTAGTCAAGAATGCCGATACGGTTATGGTATCGCTTCTTGATGGTCGTACTTTTGAGGGGAAAGTGCTGGGATTAGATTCTAGAACTGATATCGCAGTTGTACAAATTCCCACTACTAATTTGCCATTCGTGGAACTGGGAAATTCTGACTTTGTACAATCGGGACAATGGGCGATCGCTATTGGTAATCCCTTGGGTTTCCAAAGAACTGTGACTGCTGGCATTATTAGTGCTGTAGACCGTTCTGCTAGAGATATAGGTATTTCTAATCAACACATTGGTGTGATTCAAACGGATGCCGCTATTAACCCCGGAAACTCTGGCGGCCCACTGCTAAATGCTCGTGGTGAGGTAATTGGTGTAAATAGTGCTGTAATTTCTACGGCTCAGGGACTCGGTTTTGCTATTCCTATTAACACAGCCAAAAAAATTGCCCATGAATTAGTTACTAAGGGAAAAGTTGAGCATCCTTATATGGGTATTGAGATAAAGCCTAACAATAATTACAATATTTTTGGCATCCGTGAGCGAGGTGTTCTGATTGTCAATGTCATTCCAGATTCTCCAGCAAACAAAGCAGGTCTAAGAGTTAAAGATGAAATCCAAAAAATCAACAATCAGTCTGTGAATACAGTCGATGAAGTTCTAAAATTAATAGAAAAAAACCAGGTAGGTAGCAACTTGCAGATACAGATATTACGCAAAGGAATGATTTTACAATTAGCCTTAAAACTAGATGCTTTTCCTGCTTCCACTAAGGAATCATAGACGAGATAGCTAAAAAATATAATAATATAAACGCGATTCGTCCAACTCCAGTATTATCACAAAATATGCCTGCGATTGTGGCTCAGTCTAAGCTCGACTTTATCCAAAATTAAGAACTTAGTTTCCTTTATCCGGCAAAAAACCTGGCTTTTTGGCAAATACTTTTTCCATGTCGCTGATTCTCAGTAAAATTCAAAAAGTAAAACTACCGTTCCACAAAGGTTTCAGCGTCAGCTTGAGTGTTGCCGAAAAATGGATAAAGTCGAGCTAAGAAAATGTTGCAATAAACGTAAATTGAAAATCACTGCTTGAAAACAGTGTCGATGTGAGTGAGATAGCAAAAAATAAATAATAAAAGCGATACCTACGCAATTTATCAACGCACATTAGCAATAATCAGCAATCACAAAACATGACAAAGATACCAGATTCACCCCAAGGTTGGGAAAACTTGAAATGGCTAGGCCCTAGTTTTTTGTGGATGCTTTCGGCTGCGGGTTCTGGTGAATTGCTATTTACGCCAAGAATTGCTGCACTCTACGGTTACACCCTGTTATGGGCGCTACTTGCTGCTGTGATTCTGAAATGGTTTATTAATGGTGAAGTGGGTCGCTTTTCTGTTTGTACCGGCGCAACTATCCTAGGAGGTTTCAAGCAACTTCCTGGCCCCAAAAACTGGGCAATCTGGCTGATTTTACTGCCGCAGTTGGTGGTAGCAGTTTCTACCGTTGCTGGACTTTCAGGAGCCGCAGCTACAGCGCTAATTTTGGTTGCTGGAGGAAGTGTGCAACTGTGGACAGTAATTATCATTGTTGTGACAGCTGCGATCGTACTTTTGGGGCAATACAACGTAGTAGAAAAGATTTCTTCTTATGTGGGAATTGCCCGGACTGTCGCAGTGGTAGCTGCTGCTATTTTCGTTTTCCCTAATGTTCGCCAACTAGCATCCGGTTTATTGCCGCAAATTCCACAGAACGTGCAGTATCAAGAAATACTACCTTGGTTGGGTTTCATGTTGGCAGGAGCAGCCGGATTAATGTGGTATTCCTACTGGGTAGAAGCTAGAGGATATGGTGCAGCTAGTGTTAAAGGGCAAGAGAGCATAGACCCCAAGCAACTCAGCCGAGAAGAAAGAAAAAAGCTGCGCGGTTGGCTAAATCTCATGAGCATATCCAACACCTTAGCAGTGGTTGGTGCGCTCTTAGCGGCGTTGTCTTTCTTGATTCTTGGTGGTGAGTTACTACGTCCACAAGGACTTGTACCAAAAGAAAATCAAGTAGCAGAAACTCTGGGTAGCTTGCTAGGCGACCTTTGGGGGCCGTTTGGCTTTTGGTTTATGGTAGCGATCGTTTTTATTACCTTCTGTAGCACCGTACTTTCAGTAGAAGACGGTTTTGGGCGGATGTTTGCCGATGGTACGCAGATTATTTTGCAAGGGTTTGGCGTGCAGGGACGCTGGACAAATGAAAAGTTTTTGCAGCGTGTCTATATTGTAGTGCTACTGGTAGCTTTACCCATCGCCATTTACCTGTTCTTCGGGGAACCAGTCGCCTTACTACAAACCGCAGGCGGAATTGAAGCTGCTCACATCCCCATCGTCACCGGACTGACTCTTTACTTAAATCATCGAATGTTGCCAAAGGAACTGCAACCATCAAAGATGATCTTTTGTGGAACAGCGATCGCAGGCATATTTTTTGGTGTATTTGCAATTATTTATCTGTTGCAACTGCTTGGTATGATTGGCTCAGGTGGCGGTTCAAGTTAATAAATAGAAAGCAGTTTCATTTTTCTAAATAGTTATTATGCCCTATGACACTACCCGATTCACCCCTAGAACCAATTAGGGAACCAGTTAAACAAATAACTTCTCTCCTTTGGTTTGAGCGGCTTGCACGATTAGGATACGCCGCAAAAGGTGTCGTTTACTTTATTGTTGGGTTATTAGCAGCCCAAGCAGCCATTGGTTCTGGTGGTAAAACGACGAATACAACTGGTGCGTTAAAGGCAATTGTTGCCCAACCTTTTGGAAAGTTTTTGCTAGGTATCGTTACCCTCGGAATTATTGGGTATGTGCTTTGGCGTTTAGTTCAGACGTTTTTCGATCCTGAAAAAAGTGGAAAACAAATTAATGCTAAACGAATTGCCCTACGGATTGGTTATGCTATCAGTTCTTTAGCTTATACAGGTTTGGCTTTAACATCTGTAAAGCTGATTATGGGTTCAGTCGTTGGTGATAGCGATTCAACTGAGGATTGGACAATATATATTTTGGCTCAACCCTTTGGACGATGGCTAGTAGCACTGGCAGGGATGATGGTAGTTAGTGTTGGTATTTTTTATCTTTATCAAGCGTATAAAGGCAATTTTCGTTGCAATTTCAAACTTTCTCAAATGAGTCGAACTGAGCAAATTTGGGCAGTGCGTATAGGTAAATTTGGCATTGCTGCCCGTGGCATTGTTTTTAGCATTATTGGCATTTTCTTGATGCTGGCGGCAGTTCAATCTGATGGCACTCAGGCTAGAGGGTTGGGTGGTGCATTGGCAGTCCTGGCACAACAACCCTTTGGTGTTTGGCTTCTGGGTATAGTGGCTTTGGGTTTGATTGCTTATGGCATCTATTCAGGAATAGAGGCTCGCTATCGGCATATTGCTAATTTATAATTTTTATAATTTTTAACGCGTTGGCGTAGCCCGTCGTAGACATCGCTAATTTTTGCTGCATTTGTAAAGCTGGTATTTTGCCATTAATTGCTCGACTTTTTAACTAATTATCCTGGCTATTTTAGTATTTTATCCAAAATTACTAATATTTTTGCAAAAATACCATAGTTGAGAACCTTTTGTTATGACTGTTTCGACCAAACCCCTTTCTAATCGCATCGCTATAGTTTTCGATTTTGATGATACTCTGGTTCCAGATACCGTTGATGCTTTGTTAGAAAGCTTAGGTATTGATGCTCTGGAGTTTCGCCAAGAAAAAATTCGACCCTTAATTGACAAAGGTTGGGATAAAATTTTAGCTAGATTTTATGCCCTCATTGAAGAGTCAAAACGACAAGGTAACAAAATTACACAAGAATATATTGCTAACTTTGGTCAAGAATTAGCTCCCTTTGATGGCGTTAATAAAATGTTTGACCACTTGCAACAATGCGCCCACGAACTAAATCCAAAAGTAGAGGTAGAATTTTATTTAATAACTTGCGGTATGGTGGAAATAGCTCGTCATAACTGTATTGCTCCAAATTTTAAAGCAATGTGGGGTTGTGAATTTTCATACGACGATCGCAACGGTATAGAGTTTTTAAAGAAGATTGTCACTCACACAGAGAAAACCCGCTATCTCTTTCAAATTGCCAAAGGTTTTGATGATTACCAAGATGATGGTAAAACATTTGTATATCGAGATTTACCACCAGAGGAATTGCACATTCCATTAACACAGGTAATTTATGTTGGTGATGGTGAGTCAGATATTCCCTGCTTTTCTCTAATGAATCAAGAACAGGGTACAGCGATCGCATTATATAAAGACAGTACTCCAGAAGAATGGGGACGAGAGTTAAAAATGACTCAAAGTCAACGGGTTGCTAACCTCGCGCCTGTTGACTACAGCGAAAATTCTGAACTGATGCAATCTCTAACACTGGCGGTAGAAGGTCTCTGCAAACGGATTGCTTTGCAGCAATTGAGCGTAGGTGAGTAGAACTGCTAAAAAAAATGCACAGTAAGCCTGCCAAAGCAAGCACTCTCAAAAACTTTAGTCAGAATCGAAAATAACGGCGGGTGCGGGGGTTGAACCCGCGAATCCCCAAAATGGTGGAGATGTTACCGATAACCCTAAATTCCTGGCTGACGCCACGCTTCGCGAACGTCCCCGAAAGGCAAGTTGCGAATCAGGATAACCCGCCATAAACTATGAAGGATAAAGTTTTTCATGCTTTATCCTTCAGCAATGTCTACAACTCACCCGTAGCCAGCATTTGGATAATGCGAGGCGTCCCCGGATCAAATCCCGCCAAATCCCAAGACAGCGAATCTTGAGGATCTACCAGCGTAATCTGATAAGGTGCAAGGGTGACATACACCGCCTTGACATTGGGATTCACCTTTTTGCGGTACTCTGCCAGTGCTTGACTTGGATGCTTATAACCAGCCCAGCTTTCTGAGTCAGTCCAAAAACAGACTAAATCTGCCTTGAACTTGTTTTTAATCATCCAGTCGTAAGCCACAGACGCATCTGTTCCACCGAAGTTTTGGTTGCTAGCTTTGCGAACCGCCGAACTAAAACTATCTTTAGCAGTGATATTCAATTCACGGAATTCGGTAGCAAAACCGCGAATCATGTAGTTTTTCTCTGCCTTTGCTGTAACCAGTGCCATTGTGGTGGCAATTTCACAACAACTCAGTCCCATATCTGCAACCAAGCTACCCATAGAACCAGAAACATCCACAGCGTGCATGAACACTTTACCTGTGGGTTGCACAACATCAAAAGACAGTTCAACCGCCTTTTCTAAGATGTCCACAATGCGAGAAACTGGATTCCAAGTCTTCTGGCTGCGTCCTAATCTTCCCCCAGATTGGTAAGTTTTGAGTGCCTTCAAAACATCAATCGGATGGATACGACCTTTACGCAGATGTTCCTTATTGTTAAGAACTGCTTCCACGCGCATTAAATTTGCGCTCTCATCAGCTCGCAACACACCCAAGTCAGTCAATGAACCCAGGTTTCGCAACATTGCACCTATTGGCATTTCCTGAAACAGCAGTTGCCAAGCTTGCTTATCCATTTTGCCCACAGGTGCAGCCATTTCGTGGGTTAGGCGTCCTTTTGAAATAGCTTCATGGGTTTGGGTGGGATTCCGCTTGAGCCACTCATACCACCAAATCTGCGCCAATGCTTGAGAGGGTATTTCTGCTGGCAATTCTTCCCAACCTTTAACTACCCACTCAAATAGTTGTCGGTGATTTTCTGTAGGTGGTTTGACATGGAATAATCGCAATGCATCCCGATGAGAAAAGCCTTGACGTTGTTGATATTTCAATAGCTGATAAGCCAAACCCTTAACATCTTCCCTTGAGAGCCAAGTTTTACCAGCTTCCCGCACCACCTTGCCAAATCCCCGTAGAGATTTGGTGTAGTTGAGCCATTCGTAGAAGTGGCTACCAGTGCGGACAACTTGCGGAAAGATTTCGCCAAACGCCTGTTTTGCTTCTGGTGTTTCACCCATTGACAGTAGAACTAAAGCCAAGATTGGCGCACTGTTGTTGATGGCGCATCCATCGCTAGCATACAGAATTTCTTCGGCTACACGGCTAGGATTTTCGGTAACAGCTTGTTTGACAACCGTCACAAAATCCTCAGTTAATTCCTGCTTACCAGCATAGTAAGTACTTTTTGCTGTACCAATCAATAGACAGCGACGCAGCATTTTCCAAATGCCAGCATCAAACATCCAGCCACCGGAACGCCCCTGAATCATCTCTGCTTCTCGTCCGGGGATAGGCTGAGACTGTGGTGTAGCTGTCTTCTTTTTAGTGAAAAAATTATAATTCATGGCTTCATCTCCCGGCCCTTGTGGGCAAAAATGAAAGGTGGCAGGGCAGGACTTGAACCTGCGACAACCGGCTTAAAAGGCGATAACCCTAATTCGTCGGCCTTTTCAGGCAAGATGTGAACAAGGATGTTTTCGGCGCTCTACCACTGAGCTACCTGCCACATATAAATTTTGGTGTAGTGGGGCGGGATTTGAACCCGCGACCTCTCGAACCCAATCGATAACCCTCAATTCTTCGGCCTTTTCAGGCAAGGAGTGAACAAGGATGTTTAGCGCTCTACCACTGAGCTACCCACCACATGAAAATTACAAATTACTCGGTGCTTAATTTGGTGTAACGGAGCAGGATTTTTACCTGCACCTCCAGAAGTTTGGATCAAGGGTGTTTGAGTTATATACGATAACCCTCGATATATCGGCCCTTGTGGGCAAGGTGGGCGCTCTATCATTTGAGCTATCCGCTACGGGTGAAAGCTAACTTCTTAATGAATGTCAGCTTGTATTATTAATGTAGTATTTGTATTACTAGTTGTCAAGTGGCTGGCGAGCTAATTTGTCTGCCTTCGGTGTTAGGTAGTAGGCAGAGACAGCACAGAGAATTCTTAAGGCAAAAGGTTTTAGATTCCAAGCTTTCCTCAAAACCTTCTTGTTTCTTTAGGAAAAAACTTTTGCGCGATCGCCAACCGATAACATATACAGTGGGTTTTTATGAATAGATAACAGTAGGGTGGGCATTGTAATGCTCACCCTACAAGCTGCTTTGGGAAAAAACTTTTGCCCAGACACTAGGTTTTGCTAGCAAATTTGCTACAACTTTGCCAAACGATACAAAAAAATGCCACAATTTTTGCCAAGATTAAGATATTATTTCCCAAAATTCACTTGGCAAAAATCGGCATGAGTGAAAAACTAATAGAGGACAACGGGAAGGCTTTTCTCGTTCTACTTTTGCCCATCTCGTTTTTGATTATTTTCCTAGTTTCCACTTGGAAAATCTTGCTAGCAATAGTTGTGCTGATCATTGGCTTCAATCTTTGGCAGCAGTATCAATGGCAACAATGGTGTCAGAAAGTTAACCCAATTTTCCATCAGATGGTTCGGGAAAATCAGGGCAAACTTACACCAATGGACTTGGCTATTAGAGGCAATTTTTCTGGGACAATGGCAAAACGCTACCTAGAAGGAAAAGCCTCAGAATTTGGTGCCAGTATACATAACTCCGAAGACGGAGGTCAGTCTTATTACTTTATAACTGCTAGCATTCTGGGCAACATACTTGACAGTAGTGAGCCTGTAAAAGAACTTCCGGCTCAACCAGTTACCAAAACTGCGCGATCGCTGCTAGCACCACCACCACCAAAACCACAGGAGGAAGAACTAGAAACTGAATCACTACCACAGACAACCCATGAGCACGTAAAACAATCACTGGAAAAACAGTTAGTTTTTGGCTCTCTCATTCAATCTGAACTTGCCAAGCGCCTGAATGTTTATTCCAGTACTGTTTACAAACGACGGAACGATCCAGATTTTCCAGAGTGGAGTCGCAGTAGAGATCCCGATGGTATTGCTTGGACATTTTCCGAAAAAGCTAAGGAGTTTTTCCCACTGGAGGAAGAAGGTTAAACAATGCAAAAGTGAAAAATTTTAGTTTTGAACTTTTGTTTGCAAACCCACAGCTTCGCTGATGGTAGTTAAGCCGTTTTGTTCTAACTTGGAAAGCAAACCTGTGAGAATCCGGCGTACCATCAGTGGGCCTTCGTAAATCCAGCCTGTATAAACCTGGATCAAGCTAGCACCAGCAGTGATTTTTTCCCAGGCATCCTCAGAGGAAAAAATGCCACCAACGCCAATAATTGGCATTTTTCCCTGAGTTTGCTGCCAAATAAACCGAATTACTTCAGTGGAGCGATCGCGTAATGGCTCACCGCTAATTCCGCCAGCTTCTTCTTGGGGTGATTTACCAGTTTGGTCAATTACCTGGGTTTTAAGTCCATCACGACGGATGGTAGTGTTAGTGGCGATAATCCCGGCTAGTTCGTAGGTTTTGGCTAGAGAAATAATGTCCGCGATCGCTTCCCATCCTAAATCTGGTGCTATCTTGACAAAAATTGGTTTTTGTGAGTGGTTTTCCTGTTGCAATAAATCTAAAATGGCACTGAGCATAGAAGCATCTTGGAGCGATCGCAACCCCGGCGTATTTGGCGAAGAGACATTAACCACAAAATAGTCGCCTAACTCCTTAAGTAAGCGAAAACTATGAAGGTAATCTTCTGCTGCTGCTTCTAGAGGAGTTACCTTAGATTTACCTAAATTTATCCCTATAGGTATTGACTGGGTTAACTCCTGTTTTTCCTGCCTCAAATATGCCGCCATTGCAGCTGCACCGCGATTATTAAAACCCATCCGGTTGAGAGCAGCTTTGTCTAAGGGCAAGCGAAATAAGCGAGGACGGGGATTGCCTGGCTGTGGATGAAAAGTTACAGTTCCCAATTCCGCAAAGCCAAAACCTAAACTTGACCAGATGTTAACAGCAACGCCATCTTTGTCAAAACCTGCTGCCAAACCTACAGGATTAGGGAAATTTAGCCCAAACAAATTTTGTTCCAAACGCTGATCGTGCAGGCATAAAGACTGCTGTAGGCGTCGATTTATCCAGCTAGCAGGGGGGCGATCACCTGTTTGCGATAGCCAACTAAAACTGCGAATTGTCTGCTGATGTAACCACTCTGGATCTGTTTTTGCCAGATTGAACACAAGCGGACGAATGGCGAATTGATAAATATCCATTGCGATCCCTAGTAGGGATTAATATACAACAGCTTGCTTTCTCATCTATCAAAATATCGTGATCTATGTGAAATAACCCACAACGTAATAGAAATATCAAGCTAATCTCATCGAAATATTGCTGAGCAATGAGTTTGAGTCACCGAAGTTTTAATGCACAGCTACCTTAAAACTACCCCAATCTAGTAGATTTCCAAGCTTCTTCTTTAGCCTGTCGTGCTTCTTCTTTAGCCTGTCGTGCTTCTTCTTTAGCCTGTCGTGCTTCTTCTTTAGCTTGTCGCGCTTCTTCTTTAGCTTGTCGCGCTTCTTCTTTAGACTGTCGCGCTTCTTCTTTAGCCTGTCGTGCTTCTTCTTTAGCCTGTCGCGCTTCTTCTTTAGCCTGTCGCGCTTCCTCATTAGCTTGTCGCGCTTCTTCGGCAGACCCCCTGATCTCTTCAGCAAGCAGCCGTGTTAACTCAGCAGATTGCCTGATCTCTTCAGCAAACGCTCGCTGATCCTCGTGTGAGAGCCTACTTTCTTCAGCAGACTCCCGCTGCTCCTCTTGTGAAAGCCTGTTTTCTTCAGCAGACTCTCGCTTCTCCTCTGAGACTTGTCGTTGCTCCTCTAGAGCATCGGATTGATTTTCGCCCATTTTCCTGGTACTCCAGAATACAACTTCAATCAACCGGATTTGCAATTTAGCTGCATAACTTCTAATTTATTTTGCACGTATCTCAGCGTTACTCTAGGCTGAATTTATGTGATTGAAAAAGAAATGCTCTGATTACACGTAACTTACAGCAAACACCCTTAGCTATATTAGTGAGGGCAGTTTTCTGGGCATCTTATATATTACAAGCTATTTTAACCAATAATTCAGATGGGGCAGCCGCAAAAACCTATAGCCGCCGAACAGCAGATCGTTTCTTTGGGGCGCGTCCTCCAGAGTCTCAGAGAACAAGATAATGTTGAAGTTCTGATTGAATCTACTATTTCTTATCTCAAAGAGCAGTTTGACTACAAACTAGTTTGGATTGCTCTTTACGATCGCCTAAATCACATATTGTTTGGTAAAGGCGGGATCACACCCGATAGTGACACGAGTTTTTTAAAAAAACGGGTTGTTCTCAATCCTGGAGATCTATTAGAACAAGTAGTAATTGAACAGCGTCCCTTGGGTGTAGCAGATTTGCGAGTTGAAATCCGCGTCGCAGAATGGCACAAAGTTGCAGATAAATTCCAGATCCAGGGAACAATTGTTTTACCAATTCGCTATAAAGACCGCTGTTTAGGTTTGATTTTACTGGGTTCAGAACGTTGGGGTTACTTGTTGCCTGGGGAAGCAAAAGCACGTCTGATGATGCTTTTGGGCGAACTGGGGGCAGTGCTTTATCAACATGAGATGAATTTGCAGCAAAAGCAAACCAAGCGCCCCGATGAACCATTATTAGGATTACTAGAAGATTTACGCACCCTAAGTAACCTAGATCAAAAATTAGAAGCCGTGGTGCAGACAACCCATCAATTTGTCTCCCCTAACCGGACAAATATTTACTGGTTTGAGCGCGAAGGGCGCTATTTTTGGTGTCGGATGAGCAATCAGCTTGTCAAAATCAATCGTGATTCTAGCAGTCAACAAGCAGCGGCGGGAATGACGGTACAGGAATTGAGCGACTTTTACTATGCTTTAGCAGTTAATCAAATTGTCTCAATTGGCGACGCCCGCAGTTCTCTAAAAAGCCATTTTACCGCAAAGTTACTGCAACGCCTAGGAGTGCGATCGCTCCTAGCAGCTCCGATAATTTGGCAAAAGAACCTGCTAGGTTTTCTGGCGGTAGAAAGCAATGAACCCCGGATCTGGACAGAGACAGACAAAAATTTTGTCCAGGGTGCTGCTGGCTTAATTTCTTTAGTCGCCCCTACCGAAGGCATGGAAAGCACCATCAAACAGATTCAAGACGATACCCAACTGACTAGCCAAGTTGCTCAAGGTATCTATAGCGAGCATGACCTACATAAAACTTTACATATTTGCGCTACAAAAGTTTTGACTCGTCTAGCTGCTACCCGCTTTTTACTGTTGCAGTATGACCCTGAAGAGAATAATTATCAATTTATTTACCAAAGTCAGCCCAATAATCGCCGACCTTTGACATTTACCCTTGATGCTCTCAAGGAATTGGATGGACAGCTTTTACAGCGTTCAAATCAAGCAGTGGAGATCGAGAACTTAGATGAAGATTTGCGCTTTCTTAACTGGCGTCTTCCCTTGCTAGAAAATGGTGTGCGATCGCTACTAATTTGCCAATGTACTAAAGGTAATACACCAGCAGCGCTTTTAATCATCGCTCACGAAACCCATCGCTCATGGACAACCTTGGAAAAGGAATTACTGTGGGCTGTCAGCCAACAAATTGGTGTAATTGTTCGTCAATGGCAGTTGCACAACCGCACCCAGCAACAGGAAAAAATTTCCCAGACATTTGAACAATGTCTAAACATTCTGGCACAAGCCCAGAACGGCAAAGCAGCAGGAGAAAACTATTTGGAACGCACGGCACTAGAACAAATAGCATCTGTTCTAGACTGTCCTCTAGCGGTATTGCTATCTTGGTCGCCTGGTCAACGTTGGGCAGAAGTTATACCAGGAGTAATTACTAATACGCGGTTTGGGATTTTTTCTGATGCATCTATTCCTATTAAGGCTGAGGCGTTAATTCAGTGGGCCCTTGCTCAAAAGGGCCACTTGACCTTAAAGATGGATGATTTACCCCCAGAAACACGGAAATGGTTTAATGGGCCTGACATCGGTCAAATTATGGTGATGGCGTTACACACCACTACTGATTGTGAACCTACAGGTGTCGTTTTGTTGGCAGACCATAATGAGCGTCACTGGTCAGATCAAAGTCTCAGTGCTACAGCAACGCTAATTTCACAATTAGCTTGGTGGCGTCGTCAAAAGCAAATCACTCGACTTTTAGAGTCTACAACAGAGGAATTACGACAACTCAATTGGTACAAAAATCGTCGTTTGGAGGAAATGCAAAGAACAGCAGCGCTGTCACTCAGTCAAATACATGATTTGGGCATTCCAACTAATGAACTGGCTCAGATGCGCTACCAGCTATTGCTGCGGCAGTTAGACCAGACTACCACCTCCATGAGTGGACTGCTAAAACTTGAGCAGTGGCAGTTACATCTGAGCTGGGAAACTATGCCAATAGCCAGTTTACTGAAGCGATCGCTCGAACGAGTTGAAAATTTACTCAAACAACAAAAGCTGTGGATTGGTGTGCATGGTTTGGGACAACCGATTGAGGATGGAGAGTTACCAAAAAACTCGTCATTAGTTAGAGGGGTTCTTAGCTCAAATTCTCAATCCTCAATGGCGATCGCTGGCGATATTGTCAAAATTGAATTAGTTCTTCATGAATTGTTAGTAGCTGCTTGTTGCCGCTCTCAAAGTAGCAGAATTGACATCTGGTGTCGTCGCTTAGATGAGCGTAAACCTGTTGGCGCAGACTCTTATAGAGAAGGGGCTTGTCGTCAAACATCGCTAGAACTGTCGATTACAGACAACGGCACAATAGAACCACAGCTAATAGCAGCGCTATCTCACAATACACCCAAGGATGTGCTTGCTCCCTCTAATCTCGACCAACCACCAGGTTTACATCTGCTAATCTGCCAAAACCTTATGCAGCAACTTGGGGGAGAATTGCATTTCTATCAATTACCGGATCATCGGGTAGTCAGCCGCTTGCTGTTGCCGTTAGCCGATAATAATTCTTAGGTTTAAGATGGGAGCGATCGCCCAGCTTGATTGCAAAGAATAAGCTGCGATACCTGCGGAGGACTTAGCGATCGCAGTGGATATTAAGCCAATGCTGCATAACGCTTTTACGAGAGAATGGCTACTTATCCTTATTGGGAGCCAGCAGAGGGCTTATCCAACCCAAGTAAGAAAATCAGCTAAGAAACAAGCTCCGTGTCTTAGCTTTCAATCGCTTGTAGTAAAGGTTTAAGGTAGCCAGTGCTGTGTAACTTCCTTGCGCGGTAATGGCTAGAGCTACCCTGTTAGGTACGATCTCTGCATAAAAAGCTCTTTGCAGAGGACAGTGAATACTGCTGATGTTTAGTTTGAGATGTTTAGTTTGAGAGTGCAAGCCACCTTTGAAGAGGAACTTTACGCCGAATTGATAACAGTACCTCCGGTTGAGTATAGCTTCACTATTAAAGCTATTATGAGCGCAATCGAGATGGGACTTCCTGCCAGAATAGTGGAATTGCTATCAAACCAGAAATTAACTGAATGCCGCCAAAAATGGCAAGAGACATCCCAAATCCAAAGTGCAGTAGTTCTCCAAAGATGAGGCTGCCAACACCAAATCCAGTGAACAGTATAAACACTTTGAGTCCCATCGTTTGACCTAAATTATTGTCATCCCCCAAGTCAGTCACAATACCCACAAACAAAGGTTGTGTCAGGTCATACGCCAAAGACAAGAACAAAACCGCGATCGTCGTGACATATGCAGGAATATCGAAAATCATAGCAATACCAGCTAGGGCTGCCATAACTAGTCCTGACGGAATGAGCCAACGTCGTCCCCAATAATCAACCGCCCGACCAATTAGGGAACTCAACAGTAATCCAGGAATGCCGTATCCGAGAATAGTCAAACCAATGCTCAAGGCATCCATGTTGTAACGTTGCGACAAGTACAAACCTAGCCAGGTATACACACCAGAGTGGTAAATGCCATTCCACAAAACATAAATATAGGTTCGTTGCCCTCGAAAAGTAGTTAATATTTGGCTGTATCCCCTAAATATTTGACGAATGCTGAGTAAATTTTCTGTTTTAGGTGTATCGAATAGAGAGCCGTAAAGATGAAGCCGCCAAAGTACAAAAGCAGCAAGAACAGCCGTACCGATAAACAGCAATCGCCAACCTAAAAATGGTTCAAGAATTGCGCCACCCGCAGAACCCGCCGCCATTCCCCCTTCCATCGCTGCAAACACTAACCCTAGCTTGCTTCCCCGTTGCTCGAATGGGAATAAATCGCCAATCAATGCAAATGTGAGTGGAATAACTCCACTGGCTCCAAGTCCAGTCAGCAGTCGCCAAGCCGCCATTTGCGAAGCTGTCTGAGCCGTTGCGGTCAAAGCTGTGCAAATTACAAAAATGAAGAGCGAGATGCGAATTACAGGCCATCGTCCAAATCGATCTGACAGCACGCCGTAGAACAATGCCATCAGCGCGTAGGATAACATGTAGGCTGGAACAATAAATCCAATTTCCTGAACTGGAACGTTAAACACTTCAGCCAAACGTGGAATCAGGGGAGCGATCATATATCCCTGAAGAAAAATTAAACCGGCCGCAATCGCAAGTAAGGCAAATAGGCGTTTATGTTGCCTGAGGCGAATTGTGCGATCAGCTGCTTCAGCATGAGGTAGATGCTCAATATACTTTTTGCGGTTGGGCATGTATTTTAAATCTCCTAATTCACTTTCCGCCCTACAGGTCTGGATGCTAAAAATTCAGAAACTCGGCTAAAGTAGTTAGCTCCAAAAACTGGCAGAGCAACTACTTCACAAAAGTCAAAGTTTCATGACAATTATGTTAACATTGATTACTTTCGCATCAAAATTGTTACTAATCAGAATCAGCAGTGTCAGCAAAACTTGTACTTAGCGAGAATTTGTTCTCGTAGCAACTAACCAATACTACGCAAGAAGGGTCAACGGCATTGGGTGCTGATTACCTTGCCGGATGGTACTTTTCCATTACCCAGACCATTTGGCTTCTTACTTTTTGCTTAAATGTGATAAAAATAGCAATGTCTAATGACAAGCCGCTTCTCTAGGAGACGCTCTGTTTAGCTTGCTTCGATCTAAGAGTAAGTGTCTACGCTTGTGCCAACCTCTTCCCTTGTAAAAAAGTTATCGCATACGACGATCGCACCCTTGCAATTGCAAAAGAACTACAAAAGGCGATCGCTTAGCTGATGCTGATGAGAGTCGCGTTTTGTAACTTCTGTTGGTTTACCTCTTCGTTTCCTGACAATGCTACGAAAGACCTTCTCTGGATAGATGCACAAACTTATTTGAGCGTTGAAGCATCTGCCTATAGTTTTATCTTTCCAAGTAGTTTGTCGATAAGTAAGCCCATAGAGAGATTGACTATACATTTGTTCGTCAAAAGTATCCTCCCTTCGTAGCAAACTGGTTATAATTATCTTCCATCTGTCTCAGAAATCAAATTTTAATCCGCACAGTGTTTATATGGGACATACTCGTTCTAAATCTGACCTGCCCACAAAAATCTGTCCGGTATGTCAACGTCCTTTCACATGGCGCAAGAAATGGGAAGATTGCTGGAACGAAGTGAAATACTGCTCAGAACGTTGTCGCCGTCGCCGTTCTGAAATTAGAGGGACTGGGGATTAGGACTAGTCTTGGGAACTAAATTCTTCCCAGTACCCAGTACCCAATCTTCAATACCCAATCCCTAGTGAAACGAACCGCAAGTGAGACGCAAATAGCGCAAGAGATAGATGAAGCTACAGGTGCAACCTAAATTAATTATTCATGGAGGGGCTGGTAGTTCTCTCCACGGCAAAGGGGGAATAGAGGTAGTGCGCCGATCGCTCTATAAGGTAGTAGAAGAAGTCTATTCTCTTCTATTATCTGGAGCAACTGCTTCCGAAGCAGTGGTGCAAGGATGCTACATACTCGAAGATGACCCCCGCTTTAATTCTGGCACTGGTTCAGTACTGCAATCTGATGGTCAAATCCGCATGAGTGCTTCCCTGATGGATGGTGCATTAGGGCGCTTCAGTGGCGTGATTAATATCTCACGTGTGAAAAATCCTATTGAGTTGGCGCAATTTTTACAAAAGTCCCCAGACCGGGTGCTGTCAGATTACGGATCAGCTGAGTTGGCACGGGAAATGCAAATTCCCATCTACAACGCTTTAACTGATTTGCGGTTGCAAGAGTGGATACAGGAACGCCAGGATAACTTTAAAAGTACAATGGCTGGCGTGGTAGCAGAACCCGAACTAGTAGAAACTAGTAACGCTCGACGCGGCACTATAGGAGTAGTAGCTTTAGATGGCTATGGTAAACTAGCCGCTGGCACTTCCACAGGTGGCAAAGGCTTTGAGCGAATTGGGCGGGTAAGTGATTCAGCAATGCCAGCAGGTAACTATGCTACTGGTCATGCTGCGGTCAGCTGCACTGGTATTGGAGAAGACATCATTGATGAGTGCTTAGCAGCTCGGATTGTAGTGCGCGTCACTGATGGGATGTGCCTCAAGGATGCTATGCAGCGCTCATTTATGGAAGCCCACCAGAACAAGCGGGATTTGGGAGCGATCGCCTTAGATGCTAGTGGGGCGATCGCTTGGGGGAAAACTAGCCAAGTCTTACTCGCGGCGTACCACGATGGCGTAACAGTAAGTGATACTTTGGAACTTCCTGAGAATACAGAAGTTGGCTGTTTGTCTTAGCTATCAGCCTGAAGCTATCAGCTAGATTTCGGTTGTTGGCTTTGGGCTGAACGTTTTTTTGATACCCAACCTGGTTTGATAACTTGATGCTCACGGGCAATTACCAAGGAATCATCAGAGACATCTTCTGTAACAGTTGAACCTGCTGCTACGTAGACATCGTTTCCCAGAGTTACTGGTGCAACTAAGGTAGTATTGGAACCTGTGCTAGTGCGATCGCCGATGATGGTACGATTTTTATTAACACCGTCGTAATTGGCGGTAATTGTACCCGCACCGATATTGACTTTATTGCCCGTAGTGGTATCGCCCAAATACGATAAATGCGCCACATTTGTGCGATCGCCTAACTGAGTATTTTTCAATTCCACAAAATTACCTACACGGCAACCAGCACCTACTTGTGCATGACCGCGTAAATGCGTATATGGGCCAATCCGGCTTCCTGTCTGTACAACACTATCTGTTACCACAGAATACTTGACAGTGACATTTTCACCAATTTGGCTATTTTCTATTAAAGTTCCTGGCCCGATGCGACTTCCTGTTTGAATTGTGGTATTTCCCCGTAGGTGTGTTTGCGGTTCAATAATTACATCCGGCTGTAATTCCACCGTTTCATCAATAGTGATGCTTGTAGGATCGATGAGAGTAACACCCGCCAGCATCCATTTTTCCTTAACTCGTCTTTGCAAAATATCGTATGCTGTTGCCAGTTGTAAGCGATCGTTGATACCAAGAATTTCTTGGTAATCTTCCACATCGACTGCCATGACTTTGCCAACCTGAGTCACGGCATCTGTAAGATAGTATTCCTTCTGAGCATTGTTTGCCTGTAAATGCGGTAGTATCTCTGCCAAATTTTGCCACTGGAAGCAGTAAACCCCAGCGTTAATCCGGCTATTTTGCCTTTGAGCAGGCGTACAATCCTTGTGTTCGACAATTTGCTGCACAATACTTTCATCGTTACAAAAAACGCGTCCGTAGCCTGTAGGATCACTTAGGTGCGAGGTGAGGATGGTGGCTGCGTTCTGATTTTCTTGATGAGTTTGTAACAGATGATTGAGGGTTTCGGTACGTACTAAAGGCAAATCGCCATTTAGCACCAGCAAATCCCCAGTGTAACCCTCTAAATAAGGAAGTAATTGTTGGATTGCATGACCAGTACCCAATTGTACAGTCTGCTCGACAAACTCCAAGGTGGGGATTGAATGCATGGCGGCTTTGACTTCCTCGGCTTGATACCCCACAATCACTATCCGCCGTGAGGGCGAAAGCGGTTCTACACTTTCGATAACTCTCTCTACTAGCGATCGCCCACCCAAAGAATGTAAAACTTTGGGTAAGTTTGATTTCATCCGTGTGCCGCGTCCTGCCGCTAGAATTGCTACAACTACCATAATTAGCTATCAGCTATCAGTAAAATTGTGATAAATACTGTTGGTGCTTTGGGATTTAGGCTCAAATCATACCAGCTAATTGTCGAAGACAGAAATATCAAAGATTCCTATCTCTTATCTTCTGACTCCTAATCTCTGCGAATTTTATGATCCGCTCAGAGTTCTTTGTGTCTCCTGACTACTCTCTATCCTGAAAAGAGTTAATAAACTCTGTAAACTGCTGCATTAGTTTGGGATTGCGCCAACCTGAATCAGTTTCTTCTCTCATCACTAAAAGCGCTTCTTCTGAAGTAAAAGCTCTCTTGTAAGGTCGTTCGCTGGTTAGAGCATCGTAAATATCAATTAACTGAAATACTTGCGCCAATAAAGGAATTTTATCTCCCTTGAGTCTATCGGGGTAGCCTGAGCCATCCCAGCGCTCATGGTGATGGCGAATGATCGGAATTACACCCCGCATACTGCGTAGTGGTTGGCAAATTTTTTCGCCAATCAAAACGTGCTGTCTCATAATTTGCCAATCTTCGGGGCTGAGTTTGCCTTTTTTTAGCAACACCGCGTCAGGAATACCCACTTTACCGATATCGTGGAGATAACCACCCCACATCAAATCCCGAATTTGGTAGCGTGAAAGGTTGAGGTATTCCCCAAATGCTTGTCCCAGTTTGACCAGTCGTTCGCAGTGGTCGCCCGTATTAGGATCGCGACTTTCAATCGACATGGCAATGGAAAACAGTACTTGTTCGGCGTGGTCTAAGTCTTCATTCAAACGCTTCTGCCGCACTAAGGATTTAACACGCGCTGCCAATTCCACACGGTCAAAAGGTTTGGTAAGAAAATCATCCGCCCCGACTTCAATTCCCCGGATACGCGATCGCCTATCATTTAGAGCTGTAACAAAAATCACTGGTATTAACCTAGTCTGCTCATCCTGCTTGAGCAGCTGGCACACTTCAAATCCATCCATCCCCGGCATCATCACATCCAGCAAAATCAGATCGGGTTGTTTTTGTGTCACCAATTCTACAACAACAAAACCACTGTCTGCCTCAATTACTTCGTATCCTTCCATAGCTAAAAGGGCAACAGCAGTCATGCGACTAGCAGCATGGTCATCAACCACTAAAACCTTGGGTGGCTCTGAGTCAAAGCCATTCAATTTAGAACCTTTGGTTTGTAGGGTTCTAGATACCAATGAATCACCACCATTAACATCAGCCTTTATCCAAGAAGACACTGCTTGGGTATCTTCAAGCATAAGGTCTTCTTTAGATAAGCCCAAGGAATAACCCTCTACATTTTGCAATTCTACGGCGTGATTTGAACTGATACTCTTCACTTTACTTAGGGGATTCGACCCACTAATAACTTGTTCGGTAGAGCCTGTATGCTTGGATTTCCATTGAATCATAAAGGCAATCCAATTTTCTTGAAAAAGTTAACAGCGTCAAATTTTAAAAAAAAAGTTTAGCTTTTGACTGTATTTAAGGCACTATTTCCATAAAGGTCATATATCATAAGTGTTACTTTTTAATCTAGATAATTATGCGTTATGCTTCTCGAAAGCGGAACTGGAGACGTTTTCGTTAATTCTGGGCAAAAATCCTCCAGTTCAGAGTAAATCTTGACCGGAGGCCTGTTGCTAACTTTCTCCTGTAACCACTGCTTTGTAGCTTGCTTCCCCGGAGGAATACACAAGAGAATGTGCAATTTAAAAGTGCGACAGCTGATCAAACTGCTTAACCGAGTCATTCACAGCATGTGTTTTTTATGTTACAAGAACCAGAGGAATATTGCTGTTTAATTTTTCGGCTATAAATTCCAGTATGATGAATTCGCGCAAATGTTAAATCAGGTTTTTTACGGATATCGATTAACATAGCAGCGCCAGAAAATCTTTTAATCGCTCAGTTTATATGGAAGTATCTGGGTTTGAATTTAAAGTTTTTATAGTGATCATATAAGTATATAAGTATTTTTTCTTAGCCAACAATGACAATTAGTAAATACCACTAATTATTATGTATTACTAGCTACTTATTAGCAATCTAATTTATTTAGGTCATAAAAACTCCTTGCATAACTAGTGAGAAACAGAAGTCAAAAGGTTTGTAAATTATTATACATATTTTTGGGTTATTTGCCGGAGATTCTTATGAACTAGTGCCTTTAAAATCAGTACCTTCAGTTCCTAATAGCCACCTTTTTCGCCAACGGGAGGTAGGTTCCAAGGATGAGGCTTGTTGCTGTTGTTGTCGCCGCATTGCTATGACTTCAGCAGAATCGCTCAATGCAGGATCTTGGTAGGGAATCGCAGCACGAGTTAGCAAATGTTCTTTTTCTGCCTGAGAGAGTGGGTAAGATGACGGGGGGAGAGGGAGAAGGGGAGAGGTAGGGAATTCCAATGCTTCCCCTATTCCTCTATTATGGGCTGCTACTGTACCAGGCGATCGCCTTCCCACTGGTGGAGTAGAAGCTATTACCAAGCCAGCCGCCAACAATGCTGTGCGTACAGCAGCAGCACAGGAATAAGTAGCTAGGAAACCGTCTTCATGTAAGCACAATGACAGTTGTTGAATAAATTCAACTGTCCATAATTGGGGACATTGAGGTGGTGAAAACGGATCGAGAAAAATCGCATCTGCTCGAAAATCTGACTGACGTACCAATGCAATCGAGCTTCTAGCATCGCCAATTAGTAGTGTTGCTTTCAAGTAATCTGTTTGCACTTGATGCTCAAAAGCTAGTTGGGTCAAAATCTCAGTGTAGTTGCAGTTCCAATTATCGAATAACTGATGAGCGATCGCAGCTTTTGGCACAGACGGATTCAGTTCTAAACCAATGACTTCGACATAGCAACTAGGATTAACTGCCCAAATAGTCTGTAAAGCCGCTGCTGTGTTGTATCCTAGACCATAACAAACATCAAATAACCGTAAGACAGGTTTATGTGCGGCTGTAACTAGTTGAGTGGGAACTACAAACTTGAAAAAACTCTCCTGCTTAGCTCCATAATGGCTGTGGAAAGATTCACCAAACTCTTGGGATACGAAGGTAAATGAACCATCTGCTGTTAGCTGAGGTGTAAAATTCTCTAATGACATCTTACAAAAAACTGAATAATGACCAATGCACAATTCCCAATTTGTTGTTTCGCCAACGTGGCTGTTTGAACATCTTGAAGATCCGCAAGTTGTCATTGTAGATTGTCGCTTTTCTCTAGCCGATCCACAATTAGGACAACAACAGTACCAAACAAGTCATATAAAGAATTCCTATTACCTTGATTTGAATCAAGATCTTTCCAGTCCCGTAGGTAAGCATGGCGGAAGACATCCTTTACCTAACCCCAATGATATAGCTAACAAATTATCGACGATTGGAGTAAATTCCCAAGAAACTTTAGTTGTAGCTTATGATGATTCGCGCTTTGCCTTTGCTGCTCGTTTGTGGTGGCTGTTGCGCTATTTAGGACATGAGCAAGTAGCTGTACTGGATGGAGGCTTTGCTGGATGGCAAAAAGCCGGGTATCCGATCACAGATGTCCTTCCTACCCCCCAAATGGGTACATTCGTAGCTCAAGCACAAACAGACAAGGTAGTAGATATTACAGCGGTGAAAAATCGCAAAGATAGTCCAGAGGTAGTGTTGGTAGACTCAAGAGAGAGCGATCGCTATCGAGGCGATCGAGAGCCAATTGATAAAATAGCCGGTCATATCCCCGGCGCAGTTAACTATCCTTGGCAAGAAATTACAGATTCTTCCGGTTACTTACTTCCTCAACCAGAGCAACGCCGTCGATGGGAGGAAATAAAAACAGCCGAGGAAATTTTAGTTTATTGCGGTTCTGGTGTAACCGCTTGTGTGAATTTACTTTCTTTGGAACTTGCCGGCATAAGTAAGGGTAAACTTTATGCTGGTAGCTGGAGTGATTGGATTAGTTATATGTAGTCATTAGTCATTTGTAATCACCAAGGACAAGGGACAAGTTTAAAACTGGCCTAGTTCCAAATTGTAATTGATACTAAAGAACCAGCTATCAAAATCAATGTTTTGAGCTGTAGAACTACCTAATGTAACTCCAGCCTGTACATTCATATTTATGGAGTCGGAGATTTGGTAATTCAAATGCCCAAATAGCCGATGAAACTGGTCTTCGCGCTCGCGCTGCGTAAAGTCTGAGTAGTTAAATTGGTAATCAAGACCAACCTGAAGCGGTTTTTGCAAGTAGTAGTTCAAAGAAATCCAAAAGGAATTGATCACGCGATTACGGCTTTCGGGGTCAGCAAAATTCACACTCAATTCGTAGAAGCTATCTAGCATCAATCTTGAAGTTAGAGGATCTCGCCGTCCCAAAGACAGTTGTAGGGAATTCTCACCTAAGAAGCGATCGCCAGCTTTAAAGTTATCCAAGCGATCGCTGTTGTTGGCATAAAATAACTGCTGATTACTCCAACTAACTCTTCCGTACATTCGCTGCGATAGCTGCTGGTAAATACTGAGATTGAATTTTACTTGGTTGTAATTATATTGTGATTGATCTATGTAACGAATTAAGTTGCCATCAATTGACCCGTTTAAATAAGTCTTAGATCCCAAAGGGAAATATGCGGAGGCTAGTCTTAGTCCAGAAAAAATCAAACCATCTTCTATTGGAGAATCATTAGAAGAAAAAATGTTACTTGTCTGAAAGTAACCAACACGAGCCTGTAGATAGCCTATGGGCTGAAACTGAGCTACAGGCTGTTCTGTCGGTGGAGGTGGTAGCTGTTCTAGGGGTCGTGGTCGTAGCCTTAACCCCAATTCGCGATCGCTATCAGATTCAAGGGGTGGCTGTTGTTGCTCCTGCAACAGTTGCCAGAGTCTCTCTAGTCTTTCAGATTCATTTAGCTCAGGAGCATTTAATAGTTGCTCTATTGAGTCAGAAGAAGCAGGGAAGTTACTTGGCTGTACTTCTAGCTGTGGCGAGTCATCCTGCTCTTGATTACCTCCAGAGTTTTCTGTTGGTGCTGGAGTTTGATCAGTTGTTGGTAGTGTTTGCTGTGTCAGATTTGACGGTATCTGAGACTGTAAACTCTGTGACTCACTAGATTGCTTGCAAAAAGAGTTAATTGCTTCTTGCTCCAACTGCTCGCATTGCTGATGAATTTGTGTGCTAGCTAAAGATGTTATTTTCGGTGCAAAATCATTGTGATGAAGCCATATATTTGTATTTGCTGATTCTGCCGCATCTACTTTAATGCAATAACAGCTTCCACCACTGGATGCTAACAAAATCCAAAAAAACAAATTTTTCCAGATCTTCATTTGCATCTTTGAAGGTGTTGATCGCATCTGGCAGATGTAGACCCACAAGTTGCACTGGAAGTTCCAAATCAGAAGATAAAATTTCTGCCTAACTTTACTGAAATTTAGCCAGTGAGTCACCTCATACAGCTCCTCAACAACTTCTTGTTACGCATACCCACCCTGTGGCTTAGGTAATTAGATAAGGATTATCTGTAAGGTATTCCTCATTTAACTGTTGATATTAAGTACCAACTTTGAAATTTGTCCCAGGCGTTATTTCATAGTATGTCAGTTTTCGAGTAAAAACTTAAATAAACTCAACATAGTGTATTTATTGTCTATTTTATCTATTAAATGTACACTAAAATGCAGATAAATTTACCTGAAACAATTCGCTGTAACAGTTATTAGGTGCTTGAACCTTTAACATCAGAATCTATGATTAACTTGTTTGGTATCAGTTGAAGTTTATAAATTCCCAAACAAACTATGTTTCATAAATCGTTTCCACTGTTAATTATTGGTTTCTGGGGAATTGTAGGGTTGCCTTTGTCAAATCGCGCAAGTGCCATAACTCCTCTGACACGAGCTGAGATTCAAAATCTCCGCAACTTAGTGCAACTGATACCCAGAGATAACCTAAAGAAGCGTCCTGCACGTAAATTAGATGCAATGATTCCTGGGGATGGGCTGTCAACTGGTCGAGCTTCTCTAGCAGACTTGCGTTTTAATGATGGCTCTTTGGCACGGATTGGAGAACAGGCAGTATTTCAATTTTTGCCGAAGACTCGCAACTTTAGACTATCGAACGGGACTGTGCTGCTGCTCATCCCACCCGGAAGGGGGCAAACGCATATACAAACACCGAGTGCAGCAGCAGCAATTCGTGGTTCAGCATTATTTGTGCGCCACAACCAACAAACAGACACCACAATTGTGGGTGCGCTGACAAATAGTGGCATTGAAGTTTCTAATAAGGAAGCTTCTCAAACTCAAGTGCTGGAAGCAGGGCAGATGATAGTTATAGTAAAAGGTAAATTTCAAAGCTTATATGATTTTGATCTGAGAAATTTTTATGAAACGAGCGAGCTGGTTCGAGAACTTGATTTAAATAGGCAAAATCCTGCACCTACACCTGATCCTGCCATTACTAGTGTTCAAGCCGAAACCGCTGCGGCTTTGAAAGCACAGCCACCCATAATAGGCGAGGGAGTAATTGAAAACCCTTCTTTTGTGCAGCTAACTACTAGTCCTTCAAATTCGCCCAGTAAAGACGTTATCACAGACAATTCCCCAGCAAACTCCTCAGAGAAAACAGGACAAGCTGCTACAAATACTGAGCAGCAAAGTGCCACAGATGTTAACAGCAACGTAAACACTCCGAAAAATAACGTTGGTGCTGATTCTAATAGAACTTCAACAACACCTCAAAACTCTTCAGCAGAAAATACAACAAACCAAAACTCACAAAACAACACATCACCTATTAAGAATCCAACCGACAATACATCGCCCATTAAGAAACCAACTGACAACACATCACCTGTTAAGAAACCAACTGACAACACATCACCTGTTAAGAAACCAACTGACAACACAGCACCTGTTAAGAATCCCACCGACAACACATCACCTGTTAAGAAACCAACTGATAACACACCCGTCGAGAAGCCAACTGACAACACACCCGTCGAGAAGCCAACTGATAACACACCCGTCGAGAAGCCAACTGACAACACACCCGTCGAGAAGCCAACTG
>NZ_WVID01000002.1:0-116987 GCF_010091925.1 Nostoc sp. B(2019) | reverse complement strand
CCAACTGATAACACACCCGTCGAGAAGCCAACTGATAACACACCCGTCGAGAAACCAACTGATAACACACCCGTCGAGAAACCAACTGATAACACACCCGTCGAGAAGCCAACTGATAACACACCCGTCGAGAAGCCAACTGATAACACACCGCCCGTCAATAATTAAACCGATTCTCCAAATATATAAAACTGCTAAAGTAGTTTGTAATAGAGCTCCTCATCAGTTAATTGCTCTTTGTAAAGGACAAGGAGACAACCTGAGCCTGCTTCTTCCACTAGAACTTTATTTGTTCAACACAGATGGAGCGCAAATTACACCCAACACTAGAATCACAAATATGACAAGTGTTAAGCTGTTCTTGCTTTGATTTGCATTCTGGCTATTGACTGGATGCTTGCCGAAATTGCGTTTCTTCATTGTGAATTGCTGAGCTACTGTCTCTACTAAAGTAAAAGCAAAAAGTAAGATTCACGACTGACAGGAGAGCATCTGCTAACGCTAGATTAAATCAATGACAGGATTTACGCAGGATTCAGCGGATATCCTTTGTAGTTAAATCAAGTTCTCTGTGTAAGTTCCCAGGAACCAACTTGTTGCTAAAGAAATATATAAATTTATGACTTTTGATTACGACCTGTTTGTAATTGGTGCTGGTTCTGGGGGTTTGGCAGCTTCTAAACGAGCGGCTAGCTACGGGGCTAAAGTGGCGATCGCTGAAAACGACTTAGTTGGCGGTACTTGTGTGATTCGTGGTTGTGTTCCTAAAAAACTCATGGTCTATGGCTCTCACTTTCCAGCATTATTCGATGATGCCGCAGGTTATGGCTGGAAAGTGGGTAATGCAGAATTGGACTGGGAACATTTCGTTACATCTATAGATAAGGAAGTTCGGCGACTATCGCAGCTACATATAAGCTTTTTAGAAAAAGCGGGAGTCGAACTAATTCCCAATCGCGCTACGCTGGTAGACCCCCACACCGTAGAAGTTGATGGACGCAAAGTTACAGCAGATAAAATTTTAATTGCTGTTGGCGGGCGTCCTGTCAAACCAGATTTATCAGGTATGGAATGTGGAATTACCTCTAACGAAATTTTTCATCTCAAAGAACAGCCGAAACATATAGTCATTATTGGCGCTGGTTACATCGGCACGGAATTTGCTTGTATCATGCGCGGTTTGGGTTCTCAGGTGACGCAGATTACTAGAGGTGAAAAGATTTTGAAGGGGTTTGATGAGGATATCCGCACCGGAATTGAAGAAGGCATGACAAACCACGGAATTCAGCTGATCAAGAATAATGTGGTAAAAGCAGTTGAACGCGTGCCGGAAGGATTGAAACTAACTTTATCTGAGGCAGATCAACAACCAGTAATTGCCGATGTGTTTTTAGTGGCGACTGGTCGGATTCCCAATGTAGATGGGCTGGGTTTAGAAAATGCTGGGGTAGATGTCGTCCCTAGTTCTGTCGAGGGGCCTGGCTACAAGACTATGAATGCGATCGCAGTTAATGAATATAGTCAAACTAGTCAACCGCATATTTTTGCTGTGGGCGATGTTACCGACCGCTTAAATTTAACTCCCGTGGCCATTGGTGAAGGTCGCGCCTTTGCTGATAGTGAATTCGGCACTAACCGCCGCGTATTCAGTCACGAAACTGTGCCAACAGCCATATTTTCCACACCCGAAGCCGCTACAGTTGGGTTGACAGAAGTGCAAGCACGAGAACAACTAGGCGATGCTGTAAAAATATATAGCACTCGCTTTCGCCCCATGTACCATAGTTTGACCGGTAAACAAGAGAAGATAATGATGAAATTGGTGGTTGATAGCAACACCGATAAAGTGCTGGGCGCTCACATGGTGGGAGAAAGTGCAGCTGAGATAATACAAGGGGTGGCGATCGCAGTCAAAATGGGCGCAACTAAAAAAGACTTTGATGCTACCGTTGGTATCCATCCCTCAGCAGCAGAAGAATTCGTCACATTGCGCTAAAAACGAGGTCATAAGTTTCTTGTCATTTGTCATCTCAAAGGACAAATGACAAGAAACAACCCTAACAAAAAAAGCTTGATGACAACCCAGTTCATATATCTTCATGGCTTTGCTTCCAGTCCTAAATCTGCTAAAGCGCAAGATATAGGCGATCGCTTTACCCAAATTCAAACAAACCTGAAAATTCCCGATTTGAATGCTGGGGATTTTTCTCATCTGACAATCACTCGTCAGATAATACAAGTTGCCGCAGAATTCAGTAATGATACTACATCTGTAGTACTGATTGGCTCAAGTTTGGGCGGTTTGACAGCTGCTCATTTGGGAGAGCGATATTTACAAGTACAACGCTTAGTCTTGCTAGCACCAGCTTTTGGGTTTTTATCCCATTGGTTGCCCAAGTTAGGAGATGAAGAGGTGCAGCGTTGGCAAAGGGAAAAATATCTCATGATCTACCACTATGGGGAGGGGCGATCGCTGCCTCTAAGTTACGATTTTGTTAAAGACGCTGCTCAATACCGAGAGGAACTTTTGCAACGTCCTATCCCCACCCTTATCCTGCATGGAAAGCATGATGAAGTTATCCCTATTGAAGCTAGTCGTGATTTTGCGCGATCGCGTCCTTGGATAGAGTTAGTCGAACTAGAGGATAATCATGCTTTAGGTAATGTTATGGAAGAAATCTGGCAAGCAATTCGCCTCTTTTGTCAATTACCTTGAAGCTGTAAAATATTAAACTCTTACTTGTTCTTTGTCATTTATTGAATAACCAATGACAAATGGCTAATTACTAAAATTATGCTTCCATTCATCCGGTCAGATTTAACCAAGCTACACGCATATAAACCCCACCCCAGCAGTGATACAGCCGGAGCTGTTCCTACGCAGTTTGATCGGCTAGATACGAATGAAAGTCCTTATGATTTGCCACCTGAGTTAAAAGAAAAACTAGTCTGGACGTATCAGCAAGTAATTGAAACAAATCGTTATCCTGATGGCGGACACGAGACACTCAAAGATGCGATCGCCGAGTATGTCAATGAGTCAGCTGCCCTTTCACCATCCCTGTTCACTTCTGCCAATATTTCTGTGGGCAATGGTTCAGATGAACTGATTCGCTCTCTATTAATTGCCACCTGTCTTAGAGGAGAGGGATGCATTCTAGTTGCCAATCCTACTTTCTCGATGTACGGAATTTTGGCACAAACTTTAGGCATCCCTGTAGTGGTAGTGGACAGAAATGAAACAAATTTTGAAATTGACCTAAAAGCTGCACAGTCCGCTATCGAACAAACTCAAAATCCTCCCATTCGGGTGGTTTTTGTAGTACATCCCAATTCCCCAACTGCCAACAGCTTAACCACAGCAGAGTTAGCATGGTTAAAAAATCTAAGCGAAGAGATTTTGGTCGTGATTGATGAGGCTTACTTTGAATTTAGTCAAAATACCCTAATTGGTGAATTAGCACATCGCCCCAACTGGATTATACTACGTACTTTTTCTAAAGCTTTCCGATTGGCAGCTCTTCGCGTTGGCTATTGCGTCGCTCATCCAGAAGCGATCGCCATCTTAGAAAAAGTCCGCTTACCCTACAATCTTCCTAGCTTCTCCATAGCAGCAGCATTAGTTGCTTTGCAAAACCGCACACTCTTGCTTGAGACGATTCCCCACACCCTGAGCGAACGAGCCAAACTCATCGAAGCTCTATCTCAACATCCAACATTACAAATTGCAGAAAGTGCTGCTAATTTTATCTATCTACGTCTTAAACCAAAAGGTTCTCATCCCCAAGACGCTGCTTTAAAAAAGTTACACCAAAAACTTAGAGATTACGGCACTCTTGTTCGGCAAATTAGCGGAGGATTGCGAATTA
The DNA here is from genome assembly GCF_010091925.1 of Nostoc sp. B(2019). Lineage (GTDB taxonomy): Bacteria > Cyanobacteriota > Cyanobacteriia > Cyanobacteriales > Nostocaceae > Komarekiella. Next base: position 113,118 of record NZ_WVID01000002.1, on the reverse strand, counting down.
CTGTAGGGACGACCGAAGAAAACGCCCGCACCTTAAAACGAGTACAAGCTGCTTTGGCAAACCTGACTCTTAGTGATTAACTCAGTAATTAAACCTGCCATCAACCTCGCTGCCAAAACGACGTACTGTTCCCACTGTTTGTGGCAGCACACCCACCAAAAGGGCAAAAGCAACATCTGGCAAATAAGCCACTATTTCTGGCGGAAAATATTGTTCAAATTGATCAAGGATTTTCTGAACTCGCTGCTGGGGAACCGGGTTTTCTGTAATTTGCTTAATTAACCGAATCCACTGTCGTCTAATCAAGTAAGCCTTTTGGCGCTCCTCATTAGATTCAGGAGTTAATAAAAACTGATTAGAAACATTGCCTATGGGCAGTGCCCTATGGCAATCGCAATCGTAATCCCCACCTACTGCTGCTCCAGGCCCAGCAAACTCCGCGTGATAGCGTTTAAAGAGTATTAGTCCATTTCGCCTACGACTATTGACGATGAAAACTTTTCCAGTGTGCAAAAGCGTGAGGATATCCGAGCTTTGCGATTGCTCAGTTCCATCGGGCATGACAAGATGGTCAAGGAAACTGGTATCAGGGTAATAAGTTGATAACATAGCAGTTTGATAGCGCCGACGCTTTTCGCTATCCATGTTTTCTCAAACTTTCAACGAATTTTGTAGTAGTATGCACTTCAAAACAGAACTAGATTTTACATCAAATTAAGTTTTTGAGTTTTTTTATTATCAACAATTTGCACAACAATTTAACTAAGATGCCAATAAATAGATGTTGTTCAACAATTGAATGATCATATTTTATGAGATCTAAGCAGATTTGTCTCCAACTGCACGACTGTTTGTTTAAAGTTTTTATAAAGATGAATATCTTAATTACAAAGTTATTATGAGGGGTTGAAAATTTTTAAGTGTGACATTACGGTTAAGTCCATTATAATCGATTGGTTTATATATGAAAATGTTTAGTATTAAAAAATTTTAAAAATTACAACTTGTGCACATTTTAAAATAGCAAAAGTTCCCAAATAAAACTATATTTTTTTGAGACTACCAATTATTTATGAATTTAAAAAGTCTACAATAAACTTAATTATAATAAAAAGAGGATAAGCTATGTAGTTGAATAGTAAATATATCTGAAAATTTGCATTGACTTTGAGCTATGTTATCTATTAAAACAATCAATATTTAATGTAGTTTTTCTACAATTTTAAAGCAGTGGAGTTCAGACTAAGCAAAACCAATAAATACAGCGACCTTATTTTTACCTAAAGATATATTCATACTAAATTTGCATAAATAAATATAACAAAAATAATCGTATTGGTTTAATATTAATTCATCAGGTATGTGCAGGAAGTTTTATATTAATGTGTCTAGCTATTTATTCCTCAACTCTATAAAACATAAATTATCGCTAAATCAACTACACATCATATTAAACGTATGTTCAATTAGATTAATTTGTAGTCTGATGGTCAATATTCTAATAGTTTTTCTCCTAGGCAATTGTAATGATCAAAAGATAACTTAGATAGTTGAGTTAGCACTCAGATGCTTGAATAATAGTATTTGGCGTGAGCGTCTTAGAAAATATGTATTCCAATTCGATTCAACTTTATGCGCCCGATATCCCAGCTTGAAATAAAGCTGTCTTGCCTGATAGTTATTTTCCAAGACGTGGAGATATAAGTCTTTAAAACCCCATTCTTGGGAGACTTTTTCACAGCTAAGAAGTAACTCTGAAGCTACACCATGTCTACGGTATTTTGGATGAACCGCTAAGTTAGATAGGTAAGGAAAACTCTTGCCAACCTGGGCCCACGAATCACTGAAACGTACACTCAGTTCCACAGTTCCCACTAAGTTATTAGTAACATCAACGGCAACTAAACAAACTTGATGGGGTGTAGGTAACGCTAGGCGATGCCTTAAATCTTCATAAATACCCAAACGTAGTAACGGAAAAGCCCATCCCCACATACCCTTTTGAGAGTGAAAGCTTTCAGTAATGATTTGAGCAACACCAGTCAAATCAGCAGATATGGCTGCACGGATTTGAAATTGGCTAGAAGTTGGATTGACGGCAGATGTAATTGGTTGCTGGTGGTATGGACGAAAAAAACAAGATGTCAAGGCTAGTTTAGTATTGATTTGGTTCACGAAAATCTTCTCAAATATCCTAAAACACCATTTTCACCTGGATAAAACTCAAGAGCCTCTCAGGTGATTGAACTGACACTGAGATTACCAATTCGCTTTTGATTGTGGATCAAACAGAGTGCAAAACTTTGCTTGGAGTTTTATAACCTGTGTGCCTCAAGGAGTCTTAAGAGGTGCAGTTTCATAAATCTACACTCTTTAGTCCAGGAAGTTCAAGCGCATCCTGATTTTAGGGTAGAAAAGTGAGCGATTTGTTTGGTACAAAACAAGTTGACAGTGGTAGTAGCTGGATTGAGTTGGTAGAGACATAGTATAACCTGTCAGTAAGCATCGCCTACAAAATTGTTAAGCAAGCATATCACTGGCAAACTCTGGTTTAAAACCACCCCTGATTGCTGTACTGACTTATTTTATGCAATTACTGTTACAGTAAAACTATTGCACTACTGAATAATAGATACAGGCTATATGGGTACTGAGGAAAGAATCTGCAAGGTTATCTAATCCCTAGTCCTCAATTATCTTAGCACTAGCACTTGTCTTAGTTATAGTTTTGATTGCTAAATTTAAAAGAGGTATTTGTCTAATAGTATACGTTGCCTTTAAATATTATTGTTGTAATATTGCTGACTCTACCATGACTACCACAAATAAAATTTACCTGCAAGTGTTAGTACAACTGCTGCGAGGGGAAAACTTAATATGCAGCTTCATCTGGATTTTTCAACCAGCTTTGAGCACTGTATGTAGTATCAGATATTTCTCCCAGGAGGTGAGGGAAAATTTGGCAAGCAAGCATCAACTCTGTAACACTAATGACTATGAAACCAATTGCGCTGCATCAGAGCGAATAGCAATCGGCACAAGCCCTTGAGACAAATTACTGTGAGTAAACGCTTCCACACTCAGCAGTCATGTAGCCAAACAGCCTTATTGGTCAAAATGCTCTGCTCTGGACTGACTCAGAAACATCCTTACCTGATCAGATTATTCTTTATCCGACTGCCGTTGCTGCAGGAAAGCGGTGCATGAAATCCCAAGCAAACAGTAAGCCTAAAATTTTGGTTGTCGACGATGAACCAGACAACCTTGACTTGCTTTACCGCACTTTCTATCGCGACTATAAGGTGCTAAGGGCAACCTCTGGTCCTGCGGCGCTGGATCTTCTCTCCCAAGAGGGAGAAGTCGCAGTGATCATCTCCGATCAACGAATGCCGATGATGAGCGGTACTGAATTTTTGAGTCTGACAGCGACTCAATATCCAGATATTATCCGAATAATTTTAACTGGCTACACCGATGTTGAAGATCTGGTGGAAGCAATCAACGCTGGTAAGGTATTCAAATATGTTACTAAACCGTGGGAAGCAGAAGAACTCAAAGCAGTAGTACGCCAAGCTTTAGATACCCACAATGTTCTTAAAGCCCGCACCCGCGAACTTACCCGCACACTTCGTCAAGAATCGCTGCTGAACACTGTTACTAACACTATCCGCAGCGCCTTAGACTATCGGCAAATTTTGCTGGCAATTGTGGATACAGTGGGCCAGATGTTGGAGGTGGATGTCTGTCTGTTGCGTCCCTTCCAAGATGAGCAGTTGGCGGATGAAGGATTCATTTATCAGAAGGCGACGAGTGAGAGTGAAAGATTGGAAGAGTGGGAAAGTGGGGGGGCACATTCTTCTTTTACCCCATCAACCTCTGTGCCAATCTCCTCCCCTTCCTTATTGGCTCAGACAGTGTGGGAAACCCGCGAAGTACAAGTTATTCACGATGTAGTAGGTGATGAGCGTATTCAGGGTGAAACTCCCGAATTGCATCAACGTGGCGCTGCTTTTGCTACCGCTAACATTTGTTCCAGTTTAGTTGTGCCACTGATTTGCCAACAAGAACTGATGGCAGTATTAGCACTACACCAGTGTTTTCAGCCCCGCTTGTGGGGGGAGGAGGAGGTACAGCTGGTGTTGATGGTAGCGGATCAAGCAGCCCTAGCGTTGTCTCAAGCCTATGCTTACGAGCAAGTACGGGCCCTTGCCAAACGAGAGAGCTTGATTAATACGATTACTAGCGCGATTCGCTCTAGCCTAAATCCTCAAGATATCTTTGCAGCTATTACACAACAATTGGGACAAGCCTTACAAGTTGATGGCTGCGTCCTGTCTTTGTGGACAGAGGAAGATGAGTTTGTCCAGTGTGTAGGCTTGTATGACAGCTCTCAAAATTCAGAGGATTCCCTGGAAAAAGTCCAGGAAAAGCAGATAAGTAGCAATAAACACGACTCCAGTCAGCAGTTACCTAATTACCAAGCACCAATCAAGGATAATTCGATCCTGCAAGAATTGTTGCGGACACATGAACCAGTGGTAATTGCTGATATGAGCCATTCACCTTTAGAAATCCAGGATTTTGATTTGCCTTTAAAAATGCCAGCACGATCGCTAATGGTTGTCCCATTATTGGCTGATGGTAAATGCATCGGTAGTATCACCCTGCGTGAAGGTAGCAACGCCCGTCGATGGCTATTATCTGATGTTGATCTAGCGAAAGCAGTAGCAGCTCAAGCGGCGATCGCTGTGCAGCAGTCACGCTTATACCAAAAGACTCGCCAGCAAGCTGAACGCTTGTTGGAATTAGATAAACAAAAAACCGAATTTTTCCAAAATATCTCCCATGAGTTCCGCACTCCCATAACCTTGATTCAAGGGCCTTTAGAGTCGGCGGTGGCGAGTGGTGAGGGGTTATCTTACTCCCAATGTGCGATCGCCCTGCGTAACTCCCGCCGCCTCCTACGACTAGTAAATCAATTGCTAGATCTACAACGCCTGGATGCAGGGAGAATGCAGCCTAGTTTCCACCCTTGTGATTTAGTCGAATTTGTCAGTCAAATTGTTGAGTCGTTTCGCCCCTATTGCGAAAAGAAGGGACTGCATCTCGATACCCAGTTGGTTAAATGTCCAACGGTGTACTTGGATATGGAAAAATTTGACAAGGTGGTTTACAACCTTTTGTCAAATGCTATGAAGTTTACACCCGAAGGAGGCACGCTCAGCGTCAGATTAAAATCTGAAAATGACCGTTGCATATTACAAGTACAAGACACTGGAATTGGCATTGTTCAAGAACAAATTCCCCACTTATTTGAGCGTTTCCGCCAAGCTGAAGGCTCCGCAAATCGATCCTATGAAGGCAGTGGTTTGGGTTTGGCTTTAGTTAAAGAATTGGTTGAATTGCATGGTGGTACAGTAACCGTGGAATCAGTCTATGGACAAGGTACTACCTTTACCTTATGCCTGCTCACTGGTAGTGCTCACTTACCCGTGCAGCAAATACTGGAAACGCCTTGTGAATTAAATACGAGCCGCGCTAGCGTGGAATTGGCTGATTTAGAACTGGTAGAGCCAACAATAGACAATATTGAAAGTATTACAAAAGACTTATTACCCAGTCCTGATGCTCAGCACGGGCCAAGCCTTGCTACCTCTGAACAGCGGCTTCCGCCATACAGAAGTTCGGTGATTCAGCACTTAATTTTGGTCGTAGACGATAATCCAGATCTGCGAGCTTATGTATCTGATATTCTCCGCCGCAACGGCTATCAAGTGCAGACAGCTCGTAACGGTTACGAAGGGTATGGTATATCTCAGGAAATTTTACCCAGCTTGATTGTTACTGACTTGATGATGCCTTTGGTGAGCGGATTGGAGATGATTCGGATGATTCGCAATGAGCAGAAGTTGAAAGGAACACCAATCATTCTACTCACAGCGAAAGTTGATGAGGAAACTCGCATTGAAGGCACAGAACATGGCGCGGATGCTTATTTAGCAAAACCATTTAATGACCGGGAACTTCTAGCAGAAGTTCGGAATCTTTTAGCTTTAAAGGAAAATGAACGCCGGATTTTGGAGTTAAATACTTATCTCACAGAATCGGTACTCAAGCGCTTCTTGCCATCTATATTGGTGCAAAAAGCCGCAGCGGGAGATCTGACGCTAGATTTGCGCCCAGAACCACGCTTGATTACAGTTTTGTTTAGTGACATTGTGGGCTTTACGCAGCTAGCAAATACACTTCGATCTCGGCGAGTGGCAGAGTTACTGAATGAATATTTAGAAGCTATGACTAAGGTTGTATTTGACAATGGCGGCACTGTCGATAAATTTATGGGAGATGCTATCTTAGCTTTATACGGAGCTCCAGAAGAACTAACCCCCAATGAACAGGTGCGGCGTGCCATTAATACAGCAAGAGCAATGCACCGCTCACTAGCTCCGTTGAACCAGCGCTGGCGAGAGCAAGGTGTATTCGACGGCGACAAACTTACTAGCGTACAGTTTCGCTGTGGTATTCACCAAGGTACGGCTGTTGTAGGTATGTTTGGTAGCGCTGAACGTGCCGACTATACTGCTATTGGCCCAAGTGTGAATATTGCTGCTAGGTTGCAATCTGCTGCTGTTCCCGGTACTATCCTGGTTTCTGCTGCTGTGGCAGATTATTTGCAGGAAGAAGAAATTACTAAAGGTAGTCCGCTAGAACTAAAAGGAGTTGATGAAACAGTTCTAACTTTTGCTGTTACACCAGAGCTAATGGCTAATCGCTAAAATTCAGCAGGCTGGATTTGAAGCATTAGAAATGTGTAAGAGTGCCAAATCATATCCAGTTTAAATATAATATGACACCATCGGTTGCAGACAAAACTCCAATTCCAGCCAAGGTCTGGAGGCGACATACCGATCCACCAGGTTTGTGGATTGCTGTCGTTATAGGTTCAGTCTCTCTGCACTTGCTGGCGTTCTGGCTAATTCGCTCATCTCAGTTTAGCCGGTTGTGGGAGCAACAGAACAAAGCCACTATTCCGATTGAAATTGTAGAGATTTCTTCTCAGACAAAACCAAGAACAAGAAAAGTTGCTTCTAAACCAAAACCAGTCTCACCTAAGCCACCATCCACAAGTCAAAAGTTACGAGCAACAAATTCACCAAAGCAAGTAGTTCCAAAAGATAAGGTAACAGCAAAAACTACCCCTAGCACTCAAGATAGAAGTGCAATAGCTTTTGCTAAAAATCAACAAGCGATCGCTGAGCAACTCCAACGCCAACGCCAGCAGGTTGAACAACTTCAACGCCAACATGTTGAGCGACTTCAACGCCAACATGTTGAGCGACTTCAACGCCAGCAAGCTGAACAACTCCAACGCCAACAAGCTGAACAACTTCAACGCCAGCAGGTTGAACAACTTCAACGCCAGCAAGCTGAGCAACTCCAACGCCAGCAAGCTGAGCGACTCCAACGCCAGCAAGCTGAACAACTTCAACGCCAACAAGCTGAACAACTCCAACGTGAACAAACTGAGCAACTCCAACAAGAACAGGCGGAGCAAATCCAACGCGAGCAAGCTGAGCAACTCCAACGCCAACAAGCTGAGCAATTTCAACGTCAACAAGCTGAGCAAACTAATACTCAAGGAGCGTCCTCGCAAACCTCTAATGTTCCTGGTGGAAGTCTCTTAGCGAGTTTGGTGGGGGAACCTCAACAGGTAGACAGGGATAGACATAATAACCCAGCTAAAATCAAAATAAGCGACGAGCCATTTCCCAAGGGACTCGAATATGTAAAGTTTATTGAAAGGAAACCTGGTCAGCCTGTAGAATTCACTGTGATATTAACAATTTCTGAAAAGGGCAAACTTGAGAAGATTGATATTGAAGATGAAGGAGTGCCGGCAGATGAAAGAAGTTACTATGAAGATTTCGTTGCCGATCAAGTTTTCAAAGGCTGGGAATTTGAACCTGCATACGATAACGATCCAAATGATCCAAAGCCTAGCAATCTAATGGTACGTATCAGAATAGAACCCCTCCCTTGATAATTAGATGCTTGAATTTTAGATGAAACTGTGTTATTATTATGGGGTTGGAAATTTGCGGGCGTAGTTTAGTGGTAAAACTATAGCCTTCCAAGCTATTAATGCGGGTTCGATTCCCGCCGCCCGCTTAGAAAGAAAAACTTGTGAAATACATATTTTTCAAAAGCTGTAATTTTTTACGATAGTTAGTTTAGGTGATATACAGGCATCATAGACTTGTAATTTTGCGATCGCCAGTGAAACTGCAATCGAAATAATACCTTATGTTCTGCCATACTACAGAAACAGGACTTAGGCATTTTAACGAGATTGTGAGCATTCTATTCACGCAGCATTCCCACAGAATATAGAGCAATAGCATAATTTGACAGTGGTAGCCAATTAGACCATCGGCTGGATTCGATGTAAAGGAGATGCAAAAATAACAATTGCACAGCACCCCAGCATAAGCGTTATACTTACTGACGCAGACAAAGCTTTCTTCCCAAATTCAGAAGGAGACTTTATTTTTATGATTTTATTTGGCAACCTCAACTTTTTACTCGTAAAATCGAAGACAAGATAAAGATCAGTAGAATAGAGTCTCTAAATTAATGAGTCAATTAATAAGTCAGGGTGGAACAGCTATCACTAAGGCTCCAATAGTAGATCGGATAAACGACATTGCTTGGCAAGCTCACCAAGGTAGCGTTGCTGCGATTATTCAACTATTAAATGAAAAGCTTGCTAAGTCTGGTGTTAGAACCAGAGCGATTTTTTCCGATGGTGTCTTACAACTTCTGTGTGAAGCGGCTAGAGTAGAGCAACTTGAGCAATCTCCTCTAGTAGAACAAATTCAACAAATTCTTGAGTCAATTGCACCACGTAATATTCGCCGAGTCAATATCAACAGCCGAATTGTTCGGGAACAGCAATTACTTTGGTTGAAGGAAATTTATAGCGATCGCGAGAATCAATTGCTTTGGTCACAGGAAATTACATTAGTTCAACCAAACATATTAAAGCAACTAATTACAGATTTCACAGAAGCCCAAACTGAACTGAAAAAAATAAATTTACCTAAAACGCAATCTCCTCATCCTTTAATACTTACTAATAAAGAAAAACACAAAACTTCAACTAAAACAGGGACACTAGTAGCTGTCGGTTTATGTTCACTCTTGTTGCTCGGTTGGGTTGTTTATGCTCAGTTAGGCAATAAATTGAAAAACCTAATGCAACTAGACTCTTCCAAATCTTTAACTACAATAAATACTAACGAGAGTCAAGCAAAAGACCTACCCCATGCTACTAAAAAGAGTCTTTCCGAATCATCTGACGATCCATTTGTAGCATCAGTGCGACTCGCCAACCAAGCTTCTGCATCTGGTAAAACAGCTACAACCTCAACTCAGTGGTTAGAGCTAGCAGCTAGGTGGCAACAGGCTTCAGATATAATGAGCACTGTACCAGCAAAACACAGCCGCTATCAAGAAGCTCAGATTCGGACTAAGCTCTACAGAAAATATAGTGAGGCAGCGCAGAAAGAGGCAGATAAGAGTAAATTTTAGTTTTTAGGGTGGACTATATTTTTAAATTTTTAGTAGGGCGATGATCGCTTGTAGAAACAAACTAATAAAAGTTTGTAGAGACGCAAAATTGCACATCTCTACAAATATTAAAAATCAAATCTAACTAAACACTCATCTCTAGCATTTTTTGGATTGGTCGCAGTGCAGCTAGACGGATATTCTCTGACATGGTAATTTCGGGATTGCGATTTTTCATCGCCCAGTAGAGCTTTTCTAAGGTATTTAACCGCATAAAAGGACATTCGTTGCAATTGCAGTTATTCACTGGAGGAGCCGGAATAAAGTGCTTGTCAGGAGCTAGTTTTTGCATTTGGTGAATGATACCAGGCTCCGTAGCAACGATAAATTCTTGTGCAGGGCTGTTTTGACAATATTTGAGCAAAGCTGCTGTAGAGCCAATAAAACTGGCGTGCTGCAATACACTACTTTCGCATTCTGGATGCGCGATCGCCTCTGCTTCTGGGTGGGCAATTTTTAACTGCACAATTTTCTTTTCGGAAAAGGTTTCATGCACAATACAGCTACCTTGCCACAGTACTAAATCTCGCCCAGTTTGTTCCATAACATACCGTCCTAAATTCCGATCTGGGGCGAAAATAATCGGCTGTTCTTTCGGTATCTGCTGCACAATTTTGACAGCATTGGAACTGGTACAGATAATATCGCTCATTGCCTTAATATCGGCAGAGCAGTTGATGTAAGAAACCACCAGATGATTAGGATGCGCTGCTTTAAAAGCTGCAAACGCTTCTGCTGGACAACTGTCTGCTAAAGAACAACCAGCATCCAAATCTGGTAATAGCACCAATTTGTCGGGATTGAGTATCTTTGCTGTCTCTGCCATGAAGTGAACACCAGCAAAAACGATCACATCGGCATTGGTCTTTTCTGCTGCTTTTGCCAGTTGTAATGAATCCCCAATAAAGTCTGCTATGTCCTGAATATCCGGCTCTTGATAGTAATGCGCCAGGATAACCGCGTTGAGTTCTTTTTTTAGACTCTCAATGGCAGCAAACAAATCTAGTGGTAGTTCACCCGGTTGGGTTTTGTTTCGTTGAGCTAGTACAGTCGTAAACACAGTTAGGGGGTTGCTTTAAGTTGCAAGTTTTTGTCTTGTGGAATCAATTATAGTAGTTTTTACCAAAAATGGTGGACGGTTGATATCCTAGGATTGTGTCCAAATCCGGCTGAGTTTCATATCCTGGAGATAGACGGCAAGGAAAGTGGCATGACCAGTCAGAAAACTCAATCAACAACCCTCAAAATTGCTGTAGTTGGCGATGTTCACGACCAATGGGAAGCAGAAGATGGTATTGCACTCAAGTATCTGGGTGTTGACTTAGCGCTGTTTGTGGGGGATTTTGGTAACGAATCAGTGGAAGTGGTCAGAGCGATCGCCTCCCTCGATATTCCCAAAGCAGCGGTGATGGGAAACCACGATGCATGGTACACTGCCACGGAATGGGGACGTAAAAAGTGTCCCTACGACCGCTCCAAGGAAGACTGGGTACAGGAACAACTCGATTTATTAGGCTCATCTCATGTCGGTTACGGCAAGTTGGATTTTCCCACTTGGAATTTAACTGTAGTGGGAGGTCGTCCTTTTACCTGGGGTGGCCCAGAGTGGAAATTTGCTGACATTTGTAAAGAACGATATGGCGTAACAAGTCTGGAAGAATCTGCCGACCGAATCGTTAAAGCTGTCAAAAGTGCGGCTTATGAGACGATTATTTTTTTAGGTCACAATGGGCCTAGTGGGTTAGGCGATCGCCCAGAAGATCCCTGCGGCAAAGACTGGCATCCTATAGGCGGTGACTTTGGTGATCCAGATTTCGGCGAGGCGATTTCGCAGGCTCTCACTGCTGGTAAAACCATTCCTTTAGTGACATTTGGGCACATGCACCGAACTCTCCGGCACACCAAGAAAGTACTGCGAAAGCCAGTCTTTAGAAGTCCAGAGGGGACAATTTACTTGAATGCGGCAACTGTACCCAGGATAGTAGAAAATAGCAGCGAGAAACTGCGTAGTTTTTCTATTGTCTCTGTAGAGGCGGGTGTGGTTTCGCAAGTCTCCCTAATCTGGGTTGGCGATGATTTTCAGGTGGCATCTGAGGAAATTTTGTACGAGCGATCGCGTCCAGTAGTGCAATCTGCGTAGATGATAGGATATAGTATTATCTGTCAGCTTTTGCGCTAGCCGACAAAAGCACTTAGATGGTGTCTTGACTAGGTTAGGCAGAAGCTAGACAGATTTACTGGAGAGGTGGCAGAGTGGTCGATTGCGTCCGACTTGAAATCGGATGAGGCTAAAACCTCCGGGAGTTCGAATCTCCCCCTCTCCGTTGAATAAATGTTGTTATAAATGCAACTATTATTTTGCATCTACAATATGCCCAAATGGATGCACAAACACTATTTGGTTAACTACTGATGAAAAATCTAAACATTAAAGAAGAAACCCGCAAATTGATTGACAGGTTGCTGGAAAACTCCACATGGGATGATTTGATGTACCAAATTTATGTTCGACAAACTGTTGAAGCCGGACTAGCGGATAGCAAAGCTGGTAATGTTGTTTCTGTACAAGATGTACGCAAAAATTATGGTCTGTCAGAGTGAATGTTTACTGGACACCAACAGCAGTATAAAATCTTTCAGAAATTTATGCTTATAGTCCCTTAATCTAGCTACTTTTAGTAAAGTACATAACTACCTAAATCATTTGCTCTATCAGCTAAATAGGTCTCTAAAAAAATTTAGTGTATCACCTATTGCACTATCTACTTTTTCACCTACGTATTCTCCTGCCGCTTCACCTCCCAACTTTCCAAATTCTCTGAATTCTTCTACTTTTGTAACCATAGAAACCATTGTTCCAAGCGCAGAACCTATTGTGCCACCTATACCTTTTAAAATTGGAATAACACTAAATAATTTTTCTTTAATAAGTTCTTTTTGCCTAGCATCAAACTCAACTTTTTTTTCTGTAGAGCCTTCTTGTGAATTATTACTACTCAATCTTTGAACTGTTGCTAATAAAAAAGGGATAGTACCGCTTTCAGATATCCTTACAAATACTTTTGTATACAGTTCTCCAAGCCATTTTTTTCCATCTTGAGTTGTTTCATTTTTATTATCTACTGCTACTGACGGAACATTGCTAGCTATCTCATATCCTGCATACTCTGCTATTGCTTCTTGGATATCCTCTGTTCTTTCTTTCAAGTAAATTAAATAATTATCAGCCTTGTTCGCAAAAGTAAATACGATAACCGCATATTTCCAAATTTCTACTCCTAATGCTTCTGAAATTAGCTTTATTCCATTTAATTCATCACTCCTGATTCTCGTTTCATAAATAGGTGTAACAAACCATAATAAGTCAATTTGCTTTACCTTGGATCTTATGAGTTCCAAATATTTTGTATCATTTCCTTTTTCTGGATGGTCATCACATAAGCCAGGAGTATCAACAACTGTAAAATGAATTCCATTAAGTTCATTTTCGTGATAATTAACATCCATTGTTGTAGCTTTACGACGGCTAGTTGGCGCTACTTCTTTACCCATTAATGTGTTAATAGTACTGGACTTTCCAACTCCTGTGCGACCAACTAAGAGAAATACGAACTTTTGATTGCGAGATATTTGTAGCGTTTCAATTAAAGAGCTAAAATAATCACCAAATACTGAAGATAAAGACTCTTTCCCGTTTACAATAGTTAAATCTAGTTTTTTCTTAAAATCCTCAATCCAACTATTTATATCTTTACTATTTACTTCATTCTTTGATGGTGGGAGTTTATTGCTAATATAATTAACAGCATGTTGAACTGTGGCAAATTGAGCAACATCTTCATCAGGTATTTCAACATCAAACTCTTCTTCTAATTTCATAATTAGTTCTATTGCCATCAATTCATCTCCAGCAATTGAAACTCCCCACCAATGAGATGACGAACTATAGATTGGCTCAATCAATGGAAAACTAAAAGTAATATTTTCGTGTTCAATAGATAAATACTCAGCAACTATGGCTTGAATTCTATCAAATATTTCCTGACGCTTCATAATTGACAGATTTTTGATTATTAAAAGTTAAATGCAAAGCTTGTTACTGAGTAATTTATTTCATACTACTCTTACTAGTAAATTATATGTATTATCAACCTGGTCATTGTAAATAAAATCCTTATAAATACTGAATTTTCCACAAGTTATTATGTAAGACATATCTAACCAAAATTTGCACCTGAAGCTACAAAAGGCTTTGCGATCGCCTCTCTATTCCCTGTGCTTGCATTGTGCTAGCATGGTGATAAATCCTGCTAGGAGGTAAAGCGATGGCTACCCTTTATGTAAGAAATTTACCTGATGATTTGTATGCGAAACTGCAAGAGTTAGCCGCGTCTCAGCATCGTTCAATTAACGCCCAAGTTATAACTCTGTTAGAACAAGCTTTGAAAACTGAAGCACCGCAAACGGAAGATCAGAAACGATGCAATGTACTTAAACTTCTAGAAGAAAGTCGTAGTCGCCGCCGTGTAAATCCAGCGGACTTCGGATTGCCTGACAGTACTGAAATGATTAGAGAAGACCGCAACAGATGACCACCTCTCTTAGATGCGTGGTGGATACCAGTGTATGCATCAAATATTTCATCCTTGATCAAATAACCCCCAAAGTTAACCAACTTTTTGATCACTTTGCCAATCCACAGACAGAAATCTTTGTCCCAGACCTGTTTTATATAGAGTGTGCCAACGCCTTATGGAAGTATGTACGTGCAAGGATGTACACTGCTGCTGAGGTTCAGGCAGATTTAGCCACTCTCAAAGCTTTCCCGTTGCGTGTCGTCTCCACAGCTGACTTGATGGCGGATGCAGTGACGATCGCATTAAATTACAACATCTCCGCCTATGATGCTTCTTATGTTGCACTTTCACAGCAGGTTAATGAGTTTGCTGACTCTCGACGATAAGCTAGTGAGAGCTTTAAATACTTCGACTGACAATGTTTGCTCGTTTAATGACTTTGAACTTCCACCGTTGCCATTAATATAAATACGATCGCAAACTTACTATTTAGTATAAAGTTATAAATCCACGCCAGAAAATCAACTTTCGCCTACTCTTGTACCACTTCAACCAATTCTTCAATCATCACATCAAAAGTTCTTGCTAACTTCTGAATGGCGGTAAAGTCAACAGTTGCTAATCCAGGCGATCGCGCATAAGTTCTGAGAGTGCTGTATACTACACCGGAACGATCAGATACCTCTTTTAGCGTCCAACCCTTCTCATCAGCAAACTCTCGAATCTTTAGCCGAATCATGCCCATAAATATGCTTGACAACTGACTTATATAAGTCGTTTAATATATTGCATCAGATAAAACGATCGCCTCCCGGCCTGCAAAACTGAAAGGCGGTCGCAATACGTATCCCGTAAAACGGATGACATATTTACCGACAGGCAAAAATCTACCCGCTTTACAGACATTTTTATGGTATCATCACTCCAGCCAAAAGCGCTGAACATCCGCGAATCAAAAATTGTCCACAAATCGTTAACGCTGCACCAATTAGTACGATTTGTCACAGAAGAGGCAGTTTGCCTGATGTTCAAAATTAGCTTTAAAGATATATATACAGTTGAATGCTGGCGATATGTGGTTTATATCCACGCTAAAGGTGTAAGTAAATTTGTTAGCTACGCTGATTTTCCGCCAATTGTGGGAGTACAACCACCCAGGCGATCAGACTTGATCAAATGGCGTAGGCGCTGGCGAAAGCAACATGACTATGCCTACAAAAAGCAAGCGCCCAACTGGTGGGCGCAATTCTTTACTCAGGAATTTTTGCAAGCTACTTCCGAGTCTGAGTTGTACAGTTGGGGCGAATTAGTCGGGTTAATTACTTATGCCTTTGCTAAAGATACTTTACACCAACTCCGAAAGAGCTATTGCCAAGAAAAATCACTGTTATGTATTTAACAGCTATTCCGCAGTTTTGTTACTGGCTCGATTAGCACGCGCCTCAGCGGTCGTCATCACCTCGTCCATATTCTCTAGGACTTCGCCGGGGAAGTTTTCCAAAACCCTGGTAGAAAGAGCAACTCGGCCTTTACCTTCATCCAAATCAATAATGACAGCTTTAATCGGCTGACCAATCTGAAAAACTTTTTCTAGAGATTCAATGAATTTTTGACTCACTTGCTTGATGTGGAGTAAGGCACTCATACCATCCAAATCTACAAATACACCAAAAGGCTTGATGCCAGTTACTTTACCTTCCACCAACTGACCTATTTCTAGCAGACTGAAGTTGCTAGAACGAGTTGCCAAGCGCTGAGAAAGTATGAGTTTGTTCGTGTTACGATTAATTTCTAAAAAGCCAACAGTCAGATTTTGACCTTTGAGTGCTTCTAAGTTATCACGCTCGGTCAAGTGCGATCGCGGAATAAATCCCCGCAAAGAGAGAATATCGACGGTGACACCACCTTTATTTACACCCATAACCCGTACTTGCACCGTCTGGGCATTTTCCTGCATTTGCGCTAGTCGTTCCCAGATGTGCTGAATTTCCAACTGCTTTCGGGAAAGAGTAACTTGACCTTCTGCATCCTGATCACGGATAATCAAAAACTCAAGTTCCTCTTGCAATGGCAGCACCTCTGATAAATCGGTCACTGCTCTCAAAGAAGCCTCATCGCGGGGAAGAAAAGCTGACGACTTGCCACCAATATCGACATAAGCTCCATCATGGTCAAGTTGAAACACTTTGCCGTGTACAACCTGTCCTTTTTGAAACTGGTAGTCGTGTTTTTCTAGTGCTTTGGCAAAGTCGTCCATTGTGAATGACGAATTGGCTGTTTGAGAAAGTTTCGATTCGGAATTCATGACTTTTGAAGATTAATTGTTATTTGAGCTGATGCCACTAGCAGTTAAATTGTCATTTATCTCTGGTTCTTACCAATGACCAATGACAAATGACAAAGACTGCCTTGACTGCATGGATTTCAGACTAGTTGACCAAAAAGTTGTTTCACCTGCTCCCAAGCATCGGCCGCAGCTTTAGGATTATAACTGCCACGATGGTCACAGAAAAATCCGTGATCAGCTCCATCGTAGCGAAACACACGATGAGGAATTTTGTATTTTTCTAACTCTGCTTCAATCTCGTCTACTTGTTCAGTGGGTATACTGCTATCTTCCGTACCAAAGAAGGCATAGAGAGTGCCAGTAATTCCGTTTGTGCGAGTAATGGTAGGAGCGCCACCTCCCATTGTGCGAGTAGTAATACCAGCACCATAAAAGGAAGCTGTAGCCTTGATATCTGGTAGAGTAGCAGCAAGATAGGCTACATGACCGCCAAAGCAGAAGCCAATACAACCAAAGCCATCTTTTTTGACTTGGGGTAAGCTTTTGAGGTAATCAATTGCTGTTTGAATATCGCTCAATAACTCTGATGCTTGAGTTTGCATAGCATATTTTCTCCCAACTTCGATATCTTCCGGGGTGTAGCCAGTTTCAAAGCCAGGGGCTTGACGCTGGAAGAGTGCAGGTGCGATTGCCACATACCCTTCTTTGGCAATCCGTTCTGTCACTTCCCGAATGTGAATGTTGACACCGAAAATCTCCTGCAATACAACAACTCCTGGGTAAGAACCAGGTTCTTTTGGCTGTGCCAAGTAAGCAGCTATTTGGAAATTATCTTGCGTTGGCGTAGCATCTCGTAGAGAAAGTTTAACCGTTGTGGTATCGATTGCTCGCTCTGTCATAATAATTTTTACCAGTGCGTGTGATGAGTTATGTGATTGTTTGATATAACTATGCCAGTATGTCCAGCCTAATTTCCAATCAAATTATTAGTTAACAACAGTGATTGCATTAGAAATTCCCACCAGAAAAACTTCATGTGTAAATAAAATATTTGACATTTAGTAAATACAGCTGGTTACTTGCCGCTGCTAGTACTTAGGAGGTTTGGTGATGATTCAATTCCGTATTCAGCCAGACAGCGAAATTCCCGCATCAACCCAGCTGTTTAATCAAATCCGGTTTGCGATCGCTTCCCGGCAATATCCACCTGGATACAAATTGCCAAGCACACGAGCGTTAGCAATGCAAACTGGGTTACACCGGAATACCATTAGCAAAGTTTACCGCCAGCTAGAAGAAGACGGATTTGTCGAAAGTCTGGCTGGTTCAGGAATTTATGTCCGTGCTCAAGGCCATGAGGGCGGTAGTAGGCTGCAATCGCCAATTCTCAAAAAAAATCCCAATGCATATCAAGTTGTTCAACAAGCACTAGACGAATTGCTCTCTCAAGGATGTTCGCTCAGTCAAGCACGGGAGCTATTTTTAGCAGAAATTGACTGGCGTTTGCGTTGTAGTGCGCGAGTACTAATTGCAGTTCCATCTCACGACATGGGTGCTGGTGAATTGATGGTGTATGAATTAGAACGAGCTTTGAAAATACCAGTACAGTTGGTAGCAATGGAAGAATTAGGGGCCGTACTAGATCAAACTACCTCTGCTACAGTAGTTACAAGTCGATATTTTATTGGAGATGTAGAGGCGATCGCTGCTCCTAAAGCTGTACGAGTGATTCCTCTAGATATCTACGACTACACCAAAGAACTCAACTTATTGAAAACTCTACCAAAAGAAAACTGTGTAGGCATAGTTAGCCTCAGTTCTGGGATTGCACGAGCCGCAGAAGTTATCCTGCACGGTCTACGTGGGGACGAACTACTGATAATGACTTCGCAACCAAAAGATGCTTATAAACTTCAGGCGATCGTCAAGCGAGCCGAGGTAATAATCAGCGATTTGGCTAGTTTTGCAGCAGTACAAGCAGCCGTGCAAGCATCTGATGAAGATATTATTCGTCCACCGAAGCTGATTAAGGTTGAAAATTATATCGGCACTAACTCAATTAACTTGCTAAAACGAGAACTGGGTTTGAGTTAATCTCAAGAAAATTCGACTAACATCTTTGAGAGCAATTGATACAGGAGGGATGGGGTGGTGCAGATTGTGATTGTGGGCGCAGGCCCAACAGGTGTAACACTTGCCCTGCTCCTTGCAAAACGTGGTATTGCTGTAACGTTAATGGAAGCAGCAAAA
Organism: Nostoc sp. B(2019); assembly: GCF_010091925.1. Lineage (GTDB taxonomy): Bacteria > Cyanobacteriota > Cyanobacteriia > Cyanobacteriales > Nostocaceae > Komarekiella. The sequence continues at coordinate 94,374 of NZ_WVID01000002.1, read as the reverse complement.
GACTTTCATCGTGTATTTCGCGGCGAAGGATTAATGCCCAGTGGCTTAGATGCCTTAGAGCAAATGGGCCTATCGGCGTTGTTGGAGCATATCCCCCATCGACGACTCGACGCATGGGAATTCATTCTAGGGGAAAAGCAGTTGTTTCGAGTTGATGAACCGATGGGGGCAAACCGAAACTGTACACTGGTTTCACAACCACCACTGCTCAAAGCACTGATTTCGGCAGCTCAAACCAATGATGGGTTTGAATTCATCCAGGGGGTTCCTGTTAAGGATTTGCGCTGGAGTAATCAACGTGTCGCAGGTGTAGTACTGAGCGATGGGAGAAAAGTCGCTGCTGACCTAGTGATTGGGGCAGATGGTCGAAATTCTCTTGTGCGACAACGTATAGGATTGGAATTAGTACGCCAGCCTAAAAATGTTGATATTCTTTGGTTTAAGCTTGCCGCCAGCCCTGAGTTTGCAGCCGATAATGTATTTCGTACTATCGTAAATGGCGATCGCGCATTTAGCATCTTTCACGGAGCAGAGTCAGGTAAACTGCATCTGGCTTGGGTAATGTCGGCAACCGAAAATACTGACTGGAAGCAAGCCAACTGGGCAGAGATTTTTGCCTCACTATCACCCTCATGGCTAGCAGAGCATTTCCGTAATCATGCAGATACCATCGAATCCCCCATTCGGCTCTCTGTTGTGGTCGGTTATTGTCCACAATGGCACGCGCCAGGGGTATTGCTTCTGGGTGACGCTGCACACCCAATGTCTCCTGTCCGTGCTCAAGGAATTAATCTAGCATTGCGTGATGTGATTGTCGCCGCTAATCATCTTGTGCCGCTGTTGCACAGAGAAACTGGACACCAGGATATTGACATGGCATTATCGCACATCCAAGCGGAACGTGAGCCAGAAATTATCCGCGCCCAGCAACTCCAGTTAGAGGAAGCTACACAAGGCGAACAACTGCGAAAAAATGCACTGTTGCGTTCGCTGTTGATTCAACTTGCTCCCTTGCTCCGTAAAACAATTCAAAAGTCTTGGTTAAAACGACAATATGAAATGCGTCAAGGTATCACACAGGTACACTTAACTGTCTAAAAAACCGCCACCAGTTATCCGACTTGTGGTTGTGGGGTGTTAATTTGCAAAAACTCTTGTACCCGTCGCAGGTAAGTTGGAGCATCTTCCAACATCGGGAAATGCGCTGTGTTGGGAATCATCGCAAATTCCACTTTATCGCTCAGTGCAGCTGCTTTACGCCCCATCTCGGCTGGAATAATTTTGTCATACTCCCCCGCAATGAGCAGAGTTGGTACTGTCAGCTTGGCAAACTCTTGCGGCATCACTTCAGCTTGAGCCTTGCTAACTGAAGTAAAAATTGTCCCTATAGCTGCATCGTAATCTGCTTCGAGAAAATCTTGCAAAAAAGCTTGACGCTCAGAATTTGGTATAGAGTTATGCAGAAATCTAGCCATAAACATTCTGTCAACAAATGGTATTTTCCCTAACCACTTGGGACGGAATTTGACTACATAGCCACCGAATTGATGAAAGGCTGCAAAGGCTTTTTCGTCGTACTCAAAAATTCCACTACAAGTTAAAATACCTCGTTCTACTCGCTGGGGATAGCGGTTAAAAAACAAAGTAGCAATAGATGCACCCGTTGAGTGAGCATTTATATAGACACGCTGAATCTCCAATTTATCTAGCAAAGCTGCTAAATCCTCAGCGTATTCCTCTAATTCATAGGTTAACTCTCTGATTGCCTCTGATTCTGCCTGGAGAGACTGCGACTCAACAACAGACTCACTAGCTTGGACTATTGTTGGCTTCCCACAAGAACGCCCAAACCCACGCATATCGTAGAGTAGACAATCAAATTGGTCTAACAAAGCATTAGCGGTGCTTCTCCAGTACCTAGCCGAACCAGCCCAACCGTGGATGAAAACCATCACTGGCTTTACCAGACAACCGGATGGTTTTTTCACCCACTCGTAATAATGCTCAACTCCACGAACATTAATGTAAGACATTTGTCATTTGTCCTTTGTCCTCTCTTACAAAGTTGAGGCAGTCCGTTGGCGAGGTTCCCCCGCTTAGAGGAACTGCCATCTGAGCCAAGGAAGCCAAGGCTTGTGACTTTGCGCTTTGTCCTTTAGCATTAGTCATTTTTATTTTGCTAAATGACTAATGAACGCCAGTTACTACAACGGGGAACCCCCACCACGCTGGCTGATAATGACTAATGACTATTAAGCTGATTCCGGCTTCGGTAGTGAAGATGGATGCATTATCAGTTCGGCGGTTGATCGTTTCTCAACCATCTCCCGCGTTACTGTGCAGCGCGTTACGTCCTTACGGGATGGTAACTCGTACATTACATCCAGCATCAGTTCTTCCACAATACCCCGTAGCGCTCTAGCACCGGTTTTACGACGGTAAGCTTCTTGAGCGATCGCTCGCAAAGCTTCTTGTTTAAAGTCTAGCTGGACATTATCCATCTTCAGCAGCTTTTGGTACTGCTTCACCAAGGCACTGCGTGGTTGGGTGAGAATCGCCATCAGCGCTTCTTCATCTAATGGCTCCACTACCGCTACCATTGGCACCCGCCCAATAAATTCTGGAATCATGCCAAACTTGACTAAGTCGTCCGGTTCTAGATGACGCAGAGTATCTGCTGCCCGTTTTTCCTTTGACTGACCTTCTCCCGGTTGCACAAAGCCTATTGCTTTTTTGCCAACTCTCTGATCCACAACCTTTTCTAAACCTACGAAGGCACCACCACAGACGAACAGGATATTACTGGTATCAATCTGGATGCAGTCTTGATAGGGATGCTTCCGTCCTCCTTGAGGTGGTACGTTAGCGATCGTCCCCTCTAACATTTTTAGCAAAGCTTGCTGCACACCTTCGCCAGAAACATCGCGTGTAATTGAGGGGTTCTCGCTCTTGCGAGCAATTTTATCAATTTCGTCGATGTAGATAATTCCCCGCTGTGCTTCTTCTACATCCAAATCTGCCACCTGCAACAGTCGCAGCAAGATATTTTCTACATCCTCTCCCACATACCCCGCTTCCGTCAGCGTCGTGGCATCGGCGACAGCAAAGGGCACATCCAGAATTTTCGCTAGGGTTTGTGCCAAGAGAGTTTTACCGCAACCAGTCGGGCCAATTAACAAAATATTAGACTTTTGCAACTCTACCGCATCATCCGCTCCTCCACCTTTGCCACTGGCTTTAGATTGAATGACCGCTAGCCGCTTGTAGTGATTGTAAACCGCGACTGACAACACCTTCTTGGCTTCGTCTTGACCAATGACGTGTTCGTCTAGATACTTTTTAATCTCTCTTGGCTTGGGTATTTGATTAAACGAGAGATTAGAAGAACGGGCGCGACGTTTTTGAGGCGGTTCTGACCGTGGTGCAGGTTGCGCTGCTGCACCATTCGTGTCGAGTAACTCCTCATCTAGTATTTCATTACACAAGTCAACGCATTCATCGCAGATGTAGACTCCCGGCCCCGCGATCAATTTACGCACCTGCTCTTGAGACTTGCCACAAAACGAACATTTTAAATGGGAGTCGTACTTAGACATACCAGCCTCTTATTTCAGAATGGTGACGTTTTCCCCTGCTGTGGGAAGATTTTGTCTGGAAATAACTTGATCGATCAAACCGTAGTTCTTTGCCTCTTCTGCCGACATAAAAAAGTCGCGCTCAGTATCTGCTTCAATTCTCTCTAAGGGCTGACCAGTATGCTGAGCCATTAACTGATTCAACTTAGCCTTAATATAAAGAATTTCTCTGGCTTGAATTTCTATGTCAATAGCTTGCCCTTGAGCGCCACCCAGTGGTTGATGAATCATGATGCGAGAGTCGGGCAAAGACATACGCTTACCCGCAGCCCCTGCTGTTAACAAAAATGCCCCCATGCTCGCGGCTAATCCAAAACAGATGGTGACAACATCAGGACGAATTTGCTGTATTGTATCATAGATTGCCATCCCTGCGTATACCGAGCCACCAGGAGAATTAACGTAAAGTTGAATGTCCTTTTCTGAGTCTTCGGCGTCGAGGAACAACAACTGAGCCACAATTGAATTGGCTACGGCATCGTCTATTGGGGTTCCCAAAAAAATAATCCGCTCTCGCAGCAGGCGAGAGTAGATGTCGAAAGCCCTTTCTCCCATACCAGATTGTTCTACCACCATCGGCACGATGTTGCTAGGGCTGTTCAACTGGGAGTTAATTTTTGTAAGACTGGAACTGCTGATTGGGTAATTTCCCGACTGTGATACAAGCATACAAGAACATTTGGCAATAAGTGGGATAGAAGCTAGAGCAGCGATCGCTTTGCTAACACCAAGGGCGTACGCTGCTTCTGTTAAGGATGGGATTTTTATTTGAGCTACGTGTTAACCATTATGCCTCATATAAATTCCTCTCGTGCAACCCAGTATTAAGCTAAGACGGTAACAACGTAGCTATTTGTTGAAGATTCCTTCATGATTCTGGCTTATTCCAGTCCTGAGTCGTGTTAACGGTAGAGAGGCGTTTAGCCCGTGCTGAGTTGCAGGGTGAAAGTAATTTTGAATTTTTCTCCCTTTCTGATTTTCCTTATCTCACCAATTCCTTAACTTAGGACTGGTAGACTCATTGGTGTTGGAATTTTTATTGCCCTTCTATGGCTTCTGTAGGCACTTCGCTACTTTCTTCCTCTATCTGAGGAGCATCTGATTCTGCTGCTTCAGTTTCTTCTGTAGCACTCAAAGAACCTTCAGGTACAAGTTCAACTGATGAATGTGCCAGCAGCCAATCAATGATTTTTTCAGTTAATAGTTCGTTTTCCACGACTGATTGCAGTCTTTCGGCGTCAATATCTTGATCTGTATACTGCTCTAACAGTTCTGTGACTCTGGCTTGAATTTCTTCTGGTGTCACCTGGATCGATTCGCGTTTACTGATTTCCCGCAAGGACAGGGAGCGCTTTAGACGTTCAATCGCCTCAGTACGCGATCGCTCCCGCAACTGAGGAATAATATCTTGAGTAAACAACTTCTTGACATCCAATCCCTGTTGTGATAGGCGAATCGCTGTTTGCGTCAACATCGCATCCACTTCTTGCTCAATCAACGTTGCTGGTAAATCAACTTCTACATGCTTGAGCAGCTCTACTAACAGTGCTTCCTGCTTATTTGTTTTGGTTTTATCCTCAGCTTCTTTTTGATATCGATCTTCTAGAGAAGCACGTAATTCCGCCAAAGTTTCAAAATCGCTGACTTCTTGGGCAAAGTCATCATTCAATTCTGGTAGCTCTTTTTCCTTTAATTCTTTGATTGTTACCGTGAAAGTTGCCGCTTTTCCAGCTAATTCTTCGTTGACATAAGGATCTGGGAACTGAGCCGAAATTTCTCTGGTTTCTCCAGGATTCATCCCTATCATGCCAGAGACGAAACCTGGAATAAACTTATCTTCCTGCAACTCTAGTTGAAAATCAGTTGCTTCACCACCGGGAATTGGTGTTGGTTCGGCTGTTTCGTCTTCGCCCTCAGCTTTAGCGAGCATACCTTTAAAATCGACTACGGCAATATCGCCGAATTGGGCTGCACGTCCTTCCACAGGAATCAGTGTCGCCAATTCTTCACGTTCCTTATCCAGGACGCTCTCAACTTGAGTTGGATCGTACTTGACTTCCTCCGCTGTGGCTTGCAAATCGGTGTACTGCACCAGATTTATTTCTGGTTCCACATCGACAGCAGCGGAAATGGTCAGGGGTTTTCCTGGTTCATAATTATTAATCAAGTCCTCAAACGAGGAGCGCAATTGTGGCTGACCAATTGCCTGGATAGCTTCTTGTTTGACTGCTTGTTCAATGCCATCTTGAATTAGTTCTTCTAGCGCTGCTGCCTTGATTCGAGTGATACCTAGGCGCTGTAGCAATATCGGTCGAGGCACTTTGCCCTTGCGAAACCCAGGAATATTGGCAGTGCTAGCTAAGTTTTTAATGACCTGTTCGTAAGTTTGCTTGGTAATTTCCGGCGTAATCTCTATTTCCAAACCAATTTGGCTGGCGGGAAGTTTCTCCTGGGTGACTTTCATGCTACGTCTCTAGTTTTCTGCTGGTATTTTAAACTCCGAGTACACACAAGGCACGATTAATCGCGTTTCTGGCTTGATGTCTCTTGACTGTTATGACAGATGGCCACAAGACATTATCAGATCTTTAGGATAGATATTTCTCTTGGGGCAGAGATCCAGTTTACTGCCAATGACAAAGGACTAAACATTTTACCGCCATAACAATTAGTAATAAGTCACTGAATTTCTTTTCGCCCTTGGAGGAAAGCGAAGCCATCGGGATGCGGGTCTTAATACCCAACTGTTCTGAAATAACGGTTTTTTGTGTACTTTTGGATATAAGGGAGACGCGCAAAGTCTTGCACATCTCGGCAGTGATACAGACCATCAGAGGCTTTCGCATCTCAGAGTTTTCGCTGAGTCTTGAGTATTAATGTTGAAAAACTATATCAATATTCTTCGTTTTACGGTTTTCTTACCTTAAATTTAGCATTTTGAACTCAGGACTTATTATTCAGAGAGCTAACACCGTGATATCCTAGTTTTCAACCAGCAGTTCATAACTCCAAGGTTGAGTCAGTTGTACCATTCGGTCTGACTGCATTCTAGGACATTGCCATACCTATTGCTTTACTCAACAACTTATTATACACGGTTAAATTTCCCCGGATCATAGTACATTCATCGTCCTAGCAAGAAACTTTACAGGCAATACACTTGTTTTTTTTAGAAGTGACACGTCTAAGTGCAGATATCTCTACTTTCTGCTGAATAGTAGTTTGTTATATACTATGTAGAATATAGAGTTTAATTTCACGAATAAAGTTGAGTGAAAATTGTTGTAAATTGCAACATCACTTAACTTAAACTCATATCATCAAAAAAATAAATGTATTAAATTCATATAAATCTATTAAATTAGAGAAAAACTAAAAGTATTCAAATCTATATAAATGACTGCATATTATCCTTTAGATGTACATAAATTAAATAATAAACTTTTCAAAAGAATCGTACATAAACCTCTTAAAGGAGGAAGCCAGGTTGTCTAAATCCTATCGTGTAGCTATTTTGGGAGCAACTGGTGCTGTTGGCACAGAGTTGCTGGAATTACTGGAGCACCGTAATTTCCCTATTGCTGATTTGAAGTTATTGGCATCAGAGCGAAGTGCAGGACGGACGCTACGGTTTAAAGGAGAAAATTTAACAGTTGAGCCAGTGAGCGATCGCGCCTTTGAAAATGTAGACTTGGTACTAGCTAGTGCAGGTGGTTCCACATCCAAAACTTGGGCAGCAATTGCAACACAAAAGGGTGCAGTGGTAATAGATAACTCTAGTGCTTTTCGGATGAATCCAGAAGTACCGTTAGTAGTGCCAGAGGTGAATCCATTAGCTGCCGCTAATCACCAAGGCATTATTGCCAACCCTAACTGCACTACAATTTTAATGACACTGGCAGTATGGCCCTTGCATAAAGTTAGACCAGTACAACGTATTGTAGTCTCTACTTACCAATCTGCTAGTGGTGCTGGGGCAAAAGCAATGGCAGAAGTCAAAACCCAAACAAGCGCTATATTACAAGGACATTCACCAGTTGCCGAGGTATTACCTTACCCGTTGGCATTTAATTTATTCCCACATAACTCCCCATTAAATGATTTGGGGTATTGTGAAGAAGAAATGAAAATGGTCAACGAAACCCGAAAAATTTTTGGCACGCAACAAATCAGAATTACCGCCACTTGTGTACGGGTTCCCGTACTACGTGCTCATTCAGAAGCAATTAATCTCGAATTTGAAAGTCCTTTTAGTTCAGATGAAGCCAGAGAAATTTTAAATCACTCCCCCGGAGTAAAATTGGTAGAAAATTGGGAAACTAATCATTTTCCCATGCCAATTGAAGCAACTGGTAAAGATGAAGTTTTAGTAGGAAGAATTCGACAAGATATTTCTCATCCATGCGGCTTAGAACTTTGGCTGTGTGGTGATCAAATCCGAAAAGGCGCAGCATTGAATGCAGTACAAATTGCCGAGTTGTTGGTTGAAAAAAATCTACTTAAAGTTAGTAAGGCATACGTTTCAAGCTAGTCATTAGTTAAAAACAAAGGACAAATGTGGGAATCACGCTTGAAAGCAATTTACGGATAGGTTATTACAATATAAATCCACCAAGATACAAGAACAAAGAGGGTAATTTAGGAGTGAAAAGAGGGTGGGAGATTTTGGCAGCGTTTTAACCGCTATGATTACACCGTTTAAAGCAGACGGTAGTGTCAACTATGATGTAGCCGCAGAACTGGCAGCGTATCTAGTAAGCAACGGTACAGATACATTGGTGGTGTGCGGTACAACAGGGGAATCTCCTACCCTGACTTGGGACGAGGAATACCAGTTGTTTGTCGAGGTATTGCAGGCTGTGGCAGGAAAAGCCAAAGTTATAGCAGGGTGTGGCTCCAATTCCACCAAAGAAGCGATCGCAGCAACCCAAAAAGCAGCTAAAATAGGAGTCCATGGTTCCTTACAAGTTGTTCCTTATTACAACAAACCGCCGCAAGCAGGACTAGAAGCGCACTTTCAGGCGATAGCACAAGCCTGTCCCGACCTACCATTGTTGTTATACAATATCCCTGGTCGTACCGGACAAAACCTTCAGCCAGAAACAGTTGCCCGGTTAGCTAAGGTCAACAATATTGTCGGGATTAAAGAATCCACTGGTAACATAGATCAGGCAAGCGAAATTCGCCGCTTGACACCAAAAGAGTTCCAGATATACTCTGGGGATGATTACATGACTTTGCCCTTGTTAGCAATCGGGGCAAAGGGTGTTGTAAGTGTGGCTTCTCATCTGGTAGGAAACCAACTACAGCAGATGATCCAAGCTTTTAGTACGGGGAAAATTGAAGTTGCCACTGAAATTCATCTTCAACTATTTCCGTTGTTTAAAGCTTTATTTTTAACTTCAAATCCCATTCCGGTTAAAAAAGCACTGAAACTTCGAGGTTGGGAGGTTGGTTCAACTCGTCCGCCGCTGTGCGAAGAAACGGATTCAGAAGTCAGTCAAAAGTTAGAGGTGGTTCTTAAAGAACTTAGTTTAATCTAGTCACCAGCTTATTGAGTACTGGCAATCTGCTAGTTGCCAAAGATAGATATAAACAATGGTCATAATTGTTAACAGGTTGCAGTTTAAATACCTGTGTTAGGACTGAATAGATATACTATGAATCCTTCACTGTACAGTCCATTTTATTGAACAAAAAATTGAACATCTAACAATTAAAATTTGGTTGCTTTCAGACTGACTTAATAGACATCTTAAATTGTCTTTAAATACAAGATCGCTAACTATCAACTGATTAACAACAAACAAAAATCTAAGGAGAAAATGGCTAAAAACGAAGCTAACTCCGCCCTAAAAATTATTCCTTTGGGCGGTTTGCATGAAATTGGAAAAAATACTTGTATTTTCGAGTATGACGACGAAATTATTCTGTTAGATGCAGGATTGGCATTTCCTACAGAGGCAATGCATGGGGTAAATATTGTTCTGCCAGATACGACATATTTACGGGAAAATCGTCACAAAATTAAAGGGATGATTGTTACCCATGGTCATGAAGACCATATTGGTGGAATTGCTTTTCACCTGAAGCAATTTGACATACCTGTGATTTATGGCCCAAGGCTAGCAATGGCAATGCTAGAGGGTAAATTGGAAGAAGCAGGAGTGCGCGATCGCACGGAATTAAGAAAAGTTTTACCACGTGATGTAGTACGGATTGGCAAAAACTTTTTAGTGGAATATATCCGCAACACGCACTCCATTGCTGATAGCTTCACAGTTGCCATCCATACACCCCTTGGTGTAGTCATCCACACCGGAGATTTTAAAATTGACCACACTCCTGTAGATGGTGAAAAGTTTGACTTGCAACGGCTAGCAGAACACGGTGAAAAAGGCGTTTTGGCGCTTTTAAGTGACTCAACTAACTCCGAAGTACCAGGATTCACCCCTTCAGAACGTTCAGTTTATCCCAATCTTGACCGAGTATTTAGTCAAGCCACTGGGCGACTATTTGTCACTACCTTCGCTTCCTCAGTCCATCGCATCAACATGATTTTGGATCTGGCGAAGAAGCAAAATCGTGTAGTGTCGGTTGTCGGGCGTTCTATGCTGAATTTGATTGCTCATGCCCGCAATCTAGGTTACATCAAGTGTGAAGATAATCTGCTGCAACCATTGCACGCAGTGCGTAACATGCCTGATGAAAGAGTGCTGATTCTGACTACGGGTTCTCAAGGTGAACCAATGTCAGCCATGACCCGTATTGCTAACAAAGAACACCCCCACATTAGAATTCGCCAAGGAGACACAGTAGTATTCTCTGCGAACCCAATTCCCGGAAATACAATCGCTGTAGTCAACACCATTGATAAATTGATGATTCAAGGGGCAAAAGTAGTCTATGGTCGGGATAAAGGGATTCACGTCTCTGGTCACGGCTGTCAGGAAGACCAAAAACTGATGATTGCCTTAACTCGACCCAAGTTTTTTGTGCCAGTTCACGGCGAACATCGGATGCTGGTGAAGCACTCGGAAACCGCTCAAAGTATGGGCATTCCCGCAGAAAACATGATAATTATCCAGAATGGCGATGTAGTCGAACTTACCGAAGATTCGCTGCGGGTTGCAGGTAAAGTGCCATCTGGTATAGAGCTTGTGGATACTACCAGTTCTGGAATGGTTAGTGCCAAGGTATTGCAAGAACGGCAACGCATGGCAGAAGAAGGTATTGTTACCATCGCCGCTGCTATTGATTGGAATGGCAAACTCATGGCTAAGCCAGAAATTCATTTGCGCGGTGTAGTGACAAGTATGGAGCGATCGCTTGTGCAAAAATGGGTACAACAGCGAATTGAAGAAATCCTCACTGTGCGCTGGTCAGAATTTGCTGCTGCGGAAGGTGAAGCAGCAGATATAGATTGGGGTGGATTACAAGGAACTTTGGAGCGGGAATTGCAACGCTCTATCCGTCGAGAATTACAATGTCAACCATCTGTAACTTTGTTAATGCAAATCCCTGACGAGCCACCTGTGAAAGTTGCTGACGGTAGAAGGCGACGGACTCGTACTGCTGCTCAGGTAGCATCTTAAGGAATAATAAAAATCTCACGCAAAGGCGCAAAGACGCAAAGAAAATTTTTGGGTCTTTGCGTTTTGACGTGAGGTGATCGCATAACCAATTTTATTTAATTTTTAGTTCACGCACATTCAGTTAACCAATAAGTAAACTAGAAGCAGAGTACATACTGTTAACGGCACTCCAAAACGCAAATGCTCCCAAAAAGTCAGCTTGTAACCAAGCTCAGCAGCAGCTTCTACGGTAATCAGGTTAGCAACTGCACCAAATAGGGTGAGATTGCCTGCTAAAGTTGAGCCTGCTGCTAGCAATAGCCAAGATCTGGTGTCATCCTGAGAAATAAGGGGTTGAAGTAGGAGTACAGCCGGAACATTAGAAATCAAGTTAGACAGCAGAACAGTTATACCCAATAAACTCGCAGCTGAGTTAACCGCTTGGGTAAATGGCTGTAGCAAATTCAACTTCTGCGTGGCTCTAGTCAGGATGAACAGTCCAGAAAACATCACCAACAAGTTCCAATCCACTTTTTTCAGAATGCGCTGGGGTTTGATCCGCCGAGTGATTAGCAATAAGCTAGCAGCTACTAAAGCAGACTCCGCTAAGGGTAAGCCTACAGTAAATGCAATTAATAGCCCGGTGGTGATGACTAAACTTTTATTAAATAAAGGTTTGAAGATGCGTTCGTTGCCAGTGGGTATCTGCTGGCAAGGTTGGGTAGAGCGCACATTTGGGTAAAGCAGCCATAAGTAGTCCTATTTGAATTACCAAGCCACTTAGGGCGACGGGAGCTAACGCTCGCAGAAAATCTAGATAGGAGATGCCTGAAAAGGAGCCAATTAGGATGTTTTGGGGATTACCGCTCAATGTTGCTACTGAGCCGATATTAGTTGCACCAGCGATCGCAAGTAAGTAGGGAATCGGATTTAAACCCAAAGCTTCAGTCAAGCTCAAGGTCAAGGGTGTAAAAATTAGTGCCAGAGTGTCATTGAGAAAAAAAGCGGAGAGGATACCGCTGCCAAAAGTTAAGGCAATCAACAAACCTAGCGGGCTGCGAGTTACACTCAATATGATCGACAGCGATCGCCGAAAAAATCCTGCAAAGGATAGGTTAGCATTGACCACCATCATGCTCAATAAAAATACGATGGTATTGGCATCAATTGCCTGCCAAGCCTCCTGCAAATTCAGAGCACCCAAAGCAATTAAAAAGGCAGACCCGACCAAAGCTATGGTGGCGCGGTTCATGCGTAAACCAGGAATGTAACCCAATGCTAATCCCAGGTAAGTCAGCCCTAGTACGCTATAAGTTGCAAATTGCTGAATAATCACTTTTTATTCTCGAACCATTGGGGCAGCGATTTATCGCGGCAAACTACCCCTGAAGTTCTAACATCCTTTCGTTCGCGTAGCGTCAACCAGATGAAAAGTTCCGAGCGCTGGAAGCTGATGAGCGGACTTCTCAAAAGCTGATGCTCAAACTCCTCTCTGCTTCTGAAGCATTCAGCCACCAGCAAAATTATTTCCATCGCTAATATTTATACTTACCAAAATTACTTACAGGAACTTATTATATTAAATTTTGTAAATGTTACAATAGAACCTGTCCAATGGCAGATGTCTTTATTAAAATTTAAACTGTGTCAAGATATGAACAAGATCAGTGGTACTACACTACCACTCCGAGAAATTTGCGATTAACTTGATGTAGTAATAAATTAGGTTCTGACTTAAGTGGCTACTCTAAAGACTATATTGTATCGTCAGTCAGAACACGATTCTTCCGGGAAAGGTCGTTGCCACTTTGTATATATTCATCGGAAAGGTGAATACCCTCAATAACACAGAGGACTAACCATGAAGGTATTTAATAATACCACAAAAAAGATTTTTTTGGCAAGCTGGGTATTGATCAGTCAAGCAGAGTCTAGTGATGCTCATGTAACCCAGTTGCACGGTTCTACTTCTAAGTCTTACTACGATATTCTCCAACCTTTAAGGCAGCGGGTAGACAACATTCAAGTTCGCGATCGCCAACTAGCTCACCGTTTGTGCAAACTGATTCCATCTCAGTGCCCCTTTGAGCGCGATGTCAAATTATTTGGGAAAACCCTGTTTCACATTCCGCCAATGTGTAAGCTTAACCCCTTATATGATGAAGTAGTTGGCTTACGTTTCCGAGCAATGTGCTATCTAGCCGACGAATGTGGTGAGGATGTGTCGCAGTACTGTTAACACAGAGTCAGTCAATAGTTAAATAATCAATAAGTCCAGGGTCAATGGCAGTTGCTTTTGACTCTGGACTTTGAACTTTTGACCATTTTTAATTTCTAATTCTCCTGTCCTGCCATTTTTGGATAGCATCTTGAGCATCTTCGTAAGCGGCCGTTACTTCTGGAACTAGAGCAGCAGTTTTAATTGCTGCATTGAGTTCTCCTTGAGCAGCGCGACTCTTGGCTAAATCTAAAATTTTTTCACTCCATTTATTGATCAATTTTTGAGCAGTATCAAAGCCTGGTTGACCTGATGGTACTCTCTTGGCAACTTCGATAGCACGATTGTAAGTAGATGCCTGTCCGGGCTTAATCAAAGCATTTGCTGCATCTAAAAGAGTTTTGTTGCTTACATACTCCTTGCCCTCTATCCGCCACTGGTTAATTGCTGCTTGTGCTTTGGCATAAAGAGCTTCGTCTTTGGTGATTAACTGCGCGGTTGCAATGGCATTAGCATATCGCCTTTGTTTAGCACGACCCTCGGCTAAATCTAAAATCATCCGGCTCCAAATCTTAATATTCTCCTGAGCTTGTTCATAAAGCGGTTCACCGGGTTGAATTTTCCGGGCTGTGGCGATCGCCAAGCTAAGATCGCTAGCTTGAGTTTGCCTGAGCGACATTCTTCTGAGGTCTAATACTGCTTGATTCCGTTTTGACTCGGTAGAAGCTATTTGTGTTCTGGAGCGAGTTTTTGATTGACCTGATGGAGTAATTTCATTAATGGAGCGACCATCTGGTGAATCCTGGAACGTAGGATCATTAGCAGTAGTAGTGGGTGATTCCCTTGATATTTGCTTAATTCTAAAAGTTGCTTGATTGCGGAGAAAAACGACTGCGATTAAACCTGCTACCACCATGCTGCCTCCACCCCACAATATAAACTGTTTCCACAATGAGGTATCTGCCTGGTTCGCTGGCAATCGGGAGACATAAGCCTGGGAAGAAGAGTCAGAGCGTTCTTCTTGTTGAGACGACTGGTGTGAGGGAAGGAACCTTCCGCTTGTGTTCACTTCCAAAGAAGTTTCCTGCATCGGATTTCTACTTGGAAGAGTGCCTACTGGCTCGGAAGTTGATATAACTACTTCTTGAGATGAATCCTCGTCTTCTGCTTTTTGTTGCGAGGATTGACTCACAGGAGTTTCCACTGTTGTGTCTTCTCCCCACCTACCCTGCTCTGCTGAAGTTTTAGGAGGATTGTCATCAAGTGGGGGAGCTACACGAGCAACAGCAAAAGATTCTTCTGGATAAATAATCGCATCTGCTTCCAAGTCGTTTTCTACTGCCAATCGTGGCAAGATTACTTGCTGCCTTGATGGGATGATAGTGGCAGGGTTTTGGATGGGACGCCAGTGGTGTTGACATAATTGGGGCGTGATCAAGTTCAAGTAGCTTTCTAAATCAGCTAAGCTGTTGCCATTCCCAGAACGCAAAGCTTCTAACAACGCCGCTGTAAAGAATCCATGACCTAGCTCGCTATTTTCGTGAGAGAATTGCTCTGGCTGGCAAGAAAGAATTGTGGCAATTTGTAGTTCTTGGGCTAGTTCTATAATTTCTTCGCCAACGGGAGCATCAGCTTGAGTACCAAAAGCGCGGTTGATATCGAGTAGTAGTAATGCATTCAAGTCAGCAAGTTTCAGACTTTGCATTAGCGATCGCACTTCTATACCAGTCTCTACGACCAGTTCTGGGTTTCCTTCGACTGGTATTAAGTAATCTTTACCGTTGTAGTTAACGCCATAACCGCTAAAGAATAACCACAGATAGTCTTGCGGTTGAAAACTTGTCGCGGCTAAATCTTCAAGTAAAAGCAGAATATTTTCTTTAGTTGGATGGGTTGATCTATTTCCTATCGGTGGCGAAGTATCTGTCATCAGTAAGCAGTGTTCGCTATCAAAACCTGCCTCTGTCACCAAAAAATCCTTTAGTGCCTCGGCATCTGCTTGGGCATAACTCAAAGGTTGAAATAACTGATATTGATTGATGCCAATAGCGATCGCCCAGTAATTTGCCATCCCGCTCTTTGTCAGTTATTGTTTGCTGGTCTGAAAATTGCGGTTAACTTTGTTGTTGGAGCAAAGCTAACCTATGTCTTTTAGTCTAGGTGATTCGTATCGAATCTTTAGATAAAAATGTAATTTTTGTTACTTTGGTATGGCGGGAAATACTTCCACCGAATTACCATTACAGATCATCAATAAGGAGTTACAAGGTTATGAGCAAAAGTTATGCTCACCTACCATCATCGATCATCCCCTTCTCAGTTATTAGCCAAATTGCCACAAGAATCCGGATAGTTCCTTTAGTAGTTTTGCTCATATCTACAGTTCCTACATGGCTTTTGACCGAAGCGATCGCACCTCAGATTGTGCGAGCTTACACCGCTAGAGTTGACCTGGCTATTGACCGCTTACCAGAAGAAAACTACCAAACCATTCTGCGAAGGGCGGAAGCGGCTGCTAGAGCAGCTGCTCAACGGAGCTTCGACCAAGATATATTGGTGACAGATGTTTCAATCATCATATCCGTACAAAGTTATGGAGCGATCGCACCAGTCCTGACATTAGAAGTCAGCCGTCCACAATGGCGCACGCGCCCAGATGCTCAACGCTGGGCAACTTACTTCAAAACTGCGCGCTCGCTACTGTTCTTTGAAAAACAAACAACCTCTAATCCAGTTCCAGCCACTACTGCTAGCCCCGTATTACCTCAACCCACCAAGCCTGCAACAACAGAGGAACCCACTGATAAGATACCGGTAATGGAAGCACCTCCAAATGGGGCGCTAGATAGACGCTAATCAAAAAGAAAAAACACCATATTCCAAATCCTAGGTTCTGGACTGCCTGTTTAATTCTTCATACTTTCTTTGGTCAGTTGATCGCTTAGAATAAAAAGGTTGTCAATAATTGCGATCTCCGCTAATATGGCTGTCCCTAAGAAGAAAACGTCCAAGTCTAAACGAGATAAACGCCGAGCTACCTGGAGGCACAAAGCTGTTGTTGAAGCTCAGAAAGCCCTCTCCCTAGGCAAGTCGATTTTGACTGGACGTTCTACATTTGTCTATCCAACAGCTGAAGAAGAGGAAGAAGAATCATAAAAACTCGCGGGAGTTTAGAATTAGCTTGCCTTTCATTAAATCCCAGCGGCTTGATCCTCTGGGAGTAATAAATAACAAGTAAAATATCTGGTTCTTCTGGCTTTTCGCTAATCAGCAAAAAAGCTTGTAAATATCTTGAGAAAACTTATTTTTCTACGACTATGCTAGGAAAATTTTTTCAAAAACCAGAAAAGGAAGAAGGCGATCGCGTCCCTCCGGGTCAACACCTGGCCAAGGGGTTCCCCGTATTAACTTATGGTGCAACTCCCCAAGTCAGCACCGAGGAATGGGAGTTTCGCGTTTGGGGTTTAGCAAAACCTGCCACCTTCACTTGGTCAGACTTCACAGCACTACCTCAGCACGAATTCACGGCAGACTTTCACTGTGTAACGCGCTGGTCTAAATTGGATGTCAAATGGGCTGGCATTAAAGTGACAGACTTTATGAGTCTGATTGAAGTAGATCCCAAATCAGTGCATATTATGGAACACTGCTATGGCGGCTACACCACCAACATCTCAATGGAAGACTTTTTGCGTGAAGAAAACTTCTTTGCCTTGAAAGTCTTTGGTGAGCCGTTACCAGCGGAACATGGTGGCCCAATGCGGCTAGTTGTTCCCCACCTCTACGCTTGGAAAAGTGCTAAGTGGATCAATGGTTTGGAGTTTTTAGGTCGCGAAGAACTTGGTTTTTGGGAGCGTAATGGCTACCATCGCCGTGGCGAACCCTGGACAGAGGAGCGTTACAGTAGTGCTTTTGGGTTTTAATGGTTAGGAGTTAGGAATTAGGAATTTTTACTCCTGACTCATCACTTTTAATTTTTAACCCAGAAGTTTTTTGATTAGGGGTAATTTACCCTTATAGGGAGCGTACCGCCATTTTAAATCCAGCCAGAAGGAGTTTTGCAATACACTTTTGTCATGGGAAAAAATGTCAAAACTACCTTTACCGTGATAGCTGCCAATTCCGCTATCTCCCACACCACCAAACGGTAAAGATGAGACACCAAACTGCATAAGTGTGTCGTTAATACAGACTCCACCAGATGAAGTTTCCTGCAAAACGTGCTTTTGCAGGTTTTTATTTTGAGAAAATAAGTATAAAGCTAAGGGCTTTGGTCGAGAGTTAATCAAAGCGATCGCTTCGGCGATATCAGTATATTCAATTATGGGTAGCAGGGGGCCAAAAATTTCTTCCTGCATTATAGGATCTAATAAAGAGACATTATCAATTAATGTGGGGGCAATATAACGCTCTGAAGATTTAGTTTCTCCGCCAATAATAATTTCACCATTTTTAAGGAAGTTAACTAATCTATCAAAGTGTTTTTGACTGATAATTCTGGCATAATCAGGACTTTTGTCCGGCTGATCACCATAAAATTCTTTTAGGCATTTTTGTAACCCATTTACTAAATCTTTTTTGATTTTATTGTCAACTAAAAGATAGTCAGGTGCAATACAAGTTTGTCCGGCATTAAGAAACTTTCCCCAAGTAATTCGTCTAATAGTATGTTCAAGATTAATGTCAGTGTCTACAATACAAGGACTTTTACCGCCCAATTCCAAAGTAACTGGTGTGAGATGTTTTGCCGCTGCTGCCATGACGATTTTACCCACGGCTGTGCCACCAGTAAAAAAGATATGATCAAACTTTTCTATTAATAGCTTTTCACTGGTTTCTACACCTCCTTCTAGCACTGCAATATAAGCTGGGTCAAAATATTTGGCAATAATCTCAGTCAGGACATGGGAAGTATGCGGAGCAAGCTCTGAAGGTTTGATAATTGTACAATTTCCTGCGGCGATCGCACCGACTAACGGTGAAATAATTAAATTGAATGGATAATTCCAAGGGCCGATAATTAAAACAACCCCTAGCGGTTCTGAATAAATTCGGGCTGAGTAAGAAAAAAATTCCCAGGAGACTGCTGCTTTTTTGGGTTTAATCCAAGTTTTAAGGTGTTTTATGGCATAATCAACTTCCTTGATTATGCCAAGTTCTGTCATGTAAATCTCAAATTCTGGCTTATGTAAATCTGCTTGTAATGCCTGGATTATTGCTTGTTCGTGCTCAAGAATTGCTAGCTTGAGAGTTTTGAGTTGTTCAATACGAAAATCAACATCTTTAGTTTTGCCAGTTTGAAAAAACTTACGCTGATTAAGAACAATTTCAGCAATGTTTGATAATTCAGTATTAATCATTTTTTATCTTGTGAAATATTTAATATAAATGCTGATACATCAATATATGTGATTTGTAAATTTTTATTTATGATAATTTTAAATTTCTCAAGGGTTTATATGCAATCCTTGTTTAAGAAAAAAGTAAAATTTACCTATAGATAAGTTATAAAATTTTAAGATTAAAAGTTTAATAATTCATATTTTATATTTCCAATCTTTTTACGATTTCATGGGTAGAAGTACAATAAATCTACTACCTTCACCCAGCTGTGAATTGAGCCGAATAGTACCTTGATGTGCCTCGACAATTCGACGGGAAAGATACAATCCTAAGCCACTACCAGAACTCTTGTGGCTACCCTGGCGAAATCGTTCAAATAAGGTGACTTGTTCTTCAGAGGAAATACCTGGGCCGGTATCCGCTATTTCTATGCTCATGTAATCAACAGAATTAGATTTCCAAGAGAACTGAGACTGGTTGCTTTCGTCTAATTGGCGTTGAGATGTCAGACGAATGGTAACAGAACCAGAATCAGTAAATTTAATAGCATTGCCTATAAGGTTGGTAAATAGACGATGCAGTTCTAAGCGATCGCCCATCACTGTATTCGTGCTTAAATTCTCAGTAAAATCTAGATTTATTGATAGTGTTTTAGCTTCAGCCAAGGGTGTCAATTCTCCAGTTACCTCTTCTAGCAACCTGCTCAAATTAACTGGTTGAAGCGCCAGAGTTTTACGCCCGGCTTCAAAGCGATAAACTTCTAATAAAGTATTGACCATAGAAAGCAGGTTAGTATTGCTGCGAGCCATGATGGCAATTACTTCCTGCATTTGTGGTGATAAACCTCCCAAAGCACCCTGCTGAAACAGCATCAACATCCGATCAGCCGCCACTAAAGGAGTGCGTAAATCGTGTGTAAGGCGTGAAACAAAATCTTCTCGCTGGCGAGCAATTTCATCACGTTCATCCATACTATGCTTCAAACGCAAAAGCGATCGCACCCTAGCCAGCAATTCATCTACAGTTACAGGTTTGCGGATAAAATCATCAGCACCCAAGTCTAATCCGCGGGCGACATTGGGCGCATCGTGGGCGGTGATCAGCAGTATTGGGATATATTGCGGTAACTTCATATCTCCACGAATGTGCGTAGTAACTTCGTACCCGTCCATTCCTGGCATCATTAAATCTAGTAATACCAAGTCACAAGGAGATGCTTTCAGTTCTGCTAATGCTGAAATTCCATTTTCTGCGGTGCTAATTGTGTAGCCTTCTTCTTCCAGAATAGTTTTAATCAAAAATACGTTATCAGGAGAGTCATCAACAACCAAAATTTTGTCAGAGCGAGAAGATTGTGAACTCATGTAGCGACAAGGTTTGGGGTAAAAGTAAACTTTTGTCAGATTAGTTGCATTTGGATCAAACTTTCTCTACCAATTTTAGTTGTCCTCCCATCCAATAAATATTATTTACCAGCAATTTGGTATTAACGGACTATGGAATTTTCTGCTAGGTTCAACTTGACTGGCTTTTACGCCAAATAATAACTCATTAATAGAATTATGGCTGGTAAAATTTTAGAGATAGAATTGCGTAAGCGATCGCCCTAGGGTAATAATGTCCAATTTTTTAAAGTAACTTGCTCCTTATGGTAGAGTAAACTTTCCCGTAAGTAGGATAGCTCTTAACTAGCATTCAGCACAATTCGTTTTCAGAATGGGGTGCATAAGGAAAGCCGTTGCTTCTAGACATTTATTGGTGTAATGATGGGTGTGCGATTAAGAAAGACTAAGTAAACACCTGATCTTAAAACAGGCATCGCTAACCATTACATAATTTCTACCGTTTGAGTGTTAATTTCTATTAAATTAGCCAATCTTATATCATTCGTAAACAATATTGCATTTAAAGATTTTGCAGTTGCTACAATTATTGCGTCAGAAAGCCTGAGTTTGTATTGTTTACGAATTGCAATTGTTAAATTTTTAATATTATTATCAATGCCAATGATTGTAATTTTATTTAATAAATCAATAATTTGTGTTTCTTCGTCTGGACTGAGGCTCGGATAAGAGAGTAATTCAATCTCAGTAATCACTGAAATAAAATATTGTCCTGATGGTAGTGGGTTTACTAAACGACCGCCCAAAAAGTATAAGACTACATTTGTATCTAATAACATTAAAGGTTGTGTCAACGCCACTCGTCCCTGATTTGCTGCTGATATTCCAAAGGGTCTTGAGTTAATTGAATTACACCCCCATACTTGTTTAAATCAAACTCTTCTTTTTGTTGTGATTGATGCTCCTCTAATATCTTCTCAATTTGCTGCCAGTCTTGATAATCAATCAAGACTGCTACCGGACGCATGGCTTCATCAGTGACAATTTTTTTCTTAAAAGGTAGCATTATTTTTCACATCAGATGCAACGTTCAACTTAATTTGATCGTAACTCCAAAACAAAAATTTTCAGGAAGCGATATCATAACAATTAAACAGTCCTAATCATTCAGGTGATATGCCAGAGGGAACATTGCGTGCGATTTTAAAGCAAGCTGGTATTCAGCCAGACGATTTTCTCAACAAATCTTGAAAATCAAGAGCGCCAAGATCGAAAAGTAGGAAAGTGCTAGCCATCATCGTTAGAGAACTTGAACTATAAGTAAGTCTAGAACTTTTATTTTAATATTGCGATCGCCCCCCCTGTTCTTTTTCCATTCCAACAAAAAACAGCCGCCTCCGCCAGGAAGCAGCTGTTTTTTTATATAAGGGACTGATTACAGAATATTAGTAATCGAAGTCACCGCCACCCATACCACCACCAGCAGCAGGCGCAGCATCTTTAGGTTCAGGCTTGTCAACTATGATACATTCGGTTGTCAACACCATACCAGCGATAGAAGCAGCGTTTTGCAGAGCAGAACGAGTCACCTTAGCAGGGTCAACAATACCAGCACCTAACAAATCAACAAATTCGTTGGTTGCGGCGTTGTAGCCAATGTTGAATTCTTTCTCTTTGACGCGCTCAGCGATGACAGCACCATTCTGACCGGCGTTTTCAGCAATCCGCTTCAGAGGCGCAGGTAAAGCACGAACGACAATCAAAGCACCAATCAACTCTTCATCCTTCAGGTGGCTCTTTGCCCATTCTTCCAATACGGGAGCAAGGTGAGCCAGAGTTGTACCACCGCCAGGAACGATACCTTCTTCCACAGCAGCTTTGGTGGCGTTGATAGCGTCTTCTAGGCGTAGCTTCTTGTCTTTCATTTCGGTTTCCGTGGCTGCACCCACTTTCACCACGGCGACACCACCAGAGAGTTTAGCGAGACGCTCTTGTAGCTTTTCTTTGTCGTAGGAAGATTCGGTTTCGTCAATTTGACGACGAATCTGCTCAACACGAGCCTTGACACCAGCTTCGTTACCTTCGGCAACAATTGTGGTGTTGTCCTTGGTGATGGTGATGCGGCGAGCTTTACCCAGGCTCTCCAGCTTGGTATTTTCCAGCTTCAAACCAGCATCTTCAGTGACTAGTTGACCACCAGTCAATACAGCTATGTCTTCTAGCATAGCTTTGCGGCGATCGCCAAAACCAGGAGCTTTAACAGCAGCAACATTCAGTACACCGCGCAGGCGGTTTACTACTAGGGTTGCCAAAGCTTCTTTTTCGATATCTTCGGCGATAATCACCAAGGGACGACCTGCACGAGCTACTTGCTCTAGAACTGGTACAAGGTCTTGCACTAGGGCAATTTTCTTATCAGTTAGCAATAGATAAGGCTCATCGAAAATCGCTTCCATCCGCTCAGGGTCAGTGGCGAAATAGGGAGAGATGTAGCCTTTATCAAAGCGCATCCCTTCAGTGATTTCCAACTCAGTAAACATAGATTTCCCTTCTTCCAGGGAAATTACGCCTTCTTTGCCCACTTTGTCCATTGCTTGGGCAATCATCTGACCAACTTCTTCGTCGTTGCCAGCTGAGATAGAACCCACTTGAGCAATGGCTTTAGAATCTTCTACAGGACGAGCATGCTCCTTGATTTTTTCTACCAGGAAGTTGGTAGCTTTATCAATACCGCGCTTCAGCAAAATCGCATTAGCACCAGCTGCAACGTTCCGCAAGCCTTCTTTGACGATAGCGTGAGCTAAAACGGTTGCAGTGGTAGTGCCATCGCCCGCAGCATCATTGGTCTTAGAAGCAGCTTGACGAATCAGAGCCACGCCAGTGTTTTCAATGTGGTCTTCTAATTCGATTTCTTTAGCGATGGTTACACCGTCATTAACGATTTGCGGTGCGCCAAATTTCTTTTCTAGAACTACGTTACGGCCTTTAGGGCCAAGAGTAACAGCTACAGCCTCAGCTAGAATATCAATGCCTCGTTCTAAGGCACGACGGGCGTTTTCGTTGTAGATAATGCGCTTTGCCATATTTTAATTGTCCTTTGTCATTTGTCCTTTGTCTTTTGTCTGCGAAGTTCTGTTCGGAGAAAGCCTCCGTTCAGACTTCTCTGTCTGTCTTTTGTCCTTTGTCATTGGCTAATGACTAATGACCAGTGACTAATGACAATTAGATGACGACTGCTAAAATATCTTTTTCAGAAAGCAGTACATATTCTTCAGTGCCGAGCTTGATGTCAGTGCCGGCGTACTTAGAGTACAGCACCTTATCGCCGACCTTAATTTCCAATTCCTGACGGCTACCGTCGTCGTTACGCTTGCCAGGGCCAAGGGCGACTACTTCCCCTACCTGGGGCTTTTCTTTAGCGGTGTCGGGTAAATACAAACCACCTGCGGTCTTTTCTTCAGAGGCGCTCACTTTCACGAAAACGCGATCGCTTAAAGGTTTAACTGTAGAAACGCTTAGAGATACAGCTGCCATATTAATATTCTCCAGAGTTTTAGCACTCTCAACTCCTGAGTGCTAATTTACCGAAAAGCAGCGTGTAATGGCAACAATTTCCTTAGTACGGGTTCCCGAACTAGAGGAGCGCAGGACTACTTAAGTATAAATGCTTAATTATTTTGGGTTTTCAGGCTCCCTTGCGTAGGTTCCGAATATTTTTATGTAGACAACTTTATTTGCAAACCTGGGAAATTGTTATAGAACTGTAATCAGGGAGCCGCTCGATGAGTAACAATCCAGTGATCCAGTCCAGCCATCCAATCCCCAAAACTACTAAGTCTCTAGAACATAAAGCCCTAAGTAATTGTGTAGAAACTCTAGGACTGGCTAAAATTCAGCGACACATTTTTATTTGTGCTGACCAGACAGTTGCTAACTGCTGCTCAAAACAAGCTAGTCTGGAGTCTTGGGAATACTTAAAAACGCGACTTAAAGAGCTAAAACTCGACGAAGCGCAAGATAGTCGTCCCATTTACGTCTTTAGAACAAAGGCCAATTGCTTGCGTGTTTGTTGTTCTGGGCCGATAATGGTGGTTTACCCGGATGGGGTCTGGTATCGCCAAGCAAACCCGGAAGTCATTGAGCGGATCATCCAAGAACACTTAATAGGCAATAGGGTGGTAGAAGAATATGCATTTTTAACCCATCCTTTGCCAGAAACTTCCCTGGTTTCTTGTGAACATCTCGTAAAGACTTAACATCCGAAGGATATTGTATGGCAGTAAGCTTTAGGAAAGCGCGGGTTGGTTTTGAGGTAGGGTCATCTTAAGCCAATACTTACTTGTGAATCAGAAAGATTATTTAATCGGTGTTTTTTAGCCCGCCACTTTCAAAGCGATATATAATAGCGCATTATAGATACTACTGCTATACGTATCCTTGCTGGACTTTTGCCATCGAGCTACTAATCTCTCAAAAGTGCTCAGCACTTTTGAGACTTCGAGGCAGCAAAGGCAAGTTAAGTGGGAAAAAAGACAACATCTCAAATAATCCACCATAGAGGATAACTATTCAAGACATTGATGGACCGAAGCGCGACAAGTGCCACTGCTATGAAAGAGCCCAGCATGAAAGATCACAAACGACTTCTATTGATTGATGATGACCCTAACCTCATCTTGCTGGTGAAGGATTACTTGGAATTCCGGGGATATGAAGTCATCACCGCCGAAAATGGACGAGAAGCTCTGGAAATTTTAGAGCACGATGTTCCAGACATGATCATCTGCGACGTGATGATGCCGGAAATGGACGGATATACTTTTGTGGAACAAGTCCGGCAAAATGAACGAACTAGCTGGATTCCCGTTCTTTTCCTTTCAGCTAAGGGACAAAGCGCGGATCGAGTTAAAGGTTTGAATAAAGGTGCTGATGTATACATGGTCAAGCCCTTTGAGCCAGAAGAACTCGTAGCGCAAGTAGAATCCTCGCTCAAACAAACTATCCGTTGGAAAGAACACCAAGCAAAAGGAGGAGAAAACGGTTCCCGCATCCAGGTTCCCTTCGATGTGCAATTAACCCCAACAGAACTGAAAGTAGTGCAGTTTGTAGCTAGGGGTTTAGCTAACCGTGAAATTGCTGAAGAATTAAATGTTAGTCAGCGAACGGTTGAAAGCCATGTGTCCAACATGTTGGGCAAAACCAATCTGCATAACCGCACTGAACTAGCGCGGTGGGCGATTGAAAATCAAATGGCTTAAATAAAGTGCTAAGTCCTGAGTGCCGAGTGGTGAGTACTTTTTACTCACCACTCATTACTCAGGGATAAGTCGGAGCGGCGGCTACCCTACGGAAACGCCAAAGGCAAACCGCCGTTCGCGCAGCGTCTCTGAAAGAGACTCTGAACTTCGCTGGTTCAACACTCAATTTACCACCCATCTTCTTCAGGGGTGGATTGGTGCAAAATTTCTAAATCAAGTTCATCTAGGTAGGTTAAGGCGCTTTCAATTTGCGAAGTCGTTCCTCGTAGTTGCAGATCGAAACAGCTATACTCTAGCGCATTTGTACTTACCTGAGCAGCCGCAATCATGACTGTGACACCATAGTGAGAAACCAGTCGTGAGATGACTGGTTCCTCATGCAAGTCTTTAGGAATGCGAACCTGGATACGAGTTTCGGTGCGTCTATTATCTCCAATATCAGTAGTAGATTTCACCTGTTTACTGGGAGTTGCCATTTTAGCTTCCTATTCAACTTTTTTGATTTAGGTTTGGCTTTGCATAATTTCTTTTAACAGTAGCGTTAGTCAGCCCACGCAGGCAAGTAAAAAAGCATTTGTCTTTGCAAACTATAAATATAGATGTAGTAAATGTGAAAAATTGTTCATAATCAGGTAATCATTAAGTTGATTTTTATTTTATAGTGGTTTTCTATCAAATTGAATATAGCCAATTTGTGGGGGTACAACAGTTGTTGTACCCCTAATTTTTTGTGTATGCAATTTAGTAACTGCTAAATTCTATTTGCAAACTAAACAACAAGTTCCAACAAAACGACCAAAAAATGTAGTAAATACAAATGATGATGGGTTTAACGTCCCTAATCCTTGGGAATCTATATATCCCATCCCTAAAACTCCCGATGAATTAGAACATATAATAAAACAGAGAAATCAATGATAAAATTCACAGTTAAAAGCTTAATCACTTTGGTGGTAATTAGTTCAGCTTTGTTGTTAACACCAATAAGAAAAGACCTGGCTATTTCCAATTGCCAGGTGTTGAAATGTAAACTAAAACTCAGCACTTTGCGGTGTACGCGGGAAGGGAATTACATCGCGGATATTTCCCATACCAGTCATAAATTGCACGAGTCGTTCAAAACCTAGTCCAAAACCAGCATGGGGAACAGTACCATAACGCCGCAAATCAAGATACCACCACAAATCTTCTGGGTTTAACCCTTGCGCTAATACGCGGCGTTCTAGAACTTCTAAGCGTTCTTCTCGCTGAGAACCGCCAACAATTTCGCCAATTTTGGGTGCGAGAATATCCATTGCGCGGACAGTTTTTTCATCGTCGTTCAAGCGCATATAAAAGGCTTTGATTTGCGCTGGGTAATCTGTGACGATCGCAGGCTTTTTAAATAATTGCTCAGCCAGGTAGCGTTCGTGTTCTGATTGTAAATCTAAGCCCCAACTGACAGGATATTCAAACTTGACATCAGCTTTTTCTAAAAGTGCGATCGCCTCTGTATAAGTCAAACGTTCAAATTGATTATTAATAATATTTTCAGCCGTTGCTAACACAGTATTATCAATGCGCTGATTGAAAAATTCCATGTCTTCTGGGCAAGTTTCCAACACATATTTAAAAATGTGTTTGAGAAACGCCTCAGCTAAGTCCATATCGCCTTTCAAGTCACAAAAAGCCATTTCTGGCTCAACCATCCAAAATTCTGCTAAGTGGCGGGAGGTGTTAGAATTCTCTGCACGGAAGGTAGGGCCAAAGGTGTAGACGTTACTAAACGCCATTGCCATAACTTCCGCTTCTAACTGTCCGCTAACCGTTAAATATGTAGGTTTAGCAAAAAAGTCTTGTGTGTAATCTACTGCTTGGTTTTCTGTGCGGGGAAGATTTTTTAAATCCAAACTGGTAACGCTAAATAGTTCACCTGCGCCTTCACAATCGCTAGCAGTGATAATCGGGGTGTGTACCCACAAAAAGCCTCTTTCTTGGAAAAATTGGTGGATGGCTGTAGAACAAGCATTTCGGACGCGGAAAACTGCACCAAAGGAATTAGTCCGCGATCGCAAATGTCCAATGGTTCGCAAAAACTCAAAGGAATGGCGTTTCTTTTGCAGAGGATATGTATCAGGATCAGCTTCGCCATAGACTTTGACTGTCTCTGCTTTCAACTCAATTCGCTGTCCTTTACCAAGAGAAGCTACCAGTACCCCTGTCACCTCGACAGCAGCACCCGTATTCAACTGTTTTAAGATAGCTTCGTAGTCTGGCAAATCCTGATTAATTACGACTTGCAAATTAGCTAGCGATGAGCCGTCATTGACTTCAATAAAAGCAAAACCTTTTGACTCGCGTTTTGTTCTTACCCAGCCTTGAACTACGAGAGACTCATCAGGTTGACCACTTCGCAATATTTCTGCAATCCGTCGATTTACCATATTTACCCAGCACAGGATTTCAATATCCAGCCTATAATAACGCCCATTCCACCAAAGCGGACGGCTTGCCAGAAAGGTTTCTTGAGGCTAACCCAAGAAAATAACTGGCTTTCTAAGTTTACTTCTAGCATTTCTAACTGCTGTTTTATCTGCCGTAACTCCGCTTTGATTTCTGGAGTCTGGTGCTTATTATGATTTAGTTTGTTGAGGCGTTGTTGCCATTCTGCCTTTGTAAGGCGATCGCGTTGCACTTGATTGTAGCGTTCTTTTAAGGATAGGAGCGATCGCTCTATTTCCCCTAGTTCTTGTTCAAAATCTGGTTCGAGATTTTCCGCTGGCGGCTGTGATTTTTTAGGCGGCTTCATTTACAAGTAGTACAGTAGAAGTAAATGCAAATTTGCCAATAGTTATGTCTCAATCTACCCAGCTGCCTAAAACCAGTCAACTGAATGAATTTAGTACTCTGGAACTAGCCCAGACCCTCATGGAAAGGCTAAGCATTTCCCCTGACGATTGGCATCGCCTCAAGTCTAACCGCAATTCTCGCGCCAATGAACAAATAGCAGCAGCGGTCGTCTATCTCCTCAAAAATCAGCCACAAGAAGCCATTGCAAGATTAGAACAAGCAGTTGGTTGGTTAGATCGTTCTATTTCTGCCCCACCCTGTCCAAGCCACGGCGAACATAAAAAAGGGGCACAAGAATAGGCTTTCGATTAACTCCCCCACTCCTCTGATTATCGCCGCAGAGATAGCCGGGGGCGATTTTCCATTTGTTTACAAAGTCTTAATTCTGTGCCTTTGCGGTTCCACTCTACCTGATCAAAAATTTGATGCAGAAGACATAAACCACGACCACTTTCTGCCTCATCTGGTGGCAGATAATCTGTTAGTTCGTCGTCATCATTAGCAGATGAAGGACAAAAGCCACTACCCTGGTCTGATATTATCCACCAATATTGATTATCTATTAAAGAAAAACGGACTACAACTCTTTTACTAGGATCAAGATTATTGCCATGTTTCGCTGCATTTACTAAGGCTTCTTGAAGCCCTAGGCGCAGTTCTGCTTGAAGTTTTGCTGGAATCTCTGCCAACAATAAATCTAATATCGGACAAAGATAGAGAGTAGAGGCGAAACTAATTGTGCCCCAGTAACGTCCAACGGGACGAAGTGAAATGGTAATCACAAGAGAAACCCCATAGCTTTCAGTTAGCTAGACATCAGTTTGCTTTAACAGGCACCCTGATAAAAGTTGAGGTGGTCATGCTGCCTTCAAACTTGCGTCTTTAAAACTAAATTTTGAAAATGCTAGGGAGCATTGACTCAATGAATAAGTTAGGATTGCTTGAATATATAGCGGCTGGGATGATGAACCTGATAAGAGATTTAGCAACTTAAAAGCTGCTGAAAACTTGAATGAGTATTGTTATACTCTGCTATTTGCCGATCTGTAATTTAGACAACCCATTTCATGTTTTTAAGAGCCTATGCAACTTTAATTTCTTTAAACAAAATGAAATTTATTTTTAGCTTAATTCGATTTTAGCATTTTTAGTATGCACTAGACTACAAATTTCAAATTTGAGTTTTTGTGAAGGACTCAGCACCCTTATCCAAATGTGATAGCACAAGAAAGGCGGCAGCTTCCACATGAGCCGTTTGGGGGAAAAAATCAGCAGGTTGCACCCGTGTGATCTCATACTGCCCGTTTTGACAGAGTAGTTTGAGATCACGGGCGAGGGTAGCTACTTTACAGCTAATGTAAACGATTCGAGATGGTTTAGTTTGCAGTAAAGTATCGATGACAGCGCGATCGCATCCCTTACGTGGCGGATCAAGTAGAACTACTTCTGGTATTGTGCCCATTCTTGGGAGCAATTTTTCTACTGCCCCGACTTGGAATGCCACATTATTAATTTTGTTATGCTGAGCATTCAAAATAGCTTGTTCCACCGCTGCTGGTTGCACTTCTAACCCCGTAGCTTGGTGTACTTGCTTCGCAAGAGGTAAAGTTAAAGTTCCAATGCCACAATAAGCATCAACTAGCACCTCATGCCCTTGAAGATTCAATTCTGACTGAATTACTTCTAATAATGCCTCTGCTGTTTCTGTATAAACTTGAAAAAATGTATCTGGACGGACTTGAAATTCCAATCCAGCAAACTTTTCTCGCAGATAGGGAACTCCAGCAATACAACGGGTTTCATTTCCAAAGATCACATTTGTGCGATCGCGATTTTGATTCAGAGACACACCCACTAACTGGGGATAGCGCTTCAACCATTCGTTGGCTTGGTTTTCAATTCCTGGTAGATTCCAGTCCTTCACCACCAAAGTCAGCAATATTTCCCCTGTGCGCCGTCCAATGCGTAAACCGAGATGGCGAATTTGCCCTTGATGACGCTGTTCATCGTAAATTTGCCAACCCTGCTTTTGAATGTCCTGTTTAACTTCGGCCAGCAAGGGATTTAATCGCGTGTCTTGAACTGGACATTGATTTAGATTAATTAATTGGTGGCTACCTTTTTGGTAATAACCAGCTTGGACTTGTCCTGTAGCCGATCTGCTTAGAGGATAGGTAGCCTTGTTGCGGTAGCCTAAAGCAGAAGGAGCCGCGAGTACCGGATCTACTGGTGGTTGAACAAAACCGCCAATGCGTTCCAAAGCTTGGATAACTTGATTGCGTTTGGCTGCTAGCTGGTAATCATAATTAATGTGTTGCCACTGGCAACCACCGCACTTATCAGCCACAATGCAGCTAGGTCGAATCCGGTGGGGGGATGGTTGCAATAGCTGCTGGAGCTTGCCATGAGCGTATTTAGGTTTGACATGTATCAAGCGGACAACCACGCGATCGCCTGGTACAGTATCCGGGACAAATACTACGCGTTCATCAAAACGTCCTACCCCATCGCCTGTATCATTCAAGTCGGCGATCGTAACTTCAATTAATTCACCCTGTTGCCAAATTATTTTAGTCATTAGCCATTGGTCATTAGTCATTTGTCATTTGTCAAGAGACAGGGACAGAGCCATTAGTTATTTCTCCCCCCTGCTCCCCTGCTCCTCATCTCCCCCATCTCTCTTCACTTGTGTACCTACAACTCGTTAAACTAGCAAATAATATTTATTTGCGTGATTGCAATAATCATGACTGTAATTAGCCAAGTTATTCTCAAAGCCGACGACGAACTGCGCTATCCCAGCAGTGGCGAACTCAAGAGTATCGAAGAATTTTTGCAAACCGGCATACAACGGACGCGGATTGCTGCTACCTTAGCTGAAAATGAAAAAAAGATTGTTCAAGAAGCAACCAAACAGCTTTGGCAGAAGCGTCCCGACTTTATTTCACCCGGTGGTAATGCTTATGGAGAACGTCAGCGTTCTCTATGTATCCGTGACTTTGGCTGGTACTTGCGCCTGATTACCTATGGCGTGCTTGCCGGCGACAAAGAGCCAATTGAAAAAATCGGTTTAATTGGCGTGCGGGAAATGTATAACTCACTGGGTGTTCCCGTACCAGGAATGGTAGAAGCCATCAATTCACTGAAAAAAGCCTCCCTTGGCTTACTAAGTGCGGAAGATGCGATCGAAGCATCACCCTACTTTGATTACATCATTCAAGCGATGTCTTAATCCAAAGTGTGTGCTGTTTCTATAAGTGGACTTGCAATCTACTAGATTGAGTGCAAAACATTAGCGCTCGATACGCATAAAATTCCTAATTTGATCATACCTTCCCCACACTTGGTAGTGGCTGTGGCAAATCTCTGTCAAGTTACCAACCAGTTGTGGGGAAATTTTATGAAATTGTCTATCATCCTTTGTTCTGTGAGTTCTACTCGCATATCAATCAGAACTTCGGGGACAAATGACCAATGACAAAAAGCCGACAGTTCCTTACGGAGGCTGTCGGCAATTAGTGTGTTCCCTATTAATGACTCGGCTAGAGTTCAGTTGTAATTAATTATGCCTACTTCGTAATTGCATGGAGACGATCTTAATCAAGGATACTTGTGATTGTCATCACTTGATTGTTACAGCTAAACTGCATATACCCTAGTAATTTCATGCCTGCTGTAGACATATAGACTTTATAGCGTCTGGAATATGTACTTACATGACAAAGACCAGTTATGTCTAGACGCTACGTGGGACGGTGCAAAAAAAACCAATTATGTAAAAATTTAGTAAATATTGCGTGGGTATTTACCTTAAGAAAACAAAGAAAAAACTATCTACATTCCTAGAACTGCACCTAGAGGGCAAGTAAATCGATAGAATAATGCTCTGTTCAATTGGTGCATTACTTCCATGACCGCCACATCTGCTGCTCCCTTTTCCCCTGAAGAAATCGCTGCTGAAGGTCTAAAGCCAGAAGAATACGCAGAAATTGTCCGCCGATTAGGGCGTCATCCCAACAAAGCTGAACTGGGAATGTTTGGGGTAATGTGGTCAGAGCATTGCTGTTATAAAAATTCTCGACCTTTACTCAAACAGTTTCCTACAGACGGGCCCCGTATTCTCGTAGGGCCTGGTGAAAATGCTGGTGTTGTGGACTTAGGCGACGGACTGCAATTAGCTTTTAAGATTGAATCCCACAACCACCCTTCAGCTGTTGAACCATTCCAAGGAGCCGCAACTGGAGTAGGAGGCATCCTAAGAGATATCTTTACAATGGGTGCGCGTCCTATTGCCTTATTAAACTCGCTGCGCTTTGGTTCCCTAGAAGATGCCAAAACTCAGCGGTTGTTTAGCGGTGTAGTAGCAGGAATTGCCCATTATGGTAATTGTGTGGGAGTGCCTACTGTCGGCGGCGAAGTTTACTTTGACTCTGCTTACTCTGGTAATCCTTTAGTGAATGTCATGGCACTAGGGTTGATGGAAACACCAGAAATCGTCAAATCTGGGGCATCTGGCTTGGGTAATCCTGTGTTATATGTTGGTTCTACCACCGGACGCGATGGCATGAGAGGCGCAAGTTTTGCCAGCGCAGAATTGAGTAATGAGTCAATGGATGACCGTCCCGCAGTGCAAGTAGGCGACCCCTTTTTGGAAAAGTCGTTGATTGAAGCTTGCTTGGAGGCGTTTAAGACTGGTGCAGTTGTCGCTGCACAAGATATGGGAGCAGCTGGGATCACCTGTTCTACATCAGAGATGGCAGCAAAAGGCGGTGTAGGGATTGAACTGGATTTAGATAAAATTCCCGTGCGGGAGTTGGGGATGGTTCCCTATGAATACCTACTCTCAGAATCTCAAGAACGGATGCTGTTTGTTGCCCACAAGGGACGTGAGCAGGAGTTAATCGACATTTTTCACCGTTGGGGACTCCAGGCTGTTGTTGCTGGTACTGTCATTGCTGAACCCATTGTGAAGATTCTGTTTCAAGGTGAAATAGCAGCAGAAATTCCGACTGAGGCGTTGGCGGAGAATACTCCTCTTTATCATCGAGAATTGTTGACTCAACCGCCAGAATATGCTTTGAAAGCTTGGGAATGGACGCCTGAGTCTTTGCCTTCCTGTACAACGGCTGGTGTTGAAATCTCAGGAAGTTTGCAAAGTTGGAATGATATTCTTTTAACTTTGCTCGATACGCCCACGATCGCATCTAAACGCTGGGTATATCGTCAGTATGATCATCAGGTGCAGAACAATACAGTCATCCTACCAGGTGGTGCGGATGCTGCTGTGGTACGCTTACGTCCCTTAGAAGCAATTCCCAATCTAAAATCCACAATCCAAAATCTAAAATTGGGAGTGGCGGCTACGGTAGATTGCAATCCTCGTTATGTTTACCTTGATCCCTATGAGGGAGCTAAGGCTGTGGTGGCTGAAGCTGCACGCAATCTTAGTTGTGTTGGTGCAGAACCTCTGGCGGTGACGGATAACTTGAATTTTGGCTCTCCAGAAAAACCGATTGGTTACTGGCAATTAGCAGAAGCTTGTCGCGGTTTGGCTGAAGGTTGCCGAGAATTAGCAACACCAGTCACAGGCGGAAATGTTTCTTTATACAACGAAACTCTTGATTCTCAGGGCACTCCGCAACCAATCTATCCGACTCCTGTTGTCGGTATGGTCGGGTTAATTCCCGATATAACCAAAATTTGTGGTCAAGGTTGGCAGGCGGCTGGTGATGTAATTTATCTACTGGGATTACCTTTAGCATCCAAAATCAGTTTGGGAGCATCTGAGTATTTAGCCACTATCCACGGCACTATTGCCGGAAAACCACCACGGGTGGATTTTGATTTGGAACGCCGTGTACAAAAAGTTTGCCGTGAGGGTATTCGTGCTGGTTGGGTACATTCAGCTCACGATTGTGCTGAGGGAGGAGTGGCTATTGCCCTAGCAGAATGTTGCATTGCTAGTAACCTCGGTGCCGAAATCAATTTAGAAATACCACGTACCCAATTACAACGCCTTGATGAATTGCTATTTGGCGAAGGTGGGGCGCGAATTTTAGTTTCTGTACCCTCAAAACACCAAGAAATTTGGGAATCCTACTTACAGGAACATCTGGGTAAAGAATGGCAAAAATTGGGTATGGTGGGTAATTCCGACACCGATTTGGGGGTTTTAACCGCTGATAATCAAACTTTAATCAAGGTTAGGATCAAAGATATTAGCGATCGCTTTTACAATGCCATCTCTAGACGTTT
This sequence comes from Nostoc sp. B(2019), assembly GCF_010091925.1. GTDB lineage: Bacteria > Cyanobacteriota > Cyanobacteriia > Cyanobacteriales > Nostocaceae > Komarekiella. Next base: position 59,919 of record NZ_WVID01000002.1, on the reverse strand, counting down.
AGCCATCCACACCACTACTTCTCAGTCCTGAGTCGAGTTAGCGTAGCGGGGCGTAGCCCGTGCTGAATTATAAGTATTCAGATTAACTCACAAATTACATAACTTAGAAGTATTAGCGTCCCTGAGCATAATTACGGTACTGTTTTAATGGATGGTTAAAGATTTATTAAGAAATCCCTAACTGTCTAACGACACAATCCCAGTGACTTGACCCCCCCACCAGGAGCAAAGCTAGCATGATTCCCATCCATCCCGTCACTTCGGATGATTATCCCCAAAAGACCAACAACCAAATAAATAGTCATGAAAATCGTCCTGATAAGCCAGAAGAAGCTTGCGGTGTTTTTGGCATTTACGCACCGGGAGAAGATGTTGCGAAACTGACCTACTTTGGATTGTATGCCCTCCAGCACCGGGGTCAAGAATCAGCTGGGATTGCCACATTTGAGGGTACACAAGTACACCTCCACAAAGATATGGGCTTGGTGTCTCAAGTCTTCAATGAATCTATCTTGAACCAGTTGCCTGGTAATCTTGCTGTTGGTCACACTCGATATTCCACCACAGGCTCTAGTCGCAAAGTTAATGCCCAACCTGCTGTACTTGAAACTCGCTTAGGTACATTAGCTCTTGCACACAATGGTAATTTAGTCAATACTGTGCAGTTGCGTCAAGAGTTGCTTGAGAAAAAATGCAACTTAGTCACGACAACAGACTCAGAAATGATCGCTTTTGCGATCGCAGAAGCCATCAATGCTGGAGCAGATTGGCTCGAAGGTTCGATTCAAGCGTTTCACCGCTGCTATGGAGCCTTTAGTTTAGTCATTGGCACTCCTAGCGGTGTTATGGGTGTCCGCGATCCCAATGGCATTCGCCCCTTAGTAATTGGCACTTTGGCAGGTAATCCAGTCCGTTACGTTTTGGCTTCGGAGACTTGTGGTTTAGATATCATTGGAGCCGAATATCTGCGGGACGTAGAACCAGGTGAGTTAGTTTGGATTACCGAAGAAGGTTTGGCTTCCTACCACTGGAATCAAAAGCCCCAGCGGAAGCTATGTATCTTTGAGATGATTTACTTTGCCCGCCCTGATAGCGTTATGCACAACGAGAGTTTGTATAGTTACCGAATGCGGTTAGGAAGGCAGTTAGCTGAAGAATCTCCCGTAGATGCTGATATTGTCTTTGGTGTTCCCGATTCAGGTATACCTGCTGCTATTGGGTTTTCTCAAGCCTCTGGTGTAGCTTATGTTGAAGGATTGATTAAAAATCGCTATGTTGGGCGAACCTTTATTCAGCCCACACAAACCATGCGTGAGTCAGGTATCCGCATGAAACTTAATCCCCTCAAAGATGTACTGGTGGGTAAACGTGTGATCATTGTGGATGATTCTATTGTCCGGGGTACTACTAGCCGTAAACTAGTCAAAACCTTGCGTGAAGCAGGTGCGGTGGAAGTACATATGCGAATTTCTTCCCCGCCAGTAACTCACCCCTGCTTCTATGGCATTGATACCGATAGCCAGGATCAGCTAATTGCTGCTACTAAGTCAGTAGAAGAAATTGCTCAGCAGTTGGAAGTAGATAGCCTCGCCTATCTCAGTTGGGAGGGAATGCTAACCGCCACCGGAGAAGACACCAATAGTTTTTGTTCTGCTTGCTTTACTGGAGATTATCCAGTGACAATTCCTGAGCAGGTGAAGCGCTCTAAGCTGATTCTAGAAAAAGAAAAGGTTGTGGTGTAGAGACTGGGGACTGAAGTAGGGTTGAGGGTAGAGGTAACAGGGTACAGATTATTCCCGATCGCCTTTCCCCTAACCCCAGTCCCCGCCCAGGCTAAAATTAATAAATCTCCTAAAAGGGATGATTTATGAACCAGCCGATATCTGAGAGAGTTCGCTGGACTACCGCCGATTTAGAGTTGTTCCCAGATAACGGGAACCGCTATAAAATACTTAAACACCATGAAAGCGATGTCTGACGACAAGCCGCTGACGCTCCTTCTCTGCGAGACGCTATGCGAACGTCGCTACCGCTTCGCTAATGCGTCTACGCCAATCCGAAAACTTAATTGTGCTGTAAAAACTCAACTTTGGGCAATAAAGGATCGCTAACAATACCCACACCGCTAAAACCCCAGCGTTTCAACAAGTTTCCCACCTGTGTGCCAGGAATAGATTCTACCGCAAAACGATTTGCCACTTCTGCCGCGTGGGTGTTGAGATAGCTTAAGGCGTCAAAGTTTTCCCGAAACAACAACAAATAACTTGATGCGTCGTCGGCATTTGGACGAGCTATAAGATAACGACCGTCAGTTTGTGAACGCACTATGTAATAGAGTTCGGAGAGCATGAAGATGAATGAGGAGAGAGGGAGTGGGGAAGATGGGGAACAGTGTTTCGACTTCCTTCCCTGCGGGAGGCTGCGCCAACGGCTTCTCTACGAGACGCTACGCGTAGCTTGCTTCCCCGTAGGGGTACGCTCAGGACAAGCCGCTCAACAACCGGAGCAGAGGGAGAATAATCAATGACCAATGACAAATGACTAATTAAGATTTTCTAGACGAATGCGCGGATCGGCAGCTTTTAGCATCAAGTCGGCGATTAAATTGCCAACAATCAGCAGCACAGCGCCCATTACCAAGCTTGCCATTAATAAATATAAATCTTGAGCTTGTAAAGCTTGTAAAGCCAATCTCCCTAAACCAGGCCAGTTGAAGAAAAATTCCGCAATGAATGCACCATTTAATAAACCGGCTAATTCAAAACCCAATAAGGTAATTAACGGATTTATGGCATTGCGGAGAGCATGAACGTAGATCACGCGATTTTCTGGCAATCCTTTAGCACGGGCCGTTTGGATGTAATCTTGACGCAGAACATCCAATAATTCGCCGCGAGTGATGCGCTGTAAACCGGCAAAGCTAGTAATCGAGAGCGCAATAGTTGGTAAAATCATGTGCCAACCGATATCTAGTAATCTGCCAAACCAAGACAGTTCCGCATGATTAATGCTAGTCATACTACCCACTGGGAACAGCGGTGATGTCATTTGGGCAAAGACTAGTAGCGCTAGGGCGGTGATGAAACTGGGAAAGCCTTGTCCGGCGTAGCTAATTACCTGTAAGATGCGATCGCCTAGCTTATTTTGCTGGACAGCGGCAAAGATCCCTAAAGGGATAGCGATCGCCCAAGTCGCAATTAAAGATGCGATCGCTAATAGTAAAGTTGCTGGTACTCGTTCCCACAACAGCGACGCTACTGAACGTTGGTAAACAAAACTCGTACCAAAATCGCCTTTTGTGACGATTCGCCACAGCCACAACCCAAATTGCTCCGGCCAAGACTTATCAAGTCCAAATTGCTGCTTAATTTCCTCTATTCTTTCTGGGGATATCTTCGGATTTTGCCGCAGCGTATCTACATAATCCCCTGGAGCAAGTTGAATGATAAAAAACGACAACGCTGACGCTAAAAACAAGGTCAGTAGTGCCTGCAATAGCCGCTTCAATACATAAATAAAAGTTTCATTCGTGACTAATCTAATTAGCCAATCCCGTCCTGTCTCCAAGGAAATTCTCGTAGATGTCATTTGTGCTTTGTCCTCTCTTACAAAGTTCTGATGCCTGCGGCGGGCTGCGCCAACGGATAGCGCAGCGTTAGCGTTAGCGAGGAACGAGCGTCCGTAGGAGCGTCGGAAGCCTCTCTACGAGACGCTCCGCGAACCGCTCAGACTTTGCGCTTTGTCAGTTATCATTAGCCATTTGTCTAATCACTAATGACCAATGACTAATATTCAATTAGGGAAATAATCGGCACATCCGGCAGATGTTTACGCCCTTGCAAATCCCGTAGCTCGATAATAAACCCAAACCCCACCAGTTCGCAGCCAATATTCTGCACTAGCTTTGCTGTCGCACTTGCAGTTCCACCCGTGGCAATTAGATCGTCTACAATCAAAATCCGGCTACCTGGGTGCAAAGCGTCTTGATGTACTTCCAAGCAATCCATACCATACTCTAGTTCATATTCAATTGAGTGAACTGCTGCTGGTAACTTACCTCTTTTGCGAACGGGAATAAAACCAGACCCTAATTTATAAGCTAGAGGTGAGGCAAAAATGAACCCCCGCGACTCCATGCCAACAACATAATCCGCTTTGATCTCTGCTTCAATACATTTTTGTGTAAAAATGTCAATAGTATAACGCAGTCCTTCGGGATCGCGCAGCAGGGTAGTGATATCCCGAAATAAAATTCCGGGTTTGGGAAAATCTGGGATGTCACGAATTAGAGACTTCAAATTCATAAAACAGGGATTGGGGAATAGGGCATAGGGCATAGGGCATGGGGCATTGAAGAAGGAAAAGGTTAAAGGTTAAAGGGTAAGGGGTAAAGGGTAAATAAATTTCTTTTGCCTTTAACCTCTCCCCTTCCGAGTTTCTAGTACCTAGTCTCCAGCCCCCAACCCTCAATTCCAGATACCTGAAAAATCGTACACTATAATGTCATACGCTGGGGATCGAAGGTGAATCGCTATTTATTGACGATAATTAGAATCTAAACCAAGCTAGGGAAAGTATTGCGCTAATAAACGGGGTGAATTAATTTATGCTTTAAAACTTTGATTTCAGTATACGGATTTTGAGTAGAAAGAGTTAAGTAATGTATATATCAGGTAGTCTTATTACTGCCACTAAGTCTAACATTCTTGATTTGGCTACCTATCTTAAATTTGTTTTACCTAGTCTGTTGGAACCGCAAAAGGTATTTATAGAATGAATGTCTCCGCAAGTTTAACGCCGTTCAACAGTCCAACCCAAGAGTCGCTGCCGATGATTCTGGAGACTCTACCAGATCCGGCGATCGCTTCCAAGGGATGTCCTCGGAGAACCCGTCTGCAAATTGACCTGATTTTATTGGCGATTGAAGCTTTAGAACTTGGCGGTTCTGAAGCGATCCTGACTTTTGCCCAAGAGTTGGATCTTAAAGGAATTATTAAAGATAGGGTGAATTTATGGCGGATGCGTAGCTCTAACCCCCTGCGACGAGCGCATATCCGCCGCCCCTTAACCATTATGGAAGCTAAAGCTTTGGTGGTGATTGCTTGCTACATAGCGCGGCGTTTAACTGTTGTCATCCGCCAGTTATTAATGATATATCAACAGATGGATGAAAAGCAGATTCCACTAGAACAGAATTTGCGGCTATCTAATTACTTAGAGCGGTTTAGAGCGCATTTTAAGAGCCGAATGAATGCTCGACGTTCTGGTGTACTAGCATTGACTTCAGATGCAAAATTGGATGAGTTGGCGATAAATCTGTTAGGACAATTACTATTCTGTACCGGTACGGCGGGAATGCAGCGGTTCTGGATTAGTCTTTTTGACGGTGAAGTAGAATGAATATTCAACGTAAGTACAGTCTGCCTAATTGTACGCTACTTTTAGAAGGGTTAAGTGATATAACTAGGGCCGCGAACTTTCAAGAACTGCGCCCAGAACTGTCAATATTGGTAAATGCAGAATGCTATTTATCTGGTTATAATCAGCCCTTGGTGGGAGGGCGAGAATTTTTTGAAAGTTTGGTGAGGGCGGTTAGTGCTTATGCCCAAGAATTTTTGAGTAATGTAACAAACCCTCAAGCACATAACCAGGAGTCGGAACTAGTAGAGTTTCAGAAAATTAGTAGCAATCAACACAGGTTAATTGTGCATTCGGAGAGTTCTCCAGAGAATTTTGAGTCTAATTCTAATTACCCTAAACCACCTATTCAAATAGATTTGAGTACAGTACAGCTGTTTGACTTAGTAGAAGCAGTTGATCAGTTTTTTGCTGATAGCCAAACTTTACCAGAACTTTCACTAGAACTACAACCAGTTACCAGACGCTATGGTGGTGCTAGTTCAGCCTTTATTAAACAGGCAATACCTGCTGCCGTGGGAGTCTCAAGTTTAGCAGTGGCAGCGATCGCCTTTAACTTGATTCCACCTCCCGAAGTGCGTCCACCAGAGCCGAAACCAGATGAGCAGACTAGCTCTACAATACCCAGCGTCACTCCTTCAGCATCGCCTACTCTAACACCAATAGCTGCTGCTGCAATTCCCACGCCAGCGGCCGTAGCTGCTGCAACTCCTGCATCCACGACGAAACCCGCAGTTACAGATTTAGAAGCACTGTTAAATACAGTTTCAGAAATTACTGATGCATCCCAGCTGCGGGCATTAAATCGCCAAGTTTATAACCAAATTCATCCAGCTTGGACTAATCGCTTAGGCTTAAAACAGGAATTAATCTATCGTGTAGGTGTGGCTGCGGATGGGGCGATCGTTGGTTATAAAGCGCTGAATAAAGATGCAAATCAAGGAGTACAGCAAACTCCTCTGCCTAATCTCCTGTATAACCCTGCGAACCGCGCTCCTATTTCCAATGAACCGATCGCCCAATTTCGAGTAGTCTTTACTAGACAAGGCGTGCTAGAAGTTAGTCCTTGGCGGGGATACTTCAGGACACCAGAGGTAGTTGGGGAAAAAATTACTGACTCCAAAACAGTTAAGGGTTTAAACCAAAGGCTTTATAAGACAGTTCGCCAAAGTTGGAGTGGTAAACCCACTTTTACGCGAGATCTAAAATATCGGGTAGCAGTCAACAAAGATGGTGTGATTGCCGACTACGAACCACTCAATCAAGTTGCCTTTGACTATTTCCGAGAAACACCCCTACCTAAGATGTTCCAAGCCATTTATGGCTCTAATGTAGCTGCTCCCAATAACAAAGAACCTCTTGCCCATTTTCAAGTACTATTCAAGCCTAGCGGTACACTAGAAGTCGTCCCTTGGCAAGGATATCAGTGATAATTCGTAATTCGTAATTCATAGTTGAAAATTACGAATTACGAATTTACCTTGTAATTCTCCTCATATAATTTCCCCACAACTGAGCTGCTTGAGCGCTACTACCAGACGTAGGAGAATTATTATCATTTCCTAGCCAAACACCGGTCACAAGTCGCCGATTGGGAATAAAGCCAATAAACCACAAGTCAACGTTTTTATCAGTTGTGCCTGTTTTACCAGCTTCCCCCACTCCAATGGATGCGCTGCGGCCAGTACCTCGTGTAACTACCCCACGCATCAAGCCAGTCATCTCATCGGCTACACCATTTGGCAGCACTCGTTTATTGGCGTCCCGACGATCTCGATCAAAGGAGTAAATCACACGGCAAGTTTTAACATTGTTGCGATCCTTGCAATCACCGCTGTCTAGAATTCGACTGATCGCATGGGGAGGGTTCCACACACCGCGATTGCCAATAGCACCAAAAGCGCCAGTCATTTCTAAAACATCGACCACACTTTGACCCAATACTAAGCCAGGAACAGCATCGAGAGGCGATTTTATCCCCAAACGCTGGGCCATCGTTACCACTTTATCCAGCCCGACTTCTCTGGCTACTCGCAGCGCGATCGGATTTTCTGAAAGTGCGAGTCCGGTGGCAATATCTAAACTGGTGTCAGCACCAGCACGACAGGGTTTGTAAGTAAAGCCTTGCCAACTCAAAGGAGAGCAGGAGTAACTTTTTGATGCTGGAATTCCTTGCTGAACAGCAGCACTGTAAGCAAAAATTTTGAAGGTGGAACCTGGCTGTCTTTTAGCTTGGACTGCACGATTGAACTGACTTTTTCTGTAATCAGTCCCGCCTACCATTGCGAGGATGCTGCCACTACTGGAGTCAAGGGTAACTACCGCTCCTTGAGAAAAATTAAAATTTGCACCAGCACTGTTTACAGAATTACGCAAAGCGGCTTCTGCCTGAGCTTGCATTGCTGGATCGAGCTGAGTCTCAATGATGTAATTTCCTTCCTTGGCTGCTCCTTCCCCCAAAATTGATTCGAGTTCTTGGAAGACATAACTATAAAAATAGGGAGCGATCGTTTTGGCTTGTTGTTCGCAGACTTTGGGGCTAACTTGGACAGTGGAGCGTCTGGCTCGGTTCGCATCCTCTGGTTTAATTTTGCCCATCTCCAGCAATCGTTTAATCACGCGATTGCGGTATTCAGCTGCTTCTAGCTTATTTGGCCCATCCCCGCAAAAATCGAAAGCGTTGGGGGCTGGTAAAATTCCTACTAAAGTCGCTGCTTCGGAGAGAGTTAATTCTTTCGCTGACTTATCAAAGTAATAACGGGCAGCATCCTCAAAACCGGAGGTATCAGCTCCTAAAAAAACCCGATTTAAGTAGGTGAGCAAAATTTCATCTTTGCTGTAAAACGTTTCTAGCTTCAAGGAGACAATTGCCTCCCGCAATTTGCGTCCGAGGGTGTCCTGTCTGCCTACATATTCGCGGAACAAACTGCGGGCAACTTGCTGGGTTACAGTACTCGCTCCTTGTTGCACATCTCCACTGCGGCTATTTACCACCACGGCTCGCAAAATTCCCAAGGGGTCAACCCCAAAGTGCCAGTAATAACGGCTATCTTCTGAAGCTACCACAGCAGCAGGCAAATAAGGGCCAAAGTCCTCCAATTGCTTCATGTCTACGTGGGAAGTAGTCCGAGGCTCTCGCAGGGGAGTAGCTCCATCACGGGCGTAAACCACCACTGGGGCGCGGGTGGCTGTCGGTAGGGGTCTTACTGAAAATTTTAGCCATTCGACGCCAACTACTAACGCCAACAAGGCACTAGCACCGCCAACACCGTAAGTTGTCCATGTTGCCGCTTTGACATACCAGGCTGGTGGATCAACGTATTGCAGACGCACGGAGGCAGCAAGTTCTGGTGGCCCCAGAGTGAGGATATCGCCGTGACGTAGTTCTAAGGAACTGACTCGGCGCTTACCACGATAAATACCATTTGTGGAGTTTTCATCTTTGATGATAAAAACGGGTGTACGTTGAGTTGAATCCCGCGACAGTGACAGGTGAATTTGGCTGACAACTGGGTTACGGATCACGATATCGCTGGATTTAGAACTACGACCTAGGATATAGCGATCGCCCAACAGCGGATACACCTCCGCTTTATCCGCCCCCGCATCCTGCACCCAGAGTTCCGGTACTTTGGCATTAGGCTTGAGCGCCAGTTTGGAAAAATCAACTCTAGCTTGAATAGTATGTACTGCTTGAGTCAGTTGACCAAGTAACGTTTGAGGCTTTCGAGGGGGTTGGGTGGGGGAACTCATCGGCTATTCACATCACACTTTTTAGTGAAAAATCGGGGCAATTACAATCTCAAATGTTAATCTTCCACCATTTTACTCATAAGCCAAAGAAGAAATTGGCTGTACGTAATTATTGAAGATTAATTTTATACCTAAAAATATCTACAAAGCGGAACTACATTGTTAATTTTGTCACTTAATCCATAGAGGCACTGTTGTTTTTAAAATTGTCAAGTTTTGATTTTATCTACTTTTTTTGTTCTAGGAAAAACAACCAGTCCTTTGATTTTTGTAATTTTAAACACTACTAATCAATAAACAAAGGATTTAGTTTTTACCGCTTTAACACATAAACAAATTCTGAAACAAATAAAAACATCCTCATTTAGGCAGATTTTATAAATCTCATTGTCTGATTTAATGGGCCGAGAGTTCCGTTGAGGTTAATTTCAGAATGATGGGAAAATCTCTGACCCTGATTGGCACAGCTCTAACTTTGGCACTCTCCACTAGTGTTGCTGTTGCTCAATCCAGTAAATCCCCCATAGCCCAATCCAGTAGTGAGTCCACCAGTTCACCAACGGAAATCAAGATGTCGCCAGAAGGAATGAAAATTCTGTGCGAGAATTTCCCGCTCAATTCCCGTTGTCCTGGTGGCACAGCAGTTACTCCCAGCACTCCTGGTAGCACTACAGTACCAGAAACCACACCTTCTGATAGTACTACTCCTGAAAGCACAACTCCAGCACCAGAAGGCATCACCGCACCTGAGCCTGGCAATCCTGGCAACATGACTCCAGCACCAGGAAGCCCAACATCTCCTGAGCCTGGTAATCCCGGTAACTTAACTCCAGTACCAGGAAGCCCAACGTCACCTGAGCCTGGTAATCCCGGTAACTTAACTCCAGTACCAGGAAGTCCAACATCTCCTGAGCCTGGTAATCCCAGTAACTTAACTCCAGTACCAGGAAGCCCAACATCACCTGAGCCTGGTAATCCCAGTAACTTGACTCCAGTACCAGGAAGCCCAACACCATCTGAACCTAGTAACCCCGGTAGTACTACAGAACCAGGTTCTAGCCCCAGTACAGTTCCCGATTCTACGCCAATAACTCCTACTCCAGGTAATTAAAAGTAAAAGCTAAGGCATGATGTGATGCCAATTTGCAGTCAATAATAATTGGCGCATCTGACATCTGCCACCAGTTAAATTAATTGGTGGCAGATGTAAATATCTGGAATCGCTCAAGTTATCTCACATAGAACTGAGTAATGTTTCAGTCGTCAATAGCCTGGGGTTATCAATCCCAGGCTTCGTCGTTTCAAAATGACGGGTAGATTTTTTGGCCATAACGCGCTGTCTTTTTTGGTATATTATGCTCTGCAATAATACACACTACTTAATCTTTATTTATAAATAGCTCAGGGCTAGGCTACCGCGACCTACGATTGGAAGTCGGTGTTTTTTGCATAGAGGCAATTAGCAGACAAACAATGCCAATACTAATAAATGAATCTGCTACGTTAAATACAGCGAAATTAATCAAGCGAAAATCGAGAAAATCAACTACGTAGCCTAAAACAAACCGATCAATACCATTGCCTATAGCGCCACCTAAAATCAAGCCATAGCCAAGTTGATCCCAAAGATTTAACACTGGGCCAAACAATGCTAGTCCTATCAATACCAAACTCACTCCTAAAGATAGCCAGCGCAACCATTCTACTTTCCCACTTAACAGACTAAAAGCTGCGCCAGTATTGGTGACGTAGGTGAGGTGAAATATCCCTGGTAAGAGTGGTAGTGTCTGTCCCAAGCTGAAGGTTTGCACTACCCAGTATTTTGTCAGTTGGTCTAAGAAAAAAACTATGAAGGAAGCAATCCAAAAAAGGCGATTTTTTAAATACATGGTGAATTAGTCAAGAGTCAAGGGGAGCCAGCGCCGTGGTGTTAGCGTAGCGGTAGCGACGTAGGAGCGTCGGCAGTCCGGTCTTCTCTACGAGAGGCTGCGCCAAGGGGGTTTCCCCCAGAAGGAACTACCGTTAGCGCAGCGGTAGCGACGTAGGAGCGTCAAGGGTTTCCCGACTTGTACCCCTACGGGGAAGCAAGCTACGCGCAGCGTCTCCTTTAGGAGAGGCGACTGGCGTTCAAGGGTCAAGAGTCAAGGGTCAAGAGCCAATCTTTGGACTCTGGACAGATGCACTAATGACTAATAAAACATTAAGTGACGCAATATAAATGCTATGACAGTGACGGCGCAGACTACAGCTAGTTGCCCAGGTAGTGCAAACCAAGAGTATCTGAGGATTGCTTGCATTAATGGTAAATTTTCTGTACCTTTCCACTGAAAAAGATAGCTAATAATCAAATAAGTAATACCGCATATGTGGAGAGTTAACAAGCCGCAAACGCAACTAAAGGCAAGAGTTTCTAGTCTAGGTCTAGCTTTAAAGGCAAAAAAGCCACAAACCCAAGCACCAGGAATAAAGCCTAGTAAGTAGCCGAACTGAGATAGCTTGACATAACCGATACCGCCGCCATCAGCAAATACAGGTAGTAAGGTTAACCCCATGACTAAATAAGCAATTTGCGAGAGCGCACCAGCATTTTTACCCCCCAAACAACCCACAAGTAGCACTGCGCCAATTTGAAAAGTGACACCTAAAGAAAAAGTCTGAATTCCGTGCTTACTCCAACTCCAAGGTAAGGTGATGCCATAAGCTTCTAAGAAAGTGCCACCCATTGTCAGGAGCAAGCCAATCATAGACCATAGTAATTGATTGGAAACGGCAAACATTTATTAGGCAAAAGGGGAAGGGCAAAAGGGAAAACCAACAGCAACCAGTATAGACATTAATATCAAAATAAAAATCTAAATAAAATTTGTGCTGACACTTCAAGAAGTAGCATATTTCCTTTTGCCTCTTTGTTTGGTGTATGACTTGTCAGTTCTGGAAATTTTAGCTCAGACGTCCATAGTCCAATTTTCGTGACTAAGGCGTGGTTTTAATTTGCTACTTGAGCCGATAGTGTAAAATAAATCCTCACAGAATTAGTATATATACTGTTGGTTTAGCTCAACCTAGATTTCGCTGCAAAATTTTTAAGATAGTTTCTTAACATATTATTTGGATTTTGGGCGATCGCACAAACAAATATTCTCTATACATAGAAAATTTTATGTTCCCCTAGTAATAATTTCACCGATTAGATTATTCAGCTATTGGCTTCAGATTCATACAAGACAAGGTATAAGCTAGAACTAAAGTCTATTACTTTTAAACTTAATTAGAAACTGGGACATACCATTTTTTGTTATTTATTTACATATTTTTTGATAACCTAACAAATGAAATCACACCGCAGCTTGTGTTTTGTAAATATGTCTAAATTAAATTTTGAGTGTATCCTTTATCACAAAATATTTTTTAAGAAGTATAAATTTTATCTAACGAAAGAAGGAACAAGTGCTTGCTCTTCATCTAAAAAAAATATGTTTTTTTGACTTTGTTAACCTTTTGTTTACCTTTAGCTCTACCATTTGAGGGTATCTTAGAAGCGCCCACCTGGAAATATTACTAACAATCGATAGCTATGCTTTCACCTCTAAATGTAATAAAAAATCATCGCCTCACAGCTTCCATTTCAGTGTTAGCACTGACAATAGGACTAGCTGCTTGTGGTGGACAGCAAACTTCAGATAATACAACTACTCCTTCTGGGACTGCTACAGATACCACTGCCTCCAGTCCAGCCAAGCTAGATCTTGGTGGAAACGTAAAATTAACCGGGGCTGGTGCATCTTTTCCTGCACCAATATACGATACCTGGTTTACGGATTTGAACAAAAAATATCCAAATCTGCAAGTTGACTATGCGTCAGTTGGTAGCGGTGCTGGAGTTCAGCAATTTATCAAGGGTACTGTAGATTTTGGTGCTAGCGATGTTGCTATGACGCCAGAAGAAATTAAGAAAGTACCACAGGATAGAGGCGTGATTTTACTACCTGTGACTGCTGGTAGCATCGTACTGGCTTACAACTTACCAGATGTTCCAGAACTAAAATTACCACGAGCAGTTTATACCGACATTTTACTAGGCAAAATCAAAACTTGGAACGACCAGAGAATTGCTGCGGCTAACCCTGGTGCTAAGCTTCCTAACCAGCCAATTGTAGTTGCTTATCGTTCTGATGGTAGCGGAACCACGGGTGTATTCACCAAACACCTTAGCGCTATCAGCCCAGAGTGGAAGAGTAAAGTTGGCGAAGGCAAAACTGTCAACTGGCCTACGGGAGTTGGTGCAAAGGGTAATGAGGGTGTTACCGCCCAAGTCCAACAAACCCAAGGTTCTATTGGTTACGTTGAGTACACTTACGCCAAAGAAAACAATCTCAGGTTTGCTGCTCTGGAAAACAAAAGTGGTAACACGGTTGTAGCTAATGAAGAGTCAGCATCTAAAGCCTTGGAATCAGAAACCTTGCCGGAAAATCTTATTGCTTTTATTGCTGATCCGGCAGGAGCCGATGCTTATCCTATCGTCACTTATACTTGGCTATTGGTTTACAGTAAGTATCCTGATGCTGCAAAAGCCAAGGCAATGGAAGCCGCCGTTGAATATGGTTTAACTGAAGGTCAGAAGCAGGCTGCTGCATTAGGTTATATTCCTCTACCTCAAAACGTAATTACCAAGGTGGCTGCTGCTGCTGATCAAATTAGTCCAGAATATAAAATCTCTGTTGGTGGTGGTGCTAGCGCTAGCAAGTAGTGTTCAGCAATAGTCAATACTCAGCAGTCAAAGTATGAGATATGTCTAGTTAATAATTGCTTGACTGCTAGCTAGACTTGTTACTTGATTAGCATTTGTAGCTTGAAGTGATTGACGTCTCAACTTAAAGAGATGATGAGGCGACAATTTTACTAACCTGGTTGCCTCCCACATTTTTCTCTGATTTAATTGTTAAAGTCGGTAGTTATGGCTACAAACGCTCAAAATCTTTCATCAGCGATGAAAAATCGCTCTGAGGCTGAAAAGTCGCTGGATCGGGGTTTTATTTGGCTAACTCGGATTTTCGCGTTCGCGATCGCTGGTACCTTATTATGGATTGCATTCCAGGTTGCAGTTGGAGCTTGGCCAGCTATCCAAAAATATGGTGCTGAATTTTTAGCCAACAGCACTTGGAACCCAGTTAATGATAATTACGGGGTACTACCTCAAATTTATGGAACTCTTGTGAGTTCTTTTATTGGTCTGTTGATAGCTGTACCAATTGGGGTTGGCACCGCTATTTTACTGAGCGAGAATTTTCTGCCCCCAAAGGTGCGGCTGGTACTAGTGTTTTCAGTAGAACTGCTCGCAGCTATTCCCAGTGTTGTTTACGGCGTCTGGGGGATTTTTGTTTTAATCCCAATATTAACTGACTTGGGAAAATGGCTCAATAGTTATTTTGGTTGGTTGCCAATTTTTAGCACTGCTCCCACAGGGCCAGGAATGTTGCCCGCAGGAATCATCTTAGCGATTATGACTTTGCCGATCATCACAGCCTTATCGCGCGATGCCTTGATTTCTGTACCTCCGAGTTTACGCCAAGCAGCGATAGGACTAGGAGCAACACGCTGGGAAACGATTTTGAAAGTTCTCGTACCAGCCGCATTTTCAGGCATAGTTAGTGCTGTGATGTTAGCACTCGGTCGGGCAATGGGCGAAACAATGGCTGTAACGATGTTGATTGGTAACTCCAATAACATCAGCATCTCTCTTTTAGCACCTGCCAATACGATCTCTTCTCTACTGGCGAATCAATTCTCAGAAGCCAGTGGTTTGCAAGTTGCAGCTTTAATGTACGCAGCTTTAGTTCTATTTTTCTTGACGCTAGTAGTCAATATTCTGGCAGAATTGGTCGTTCTCCGAGTCAAGCGAGTGTAGCGTAGTTGTGGGTTGAATTTATGTCTTCTAGTTTTCCAGAGCGCAGTCTAACTCGCTCCGCCATGTCTCCCCGGACGCTGTTTAACACAGTGATGACTGTAGTAGCATTTACCTGCGGAGCGTTGGCACTGATACCTTTGCTAGCAGTGCTTTCTTACGTCATTATTCAAGGCTTCAGCACTCTGAGTCCCAGCGTGTTTGTTGAACTACCACCAAAAGCTTTACAACAGGGTGGGGGCTTTGGTAATGCAATCTTGGGAACCCTATTAATGGTAGGGATTGGGGCGCTAATTAGCATTCCTTTGGGTGTTTTAGGGGCAATATACATCACAGAATTTAGTTCTGGTCAAGTAGCTAGATGGATACGTTTTGCCGCTAACGTTCTCAGTGGAGTTCCCTCAATTATTGCTGGGGTATTTGCCTATGGGATTGTAGTTTTAACATTAGTAAGACTCAACTTAGGCTCATATTCAGCTCTAGGTGGAGGGTTTGCGCTGGCAATTTTGATGTTGCCAATTATTTTGCGAACCACTGATGAAGCTTTGCAGTTAGTGTCGGATGATTTGCGACAAGCATCTGTGGGGTTAGGAGCGACTAACTTTCAAACAGTGAGTCAAGTTGTATTGCCAGCAGCTTTACCAGCAATTGTAACTGGGTCAACGTTGGCGATCGCTAGAGCATCTGGAGAAACTGCACCTTTGCTGTTTACAGCTTTATTTTCCAACTTCTGGCCCGATAGCTTATTTCGACCCACAGCTTCTCTTGCTGTTTTGGTTTACAGATACGCTATTTCTCCGTTTAAAAATTGGCAGTCACTAGCTTGGGCAGCCTCTTTAATCTTAGTATTGATGGTTCTAATCACAAGTATCATCGCTCGTTGGGCAACTCGCAAAAAAGTTTAATTAAATAACATTCCCAGGGCGAATTTTCATAGCTACAACTAATACTAGACTTACTTTATGGCTACTAACATCAGTACAGTGAATGACACTGAGACCGTTTTACGCACAGAAAATCTCAACGTTTACTACGGCAAGTTTTTAGCCTTACAAAATATTTGGCTAGATATTCCAAAAAATCAGGTGACAGCCTTTATTGGCCCCTCTGGTTGTGGCAAAAGTACTTTGATACGATGCTATAACCGTCTCAACGACCTGATTGATTCATTTCGGGCAGAAGGTAAGATATTTTTTTACAATAAAAACTTGTATGCAACCGAGATTGATCCTGTAGAGGTGCGTCGGCGGATTGGGATGGTGTTTCAAAGACCAAACCCGTTTCCAAAATCAATTTATGACAATATTGCTTTTGGAGCCAAAATCAATGGCTACAAAGGTAATATGGATGAACTGGTAGAACGGAGTCTACGGCAAGCAGCTTTGTGGGATGAAGTAAAAGATAAACTACGCCAAAGTGGCTCGGCTTTATCTGGTGGACAGCAACAGCGGCTATGTATTGCTCGCGCGATCGCAGTTCAACCAGAGGTTATATTGATGGATGAACCTTGTGCTGCTCTTGACCCCATATCCACGTTGCGGGTTGAAGAATTGATTCACGAACTTAAAGAGCAATACACGATTGTCATCGTCACCCATAATATGCAGCAAGCTGCGCGGGTTTCTGATAAAACTGCCTTTTTCAACGTTCGGTCTACAGATACAGGAGGTCGTATTGGCTTCTTAGTAGAATACGACTCGACAGAAACGATTTTCAACAATCCTAAGCAGGAAGATACGCGAGATTACGTCAGTGGCAGATTTGGATAAAGATTTCATTAACTTTTTCTCTTTGAGACGCTACGCGAACACAATCTAAAATCGTATTACGCAGGTTTTACAGATTTTTAGATATAAAAAGCAAAAGGCACAACAACGTTGTTGTGCCTTTATATATAAATTTCTAAAGTCAACTGCTATACACTCCTTTTACTGTTCAGCTGATGACCAACGATCAAATCACTGCGATCGCCTCAATCTCTACCAACACATCTTTAGGCAAACGCGACACCTGAACACAAGCACGCGCTGGGGCTGTATCTTCGGGGAAATATTTGGCATAAACCGCGTTTACTGCGGCAAAATCATTCATATCAGCTAAAAATACAGTGGTTTTTACCACATTTTGGAAAGTTGCACCTGCTGCTGTCAAGATAGCTTCCAGATTAGCCATTACCTGCTCAGTTTGCTTTTTGACGTCATCAGTGTAAACGACATCACCGAGGCGAGGATCAATTGCAATTTGTCCAGCTACAAATACTAATTGACCAGAAGCCGCGATCGCTTGATTATAAGGGCCCACTGGAGCCGGTGCGTTATCAGTACGAATTACTTTACGAGTCATAGATATCACTTTCTTTAATGATGCTTCCTGTTGACCGATTTCCATTTCAGAGGCGATCCGTTTATAAACCTCTCCATCAGGCATTATCGCACCAGTCAGGTCTGCATCTTTAAAGGTTGCTCCGTAAATATTAGCTCCAGTTAAATCAGCCCTTCTCAAGTTTGCTCCATCTAAATCTGCCTTGATTAAATTTGCCCATCGCAGATTGACTCTTTCTAAATTCGCTCCTTGGAGAAATGCTTTTCTAAGGTTTGTACTTTGAAGAGATGCTGCTGTAAAATCTATATCAGCCAAATTCATGCCTGAGAGATCAACTTGGTTCAGATTCGCTCTATGAAGTCTGGCTCCTTGAAGTTTGGCACTTTTCAATTTTGCCTCATTTAAGTTTGCCAGAGTTAAGTCAGATCCAGTTAAGTACGCCTCACTCAAATCTGCCTTAGTTAGATTAGCTTTACTGAGATTAGCTTCAGCTAAGGAAGCCGTAGGTCAGGTCTGCACCACTAAGATTTGCTCCACTTAAAATCGCTGTATCTAGATTTGCATAGATTAATTTTGCACTACTTAGGTTTACACCTGTCAGGTTTGCCTGTTCTAAGTTTGCATAATTCAAATTTGCGCTATTCAGAATTGACCAACTTAAGTCAGCACCATTGAGGTCTGTCCAACTAAGATTGATTGAAGAACCTTCTATCCCACTCAAATTTGCATTTGTTAAAGATGCTCTACTGAGGCTAGTATTATTCAGTTTTGCCCTAGTAAGGGTTGCCTCACTCAAATTTGCTCCATACCAATTTGCATTAGATAGGTCTATCTCACTTAGGTCTGCACCTTTAAGGTCTATGCCTTGACGATTTTTAGTAAACTGTCGTCCCCCTGCTGCGTATTTCTCCAAAAATTCCTCAGCATCCATAATGCACCTTTAAATACCACTGACACAGTATAATCACAAAAAAATTGTGTCACAGGTATTCCTCTCCTCTCCTACTTTGCGCCCTTTGCGTCTTGGCGGTTCGTTCCTCTACCCCAATTCGGACGTATCCCATAATGCTGTCAGGTCAGCACCTTGATCGCACTCGTATAATACTGTTACGACAGGCTGCAAAACATCATTTATGAATAAACCAGAATGAATATTAAAGAACTACTGCTCCAAGAAATTGAATCGTCCTCAGATGTTCTACTAGCCCAAACGCTAGATTTTTTGCGTTTTCTTAAAACAAAACCAGGAACCGAGGAAATATCTCTTGACCTTTCAACGGAAAAAAATGATGATACTTCCAGTCATAAAACGAAACCGGAAATACAGGAAGCAACACCAATTCTTAGAGGCTCTAAAGCAGAAGACTTGCTAAAATTTGCCGGAACCTGGCAAGGTGATGATTTTGAGGAGTGCTTGCAGCTTGTTTACGAAACCCGTTCCCCATCTGAATTTTAGTAATGTACCTCCTAGATACCAACCATTGTAGTCGGATAATTTTTGGAGAAACAAACGTCATTCGTCTGTTACAAGAACACATCGGTTTAGGGATTGCAACTAGCGTTATTGTGCAAGGTGAACTTCTTTACATGGTGCAAAAGTCTTCTCAACAAGAAGCAAATCTTCGCTTTGTCAGAACTTTTTTGCAAGCTATTGACCTTTATCCCATTAGTGGAGGGGTTGCCGATGTTTACGGTAGCCTCAAAGGAGAAATTGTCGAGTATTTTGGCCCCAAAGACAAAGTAAAGCGTAGAAAGTTTACAGTTCAAGATTTGGGTTTTAGCGATAACGACTTGTGGATAGCATCAACTGCTCTGCACCATAACCTCACCGTCGTCTCAAGGGACAGCGATTTTCAAAGGATACAACAGGTGCAAGCCTTAGCGCTAGAGTCTTGGCTTTGACATCTTCCCAACACCAACCGATTTCTACAGAACGTTTACGCAAAGTGTATGTTGGGAAATTCCAGATATCTTCTCCCCTCTTCCTTCTCTTCTCTACGAGAGGCTGCGCCCTAAGCGAGCTATGCCGCAGGCTTTACGATACACTGCACGTAGCTTGCTTCTCCGTAGGAGTACGCGTCCTTTGGTTCCTTCTCTGCGTCCTTGGCGTCTTGGCGACTCTTAACTCAACCTCGGACGTATCCCATAATGCCGATACCGCCAATAATCCCGCAGAATCTTGTCATGGTCAAAACATAAATTCTCAGGCACACACCAAGACTCAAAAATGCCTACACCCTTAGCGTCATCCCCAGCTTGAGGTTTTCCCATCGCCGTTGCCAAAAACACAATACTAATTGTATGCTTGCGCGGATCACGACTGGGGTCAGAATACACCAGTAATTGTTCAACTAATTCCACCTGCAAACCCGTTTCTTCCTCAGCTTCCCGCTGTGCCGCCACTTCCACCCGTTCCCCATAATCTACAAAACCACCCGGTATAGCCCAACCTAGGGGTAGATTATGTCTTTCAATTAACACTATTGGCCGATGAGGTCGATCTACTAGTTCAATGATGATATCAACTGTCGGTGCAGGATTTCGGTAAGTCATAGTAATTACTCATTGGTCATTAGTCATTGGTCATTGGTCATCACCAACAAATGACAATCAAGATGAGTTTACTTGATTTACCCTGCAAATACTGTTCCGTGATAAATTCGATGCGATTGGCTTTGCCACTGCCCCTTGGGCGATCGCGTAGCGTGTCGTTTAAACAATCGCTCTCTCCCATACATTCAGGTTAAATATGCCTTTTCCTAGATCAAGCGGTATTTTGCTGCATCCCACTTCCTTTCCCAGTCGATTTGGCATTGGAGATTTAGGCTTAGAAGCCTATCGCTTCATTGACTTTCTCAAAGATAGCCATCAACAATATTGGCAAGTTTTACCCTTAGGCCCCACTGGATACGGTAATTCTCCGTATATGTGCTACTCGGCAATGGCAGGAAACCCCCTGATGATTAGCCCGGAGAAACTGCTAGAAGAGGGTTTACTGGCTGAAGAAGACTTTGCTAACTTACCAGCATTTCCAACGGAAAAGGTAGATTTCGAGCAGGTTGTACCAATTAAGATTGGACTACTGAAAAAAGCTTGTGAAAACTTTAGAAATCATGCTACACCCATACAGCAGAAAGAATTTGCAGGGTTTTGCGATAGCAAAGCCTATTGGCTAGATAATTATGCCTTATTTATGACGCTGAAAGATGCCAATGACGGTGCAAGCTGGCATGCATGGGAACCAGAACTTGTCAAGCGTGAACCGCAAGCATTAGATCAGGTACAACGTCGGCTCAATGGAGAAATCTTTTATTACAAATTCATCCAATTTGAGTTTTTCCGGCAATGGTCAGACCTCAAAAGCTACGCCAACATGCGTGGTATAGATATTATCGGCGATATCCCCATCTACGTCGCTCATGATAGTGCCGATGTGTGGGCGCATCCTGACATCTTTTGTTTAGATGAAGAGACTGGAGAAGCCGCGCAAATGGCAGGAGTCCCACCAGATTACTTTAGCTCTACAGGCCAGTTGTGGGGCAACCCAGTTTATAACTGGGAGAAATTGCAAAAACAGGACTTTAAGTGGTGGGTGCAGCGTTTTGAGGCGATGCTGGATTATGTAGATATTATCCGCATTGACCATTTCCGTGGCTTTGAAGCTTATTGGTCTGTGCCCCAAGGAGAAGAAACAGCTGTCAATGGAGAATGGGTAGAAGCGCCTGGAGAAGCTTTTTTTGAAGTTATTAAGCAAAAGTTGGGTAAGCTACCCGTCTTAGCAGAAGATTTGGGAGTAATTACCCCAGAGGTGGATGCCCTACGAGACAAGTATGAATTTCCGGGTATGAAAGTTTTGCAGTTTGCCTTTGGTTCTGATCCTGATAATCCATTTTTACCGTTCAACTACCCGCGAAATGCTGTAGTTTATACCGGGACTCACGACAACGACACGACAATTGGCTGGTTCAATACAGCTAGTGACTACGAAAAGCAAAACTTGCTGCTTTATTTAGGTTGTATCAGTCCTGAAGGGATTCACTGGGATTTAATTCGACTAGCTTTAAGTTCCATAGCTAATCAAGCGATTATTCCTTTGCAAGATGTTTTGGGATTGGGAAACGAAACGCGGATGAATTTTCCTGGCGTTGCTGAGGGCAACTGGGAGTGGCGCTATCAAGCGTCAGCTTTGACAGAAGAATTAGGCGATCGCTTGAAAGTTCTTACCAAACTCAATGGACGCGCACCGCAAGCACAATAAGGCTGGGGGAACTGGAGAAGATGAGGTTTAACTGATGCTCAATGACGGCAGTTGCTCCACTTGGGGAAACCCCAAGTGGAGCAACTGCCTCCCCCATGCCCCATGCCCTATATTTCAAGGTCTAGGCTTAGCAGCAATCTTGATTTCTTCTACTTTCCCTGGCTCTCCCATTTCCTTGGCTTTCTGCTGATTAACACTCATTAAAACACCACCAGCATTATCAGTTTTCACCGTCAGTTGCTCTCGTGCTTTCCAGATGCGGCGAGTTCCCTCTGGGAGAGTACCCTCAAACTCGGTTTTGCCATCAGCTACGACACGAATCCAAGATGATGCTTTCAATGTGACACCAATCTGTACTGGTTGTACCTCTTGGATACTGCTGAGAGTATCGCTGACAGGTTGGGCTTCCACTGATTGTTTTAGTTGTGTTGGCTCTGGTTTGGCAACGTACTGTTTTTCTGAATCTGGCTCGCTTTGACTATTATTTGCTTGTAGCGCGGCATTATTCAATAGCTGAGATAAGCCGTTTACAGTGCATAAAATTAGGAATATATAAAGAAAGTAAAGATGAATAGGACGTAATTGAGCGAGGGGTGAAGTTTTCCCAATAGCTTGGGAGTTAACTGGTTGAGAACTGATGGGAAAAGTACTAGCAAATTCTGTTCCGTTAAAACCCAATGCGTCGGCGAATTGCCTGATAAAGCCCTGAATATAGACTGGTTCTGGCAAATCGTTTAAATTACCTTCTTCGATCGCCTGCAATAACCGCCGGGGAATCTTTGTTAATATAACTACTTCTTCTAGAGATAAACCCTGTTCTTGACGCGATGCCCAAAGTTGAGCGCCCATTTCTGCTAACTTTTCAGATCGTTGCTGCTCTAACGAAAGTACTGCCTGATCATTATTCTTCTTCTTTCTTAGCCATTTCATGCTTTTTTACACTCCTTAACTCAGCTGAATCTTTAATAGGTTGCTTTATCTGCTCTTGCAAAAAGCGAATCTCATCATTTTTTAGGGAGCGATAGTCACCCTCGTTTAAAAAGGGTTCCTTCGGGTTTTGTAATTGAATTGGGCCTATGGCAGTCCGATGCAGCTTGATAACTGGGTATCCCAACTGTTGGGCGATACGGCGAATCTGGCGATTTCTTCCCTCCTGCAAAACAATTTCTAACAAGCTTTGATCAGCCAAACTTTCTATCAGGTGTACCTTGGCTGGTCGTGTTTTTCTTCCCTCCAATACCACACCCTGACGCCACATTTGCAGTATTGCCTTTGGGGGATGCCCTTTTACCAAAACACGATATGTCTTAGAAATACTGTGGCGTGGATGGGTTAGCCGAAATGTCAGATCTCCGTCATTTGTGAGTATTAAGGCTCCTGTGGAATCTACATCTAGCCGCCCTACTGGGTGAATCCCTGACCCTTCGCGTAATTCTTTTGGTAGTAGATCCAGGACTGTCGTCCTTCCCTGCGGGTCGTCGCAAGTCGAAACCACGCCAGCTGGTTTATGCAGCAACAGATATATTAAAGCCGGACGCTGCTTTTCAAAGACAGGCTTACCATCAACTGCGATCGCATCTTTTTGGGGATCAACTTTTTGACCCAAATGTGCAAATACCCCATTTATTTGCACACGCGATTGCCGAATCATTTCTTCAGCTTCACGACGTGAGGCAATACCCCACTGAGCAAGAATTTTTTGTAACCGTGCCTCCATGTGGAAATTGCTGATTTTTCTGTTAACAATTACATGATATTTGCATTTTGTAACAAGTAGACATAAATGTTACATTTAGGGTTTGTTTAAGTTCTCTCGACTTTTTAGCAAATAGTTATAAATAGAGTAGTTAGATGCCTGATCAAAATTTCCCATCAATCAACGCAAATAAGATCCGGGTAATTACGCAAGTGTTGACAACAGCGCTCAAACTTTGGTTGAGAACCCAAGTAAGTCAAGTATCTCAACTGGAAGTAGAGATTAGAGCAAGCGATCGCCAAATTCTTTCTGGACGTATTCCTTCGGTATCTATTTTTGCTACTCATGCAGTTTATCAAGGTCTTCTTGTTACGCAAATACAAATAGTCGCAGAAAATATTCGGGTAAATATTGGCTCAGTACTTAAAGGACAGCCACTACGCCTGTTAGAAACAGTATCGGTAGTTGGCGAATTAACCATAGACGAGAAGGATCTTAATGCTTCTCTCTCATCTGACCTATTATCTACTGCTTTCAATGACGTACTGGTTAAATTATTACCAGAATATTTCCCAGAATTTCAACCAATTAATTGGCAAAAAATTCTCCTTGAGAATAAGCAAATTATACTGCGCGGCATCCGAGCCAACAATAGTCAAACAACACCTCTGGAGATTTGTGTAGGTTTACAATTACTCAATGGTCATGAGTTGCAATTAACACACATCCCAATCAAGCCCAATCATGAACCGCTCTTAGAGGGTAGTTGTATGTACAATCTGGATCTCGGCTCAGATGTCGATATTCAAGAACTAACGCTGATCCCAGGCAAACTAGTGTGTTGTGGGCGAATTAATGTTAACCCTTGATGATTAAAAAATAAAATGGTAGTTCTTTATTTTCAATAATATAACTGCTCTCAATTGCTTGCGATATATTCTTGCAAGGTATGATCAGAATACATTTATACTCTGACTCTTGGCTCCTTTAGGATGGGTGTATTTATTCATCTAAGAACGGCTTTATTTATAATCGCCGCTCTCTATATTTGGAGAGCAAAATTAGTAGTAGCAGCAATAATTTTACTGCTGTTCTCCTCAGTCTGATCTAATTTTCTTAGTTTGTTAAGTGAGTATCAGAAAATACTTGCATAACAAACAATTAAGGCTACCAGTCCATAACTAAAGCAGCCAGAGGATGAAGAGTTAAGAACCTAGATGTCCTGGAAAGTCCCAAAACGGCTTTCCATTCACCTTAAGCTTTACCCTAGACCCCCTGCTGTTTGCAGATTAGAGCAGGTTAGGGTGAAGTTTACACTACAGATAAAAATGTTACCTAAGACCTATGACCCACCACCCCATTTGTTCACTTATCTGCTATGAGCGGCAACAGCAGTGTTACAAAATAGTAAACCAAAGGAGCTGTGAAAATATAACTATCGGTACGGTCTAAAATACCGCCGTGACCGGGGATTAACTGACCGGAATCCTTTACCCCAGCATCCCGTTTGAGCATAGACTCGGTAAGGTCGCCTAAAAGACTAGCAATGCCAATCAGCAAACCCAATGCTAAACCAGTGAAAGGGGATCTAGGTAAGTCGAGATAATAAGCTCCAGCTACAGCTACAGCTACACTGGAGGTGATGCCAAAAACAGCACCTTCCACGGTTTTTTTAGGGCTGATTTCAGACAGACGGGTTTTCCCGAAGAATTTGCCAATAATATAAGCACCGATATCAGCTGCCCAAATACACAAGAAAGTCAGCAGTGTTAATGTCAAACCTTGTGGTAGAGAGGCAAAATTTCCCCTTTCCCAAAAATCTGTCCAGGTTGTGGGCCAATAACCACCTAAAAAGATATTGCTGAAAGCAGCACTATCTATTGCTCGCAACCGCACCCAGTAACTTGGTAAATAGCCTACGTAAAATAGCCCCATAATAGAAGCAGAAACATCGGCGATCGTGGCAAATTTGGGCTGAAATAATAGGTAAAAACAAATAAGTGTGCCAGCCATTGGCATCACCGCATCGGCTAAATTGCTATCAATGGTAGAAATCACCAACAAAACTAGGCTGAAAGCCATAGTGGTTTTAGCCGCAGGAGCTATACCTCTGGCCCGTACCAAATTAAAATATTCCTGTTGACCCAAAAAGACGATAACCGCAAACATAACGGTAAAGTACCAACCTCCCAACAGGGTCAAAGAAAGAGCAAGAGCGATCGCAACAATTCCACTAATAATCCGAGACCAAGGCATAGAAGTATTAAATATGGGGCATGGGGGAGCCAGTGCGTTGCGGAGGTTCCCTCCGTTGTAAGAACTGGCGTCATTGGGCATTGGGCATTGGGGAGGCAGTGCGGTCTTCTCCCTTGGCGCTAGCCTCTCCCTTTGGGAGAAGGGGAGCCATTGCGGTCTTGGGGTCTCCCCAAGTGGAGCAAGTGGCGTGAGACGCAATCATGCGATGGGGTTTCCCACAGTGGAGCAACTGCCGTCATTGGGCATCAGTTATTCTTCCCCTGCTTCCCCTGCTTTTGCCCCAGTCTTTAGTCCAGTTTCTCACCACTGAGGATAAAAATGGGATCAACGGCGGTAAAGGTTTGAGAAAAGCCGCGTGTTTCTAATCGGTTAACCGCAGACTGAACAACTTCTATATTTCTAGCCCTTAACTGAGAAAATATCTGGGAAATAGCATACAGGCTTTCTAAATTGGCAGCTGTGGCGACAACCCGACCTGATGATGGTAAATAATGCCAAGCGGCTTGTAAAATTTCCTGAATGGGGCGTCCTCCCTCAATACAGACACGATGAGGCGTAAGTTTAAGGTCATGCAAACACTCTGGGGCGCTCCCTTCAATTACTTCGACATTCTTCACCTCGAAGCGATCGCAATTGCGTTTAATCAGGTTGGCTACTTCTTCATCCCTTTCTACAGCGATAATCCTTCCGTTTGGACACAGCAGTCCTACTTCTACCGGAATTGTACCCGTTCCTGCACCAATATCCCACAACACTGAATCAGGTTTTAATCGCAGTTGGGCAATTAACAACAGCCGGACTTCTCGCTGGCTCAGGGGAATTCCTGGCAAGTGCTCAAACAATTCATCGGGAATACCAGGAGTAATGTAAGGCCAAAGTTGTGAGGGCATAGAATCACACAATTATACTAAAGATATCGGCTTGCCAATCCAACAAACTATAAGCTACAAAAACATTTAATTCGTGGCATTATAAGTAATCATAATGACTGGGGAAATTTTAGGCGATGTCTGGGGACAAGACGCTGCGCGTCTACGTTACGTAATTCAGCAGCAATTAGGAAAAAAAGCAGGGCGGCGGACGCTATTAGCGCGGGATCAAATCACTGGTGAATTAGTGGTTATCAAGTTACTTTCTTTTGGCAGTGACTTTGAATGGGATGATCTCAAGTTGTTTGAGCGTGAAGCTGAAACCTTAAAATCTTTATCACATCCTTTGATTCCTCGCTATTTAGACTATTTTGAGGTAAATTCACCTGGCATCAAAGGATTTGCTTTAGTACAAACTTATATCCCAGCACAAACTTTAGAGCAATACTTACAATCTGGGCGAACTTTTACAGAGATTGAAGTCAAACAGATAGCTAAATCCCTCTTAGAAATTCTCATTTATCTGCATGGGCTGCATCCACCTGTGATTCACCGTGATATTAAGCCTAGCAATATTTTATTGGGGGAGCGCTCTGGTAATAGTGCTGGTCAAGTTTACTTAGTAGATTTTGGCTCAGTGCAGACAGTCCTCGCCGCAGAAGGTGGAACTAGAACTGTGGTAGGAACTTATGGATATATGCCACCGGAGCAATTTGGCGCACGTACAGTTCCCGCCTCAGACCTTTATAGTTTAGGCGCAACTTTGATTTATTTAGTAACGGGTACTCATCCAGCAGATTTACCCCAAAAGGATTTTCGCATTCAGTTTGAGCAGTTGACTAATTTAAGTCCTAGCTTTACGAATTGGCTCAAGTGGATGACTGAACCCAGTTTAGAACGGCGTTTGAATTCTGCTACCCAAGCACTTGCGGCTTTAGAAGAACCACAGTTGAGAAGTACCCCTGCTTTGGTTCTCGGTAAACCAGCCGGTAGTAAACTTCAACTGACCAAAAATTGGGATTCTTTAGAAATTATCGTTCCACCTACTGGCTTTCATCCCTCAATTTTGTTTACAGGTTTGTTTGCGATCGCCTGGAATTCATTTATCCTATTTTGGACGATTGGCGCTCTCTCGGCTCCTTTTCCGGTCAATATCCCCTTTGCCTTGTTCTCACTTCCTTTTTGGGGTGCTGGCTTCTTTATGGTGTATACATTTCTCTTTCATTTGTTTGGACGCATCCGTTTACGTCTCAATCAGGAGCAAATTGCCTTAACCTGGGAGTTGTTTACTTTTCAATTCCATCGTCCTCGTCCATCACCAAGACAAAGTATCACCAAGCTGGTATATATTCCGCAACACTTTACTAAAGACTCTGAAGGTAACAGAGTTGACGTTCCGCCGCAATTGGATGTTTGGTCAGGAATCTATAAGTATCGGCTAGGTGGTGCTGGTGGCGGTATCAAACATGAAGCAGAACTGGAGTGGCTAGCTAATGAATTAAGCGATTGGTTAGATTTACCAATCACACGAGAAAAAGCCTCCTAATGTCTATAGTTAATACAGGAAGCAAACAGGAGAGGTATATGTTTGGACTAGGATTGCCAGAAATAGGTGTAATTGCTATGGTTGCTATTCTAATTTTTGGCCCAAAAAAAATCCCCGAACTGGGAAATGCAATGGGCAAAACCCTACGGAGTTTTAAGGAAGGGATGAAAACTTCCAGTGATGAGACTAATTCAGAACAAGAGTGATAAGGGTCAAGAGTCAAGGGTGAAAACTTTTTGATTGGGGATTTTTGACTATTGACTTTGGACTATTGACTTTGGACTCTTGAACGCCAGTCCCCTCAAGTCGGGAAACCCGCCCACGGCGCTGGCTCCTCTTGACTACAGCAAAGTATTAACAACAGAAGAAGGTGTAACCCCATTTTGGGAATCTACGATAGTCGTGCCGGGATTTTGTTGAAGTATTTCTTCTTTCACTAAACCACGTAGCCGAATTAATTTAATAGCTCGTGTAACGCTTTCTGGCAAAATTACCACCAGACTGTTATCAGGAGCCATGTCTAAGGCTTTGTTAATTGCTTGGGTTTCATCCAAAATTGATTCGTAGCGGCAATCAGATTTAACTTGGGTGATACCTTGAGTAATCAATTCAGCGGCAGATCCCCGTGGACGCCCTCTGGTGTCATCGTCTTCTTTGATGATGATGTAATTAAAAATTTGTGCTGCCAGTTTACCCAAGGTAACAAAGTCTTCATCGCGGCGATCGCCTGGGCCACCAATTACGCCAATCCGCACTCCCGTATTCCAGTTGCGGACAAAAGCACCTACAGCTTCATAGCTGGCTGGGTTGTGGGCATAGTCTACTAAAGCGTGGTAGTTGCCTAAATTAAATAAATTCATCCGTCCTGGCGTTTGACTAACTGAAGCGCGGAAGGTCTTCAAGCCAGCACGAATCTGCTCAATCGTGACGTTTTGGACGAACGCTGCCAAACTAGCTGCTAAAGCATTAGCAATCATAAACGGCGCACGTGCGCCCATTGTTATGGGGATCTGTTCTGCTCTTTCTATGCGGTGTGTCCAATCACCTTTGACAATGGATAAATAGCCATTTTCATATACCGCTGCTACTCCACCCTTTTGGATGTGCTTCCGCACTAATTCCGAGTCTGGGTTCATGGTGAAGTAAGCAATATTAGCTTTAGTTTTTTCTGACATGGCGGCGACGCGGCGATCGTCAGCGTTGAGTACCGCATAGCCATCAGGGAACACAGCTTCCGCTACTACACTCTTGAGGTTAGCTAACTGGTCTATGGTATCTATATCGCCTATTCCTAAATGATCGGCTGCGATGTTCAACACTACACCGACATTTGCAGCTTCAAAACCTAGCCCAGAGCGGAGAATACCACCACGAGCCGTTTCCAGTACCGCTACTTCCACTGTCGGATCTTGCAGGATGACATGGGCACTTTGAGGGCCAGTGTTATCCCCAGCTTCTACTAAGTAATCACCGATATAAGTTCCGTCAGTAGTTGTATACCCTACTACCTTACCAGTCTGTTTATAAATATGTGCTAACAGTCGGGTAGTAGTAGTTTTACCATTAGTACCCGTGACGCTGAGAATAGGAATTTGACTGGATTGTTCGTTGGGAAACAGCATATCCATGACTGCTCCGGCGACGTTGCGGGGGATGCCCTGACTGGGAGCGACGTGCATCCGAAATCCGGGAGCGGCATTGACTTCGACAATCACACCATCTACCTCTCTCAAGGGACGGCTAATATCCGAGGTGACGATATCTAATCCGGCAATATCCAAACCGATAATCTTCACTACCCTTTGAGCCAACCAAAGGTTTTCTGGGTGAATTTCATCGGTACGATCTACTGCACTACCACCTGTACTCAAATTTGCTGTCGCTCTCAGATAACAAATTGTGCCTTTGGGTGGCACGCTGTTCAGGGTATAGCCTTGCCTTTCTAATAGTTGGTAGCTGGTGCGGTCTAGTTCAATCTTGGTAAGAACGTTATCGTGTCCTTCACCGCGATTGGGATCAAGGTTTGTTTCCTCAATCAATTCGCCAATAGTTGATCTACCGTTGCCAATTACATGAGCTGGTACGCGTTCGGCTACTGCGACTACTTTGCCATTTACCACCAGTACCCGGTGATCGCGTCCAACGTAATACCGTTCAACAATAATTGACCGGGAAACCTGTCTAGCAGCTTCGTAGGCAGCTTCAGATTCTTCCCAACTTCTGATATCGATTGTGATACCGCGTCCATGATTGCCATCTAAGGGCTTAATGACGATGGGATAGCCGCCAACGTATTCAATGGCTTCTTGCAAATCGTCCAAAAAGTTGATCACCGTGCCTCTGGGTACTGGTGCGCCAGCGGCAGCTAGGATGCGTTTGGTGGCTTCTTTGTCGCAAGCTAATTCTACGCCCAAAATGCTAGTGTTGTCTGTCATTGTGGCTTGCATTCGCTTCTGATTCACGCCGTAGCCTAGCTGAATTAAAAAGCGTGCCTCAAGAGACATCCAGGGAATACCTCTTTTTTCTGCTTCTTTGACGATCGCTTCTGTAGAAGGGCCTAAAGAAGCATCACGGCTGAAGTCTTTCAAGTCTTGGATGTCTTGCTCTAGTTCGGCTTTAGGATAACGGCCTCGATCAACGATACTTTGGCACAGCCGCACCGCGGCTCGTCCTGCGTAGCGTCCCGCTTCCTCATTTAGGTACTCAAACACTACTTGGAAAATTCCGGGTGTGGCAGTCTCACGGGTGCGACCAAAGCCTACGTGCATCCCGGCTAATTCTTGCAGTTCTAGGGCTACATGTTCCACAATGTGACCCATCATCGTGCCTTCTTTCACCCGCATCAGAAAACCACCCCGACAGCCAGGCGAACAATAGTGACCCTCCAGACTTGGCAGCGCCTCAACTAATCCTTCATAAAAGCCAGGGATTTCATTCGAGGGCGTCTCGGCAAGGGTTTCTAAATCGAGGCGCATGACGATCAGCTTGTGGCGTCGAATGCTCCAGTAGTTTGGGCCGCGTAAGGTCTGGATCTTGAGGATTCTCATGGGAATAGGTAGATGGAGATTCGGAACCAAAATTCTAGTTTCTTACTGGAATTGACCGCTAAACTGTTTATGATGAACAGTTTTTTCTTTTTACATGGTATTCTTGTAATTTTTCTACAACTGTAAATAATTCAGCGGTCAACTCAGTGTAACCTCAGATACTCTATCCCGTCAGCTGGAAATACGGTGTACAGCGGGCAGTACAGTCCGCTGGTACAGGTGGAACCGATCGCCATAGCTGAGGATATGCAAACGTAAATTATGCACAGTAAGTGGTTCATCGGCACCGACATGCGGTTCGTTTGTATGTGTGACCTCAGTTGGATCAACAATCGTCACGCTGCCTTTGCCCACAACTTGTAACCAACCATCGCGTTCAAATACAGCACAAGTATCTTCATCAATACCGATGCCTAAGCGATCGGGATGAGCTGCGATCGCACTTATCAGCCGTCCCATACGATTACGGTTGTGAAAGTGTTGGTCAACAATCACTTCGGGAATAAATCCCAAACCCGTCGCCATATCGACTAAGGAACGATTTGGAGACTCCCCACTACCACCGCCAGCAATCATGTGATGTCCCATCACTGCTGCTCCTGCACTGGTGCCAGCTAACGTCAGTTGCCCTGCCCTCACCCGCTGTCGGATAATTTCCATCGCTGGCGTATCTGCCAATACGCCACAGAGGCGTAATTGATCTCCTCCCGTCAAAAATATCCCACTACAGGCTTCTAAGGATGCTTTAATTTGGGGGGCTTCACATTGTTCTCGTTCACGAATATCTAGAATTTCAACCTTCTGAGCGCCCATTTCTTCAAAAATCCGAATGTACCGACCACCGATGATGGCAGGTTCACGGGAG
Source organism: Nostoc sp. B(2019) (assembly GCF_010091925.1). Taxonomy (GTDB): domain Bacteria; phylum Cyanobacteriota; class Cyanobacteriia; order Cyanobacteriales; family Nostocaceae; genus Komarekiella. Next base: position 27,987 of record NZ_WVID01000002.1, on the reverse strand, counting down.
GCAGATGGAATAATTGTAATATAGGCCTTACTAGCACCGGCACGATCAAAAAAAGTTCGCAGGATATCGCGTCCGTGAACTTTGTCTTCTGCGCCTCCGATGACCAGAACAGCGGTTTTAGTTGCTTGGGGTGTCCTCATTTCCAGCGATTTAGCTTTTAATTGCGGCATTGTGTTTCTCCTGTCAACAACTTCAGGTGAATGTAACAAGGTTTAGTAGCCTAATGACTTTTACGCTTTGCTTGTTTGAGAGGACACTTTTGTGAAGTTTGGAGCGGTGACTAAAGTTCTGATAGTTCAGAAGCCAACCCTCAGACTTCTTGCTTGACCCACACGATGTCTCAGTTTTCATGTGTCCGTTACCGTTCCTCAAAGCCAGCGCCTTGTTTTTCACCTGTCTACTCTTTCCAGGCTGGCAAAATAGTGCTTGGTGGCTAGAATTACGCTCTTGGCTTGGGGGCGAGCAGGTCTTGACACGCTTTTTTCTGAGGCTGGCTCGATGCATCCTGGAAGTTGTTAACTTAATCGGATTATTAATTTAAATGTAGTTGTGACAATATTTAAACATAAATTAAGTAATTAGAAAAACTTTTGATCCCACCGAGATCTAAGAGTTCTGGTACTTTTAGATACTATTGATCAAGTTTATCTGTCTCCTACCCGACATTGGCTTCTTGTGTTTGCTAGACATTCAAATTTAAGATTAGTGTCCTTGAATACGAATAACTGTGCGCTTTGATATAGTTACGCTGTTTCCTGACTGTTTTACCTCTGTTTTAAGTTCTGGGTTGCTGGGTAAAGCCTTAGCCAAACAGATCGCCCAAGTGCATCTGATTAATCCACGGGACTTTACCAACGATAAGCACCGGAAAGTAGATGATGAACCCTACGGCGGCGGTGTGGGGATGCTGATGAAGCCAGAACCCATCTTTGCTGCTGTGGAGTCGCTGCCGATTTTACCTCGAAGAGAGGTCATTTTGATGAGTCCCCAGGGTGAAACAATCAATCAACCACTGTTACGAGAATTAACGACCAATTATGACCAATTAGTAGTTATTTGTGGGCATTACGAAGGAGTAGATGAACGGGTGCTACATTTAGTCACTCGTGAGGTGTCTTTGGGTGATTTTATTTTGACAGGTGGAGAAATTCCCGCAATGGCTTTAATTAATGGCGTCGTGCGTCTCCTACCAGGAACCGTAGCCAAAAAGGAATCTCTAACAGCAGAAAGTTTTGAGGAGGGATTGTTGGACTATCCTCAGTACACTCGTCCGGCAAATTTTCGGGGGTTAAAAGTACCCGACGTCTTACTCTCTGGAAATCACGCCGCGATCGCGCGCTGGCGTTACGAGCAACAAATTAACAGAACACGCGATCGCCGTCCCGATTTGCTAAATAAATGGGATCAGGGGAGTAGGGGAGCAGAGGGAGCAGGGGAAACTGGGAGAGAGTGGGAGAGAGAGTAAAACCAATGACAAATGACAAAAACATGAATATTCGTATTGGTAACGGCTACGATATCCATCGATTAGTAAGCGATCGCCCCTTAATTTTAGGAGGAATTCAGATACCTCATGAACTGGGTTTATTAGGACACAGTGACGCTGATGTGCTAACCCACGCGATTATGGATGCCATGCTTGGGGCATTATCTTTAGGGGATATTGGTCATTATTTTCCGCCTAGCGATCCTCAATGGGCAGGAGCAGATAGTTTAGTACTATTAACTCAAGTACATCAGCTGATTCGGGATCAAGGCTGGCAGATAGGAAATATTGACTCAGTAGTAGTAGCAGAACGCCCCAAATTAAAACCGCATATTCATCAGATGCGCGACAAACTAGCCGCTGTTTTAGAATTAAAATCCAATCAAATTGGCATCAAAGCTACTACCAACGAAAAACTAGGCCCCGTTGGACGCGAAGAAGGAATTTGTGCTTACGCCGTTGTCTTGCTAGCTACTTCAGGATAACTTTCCTTTGTTGCATCAGTGAAGCTATTTAATCATCGTTAGGATTGAGATTAATGGGTGATCTGAAGATAACAAAACTTAATTTAGTCAGGAATTAGAGCAATGTTAGCTACTAACATAGAAGATATAGACCGTCCAGATTTCGGAGTGTTAGATAAAGATGGACAACTTATTCTTATAGCTGAAGTCAAAGGTTTTCCATTCAATTTTAAAGAAACAAAAGCCAAAAGCTATGCTATTTTGCAGCTTATTGATTTCTTACAAGCCGCAAAAACAGTAATTCCCTTTGCTATGCTAGTTGATTTAGAAAAAATTGTAATTTTTCGGTGGGACGGTAATAATTTATCAGAACCAATAATCAGCTTGAATACTGCTGATGTACTGAGTCAGTATGAACCAGATTTCGTCAGCATACAAGTGTTTAGTCTTTATTTAGCAACTCTGACAGAAGCTTGGATAAGTGATTTAGCTTATCACTGGAACTCAGAAATACCACCAGCATCAAAAGAGATGGCAGAAATCGGTTTATTGCAACGTTTAGAAGGTGATTCTATTCAAATTTAGGTAAATACTGGTGTAATACTTTACATTGAAACTAATTTTTTGATGGGAATTGCTAAAGGGCAAGACACTCAAGCAGAAGAATTATTGCAAAACATACCAACCTCAGTTCATCTAGTAATACCCAGTATTTGTTATGTAGAAGCTCTGACAACATTAGAGCAAGAAGAAAAATACAACCAAGATTTTCTCCGTAGGTTAGAAATTCAAATTAACGAAGCAGGGAGAGAGCAAAGTTCACAAAACGCTAAAATATTGGTTTCCCGATTAAAACAATCTCAAATTAGATTTAATAAACGAATAAATGAAATTGAACAACGTTTTTATGTAGCCTTTAACCAGCTTTCTAGTAAAGCAGAAATGATTACATTGACTACTGGTATCTTACATGAGAGTTTAAATAAAACTATTTTGGAAAAACACATTGTAGACAAGTTTATTTTAAAGTACATAATTAACCATGCACGCTTACATAGTGAAGAAATAAAGGTATTCATAAGTAGCAATTCTAAAGAATTTGGCAGGCGGGAAGTTACAGAAATTTTACAAAATACTGGTGTTCAGTATTTCAATAAAACCCAAAACTTTCTTGGTTGGTTACAATCTCAATCAAATTAATTACACTATTCGTGTATTGAAATTATGAAATTTTCAAGGAAAATCTTTTTAGCAATTCACCGTTTTTGGTTGCCAATAATTCTGGCTGTAGCAACAGCACTCACAGTTACCGCCTGCAACCCAGCTAACTTTAAAAGCGCAGCCGCTCAAGTACCGCAATTGGTAAGTGGTATTCTCAGTGATCCTAAAACCTTTAACTATCCCCTCAGTCAGGAGTCTCCCAATGTTTTTCCGCTGATTTACGAGGGGTTAATCACCGAAAACTATGATACTGGTAAAGTTGAGCCAGCACTGGCAGAATCCTGGCAATTTTCTGATGATAAATTAAAGATTGTTTTTACTCTGCGCGAGGGTTTGAAATGGTCTGATGGACAACCGCTTACAGTAGACGATGTGGTGTTTACTTACAACGACATTTACCTCAACGAAGCAATCCCCACAGATGTTAGAGATGTCTTGAGAATTGGCGAAAATCGTAAACTGCCAATTGTGAAAAAAATCGATAATCGGCGGGTTGAGTTTACTGTCCCAGAACCCTTTGCCCCCTTCCTGCGTAGTGCTACAGGATACCCGATTTTACCAGCCCATGCACTGCGGGAATCGGTGAAAACAAAAGACGCTGAAGGTAAGTCAATATTTTTGGCAAAATGGGGCGTTGATACTCCTCCCGACCAAATTATCGTTAACGGCCCCTACAAACTAGAGCGTTACGATACTAGTCAGCGTGTAGTGTTCCGACGCAATCCCTACTACTGGCGCAAAGGGCCTCAAGGAGAATCTCAACCTTATATTGAACGGGTAGTCTGGCAAATTGTGGAATCAACAGATACTTCTTTGCTACAATTTCGTTCTGGTGGGTTAGATACTCAGGCAGTTTCACCAGATTACTTTTCTTTGCTAAAAACACAAGAAAAACAGGGTAATTTCAAAATTTATAATGGTGGCCCGGCAACTGGTACTACCTTTGTTTTGTTCAATTTAAATAAAGGTAAAAGGGATGGAAAACCGCTGGTTGATCCAGTAAAATCGCGTTGGTTTAATACTGTAGAATTTCGTCAGGCAGTAGCCTATGCGATTGATCGCCAAACAATGATTAATAATACTTTTCGCGGTTTGGGTACTCCACAAAATTCACCGATTTCCGTGCAAAGTCCCTATTATCTTTCTCCTAAAGAAGGGCTAAAAGTTTACAATTATAATCCAGAAAAAGCGAGAGAACTTCTACTAAAAGCGGGATTCAAATATAACGAAAGAAAGCAACTAGTAGATGCTCAGGGAAATCGCGTCCGCTTCTCCTTGCTTACCAATGCTGGAAACAAAATCCGCGAAGCAATTGGCTCACAAATTAAACAAGACTTAAGTAAAATCGGTATTCAAGTCGATTTCACTCCTCTGGCATGGAATACTTATACAGACAAGCTTTCTAACTCCCTAGACTGGGAAGCTTCTATGCTAGGTCTGACTGGTGGTTTAGAACCAAATGATGGAGCTAACGTTTGGTATCCTGAAGGGGGATTGCACATGTTTAATCAGAAACCCCAACCAGGACAAAAACCGATTCAAGGTTGGGAGGTGGCTCCTTGGGAAGCGCAAATTGGTAAGCTCTACATTCAAGCAGCTAGAGAATTAGACGAAGCAAAGCGAAAAGAAATTTATGCTGAAAGCCAACGGATTACTCAGGAAAATTTACCGTTTATTTATCTAGTTAATCCTTTATCATTATCAGCGGTACGTAATCGTTTTGAAGGGATCAGATTCTCCGCTCTTGGTGGCGCATTCTGGAACATTCATGAAATCAAAGTAACGGATTAGTCAAGAGCCAAAATTAATTACTTTGGATTTTTGACCTTGGATCTTATGTTGCAGTAAAGAAATAACAAATGACAAATGACAAAACCTTGCGATCGCTCTTAGAAGCGGTTGCCAATGGTAAAGTTACCCCAGATATAGCATTAGACTCACTCAAAGACTTAGCCTATGAAAAAGTGGGTGATTTTGCCAAAATTGACCACCATCGCCAGCTAAGAACTGGTTTCCCAGAGGTAATATGGGGCCCTGGTAAGACGCCTGAGCAGATTGCTCAAATTATGGAGGTAATGCGCTTCCGCAACCCGGTGGTAATGGCAACCCGGATTGAACCTGGAGTTTATGCCACACTGCAATCAAAAGTTAGTGGTTTGCGATACTACGAATCGGCGCGAATTTGTGCGATCGCTCCTCCTATCATCGAACCACAGTTCGGGGGTGAAATAGGCATTCTTTCCGCTGGTACTGCTGATTTACCCGTCGCAGAAGAAGCCGCTGTGACAGCCGAACTTTCTGGTTTTTGCGTCCAGCGGCTTTGGGATGTCGGCGTTGCTGGGATTCATCGCTTGCTAAGTAACCGCCATGTCATCGATTCAGCATCAGTGTTGATTGTTGTCGCGGGGATGGAAGGCGCTTTACCCAGCGTCGTCGCAGGTTTGGCGGATTGTCCTGTGATTGCCGTTCCCACCAGCATCGGTTATGGCGCAAGTTTTAACGGGTTAGCGCCCCTATTGACAATGCTTAATTCTTGTGCTGCTGGAGTAGGTGTAGTAAATATTGATAACGGTTTTGGTGCAGCAGTTTTGGCAGGGCAAATTTTGCGGACAGCCGAGAAATTGCGGTTGGCATCGCCAGCATCTTAGGTTATGACAGTGGCGTAATTACCGCAAACGCTACGCGCGATCGCGGCAGTTACTTGTTACATCGACTACTCATAACTAACAAATACAGCCCATACCCATTAATCAGTAAATATGAGCCACTACAGCGATTCGATATCTCAGCTACTTTGGCATCTGCCTGTAAACTTGACAGTGCTAGCGCAAACAATTACTGACCCAGACCTTATGGGTCAAATCCAAAAATCTTGGAACCACTTTATACAAACAGGCCAAGTGTGGGCATTATTGATTGGTTTGGTGATTGGTTATATTATTCGGAATCTCACTAGCTATGGTTAAATTTAAAAGTTAGGAGTCGGGAGTTAGGAGTCAGGAGTAGAGACGCGATTATACTCTTACCAGAAGCCGCTGTTTGAGTGTCTACTCGTCTCGTCAAGAATTAGAAATTCTCCCCCTCTCCCCACGCCACTTGCTAGAACAAAGAGAACCTCTACAACGCAGTGGCTCCTCTCCCCGTCCCTTTTGCCTTGAAGTCTATGACCGAAAAACAAACTTGGAGCCAGCGTTTTGAATCATCGTTGCATCCAGCGATCGCTCTTTTTAATGCCAGTATAAATTTCGATATTGCACTAATAGAATATGATCTGACTGGTTCTCAAGCTCATGCCAAAATGCTGGCTCACACGGGAATTATTTCTCCAGAAGAAGGAGAACAACTAGTTACTGGTTTAGAACAAATTCGCCAGGAATACCGCCAGGGAAAATTTCAGCCTGGTGTCGATGCTGAAGATGTACATTTTGCAGTCGAACGGCGACTGACGGAAATTGTCGGGGATGTGGGTAAGAAACTGCATACTGCGCGATCGCGTAATGATCAAGTTGGCACTGACACCAGACTCTACCTCCGTGACCAAATTCAACAAATCAAAAGCCAATTACGAGAATTTCAAACTGTCTTACTAGATATAGCTGAACAGCACGTTGAGACTCTAATTCCTGGGTATACTCACTTGCAACGTGCCCAACCGTTGAGTTTAGCACACCATCTCTTGGCATACTTTCAAATGGCACAACGCGATTGGGAACGCTTGGGAGATGTTTTTCACCGCGTGAATATTTCACCTTTGGGGTGCGGTGCTTTAGCGGGAACCACTTTCCCTATTGACCGCCACTACACAGCTGAACTCTTGAATTTTGACAGCGTTTATGCTAACAGCTTGGATGGAGTGAGCGATCGCGATTTTGCGATCGAATTTTTGTGTGCTGCTAGCTTAATCATGGTTCACCTCAGCCGACTTGCCGAAGAAGTCATTCTTTGGTCAACTGAAGAATTCCGCTTTGTTACTCTCAAAGATAGCTGTGCCACAGGTTCCAGTATCATGCCCCAAAAGAAAAACCCCGATGTACCAGAATTAGTACGGGGAAAAACGGGACGTGTATTCGGTCATCTCCAAGCCATGTTGGTAATTATGAAGGGACTACCTCTGGCATACAACAAAGACCTGCAAGAAGATAAAGAAGGTCTATTCGATAGCGTCAACACAGTCAAAGCCTGTCTGGAAGCAATGACGATTTTGCTTAGAGAAGGTTTGGAATTTCGTACCCAGCGCTTAGCAGAAGCCGTGACGGAAGATTTTTCCAACGCTACCGATGTCGCAGATTATCTAGCAGCGCGGGGCGTTCCCTTTCGGGAAGCCTACAACCTTGTGGGTAAAGTTGTAAAAACTAGTATTGCCGCAGGTAAACTTCTCAAAGATCTAAAATTGGAGGAGTGGCAAGAACTGCATCCAGCATTTGCAGCAGATATTTATGAAGCAATATCCCCCCGTCAAGTTGTTGCTGCTCGCAATAGTTACGGTGGTACTGGTTTTGCACAGGTAAGAAAAGCACTCCTAACCGCCCGCACTCAAATTGCTAAATAAAGGAGCTGGAAACTCTTAAAAGGGAAAGGTTAAAGGGAGAGGGTAAGAGGATGGTTCTTTTTTTCCCAACTTCTAGTTCTCAACCCCTACTAATAAAATAGGGCGTACATTTATTTGTACGCCCTAATCACGGAAAGATTCAAAAGGTAAGGATTGTAACAGGCAACTTATTCAGCATCAACTGCTGCTGCGCCTTCTTCTTCCTCACTCTTCGGTGGTCTTTGTTGGAACCTTCTCTGCATTCTTCCTGTCGTAGTCCGTTTACGAAACTTCCGGGCATACGCCTGGTTCCGTAGCGCCTTTTCTTTTTTCGGGTTACGGCGCTTAGCCATGTTCACCTCATTAATAAACAACAAAAAAGCGGGCAACTAGGCATCACGTAGGCAATATCAGCTACCAATGTTATTGATATACTCTTAGCCTAGTGCGTCAATTAATAAACTTTTAACAGTATACTAGTCTACCGTGTTCTACTGTGCTGTGTCAAGACTGCTTTATAAATATGTACTTGGTAGCTAGATAAAAATACCTTTGGATAGATTAAAATAAGTCAGCTATATGTAAATTAGTTAGCTAGTTGTTGCGGCTCTTAAAACAACATAATATTTGATTAACAGAAATTTTAATTAGGAAATAGTAGAGAGTTAAAATTATCAATTAAGTCTTAAGAGCTAATGCAAGAATGAAATTATCTAATTCAGATTTTATATATTAATTTTCTGGAGCAGTGCTGCAAAACTAGTATTGATAGCTGCTGTGAGCAAGACTAATGCTAGCTATATAATCAAATTGATGCGTTAATGAATGTTATGTATATATACACACAGTAAAATTATTTAAACCTGATGTTAGAATTAATAATATTCTACGGAAAACGTTAGAATAAAATCCCAAATCACAAACATTTTTGTATAAAACAAAACTCAACTAACATTTTATTAGTTGATTATTATGTAAGTGGTAGGGAATTATAGAGTACAACACAGAAATTTGAATATTGAACGTTCTTGCTTTTTTTGCGGCAGCTGTACAGTCCACACGTACCCTATGGCGCTATGGACAAACAGTACTGGGTATCATATTTCGGCATCCCATTACTGGCACTAGTATCATTCCGATTTTACCAGATGGTCGCATTGTACTGATTCGGCGACGCGACGATGGTCGTTGGGCATTGCCGGGAGGTATGGTGGACTGGGGAGAAGATATTCCTAGTACAATTCGCCGGGAGTTGAAGGAGGAAACTGGACTGGAATTAGCGGAAATTCGACGTTTAGTTGGAGTTTACTCCGCCCCAGACCGCGATCCTAGAATCCATTCAATTTGTGTTGTGGTTGAGGCCGAAGTGCATGGGACAATGGAGGTTCAGGATACTTTGGAAGTCATGGAAATCCAGGCTTTCCCTGCCAATTCCCTACCTCCAGGACAAATGTCTCACGACCACACACGGCAGTTGCAAGACTATTTGAATGGTCTGACAACACTAGCATAAAACTATTTTGCCATTGGTGATTTGTCCTGTGTCAATTCCTAATGACTAAGCTGAAATACATTTAATTTACATACTTACTCATCAAGGTTGTCCAGAGTCAATAGTCAAGAGTCCAAAACAACTCTTGACCATTGACTACCTTAACGAAAAATGTGCAATTTAAAAGTGCAACAGCTTATTTACTAGTATTCTAAAAGTTAACTACTAAATTAAATATGAATACGTTATTCCGTAACTCCCGGAGAAAGCTTTCACAAGGGCTACTATTCTGGCGTGAAGTTGGTGAAGGAACTCCTGTGATTTTTTTACATGGTGCTTGGAATGATAGCAGTCAATGGATATCTGTCATGGAGTCTCTTTCACAAGATTTTCATTGCTTTGCACCTGATTTACTAGGGTTTGGTGAATCAGAGAATCCTAATATTCACCATTCAATTGATTTACAAGTGGAATGTCTATCTGAATTTCTCCAAGCTGTGAAACTAGAAAAGGTATATTTAGTAGGACATTCTCTAGGGGGTTGGGTTGCTGCTAGCTATGCTCTAAAGTATTCAGAGAAAGTTGATGGTCTGGTACTGTTAGCGCCAGAAGGTGTAGAGATAAAAGGACAAGAAGAGTACTGCCGGAAAATGCGGCGATTACTAAACTATCCACCATTAGTAATTAAACTGTTGCGATCGCTAACTCCCTTGACTAAAATCCTGGGTTGGTATGACAAAATTGCCCAAGACTTGCAATTGCGTCAGGAGTTATCACCTTATCCTATAGCTTGCCAGTTACTTTTTAAAAGAAAACAAGCAGAAATTGAAGCGGAATTACTGCAAAAGCGACTTTACATGATCGAAGTCCCAGTTTTAATTTTACAAGGTGATCAAGATACACCAGATGCTCTAGCTAAAAGTCGGGTTTATGCTCAACTCACTCCGAAGGTCGAGTTGAAAATGATTGCTCATGCAGCAAACGATTTACCAGAATCTTGTGCTGAGGTTGTGGCGGCCGATATTCGGGAGTTTATTAAAGGGAATTAATATAATCAAAATATTTCAACTACTGCTGTACTTTTGGGTCTATTTTTAGATGCGTTATTTTACTCAAGCTAAGTGGAAGGGCTTAATTAAATCAGAGCTAGTAGTAAACGGTTCTAGCCCTTGAGAACCTTATAGAGAGCGATTTATCGCTCTCTACGAACTTATGAGTATTTAACAATATGGCTTTACTCATCTTTGCTATTATACTGACAGCCGATTCTGAGTTAAAGCCACCTCAATCTGAGGATAAACTTCTTCATCATATCCTGATTCATCAGTCATCCATCATCAACTACTTCTACTACTTTTTCTAAGGAGTTATCCTCATTAACTTCTAGTTCAGACAAAGGGGTAATTTGAGATATAGAAGTGCTGTTGAAATTCAGATTACTATTACCCATTTTTCATTACTATTTTTTGCATTCCCCAAAAAATCAAATTTGGTTCTACAATTAAATGTGCAGCAATTTTGGGAAATTGGGCTTGTAGGTAGTTTATCAATAGAGTGCGATCGCCTCCTTTAATCGCAATCTTTCCTTCAGGAAATAAACTCCACCATGCCTCAATAAAATCTTTGATTCCGGCTAATAAAGTGTAAATAACTCCACTTTGAATTGCCTCTTGTGTATTGAGGGCAAAGCGTGGAGGTAGCGTGAAATTGTGTGTCTCTACAAGTGGTAATTGCCCTGTTTTTTGACCTAGAGTTGCAAATTGCAACCCTATTCCCGGCAGAATTGCGCCTCCAACCAGACATTGATTTGCATCCGCAGCAGTAAAAGTCAGCGCTGTTCCAGCATCAATAACCAGCATCGGAAAACCCCAAGTTTTCCCCGCACCCCACAAAGCCAAGGCGCGGTCAATTCCCAGCGTGGGATACATTCCCTTCAGCGGTACTTGGTCTAACGTAATAACGCGAATATGGGGGTAATTCTGCCAAAGCGCTGTTTGCTGAGGAACTACAGAAGCTACAAAAATCGGTAGATAGGAAGATGTTTCTGCAATAATTTCTCTTTGTTTTCCACTTAGTAAGCTGAGTGGAAAAATTTCTATTGGCAAATCATCCAGTGTTCGACATTGAGCCATCTGCTGTATGACAGACTCAGGTAAATGGTCAGTATCCCAAACACACTCCAAAGTTTCGCCTATAAACAACGCCCAATGCAAGCGAGAATTCCCAATTTCCAGAGCTAACCAAAGTTTTTCTCTATATTCTGGGTGTTTTTGTAGTTTCACACTTTTATTTTTTTTAAGTCAGCCATAGGTTTTTTAATAAAATTTAACATTCCAAGCGTGTAACAATAAAATCAGAGGAATAAATACTCAATTTGTCAAGGAGGGGAGTTATGGTAGCGCTCACCGAAAAAACTGAAAAACGGCTCACCATACAGACTGTAGAAATCGCTCAAGATACGACGGCAATTCGTTCTTTAGACTGGGATCGCGATCGCTTCGATATTGAGTTTGGTCTGCAAAACGGTACTACTTACAACTCGTTTCTCATCCGAGGCGAGCAGACTGCCTTAGTTGATACCTCCCATGAAAAGTTTCGTCAACTATATTTTGATACGCTTACCGGACTAATCAACCCAAAAGAGATTGATTATTTGATCATCAGCCACACCGAGCCAGACCACAGCGGTTTAGTTAAAGATATGCTGCAACTGGCCCCAGAAATCACCGTTGTCGGTTCTAAAGTGGCGATTCAGTTTCTTGAGGATTTGGTACATCAGCCATTTAAGCGGCGGATTGTGAAAAATGGCGATCGCTTAGATTTAGGTAACGGTCACGAATTTGAATTTGTCATTGCACCCAATTTACACTGGCCAGATACCATCTTCAGCTTCGATCACAAAACCAAAATTCTCTACACCTGCGACGCTTTTGGGTTGCACTATTGCTCAGATAGCACGTTTGACGAAGACTTGGCGGCTATCGAAGCAGACTTTCATTACTACTACGATTGCTTAATGGGGCCGAATGCGCGGTCAGTTTTATCTGCCCTCAAGCGGATGGCGGAACTGAAAACCATCGGCATGATTGCCACAGGTCATGGGCCGCTATTATCTCATAATGTTGAAGAACTAACTGGACGTTACCGCACTTGGAGCCAAAACCAAACCAAGGCAGAAACAGCAATTGGGATATTTTACGTTTCCGAATATGGGTATAGCGATCGCCTAGCTCAAGCAATTGCCAACGGTATCAGCAAAACTGGTGTCGCCGTGGAAATTGTGGACTTGGGATCAGAAGTAGATTTACAAGAACTGCGGGAACTAGTTAGCCGCTGCACTGGACTTGTCGTTGGTTTACCTCCGGCTTCTGGTGCTGCTAGCATCCAAGCCGCACTCAGCACAGTTTTAGGATCTGCCAAAGAAAAGCAAGCCATAGGCGTATTTGAAACTGGTGGTGGCGATGATGAGCCGATAGATCCTCTGTTGAGTAAATTCCGTAATTTGGGTTTGACAACAGTTTTTCCAGCGATTCGGATTAAACAAACACCCACCGAAAATATCTACAAGCTGTGTGAAGAAGCGGGTACAGACTTAGGTCAATGGGTGACGCGCGATCGCAGCATCAAAGCGATGAAATCCCTAGGTGCTGACCTAGATAAAGCATTAGGTAGACTCAGCGGCGGGTTATACATAATCACCGCCAAAAAAGGCGATGTCTCCAGTGCAATGTTAGCCTCTTGGGTGAGTCAAGCCAGCTTCAAACCTTTAGGATTCTCCATTGCAGTTGCCAAAGATAGAGCAATTGAATCACTGATGCAAGTAGGCGATCGCTTTGTCCTCAACGTTTTAGAAGAAGGCAATTACCAAAAACTCATGAAGCACTTTTTGAAGCGATTCACCCCTGGTGCTGATCGGTTTGAAGGTGTAAGAACTCAGCCAGCCGAAAATGGTGCTCCCATCCTCACCGATGCCCTCGCATACATAGAATGCGAAGTCGTTAGTAGAATGGACTGCGGCGATCACTGGGCGGTATACAGCAACGTTTACGCCGGACGAGTGAGTAAGCCAGATGCTTTAACAGCAGTCCACCATCGCAAAGTCGGTAATCATTACTAAAAAGGGACTGGAGAAAGGGTAAGGGGTAAAGGGGAAAGGGAAGAACCATCCCCCTTACCCTTTTACCTTTCACCACTTTTAAGAGTTACTAGTCACCAATCCCCAATCAAGCTATGACACCAGTAAATAAACCCCGTGACGTTCAAGTTTATCCAATTGCTACAGACACAAGAGTACTGCGATCGCGCAGTTGGTCAAGGCTCAGGTTTGAAATTGAATACGCTCTTGCCAAGGGTACAACTGCAAATTCTTATTTAATTGAAGGCGATAAAACTGCCATCATTGACCCTCCAGGGGAAACGTTTACGCAAATTTATTTAGAAGCTTTGCAACAGCGTTTCGATGTCACAAAACTAGATTATGTAATTTTGGGTCACGTCAATCCCAACCGTGCTGAAACTTTAAAAGCCTTACTGGAAATTGCTCCTCAAATCACCTTTGTGTGTTCTAATCCAGGGGCAAAAAATTTGCGTGGAGCGTTGGAAAACCCAGATTTACCAATTATCGTAATGCGAGGGGAAGAAACTCTAGATTTAGGTCAGGGGCACTATCTGCAATTTATTCCAACCCCTAACCCCCGCTATGCAGATCAACTTTGCACCTACGACCCGCAAACAGAAATTCTCTACTCAGATAAGCTATTTGGGGCGCATGTTTGTGGCGATCAGGTATTTGATGAAGGTTGGGAAATCTACAACGAAGACCGGCGCTATTATTTTGATTGCCTGATGGCTCCCCACGCCCGTCAAATTGAAACAGCGCTGGATAAACTAGCCGATTTTCCTGTAAGAATGTATGCCACCGGACACGGGCCTTTGGTGCGCTATAGCTTAATTGACCTCACCAAAGCTTATCGGGAGTGGAGCCAGCAGCAAACATCTGCTGACTTGACAGTAGCGTTAATTTATGCTTCGGCTTATGGGAACACTGCAACTTTAGCCCAGGCGATCGCTAGGGGAATTACAAAAGCTGGCGTCGCTGTAGAATCGATTAACTGCGAATTTACCGACCCTGAAGATATCCGCGCAGCCGTGGAAAAATCTGCTGGCTTTGTCATCGGTTCCCCCACCCTTGGCGGACATGCACCCACACCCGTACAAACAGCTTTGGGAATTGTCCTATCCACCGCCACTAACAATCAACTAGCTGGTGTGTTTGGTTCCTTTGGTTGGAGTGGTGAAGCCGTTGATTTAATTGAAGGCAAACTAAAAGATGCTGGTTATCGGTTTGGTTTTGACACCATCCGTGTAAAGTTCAAACCCAACGATGCAACTCTGCAATTGTGCGAAGAAGCCGGAACCGACTTTGCTCAAGCACTGAAGAAAGCTAGAAAAGTGCGATCGCAAAGTGTTCCCGCCACTACTGTAGAACAAGCAGTCGGGCGAATTGTCGGTTCTCTTTGTGTTCTCACTGCCAAGGAAGGCGATAGATCCAGTGCTATGTTAGCCTCTTGGGTGTCTCAGGCCAGTTTTAATCCGCCCGGTTTAACCATCGCCGTAGCCAAAGACCGCGCCATAGAAACTCTGACCCACTCAGGAAACAAATTTGTCCTCAACATCCTCAAAGAAGGCAATCACTTAGGTTTGATGAAGCACTTCCTCAAGCCTTTCGGCCCAGCACAAGATAGATTTGCTGGTGTTGCTGCCGAAGAAACTGAAAACGGTTCTCCTGTTCTTACAGATGCTCTGGCATACTTGGAATGTTCTGTACAAAATCGCATGGAATCCGGTGATCATTGGCTGGTTTATGCAACTGTCGAGAATGGCAAAGTTTTAAATCAAGATGGTGTAACCGCCGTGCATCATCGCAAGTCGGGAACTCATTATTAGGCCTCTTGGACTTGTTCTAGCAATTTTTTACGGCGTTCTTCTATAAAATGTTATCCAGATGAGGGTTTAGAATAAATTTGTACTAGTGTGAAGCAGTCGTTTCAAAATTCTTATGCCAATCCAGTTTCGGTTTCATCCAGAGAAAGCTGTTGAAGCCGCAGCCGTACTTTTAAAGCTGCATGGTAAGCCTATGAAGTATCTAGGCTTGCTTAAAATGCTTTACATAGCTGACCGTGTTGCATTGGAACGCATGGAACAACCGATTACTGGTGATCATTATGTGTCAATGGATTACGGCCCTGTCCTCAGCAGCGTTTATGACATGATCAAGGGGAAGCCCGTTGATGACGCTTTACCTCTCTGGTCTAAGTTCATTTCTCCTCGTAATGAAAATCATGTTTCCTTATTGCATGATCCAGGAGACGAAGACCTTTGTGAAGAGGAAGAGGAAATCATTCAGCAAGTTTATCAAGCTTTTGGGCATCTTGACCCTTTTGATGTTGCTGAGTGGACTCATGACCTTCCAGAGTGGAAAAACCCTCATGGCTCTGCCATTCCGATTTTGGTAGAGGATATTCTCAAAAATGTGGGCAAGAGTGACGAGGAAATCGAGGAAATTCAGCAAGAAGCCATTCGAGAAACATATCTAGATGGGGTTTTGAATGGCTAGCATCACCATTAATTTGGGAGATGCATTTTTGCTGGATACGCCTCCTAACAGTCAACACCTCTACATCGCGATAGCACAAACTTCTGGAAAAGACTATCTATTCGTTAATATCACTACCCGTAGACCTAATTCTGAAACTGCCTGTGTTCTCCTACCAGGTTTGGATGTACCAAGCTTTATAGTTCGTGAGTCGGTAATAGCTTATCAATTTGCTCGTGAGATGGATGCTACTGAACTAGCTGGGTTGATAAGCATTGGTAGCCCAATTCCGAAAGGATCTTGCTCGATGGCTGTTCTTACACAGATCCAGCAAGGCGGCTTAGTCTCCAAGCGGTTGAAGAATAGGTATAAAACTGCTCTTAAAGCTTTCTTGGGAATACTTTAAAATGTCGAACGTCGATTTTAGATTTTGTCAATTTTTATATATTTATTATTTCCTATCCTGAATTGCAAGGCTTGCGTCGATGGTTGCTAGCAACAAAAGATGTACATGAGTTGTAAAGACTATTCGGATTTACTGAACTTAACAATTCAGACCGTTTTATGGAGAAGTGGAGTCCAGATATTTATTAGTAGACAGGTGATTGACCTCAATCCAAAAAAGCGTAGTGAAAGCGATCGCGGCTTTGAATGAAAAAGGAGGACTTTAATGAATACAGTTGTCCTAAACCTAGAGCCAATCATTCACCTCAGCGACGAGCAGTTTTATCAACTCTGCATGGCAAATCGGGATTTAAATCTAGAACTGAGTGCAACAGGAGAAGTAATTATTGTGCCACCTGTGGGGGGAGAAAGCGGAACTCAGGAAGCAGACTTCATTACCGACTTAAATTATTGGAATCGCCAAACTAAATTGGGAAAGGTTTTTAGCTCCTCTACTATATTTAAGCTACCCAATGGCGCAAATCGTTCTCCCGATGCTGCTTGGGTAAAATTGGAGCGATGGGAAGCGCTGACTGCTGAAGAACGTAAAAAATTCCCGCCACTAACGCCTGACTTTGTAATTGACCTGCGCTCGGAAACTGACCGCCTAAAACCTCTGCAAGACAAAATGCAGGAGTATCTAGAAAATGGTTTGCGTTTGGGTTGGCTAATCAATCCTCAAGAGCAACAGGTAGAAATTTACCGACCAGGACAGCCTGTAGAGGTAGTTGCGATACCAGCACTACTCGTTGGAGAGAAAGTTTTACCTGGGTTTGAGTTACAGGTATAAATTGCTAGCGCTCAATCAACTGTTCACTCTCTTTTTTTCATCGCCAGTGTGGCAGATAATTATCTGTCTTGTGAAGTATTTCTACCAGTTAGCTTCTACTTTTTTTTAAAACCACCTAGTAAAACTTGTTATACGGCGTATATCTTAGGGTTCTATCTTCTTTTTAATAAATTCTCTAGCCTAATTGTAGAGTTCACTTAAACATAGGGAAAAATTTGTATGACAACTAATGTTTCCGATGACGTTAACATCAAAAAAAATATTAATGGATCGCTAGTAACTGGCGTTATCCTGATTATTTTTGGGATTATTGCGATCGCAATCCCTACTATTTCGACAATTTTTGCTGAGACTTGGGTTGCTGTAATTCTGATCTCTTCAGGTTTTGCCAAATTAGTTTACGCTACTCAAACGCGCGATCGCGGAGGTTTCCTTTGGAAGCTTTTATTGAGCGGACTTTATATTGCAACAGGTGTGATGCTGTTTGTTTACCCCAAAACAGGTATCCTGACGCTGACTCTGTTGTTAGGTAGCTTTTTGCTGACTGAAGGTGTATTTGAGCTGATCCTGGCATTCCGATTGCGTCCGCAACAAAACTGGACTTGGGTACTTGGTGATGGCATCATTACTCTAATATTGGGCGCAATGATTTGGTTCCAATGGCCCTTCAACGCACCCTGGATTCTTGGCACACTAGTAGGTGTCAGCGTTCTGTTCACTGGCGTTTCACGCGTCATGCTGTCGTTAAATACGCGTTCTTTCCTGAAGCAATCAGACACCACTGCAAGCGCTTAAAGCGGAATTCGATAAACCTCTCCCTACATATAGAGACGTTGCACTGCAACGTCTCTACTATTTTTAAATTCTGAATTCTTCTTTTGCCTTTTTTGTGTGTCTTAAATCTCAATTCTCTTTTCTAAATACTGCCCAATCATCAACTGTTCTCCAGCACGAGAGATAATAGTTTGTCTCGTCCGGTATTTGCTGCCAACTAATTTTAACTCTTCCTCAAACACTGAACCATTGTACTCAGTTCGCAAACACAGAGTTTTAGGGTTAGAGAAATAATATTTAGCTGTGACTGGTTTGGATGTGGCAAAACCACGATCGCGATATAAAATATTTCCCAAAGCACCAAACAGCGTAGAACCTTTCGACTCTTTCCTGGCTTTGAGCAAATCTGTACTTTCCCAGGTAACTTCTGCACCACATTGCAAACTTGCTGAATCGGCTAAATCGTGCATCTGAGCAAGCTGTTGCAATTCATCGCATCCTTGTTCCAAAAACCGGATGGTGATTATACTCTCCATCTCTTTGGTTTCTCCTTCCGGTAAGGTGTAGTAGCGCCGTTCCGAACGCCATTTACCTGCTGATTCCTGGAAAAATTCCGCAATCTGCGATCGCTCAGCGGTTTGTGCAATTTGTAGTGGTAATGTCACTCGTAACTTTCCTCACCTAAAGTAAATAGAATTCTGGCAAAAGTTAATTGCTCTAGTTGCTGTTAAACATATCAGCCTGTTCTTTGCCATATATGCAAGGGGCCGAAGAAAAACTTGAGTTTATCTACATTATGGCGTTGAAAAAGCAATTTATCTTTAATATTCTTAATATATTACTTTAGGAGGGAAAAGTATTAGTCTTTTTGCTATATTAAATGTGAGTATCTAAAAATAAATATAATTATTTGATACTAGCAATTTTAAAAGCTAAGACAAAAAAGTCCCATATCTTTAGGTATTACAGGTGTTCTCCTAGGGGTAGATGTCAATAAAGTAAAAAATATTTATACTAAGCTAATAATTACAACGTCTGCAAGAAGATTGTTTACCTCCGCGTAAGCACTACAGTAGTGAGATTTTTTTGAGTTTTAAAAAAATAGTAATTTCTGATACAGAAAAGTTAAGAGATATAATCGTGGAACTTTTGTTTTCCATTAATTGTATCTTTTAGAATTGCTTGCTCAGAATTACTTGGTAATACACGGCTGTATAACCCAAAAACTCCCCAACGGCTGTATAACCCAGAAACTCCCCAATAGGAGAAAAGTAAATGATTTTGGACGGAAATAAGCCGCATAAGCAGGCGAAAACATCAGCTTTAGCAGCTGCTAATCAGGTAATCAATACCCAATTAGATTCAGCTGCGAAAACTGACGCGGCTGTTGCAGACGTAAATAGTTGTGTTAACACTTTACCTAGGTTCCAGTATTTCTTTGTTTCTGTATCTTCCCATTTGACATCCATCTTATTGATTCCCTGTTTGCTGGGCATAGGAGTATTGACAGCAAGTTGCGGGGCGCTACCCAAAGAATCAGCCGGGGCACAATCTCAGAATCCTGGTGGTGAGCGTAGTCGCGGTGCAACGCCTGTGGATGTAGCGATCGCTCGAACTGATGTACTAGAAAAACAACCAGAGTATACAGGTAATA
This sequence comes from Nostoc sp. B(2019), assembly GCF_010091925.1. Classification (GTDB taxonomy): domain Bacteria; phylum Cyanobacteriota; class Cyanobacteriia; order Cyanobacteriales; family Nostocaceae; genus Komarekiella. Next base: position 8,539 of record NZ_WVID01000002.1, on the reverse strand, counting down.
CCACACCATTCCGCATTGTGTCGCTGCGATCGCAAGTAGAAGCCAGACTATTGGCTTTAAACCTAGATGTCGGCGATACAGTTAAGCGAGGGCAAAACGTCGGACAGTTAGATGATGCCATCCTGTTGACAGAATTAAAGCAAGCAGAAGCAGAACTAGCAGCCCTCAAATCAGAAGTAGCTAGGGCAAGCAATCAGGTAAGCAATGCCCGTGCTTCCGTTGAACGGGCGCGGCTAGAAGTAGTACAAGCTCAGGCAGACTCAGAACGACAGCAGAAACTATTCAAACAAGGTGCGATCGCTGAACAAACAGCTCAACAAGCGCGTACTGAAGCCCAAACGGCTGCCCAAGCACTACGAGCAGCTCAAGAGCAAGTCCGTACAGAACAGCAAGCTGTCGCTGCTGCCCAAGGCAGAGTAGTTGCCCAACAGGCATTGGTTGCCCAAACTAAAGAACGCAGATCTTATGCTCGGTTAACATCCCCCATCAACGGTGTAGTCACAGAAAGGGTGACAGAACCGGGTAATCTTCTGCAAGCAGGTAGTGAAGTCTTGAAAATTGGCGACTTTAATCGGGTCAAAGTCGTTGTTCAAGTCTCTGAATTAGAACTGGCACAAATTCAGGTTGGGCAATCTGTGCAAGTCCGTTTAGATGCCTACCCCAATCAAAAATTAATGGGCAGAGTTACGCGTATTTCCCCCGCAGCGGATGCCACGGCTCGCTTGATACCAGTGGAAGTAGTGATTCCCAACAATGATGGAAAAATTGGCAGCGGGCTACTGGCGCGAGTCAACTTTGAAAACCAGACACCACAGCGAGTAGTAGTGTCGCAAGCAGCTATTCAGAAAGCAGCTAACAAAAACTCCAACAGTACAGGGCAGACACAAAGAAACGTAAAGCAGTCCTCTCCCCCGTCCAATGCATCCAATACCACGGCAGAAAACCGGACAGGCACACTATTTGTGGTACAAGACACAGAAGGCGAGACGAAAGTGGCGGCGCGTGCTGTCACATTAGGGAACAGAGGTGATGGCAAAGTAGAAATTTTATCTGGTTTGCAGCCGGGAGAACGCTATGTAGTTCGCAGTGGTCAACCTTTAAAGGATGGAGCCGCTGTACGTTTATCGATTATTTCTGAAACAGCGGAGTCAGCCCCTAGAGGGAATTCACAATAAAAAATTGCAAGATTAAAAATTCTTTTTGAATTTTGAGAGAAGTTTGATGGTCGGTTTCCGGTTTTGAGAACTTCGGTAATTTAGCATTTTTAATTGGAGCACAGCGATAGTAATGCAGCAAGTTAAGAACGGCGGCGGATTTAGTATTAGTGCCATATCAATCCGCCAACACATCGGCACACTCATGCTCACCCTAGCAGTGATAGTCCTGGGTGTATTTTTTGTTCTCAAGCTACCTGTAGATTTGCTACCATCAATCACCTATCCCCGAATTGGGGTGCGGGTACAAGCACCTGGAATTTCTCCAGAGGTAGCAGTTGATGAAGTGACAAGGCCTTTAGAAGAAGCTTTTGCCGCTACTGAAGGCGTGATCCAAATTTTTTCCCAAACTCGTGAGGGACAGGTAAATTTGGATCTGTACTTTCAAACGGGAGGTAACATTGATCAAGCCTTAAACGATGCCACAGCTGCCTTTAACAGAGCTAGAAGCACTTTACCAGACACCATTGAAGAACCGCGCTTATTCAAAGTTGATCCTTCCCAGTTACCAGTTTACGAAGTAGCATTAACTTCCCCCTCCTTAGAAGGCGTTGATTTACGCGTTTTTGCCGAAGAAGAACTAGCCCGTGAACTGAGTGTTGTACCTGGAGTCGCAGGGGTAGACGTATCGGGCGGAGTTCAAGAAGAAGTTAGGGTCAATATTGATCTAGATCGCTTGCAAGCTTTGGGTGTAGGTTTGACCGATGTGCTAGATCAACTCAGAGATCGCAACGTCGATATCTCTGGCGGTCGGATTTTGGGGCAAGATTCTGAACCGTTAACTCGTACCGTCGGGCGCTTCCAAGATGCCGATGAAATCAGCAATCTTTCTTTTGAAGTCTCCTCTCCTACCCCTGCTTCCTCGGCTTCCAGTACCCAGTCACCAGTCACCAGTACCCAGTCCCCAGTCCCCAATCGCCGCGTCTACTTGCGGGACTTTGCCAAAGTCATTGATGGCTCAGAACAACAAAGAGTGTTCGTCTTACTTAACGGGCAACAAGCTGTAAAAGTCAGCATCCAAAAGCAGCCAGATGCTAACACCATCAACGTTGTTGAGGGTGTGAAAAAACGGATAGAAGAACTCCGGCAATCTAATGTAATTCCCGAAGGAACAATTCTTACACCTACCTTGGATGAGTCGCGGTTTATCCGCAATTCCATCTCGAATGTTACCAGTTCTGGGTTAATCGGCACAGCACTAGCCGCGATCGCCGTCCTCCTATTTCTTGGTTCCTTGCGGCAAACTTTTATCATCGTCTTTGCTATCCCCTTAGCAACCCTAGCCGCCATCATCTTCATGGGGCTATTCGGCTTATCCCTTAACGTTTTTAGCTTGGGTGGTTTGGCGCTGGGCGTTGGTATTGTAGTGGATAACTCCATCGTCATGTTGGAGAATATTGCCGAGGGTGCTGGTATGACTCCTGGCAAAGATACGAAAACCCGCTTGAATTCGCAGCAATTAATTTCTCAGGCGGAACAAAGTAGTCAAGAAGTGGAATCAGCTTTAGTTGCTTCCACCAGTACGAACTTAGTAGCAGTATTGCCGTTTCTGCTCATCGGTGGCTTCATAGCACTACTATTCAATGAGTTAATTCTCACCATCACCTTTTCCGTAGCGGCTTCAATTTTGATTGCGATTACCGTTGTTCCCATGCTCGCCTCCAGGATGTTGGCATGGCGCTTTTCCAGCCGTTTGAGCCAATTTTGGCTATTGCGGAAGTTTAATGACCGCTTTGAGGCTTCTACGAGAGGATACGGCAGTTTTTTAGCTGTGATATTACGCTGGCGATTAGTGACGGTAGCGATCGCTCTTATCCTTTTTGGCGGTGGTAGTTTGTGGATGGCTCCCCAAATTCCTCAAGAAATTCTTCCCCGGATCAACACTGGACAAGCTAACTTCAATGCTCAGTTTCCTCCCGGTACACCTTTAGAAACTAACCGAAAAGTGATGGCTGCGACGGATGAGCTGATCCGCAAACAGCCAGAAACAGAGTATGTTTTCTCAACATCTGGTGGTGCTCTTTTTGGGAGCAATACCAGTGAGAATGCTTTACGCGGCTCCAGTACCATTACCCTGAAACAGGGTACAGATGTGGAAGCTTATGTAGAACGAGTTACCCAGGAGTTTAACAAGCTAAATTTAGCAGGAATTCGCCTGCGTCTTTCCCCCGGTCAAGTGCGGGGTTTGATTCTCAGCAACTCTCCAGTACGTGGCGCTGATGTTGATGTAATTCTTCAGGGAAATGACGAAAATGTTCTACAACAAGCAGGCCGTCAGGTACTAGCAGCCTTGGAAGAACAAGTCACTCAAGCGAGATTCCGTCCCGATGCAGACGATCGCCAACCAGAAATTCAGATTCTTCCTGACTGGGAGCGAGTTTCTGCTTTGGGCTTAACTACTACAGATATTGGGCAAACAATTCAGACCGCACTCGAAGGCAGTACACCAACTCAGCTACAACGCGGCAACCGTTTAGTTGATGTGCGAGTGCAGTTAAATGAAACATCGGTGCAAACACCTTCTCAATTAGAGAGGTTGCCTTTGTTTGTAGACAACAATCGCCAAGTTCGCTTGAGCGATGTTGCGAAAATTGTCGAAGGACAAGCTCCTGGAGAAGTTCAACGGATTAATCAACGTCAAGTTTTCTTGATTGCTGGCAATTTAACTGAGGGAGCTAGCCTTAGTGGCGCTCTAGAACAGGTGAGTACAGTACTGGAAAGCCTAGATTTACCTGAAGGCGTTACTATTTTACCCAGTTCGGCAGCCGAATCTAATCAACAACTGCAAGGCTCTCTCCAGCTCTTAGGTGCATTAGCTGCCTTTTTAGTCTTTGTGGTGATGGCGGTGCAATACAATTCCCTAATTGACCCGCTGGTAATTATGTTTACCATCCCGCTAGCCCTAGCTGGGGGTATTTTCGGGCTTTATATTACCAAAACTGCCATTGGCGCAACAGTAATCGTCGGTGCAGTATTACTGGTGGGTATTGTAGTTAACAACGCCATCATCATGGTGGAATTAGCGAATCAAATTCTGGAACGGGAAAAGGTTGATCGGAAAACGGCGATTTTGAAGGCTGCTCCTCAACGCTTACGTCCAGTGTTAATGACTACCATTACCACTGTTTTAGGTATGTTCCCCCTAGCGTTGGGAATTGGCGAAGGCTCAGAATTTCTGCAACCATTGGGCGTGGTGGTGTTTTCCGGTTTGTCTTTAGCAACCCTTCTGACACTGTTTATCATTCCCTGCTTTTATACTCTGCTGCACGATTTGTTCGGTGGGAATTGGGCGAAACCGATATTAATCTGGTTGCGTGGATTTACCAAAAAATTTATTTGAATCCCTGATTAAGGATTAAGGCAATACCCTTTTCTCCAATACCGTTTGGATGAGCCTAATATCTTTCTTTGAGGTTTGGGAAAAGGTTAAAGGGTAAAGGGTAAGGGTTGTCATTGGTCATTGGTCATTAGTCATTTGTATTTCAAAGGACAGATGACCAATGATGAAGGACGGTCTGAATGCAAAAATTTACAATCTAGACGCACATCAGCTCATACAATATTTAAAACAGTTATTAAACAATATCAAGCTGTTTACTTGAAAGCAAGTAAAGCTTGTAGCATCGTTAACTAGCTAACGTCTGGTTTATAATCTCCTTAAATCTCTCAAATACGTCTTTTCGTATCAACTTAAAATCTGAATTTTCTATTTTATTTTCAGCTTGGTCTGTGCCATCAATATTGAATTTGCCGTAATAAACCCCTACAGGAAAATATAATTGACTACCATTCAAACCTTTCTTAAGGAAAAGAATGTATTTCGCATTTTTGATTAGTTGTTGATAGTCGTCAAATACCTGGAGGAAAGTTTTAGTAGTGTTCTTGTCTGGAACTATAGCTGCTTGTTGTCCTATTAATAGCGTGTCAGAGTATGACGCACCTTTGAGAACACGTTGTACTTTAAATTCAGTTTGGGAAATCGCTTCAGTGATGTAACCCCCATTACTTTGAATTAAAGGTTTACTTTGGGCGATCGCTTGGGTTGGTTTTCCAATAGCGATAATATCTGATTTTGCAATTAAATCCTCTACATCTTTCGGTACAATAATACTTCCCTGTGTTCTTATAACTGTCAAACCCTCAACATTTTCAGTACTTTGTGCTAAGGAATTGATTGTATTGTTTGCAGTAACTAGACCAGCACTAAAGACCGCGATCGCGGCAATAGTTGTAAAACAAATTTTCTTTTTCATTAATTACTATTAAGCATTTATGTAAGAGACTTGAGCGATGCCTGGGTTTGGCTATGCCTACGCTTACTCAGCATAATTGCATACTAAGGATATAAATCAAATTTTTAAATTCACATATTGCCCAGTCTGTCAATATATAAGTTCTAATTTAGATTTTTGATAAAGATTCCGTAAAATTACTGGTTATGTTGATAAAGCATTATCAGAATTGCTTTATAAATCTACCTATGAGTAGATATCAACTAAATAAGTAAACACCCTCAACCCAAAGTATCTGCTAGATAAAAAGCGGTTGAAATGTGAGTATTTGCTGTTTGATTTCACTCACACGCCATAACATTCTTTCAATCCATATAAAGAAGAGAGAACATGAATACAATAGCAACCAAAATAGCACTGTCTGTTCTAGGCGCAGCAGGAATTAGTTTTTCGTCTTTGACACCAGCAAGAGCTGTCATCTTGGTAGAACCCATCGTGACAACCGTCAATGAAGACATACTCCAAACCAGAGACCCAAGAAGCCTTGGGCCAGATATACACCCTGGACAAATAATAAGATATGGTGTTCCAGATAGAGCTAATAACTTACTAAATGCTACTGGGCGGGATATAGCAAGCCTAGTTTTTGAATTAGAAACGCTTTCGTATAGTAATCCAGATTCTACTCCAGCATTTGCTAATGAGCCAGTGAAATGGGGAGACGCAGATGGAGATGGGAAAATTGGTTTCTCTAATACTCCTGGTCTAGAGGATATATTTGCAAACGTTACGATTAAAGATAACGTCATCACCTATAGTGGTGGCGTTATCCCTAACAATACTGTGTTTTACAATCTATTCTCTACCCAGCCTAATCTGTCTCCAGGTGGTGGAATTATTCCAGCAGCACCACCCCTACCAGCGGATCAAGATGGGCCCATCCGGGTGAGTAGCTATTACAATGCCGTTCCAGAGCCAACTGACATTTTAGGTACATTAGCTTTTGGCATCTCAGTTGTAGCTTTTAAACTAAAGCGTAAACTCAAGTAATTTGCAACTCTTGACAGGGCTGAGAAAGGCACAATTTTTTAATGTCATTAGTCATTTGTCAACTCGAATGACTAATGATTAAGGACAATCCTCACAAGTCAATGTGCAAATTAAATGCCTAAGAGCTATCTTAATTCACGATACACCGCAAGTGTTTCTTGATGCACACGGGCAACATTGAGCCACTCTAGGTTTTGATTTGCCCGATTTTTCCACTCATACAACGTATCTGAATTACTCAGTAATTGCACTAATGCTTTAGCCAGAGCTTTACTATCTTTTGCTGGTACTAAAAGACCTGCTTGCCCATATTCCAAGGCTTCAGGAATCCCGTCTACTTGAGTGCCAATAATAGCGGCGCTAGCTTCTCTAGCTTCTGAAAGTACTAGGGGACAGGGGTCACGGTGAGAAGCGAGGACAAATATGTCACAAGATTTTAGGTAGCGTTGAGGCTCCGGTTGGAAGCCTTCAAAATGAATGCGTCCTGCTACAGAAGTTGCTTGTGCTTGTGCCTCAAATAGCTCTCTATCAGGCCCATTTCCAACTAGATAAAGATGCGCTTGAGGAAAATCTAAAGCAATTTGCTCAAAGGCGACGATTAACTCAGCAATTCCTTTACGTTTATACATCCCGGCTACGGTAGCGATCGCCGGACGCTGTAATGGTAAAGTTGGATACTCATGTAGTTGACGGGTGCGGGGACTACCTAGAGTTCCGTTGCATACCACCCGCAATTTGTTTTCTGGGATACCGCGCCGTGCCATAGACGCTTGCACAGCCTTACTGACGGCAATTACTCTGTCAGCTAAACTCATCAGCAGGCTGGTACGCTGAAATTCGTTGTGTACTGTGGAAACCAAAGCATACTTGTATCCATATCTGAGAAAGCTTGCTAGGACTATTCCCGTCATCATGTGAGCATGAACGATATCCGGTTGAAATTCTGCCGCGATCGCCCGATAACGCACAGCTGCTTTTATAATATTTATCGGGTTTCTCTGCTGATCTAAGTGGTAGTGTTTGACGCCACAAACAGCTAGTAGTGCCTCGTATTCTCCACCAGCAGAAACTACTGCCACTTCATGCCCAGTTTTTGCTTGGAGACAGGCAAGATCCACAGCCACATTTACAATTCCGTTACCTATCTCTTGAACGTGGTTCAAAATATGTATTATTCGCATAATTTACGAGATTTGTATAAAACCTACATTCCGCCCTTTGAAGTGTCACAATCGTGAATTATGACCTCAAGGCATTACAAAGCGGGTCAACACACTAGATAATATCGACCACAGGCAGTACCGAGAAAACGAAGTATCCAAATTCGTTGTTGTGTCAGATTGGCGACTTGCTTACGACCATTGTTGATTAATAAATGCACGTCTTGAAAACATTGAAATACCCAACGTAGGGTAGGAGTTTGAATAGGTTTACCGAGTTGATTTTTGACAGTCTCTCCAGACTCAACTAAGGTTTTACGTAATTGTCTCTGACCTAAGCTGTAAACTAAAAGACACAGACCCATGAGCATAGCAAGTGCAGCTACGCGTTCAGGAGACTTGACAAAAACGCTCGATGTGAAAAACAAAGGATCTTTTAAAAATCGAAACCCACGTTCGGGAGATTGTTGCTGCTTGTATTCAAGTAAAACTTGCTGTGTGGGGAGTTGATGGATATCAGTAACATTTGTGGCAAGGATAAAACGGCCAAAACCAACCATTACTGATTCAATTTTGGTCTTGGAACGAACCAAACTGGCAGTTAGTTGATAACTAAATTGAGATAGAGCATCTTTACGCGGTCGTCCCTTTTGGGAATAGTGAGTATGTTTAACAACTCTAATGTCCTCCAGACAGTGGTAGTTGAGCTTGTTGGCGAAGCGCTCACAAGCAGCCAGAGCATCCGTTTCGCACTGGAATCTTTGAGAACACAAAGCATATAATTCTTTTGAGAGGCTAGCATCCAACTGCTCAAGTTTCTTTTCAAGCTGCTTTTTATCAGAGTGCATCCGTGCAAGACTTTCAACAATTACCCACCGTTGTT